>NZ_JAJFZK010000003.1 GCF_020731355.1 Bacillus sp. REN16 | reverse complement strand
GCATAGTCATGGGACTTTTTTGTGTCTGAAAACATTATTTCATACACCAGGAAATTATAAAATTCAAGCTTGTTTCGCATATAATTTCAGCCTAAAAATCTGAGCTCAATGAAAAAGCCCAGATTTTTTTAGTTTTTGTTTAATTGGTGCACCAAGCTTATTTATCGGCTCTTTTAGCCATGCACCAATAATGATTGCTGCCGAACCAAAAATAGTGAGAATAAAGAGATCGTAGTAAACTGTTTCCCAGACAATTCCTCCTACGGCTTCCCGGGTTAGACTAATGGCATACGTAAATGGGAGGTATGGATGAATGTACTGAAAAAAGTTTGGCAATAGGACGACTGGGAAGGTGCCGCCAGAACTTGAGATTTGTAAAACCAGTAGCACAATCGCGAGTGCTTTTCCGACATTACCAAGGACAGATACAAGTGTGTAAATCATCACAACAAAAACAAGACTGATAAAAATGCTAAACAAAATAAAATAGAAAGGGGCGCTTACCTCAACCCCCAGTAGCCACATATCTCCAGCAGTTACGATAATCGTTTGCAGAACGCCAATCGTCAAAAAGGTTAATGCTTTTCCAAAATACTCATCTCTTCCTGCTATACCTTCATACCCATGTGCATCAATTGTAAGCAGGGAAATCATCAATAATCCGCCAACCCATAAGGATAAGACTGTATAAAATGGTGTCATCCCTGTTCCGTAATTTGGAATAGGAAAAAGTTTATGAGAATCCAAACCAACGGGTTCAGCGAAGAATCCTCGTTCTGCCTCCGGATCATTCCGGAGTAACTCGATAAGGTCATTTATATTGGCCTTTTGATTTAAATCGCGTATTTTATTGGCAAGTTCATTGACTTTTTGATTTAGATAAGGGTATTGATTCCTTGCGCTTGAAATGACATTTTTTCCTTCCTGGAGCTGACCGCCCGCGTTTTGCAGGATGGTTTCAATCCGTGGAATGATTTTTTGTATTTCAAGAATAATTTCCTTAGCACCACGAAGGGTATCTTTTGCATGTTGGAGCTGAGTCCGAATGTTCGTCTCAATTTCATTGTTGTATTGATTGATGAAAGTATCAACTTTAGTTCTAGTGTTATTAGAATTATTTTGGACCTCTTCCAGACTAGGGATATTATTTAACTGTTGCTGTAAGGCACCTATGTCTTGAATCGCAATATTAAGATTGTTAACTTGGTTTTGAGATTGGGTATTGTATTGTTCCTTTAGTTGATTTACTTCTGTTCGAATGTCATTAAGTTGTTCATTTTCTGGGTTTTGCAGGAGTGAATCCAATTGAGTGAAGCTTTTATGTATACCCTGATTTGTACTCTCATTTTTCAAATCCGAAAGTAATACTTTTAGTGACTCAAAATCTGTATTTGTTTTAGTTAAATCTTCAGGGTTTAGATTCACTGAATGGATAAAGTCATCTACTTCATGTGTTGCATTTTGTACTTTAACTAAATTTTGCTTAATAATTGGAGATATTTCCTTAAAGCGGGTTTCTGCCTTTGATAAGAAGGCGTCTGCATCGCCAATTGTTTGTAACGCTTGATTGGTTGTGTTTTGTGCCTTAGGAATCAACTCCTGTATGTCCCTGATTACCGAGTTAGCTTGGATTATTTCCCTGTAAGCATCATCAAGTGTCAATTTTATGGAAGGCATTTTTTCTTCCAATAAAAAGACATAGGTTTGAAATCGCTCGATATCAGGTAAATTTTGTTCGATTTCGATGCCAAGTTGATTAAATACTTCAAAAATAACCCCGTTCACGGTTGAAATGAACTGACTTGTGATTTTTTCAGTAATCACATTTGCGCCTTTTTCTGTGATTTTAGGTGATATGGCATTGACCTTTTCGTTGACATAATATTCTACTGTTGCTTTTGTTGGGTGATCACTAATGACTGTTCCCAGTTTTTTCGAAAAATCAGAGGGAATAACAATAACCGCGTATAGTTCCCCAGATTTTACCTCATCCATCGCCTGGTTGCGGTCAAGAAAATGCCATTCAAATGAGTTATTATCCTTTAATGTTTTAGTAAGATCGTCCCCTACATGAATTTCCTTATCGTCAACCATTGTCTCCTGATCCTCACTGACAATGCCAACTGGAATATGATTGGTATTTCCGTAAGGGTCCCACGAAGCTTTGATGTTGAACCAGGCATAGAGAGAGGGAAGCAGGATTAGGGCTAAGATGACAACAGCCGCAACCCAATTCGTTAATGTATTTTTAATATCATTTATAAAGATCATCCTGATATTTTTCATAGGGCAATTCCTTTCTAAAAAGACTCTTTTTATTAGTAATGCCATAATTCCTTCTGAATATCAGATTAATTCTGAGTGTTGGTTATCCTAATCTTGAGGAGTGTGAAGAATGTGAATTCATTTTGTCCGGTTATGTGGAATGAGGATCCAACGCCAGAGGATCAGAAGAATTGCAAGGAATGCGGGTTGTATCAGCAAGGGTCACGGATGATTTGGGGAGAGGGGGATCCGAAAGCACCGATCCTGATTATTTTGGATAATCCGGGTGCGCGTGAAGATCGTGAAGGAAATCCAATGATTTGTGGAACAAGGCAGACCTTACAGAAAGCTGCTCATGATGCAGGGATTGATAAAGAACAATTGTATGTGACCTATATTTTAAAAAGACAGCCGAAACGGGCCTATGATAAGGAAAAGACACGCGAAATCTGCATTAACCATCTATATGCCCAGCTCGAGCAGCAGAAACCAAAGCTAATTGTTTGTCTTGGTAATGTGGCTGTTCAATCCTTTTTTCAGAACCCTGAACTTGAAGTCAAAGGGCTTAGGGGAAACTTCTATCAGATGAATGGTTATCAAACGACTGTCGCGTACCATCCGCTTGCAGCTAGAAGAAGGCCAAATTTGTATCCGCTTCTCTTGGAGGATATGAAGCTGGTAGCTTCAGAGCTTGAAAAAATTGGTACATAAATATTTTTATTGACGTTTTAATAATTTTCTGTGATAATAAGTTTAATTTAATAACTGGTACCTTTAATTCAGTCCAGAGAGGCTGACAAGGACGGCGGATTTTATTAGAATGCGCGGGGACTTCGTGTGCGATTTTTCCTGTACATTCTAATAGATGAAGAGGCTAATTGTCAGGAAACCTGGTAATTAGTCTCTTTTTTTTCTGCTTGCTTCTGGTATCAGAAATGATAAAACAGGAGGAATCATTTTATGCAAAAAATGGATTCAGAGTTTTCATGGCAAGCAGTACCACAAACGAATCGAAACGGATTTTGGAAGACATTATCAGTCATGCTAGGCTTGACATTTTTTTCTGCGAGTATGCTTGCTGGTGGGGAAATTGGAATGGGCTTAACTTTTACTCAGTTTATCTTAATCGTGTTAGCGGGAAATCTTGCACTCGGGATCTACACAGGTACCCTTGCTTATATCGCTTCAAAGACGGGATTATCGACACATCTTTTAGCAAAGTATGCATTCGGTGAAAAGGGATCTTACCTGCCATCCTTTTTACTCGGATTTACTCAGGTAGGTTGGTTTGGAGTAGGGGTAGCGATGTTTGCGGTTCCGGTTGCAAATGCAATGGATTGGAACGTGTATGCATTAATTTTAGCCTTTGGATTAGCGATGACCGCAACTTCCATTTTTGGAATGAAAGCACTCATTGTTTTAGGCTTTGTTGCAGTACCAGCGATTGCGGTTCTTGGCAGCTATTCGGCAGTTGAAGCAACTCGCGACTTAGGTGGGTTCGCGGCTCTGCTGGAGTACAAGCCAACTGTATCAATAACTATTTCAGCAGCACTCACAATTTGTGTAGGTTCATTTATTAGTGCTGGAACGTTAACACCAGACTTCGCACGATTTGCAAAAACTTCACGCTCAGCAGTAACCGCAACCGTGATTGCCTTTTTCTTAGGTAACTCTTTAATGTTCTTATTCGGTGCGATCGGATCTATGACTTATAGCTTAGCGGATATCTCAGAGGTTATGTTCCTGCAAGGATTAATGATTCCTGCGATTATTGTACTAGGATTAAATATCTGGACAACAAATGATAATGCCCTATATGCATCAGGATTAGGGTTTGCGAATATCACGAAGATTTCTAAAAAAGTGTTTGTCGTAGTTAACGGCTTAGTAGGAACCTTACTTGCCATGTGGATGTACAACAATTTTGTTGGATTCCTAACACTTCTCGGTGCTGCAATTCCATCTATTGGTGCCATCATCATCACGGATTACTTCTTTATCAAAAAAAGAGAGTATGGCGCTTTTGAAAAAATGAAATTTAAATCAGTGAACTGGATCTCAATTGCGGCATGGGCTGTTGGTGTAGGGTTTGCGCAAGTAGCGCCTGGTATTACACCATTAAATGCACTACTTGGTACAGCGGTTATTTATTTCGTATTCATGAAACTAGCGGAAGTTAAAAAAGTTAAGGAAGCAAAGGTGATTTTAAGTTGATTATTAAAAATGCAACTTTAAGAGGAAAAACTGGACACTGGCATCTCGTTATCAAAGATGGACAGTTTGATAAAATTACACAAGAGCTTGGTGAAGTGAACGGAAATGAGGAAATTATTGATGTTGGTGGGGCGTTGGTTCTTCCTCCTTTCATTGAGCCCCATATTCATTTGGATACGACATTAACTGCGGGTGAACCTGAGTGGAATCAAAGCGGCACTCTGTTTGAAGGGATCCAGCGCTGGTCCCAGCGTAAAGAATCGTTAACTCATGAGGATGTAAAATTACGATCAAAAACAGCGCTAAAATGGCAAATTGCTCAAGGTATTCAGCATGTTCGTACACATGTTGATGTAACGGATCCAACTCTGACGGCATTAAAAGCCATGCTTGAAGTGAAAGAGGAATTAAAAGAATTTGTAGATATTCAACTAGTTGCATTTCCACAAGAAGGAATTCAATCCTATCCAAATGGAGCAGAGTTGCTGGAAGAGTCATTGAAAATGGGGGCAGACGTTGTTGGCGGGATTCCACATTTTGAATTCACGCGTGAATATGGCGTCGATTCAATGAAAACTGCTTTTGATTTAGCAGAAAAGTATGATCGTTTAATCGACATTCATTGTGATGAAATTGATGATGAACAATCAAGATTTGTTGAGGTGGTTGCGAAGGAAGCGTATGAACGCGGCCTTGGCAATCGCACAACGGCAAGCCATACAACAGCAATGGGCTCATACAATGATGCATACACGTACAAGCTTTTCCGTTTGCTAAAGCTTTCTAATATCAATTTTGTATCGAATCCACTGGTGAACATTCATTTACAAGGCCGTTTTGATACGTATCCAAAGCGCAGAGGGTTAACTCGTGTAAAAGAGTTGCTTGAAGCAGGTTTAAATGTATGCTTTGGCCACGATGATATATTTGACCCATGGTATCCACTAGGAACTGGCAATATGCTCCAGGTTCTTCATATGGGAATTCACGCATCACAATTGATGGGATATGAGCAAATCGTTAATTCTATCGATTTGATCACAGCCAATAGTGCAAAAACTTTACAAATCGAAGATCGTTATGGGATTGAAGCAGGAAAACCAGCAAACTTCATTGTGATGTCCGCTGAAAATGAATACGAAACAATCCGCAAACAAGCAAAGGTTCGCTATTCATTCAGAAATGGAAAGATCATTGCCGAAACAAAACCAAGTGAAACGATGATTACATTAGGTCAAACAGAAGTGATTGATTTTAATCGATAAAAGGAAGGGGCACCCTGTTGATTGGGTGCCCATTTCATTTTAACTTTGTCCCATTCTTTGCGGACCATCGCCATTTCGATGTATGGTGACCTGATGCGGGAGTGGAATTTCAATGCCTTTCGTTTCAAAGGCTTCTTTAATCGCTTTACGAAATGCGCGTTCAACCCCCCATTGCTCGCCATTAACTGTTTTCGCAATGACACGAAGCACAATATCTGATGTTCCAATTGCCTGAACACCAATGACATTCGGTCCTTCAACGATAACTGAATTGCCGGCAGCCACTTTGTCGCATGCCTCCTGCATCACGGTTATCGCTTGGTCAATGTCTTCACCATATGCAATCCCAATATCAACAAGGGCACGCATATTTCCGCGTGAATGATTGCTCACACTTGTAATGTCCCGGTTCGGAATATAGTGCAAGGTCCCATCAAAGCCACGAAGTTGAGTGGTTCGTAAACCAACAGCTTCCACAACCCCATCAATAGCTCCGATCGTGACATAATCATTCACATCAATTTGCTTTTCCAGCAATAGGAAAAAGCCTGTCACAACATCACTCACAAGTCCTTGTGCTCCGAATCCAACTGCCAGCCCCACAATTCCAGCACCGGCAATTAAACTTGCTACGGATATATTAAAAATACTAAAAATTGAAGCGACAAAAATAAAAATCAAGGCATAGGAGAGGACATTTTCCATTAATTTTTGTAATGTATGGGCACGGCCCAACGAAATATTTTGCTTTTCCTGTAATCTTGTAAAGGCTCGGTCAATGACTTTGTTCCCAATCTTTTTTACAATGATAAACGCAATGAAAATCCCAATTATTTTTAAGGCTTTGAATCCTACATCGATAAGTAGGGCCTCCCAATTGAAACTAAGTAAATCGAACAAACTATCATCCTTCCTCATGTCTTATCTTTTTTCCTAGTAAGAGAATACCACATAGAGCTAAAATGAAACATCCTTCCGATAAAAAAATCCCCTGAATGAATACAGGGGACTTGTTTCTACTTATTTAGTATAATTATCAAAATATCCTTGGATGAAGACGAATGGAGTACCTTTATCACCGCTTCCAGATGTTAAGTCAGAAAGTGAACCGATTAGGTCTGTTAGTCTTCTAGGTGTTGTACCTTGTGCTTCCATTTGACCCACAAGGTCACCTTCTTTGTTCGCAATAAACTCAGAGATTGCTTTTTTAAGTTCTTCACCTTTTAAATCAGCAAAATTGTTATCTGCAAGGTATTTTAATTTTACTTCATTTGGTGTTCCTTCAAGACCAGCAGTATAGGCAGGAGAAACAACTGGATCAGCGAGCTCCCAAATTTTTCCGACAGGATCTTTAAAAGCACCGTCTCCGTAAACCATAACCTCTACAATTTTACCAGTCTTCTCTTTTAGAAGCTCTTGAATTTTATCAACGATTGGTTGGCAATTACGAGGGAAAAGCTTCACGCTTTCCTCTGTTGCTTTGTTAGAGCCAAGTAGACCATATTGTTCATTAAAGCCGCTGCCATTGAACGATTCAGAAAGAATATTGTCAAGACTGTATACTTTTTCGCCGCCATTTGCTTTTAAAATTCTCTTAGTGCGGAATCTTGTGTGAATGTCACAAGTTAGCACGTTCTTTGTATAGTCTAGTATTGTTTTTGGATTGTTTGAGAAGATAACTTCACATTCAACCCCGTATTCTTCGATTAATGATTTATAGTAGTCAATATAATCAACACCAGTAAAAGGATGTTTATTGTGTCCGAACGCATCTCGGAATTGTTGTTCTGTTAAAACGTCTGTCCAAGGGTTTATGCCTTTTTCATCAAGCAGGTCAATATCCACTAAGTGGTTACCCACTTCATCTGAAGGATAGCTTAACATAAGGACAATCTTTTTCGCACCTTTCGCAATTCCGCGAAGACAGATCGCAAAACGGTTACGGCTTAGGATCGGGAAAATAACACCAACAGTGTCATCGCCAAACTTTGCCTCTACATCTTGCGCGATATCATTAATCGTGGCATAGTTTCCTTGAGCACGTGCAACAATAGACTCAGTTATAGTTACGATGTCTTTATCTTGTATAGTAAAGCCTTCAACCTCAGAAGCTGTTAATACAGTGTCAACAACGATTTGCTCAATGCTGTCCCCTTTATTGATGATCGGACCGCGTAAACCTCTTACAACTGTTCCTACTACTCTTTCCAAAACAATCACTCCTACATACTGATAAGATTAATGTAATTAGTATCCACTAGTACTATACATCTATTATGTGATATAAGTAAAATTAATATATCTAATAATGGGTATAAGGGTGATTTATATGATTGGAAAATTAGACTTATATAAAGTTTTTAGTGTGGTTGCTAAGAATGGAAGCTTTTCAAAAGCAGCAAAGGAACTTTTTATGACACAGCCAGCGGTCAGTCAGTCGATGATGCAATTGGAAAGGGAACTGGACATACGATTGTTTAATCGTACGCCCAAAGGAGTTACGTTAACAAATGAAGGAAAACGGTTATTTGAATATGTTCATTCCGCGATGAATCTCCTCAATGTTGGTGAGGAGATGATTTTAGAATTTAAAAATTTAACAAAGGGTGAATTAAGGATTGGTGTGGGAGATACAATTTCGAAGTACTTCTTGCTGACATACTTAGAAAACTTCCATAATGAATATCCAAATATCAAGTTTAAAATTGAAAACGGGACCACTCAGGAGCTTATTTCTTTATTGAAATTGGGTGAAGTGGACATAGCGATTTGTAACTTCCCAGTGGCTGACACTACCTTAGGACAAATCCCATGCATGGACATTCATGATATTTTTGTATGTGGGGATCATTACAAAAAGCTCTTACCAAAGCTAATGGGTGTAAATGAATTAGTGAAGCATCCACTCATTTTTCTTGAACCAAAATCAGTATCCAGAAAATATGTGGATGAATTCCTGATATCGAAGGGGTTAAGGATATCCCCCGAATTTGAATTGGGTTCACACGACCTACTTTTAGAGTTTGCAAAAATAAATCTGGGAATTGCCTGCGTCACCAAGGAATTCTCACAGGAATATTTAGAAAAGGGCATCTTACACGAGGTGCAGCTAGATGAAAAAATTCCAAATCGGAGCATTGGCATCTGTTACGTAAAAAACGTACCACTCTCACCAGCATCTACAAAGTTTGTGGAGATCATTAGGAACCATAAGGACGGTTTTAATTGAACCGTCCCATTGTACTAATCGATATAATATATTTCTGAATTAGTCGCATCATAGCAATACAGTCTTCCGCCATATGCACAGCCGCCATCAATGCCAATAATCTTATTTTTTCCGAAATACATTTCTTCACTTTTATGTAAGTATTTTGTTGGGGTATGGCCGAACACCACAGTCTTTTCACCTCCATAGCCATTGTGAAATTCCTCTCGAATCCAGACAAATAAATGGGGGTCTGTTGATTCCAATGGTGTTTCTGGGTGGACACCTGCATGAACAAAAATATGAGTATCCGTTTCATAGTAGTAAGGAAATTCCTTTAGGACTTCTAGGTGCGGGCAGATTTCTTCATTTGTTTCGAGAAGGTTTGGCATTTCTTCTGTTGTGTACCAATATTTGGCATCATCCTTTTCGATATGGTAGCCATAATTTTGCAAGGTTTTAATTCCACCGTTGTAAAACCATCTTTTGACGCTCATGGCATCTGCACGGAAAGCTTCTATCATCATTTTTTCATGGTTGCCAATTAACGCAATTGCTCCTTCATTTCGAAGTTGAATTACTTTATCTAGAACAGCCCTTGAGAGTGGTCCACGATCCACATAGTCCCCTAACAACAGAAGCTGATCGTATTGCTGATCATATTGTACAAGCTCCAACAGGCGCTCGAATTTGTCTAAATCGCCATGAATATCACTAATCGCAAGCATTTGCTTCACACATCACACAACCTTTATCAATGTAGGTTCTTCTATTTTATCACACCCGCCTTATCAGTGAGGAATTGCCCTTATTGAATAATTTCTTATAAGTCAAAAATAATAAAAAAATCTAAAGGAAAGAAAGTGGGGGAATGATGTATGTCGAAACTTGCTGAATTGTTTTTGTTGATAATGAAAGCGCTATCAATTATAATGAAGTCAGGTGGATGACACGTGTGGTCATCATGGTACTTGGCGAAGGTGGGGCCGGTACTGTAGTGGATTAACACATTAATGAATAACTTTCTGATGTATTATTTAAAAAGAGACCTTTTAATTCAAATGAGAATTAAACAGGTCTCTTTTGTTATGGTTTTTGAATTAATAAAGTTAAATTAAGTCAGCCTCGCTCGATTCCTGGAAATTCGAAGATTGCTTTGGAACAATGTATTTCTCGTAAAACTTATGAAATGCAAAGTTCATTAAAGCATCCGAAAAAATTAAAGTAAAAAACTTACTCGAACTAATCTTTAGTTTAAAGAAATTCAGCTTTCTAAGCAGGGAAACAATTGGGTAGGCGTAAATCCAATCTGCTACAAGATTGATAAGGGCATACGGGAGGAACTTCCCTTTTGATAGGGAGAACACCCAAT
The DNA here is from genome assembly GCF_020731355.1 of Bacillus sp. REN16. GTDB lineage: Bacteria > Bacillota > Bacilli > Bacillales > Bacillaceae_L > Ferdinandcohnia. The sequence goes on along the minus strand of NZ_JAJFZK010000003.1, from coordinate 371,167 downwards.
AACTTGCAAAAAGATAGGGACCTAAAATGAGGATACAGGTGTCACACACCATCGAACTAACGCTGCCTTTTACCTTCCAAAGCTTATGCACCGTAAAATAGAAGATCTCAAACATTAGAATGCTAGTGGAAAATAAGGTAACAGGCAAATATTTTATGTACGATTTCTTTGGAAGCAGCACTGCCGCGGCTATCGAACAAATCACAATAAAGACCCTGATGCTATTTTTTAACATGCATAACAATCCTTTCGTATCGCTTTATCTTAATTTGTTCCAAGAAAAGGGTTCCTATTCGAAAAACAAAGCCTGCATTGCAATAATGCAGGCTTAAATTTCAATGACTTTAATGGTAGAAAATATTTCTTCTTCAGCATCCTTACTGTTCCATTCATGCGGGTAATAACCAAGCGGGTTGCAGATAATTTCAATCCCGTTATATTGTTCATGATATCTCGTATGAATATGTCCAAAAATATATTTTTTTACATGGTATTCTTCGGCTAACTCACCGAAATGCTTACTTCCCATCATGGCGTTGAAGAAATCCCAGCCGGGGTCATTTTTTATTTGAATATATCGTGAGAAAGGAACGACATGTGTGACCATTATGATATTTTTCCCCTTATAGGCCTCAAGCCAGTTCTCGAGTTTTTCAAGGTGTTGTTTCGTTTCAATTTGGTCTGAAGCCGGCCAGTGGGCGTTCATTTTATCGGGCCAAGTGAAATCATTAAACGTTCCTATTGAAAATTGTTCCTCTGTATAACCTTCAATTCCAAACGTATAGTCATACCAGCCCCCATCACCAATTACAACCCAACTGTCGTTCAATTCGACTGGCCCATTACCTAGATTGCCGGGAAATTCTAGCAGTATGTCATAAGCAGATTTAGAGTCTTCATGGTAAATATCATGATTTCCATGTACAAATAATAGCTTCATTTTTGGAAATTCCTCTTGTAACTGGTTTAGTAGGTTAAGGCTTTTTGCAGGACCAGCTGTCATGTCACCACTTATGATAAAAACCTCAGGAGAATTAGCTGCGATCCATTTGCTTAATTGTGAAATGATATCCATTCCTGTATTTTTTCGATTTAAGCCGGCATGAATATCGGATAAAACAGCAATCTTCATTTGATCATCCCCTTCTTTTCTTTTTGACCGTTACATACATAGTTCTATGTCCAGAGGTTTTTCCCTTCAATTAATATATTACGAATGGACCAATGGAATTTTCTTGTGGTTCTATGGAACTATATCCCAATAATTACATTTATTATTAAAATTATTTTGATATAATTCTATTTTCTGAAAAGTGTTGTTTTTTGGACTTTTGTGTGATATATTAGTTTCTATCAAGTTGGGATTTGTAAGCGAGTAAGTTTCTTAGTATAATTTTATGCTCTAGATATGTTATAGGAAAAGTTATTATTCATCAGATGTCTAGGGTGTTTTGGGAGGAATAGATATGTCATCATCAAGAGATTCATTTGGTAATATCATAGCGGTAGGATTTATGTTATTTGCATTATTCTTTGGAGCAGGGAATCTAATCTTCCCGGTACAATTAGGTCAATTAGCTGGAAGCAATGTTTTTTCAGCGAATCTAGGCTTTATTATCACAGGAGTAGGACTACCTGTACTTGGTATACTGGCTTTGGCTTTCTCAGGAAAAAGTGATTTGGAATCATTAGCAGGTCGAGTTAATCCGGTATATGGTATTTTCTTCACGGTTGCGCTTTATTTAACGATTGGTCCTTTATTTGCAATTCCTAGAACAAACACGGTTGCTTATGAAATTGGGATCGCACCATTTGTTGGAAACCAGGAGAGCCATCTTCCATTATTTATTTTTACAATTATCTTTTTCGGACTAACCCTATACTTTTCATTAAAATCCAGTAAGATCGTTGATATTGTAGGAAAGATTTTAACACCGATTTTATTAGTGGTTATTGCGATTCTTATTATAGCGGCATTTGTGCACCCAATTGGGGTAATTCAAGATCCGACTGAAACCTATATTTCAAATAGCTTTTTTAAAGGCTTCCAGGAAGGCTATAACACAATGGATGCACTTGCAGCTTTCGTATTTGGAATAATCATTATTAACATCATGAAAGATCGCGGTGCACGCACAAAAAAAGAAATTATGGTCTCAACAGGTAAGGTTGCTTTAGTTGCTGGAGTATTGTTAGCAGTAATCTATTCTTCACTCGCATTCTTAGGTGCAACAAGTGTAGAGGGTCTAGGGTATTTAGAAAATGGCGGCTCTGTTTTAGCGGCTGCATCTCAACATTTCTTTGGTTGGTATGGTAAATTGATTCTTGCTGTAATTGTTATTGCCGCTTGTTTAACAACTAGTATTGGACTTATCACATCATGTGCAGCTTATTTTAAAAAATTAGTTCCTGCTCTTTCTTATAAGCAATGGGCAGTTATCTTTACATTATTTAGTGCAGTTGTCTCAAACTTCGGCTTAAGTACAATTATAAGCTTTTCAATTCCAGTGTTAGTGGCACTTTATCCATTAGCTATGTGTTTAATGGTGTTAACTTTCTTACACCCTCTATTCCAGGGTCGCAAGGAAGTATACCAAGTTAGTATTTTAGTTACATTCATCCTAAGTATTAACGATGGATTGAACGCAGCAGGTGTAAAAATTGCCGCTGTTAATGAACTATTAGAATCCATTCTCCCTTTATATTCAGTAGGATTAGGTTGGATTGTTCCGGCTATTATCGGTGGAGTGATCGGATATTTAATTAGCATCATTAAACGTGGTGCTCTAAGTCCAGAGCCAATTGAGGAATAAGAAGAAGGGCTACTCGTGTCTGAGTAGCCTTTTTTAAAAAGATAAGAAAGTATAAAAATTTGGGTCTACCACAGTCATTTAAGCTGTGGTATTTTCATTTTATGGAGACCAATATATTGAGAAGAATATTTTTTGATAAACACCAACATTGGGAAGCTTTCAAAAGAAAACACGGTGCTAAAATCCGCCCTATCGTAATTAAGGAGGTTGAGAAATTTCGAGATTGTGGGGATATCAAAAATGGATTTAAGTTATTTGTGTGTGAAGGTTGTCATGATGTGCGAAAGGTTCCTTACCGATGTAAAGGTCGATTTTGTACCACGTGCTCTGTTGGAGAAAGTGAAGAATGGAGTAGGTTACTTACTGAAGATGTTCTTCAGGTTAATCATCGGCACGTAATTTTTACGATTGATGAAGGACTAAGAGATGTATTTCTCCTTCACCGACATCTATTAAAAGATTTAATGGATGCTTCTGCAAGACTACTTACTGACTTCTTCAAAAAGAAAGCAAAGGTAACACCTGGGATTATTGCTGGACTCCACACTTTTGGTTCAAGGGTCAACTTCAATCCTCACGTACATATGTTAGTTACAATGGGTGGATTAACAGAAAAAGGAGAATGGAAGCAGTATGATTTCTTGCCATTTACGATGCTTCGTAAACAATGGCAAACGGTCGTATTAAAATTAATTAGAAACGGAGTTTCACCAAGAGAAAAGAAAAGAATCCAACCAAGACTTCAAAAGGCGTTCACCAATAATGGCGAAGGCTTCTATGTGTATGCACCTAAACAGAGGGGAAAAATAAAAGAACAACTTCGTTATATTGGCCGTTATATTCGTCGACCAGCGATTGGAATCAATCGGATTGAGGCATATGATGGGCAATTCGTTACGTTCAAATATAAGGATAAAACTGACGGAAAAGACAAATCCGAAACCGTAAGTGTCGAAGAATTTATTTCACGTTTAATTCGCCATATCCCAGACGAGCAATTTAAAACTATTCGGCATTACGGTATGAATTCTAGAAGATCAAAAAACGTGTGTAAAAAAGTGTTGAGTACTTGGCAACAAAAAGCAAGACGTTGGGTTGTAAAAGTTAAGAAAACCTTACGTCGCCAGACGTGGCGTGAAAAAATAGTAGCTAGTGGCAAGAAAGACCCTCTCGTTTGTCAGAGGTGTGAATGTTACTATGAATACAAGGGAGAAGTCTGCCTTGAAAATGGTAAATTAGAAATAAAGGTAGCCTTATGCAAAACCACAAGAGCTTATTTAGAAAGGATGATTAACGATCTCACCGGTATCAAAAACCCGCAAAAAGGGAAAGAAAAAGAAGAAAAACATAAGCCTAAACCAGTCCAAGCAACAGAGCGTCAGCTATGTTTGTTTGGCGTGTCATGAGAAAGAAGAGATTCCTATTAACGTGGTAAGGGATTTCGATTTAATGGATGATGGAGATCCGACAACTCCTCCTATGTTTGCATGTGAAAAATGTGGGGGTGAAATGTATCCTGAGTATTATAAAGGGGTACATGGCATAGAGTACAAATTATCGGATATTCTCTAACCATGAAAAGGACCGGGCTATGCCCGGTTTTTCTTATGCAATAAGCATGAACTTTGTAATAAACGTTTATCTTGCTATAATTGAATCTAGGATTGTTACTGGTAAAACAGGCAAAACCTAAGTAAAGTGTTTCTTTTTTTGAGACAGTTTATTTAGGTTTTTTATTATTTATAAGAAAGAGGGATTTGGGATGAAACTGATTGCTTCTGATTTAGATGGGACACTATTAAATCAAGATAGTAAGGTAAGTGAGGCAAATGTGAAGGCGATTCAAAAGGCAATGGACAAAGGGATAAAATTTGTTGTTGTAACGGGAAGGTCCTATGATGCAGCAAATATGCCTATTAAAGAAGTAGGTATAACTTGTCCAATCATTACCTTAAACGGTGCTAGTTCATTTGATATAAATGGTAATACTTTGCGTGATATTCCAATGGAAGACTCGGTTTGTAAAAAGGTATACACTGCATGCCAGAATGGTGGGATGTATACCGAATTTTTTACAAACAAAGGTTTATTTTCATTTGGTAGAGAACAATTCATCGATAGAATGACAAGATGGTGGAAAACAGTAGATCCTGATTTAACCGAAGAGGATATTAATCAAAGAATTGAATTCCGTTTTCAGAATGAGTGTGTTCAGTTCGTGGAGAATTACGAGCAATTAGAATCAATAGAAGATCTAAAAATTTATAAGCTGTTAAGCTTTGCTGAAGATGAAGAAAGCCATAAGCAAGTGTTCGATGAGCTAAAAGATGAGCCTGGAACAGTGATTACGTCATCAGGATATTTAAATCTTGAATTTAACCATCCAGAGGCGAAAAAAGGCCTAGCACTTAAAGAATTGGCAAATAGCATGGGGATTGACATGGAAGATGTTATGTCAATGGGAGACAATTTAAATGATAAAAGCATGCTTGAAATGGCGGGACGTGGCGTTGCGATGGGAAACGCTGATCCGGAAATACTCGACCTATGTAAATTTAAGACGAAAACAAATGAGGAAGATGGGGTAGCGTTCGCAATCGAAGAGATGCTAAAAGAGTACAAACTTTAGTCTTTCAAAGTATGGGGAATTACCGACAACCGGCTTTTGGTGGCTAAGTGGATTTCGTTTATATGATATGTTTTCAAAAAAGTAGTACTGAACAATACCGTTGTTTGTACTACTTTTTTAGATTTGCTACTAGGTTTAGTTAATTGTTTGAGAAAGTGTATCAAAAAATGGTATTCTTAAACCAAATTTAGTTTTTTTTTGATGCTGCCTTGGATGAAAGTGTGGTGCTAATATGAAAATAGAGAAGGTTTTAAATAATAATGTAATTATGGCAAAGAATGAAACTAATCAGGAAGTTGTTGTAATGGGTAAGGGACTTGCCTTTCATAGAAAGGCTGGAGACACAATTGATCCTACAAAAATAGAGAAGGCTTTTATACTCCAAAAGTATGGAGTCTCAGATAAACTTGCCAAATTACTTAAAGACACATCTGAGCTCTATTTAAATATTTCATCGAACATCATAGATTATGCAAAGTTGCATTTAACACATAAATTAGATGATTATCTGTATGTTGCTTTAACCGATCATATAAGTTTTGCGGTATCTAGGTATAAACAAGGCATCCTTTTGAAAAATCCATTGTTATGGGAGATTAAAAGGTATTATAAGCCCGAGTTTCAGGTTGCACTAAAAGCTCTTGATATGATTGAAAAAGAAACCGGCTTTAGGTTTGATGATGATGAAGCTGCTTCAATAGCTCTTCACTTAGTTAATAGTCAACTTTCACAAGCAAATATGTCTGCTGTCTTTCAAATGACGGAGATTGTAAATGACATTTTAAAAATCGTCGAGGATCATTTTCAAATGGAATTGGATGAATCCTCTGTCAACTATGAACGATTTTTAATGCATCTACGTTTTGTTGCATCGGAGTTTGTTCGTAAGGAAAAAGTGACTAATACCCTTGATGAACTTTTTTACGAACAAATTCAACAAAAATTTCCTGAGGCATTTCAATGTATGCAAAAAGTAGTATCCTATTTGAAGGAAAAGGCAGATCAAGAAATATCAATTGATGATAAGGTCTATTTATCGGTTCATATTCATCGTGTTACAAATCGCCATCAAAATTCTGAATGAATGATAGTAAACAGAAAGGGGTTTATCAAATGAGCAAATTTATCGGATATGTTGGTACCTATACAAAAGGGGACAGCAAAGGGATTTATTCTTTTACATTAGATACAGATAGCAAAAAAATAGAGGATGTGAAGCTTGCAGCCGAATTGGGAAATCCTACATATGTAACAGTAAGCCAGGACAATCGTTTTCTTTACTCTGTGGTAAAAGACGGAGAATCAGGTGGCGTAGCCGCTTACTCTATTAACAGTAATACTGGTGATCTAAAGGCAATAAATCAAGATGTTACAGAAGGGGCATCCCCTTGTCATGTTAGTGTGAACGAAGCAAACAATCAAGTTGTTACGGGGAATTATCATAAAGGAACAATTGAACTTTATTCAGTAAACAGCGAAAGTGGTGGCATTGAATCTTCTCTATCAGTGGTTGCACATGAAGGGAAAGGACCACATGAAAGACAGGAAAAACCCCATACTCATTTTTCCGGTTTCACACCAGATGAAAAGTACGTTGTGGCGATTGATTTAGGAATCGACAAACTGATTACTTATGAAATCAACGAAGGTGCATTAAAAGAAGTAAGTAGTTTATCCGTAAGTCCAGGAAGCGGACCAAGACATATTGCCTTCCATCCAAATGGTACACATGCATACATCATGACAGAGATCAGCAATGAAGTCATTGCTTTATCTTATGACAGCAGTAATGGCAGTTTTACTGAGCTCCAAACTATTTCAACGATTCCTGCGGATTTTACTGAAAATAGTCAAGGAAGTGCCATCCATGTTTCAAAAGACGGGAAATTTGTCTATGCTGGAAACCGCGGACATAACAGCATTGCAGTCTTCCAGATAAATGAAGCAACAGGTGAGCTAACACTGGTAGAAATGGCTTCATCAGAGGGAGATTGGCCACGTGATTTTGTATTTGATCCAACTGAAAAATTCCTTGTGGGCTCCAACCAGGAATCAAGCAACCTTGTATTGTATGCAAGAGATGAAAAAACCGGTAAACTTTCATTAATTGACTCAGATATAACTGTACCGTTCCCAGTATGTGTGAAGTTTTTGCATGTTTAACTTTATTAAGGGACTTCAGGTACATGGTTGATGAAAACTATATTCAAATGTTTTCTTACAGGAAAATAAATAGAAAAGGTGTTAAATAAGACACGATTAAAAAGCAGCGGAATTCATTTTTCGCTGTTTTTTAATCCTTTTTCACTGAAATATAAAATTGATTAGTATATTAGTAATATGATACTATACTATTATAATAGGAAGCGTTTTCAATGGGCGGCGGAGTCACCGGGGGAGGATAAGGATGGAATACAGTCAAGTCAGAAAAAATGATAGGGGTACAAGAAGGGAGTTTGTATACTCTTTCTTATACGATAAAATTATTGAGTTTTTACTAAAGCCGGGGACTCCTATTTCGGAAAGTGAAATTGGGACCCAGCTTAATGTTAGTCGAACACCAATTAGAGAAGCATTGATGCAGCTTGCGAAGGAAAGTTTAATTGAAATACGTCCCCAAATTGGGACGTTTGTGTCATTAATTGATTCTAAAAATATAGAAGAATCACGTTTTGTGAGAAAAGCTGTTGAACTTGCGGTTATTCGCGAGGCTACTGAAAAACTAACTTCTCAAACCTTATATAAACTGGAAAAAAACTTAACCATGCAAGATATTGCTTTAAGAGAGGGAAATCATAGGGATTTTTTAGCATATGATGATGAGTTTCATGAGATCATCTATAAAGGGCTAGAATGGGACCGGATTTGGCAGGGGATTGACCAAATGAATGGACAATACAAGCGTGTTAGAATGCTTCGGTTGATAACAACAAGCGCCCCCGATTGGGAGAATGTATTGGATGAACACAGGGCTATTTATAATGCTTTAAAAAATAGGGATGTCATTGCAGCAGAATATGTTGTAAATGAACATATCACAAAAGGGATTTCCCATTTGTATGAATTTAAGAAGGAACAACCGGATTATTTTAAAAAAGAAGGCATTTCGATCTATTAGAAACATGAAAAACCACTCAATTTCGTTGAGTGGTTTTCTGTTAATCCAATTCTTTTTGAATTTCTTCCATTTTACGTGTAATGAGCGGGTAGAAGTATTTTTGTGCACTTGCAGTGGAATTTCCTCCGAAAAACCCAGTACCTGGGCAGGTCTTCACATTATAGTCAGGTCCTTTGTCCAATACTCTTTCTCCATTTCGTAAATCCCACCAATGATGGTATGTAATACTGTCAATCGAGGGAGTTAATCCAAATTTCAGGCTAAGAACAGCATTCACATAAATGATCGTGTCGTGTTGCTCTTTTGTCATGATATCATGCCCAATATCGAAATTTCCGAGATGTTCAATAGCAATCCCAACAGAGTTCGCCTTGCTCCCAATGGTGCCTTCTGGAGTTATATATAATGGCCTGGAAACTGCTACCTTACCATCTGGAAAAGTCGTAATGTTTTGAGCGATATGCTTCCATCCCATCGTATTTTTATGATAGTTTTCCATTCCGTTTAATAGCAAGAAATGGTTGGAGTGGTTAAATCGACTGTAGTCTGGGACCCATGTATGATGCTGTTGGATGAGGCTTACTTTTCGTTTGATCTTCTGATTCATGAGCCAATCCTTAAACTCTTCTTTCGTCATTAAAATATGTTCCCCTTGCATGTTCATTCGTTTCGGAACAATTTTTAGCACCTGCCCTGGAACGACCTGTTCAGATGAAAGCCCATTTACAGCTTTGATTTGCTCTAGTGATGAATGAAATTGTGCAGCAATTTTCTTTAAGGAATCTCCAGATGCTACTTCATATGTATAGGGAACCCAAAGCCTGTGCCCGACAACTAATAGATCTGATTGAAGCCCGTTGGTGATTTTTAAATCATCTACCGTCATTTCAAATTTTTTCGCGATTTCTGGTAATGTATCACCTGCTTGAATGACGTAGATATTGTCGTGGCTGTTTGCATTTGTGTTTATAGGCAAAAGTAAGATAAAGACTCCAAGTATCAAAGCAATTCTAGTTTTCATGAATGTATCCTTTCGTCACATATTGTTATTAGTTTGTAAAACAAAATTAATATTATGCGAATTAGGTACTAGGGTGTGGTTTATTTTCATTTTATAAAGGAAATCCATGACAAAAAGAGAAGTAGTATTACGAAGTATATAGTATTAATCCGACTTCTTTTAGGAAGAAGGCAATGGGCGTTTAGGAGGAAAAATTATGCTTGAGTTTGAACCATACATAGATCAATTTGCAAGGATAAAAGTAGTAGGTGTTGGCGGCGGTGGAAATAATGCGGTCAACCGAATGATTGAAGCAGGGGTAGAGGGTGTTGAATTCATTGCAGTGAATACAGATGGACAAGCCCTTAATCAATCAAAAGCAGAGGTCATCATTCAAATAGGTGCATCGTTAACACGCGGTCTGGGAGCAGGTGCGAATCCGCAAGTTGGGATGAGAGCTGTTGAAGAGAGTGAAAAAGAGATTGAGGACGCACTTAGAGGTGCGGATATGGTTTTTGTTACTGCCGGAATGGGCGGTGGCACTGGAACTGGGGCAGCCCCAGAAATTGCAAGAATTGCAAAGAAATTAGGTTCTTTAACAATCGGTGTTGTCACAAGACCATTTCGATTTGAAGGCCGGAAACGAGCCGTGAATGCTGATGCGGGTATTGATGCGATGAAGCAAGCGGTGGATACCTTAATCATTATTCCAAATGAAAAATTATTAGAGATTGTGGATAAGCGTACCCCGATGATTGAAGCGTTCCGAGAAGCGGATAATGTGCTTCTGCGTGGCGTTCAAGGGATTTCCGATTTAATTGCTGTCCCTGGGTTGATCAACCTTGATTTTGCAGATGTTAAAACTGTTATGTCTCACAGGGGAACAGCCTTAATGGGGATTGGAATGGCAAAAGGGGATGGTCGTGCAGTTGAAGCAGCGCATAAAGCGATCAATAGCCCACTTCTCGAAACGTCCATTAGTGGGGCGCGGGGTGTGATTTTAAATATCACAGGTGGAAGAAACTTAAGCCTCTTTGAAATTCAGGAAGCAGCCGAAGTGATTTCTTCTGCAACACATGAAGACTTAAATATGATTTTTGGTTCGGTCATTAATGACAATTTAAAAGACGAGATTATTGTAACCGTCATTGCAACAGGATTTACGGAAAACTAATGAGAGGCACCTATTGAGGGTGCCTCTTTGCTTTTTACGGAAGAAGATAACCGGCAGCTTGAAAAATGCTGTACCAATCTTCACGGCTTAATTGGACTTCACTTGCTTTCACGGAATCCTTTAAGCGCTGTACATTCATTGTTCCGATAATAGGTTGCATGTTTGCCGGGTGACGCAATAGCCATGCAATCGCAATCGTAGTATTGGAAACACCATATTTTTCGGCAATTTCATCAATTTTTTGATTTAATTCTGGGCATTTTTCATTTCCAAGAAATGGTCCTTCAAAATAACCATATTGGAATGGTGACCATGGCTGAATTGTAATGTCATTCAAGCGGCAAAAATCGAGCACATCTCCATCACGGTTAATGGATTGATCAATTTGCATATTTGAAGAAACTCCATTTGCAATCATATGAGCATTTGGGATGCTTAATTGAAGTTGATTCGCAACGATTGGCTGTTTGACATACTTTTTAAGTAACTGAATTTGCATAGGCTTTTGGTTGGATACCCCAAAGTGACGAACCTTTCCAGAAGATGCTAACTTATCAAATGCTTCTGCAACCTCTTCTGGTTCTACAAGGGCATCTGGACGATGTAAAAGTAAGACATCAAGATAATCAGTATTAAGCCGTTTTAATATACCATCAACAGAATTAAGGATATGCTCTTTTGAAAAATCAAACATCCCTTTCCGAATCCCACATTTGGATTGAAGAATAATATTTTCACGGACATCATCATTCATATGTATTGCATCTGCAAAGATTTCCTCGCAAGCACCACTTCCGTAAATATCAGCGTGATCAAAGAAGTTTGCGCCAATTTCTAACGCGGTTTGTACATACTTTTCCGCTTCAGCCTTTTCCAATGAATTAATTCTCATACAGCCGACTGCAACAACTGGCACCTCTAATGTACTAGTACCTAATTTAATTTTTCGCATGATTGTTTTACCTCCAATTTTAGAACTGTTATTACTGTAACCTCTTTCTAGTCTACATATTTTGATATTGATTGGAAAGTCTAGAAAAAAGGAGGTTATGTGATGAAACGGTTGTTTATGTTGTTATTATTATCATTCCCAATGTTTTTCTTAATAGGTTGTGGGGACGATGAAATGCCAGAAGAGGACGAGAAGATTGAGGAAATTGAAGAAGAGGATGAAATTGGCGATGGTGAGATTGATGATGAATAGACTATAAAAAAGTGTTCCCCCAGTTTAGGAGGAACACTTTCCTTCGTTACGCAACGTTTGCTGCTGTTTTAGTACCTTTTTTCTCGTTGATACGTTTTGTAAGGAATGGTACTGCGAATCTGTCTACACCGTAGTAGTAAGTTGCAGCGCCTGCGAATAAGAGAATGATTGCTACTGTATAAAGTGTTGGGTTAGTGCTTGTTGTACCAGCAAGTAAGAAGTTAAGGTTCATGAATGCACCTGCAAGTAATGCTGGGATTGTTGCAAAACCAACAATTAAACCAAGTCCTACTAGAACCTCACCCCAAGGAATGAGTACGTTGAATAACTCGATGTTTGGTACGGCAAACCCTTCAAGGAATGCAGCATACCAGCCTTGCACTGCTGGGTGCTCGCCACCTGCATTTGCGATTGCACCTTGGATAAATCCGCCTGCATCAAATCCGCCTGCTGTAACTTTGTGGAAACCAGCTTCTAGCCATTGAATTCCTAACCATACACGTAATACTGTCCAAATAACTGCCATTTTAGGTCCTTTTAAGAATGTTTTCATTCTAATCTCCCCTTATTATTTTATTTGTGAAACTCTTCACAAGTTGTTGTAAAAAAATATGAGTGCTTATTAGCTGCCAGCTTTGTTGTAGTTAGTTTGTGAAGTATTTCACTAACTTTCTACACTCTTAATATACAGCGGATTTGCAAATAAAGCAATAGGCTTCACAAATAAGACACAAATAATTTTTGGTCTAACATATATACAAAATTCATACAAGGTAAAATTTTCCGAAAAAGTATTTGACTTTGGATTAATCGCAGACTATAATCCTTTTATAAAGCTAAACAGGAATGTATTAATTTAATAAAGACTCTTATCCAGAGTGGTGGAGGGACATGGCCCTACGAAACCCGGCAACCTTCAAGATGATTCTTGAAAAGGTGCTAATTCCAACAGGTATGATTACCTGAGAGATAAGAGGAGGAAAAAACCCTCTTCTTATTGAAGAGGGTTTTTTATTGCTAAATAATAATGAAATTTAGTTTTGCATTAGTATAATCCTGAGTTTTCCTATAAAAATAGTGGAGGAATAAAAATGAGTAACCAATTAGAAAGCTATGATTTAGAAACAGTTTTATTACACGGAGGACAATCACCAGATCCGACAACTGGATCACGAGCAGTACCTATATATCAAACGAGCTCTTATGTTTTCCATAATTCTGAGCATGCGCGTAGTTTATTTGCGCTTGATGAACCGGGAAATATTTATTCGAGGATTGGAAATCCAACTGTAGATGTATTGGAAAAACGGATTGCGCTTTTGGAGGATGGGGTTGCGGCGGTTGCGACTTCTTCAGGAATGGCCGCGATTGCCTTAGCGGTTATGAATATCGCCGAAGCGGGTGACGAAATTGTTGCCGCTACAAATCTATATGGCGGTACATATAATTTGTTTTCTACAACACTGCCAAAGTACGGAATTAAGGTACATTTTGTAGATTCAAAAGATCCGGAGAATTTTAGAAAAGCCATTACTTCAAACACGAAGGCAGTATTTGCTGAAATTATCGGAAATCCAAGCCTGCAAGTTTTAGATGTGGAAGCAGTTGCAGCAATTGCACATGAAGCAGAAATTCCACTCATTATAGACAATACATTTGCTACTCCATATATATGTAAACCCATTACATGGGGCGCAGATATCGTCGTACATTCAGCAACGAAATGGATTGGCGGACATGGAACCACAATCGGCGGTCTTGTTGTAGATGGGGGTCGCTTTAATTGGAATAATCCTAAATTCCCTGGATTCACGGAACCTGATCGAAGCTATAACGGTGTAAGATATGCATTTGATTTTGGGACACTTGCATTTAGCCAAAAACTTCGCGTACAGCTTTTGCGTGATTTTGGATCCTGCTTGAGTCCGCAAAATGCATTTTATTTATTGCAGGGACTTGAAACTCTCCATTTACGAGTAGAAAAACATAATGAAAATGCGTTAAAACTAGCAAACTATTTAAAAAACCATCCAGCAGTTGAGTGGGTGTCTTATCCGGGGCAAGAAGATCATCCTTCCTATGAACTAGCGGAAAAATATTTAAACAATGGCTTTGGTTCAATTGTAAACTTCGGTATTAAAGGTGGGCGTGATGCAGGGAAAACGGTGATTGACAATATCGCACTCTGGTCACATGTTGCGAATGTGGGGGATGCGAAGTCCTTAATTATTCAACCAGCATCAACAACCCATCAGCAGTTAAGTGCGGAAGAGCTGGTTCAAACAGGGGTTACAGAAGACCTGATTCGACTTTCTGTTGGTATTGAGTCTGTCCGCGATCTGCAAAATGATCTTGATCGCGCGTTTTATGAAGCGACTGGTTTGTCTTTTAAGGGTGCTGAAAAGGGAGAAGTCGTCGTTAATGATGAAGGAGTAATCCGCTGGGCGTTGCAGTCACCGATTGTTCGTGAAGAGATTGATGGTGTTGAAACACAAAGACCAAAGACCTTGGCTGTTGTCGGCTTAAGTGGCAATCCTGCCCGTCCAAGCAACCGATTGGCAAGAAAAATGCAGCGCTTAGGCTATCAAATTGTACCAGTAAATCCGAGGGAAACAGAAGTCCTTGGGGAAAAGGCATACGCAAATCTAAAGGATGTTCCATTTGAAATTGATGTGGTTCAAGTGTTTAGAAGCCCTGAAGCGGCAATTGAAATTGCCAAGGAGGCAGTTGAGGTAAAACCAAGAATCTTCTGGCTCCAAGAGGGTGTCATTTCGCCGGTGGCAGCTCAAATTGCTGCTGAGGCTGGGATAGAAGTTGTTCACAACCGTTGTACGTATAAAGAGGCACAGCGATTACGAGGATCCATTGTCACATTTGCTTGTGAAATTTAATTTTTTCAGTGGGGTCCAAACCCCGACTGAATAAAGTTAAGCCTCCGGCGGATGCCACGATTTTTCAGAGGGAATTTTTCAAGCATGCTCGAAAAAAATCGGGCGCAAATACGCCAAGGCGCATTTGATTAAAAAGGGGAGAATGATATGAAAAAAATAAGTACCATTTTTATTGCTGTATTGCTGTTAGTTGGAATTGCAGGTTGTTCAAATAGCACGAGTAAAGCCAGCCAAGGAAATGAAAAACCAGAGAAAATTGTCTTGGATTATGCCTTTTACTCCCCAACAAGTCTGGTGTTAAAAGAGTTCGGTTGGGCAGAGGAAGCATTCAAAGAAGAAGGAATTAAGGTTGAGTTTGTTCTTAGCCAAGGAAGCAATAAAGCACTCGAATTCTTGAACAGTGGCAGTGCAGATTTCACTTCATCTGCAGGTGCAGCGGCTTTAATGGCGAAAGCAAACGGTGCACCGATTGAATCCGTTTATATTTACTCAAAGCCGGAATGGACAGCATTAGTGGCTAATAAAGATTCAAAGATTCAAAGTGTAAGTGACTTGAAAGGGAAAAAAGTTGCTGCAACCATCGGGACAGATCCTTATATTTTCCTATTGCGTGCCCTTGATGAGGAAGGTTTAAGTCCATCAGATGTTGAAATTGTCAATCTGCAGCACGGAGATGGTGCAGCAGCATTATCATCTGGTCAGGTAGATGCGTGGTCAGGATTGGATCCTCACATGGCAAGAGTCGAATTAGAAACAGATGCGAAGTTATTTTACAGGAATGCCGATTTTAATACGTATGGAGTCTTAAATGTCCGTCCTGAATTTGCGGAAAAATACCCGCAGTACGTAGAAATAGTAATTGAAGTTTACGAAAAAGCGCGTAAATGGACTTTAGAAAACCCGGAAGAAGCAGCAGACATCTTGGCAAAATTCGCAAATATTGATATTGAAGTGGCGAACAAGCAACTAAACGAACGAAATGATTTTTCTAATCCAGTCCCCGGGGATGCTCAAATTGAGGCATTAACGGAAGCAGGCAAGGTTCTTCAAGCACAGGAAATCATTAAAAAAGATATTGAAATAGATAAATTAGTTCAAGAATTGATTAATCCGACGTTTGCAGAAAAAGTAATCGAACAATAGGAGGAGGTCAAATGAATACAAAAAGTGAAACTTGGTCAAGGCAAGTAAAGGTCAAACCTAAACTAAAGTTTGTTGTATCTGGAAATGTAAAAATCGTTTTACTTGGGAGTATCATACCTGCCATTTTACTCGTGGTTTGGCAGTATTTGAGCTATATCGGTGTCCTAGAGGCACATCTAATGCCAGCACCGACGGTCATCCTCGCAAAAATAATTGAATTTGCCAGTGATGGAAGTCTATGGGGGCACATTGGGATTACCCTTTATCGAATCTTTTTTGGTTTTCTGATTGGAGTCGTTGCGGCTGTAGTTTTTGGTTCATTGGTCGGCTATTTTCGAATTGCAGAAGCATTATTAGATCCAATGCTTCAAGCCTTTCGTTCAATTCCATCCCTTGCATGGGTACCTCTTTTTATCCTTTGGATGGGGATTGCGGAACCTTCAAAAATTACCCTGATTGCGGTCGGTGTATTTTTCCCAGTGTATTTAAACATTGTGTCAGGCATTCAGGGTGTTGACCGTAAATTGATTGAGGTAGGTAAAATCTATAATTTTTCAGCGTTCGATTTAATTAGAAGGGTCATTTTGCCTGCTTCCCTTCCCTCTTTTTTAGTAGGAATCAGAAGTGGATTAGGACTAGGGTGGATGTTTGTTGTAGCGGCTGAATTGATGGGAGCCAGTCAAGGAATCGGGTATTTGCTCGTCGTTGGTCAAAACTCCTATTCTCCTGAAACGGTCATCGCGAGCATTGTTCTATTTGCGATTTTAGGTAAAATTACGGACTCCATTTTGAAGAAGACAGAAGAAAAAACACTTCATTGGCAGGACAGCTTTGTGAAGTAAGCCTGAAAGGATGAAAAAGGATGCTGGCAATTCAGAATGTTTCACGAACCTTTTCGAACGGTACGGCGGGGTTTCGAAATATCAGCTTTAAAACAAAACAAGGTGAAATCATTGGAGTTCTAGGTACGAGCGGATGTGGAAAAAGTACTTTATTGCGTGTCTTATCCGGATTGGACCCGGATTATTCAGGAACCGTGGAAATTAGCGGGGATACGATTAAGTCTGTTCATGAAAAGGTTGGAGTTATTTTTCAAGAATCTCGTTTAATGCCATGGTTAACAGTGTTAGAAAATATTTCGTTTGGTTTAAAAAACGATAAGCAAAAAAATGAAAAGGCAATCGAATATGTAAAGCTAGTCGGACTGCAAGGTTTTGAAAATCACTATCCAAAGGATATATCCGGAGGTATGGCGCAAAGGGTATCGATTGCGCGTGCTCTGATAACCAATCCAGAAGTACTGCTTTTAGATGAGCCATTTAGTGCGCTTGATGCATTTACGAAAATGCAGCTGCAAGATCTGCTTTTGACCATTTGGGATACATACAAATCTACCATGATTTTAGTCACACATGATATTGATGAAGCTCTTTATTTATGTGACCGGATTGTCATTTTAAAAGGGCAGCCGGGTGAAATCTATCAAACTATTCAAATTGAAGACCCGAAACCTAGGTCCCGAGGAGATGTAAAACTAGCACAATTGAAGGCAGAAATATTAACGCTACTAAGTTAACGAAAGGGGATAGGTGAATTGACAGCCACAGAATTGAATTTCATAAAACCTTTTGACGGAGACTATAATCTTCAAAACTATGATAAGGTTTTCCAGAATTTTTTCTGGGAGGATGTTGAAAAGGAATTTAGCTGGTACCAAACGGAGCAAGTAAACATGGCATATGAATGCATTGACCGCCATGTAGCAGATGGGTATGGTGACAAAGTCGCCCTTCACTATATTAATGAAGATGAAGAACAAGTTTTTACATTTAAAGATATCAAAGATAAATCAGACCATCTAGCAACCGTTTTGAAAAAAAACGGTGTTAAAAAGGGAGATATTGTGTTTATCTTTTTACCGAAAAACCCGGAAAATCATATTGCGATGATTGCTGCGATTAAGCTTGGGGCTGTTGTTGGGCCACTTTTTGAAGCATTCATGGAGGATGCGGTGAAGGACCGGATTTCAGACTGTGAAGGTCGCTTTCTCATCACTGACTCTGAGTTGGTAAAGAGGGTTCCGAAACAGGACTTACCTTCATTAGAAATAGTGTTTATTACAGAAGGGCCGGAAAAGTGTAAGGAAGCTGAAATCTCACTCGTAGAGGAATTAGCAAAAACAAAGCCCCAGACTGATATTATTGAATGGGTAGATCTTGAGCACCGCCTTAATATTCATTATACGAGCGGATCAACCGGGAAACCAAAGGGAATTGTACATGCACATCGAGCAATGATCCAGCAGTACCAAACAGGAAAATGGGTCCTTGATATAAAAGAGAATGATGTTTATTGGTGTACAGCACATCTTGGCTGGGTAACGGGAACCGTATACGGACTTTTTGCTCCTTGGCTAAATCGCGCAACAGTTGTCGTTAATGGCGGACGATTTAATGCTGATTCCTGGTATTCAACCATTGAAAAAACAGGGGTGACGGTTTGGTATAGTGCCCCTACTGCATTCAGAATGCTGAAGGCAGAGGGAGACGATGTGCTGGAAAAATACGATCTGAGTTCACTAAGACATCTTTTAAGTGTAGGAGAGCCGTTAAATCCTGAGGTCATCGTCTGGGGGATCGAGGCTTTACAGAAAAGAATCCATGATACGTGGTGGATGACTGAAACAGGAGCGCAATTAATCGTCAACTTGCCATCAGAGGTTATTAAGCCTGGCTCAATGGGAAGACCTTTTCCTGGAATTGAAGTTGCGATCCTTGATGATGATGGAAATATACTTCCCAATGGTCAGGTTGGACACCTTGGCATCAAGGCTTTCTGGCCAGCTATTATGAAAGAAGTATGGAAAAATCAAGAGAAGTTTAATTCCTATTTTGTAAATGGTTGGTATATATCAGGTGATTTAGCTGTATTAGATGAGGACGGATATGTGTTTTTCCAGGGGCGAAGTGATGATATGATCAATTCATCCGGAGAACGTATTGGTCCGTTTGAAGTTGAAAGCAAGCTAATTGAACATGAGGCAGTCGCTGAAGCAGGTGTGATTGGAAAGCCCGACACGATAAGAGGAGAAATTGTTAAGGCCTTTATCGTTTTAAAGAGGGGCTATAGTCCATCAGAGGACTTACTGGAAAATATTCGCGTGTTTGTTAAACAAAATCTGGCTGCCCATGCTGCACCAAGGGAAATTGAGGTATTGGATGAACTTCCAAAAACAAAGATCAGCGGGAAAATTTTAAGAAGAGAGCTAAAAGCACGTGAACTTCAAAATGCACATCAGGTTTCATAAGGATATATCTAGAAAGTGTAACCTAATAGAAATAAGTTTCGTCATATTAGCAGGGGTAATCGCCCTTGCTTTTTTGTATGGTGGTTTTTATCCAAGCCAAGATTTTTACGAAAATAGCAATCAAATGCTATAATTTGTGAAAAAGGCGGTGGGTAAAATGTGTTTAATTTTGTTCGCCTATAAGAAGCATCCGGTCTATAAACTCATTGTTGCAGCAAACCGGGATGAGTTCCTTCAACGACCGACGGCTCCGATTCACTTCTGGGAGGATGAGCCGAACCTATTGGCTGGAAGGGATCTCGAAAAAATGGGAACTTGGATGGGGGTCACGAAAGCTGGACGTTTTGCGGCGATCACGAACTATCGGGACCCAAGTGAAGTTTCAGAAGGAAAACAGTCGAGAGGAAAACTCGTAAAAGATGCTCTTACCTACGATGGACAGATTGCAGAATATATGAAACAGGCGGAGAAGACGAATTCACAGTATCCTGGTTACAATCTACTAGTAGGTGGCCCTGATGACCTTTATTATTATTCAAATGTCGGAAATAGCCTCGAAAAAGTAAAGCCGGGTATTCATGGGTTAAGCAACCATTTGCTCAATACGAACTGGCCCAAGGTCGAAAAAGGAAAAGAAGGGCTTTCAACCATTATTAAGGGAGAAAATTTAGTGGAGGACTTGTTCGAGTTATTGCAGAACACAGACCGGCCAAATGACAATCTACTGCCCAAAACTGGCGTGTCCCTTGAATGGGAACGAATACTATCTTCCTTATTTATTCAAACAAATGGGTATGGGACGAGAAGCTCAACCGTATTATTAATGTCGGATACCGAAATTCATTATGCGGAACGGAGTTTTTCCAGTTCAGGAACAAGCGATCAAAAATTTCACTTTCCGATTGAGCCTTAAAAGAGTGGAATTGTGGAATAGTATATAATAGAACTAAGTCGTAAAAGGGAAATGGAGTACGAAATCATATATTTACTGTACTCTATTTTTTGTTTTTATTTTTCAGTTTTGTTGTCTAGTTCAGGCGCCATCGGCTCTCTGGTCTAGCCAATCGCTTCTGAAGGCAAATTGCGCCTTCTGTCAGCGCTCGTCTTATGCTTGTCGCCTAAGGCTAAGCGCCTTGCACATTTCAATTGTTACAACCTGATAACAAGCGGGTATAAGCGGTATTTCATCTTGAAACACCCCTTATTCTGTGTCAATATTGTAATATTAGACAAAGAGTCAAATTAGGAAGCTAATCAAGGAGTCTGGTAGGAATGAACAATAAAGCTGTTGTTTTAGGAAACAACTATTATATAGGTTTAAGCACAATGAGATGTCTGGGTACAAAAGGGATCCATACAGTAGCCGTTGATTATTCTTACGAGGGTACATACGGTGCGGAATCCAAATATTGTTCGGAACGGGTAATCGCTCCCCATTATCGAAAAGAAACGGAACAATTTATATCCTTTTTAAAGGAATATGGAAGAAAACAAACGGCAAAGCCGGTGTTAATTCCATGTCATGACTCCTATGTAGAAGTGATAGATCAATATTTAGATGAGTTAAAAGAGTTCTATCTTATCCCTCAAACCGAGCAGGGCCTTTATACAAAAACGATGGATAAGGATGAATTACATAAGCTGGCCGTGGAACACGGAGTTGCGGTACCTGAAACCGTCCATCTTGGAGAAGAAAACTTTTATGAAAAAATTGAAGAAGATATTAAATTTCCATGTTTAGTAAAACCAACTGATTCACCTACCTTTGTTTCGATCTTTCGCAGGAAATTATTTAAGGTTCATAATCGTCAGGAATTAGACGAAGCCTTAAATAAAGCAAAAGAAGCGAATCAGGAAGTGATAGTCCAACGAATCATTCCAGGTTTCGATGACCATATGTATACATTTGACGCGTATTTAAATCAAGAAGCGAAGGTATCACACTGGATGACCTGTCAAAAATACCGCCAATACCCGATTAATTTTGGCGCGTCCGTATATACGGGGCAGAAATACGTTCCAGAGCTTTACGAAATTGGTTCTAAATTTTTGGAAGCGATTGGGTTCAAAGGCTTTGTAGAAATTGAGTTTAAAAAAGATGAAGAAACTGGGAAGTATTACTTAATCGAATTAAATGTAAGGATCACCAACCTGAACAGTTTGTTATATAAGGCAGGACTTAACTTTCCTTACATCACATATCGAGAATTAACAGGTAACCCGCTGCCCCCTAAGGCGATAGAACACGATACGAACCTGGTCTTTTGGTATGCATACGAAGACTTCTACGCAATCAAGGGCTATTTAAAAACAGGTCAATTAACAAAGGCACAGGTTATAAAATCCTTCTTTAAACCGAAAGCATATGCGATATGGGACTGGAAAGACCCGAAGCCTGCGTTATCCTATGCCGGTATGATTTCAAAAAAGCTGCTAAAAAAAATGAAAAGATAATGCAATAAAGTTAAGGTCATTAATTGGAGTGATAACAATGCATTTAAAATCAATTTTAAGGAATCTTGATTATACCGAAATAAAAGGAAGCCTTGAAGTAGATGTGACCTCAATCGCTTTTGATTCGAGAGAAGCAACGATGAACGGTGTTTTTGTTGCAATTTCCGGATTTACAGTGGATGGTCATAACTATATTGAAAAAGCGATTAAAAATGGTGCCTCTGTCATAATCGTTGAAAGAGATATATGGTTTGAGGACCCTGTAACAATCATTAAGGTTTCGGATACAAGATTAGCGTTAGCGCGGATTTCAGCAAACTTTTATGAAAATCCGACTGAAAAATTAAATCTGATAGGGATTACCGGGACAAATGGTAAAACATCTACAACCTATTTTGTAAAATCAATCTTTGAACAGGCAAAAAAATCCATTGGTCTGATAGGGACAATGGGTACTATAATAAACAATAGGCATTTTGAAACGAAAAATACGACTCCTGAATCATTACATTTGCAGGAGACTTTTTCAAAGATGGTAGATGAGGGCATTGAAGATTGCATTATGGAAGTTTCTTCGCATGCCTTGGATTTAAATCGTGTCGCCGATAGTAATTTTAATACAGCGATTTTTACGAATTTAACGCCCGACCACTTGGAGCTTCATAAAAATATGGAAGAGTATTTTAATGCCAAGGCTAAGCTTTTTGATCTTGCCCAGGATCATGTAGTCATCAATGTTGATGATCCATATGGAAGAAGGCTATTGGAAAAGGTAAAAGATTCGGGTAAATCGATTACGACGTATGGTATCAACCAGGAAGCGGATATATACCCAACTGATCTTCACTTTTATGCAGATTATAGTACATTTCAACTGAATACACCGACTGGTACAGCAGAAATTAAAGTAAATATTCCAGGTGTTATATTCGTCTATAATAGTCTAGCAGCCATCGCTTCAGCATACATCAATCAGATATCTTTGGAAGATATTCAAGAAGGAATAGACGCTGTAAAAGGAATAAAAGGAAGACTTGAGGTTATTTATCAGGATAAAAGTCGAAAAGTTGTCGTTGATTTTGCTCACACGGAAGATGGTTTAGAAAAAGCCCTCTCTACCTTAAGACCTTATACAAAAGGAAGACTCATTGTGGTCTTTGGTGTTTATGCTGCACCAGGAAAAGATGGCAGTGAAAAAAGAAGAGCGATGGGAAAAGTTGCAGCTACTTATGCTGATTTATCGATTGTTACTTCTGATAACCCTAAGGAGCAGGATCCAAATTTAATCGTGAAGGAAATAATAGAATCCATGAATGAAGTTGACGGTAAATATCATGTTGAAATTGATCGTAAAGAAGCGATTAAATATGCACTTGATAACAGTCAGGATGGGGATGTTATCCTTCTAGCAGGAAAAGGCCATGAAACAGCACAAGTAATTGGCAATGAGGAAATTCCGTTTAATGAAAAAGAGATTGTGCATGAACTACTAGAGAATAAACGGAAAAACAAACTTAAATTACAGACAACCAGAAAATTTATAAAACTAAAAAGGTGATAAAACTATGTGTGGCTTCGTTGGGTTTGCTGATTCAAAGCTTGAAATAGATAAAGTAAAAGTAATAAATGAGATGATGGACACAATCATTCATAGAGGTCCTGATAGTGGCAACTATTTTTCAGACGATCATACAACATTAGGCTTTCGTCGCCTAAGTATCATTGATTTATCTGATGAAGGAAGCCAGCCGATGCTCAATGAAGATGGTAGCTGTGTCTTAGTTTTCAATGGTGAAATCTACAACTATCAAGAGCTGCGGGAGGATTTGATTGAAAAAGGCCATATTTTCAAATCCGGTTCTGACAGTGAAGTTGTCGTCCATGCGTACGAGGAATATGGGGTGGACCTCTTACAAAAGGTTCGCGGAATGTTTGCTTTCGCGATTTGGGATAAAAACAATGAGTCCATGTTTTTAGCACGTGATTTCTTTGGGATTAAGCCTTTATACTATACCCAAAATACGACTGATAACTCACTGATTTTCGGCTCTGAAATCAAGTCGTTTTTAAAACAGCCAGCTTTTAAGAAAGAGTTAAATAAAGATGCGATTAAGCCTTATTTAACCTTCCAATATTCAGTGCTTGATGAGACCTTCTTTAAAGGTGTTTATAAATTAAAGCCTGGTCATTACATGCTCTATAAAAAAGGAAATATCGAAATCAAACCTTATTGGGATATTGACTTTAACGCTGAAGATAAAGGGCTTGACCACTATATCGAGGAAATTAACAATACCTTAAAGGAATCTGTGAACTACCACAAAATTAGTGACGTAAAGGTTGGTTCGTTCCTTTCAGGCGGGGTTGACTCTAGTTATATCACGGCTTTATTAATGCCTAATAAAACATTTTCCGTAGGATTCCAAGATCATGAGGGAATCTTCAATGAAACAAACTTAGCTAAGGATTTATCGGATATCCTTGAAATTGAGAACTACAAAGAACTGATGAACGCAGATCAGGCTTTTGAGATGCTGCCTACGATTCAATATCACATGGATGAGCCACAATCAAACCTATCATCGGTTCCATTGTACTTTTTATCGAAATTAGCCAGTGAGCATGTAACGGTTGTTCTTTCTGGTGAAGGGGCAGATGAAATCTTTGGCGGCTATGTCTGGTATCAAAAGTCTGGAAAGCTAGAAAAATACGAAAAGATTCCATTTGGGATCCGTCGTGCGATTTCAGGAATCAGCGCTGCACTGCCTAAAAATAAAATCACAAACTTCCTTATCAAGGGTGGTCAGCCGGTAGAAGAAAAATTCATCGGCCAAGCGAAGATATTTGAGGAAGAGGATGCTCGCAAAGTCTTAAAGGATGAATATCAAACTGGCCCTTCTATACAAAGTATTACAAAAAAAGTGTATGATAAGGTTAAAGGGAAAGATGATGTTTCGAAAATGCAGTATCTTGACCTCAAGCTTTGGCTGCCAGGGGATATCCTCTTAAAAGCAGACAAAATGAGTATGGCTCACTCGATTGAATTACGGGTACCATTTTTAGACAAAGAGGTCATGTCAATGGCTTCTCACATTCCGACGAATTTACGAGTAAATGATATTGATACAAAATATGCTCTTCGTGCTGCTTCCAAAAAGGTGCTCCCAGAGGAATGGGCAAAACGCGAAAAAGTCGGATTCCCTGTTCCAATGAGACATTGGCTTCGTGAAGAGAAATATTACAATATCGTAAAGGAAATGTTCGAATCTGATATTGCAAAAGAATTCTTTAATACAGATGAGCTTATGAAATACCTTGATGACCACTACCATGGAAGACATAACTATGCAAGATACATCTATACGGTCTATGTATTCCTTGTGTGGTATAAGAAGTTCTTTATCGAGTTATAAAATTACCTTTTTCACATATACATGATTTCTAGTGGTTTTCTAACAGTGTAAAATGGTGTTCGAAAAGGGGCAGATAGAAGTGAAAAAAATAGTAACAGCACTATTATTTTTGAATCTCATATGTGTCGTATATTTAATGCTTAATGTTGAAACCGTTAAGGGAATTGCTAGAAGTGTGCTCTCTGAAACAGATGGAGCGTTTTCTGGGCTCACAAAAGTGTATGCTCAGGAAACCAATCCATATCGTGAAGTATCGAACGGTGAAATTGAAGTGTTTATTCCAGTCGAGGAGGTACTCCAATTGCCGGAGTTACCAAACGGTTGTGAAATTACCTCCTTAACCTCGCTATTCAATTTTTTTGGCTATCGTGTTTCCAAATTGGACATGGCTGACCATTATTTGCCGAAGGAGCAGTTTAAAACAATCAACAATGTACTGTATGGGCCAGACCCACATAAGGCATATGCCGGAAACCCGCGACAAATGAGTGGATTCTTTACCTATGCCCCGCCAATTGTACAGGCAGCTAAAACGTATATTGAAGAGGTAGGGGCTCAATTAGAACCCGTCGACCTAAGCGGAAGTTCTCGTGAGGAAATCATGATGGAGCTTGAAGAGGGGAATCCAGTGGTTATTTGGGTAACCTTGGACTTGAGTAAGAAAAAAGTGAATTATTCTTGGAATATTAACGGTACCAACGAAAAGTTCGATGCGCCAACGAATTTACATGCAGTTGTCCTTAATGGCTATGTAGGCGACAAGGTACACGTTATGAATCCATTGCACGGACAAATCACATATGATGCAGATGCCTTCTTCGCAAGCTATGAAGATTTGGGAAGTCATGCAATGACAGTTAAGTAAAAGTGGAAACAGGTGTAGACATGGAACATAAAACATTAGGTGTTATCGGGGGTATGGGCCCAAAGGCAACCTCTGTTTTCTTTGATAAAATTGTCAACCGAACAGAGGCTCATAAGGACCAGGACCATCTCAATATGGTCATCCTTAATCACGCAACTCTTCCAGATCGAACCCATGCAATCCTTACAAACACAGGTGAAACGTTTATAGATGCTGTAAAAAATGATTTTAAGCTGCTAGAAGCGGCAGGGGTTGCAAACATTGCCATTCCTTGTAACACATCACATTATTTTTACGATGAGCTGCAAAAGCTGACAGAGATCCCGATCATCAACATGGTAGAAGAAACGATTAAAGAAATTCATGATATGTATGGTGAAGGCGCAAGGATTGGCATTCTTGCTACAAACGGGACGATTCGCAGCGGAATCTATGCTGATGTTTGTAAGAAGTATCAGCTGGAGCTTTTAGCTCCGAATGATCACTTACAAGAAAAGGTTATGGACATCATTTATAACAATGTTAAAAGTGATCTCGATGTTGATTCAAGTGAGCTTGAACAGTTAATTAAGCATCTTGTTGAAGAAGAAAATTGTAAAATGGTCATTTTGGCATGTACGGAATTATCCTGCATCAAATTAAATGATGAAGCCATGAAATATAGTATTGATGCGATGAATGTATTAGTGGAGAAATCCATTTTACGCTCAGGCAAGCGTCTCAAGTAAATATGTAGGGAACAATATGAAACTCGTCTAAAAAGGGGCGGGTTTTTTGTTTTTGTACGTATTCTATCTTTGTCGAAAAATCTTAACCAAAACCCAGTGTTTTCAATAGATGATGAAATGAAATTGTAATATTAGTTTGACGTTTTGAGACAATTTTTTATGTTATAATACAAAACATGAGAATATATAGCAAAATATGATAATTGTGGGTGGGAATGAATACTGTCCATGCCGATTTAAATGATAGATTGCTAGGTTGGTAGAAGGGGGATGCTATTTCGTTGAAGCGCAAACTTCTAATGGTTGGAATGGGTGTGTCAATAGGACTCGGAAGTTTATTGACAGCTATGCCCAACACTGCATTAGCGATTCAAACAAATGAAAAGCTAGAAAATGAGAAAAAAGAAGTCCAGGAAAAGAAATCAGAGCTAGAATCTGAAATCTCTCAAAAGGAAAATGCGATTGGTGAAATCAAACAACAAAAAGTTGGTGTCGAACAGGAGATTAAACGACTGGATTTTGCCGTAAATGATACACGCAGCAAAATTGAGAGTACAAAAGCGCAAATCCAAGAAACAAAAGAAGAAATTGAGCGCCTTGAGGCAGAAATGAAGGTACTTGAGGAACGGATTCAGAAGCGGGACGAGCTTATCAAAGAGCGGATGCGAAGCCTTCAGCAAAGCGGTGGAGTTGTAAGCTATGTGGATGTGTTACTCGGTGCGAAAAGCTTTAATGATTTTATTAACCGAATTAGCGCGGTATCTGCATTCGTACAAGCTGACCGTGAAATTATGAAAGAGCATGAAGCAGACATTAAACTGCTTGAGGCTAATAAAGCAGAGGTTCACTCCTTACTTGCACAGCAAGAAGACCAGCTGAAAGAGCTTGATCGGTTAGAAGTTCAGTTACAAGCCCAAATTAAAGAACAAAATAAAGTAATGGCTCAATTAGAGGCAGAAGAACAAAAGATGCATGAGGAGCTCCACTCATTAGAAGATGTCGGAGAATTATTAGCTGCACAGGAAAAAGCGATTCAGATGGAAATCAATGCATGGAACCAAAGGCAAGCAGAGCTTGAGGAACAACGAAGAAAAGCTGAAGAAGAACGGATAAGGAGCGAAGAGGAACGGAAAAAGGCTGAAGCGGAAGGAAAAACTCCACCTCCTCTACCTGATGCACCACCACCTGTCGTAAATAATGGATCATTTATGAATCCAACAACAGGACGTTTAACATCTGGTTTTGGAATGCGTTGGGGGAAAATGCATTTCGGAATTGATATAGGAAAAGGTGGTCGCGTAGGAAATGTTCTAATTTATGCAGCCGCTAGCGGCACGATTACACGTTCCCGTCTGGAAAGCAGTTACGGAAATGTCATCATGATTACCCACTATATCAATGGCCGTCAAATGACAACCGTTTATGCGCATTTAGATCAACGTTTTGTTAATCAATATGACCGAGTCGAACAAGGTCAATTGATTGGCTTCATGGGGAATACAGGAGACTCAACTGGCCCGCATCTTCACTTTGAAATCTATGATGGTCCATATAGTCCAACTCAATATAGTGGAGGACACTCAAACGCAGTGAACCCACTTCAATATGTGTCATTTTAATAATGGAGGCGCCCGACCAAGTGATGGTCGGGCGTTTTATTACTTTTTTCTAAATTTGAAAAATAAACGGAAAAATTCCACTTAAATTGGAAAATACTGGTGTTTTCTTAAAAATAAAGGTAGTTTATCCGTTTATATCATCTAAATCCTTAGATTCTGCCTTATTTTTAGCGGTTAGTCGGAATATCTACTCTTATATTAGCTTTTTAAGCTTACATATATACATTAGCAGGAAATTCTCCGCTTATACTTCTTTTACCAAAGCTAAACTTTACTAAGAATATAATAATAAAATCCTCCAACAAAAAACCCACATTTCGAATGTGGGCCACCTTTACTATGTTTTTGCCTTCTTTTTTAATCCTTCGAGGTCGAGGATGTGAATATCTCTTTGACCACTTACCTCAATCAGGTTATCTGAAATGAATTTGACAAACTTTCGGCTAATGGTTTCGGGTGTTGTACCAATAAGTGACGCTAACACCTTCTTGGTGATAGGAAGCTTAAAACGGCCATCCTTCGAGCGGACTCTGTCATTGAACAAGAGAAGTACACTTGCTAACCGTTGCTCGACTTCCATTAAGCTTAGTAAGCTCATCCACTCGTCGGCTTGATAAATCCTTTCATTTAAAGCCCGCATGAAGCGGAGTGCCATTTTATGGTTGCGCTCTAATGTTTCAAAGAAGTCCTGTTTTTGAATTATATAGATAACGGTATCGTTAATCGCAACCGCATTTGCATAATGGTTTTCCGATTGAAGCATAGCAGATTGACCAAAAAAGTCATTTGGAAATAAGAGGCGAACAATTTGTTCCTTTCCGTCTTCTGCAACTTTTGTGATTTTAATAATGCCCTCCCCGATAATATACAACGTGTCAGAAGGGTCACCCTCTCTAAAAATCACATCCCCTTTAGGGTAATCTCGAATTTGAATGACCTTTTGTAAAAGGTTCATTTCCCTCTCGATTAACCCTTGAAAAATAGGTACCAGACGAATACTGCTTGGATCATGTGGACTGCTAATCATACAGAACACTTTTTCTCCTTTCAAAATGCCCATAAAATGCGGACTCCTGTTGTACTTTAGTTTGTCTAACCTCTTGAAGACTAAACGGACTTTTGGTTCTAAAAGTGTAATGGATCAACTTTTCTAACAGTTCCTTTACTTTAAGTGGAAATTTGTACTACAATAGAGACTTCACTTTATGTTATTCCAAATCTTATTATTTTTCTTTAGCAAAAATCCTTCGAAAACTTGATTTATATCAAGGAAACTTTTTGCTTTCAATTATAAGATAAGAATAACATATTTAATCAGAATTATGACTATATAATGACTGTTATTTTGCCTATTTTTCCGGCTTTTTTCTGGAAATTTCAAATGTAAGCATTTTACTAGAAATTAACTGGAAATGGGGTATAGTATGGGGTAGACGTCATGGTTCTTTGAAACACAAATTTGTCTATATAAATATTACAACATGTAATGTAATATGGAGGCTAATTAAAAATGGATAATCAACAAAGGAAAAATGTGTGGGAGTCATTCTATGGACCGAACATGGGCTATATCTTTGACATGTATGAAAAATACAAGAATGATCCAAGTTCAGTAGACCCCTCAGTGAAAGCGCTTTTTGAGGAACTTGGGCCGCCACCGGCAGATGAGCAAGCAGCAACAGCAGAGCTAGTAAGTGGGGGTATCTCACCGAAGACAATCAAGATCATCACATCTGGAAGTAAATTAATTAAAAACATTCGTGCATACGGGCATTTAGCAGCTGATATCTATCCGCTTCGAACTAGACCGGAGCCAGATACAAGCTTTTTAGAGCCTGGTTACTATAATCTCACGAAAGCAGACTTAATGGAAATTCCAGCAACATATATTTGGGAGGAAGCTCCTCCATCCGTTCAAACAGGCTGGGATGCTTATGAACATTTAAAATCGGTATACACACAAACCATCGCTTATGAATTTGGACATGTTGATGCCGAAGATGAAAGACAATGGTTAAGACAGCAAGTTGAAATCAATGGAATAGGCTTAAAGCTTACAGCAGACGAAAAGAAAAAGCTTGCGGAACGACTTATGAATGTCGATGGCTTTGAGAAGTTCTTACACAAAACATTCGTTGGTCAAAAGCGTTTCTCAATCGAAGGATTAGATATGCTCGTTCCAATGCTTGAACGCTTAATTCAAGAAGGCAGTAATGACGGTACTGACAATATCATGATCGGTATGGCTCACCGCGGCCGTTTAAATGTATTGGCGCATGTTCTTCATAAGCCATATGAATTGATTTTCTCTGAGTTCCATCATTCACCAAACAAGGATTTAATTCCATCAGAAGGCTCAAGAGGAATTAACTATGGTTGGTCTGGAGATGTGAAGTATCACTTAGGTGCAGACCATAGTTTCAAAGGACCTAGGGAACATACCACCCATATCAATCTAGCAAACAACCCTAGTCACTTGGAATTCGTAAACCCTGTTGTATTAGGGATTACTCGTGCGGCGCAGGATAATACGAGAAAAGCTGGCTACCCTGTACAGGATAAGCAAAGCGCAATTAGTGTTCTTATCCATGGTGATGCTGCATTCCCTGGTGAGGGTGTTGTGGCTGAATCACTGAACCTAAGCAGATTAAAAGGATTTGATACCGGCGGATCGGTTCATATCATTGCTAATAATATGGTTGGTTTTACAACCAATAATACAGATTCCCGTTCAACTCGTTTTGCGAGTGACCTTGCGAAAGGGTATGAAATTCCTATCTTACGTGTAAATGCGGACGATCCGGAAAGCTGTTACGCTGCGATTCATTTTGCGTATGAGTACCGCAAACGTTTTGAAAAAGATATCTTAATTGACTTAGTTGGTTATAGACGTTTTGGTCATAATGAAATGGATGACCCAAGCGTAACACAGCCATTATTATATAAGAAGATTGCAAATCATCCTGTTATTGCTGATAAATACGGTCAAGAGCTTGTTGACCAAAATGTTATGACAGTTGAAGAACTTACCGCTAAACGTGATGAATTCATGCAAAGTCTTCAAGCGATTTATGATGATTTTGTGGAAAATGAAGAGCGTGTGAAGCCGCAGAAGCCAAAAGCTTTATCTGCTATTCCTGAGTTCGATACAACAGTATCAGCTGATCTATTACACAGTATGAATAAAGGATTATTACAATGGCCACAATCGTTAACCGTTTATCCTAAGCTTGAGCGTATTTTAAAACGCCGTGAAACTGCACTGGATGAAGAAAACAAAGTCGACTGGGCATTAGCTGAAACACTGGCATTTGGATCCGTTCTTGCAGAAGGAAAAACAGTTCGTTTAACTGGTCAAGATAGTGAGAGAGGAACATTTGCTCATCGTCATGTTGCTTTAAATGACTATGAAACTAATGAAAAATATGTTCCATTACACAATATTCCAGAGGCTAAAGCTTCATTCTCAATCTATAATAGCCCATTATCTGAAAGTGCTGTTCTTGGGTTTGAATATGGGTATAGTGTTCAAGAAGAGAATGCATTAGTCCTTTGGGAAGCACAGTTCGGAG
Source organism: Bacillus sp. REN16 (assembly GCF_020731355.1). Taxonomy (GTDB): domain Bacteria; phylum Bacillota; class Bacilli; order Bacillales; family Bacillaceae_L; genus Ferdinandcohnia. Next base: position 339,237 of record NZ_JAJFZK010000003.1, on the reverse strand, counting down.
ACTTTGTGAACGTTGCACAGCCGATTATTGACCAATTCATTTCTTCAGGTCATGCGAAATGGGGACAAAAATCAGGTCTTGTGATGCTTTTACCGCATGGATATGAAGGGCAAGGTCCAGAGCACTCAAGTGGTAGAGTGGAACGTTTCTTAAATGCAGCCGGGGAAAATAACTGGATTGTTGCGAACGTAACAAGTGCTTCACAGTACTTCCATTTATTAAGAAGACAATCATTGCTTACTTCAACTGATCAAGCAAGACCATTGATTGTAATGACTCCAAAGAGTCTGCTTCGTCACCCGCAAACAGCTTCTTCACTAGCTGATTTAACAAACGGAAGCTTCAAGCCATTACTTGAGCAGCCAGGAATGGGAACGAAGAAAGAGAAAGTAACTCGCTTAGTCCTTTGTACGGGTAAAGTAGCCATTGACTTGGCAACTGAAGCTGCTAATTTACCTGCTGAACAAACAGATAGCTTGCATATTGCAAGAGTGGAACAAATGTATCCATTCCCTAAGAAGGAGTTAGAAGAATTAGTTAGTCAGTATCCAAACCTCAATGAGGTTGTTTGGGTTCAAGAAGAGCCTAAGAACATGGGTGCATGGCCAGCGCTGCAATCAGTATTAATGGACATTTTATCTGAAGAAATTAAATTAGATTATGTTGGCAGACCGAAGCGTTCAAGTCCAGCTACGGGCGACCCAGATATTCACAAACAAGAACAAGCTTGGATTATGCAAGACGCATTGTTTATAGACAAGGAGGGAATCAGCAATGATCGAAATTAAAGTACCGGAACTAGCTGAATCCATTACAGAAGGAACTATTGTTGAATGGTTAAAAAAAGAAGGCGAACTCGTTAACAAAGGTGAGTCAATCGCTGAACTAGAAACAGATAAAGTAAATGTTGAAATTAACAGTGAATATACAGGCGTTATTAAGGAATTTTTATTCCAACCAGGTGATAATGTTGAGGTAGGTCAAATTATTGCTAAACTTGATGAAAATGGTTCAGAATCAAGCGCGGCAGCACCAGAAGCTTCGCCAGCTGAGGAGCCAAAAGCTGAGGCACCGGCGCCAGAAGCAAATCAAGAGCCTGTTGCAGTTGAAACTGAAGTGAAAAAAGGAAGGCAAGCAATTGCTTCACCAGCAGCCAGAAAAAGAGCAAGAGAGCTTGGTATTGACTTAAATGAAGTTCCATACAAAGATCCACTTGGACGCGTTCGTGTTGAGGGAGTAGAGGCTTATAATCAGAAACCACCTGCTCCAGCACCAGTGCCTGCAGCAAAACAACCTGCTGCAGCACCAGCAGTAAATGACGACCCGCGTATAGAACGTATTAAAATGTCTAGACGTCGTCAAACAATCGCCAAAAAACTTGTAGAAGCACAGCACACAGCTGCTATGCTAACTACATTCAATGAAATTGATATGACAGCTGTTATGGATGTAAGAGCACGTCGCAAAGACGCTTTCTTCAAAAAACATGGTGTAAAACTTGGCTTCATGTCATTCTTCACAAAAGCAGTTATCGGGGCATTAAAGCAATATCCATTTGTTAATGCTGAGATTCAAGGAAATGAAATCCTGCTTAAGAACTTCTATGACATCGGAATTGCTGTTTCAGCAGAAGAAGGGTTAGTTGTACCTGTTGTGCGCAATGCTGACACTTTAAGCTTTGCTGGTATTGAAGCTGAAATTGGCCGACTTGCAGCTAAAGCAAGAGATAATAAATTAGGATTAAGCGACCTTCAAGGTGGTACATTCACCATCACAAATGGTGGTACATTCGGTTCTCTTAATTCAACACCAATTATTAACGCACCACAGGTTGGGATTCTAGGAATGCACAAAATTCAAAGACGCCCTGTTGTTGTTGATAATAATGATACTGTCGAAGTGCGACCAATGATGTATGTGGCACTGTCCTATGACCACAGAATCATCGATGGTAAGGATGCCGTTGGATTCCTTGTAAAAGTTAAAGAACTATTAGAAGACCCAGAAGATCTATTATTAGAGGGTTGATTATTATGGCACATGCTCCAATTTGAGGAGCATGTGCCTTTTTACTATATGGGGACATGAAAAAACGCTGTTTCCCATTTAAGGAAATACAGCGTTTGGTAGGTTTGGATTAAATTACACCGTGAACAATCATAGCGTCAGCTACTTTTAAGAAGCCAGCGATGTTAGCTCCATATACAAGGTTTCCTGGATGACCGTATTCTTCGGCAGCATCCATGCTGTGACGGTAAATGGATGCCATAATATCTTGTAGCTTGCTGTCCACTTCTTCAAATGACCAAGCAAGTCTCATACTGTTTTGAGACATTTCCAGAGCAGAAACAGCAACACCGCCAGCATTAACGGCTTTACCTGGACCGAATAGGACATGGCTTTCAAGGAATAAATCAACTGCTTCTAATGTAGAAGGCATATTAGCACCTTCACCGACCGCTTTAACTCCATTTGAGATAAGCATTTGAGCTGATTCGGAATCAATTTCGTTTTGTGTTGCGCATGGTAATGCGATATCACAAGGAAGCGACCAGATACCTGAACAGCCTTCTACATATTCTGCTCCTGGGTGCTCTTCCACATATTCCTTAATCCGTTTACGTTCAACCTCTTTGATACGTTTGATGGTTTCTAGATTTAAACCATTCTCATCGTAGATATAGCCGTTTGAATCACTACATGCCACGACTTTAGCACCAAGCTGTTGTGCTTTTTCAATTGCATAGATGGATACATTACCGGAACCTGATACGACAACTGTGCTTCCCTCGAAAGAAAGTCCTTGTTCTTTCAGCATTTCTTCTACAAAGTAGACAGTGCCATAGCCGGTTGCTTCTGTACGTACTAAACTTCCGCCATAGCCAAGGCCTTTACCAGTAAGTACGCCTGCTTCAAAGCTGCCCTGAAGCCTTTTGTATTGACCGAACATATAGCCAACTTCTCTTGCGCCAACACCGATATCTCCAGCCGGAACATCAATATCTGGTCCGATATGTCTGCTTAGTTCAGTCATAAAGCTTTGTGTAAAGCGCATGACTTCGTTTTCTGATTTTCCTTTCGGATCAAAATCAGATCCACCTTTACCGCCACCAATTGGAAGACCAGTTAAGGAGTTTTTAAGGATTTGCTCAAAGCCTAAGAACTTAATGATGCTAGAATTCACGGAAGGGTGGAAACGCAATCCTCCTTTGTATGGGCCAAGTGCACTGTTAAACTGAACACGATAGCCACGATTCACATGAATTTGGCCTTGATCATCAACCCAAGGTACTCTAAATGTAATCATTCTTTCCGGTTCAACAAGTCTTTCTAAAATGGCATGCTTCATATATTTTGGGTTTTTAGCAAATACAGGTACAAGCGAAAGGAAAATTTCTTTCACCGCCTGATGGAACTCAGGTTCATGAGGATTTCTCTTCTTAACCTCCTCATATACTTTGTTCATATAATCGGTTGCTTGTTTTAACTCAGGTACAGGAATAGACTGCTCGATCATAGCCATCGTGTATATTCACCCTTTCTTTGCTATATATTTTTAGAGGATGTTCAAAAAGTCGGCCAAAAATGACACATCGAATTTCCGGGTTGGCTTGCTCCTCCGTTCCTCACGTATTAACTACATACGCTCCGGTACTCGAAGCTGCGCCGCCTTGAAATTCTTGGTCCTTTTTAACCTCTTTTTGAACACAAATTTTCCAACCAAAATTAACGGACAATGAATTTTTTGTTAATTCTTGATATTAATTATTGTATAATGAATAATTAATCTAAACAATATAAATAAAAGATATAAACGATGCCGAAATTAGATGAATCGAGGGGGAAGCCTAGTGGAACTTAGACAACTGACCTATTTTATTGAAGTTGCAAAGCGAGAACATGTAACAGAAGCAGCAAATTCCATGCATATTGCACAATCTGCGGTTAGCCGGCAGTTATTCAATCTTGAATCCGAATTAGGTGTCGATTTATTTATACGGGATGGACGAAATGTGAAATTAACGCCGATCGGAAGAGTTTTCTTAGATCATGTCGAGCAGGCATTAAATGTAATAGATAATGCAAAACGTGAGATTGAAGAATATCTGGATCCTGAACGAGGGACGATTCGGATTGGATTTCCTAGTAGCCTAGCTGCTCATACACTGCCAACAGTTATATCTGCATTTCGAGACAAACATCCAGAAGTGAAGTTTTCCTTGTCACAAGGTAATTACTATTCATTAGTTGAGCGAGTGAAAACGGGTGAAATCGATATGGCCTTGCTTGGTCCTGTGCCAAACCAAGAAAAGAAATTGATTGGAACGACCTTGTTTACCGATAGAATGGTGGCGCTTTTGCATCGCTCTCATCCACTCTCATCCAATAAGTCATTGAGTCTAAGTCAGTTAAAGGATGAACAATTTGTATTATTTCCTAATGGCTTTGTGTTACGGGATATTATTGTAAAAGCTTGCAATCAGCTTGGGTTTCAGCCAACTGTTTCCTTTGAAGGGGAGGATATTGATGCAATCAAGGGACTAGTGTCCGCAGGACTTGGGATCACAATCATACCTGAAATAACCTTGATTGAAAATATTCCACATTCGACTGTGAAGCTTCCGGTAGTACACCCAGAGGTAACCCGTTCAGTAGGTGTTATAATTCCCAAAGAGCGAAAATTGCTCCCAACGGAACAAATCTTTTATGGCTTTTTAAAGGACTATTTCTCATTTTTAGACAAATTCCAATATTGAGGTTCGTTGTATTTCCTCGGAAATTGTCGATTAATAGGGAGCCAGATAAAAGGCTCCCTGATTGAGTTATCCCACTACTTTTAAACCAACAGCGGAACTAATGATAAGTGCAATAAAAACAAATCGTTTCCAGTCTTTTGGTTCGCCATAGAGGAGCATCCCCAAGATTGCCCCACCTGAGGCTCCAATTCCGGTCCATACAGCATATGCGGTGCCCATGGGCAGAGTTTCCATAGCGAAGCTAAGAAATAGGAAGCTTCCGCCGAAAGTGGCAAGGAGTAAGACAAGTGATTTCCAGTTTTTCTTTTTATGAAATTGGTTAATCATCATGACGCCTAACATTTCAAAAATTCCTGCAATAATAAGAGAAAACCATGCCATTATCCTTCAGCTCCTTCCGTATCCTTTTCTTTTGTAACAAGCTTAAGCCCAATGACTCCAATTAATAAAACTCCAATTAATAGAAGCTTTGTAATTTTGACTGGTTCATTAAAAAATAGAATTTCAGATATCACAGTGCCAGCTGTACCCAGCCCAACAAAAACAGCATAAGCCGTTCCGACCGGCAGTTTTTTACCAGCAGCGATTAACGCATAAAAGCTGATATAAATCGCAATAGCGGTTCCTGTCCATGTCCAAAAGCTATCTGCGTGTTTTAAACCTATCACCCAAAATACTTCAAAGAATGCAGCTAAAAAGACCTTTACCCATTCCAAGTTCATATATGATTTCCTCCTTTATTCTCTTGGATTAAAAGGAAAAGCCTAGGAGATTATAACAAATGTATAATCTCCCAGGCTTTTATCCCTCCGTGGCATAGCGAGCTCGCTATGAGTTTTCTCTTGGACCAGACTAGCTCTAAGCTACGGAACCCTAGAAAACCTTTGTATTCAATTATCCCTAGTATACAATAGAATCTTTTTTGAAGAAAGAGGGGAAAATTTTCAGGTGATTGGATTTGAATGGTAATGGATGTTTTTGATTGATTTATGAAAAAGGTTTCAATATAATGAGAGTACAATCCATTAAGGAAGTGACAGGATGTTAACTCCGGAAAGACATCAGCTTATTTTGTCGTTACTAAAGGAACAGGGTGTTGTGAAACTTCAGGAGCTGATGGATAGAGCGAATTCATCGGAATCAACAATCCGACGTGATCTCGTGCATCTTGAAAATGAAAATAAATTAAGACGGGTCCATGGCGGGGCTTCATTAGTCCACGGAAATCGAATGGAACCGACCTATATAGAAAAAGCCACAAAAAATATAAGAGAAAAACGGGCAATTGCAAAATATGCCTCAGAACTTATTCAAGAGGGTGACTCTATTTATCTGGATGCGGGGACAACAACGCAGGAACTGATTCCATTTCTTGATTATAGAGGATTAACAGTCGTGACAAATGGCGTGAATTTAATCGAACCTTTGCTTGAAAAAGGAATCACAACCTATCTAATAGGAGGAGTTGTGAAACCAGAAACGAAAGCCTTAATTGGGAGCCGCGCTTTATCAAGCTTGAACTTATATCGGTTTGATAAATGCTTTCTAGGAGTGAATGGGGTTGATGTGAAGTACGGCTTAACAACCCCCGATCCCGAAGAGGCACTGATTAAGCAAACCGCAATGGGATTAGCAAAGGAAAGTTTTATTTTAGCTGATCACACAAAATTCAACGAGGTTTCTTTTTCTAAAATCTCTTCATTAAAGGATGTATTTTTAATAACAGATGACGGTTTAACAAACAATGAACTTACATCCTATCAGGAACATATCAACATAAAGGTCGTGACAACATGATTTACACAGTTACATTAAATCCTTCTATCGATTATTTTATAGAATTAGATGATTTTAAGGTAGGAGAACTAAATCGCATCAAAAATGATCGAAAAAGTCCAGGTGGAAAAGGGATTAATGTTTCCACGGTCTTACAAAACGTCGGGGTAAGTAGTGTTGCTCTAGGGTTTATAGGCGGCTTCACAGGCAAATTTCTGGAGGATGCCTTAACTGAAAGGAACATTAAAACAGACTTTGTTTCGGTTGAAGGTGACACAAGGATTAATGTGAAGCTTCATTCAAATACTGAGACTGAAATCAATGGAGCTGGCCCTCAAATCACATCTGCTGAGCTTGAACAGCTTTTAGAGAAGTTTAATCAGTTTCAAAAAGGGGATGTATTGGTGCTTGCGGGAAGCATTCCGTCTTCATTACCATCCACCTTGTATCAACAAGTCGCCAAAAGTTTAAAAGACAAAGAAGTAAAAGTTGTCGTGGACGCTACAAAAGATTTATTAGTCGAGGTCCTTCCTTACCGACCATTTTTAATCAAACCCAATCATCATGAACTAGGAGAAATTTTCGGTGTTGAGATAAAAAGAGCAGAAGATGCGATTCCTTATGGAAAAAAACTGATTGACATGGGGGCAGAACATGTCATCGTTTCGATGGCAGACAAAGGGAGTTTGCTGTTTGTGGGAGACGAGGTCTATTTTGCTAATATTCCAGAAGGGAAGCTTGCTAACTCTGTAGGTGCTGGAGATTCTGTCGTAGCTGGTTTCATTGCTTCCTATTCAAAGAATCAGGATGTGACTCAAAGCTTTCGTTTTGGGGCGACAGCCGGCAGTGCAACAGCTTATTCAGAGGGACTTGCAACGAAAGAAAAAATAAACGAATTGATTTCACAGGTACAGGTGAAAAAAATATAGAAGGGAACATACAGCATGAGAATTACGGATTTGTTGAAGAAAGATACAGTCATTATCGAGCTTTCCTCTACTTCAAAGACTGATGTTATCAATGAGTTGGTCTCAAAGCTTGATGAAGCCGGAAGACTTCAAGATAAGGAACAATACAAACAAGCAATACTAACACGAGAACGCCAAAGCACGACTGGTATTGGTGAAGGAATTGCGATTCCGCATGCGAAGACCGCCGCGGTGAAAACACCCGCAATTGCATTTGGACGCTCAACGAACGGAATTGATTATGAATCATTAGATGGGCAACCAAGTCATTTATTTTTTATGATTGCCGCAAGTGAAGGAGCAAATAATGCCCATCTTGAAACATTATCTAGCTTGTCTTCACTATTAATGGATCCTGGTTTTCGTGAAAAGTTAATGAATGTCCAATCTCCAGATGAGCTTATGGAAGTCATTAATGAAAAAGAAAATGAGTCAAATCAAGAAGAGGCACCTGTTGAGAAAAAAGCAGGACAGAAAAAGGTTCTTGCGGTAACAGCTTGTCCAACTGGAATTGCCCATACGTATATGGCTGCTGATGCTCTAAAAGCAAAGGCAAAAGAGATGAACATTGATTTTAAGGTTGAAACCAACGGGTCGACAGGTGTGAAAAATGAACTAACCCAAGCAGAAATTGATGAAGCTGCGGCCATCATTGTGGCAGCAGATAAACAAGTAGAAATGGCGCGTTTTAATGGTAAAAAAGTAATTCAGGTCCCGGTTGCTCAAGGAATTCGCAAACCAGAAGAATTATTAACGAAGGCCATTAATCAGGATGCACCAACTTATCATGCCGAACAGACAACTAAGCAAAAAGCAGAAGGTGGAGAAAGAAGCGGCTTTTATAAGCACTTGATGAATGGTGTCTCCAACATGCTTCCATTTGTTGTTGGCGGCGGTTTGTTGATTGCGATTTCATTCGTTTTTGGAATTCATGCTTCTGACCCTGCGGATCCTTCCTATAATCCGATTGCAGGGGCATTGATGACGATCGGTAGCGCAAATGCTTTTCAATTGATGATACCTGTTCTAGCAGGGTTTATTGCCATGAGCATTGCTGACCGCCCTGGATTGGCTCCGGGTATGATTGGCGGCTTGATGGCAACAACTGGTGGAGCCGGATTTTTGGGTGGACTGATCGCCGGTTTTCTTGCAGGTTATGTTGTGCTTTTAGTGAAGAAAATATTTTCAGGTTTACCATCATCATTCGAAGGGCTAAAGCCTGTGTTGATTTATCCATTCTTCGGAATCTTGATTACAGGTGTAATTATGTATGTGCTTGTCGGGCCATTAAAGTCTGTAATGGACGGCTTGACTACTTGGCTTGAAAGCTTAGGAACAGGGAACTTGGTTGTCCTTGGCTTGATTTTAGGCGGAATGATGTCGATTGATATGGGTGGCCCCATTAATAAGGCCGCATTTACATTTGGTATCGCAATGATTGATGCAGGGAATTATGCGCCACATGCAGCGATTATGGCAGGCGGTATGACGCCGCCATTAGGTCTAGCATTAGCGACAACCCTCTTTAAAAATAAATTTACAAAACAAGAACACGAGGCTGGAAAAACAGCTTACTTCATGGGAGCATCGTTTATTACGGAAGGAGCGATCCCATTTGCGGCAGCTGATCCAGGACGTGTTATTCCATCGGCAGTGATCGGCTCTGCGGTTACGGGTGCTCTAACAATGTTGTTCGGAATCGGGTTGCCGGCACCACATGGCGGAATCTTTGTCATCCCATTCGTATCAGGCAGCTGGATGTTATATATACTTGCAATTATCATTGGAACGATTATAACTGCATTATTGGTCGGGTTCTTGAAGAAGCCAATTAAATAAAGAAGGAAACCCCGTGTGAAAGCTAGCACGGGGTTATTTTTATGAGAGTTGAATAGGAGCATAGGGGATCTCATTGTTGCTTTGCAGCAACTCATTTTGGACAGTGGTTGGAGTGAGAACGAGGTGTCCGATGTTATTGCCGGTTTCAATAATAGGACCTTGGTTTGTTGACAGATATCTGATCTTTTCTTTCCATGAAAAATTGGATGGACAAGGGTCATTTCTTTTTGGCTTCACAATATCATAGGTCTCATCACAATATCTATTTATTTCTTTATTTCTTCGTTTGGCCGCATTGATTGTAACAATCGCCTTCATCAACCCGCCTTGGAATCCAGAAAAACTCATATTGTTCATTGGACTGCTCGTAAATTGGTAGATGCGCAGCTTTTCTCCACCTTGGAATTCAATATTGGTTGTAACTGCCGATGCATAATGCACATCTCCGGATAAAATGAAACAATGTTTTGGGTTCCACTCCTTGATTTGGTAAAGAAGTTCCGTAAAGCCTTTCCCATCATACTTCCAAGATTCAAAATCAAATGCAGTCGTAACAGGCACTCCAATTGTTTTTAAGGGCTGGATATATTGTGTGAGAAAGGATTCGATTAGGCCAATCCCATATACAGGTGCCGGAGAAATAACAAGTAGCGGTTCCCCGCTTTTCCATCCACTGCTGTATAAACAATTTGTAGCCGTTTGCCAGCCTTGTTCGCCAATGAGCTGTGGAGGGCGTTCCTTTTCTTGGAAAATTCGTCCAAGAGAAACAGGAAGTGGAATGATGCCATATTTTCGCTGTGTCCTTGTATCGAGAAAAAGAGCTGTCGGATTAGTGGGTGCAACAAAATTCCATTCGTTAAAATTCCAAAGAAGCTCTTCCCAATCATGATGGGAGGATGAAGCTGAATCGTACGCTTTACTATATTTCCACATCTTACGTAAAAATGAATGATCAAATTGGCTAGGGTTATTGCCCCAGCCTTGAAACAACCAGTAAGCAAAAAGCCCGTTAGCAATCACATGTCTTCCAAGATTTGATTGGTATACGCTGTTCTTCCAATTGTGGCTAATATTCCAATCATCGGTAATATCATGGTCATCAAAAATCATATATGTTGGAATATTGGCAAGTAACCTTCGAACCTTTGAAAGAGTTTGATATGTTTTCCTTACATCTACAACATGCTCGTCATATTTTTTTTTATAAAGCCTTTCTTCCTTCTTCCGTTTATCTTTCTGTTCCTCTTCGTAAATGAAATAGATTTGTTTTTTCTTGGTGTAGTTTTCAAATGAGGGAAAATTCCCTTTATCGGCAAATGAATCCCAAAATTCTGGCGACCACGACAGTAAATATAAAGCAGCATATTCACCAAATGTCATCGCATGGTTTCGGGCATGCGAGGAGGTGAACTTGCAAAACCTTTCCATGATAAATTGTCTTCCCCGTATTTGGTAAAATGCTTCCTTAAACGGTTTCTCCTTAAGACGCGGCTCGATATCCTCTAGTTTTTCTTGTTTACCAATTAATTTGTTACCGGCCTTCGCCATTATTGGAAAAATCGGATCAGGCACATCGTCTGCATATATTTGATCCCCCATGAGAAACAAGGTGCTTGGGCGTTTCTCGCAGTCTAGGACATTCTTATCAAGTGTTTCGTCCCCTTGACTAAGAGCATCCGCACCTTTTCCATGGAGCTTTCGACATGACCCATACAGAAGATTGGTTTGTTTTTTGGAGGGGTCCGGTATAAAAAAACTCGGAAATGAAAGATCTCCGTATGTGATGGCATTTGGTTGATCCTTCCCAAGGAGACCGAAATCTTTCAGGTCAAGAATCTTAGAATTCTGTTGAAAAAGGAGATTATAGCCCAGGAGAGAATTTACTGGGAATTGATTTTCATGTGGGGTTAGTTTTATAAGACTGATATAAAGTTGTTTACCTGCACGAAAAGTGGTCGTTTCTGAATCACAATTAATTTCATGGTATATAAAATTTGCATCATCTGAATTCTCAATTTGGAAGAGCTTTGCCCCGAGTTTGAATCGTTTTCTTAATGCAATCCAAATATAGATCTGAGAAGGCTCAACACGACGCAGGATTGGCCCCGATAATATCGTCGGTATATCCATTTTGCTCACCATCCTACTTAGATTTCCTATATTCTATTCAGATACTGGGAGGACGTTCATGTGGGGGTTGGGCTGGTCTTGGGTGGCCGGGAAAAGGTGCTGGTCATGTACCGCAAGAGAGTACAGGGTATGAAATAGAATCTAGTGAGAATTTCATGATACATGAATAGGGGACACTTAAAAACAAACTATTTCGCGAGGCAAAATAATTTGTCAAATTCAGGTGATACAGCTTATAATTCCAAATAGGTAGATGTCATAAGGAGAGAGTAGAATGATTCAACGATTTTTTACATATTACAAGCCACATCGAAGGTTGTTCATAATTGATTTCAGCTGTGCGGTAATTGTAGCGCTTTTAGAGCTTTTCTTTCCGCTTGCGGTACAAAAGTTCATTGATGATCTCTTGCCAACCAATAACTGGTCCGCAATCGTTTGGGTGAGTATTGGATTGTTAGTCTTATATGTTGTCAGTTCAGGCCTGCAATTTATCGTTGGCTATTGGGGACATAAGCTTGGAATCAATATTGAGACCGATATGAGGCAGGAGTTGTTTCAGCATGTCCAACGACAATCATTTCGCTTTTTTGATAACACAAAAACGGGTCATGTAATGAGCAGGATAACGAATGACTTGTTTGATATCGGGGAGCTTGCCCACCATGGTCCTGAAGATTTATTCATTGCGATTATGACCTTTGTCGGGGCATTTTGGATTATGCTAACAATCAATGTGAAGCTCGCGTTAATTGCGATCATTGTTGTGCCATTTTTAATTTGGCTCATTGCTTTTTCAAATGTTCGTATGAACCGTGCCTGGAAGGCGATGTACAGCAACATTGCCGATGTCAATGCAAGGGTCGAGGACAGTGTGGCAGGGGCACGAGTGGTACAATCCTTCACAAATGAAGAATTCGAGATTTCCAGATTCAAGGTGGATAATCGCAAGTTTCGTCGCTCTAAGCTAGGTGCCTACAAGGTAATGGGATCAACATCCGCTGGGATTTACCTAATGACACGTTTGTTTGTGCTAATCGTTCTAGTTGTCGGAGCATGGCTAAGTTTTAACGACCAGCTGACGTACGGGGAACTAGTCGGATTTGTTCTTTACGTTAATGTTCTTTTTAAGCCAATTGATAAAATCAGTGCATTATTGGAGTTATATCCTAAGGGAATGGCAGGATTCAAACGTTTTACAGAGCTGCTCGATATGGAGCCAGAGGTGGAGGATATGAAGGATGCGGTGATAGTCCCGTATCTCCGTGGCGATATTGCATTTGACGATGTCACATTTGGTTATGATGAGAAGCAGGGTCCTGTTTTAAAGAATATTAATTTAAAGGTTCATGCAGGTGAAACAGTCGCATTTGTCGGACCATCTGGAGCGGGTAAAACGACGATTTGTTCATTAATTCCGCGTTTCTATGATGTAGATGCTGGTGCCATTTCAATTGATGGAATGGACATTCGAAAAATGACAAAGCATTCGTTACGTTCCCAAATTGGAATCGTGCAGCAGGATGTGTTCCTTTTTACAGGAACCCTTCGTGAAAATATTGCGTACGGGCTGTTAGGAGCAACAGATGATCAAATCGAGGAAGCCGCAAAGCGTGCCCATCTAGAGGAGTTCATTGCCGGACTTCCAGATGGCTATGAAACACAGGTTGGAGAAAGAGGGCTTAAGCTTTCAGGTGGTCAGAAGCAACGTATTGCGATTGCCCGGATGTTCCTGAAAAACCCGCCAATTTTAATTTTAGATGAAGCGACCTCAGCTTTAGATACCGAAACGGAACAAATCATTCAAAAAGCATTGACAGAGCTCGCCAAAAATCGCACTACACTTGTGATTGCGCATCGTTTAGCAACCATCCGGAATGCAGACCGTATTGTAGTGGTAACGGAGGATGGTATTGCCGAGCAAGGCGGACATGATGAACTGCTTGAAAAAGGCGGGATCTTCGCGAATCTGCATCAGGTTCAATATCAGTCCTAATATAAAAAAACTCGTGCCGATTATAAGGCACGAGTTTTTTTATAATTTGAATGAACTTTTCAAGGAAACAATTCGGTTAAAGACAAGATGGTCTTCTGTTGTGAGTTTAGGATCTACATTAAAGTAACCATGTCTAAAGAATTGGAACTTATCCTGTGGTTTTACATCCTTCATGTTTGGCTCAACGAATCCACTTAATATCTCAAGAGAGTTTGGATTAACATGATCAAGGAATGTTTTATCCTCTTCTTCCTCTTTTTCTTCTTCATCCAAAATAAGTGGCTCATAAAGACGGAATTCTGCAGGAACTGCTTGTGTAGCCTCAACCCAATGAATCGTACCTTTTACCTTACGGCCGGTAAATCCAGTACCACTCTTTGTTTCGGGGTCGTACGTACAACGAAGTTCGACTACATTGCCATCCTCATCTTTGATGACTTCTTCACATTTGATGAAGTATGCATGCTTTAGACGCACTTCATTACCAGGGAAGAGACGGAAATATTTTTTCGGAGGATCTTCCATGAAATCCTCTTGTTCGATATAAATTTCACGTGAAAACGGAATTTGTCTGATTCCCATTTCTGGATTTTCAGGATTAATTTCCGCATCAAGCATTTCAACTTGACCTTCTGGATAGTTCGTAATCACGACTTTAAGTGGATTGATGATTCCCATTGTACGTGGTGCTTTTAGCTTCAAATCCTCACGAACGAAATGCTCTAGCATTTGTGTATCAACCGTTCCGTTGTTTTTCGCAACCCCTAGTTCGCGACAGAAGGTGCGGATTGCTTCAGGTGTATACCCTTTTCGTCTTAATCCTGAAATGGTTGGCATACGAGGGTCGTCCCATCCGTCCACAAAGTTTTCCTCAACAAGCTGTTTCAGCTTTCGTTTACTCATAACAGTATTTGTTAAATTGATGCGGCCAAATTCAATTTGCTGTGGTGTATTTTCCATTTCACAATGCTCAACAACCCAATTGTAAAAAGGACGTTGATCCTCAAACTCAATCGTACAAATGGAATGGGTTACCCCTTCAATTGCATCTTCGACAGGGTGAGCAAAGGCGTACAATGGATAGATGCACCATTTATCACCGGTATTATGATGAGTGGTATGTGAAATTCGGTAAATAACAGGGTCACGTAAATTAATATTTGGCGACTTCATATCAATTTTTGCACGTAATACCTTTTCACCATTTTCGTACTTGCCGGCACGCATGTTTTCAAATAACTCAAGGTTTTCCTCAATCGAACGGTCACGATATGGACTTTCTTTACCTGGCTCTGTTAAGGTTCCGCGGTATTCACGGATTTCATCTGCACTTAAATCATCCACATACGCAAGACCTTTTTTAATTAATAAAACAGCACGGTTGTACATTTCCTCAAAATAATCCGAAGCAAAGAAGAGTCCGTCCCAATCATACCCAAGCCATTTTACATCCTCTTTAATCGAGTTCACAAATTCAATATCCTCTTTTAAAGGGTTCGTATCATCGAAGCGCAGGTTTGTTTTACCCTTGAATTCATCTGCTAAGTCGAAATTCAATACGATTGATTTTGCGTGTCCGATATGTAAGTATCCATTTGGTTCAGGCGGGAAGCGCGTAATGACATGATCGCGTTTACCTGTTTCTAAATCGTCGATTATGATATTTCTAATAAAATTTGAAACGTTATTATTTTCCACGGCCATAACCTCTTTCGTTATCCTGTACTGAAACTCAAAAAATCACGTTGATTCATGTCTTTTTGAAAGGTACTATAATGGATGAATATATCATAAATCCAGAATAATTTCCATTATTCCCATGTTTGCCGAAGTTTAAGTTGATTATTAGACTGTCTTTCATATAAGCTTTACTGTATGTGAATTTTTTAACCATGGAGCGGTGTATTATGGAAAAAAAGAGTGAAATTGTCGAGATTTGTTTGTTAGCGGGTAAAATTATGCTGGAAAGCGGGGCCGAGACATATCGTGTAGAGGATACGATGAACCGGATGGCCGCCGCATATGGGATTTTCACGTCCCATAGCTATGTCACGCCCACGGCGATTATGTTTTCAACAAATGGGACTGAACCTACAAATTTAATACGAATCAATGAGCGATCCACTGATTTAGAAAAAGTAACCCTTGTAAATGGCATTTCACGCAAAATTAGCAGCGGAGATTTAACGCTTCAAGCGGCAAAAGCTGAGCTAGATGAGCTTTCAAAAAAGAATCTATCATATCCCATCTGGATTCAGATTCTTGCAGCAGCCCTTGCTAGTGGCTGTTTTACAATCATGTTTCTTGGGACATGGACGGACTTTTTACCAGCGTGTATTGCTGGAGGGGTGGGATTTGCCTTTTTTATCTACCTTCACCGGTTGGTTCGAATCAAATTCTTTGCGGAGTTTTTAGCTTCCTTTTTAATTGGAATGATCGCCTATCTCTTTATCATTACAGGGGTTGGGGCTGAGCTTGATAAAATTATAATCGGCTCTGTGATGCCGCTTGTCCCTGGTTTGGTGATTACAAATGCAGTTCGTGATTTGATTGCAGGACATCTCGTGTCAGGAATTTCAAAGGGGGCAGAAGCGTTTTTAACAGCTTTTGCAATCGGAACGGGAGTAGCTGTGGTCCTTGCTATTTTTTAAGTTGAAAGGAGTTTACAATGCTTGCTCATTTGATTACAAGCTTAATTGCTTCAAGCACATTTGGCATCATCTTCAATGTTCCAAAAAAGTCACTTTTAAAATGTGGATTAGTTGGAATGATCGGGTGGATGTTATATATCTATTTATTCCTGGAGGGGGTTGATGCTGTTTATGCGACACTTGCAGCCTCCGTTTTGGTTGCGATTATCAGCCATATTTTTGCGAAAGTGTATAAAAACCCAGTCATTATCTACAGTATCGTCGGAATCATCCCGTTGGTGCCAGGTGGAATCTCATATGATGCGATGAGGAAATTTGTTGAAAATGACTATTCAACTGCATTACCACTTGCGGCAAGGGCTTTTATGATCTCTGGTGCCATTGCGTTCGGGCTCGTGATATCTGAGGTATTAAATCAGTTGATTATCAGAAGGAAAAAAAGAGTTTAACAGTAAGTTTCCGAAAACTGGCCTCCAGGAGGCTTTTTATTTTGGCTCAATTGGAATTTAGCAATTATCCTTATCGAAAATTCATGAAAGATAAAGGATTTTTTGCATATCCATAGAAAATAAGAAGTAGTACATAAACACCAACTTTCATTTTCGAAAGGAGACGTGTATGNACACCAACTTTCATTTTCGAAAGGAGACGTGTATGACCAAAAGCGACGGCATTTATGATGATTTGTCAAAGGACATGACATATGGTGATTATCTTCGGTTGGATACATTGCTTTCAAGCCAGCAACGACTTTCTGAGCATCATGACGAGATGCTGTTTATCATCATTCATCAAACAAGCGAGCTTTGGATGAAGCTCATTTTACATGAGGTCAATGCTGCCAAAGTGTCTATCTTAAAGAATGATCTTGAACCTGCTTTTAAAATGCTATCGAGGGTCTCCCGAATTCAGCAGCAATTGATTCAATCCTGGGATGTCCTTTCAACACTGACACCTTCTGAATATATGGAATTTAGAGGTAAGCTCGGAAAATCATCGGGCTTTCAATCCTATCAAAATCGGTTAATCGAATTTGCTCTGGGGCATAAAAAGCCAAACGTTCTTGGTGTCTACAAGCATCAACCTGATGTTTACAAACAGGTTGATACTGCACTTAAAGAAAAAAGTATCTATGATGCTTCTATTCTAGCCCTTTCAAAGAGAGGATTCAAAATTGATAATTCGTGCCTTGAGCGGGATTGGACCCGGGATTATAAAGCCAACGAAAGTGTCGAACAGGCATGGTTAGAAGTCTATCAAAATATCGCAAAGTATTGGGATCTGTATGAGCTGGCGGAGAAGCTGGTTGATATTGAATCCCACCAACAGAAATGGCGCTATAATCACATGATTACCGTCGAAAGAATTATCGGGCATAAGAGGGGGACAGGTGGCTCTGCCGGAGTTGAGTATTTGAAGCAGGTCATTAACCATCGTTTTTTCCCTGAACTGTGGGGTATCCGGACGAAATTATAGAGGAGTCTAGCTTATAATGGACATTCAAATTCAAGCTGTTTCAAAAGAGGAAGAAGAAGTTTTGCATAATCTCATGCAGTTTTATATTTACGAATTTACCAAGTATATGAGCAGTATAAGGATAGATGAAAATGGCTGTTTTGGAAGGTTTGATCTTGATGCCTATTGGAAGGATCGCAGCCATCATGCCTATTTTGTAAGAGTGGATGGTTTGCTTGCAGGCTTTGTATTAATGCAAAGCCAAACGGAGGAGGAGCCTAATTCGATCGAAGAATTTTTTATCATGAGGGGCCATGAGGGTAAAGGAATCGGGTCAAAAGTTGCTGAGCAAATCTTTTCTATGTTTCCTGGAAGGTGGTATGTGTGTCAGTCTGAAAAGAATGAGAGAGCACGTGCGTTTTGGAGAAACATCATTTCAAAGAGTACAGGAGGAAACTTTGCGGAACGATTTGACGAAAGAAACCGTTCCATACAGGAGTTTGTTATATATGAGAGATCGGTTTAAAAAGGAGCTCGTCATTAGGCGAACTCCTTATTTTAGGATAAACTCATCAAAAGGTAAGTAATAAACCGGATAATTCTCGAGCTGTTCAAAGCCCATTTTTCTTGCAATTACAATGGAATCTTTGCGAAAGGACTCTGTTGTCCAATGTGGGTTCCCGCCTCGACTTAAACATTCTTTGATAAAGGCTCTAGCCATTGCGGATGCAAGTCCTTTTCCCCGGTGGCTTGGATCATAAGTGTTAATTCCAATCTCGTATTCATTTTTCGATACAAAGACAGACAGACATGTTCCGATCACAGATGAACCCTGAACAGCTGCATATCCAAAGCCTTTTTGAAAAAATGAATCCAGGGATTCACCCCAAAACTTCATGATTTCATTTTTAATGACGTTGCTTTCATCCGATTCAATGAGTACTTGGTCAATCAATTTTATTTCATAGCCCTCAGGAATTTCCTTCGAACTATTCGGATTAAACCAATCTCTATGAAAAACAAAAGGGACACGTTCTCCTTTAAAGAGGGTAACTCGGGTAAAAATGGATTCGATCGTTCCATTCCATTCATGGTTTGGGTAAACTTCCAGATTTAATGTATCTTCCTCAGGGAGTGCCTCGTCGCGTATCACAGATGCAATATATTCCTCAAGCTCAAAATTAAACTTTTGATTATCAACCCTCCCGCAAAGATAGAACATCTCATTTTTCGCCCAAATAAAAGCTGTTTCGGGTTGGTTCCGATTGTCCACATAAATCTCCCCTGGATTGTTCCCATCGATCACACCATTTAATACTGGATGGTTCTCTAATCCTGGAATAAGTGGTTTTACTAGATTAAATTGAATCTGTATAAGCTTCTCGATCAATATCCCCACGACCTTTTCCTGATTCAAAAGTTTAATGTATACAAACCTATTATAATGGAACCCAACACCCTAGCAGAACAAATATTTAAAAATTCCTTTAGTCTTTGCAGGAATTGTGTAAAATAAAGAGGAATGAAATGTACGGGAGGAAATGTCATGGTGACGATGAAGGAAATTGCGAGATTGGCAAATGTGTCGAGTGCGACTGTTTCGCGTGTGCTGAACAATTCAGGTTATGTAAGTGATGACGTTCGCAAACGGATTTTAAAAATCATTAATGAAACAGGCTATATTCCAAGTGAGCACGCAAAAGCGTTGCGGACCAAGCAATCCAATGTCATTGGTGTCATTTTACCGAAGCTTAGCACTGAAACAGCAAGCAGGATTGTCAATGGAATCAGCGAAGAACTCGCAAAACATGGATATCAGATTTTACTGACTAATACAAACCTTGATCCAGAAAAAGAAATTGAGTATGTAAAGCTTTTAAAAAGTAAACAGGTAGATGGGATTATTCTTCTTGCGACCAATCGGGGCGAGGACCTGTTAAATGAAATTAAAAAACTGCGAATTCCGTTTGTCGCGACTGGTCAAGAGATGGAAGGAATACCTTCTGTTATCAACAATAATTTTCAAGCCGCAAAGGATATCACCAATCTGTTAATTGAAAAAGGCCATCGTAACATTGCCTTTATCGGAGTAGACGAGGTGGATTATGAGGTTGGATACAAGCGAAAAGCTGGGTACTTAGCAGCGCTGGAGGAAAACCAACTGCCAGTTTTCCACAAATGGATTGGAAAAGCAGATTTTTCCATTGAATCGGGTTATGCGACTGCAAAGCAGATTTTTAGTGTTTCTTCCGAAAGCCCAACTGCTATTGTTGCTGTTACAGATCGTTTGGCGATTGGGGCAATGGAATATCTGAAGGAACAGGGTCTGGAGGTTCCAAGTGATGTTGCCTTAGCCGGAATGGGTGCTTCTGTTTTATCAAAATATGTCGTTCCGAAACTAACGACTGTTGACTTGCTTAGTGAACATACAGGTGCTGAGGCAGCAAAGACATTGTTAGGAATCTTACAGGAAGGGATTTCCTTAGAAAAAAAACAAATCGAATATAGACTAATAATTAGAGATAGTATATAATCAGTTTTGTGATGGATGTGTAATCGATTACACACACTCCGTCTTTATTTTTTATTCAATGTGTAATCGATTACCTATGTATATGTAATCGGTACCATACAGACACTATATTTATAGGGGTGAAAGTAAATGTCAGAAAATCGTCGAATTGCTGAAGAAATTATCGAGGCAGTTGGTGGTAAAGAAAATATTCTTTCTGCTGCACACTGTGCAACAAGATTACGAATTATGGTTCAGGACAAAGAAAAAATCAATCAAGATAAGGTTGAAAATGTAGATAAGGTGAAAGGTGCCTTCTTTAACTCAGGTCAATTTCAGGTCATCCTGGGTACAGGAACAGTAAACAGAATTTATGAAGAGGTTGAAAAAATAGGGATTGAAACATCGACAAAAGCGGATCAGTCTAAGGAAGCAGCGAAAAGCGGAAATGTCTTGCAACGTGCCATTCGTTCATTCGGTGACGTGTTCGTCCCAATCATTCCAGCCCTAGTTGCAACAGGTCTTTTCATGGGTGTACGCGGATTGGTGATGCAGGAGCAGATTCTTGCGTGGTTTGGCTTGACACCCGCAGATATTTCACAAAACTTCATTTTATTCACACAAATATTAACAGATACAGCCTTTATTTTCTTACCGGCTCTAGTGGCATGGTCAACATTCCGTGTATTTGGCGGTAACCCTACGATCGGGCTTGTGCTCGGATTAATGCTTGTTAGCCCATCCTTGCCAAACGCATGGGGAGTTGCAGGCGGTGATGTGGATCCAATTAAATTCTTTGGATTCATTCCTGTGGTCGGTTATCAGGGTTCTGTTATTCCAGCATTTATCACTGGTATAGTTGGTGCAAAGCTTGAAAAATGGATTCGTAAACGCGTTCCAGAAGCACTGGATTTAATTGTTACTCCATTTTTAACACTACTCATTATGATTGCCTTAGCTCTTTTTGCAATCGGACCAGTGTTCCACACAGTTGAAAATATCATTTTAGATGCAACAGTGGCAGTTCTTGAGTGGCCATTCGGGTTAGCAGGATTAATTATTGGATTCCTTAACCAAATTATTGTGGTTACAGGTGTTCACCACGTCTTTAACCTTTTAGAAATTCAGCTTCTTGAGAAATTTGGCTTTAACCCATATAACGCAATTGTCACATGTGCGACCGCGGCACAGGGTGGAGCAGCTTTAGCAGTAGGTTTAAAAACAAAGTCAATCAAATTAAAAGCTTTGGCACTGCCATCTACACTATCAGCGTTTTTAGGTATCACAGAGCCTGCAATTTTCGGGGTTAACCTTCGTTATGTGAAACCATTTATCATGGGACTTATCGGTGGCGGCGTCGGAGGCTTCTTAGCTTCAATCCTTGGTCTTAAGGCAACAGGCATGGCAATCACCGTCATTCCAGGAACATTGCTTTATTTAAACGGACAAATTTTACTCTATATCCTCGTGAACGCAGTAGCCATTGCGGTTGCTTTCGTTCTTACATGGATGTTCGGGTACTCAGATAAAATGCAAGAGAAATAAGAATTGTTCAAGGTGCCCGTAAATCGGTCTATGACTTTCGAGTCGATGGCTTCTTGAACTAGACAAAAACAGAAGGCAAGTAATCACTTGCCTTCTTTACGTAAGGAGTTCATCATGAATCAGCAGGAATTAATCGTAAAAGCAAATCAGGAAGTAGCACGAAATAAGGAGAAGGTCGAAAACGATCCTTACCGCTTGAGATTTCACATAATGCCACCGGTTGGTTTGTTAAATGATCCAAATGGTTTTATTCAGTATAAGGGTATTTACCATCTGTTTTACCAATGGAATCCCTTTGAAACGGCACACGGCTCGAAATTTTGGGGGCATTATATGTCAAAAGATCTTGTCAATTGGGAACACCAGCCGATTGCGCTTGCACCAAGCGAGTGGTTTGAGAAAAATGGTTGTTATTCAGGAAGTGCGATTGAGCATGACGGAAAAATGATCTTATTTTATACCGGGAATGTAAAGGGTGAAAAGGGGGAACGTGAGACTTATCAGTGTATGGCAGTCTCAAACGATGGTTTAACTTTTGAGAAAAAGGGACCAGTCATCCATCTTCCAGATGGCTATACAGCACATTTTCGTGACCCAAAGGTTTGGGAAAAAGATGACACTTGGTTTATGGTGCTCGGTGCGCAAGATCTCCATGAACAAGGGAAGGTTGTTCTTTATTCCTCTCAGAACATAACAGATTGGGAATTTCACGGTGCAATAACAGGTTCAGAAATGAACGGATTAGGCCCATTTGGCTATATGTGGGAGTGTCCTGATTTATTCGAATTAGACGGAAAAGAGGTTTTACTCGTTTCGCCTCAGGGGCTTGAGCCGGAGGGTGATTTGTATCATAATTTATTCCAAGCGGGCTATTTTGTGGGTGAGTTCGATTATGAAACTCAAACTTACAGTCATGGCGATTTTACGGAACTCGATCGGGGCTTTGATTTCTATGCCCCACAAACTACCATTGATGAAAAAGGAAGACGACTTCTTTTTGCATGGATGGGAATTACGGATGACAATGAACAGTATCAGCCAACCATTGATAACGGCTGGATTCACGCAATGACATTGCCACGAGTTCTTTCACTTAAAGGTGGAAAAGTTGTTCAACAGCCTGTCGAGGAACTTAAGAAATTACGGAAAAATGAAATTTCGTACGAAAATGTTCAGGTTAATACAGAAATTCTTAATCTTGATAATATACAAGGAACATCAATGGAAATACTCATGGACGGAATTTCGTATCAGACTGATTCCTTTGAGATCACATTCAGAGGGGCTGCAAGCTTCTTTTATTCTGCAAAAGAAAATAAAATGAGCCTTCATCGAAAGAACTTTAAAGATGGGCTTATAGAATCGCGACATTGTCAAATGCATGGAATTAAGAAGCTGCACGTGTTTTTGGATACTTCCTCAATTGAGATATTTGTGAACGATGGAGAGGAAGTTTTTACAGCGCGATTTTTTCCAAGTTCGAATAATGAATCCGTTTCTTTTATTTCGGAAGGCAATCTTCAATTTAATATGAAGAAATGGAATTTAGGTTGAGGTCATGATCAGCATAAAGAGTCCCAAGCGTGTACCGTAAGAGTGATCTCACGGTACATTTCTGAAAAAAGCAGTCTTATTAATAACGAAAGGAAGTGAAACGATGAAACAGGGAGTTATCTGTTTAGGTGAAGGATTAATTGATTTCATTCCACTTGACGAAGAAAATATGCAATTTTTAAAAAGCCCTGGGGGAGCGCCGGCAAATGTAGCAGTTGGAGCAGCAAGGCTTGGTGTGAAGTCCTCTTTCATAGGTAAGGTTGGGGACGATGTTCTGGGCAACTTTTTAAAACAGACCTTAGGGAACTATAATGTTCAAACGGAAGCAATGTATCTTTCAAAGGAAGTACGTACAGGGCTAACGTTCGTGACACTTGGCGATGGCGGTGAGCGGGAGTTTTCATTTTACATTGAAAAAAGCGCGGATCGCTTTTTAACGCCTGAAGAGATTCCAGCATCACTTTTTGATGAGCACAATGTGTTCCACTTTGGTTCAATTTCATTAATTGATGACCCAGCAGAATCCGCGACGAAAAAGGCACTTCAATTAGCAAAGGAAAAAGGTTTAGTTGTTTCATATGATCCGAATTTACGGCCAATGCTATGGAAAAGTCTAGACATCGCGAAACAGAAAATCACATCCATGCTAAGTGAGGCGGATGTCGTTAAATTATCAGAGGTAGAATTAGAGTTCATTACGGGTGAAACGGACATTAACCGCGGTGTTGAAAAACTAGCAGAATACAAGATTCCGCTCCTATTCATCACACTTGGCAAGGACGGCGTGCATGCATTCTACAAGGGTGAGTCCATTTTTGTGAAAGCAAGAAAGGTAAAAAGCGTGGATACGACAGGTGCGGGAGATGCCTTTGTGTCCGGATTGTTGTACCAGTTCAGTGAACGAGATACACAAATTACAGACTATACACTTGATGAAATCAAAGAAATTACTACATTTGCAAGTGTTTCTGGTGCGCTGGCCGTCTCGCAGAAAGGCGCCATGAGCGCATTGCCGACAATTGAACAGGTTCGGGCATTTTTAGCTGAAAAATAAGTGGGACAATCGTTGGATTGCGCTTTATTTCTCGGAATTGCGTTTTATTCTTGAGATATGCGCTTTAGTTTGTGATAATTGCGCTTTAATCTCGGGAATTGCGCTTTAGTTAATGATAATTGCGCGATAGGGTGCCCTATAACAAAAAAGGTGGATCCCCAAGCGGGAATCCACCTTTCCTTTTACAACGACTTTTCCAATTCAAACCAATATGTACAAAGCGTTTCCAAGCCTTTATCGAAATTCTCAAGGTGGAAATGCTCGTTAGGTGCGTGGAAGTTTTCAGTCGGAAGTCCAAAGCCCATCAACACAATTGGAGCATGAAGAACTTCATCTAAGGTCGCAATAATCGGCAATGATCCACCTCCGCGAGTAAATGATGTTGGCACCTTGTACACTTCTTCATATGCGCGACCTGCTGCTTGAATCGCTGGATGGTCAAATGGTGTCACATATGGTGCACCTTTGTCAAAAATCTG
Source organism: Bacillus sp. REN16 (assembly GCF_020731355.1). GTDB lineage: Bacteria > Bacillota > Bacilli > Bacillales > Bacillaceae_L > Ferdinandcohnia. The sequence continues at coordinate 314,524 of NZ_JAJFZK010000003.1, read as the reverse complement.
AAGGCTAACGTCAACGCCAGTTGGTTTGTTTTTCTCAATATGCTGTTTTAACTGTTCAACAATCACATCAGGATCCTGGTTTGGTACAAGGCGACATGTGATTTTTGCATGAGCCTCTGAAGGGATAACTGTCTTAATCCCATCACCCTGGAACCCGCCATAAATCCCGTTAATATCAAGAGTCGGACGGACCCATGTTCGTTCAAGATAGCTAAATCCTTTTTCTCCATAAAGAGCGGGAACGCCAAGCTCTTGACGTTGTTTTTCCTCATCGAAGTTTAATGCCTCATAAGCCTGTTTTTCTTCATCCTTTAATGGAAGTACATCATCATAGAACCCTTCAACGGTTACTTTGCCGTCTTCGCTATGGAAGGAGTCCAATAATTGAACAAGTGCATTGATTGGATTATGTACACCGCCACCGTAAAGCCCAGAATGTAAGTCACTGTTTGATCCTTTTACATCAATTTGAAGACCTGCAAGTCCGCGTACACCATAGCAAATTGTAGGTTTTCCGCGTTCATTCATGCTTGTATCAGAAATTACAATGACATCAGCAGCAAGCAGCTCTTTATTTTCCTTAACAAAAGCAGGGAGGTTCGGGCTTCCAACTTCTTCTTCGCCTTCAATACAGAATTTGAAATTAAGCGGTAAGGTCCCTTCTGTCTTAAAAATGGCTTCCAATGCCTTTACATGCATAAAGGTTTGACCTTTGTCATCACTTGCTCCGCGGGCGAAAATTTTATCGTCACGAACTTCAGGTTCGAACGGAGGGCTGTCCCATAAATGAAGGGGATCAACTGGTTGGACATCATAATGCCCATAAATTAAGACTGTTGGCTTACCCTCTGCATGAAGCCAGTCCCCATAAACAACGGGATGGCCTTTAGTAGGATGAATGCTGACATTTTCCATGCCGATTTTACGGAGTGCTTCAGCTACCCATTCCGCAGTCTGCGTTACATCTCCTTTATGGTCGGGTAATGCACTAATGCTTGGGATTTTAAGAAATTCAAAGAGTTCTTGTAGATGAGATTCTTTATTTTCAGTTAAGTAGTTTTGAATATTTTGATTCAAAGTATGTTCCTCCTTATGTTGAATACACTATTTATTTCTATATTAATCGAAAAAATCCTTTATTAAAACCTTCCGACGCTTTGCAAGATCTGCTGCAATAACAATCATCCTTTCTTGTATTCCCAAAAGGGTAGATTTTATGTTCAAATCTTTTGTCCAAACATACTAGTATTGCCTTTTTCTTAACGAATCATGAAACGGGATTATAAAATTTTATTTTAAAAAATAGTAAAAAAGTATGAAGGGATATTTTGTTAGCCTAAAGAAATAAAGAATAGAGCAAAACTAGCAATTTTTTCAATTTACTAAGAAAACTTGCTGGTAATAAAAACACTATGGGAGTGGGGGATATTTTGCTGATTAGAATGGGACGTAATTTTGTAAGCGCTTTGGCAATGATTGTTCTTATTACTGGCCTTTTTTCACAAGGGGGACAGGCATCTGCTGCGAAGGATAACCGGTCATGGGTTGAATACAATGAAAAAATTATGGCGAAGGATAACGAAAATGGAACTTTGGAACTAGAGCTTCAGGGCACTATAAAACTTGCAAAGAATTACAAGGTCACCCAAAGAGGGGAAAACAGAGTGTACCAAAAATCTCTAGCTGATGTAAGAGTTGGTGCGGAAAATGTCACGGTTCGAGTTAATCACAAAAATGAAATTACGAAAGTTTTTATTGATGGTCCAACCCCGATTGAAACAATGCGGGTGGGGATAATGACAACGGGCTTTGCAGCTGTTGATCACGATACGATTGTACTAAGCTCTCAAGCTGGACTTGAAATCATTGATAAAGTTGCAGAAAAAACATTTACGGCTGGGGAGAAAGTTACTTTTTCATCATCTTCAAATGAAATCATTGTAACCAACGCTTCGGGTGAGGCGTTGTATACGACGCCAAACAGACTTTATGCATTTACTGATGAGGGTAGCAAAATTAAAGTCGAAAATATCACAAGGGCGAGTGGAGACTCGTCTTACCGTGGGTTTTTTGAAATTACGACATCTTCAACAGGAGACAAACTAAATTTAATTAATGAGGTTGATATGGAGCATTATCTATATCAGGTGGTTCCAAGTGAAATGCCAGCTTCCTTCGGCTTAAATGCACTAAAAGCACAGGCCGTAGCGGCTAGAACCTATGCATTAGGTGACTACTTAAGTGACCGTTTTGCTAAAGAAGGATTCTTTGTATTGGATAGTGTTATGAGTCAGGTGTATAACAATACCCCTGAAAATGCTATCACAACACAAGCTGTGAATCAAACAGCGGGAATCATCATGATAGGACAAGATGCTAGTTTAGTAGATGCAAGATATTATTCAACCTCAGGGGGCTATGGAGCGTCGAAGCACCAAGTATGGGCTGAAGGGGATGGCACATTCCCAAGCAACGTAGTACCATACTTAATTGCATTAAGTCATACGTTTGATCCAAATGATCCTAGTAAAATGCTAGAAATTGATACACAAAGTGAAGAGGAAATTCTTGAATTCTATAAAACATTATCTCATACAGGCTATGATGGAAATTCTCCATGGTTCAGATGGAAGGTGGGCCTATCAAAGGAGGAATTAGAGAATACAATCAATGCGAACCTTGCAGGTAGACAAGCCGCTGACCCTAAATTTGTGTTAAATCAAAATGAAGCCGGAGAGTTTGTAAGCCAGCCAATCCCTACTGAAGGTATTGGGGAGTTCGTTGATATGTACGTTGCGAAACGTGGTGATGGTGGAAACATTATGGAGCTTGTCATTGAAGGCACAACAGGAACATACAAAATCATAAAAGAATACAATATTCGTTTCACGATTAGGCCAAGTAATGCCTTTACACAAGGAGAAACGGTTGTTTTACACCGTGCTCCTGCAGGTAGCACAGAATACACAGGTACATTGGATAACTATACCATCTTGCCATCAGCTTTCTTTGGTTTTGAGTTTGATGAGGAGAATGGTGTTACTTTCTACGGGGGAGGAAATGGCCATGGTGTTGGTATGAGTCAATATGGTGCGTATTATCTCGGAACAACATTAGGGTATGGGTTTGAAAGAATTCTAACTTCCTATTATCCAAATATGTCATTACAGAAATCTTCCGTTTTAAACAAAGAATAAAATCCCGAAACTGCTGTTCAAAAAAAGGGCAGCAGTTTTGTTCTATATTTTACGTGAAATATTAATTTATCTACCGAAAAAAGTAATTAAAATTATATTTCTTCTATACCCACATAATAATGTATTAACTGTAGCTTTAGAACTATTTGGAAAATAGACCTTTTTAAAAAAGCATTGAACTTAAGATAAAAGGAGAGTTTGAAGTGGCTCAAAAGATAGTTGTGGGTTTAATGTCTGGAACATCACTTGATGGCATCGATGCTGCTGTTGTTAAGATTTCCGAAACCGATAATCAGGAAATCAAAATAAAATTAATTCGTTTTACAACACTTCCGTATTCAGAATCAATGAGGGAAAGAATTTTAGCATTGTGTGATCCAGACAGATCCCGGCTTGAGGATATTTCCTTATCAAATATGTTACTTGGCGAATTGTTTGCAAAAGCCACGAAAAAAGTCATTACGGAAGCGGGTCTTGAGATGAAGGACGTCGATCTAATTAGCTCGCACGGTCAAACGATTTTTCACCAGCCAGAAGGTAGACAGGTCGAAGGCTATAATCTTAGATCTACCCTACAAATTGGTGATATCGCAGTTATTGCGGAACGGACAGGTATCATGACAGTAGGAGACTTTCGAACACGTGATATGGCAGTTGGTGGCCAGGGTGCTCCGTTGGTTCCATATGCTGATGACCTATTATTTAGGGAGAATTCGAAAGGTAGAATCCTAGCTAATATTGGCGGAATTGCCAATCTAACCGTTTTACCTCCTGCCGAGAGTAATGAACAAGTGCACGCATTTGATACAGGTCCAGGGAATATGCTAATAGATGCTTTTACGACGTGGGCAACGAATGGGAAACAAACCTTTGATAAAAATGGGGAAATAGCTGCAAAGGGAAAAATCGATGAGAAATGGCTTGAAGAACTTTTAGATCATGACTATTATCGTTTACTAGCGCCAAAAAGTACTGGTCGGGAGCAGTTCGGACTTGATTATGCAAAAGACCTCTGGAATAAAAAAGCCGACTTGGCCCCAGAGGACAAGATTGCAACCATTACTGAACTAACAGCACGGACGATTGCAGACGAATGTAAGAGATTTGTAGATTCCTATAAAATCAATGAGGTTATTATTAGCGGTGGTGGCTGGTACAATCAAACACTGCGAAGGAAATTGCAGGCTCATCTGCCTCCATCCTACAAACTAGGTAGTACAGATGAATTAGGTATTCCAGCTGATGCCAAGGAGGCGATTGTTTTCGCTTTACTAGGATACCAATGCATTAACAAAAGACCTAATAATCTTCCATCAGCAACAGGAGCAAAATCTCCAGTAATTATGGGGAAAATCGCTCTAGCATATAAATGACGAAATTAGGAAGGGAGGCGAGAGCTACTTTTTAATGCTAATGCAGGGACTAGAATGAAAACAATGATGAAAGATACGTAAGGGGGAAAAGGAAGATGAAAAAATGGCTAAGTCTTTTTCTGATAGGTATTTTGGCGATTGGTTTGTTGGCGGCTTGTAGTAAGAAAGAAAACACTTCAAAAGACGAAAACGGCGGTAAAGAGTGGACAGGTACAATCACTGTGTGGGATGGACCACGTTGGCCAGATGATAAAGACAATAAATTTCACTGGATGGAAAGTAAAATTAAAGAATTCGAAGCAGCACATGAAGGGGTAAAAGTGGATTTAGTTCAAGTACCATGGGCAGAGCTTCCTGATAAATTAGGTGTTTCGATCGCTGGTCAATCATGGCCTGATGTTGCGCCTGTTGATATTAGCGGAAGTGCTATAAGTATTGACCATATTGAACAAGGTGTAATTGAGTCAGTCGATGATTTATTTACTGAAGAAGAGTTAAAAGATTTCTATGAAAATGCACTGGATGCTTACACATTTGATGGAAAATTATATGGTGTTCCAAACTCCTTAACCGTACATGCAATGCTTCTAAACTTAGACCTATTTGAAGAGCGTGGTGTTGAACCCCCTGCAAATGGTGAATGGACATGGGATGAATTCCTTGCAACAGCTGAAAAGTTAACATTTGACAGAGATAACGATGGTAAGACGGATGTATATGGTTTCTCAACCTATATCCTGCCGGGTTACTATGAAGCATGGCCATTCTTCTACATCAATGGTGGAAGTCCACTAAATGAAGATTTGACGAAGTTTACGTTTACAGAGCCAGAAGCAGTAGAAGCCATTCAACAGCTTGCAGATTTAAAATTTAAACATAACGTATCACCGGAAACATCGGGTGGTCAAGATGTTGGAGGCACATTCCAAGCATGGGCAAACGAAGAGCAACGTACAGTTGCAATGCAACCGTGGGCGACATGGGCTATTAGTTCGGCACAAACAAAATATCCAACTAACTTTGCAGTAGCAAACTATCCAACAGGTAAATCAGGTGAGGCTGTAACAATCGGTGGTGTTGGTGGCTGGACAATGTTCCATCAAAAGGATGAAGGAAAAAAAGAAATGGTTGGTGAATTTATCAAGTTTATATCCACAACAGATGAGCAGTATACAATGGCAACTGAGTATGGAACTTTCCCAGCACGTAAGAGCACCGCGGACATGGATCCATATAAGGACAATCCTGAAATGAAGCGTGCACAAGAAATGTCCTCACAAGTAGTTATGCTTCCACGTCACCCTGAATGGAAGAAGATTGATGAAGCCATTCAAACAGAGCTTCAGTTAGTATTCAATGGTGAAAAGACAGCTGAAGAAGCAATGAAAGCTGCTGAAAAGAAGGTCAATGAATTGTTAGGTGAGTAGAAATTAGTCAGGAAGGTAGTCCATGGCGGGTTGCCTTCCTTGCCAAATGAAAGATTGGGGGAATCGCGTTGAAACCCGTTCATCAAACTGCAGAGGCAGTAGTACTGACAAAAAAATCGACTATATGGCAACAAATAAAAAAGAACTATCCTGCATATTTATTTTTACTTCCAAAACTGATCCTGTTTACAGCATTTATTGCAATCCCGGTGGTGTGGGCATTTGTGATTTCCTTTCAAGAATACAAAATTTTCGGGAGTGAATGGGCTGGTCTGGATAACTATATAAAGGTATTTAAAAGTGATGCCTTTTATGATGCATTAGGGAATACATTCCTTTTTACCGTTGTAACGGTACCTTTTAACGTAATAAGTGCCCTTATCATTGCTTCCCTCATCCATCCTCTTGGAAAACTATCTCAAAGCTTCTTTCGAGGAGCTTTTTATTTACCGACTGTTACTTCGATGGTAATTGTGGCGATGGTCTGGCGCTGGATGTATAACTATGATTTTGGGTTATTCAACTATGTGTTAGGTTGGTTGGGTATGGAGCCGCTAAACTGGTTAGGGCAATCATCCTCAGCACTTTGGGCCTTAATCATCATGCAATGTTTAATTCCGTTTGGAGTCGGGATTATTCTCTACCTTGCTTCAATGGGTTCGATTTCAAATACATTATATGAAGCTGCAACAATTGATGGGGCAAATAGCTTTCAAAAATGGTTTCATATTACATTGCCGCTGTTAAAGCCGTCAACACTATATTTAGTTTTACTAAGTACGATTGGTTCGTTTCAGGTGTTTACACAAATCATTATGATGACAGGTGGAGGACCAGGAACGGCAACTGAAACCCTTGTTCACTTAATCTATAAAACAGGTTTTAGGGACTTTGAATTTGGGTTTGCAGCAGCACAATCTGTTATTTTGTTCTTTATCATTCTACTATTTTCTGTCATTCAATTTCGATTACTTCGATACGACGACTAGGAGGGAAGCAGTATGACAACAGGTATTCAAAAAGTAAACAAGCTTATTATTTATGTGCTCTTGTCGATTTTCGCGATAGTTTCCCTTTTACCGTTGTATTGGGTTTTTAGCACATCTCTGCAGCTAAGCAGCTACCAGGATGAAGAACTAGAACGTCAAGTTTCATATGTTGATTCAAATCCACCCAAAATGTACCCGATGGGAATCACAGAGTACTTTGAGCGCTGGGGAAAAGCCCGAGATGCTGAAAATTCAGGTGAGACTGAAGCAGCGGCCTACCACCGCGAAGTCATGGACCATATCATAGAAGACACATTTTCAGGGTTTACAACATTGTTTAAAAAAAATAATGTAGGAATCTGGTTTTTTAATAGTTTTTATATCGCAGTCGTCGTGACGATTGGTATTCTCCTCTTTGACTCGATGGCCGGTTACGTCCTCGCGAAAAAGCGATTCCCGGGGCGGAATCTTATTTTCTGGTCAATTATTGCCACGATGATGATACCTGGTCAGGTTACCTTAGTACCGTTGTTTATCATGGTTCGAAATTTTGGAATTATGGATACACACTGGGCTCTCATCTTCCCAGATCTAGCAATGGTTTTTGGGGTGTTTTTAATGAGACAATTTATGCACTCGATTCCAGATGAGCTTATAGATGCAGCGAAAATCGATGGTGCTAGTGAATGGAAAACGTATTGGAAAATCATCCTTCCACTAGCCAAACCCGGTCTAGCGGCACTTGGCATTTTTACGTTTATGAATGTCTGGAACTCCTTCCTATGGCCAATCATCGTATTAAATGATGCAAATCTTTATACATTGCCAGTCGGATTAAAAACATTACAGGACGCAAACTTGGCAAGCTTCAAGCTTTTAATGAGTGGAGCGGCAATCGCATCCATCCCGATGATTATCGTGTTTATGTTGTTCCAACGTCATTTTGTAAAAGGGCTGACACTTGGTGGTGTAAAGGAATAATTAGGGGGAAAATTGATGCTGCTGTTCAAAACGAACAGCGGCGTTTTTTTAGTTCAATGACTAATGATTGAAATAAATATACATAAATTAATTTAATTAATTAAAATAATATTTTAAAAATAACTCTTTTATGATATCTTTATTAGTAGAAACGATATTAGGAAAATATTGATTTGGAAACGTTGTCAAAAATGAACAAGGAGGATATTTTCAATATGAATATTAGGTTTACCGGTGATATCGAAAATATCAAATCTGGTATACAAATACTTTCCCATGAATTTTCATTTCAAGAGGCGAATGATGGCTACCATGTTCATATTGTTCAAAGAAAAGGCCCGATATTTGTTAAAAATGAATCAAATAAAGCAGAAATTCAATTTCAGGAAAATATTCATTTCTTTCGTGGGCTGGGTCTATGGCTCGAAAACATCAAAAAAGGTGGAGCCTTTGAAATAACAGAAGAACCACAGTTTGAAATGACGGGAGCGATGTTGGATGCTTCTAGAAATGGCGTTTTGACAGTTAATGAGATTAAGAGCCTGTTACGAAAGATGGCTGTAATGGGATTGAATGTTCTTATGGTGTATACAGAAGATACGTATGAAGTAAAGGAATTACCCTATTTTGGTTACATGAGAGGGCGTTATACAGAGGAAGAGCTTAAAGAATGTGATCAGTATGCTGGGGCATTAGGCATTGAAATGATTCCGTGTATCCAAACACTTGCACACTTAACTGAAGCCCTCAAATGGAATTACGCATCAAATATAAGAGACACAGCTGATATTTTATTAGTAGGGGAGCCTGAGACCTATCAATTCTTAGAAAAAATTATTACGGCTGCAACAAAGCCGTTCCAATCAAAAAGGATCCATATAGGAATGGACGAAGCACATCAGTTAGGACTAGGCCGATATTTAGATAAAAACGGCTATGAAGAGCGCTTTGAAATTATGAACAAACATCTTAAAAAAGTAGTAGAAATCACTGGGGAACTTGGATTAAAGTCAATGATTTGGAGTGATATGTACTTCCGCTTAGGTTCAAAATACGGTGGGTATTATGATCTGGAAGCGAAAATACCTCAGGATGTAATTGAGTCTATTCCTAACACTCAGCTTGTTTATTGGGACTATTATCATTCAGAAGAGGAGTTCTATCAGACTTTTATTCAGAAGCACAAAGAACTTGGCTCTGATCCCATTTTCGCTGGTGGGGTTTGGACATGGAATGGTATATCACCCAATTATGGAAAGGCGATAGCCACGACAGAGGCGGCTTTAAACGTCTGTAAAAAAGAAGGGGTAAAAGAAGTGTTTGCAACCATGTGGGGGGACAACGGTGCGGAGACGCCTTTAGCCACTTCATTACCCATACTACAGCTTTTTGCTGAGCACTCCTATCATAAAACCGTAACGGAACAAGAGGTTGCGGAACGATTTTATTTTTGTACAGGTGGAACTTACAGTGATTTCATGGTTTTAAATCTTTTTGATGAAACACCTGGTGTATCCAAGAATAATTTACACGAGTCGAACCCATCGAAAATTTTACTTTGGCAGGATGTGTTGATTGGTTTATACGATCGGAATATCCATGGTCTTCCAATGAATCAGCATTACGGAAAATTGATTCCTAGATTAGAAGAGGCGAGGAAAAACAATCAGGAATGGAAGGAAATGTTTGAGTTTTATTTGCAGTTGTCACGAGTACTAAGTGTGAAGTCCGAAATTGGAATTCAGCTTAAAGCGGCATATGATTCGGTAGATAAAAAGAAGATGGAATTAATTCATGAACGACTAGCTAGTTTAATAGAAAGTACACAAGAATTACGTATAAAGCATAGACATCTCTGGTTTTCGATGAATAAGCCTTTTGGCTGGGAGGTCATTGAACTCCGATATGGTGGATTGCTCGCACGTATAGAAACAGCACAATTCAGAATCAAAGAATGGCTAAAGGGAAATATCAGTCGAATTGAAGAGCTTGAAGAAGAACGTCTTTATTTTGAAGGTCCATATAAGATGCCTGAAGGGTCTGTCGGTCGAAATATTTATCGGAGAATCGTTACAGCAAACAATCTAAGCTAAGGGAGAGGTGTAGAAATGGAAAATACAACGCTAGCAAAAAAAGCAGGGCAATTACTTGTTATTGGGTTTAATGGAATTAAGGTGCCACAGGAGGTACGGGATTTAATCCACGACTATCATATTGGTGCAATAATTTTATTTGGTAGAAATATAGGAACTCCTAAGGAGGTATTAGCACTTACGACGGATCTCCAGCGTGAAGCAAAAAGAGCTGGGTATAAACACCCGTTATTAATATGTGTGGATCAGGAAAATGGAGTGGTCCGACGATTAGGTGAAGGAACTACGATCTTCCCGGGTGCAATGACACTAGGTGCCACAGGTAATCCTAATCATGCCTACAATGTGGGAGTTGCTACAGGTAAAGAATTAAAGGCATTAGGAATTAACTGGAACCTTGCTCCAGTTCTTGACGTTAATAATAACCCGGAAAACCCGGTTATAGGAGTACGTTCATTTGGAGAATCCGCCGAAAGTGTATCAAGCTTCGGCCGAGCATCCATGAAAGGAATGCAACAGGCTGGAATTGCTACAACATTAAAGCATTTTCCAGGTCACGGGGACACGAATGTCGATTCCCATTTGGATTTACCAGTCATCCCGCATGGGTTGGCACGCCTTGAGGAGATTGAATTAAAACCATTTAAGGATTGTATTGCCGAAGGTGCAGATACCATTATGTCTGCCCATGTTTATTTTCCATCAATTGAAACAGAACCAGGTGTACCTGCAACGATTTCCGGGAAGGTCATCACAGGATTATTACGTAAAAAACTAAAGTTCAATGGTGTTGTTACAACAGATTGTATGGAAATGAACGCAATTTTACACGGAATCGGAACCGAAAAGGGCGCTGTTGCAGCACTTAAAGCGGGGATAGACTATATCATGATTTCCCATACGCTTGAAAGGCAAGTAGGGGCGATTCAGGAGATTTTGAAGGCAGTTGAAAGTGGAGAGTTAAAAGAAGAGGAGATTGACCAATCAATTCAAAGAATCAATACACTTAAAGAAAAGTATCTAAGCTGGGATGACCTTTCCTTAGACGAAGAACTAGATGTACCTGAAACAGTAGGAAGTAAGCAGCATGAGGAAATTGCACACGAAGCATATAAAGATGGTGTGACCATTTTAAAAAATGATGGAATTCTTCCACTCTCTACGAATAGCTCACGCATTCTTGTGGTGCATCCTGATAATGGCACAACGATGCAAGTGGAGGATAAGCGATATGCCAATCTTTCATTAGGAGAAGCAATCAAAGAATATGAGCCCGATGCAGATATCTATCAGTTTTCAAGCTCGCTAAATGAAATAGAGGTTGAGGAAATTGTTGAAAAGGCGGGCCTCTATGACACGGTCATTGTAGGTACTCTCACCATTACGCCTAATAGTAAACAAATTACTTTGATTGAGAAGCTGATAAAAGAAAAGGATTCTATCATTGTGATTGCAATGAGAAGCCCATATGATTTTGGTTATTTGCCAGATGTTCCGGTTTATATGAATACCTATGAATTCACTTATCCCGCATTAAAGGTGGCGGCTGGTGCCATTTTTGGGAATGAAGAGGTTAAGGGGAACCTGCCGGTAACTGTTAAAAAGAGATCAGCGGGAGGCAAATAATCTCAAAAAGGGATGGATGATACATGTTAAAAATTGCAGCATTAACAACAGAATCGAGAAATGAAAATAGTACTACTATCGATAAAATGTCGACCGGAGAGATATTAAGGACGATTAACGACGAGGATAAGACGGTTGCCTATAGTGTAGAAGCAGTATTACCCGATATTGCGGCGACTGTCGATATAGTCCATACATCGCTTCTTAATGGTGGCAGATTATTTTATGTAGGAGCTGGGACAAGTGGGCGACTTGGTATTCTTGATGCAGTGGAATGTCCACCAACCTATAGCACTCCACCCGAGCTTGTTCAAGGAATAATGGCGGGGGGAATGATCGCTTTGGTGGAGGCTGTCGAAGGGGCAGAGGACGACACTCATCAAGGCGCAAAGGATTTAGCAGAAAAAAAGCTCACCCGCCTAGATGTAGTAGTCGGAATTGCAGCAAGTGGGAGAACACCGTATGTGATCGGCGTCCTTCAATATGCAAAAAAGATTGGGGCAAAAACAATCAGTTTATCGAGTAATCAGGATTCAATGATTAGTAAATACGCAGATGTTGTAATTGATGTAGCGACAGGCCCAGAAGTGGTCACAGGCTCAACACGTATGAAAGCGGCAACTGCCCATAAACTCATTTTGAACATGATCACAACCTCAACCATGATTAAACTCGGTAAGGTATATGAAAATTTAATGGTGGACGTGAATCCAAGTAATGTGAAATTAAAGGAACGTGCAAAGAACATTGTGTCTACAATTACGAATGAATCATATGAAAGGGTGGAAGAAGTATTAGAACATTCGAATTTTGAAGTAAAGCCAGCTATTGTGATGATCAAAGCGGGTGTCAATTTCGAAACTGCAAAAAGTTGTATTCAAATGTCAAATGGGTTTGTTCGAAATGCAATTGAAATAGCGAAACGCGGAGTTTTAGGTTAATAAAAAAGTTAAAAGTGGCTGACTCATTCACGAGTCAGCCATACGTTTGTAAGGTAAGTGAAAGTGATGGATTATTGAAATATAAAAACAAGGTAATATATTTTTTATTAAAATTTGATTTCATTTATATTATTTCCGTGATATACTATTGGTAGTTCTTAAGTTTAGTATAAAGCATTTTTATATTTTTTTATCTGCATTGAAAGCGTTATCTTTATGGTAATTTCTTCTTATCATTTTTAAAGAAGAATTTCATATTGGCAAAAAATAAGAGAGGTGTAACGAGATGGAAAAAAAGAAGCATTTAGTCCTGGTAGGGGCACACTGCGGGGATGTTGAAATTCAAGGTGGGGCAATTGCACATAAATATGCAAAAGCCGGATGGGATGTAACTTTTGTTCATTTAACAGCAGGAGAAAAAGGAAACCCTCCACATATTTCAGTTGAAGATTATCGCAAGCAGAAGATCAAAGAAGCTGAAAAAGTGGCTGAGATTTTAGGTGGAAAAAGTATAACACTAGATTATAAAGATGCAGAATTAAAAATGGACGATGAAATTGTTACGCGCGTTGCTACATTAATGCGTAAGCTTCGCCCAACTGTAGTAATCACTCACTGGGTAAACAGTATGCACCCTGATCATGCACTTTGCCCGCGAATTGTAGAAGCAGCTCAATTAAAGGCAGGTCTTCCCGGATTTGATCTAGAAGGTCTACCAGCTCATTTCTATCCATTCTATCATAGTGAAAACTGGGAAGACATGGAGGGGTATGTTCCTGATATTTTTGTAGACGTATCAGAAGAATTTGACACATATCTGGAAGCATTGTCACATTATTGGTTCATCATGAATTCAACTTCATTCCGTTACCATGATTATTACAAAGCGCTCGGAACGATAAGAGGCTGTGTGAGTCGAGCAAAATATGCACAGACCTTGAAATTCCCAACTGGCGGTAATGTAAGAAGGGGATTTATTCCAGGACACGAAATCTAATTGCATAAACCAGGTTTTACCTTTGACTCTATTAAAAAGGTCAAAGTAAACATATAAACTAACAAAAACAGGGGGAAAACAAGCATGAAGAAGTTATTAATTTTATGTATCGCACTACTTCTACTAGTAGCGGCTGGCTGCTCGTCAAAAGAAAGCGCTGGCGAGGGTGAGAAAAAAGATGCAAAAAAAGGCAAAGACGAAATAACAGTTTGGACATATCCTCACTACCAAGGAAATGAAGAAACAGGTGCAAATAGCTATGAACAAGACTTGCAGGCTTTAGTCGAGGATTTTGAAAAGGAAAATCCGGATATTAAAGTTAAATATGAAGTTTTATCATGGGCTGAAGGTGAAAAGAAATTTACAACTGCATTAAATGCTGGTAACCCACCAGATATCATGTTCTCATTGCTTAATGCAAAATTTATCAACACTGGATTAGCACTTCCTTTAGATGAATATATGAATGACGATGAATTAGCAGATATCGAGCAATATGGTAAAGATGTATACACATATGAGGGTAAACTATGGGGTATCCCGCATTACCTATCTGTCCACACTTGGGGTGGAAACCGTGCATTACTTGAAGCTGCAGGAGCAGACGTTGAAAAGATACAAAACGAAGGCTGGACTTGGGACGAGTTCTACGAAATCGCTAAGACCGCAACGCATGGGGATACGTATGGTTTTGTAACTCAAGGACAAAACGAAGAAACGTTTACACATCTATTAATGAACAATGGTGTTCGTAACCAAGTTGAAGAAGATGGTTCGTTCACATTAACAGGCGAAAAATCATTAGAAACTTTGAACTTCATAGCAAAGCTTAGAGATGAAGGGATCATGCCAAAAGAAACTGGTGGAATTGATGCGGCAAAAGCAGATGAAATGTTCAACAATCTTCAAGCAGCGATTTATGGACGTACAGGCCCATACAAAATCAATGAGGTTAACCAAAGAAATGCAGATATTGACGCTGGTAAAGTAAAAGGCGAAAAAATCGACTTTGTATTATTACCAATGCCACATAAAGATGGCGAAAAAGAGTCGGCTTACGGTGGTGCCGGTGGTTTAATGCTATTTAAACAAAAGAATTACCAAGGTGACGAGCACACTGCAAATGCGGCTAAAGTTTTAAAACACTTAACTGGTACTGAATCAAGTATTACTGCTGCAACAATGTTCTTACCACCTGCATTAAAAACAGGTCAAGAGAAATTCTCTGATATGCTTCAATTAGATACTCCAAACGGTAAATTTATTCAAAGATACCTTGGCAGTCTAACACCTGCAGCAAAATTAACTGAAGATCTACCAGATAAAGCATGGAAAGTTAGAATGGAAGTTGTTATTCCTAATTACCAATCATTCATTATCGGTGATGCTACAGCTGAAGAAACGATCGAAGCTTGGAAAAAAGGTGCAGACTCAATTGGTCTTAAGTAGGTAGTATTTCTGAGCTTCCGCAGGTATGTGGAAGCTCAGAAATGTAAAGGAGATGAAACAGTGGAAACATCAGCAAATCCTGGGAATGGAAACGCAAAAAAATATTCATGGTCAAACTTTATACAGTTCATCAAAGACTATGGTTGGTGTTACGCCTTTATTGCAGTTCCGCTACTATTATTTTTATTCTTCACAGTCTATCCAATCTTCATGTCCTTTATATACAGCTTTCAAAAGTACGGTGTTATGGGCTCCGAATGGATTGGGTTGGACAATTATAAAACATTATTAAACAACGATATTTTCTGGAAAGCGATGAAGAATACCGTTATTTACACAGTTGGTACAGTGCCAGTTAACATCATTATCACGCTTTTCTTAGCAATGATGATTTTCCCGCTAAATAGTAAATCGCAAACATTTTTTAAAGCTTCTTTTTACTTACCAGGTGTTACGTCTGGAATTACAATGTCATTAATTTGGTTGTGGATTTTTGATCCAACAGGCGCAGGATTATTTAATGCAATCTTAGGATTTTTTGGATTTGACTCACAAATGTGGTTGGCAAACCCAGACACTGCATTATTCTCTCTCATTCTAATGACGTATATTGGTGGTCATGGAACCGGAGTATTATTATATTTGGCAGCAATGGGCGGGATTCCAAAATCGTTATATGAGGCCGCAGATATTGACTCTGCCAGCTGGTGGTCTAAATTAAAAAATATTACATGGCCATTATTAAAGCCTACAACATTATACATGTTAGTCATGGGGATCATTGGATCATTCCAAGTGTTTGAACAGGCATATGTTATGACACAGGGTGGACCAAACTTTGCAACTACAACAATCGCATATTTAATATTCGACCATGCATTCCAAGCATTTGACTTTGGTTTAGCAGCGGCAGAATCATTTGTTCTTGGTTTTATTATCATTGTCATTTCTATACTACAATTTAAATTCATGTCTAGTGATGTGGAATACTAGGAGGAATTGATAGATATGAATACAAACCCCGTCACTAATTTTGAAAAACAATTATTAGAGGATGAGAGAAAAGATAGAAATAGAAAGACCGTCAAGCAAATTGGTAAAGTTTTAATCTATATTGTCCTAACCATTTGGGCAATCTTAACGTTTATCCCACTTTTATGGATGATCACTTCCTCTTTTAAGGATACAAGTGCGATTACACAAGTACCACCACAATTAATTCCAACACAGCCGACTCTTGATGCGTATAAGCGAGTATTTGAAGTTGGTGGTTTTGGTAGATGGTTTTTTAATAGTGTTGTAGTTTCTACAATTCTTACATTATCAAATGTTTTCTTTGCATCCCTTGCTGGTTATGCATTTGCCAAGCTGCGTTTTCCAGGGAGAAATACGATATTTTGGATTTTACTTGCATCTATGATGATACCGAGCCAAGTAACATTAATTCCGTTATATATTTTAGTTGTTAACACATTCCAAATTGCTGATACGTATACAGCTCTAATCGTTCCAACTTTGGTAACAACTGCAAACGTGTTTTTGGCGAGACAGTTTATGCAATCTTTACCGTCAACATTAATTGATGCTGCACGAATTGACGCTTGTTCAGAACCAATGATTTTCTGGAAGGTTATGCTGCCAATGGCAAAGCCGGGGCTAGCCGTTCTTGGGATTTTCACATTTGTTGCGAACTGGAATAGCTTCTTCTGGCCATTCCTAGTAACAAACTCAAATGCGATGAGAACGTTACAAGTTGGTTTAACTAGCTTTAGATATCAGTATACAGCCGATTATGGAGCAATGATGGCAGGTGCTGTTTTAACAGCACTACCGATGTTTATTATATTTTTAGCATTGCAAAAATACTTCTTACGTGGAATTACAATTGGTGCAGTGAAAGGATAGGAGGCTCTTACGTATGGCAGAAGTTAGGTTTGTCGATGTAGTGAAAGAATTTGAAGATGAAAGTAAAGGAAAAGTAAAGGCTGTTAATAATTCAACCTTTACTGTTAAAGATAAAGAGTTTCTCGTGTTTGTTGGGCCGTCTGGCTGTGGTAAAACAACATCATTACGTATGATTGCAGGGCTGGAAAGACAATCATCAGGAGATATATTCATCGGTGATCGCTTAGTCAATAAAGTCCACCCGAAAGAAAGAGATATTGCCATGGTGTTCCAGGATTATGCATTATATCCACATATGACAATTAGGGAGAATCTTTCCTTTGGATTGAAAAATTTAAAGGTTCCGAAACAAGAAATTGAGAAAAAAATCAAGGAAGCATCTGAAATATTAAACATCGAATCATTATTAGAAAGAAAGCCAAGGGAACTGAGCGGAGGTCAAAGACAACGTGTTGCAGTAGGCCGTGCGATTGTTCGAAATCCTAGTGTGTTCTTATTTGATGAACCATTAAGTAATCTGGATGCAAAATTACGTGTACAAATGCGTATTGAATTAGCAGAGCTTCATAAGAGGCTGGAAGCAACGATTGTCTATGTAACGCATGACCAAGTTGAGGCTATGACGTTAGGAGAGAGAATTGTTGTCATGAATCAAGGTGAAATTCAACAAATTTCTTCCCCTGAAGAACTATATAACAATCCAAAGAACATGTTTGTAGCTGGATTTATTGGATCACCTCCAATGAACTTCGCAAAGGCAAGACTATCAGGAAATCAAATTGTTACAGCTGATTATACATTTACAATCCCTGAGTCTTTAGTTAAGAAATACGATGCATACCAAGGTAAAGAGGTTGTCTTCGGTATTAGACCTGAGGATATTATTAATACAGACGCAATGCATACAAAGCCTGAAAAAAATATCATTGCACCAATCATAAAAGCAGTTGAACATTTAGGCTCAGAGCTATTGCTTTATTTCTCAATTGGTGAAGAAACGATTACAGCGAAGGTATCATCGGAATATAAAGTTGAATCACTTCAGAAGAAAGAATTGTATTTCAACCTTGAAAAAATGAGTTTGTTTGACCCCGCAACACAATTAAGAATCGTCTAAAAAAGGGAGTAATAAAATGTTAAGTATAAGTAAACTATTAGTCAAAACAGGTAATCAGATTTTTACGAACATCACAACGGTTTTAGGTGTTAGTGTTCTGTGGTCACTATTATTAGTTCCGGCTATCTTTATATTACCGCTTCCGAGTGCGATAGTTTATCTATTTTTAACATTATTTCCGGCAACAGTCGCAGTACTTGTAGTGATGAAGCAAGTTTTAGAGAAGAAAAGAATAAGAGTCATACCTGGATTTTTTTCTTCTTTCGGCCGCTTCTATAAAAGGTCATTAATTATTGGGTTCTTCTATTTAGTTGCACTTTTAATCCCAGTATCTACATGGTGGTACTATTTTGAAATAAATGGTGGGTATGGACTCTTTATTTTTAGCATCTTCCAAACCTATTTTTGTTTCATGTTCTTAGTCTCTCAAGTATATGCGATTCCACTTCTTGTTAACGAAGATAGCAAAATCTTTACTGTGATGAATAAGTCCATCCGAATATTTATGGCGAAACCGGTTTATTCATTTGGATTATTTATTCAAATTGCTTCGATTACTGTGTTATTATCGCTTACCATTATTGGCTTTCTATTGTTATATGTCGGTATCATGGCTGTCTTCACTCTTAATGCAGCAGCCAATATTCAGTTGGCCAACCGAAAGACAGATAGGGCAGTTGTTTCTGCCCCAATGAAGGATGTGAATGGATAAAATGAAGCTAGGACTTGATGTTTTTTTGGAAACGAGAGTACAAGAGTTTAAAGGAAAACGGATTGGACTTGTTACAAATATGACAGGTGTCAATCATCAGCTCATTCCTACCATCGATTTATTCCATGAACACCCAGACATTCAGTTAACGGCCCTTTTCGCTCCGGAGCATGGGATTCGAGGGGATGCTAAAGAAGGGGAAAAGGTAGAGTCGACAATAGATCCATATACAGGTTTACCTGTTTTTAGCCTATATGGGGAAAGCAGAAAGCCTAGTAAGGAAATGCTTGAGACTGTTGATGTTGTTGTTTTTGATCTCCAGGATATCGGCTCAAGGTATTATACCTTCATTTATACAATGGCCTATGTGATGGAGGCTTGTGCCGAGCAAGGTAAAGAATTTATCGTATTAGATCGGCCTAATCCTGTTTCAGGAGAAAAGCTTGAAGGGAATTTAGTTGAAGAAGATGTAAGGTCCTTTGTTGGTTTACTGCCAATTCCGAACAGACATGGGATGACTGTCGGGGAACTAGCTTTATTGTATAAGCATGAATTTGGGTATGATTGTGAGTTAACGGTGGTTCCAATGCAAGGCTGGAAAAGGGATATGTATTATGACGAAACAGATCTTTTTTGGGTTCCGCCTTCACCGAACACCACGAACATTGATATGAATATCTTATATCCTGGAATATGTCTAGTGGAAGGAACGAATCTTTCGGAAGGAAGAGGAACAACTAGGCCCTTTGAATATATTGGTGCCCCATTTATTGATGGGCACAGGTTAGCAAAGACATTTAACCAAAATAAGGTTTCAGGTGTGCTAGCACGCCCTACATCGTTTATTCCTACTTACCAAAAGCATAAAGACGAGGTTTGCGGAGGAATACAACTGCATGTAGTAGATCGACGAAAATTAAATTCTTTAGAAGCGGGAATTTTACTTATAGAAACGATAGCTGAAATGTATCCAAATGATTTCAGTTTCATTAGTAATCATAATGGAAAATACTTTTTTGATTTATTAGCAGGAACGAAAAAATTAAAAAAACATATTTTAAATGGGACTTCAAGTGACTTTTTGGAGACATGCAATAAGCAGGTCGCTTCTTTCAAAAAACAAAGAGAACCATATCTTTTGTATAAATAGGATGGTAAACATATGACTAATATATCAGCTTTAACAACTGAGATGAGGAATAAGCATTCTGGACATATTGATAATATGTCCACAATGGATATCTTAAAAACAATTAATAATGAGGACAAAACGGTTGCTTATCGAGTAGAAGATGTCCTGCCTGAAGTAGAAGCAGCAGTGGAATTAGTTTATCAATCTTTAAGTCAGGGTGGCAAATTATTTTATATTGGGGCAGGAACAAGTGGAAGAATTGGTATTTTGGATGCGGTTGAATGTCCACCAACCTACAGTACTCCTCCTGACCTTGTGCAAGCAATTATTGCGGGCGGAAACAATGCTTTTATTCAAGCGGTAGAAGGTGCAGAAGATAATATTCATTTAGGTGCGACGGATTTAGAAGAGCGAAATCTGACACACATTGATGTCGTTATTGGGATTGCAGCTAGCGGAAGAACGCCTTACGTAATTGGTGCCCTTCAGTATGCAAAGCAAATTGGTGCAAAGACTGTTAGTCTATCTAGCAATAAAAATTCCAAAATCAGTCAGCATGCTGACATTGCCATCGAGGTTGAAACAGGACCTGAGGTCGTAACGGGTTCAACTCGAATGAAGGCTGCGACTGCCCATAAACTAATTTTAAATATGATTACGACTTCAACGATGATCAAAGTTGGAAAAGTCTATGAAAATCTAATGGTCGATTTAAAAGTAAGTAATATTAAGCTGCAGGAACGAGCTAAAAATATCGTCTCAACAATCACGAATGTGCCTTATAGTAAAGCGGAGGAAGTATTGGAGATAACAAATTATGAGGTTAAGCCAGCTATCGTCATGATTAGAGCAGGTGTTTCCTTTGAAGAGGCAAAAAAGCATATTCATTCAGCTAATGGATTTGTTCGAAAGGCAATCGATTTAGCAACTAAGGGAGTGAATTAGTATGGTGGAATATAGACATTATCAATCAGGTGATGAAAAACAAATTGTAGAACTATGGAATCAATCTTTATGGAAGGACCCGATTACATCAAAGCGTTTCCGTAATCTTGTTTTATTAGATGCAAACTTTGATCCAGCTGGAATGCGGCTCGCTTTTGAGAATAATAAATTAGTAGGCTGTGTATACGCGGTTAGAAGGCTGTTGCCAATGTTTGGTACAGATCTAGAACCAGATAATGGGTGGATTCCATTCTTTTTCGTTGATAAAAATCACCAAAGATCTGGTGTTGGTGCGCAATTAATGTTAGAGGCGGTTGAATTTTTAAAAGAGAATAATAGAAAGCATGTCTTTTTCTCTTCATATGCGCCAAATTATATCATGCCCGGTATTGATGAGGATGCTTATCCGGAAGCCTTTCAATTCTTACAGGCACAAGGATTTACAAAGCTATATTCTCCAATCGCGATGGATCGTAATTTAGTAGATTTTAAGCTTTCAGATGAAATAAAAGAGCTTGTGAAACAAAGGGAAGAAGAGGGATATACCTTTACAAAAGCTGAGGATAAAGATCTTTACGAGGTCATTCAATTTGCGAATTTGAAGTTTAACCCTGATTGGGGTAGAGCTATCCGTGAAGGAGTTTTACAAGGGTTGCCGATGGAGCGAATTCTTGTTGCAAGACAAGGTGATAAAGTTGTGGGATTCTGTATTTATGGTGGCTATGAGCAGGTACCAGACCGATTCGGTCCTTTTGGGGTTGACCCTGAACAGCAAGGAAAAGGATTAGGAAAAATTTTATTGCATTTATGCTTACAAAATATGAAATCAGAAAGCTTACATGGTGCCTGGTTCCTCTGGACAGGAGAAAAAACATCTGCGGGGTATCTTTATAAAAAGACAGGATTCGAAATCACTCGTACATTTCACGTGATGAAGAAGGACCTATAATTTCATTGAAAGATTTGCCCTCTTTCAGTTAAAATTAAAGATTAGAATAAACTATTTATAAATGGGATTGTTTTTCAAAATCCAGTTTAGATAAAAAGAAATGAGCTGATACATGTATGTCTACAAATGGAGGACTTGTCATTCTTACCGAAATGCTTCCAAGCTTACCGCCTTCTGAGAAGAAAATTGCTTCTTATATTATTGAAAACCCACAGGAGTCTATTTCCTTGACTGCAAACGAATTAGGAAAAAGAAGCTCAACAAGTGGTGCAGCCGTTATTAGGCTTTGTAAATCTCTTAATCTAAAAGGATTTCAGGATTTAAAACTGCGCATCGCAGGGGATCTTCAGAAAACAAATGATTCGGGATTTAGTGATATTGAGCCAAATGAGTCGATTGTTTCTGTTGTAGAAAAAATGACAAATAATAGCATACAAACGATTCGTGAAACGGCTGAACTACTAAGTGTGGATGAGCTGGAAAAGGCGATTGAGGTAGTACGAAATGCAAGAAAAATCCATTTTATTGGTGTAGGGGCATCTAGTATTATCGCTCAGGATGCACAGCAAAAATTTCTTAGAATAAATAAAATAGCTTATGCTTTTGCAGACATGCATATGGCGGCAACACAGGTTGCCAATGCAGAAGAAGAAGATGTGGTGGTAGGAATTTCGTTTTCAGGGGAAACAAAAGAGGTTGCAAGGGTATTACAGTTGGCGAAGGAGAAAAATGCCACAACTATCAGCTTAACAAAGTATGGCAGTTCAATTGTTACCGATTTCGCAGATATAAAGCTATATACTTCCGTAACCAAGGAAACTACTTTTCGAAGTGGGGCTACATCTTCTCGTATTGCACAACTACAAGTAATTGATATTCTATTTATGTGTGTAGCCTCATTACAATACGATGACACGCTTATGCATTTAAATGCTACTCGTGAAGCAGTAGAATTTTTAATGGATAAGAAAAAGCACAATTGAAATCAAGGGCTAACTCGAAAATGGGTTAGTCTTTTTTATAACAAATAATGGGGGAATCATGAATGTATATCCTAGGCATTGATGGTGGTGGAACAAAAACAAAAGGGGTTATTGCCACTGAAACGGGAAAAATCATCGCTGAAGCTACGGTAGGGGCGTCGAACCCAAATAACGTGAAAAAGGAAGACTTAAAAATAGAGCTTGGCAAGTTAATAGAAAGATTAAAAACCGAGAGCAAGGATGCCTTTTTAGAGGTGAAAAGAGTGTATGCAGGGATGTCCGGAGTTGATCATCCATCAGCGCGGAAAGAGATGAAGCAACTACTAGAATCCTTATTGCCTGGGTCCATTCCAGTAACGGTTAATAACGACGCAATCACAGCCCTATATTCAGGTACTTTAGGAAAACCAGGGGTTGTTCAAATTGCAGGTACTGGCTCGATTACCTTTGGTTTAAACAGTGAAGGTGTTCTTGACCGTGTGGGTGGCTGGGGTTACTTGCTGGGTGAGGGTGGAAGTGGTTTTGCTGTGGGCAGTGAAGGATTACAAGCAGCTTTTCGGGCACATGATGGATTAGGAGAAAGGACAGAGTTAACTACATTAATATGTGACCATTTTCATGCGCTGGCCCTTCCGGATATCATCCATACCATCTATAACGCAGTAAATCCAAAGGAATTGATCGCTTCTTTAAGCAGATATGTTTTTACAGCAGCTGACCATGGAGACCCGGTTGCCCAAGCAATCATACGAAAAAATGCAATTCATATCGGAGAAGCAGTGAGCTGTTTAACAATCAAACAATTTTCCGGATCGGAAAGAGCGGATGAAATACCTGTCGTCCTTGCGGGAGGGCTTTTTAACCGACTTGATTTATTTAAGGGGCCAATGGAAGAGATTTTTGGAAAGTATTCAATCCATGCCAAGCTTATTAGACCAGGGATTGAACCAGTTGGTGGAGCGGTAATTGCTGGGCTGCTTGAGGAAAAAGTAGAGGTCGAAGAGGTTTTTATAGGGAATTTTAGTAAAGAGTGAATATAAAAAGGTTTTCTAGTCGCCTAGAAAACCTTTTTTAATGTGATTACTTCATAAACGATTGTTCAATCGATTTGACATTAGTCTCCAGCATCGCTTTTACTTCAGCCGATACATCACTATTATTTAGATGTTTTACAAAATCAGCAAGATGTTTAATTGCTTGTTTGCTGTCACCTTTTTGATAATGGTGTTCTGCCTGCTTTAATCGATTTGTTAGTTGTTTAGATAAGGAATGTTTAATCTCACCATTTTCTTCTAGGCTAGTGATTTGTTCAGTTAGTGTTTCAACTGTTGACTCAACCGTGATGGTAATGATGTTCGATTTAACCTCTTTTCCTTTGTAAGAAACAATTGCGTAAATCTCTGTTGTTCCTGCATTATTTGCAGTTAATTTGCCATCTTCAATGGCTGCTACATTAGAATCGGAGCTAAACCATTCAATTCCCGCATCTGTCAGGTCAGCCTCTTGGTTGTTAGCTAAGATGCCTTCAAGACTAAACTCCTCATTTTGGTTTTGTTGCAAGGTTTTATTCGTGATAGATATATTAACTGTGTCTAAATCAATTTGAATTGGATCCTTTAACACTTGATATAAAGAGTCTAGTAGATCGATACCATGGTCTTGGCTGATCTCCCAGATCATCGCTCCACCAAGTCCTCTTTCACGGATATAGTTAGCTTTAATTTGTAAAGACTCTGGATCATCATATGTGATAAAAATGGATTGTTCTGCATTAAATAAATATGGTGTTTGAGTTCCTTCATCCCAGAAGCGCTCATATCCGTTATTTACATAATCTTCACGCATAATTTTTCCGTATGTTGCTGAACCACTGCCTTGGTATGGTTGACGAAGCCCGTTATTTTCACTGGATGTAACATTGTAACGATATCCGTAGAATGGAACTCCCATTACGATTTTTTCAGCAGGAACACCCGCATCTAAGTAGGCCGTTATCGCCTTATCAACACTCCATGTTTTACCGTTGTCATCATATAGTGGTGCGTTCAGGTCCGCAAGCGGTTCCCAAGTACCATGGATGTCGTAAGTCATGACCTGTACATAGTCTAAATATTGTTGGGATAGCCCAATTGTTGTATTTTTTACAAAGCCTGTATTAGCGGCACCAGCAATGGAAAGCGAATAATGCCTGCCATCTTTTTCTCCTTGTTCATCAAGCTTTTCACGAATCTTTTCTAAAAGAAGCGGGTAGTTATCCTTATCAGCAGGGTTCGGATATGTGCCAGGACCTCCGCCACTAACCGGATACTCCCAATCCAAGTCAACACCATCAAAGCCATGTTCAGTAATAAAATCTACTACACTATCAGCAAATATTGTACGTGCTTCATCGGTTGCGGATGCTTCAGAAAAACCTCCGGAACCACCCCAACCGCCGACAGCGATAGTAGTTTTTAAATGTGGATACTTTTCCTTCAATTTGCGAAGTTCCGCAAAATTAAGGAGGTCATTTGTTGGATTTTCCATTTTGATTTTATGGTCTTGTCCAACAAGTCCGAATGCGTAATTGACATGTGTAAGACGGCTAGCATCTAAATCATGCATGATACTAAATCCGCTTAATGTTGCCCAGCCAGCTAAATAGGCAATGATGTAATTCCCGGGTGGTGTATCGGCAGGATCCCACTCAGGCGGAATATACCCTTCAATCACATTGTCTACTAAGAATACTCTTGAAACCGTTGTCTTTTGCCCGTTGGAATCTGTAGCAACTGCTTTTATAATCGCGGTCCCTTCAGGAGCAGATGTTGTAACCCAATCAACGCTATAAGTTTCCCCATCTTTTTTCGTAATAGGAAACTTCCAATAATCACTTTCTGGTGCAGCTGTTGTTTTTACAAAAAGCTCCACATTTTCTACACTTGGGTCTTCAACAGTCACTGAAACAGTAATCGTTCCAGAGTATCCTTCACTTCTAGGTGAAGCCCCATTAGGCTCAGGCGCCTGGATTTCACTAATAAATGGTTGGGATGTAACTGTTTCATTCGTTAATACAGTAATCGAATTATCATCAATGGCTACATTATTATAGATATCTTTTGCCTTCACCCTAAATTGGTATAAAGTATCGGCATCAAGACCTTCGATCACATAAGACGTATCTTTTGTCTCAGCAATTTTTACGCCATCTTGATAGACTTCGTAATTAAATAGTTTTGTAGAAGTAGAGGTAGTCCAGGCTAAATCAACACTTGAGGCTGTTCGTGATGTTACCTGTAAATCTTTTGGTGATTCAGGAGATGTTGGCTCCGCGTAGTTTTGAACAAAGACGTTCCTTTCTACAGTTTCAACCTCTCCAGAAGTGTAAGTAATATCAACTCGTAAGCTATATTCACCATCTGGAACCCAAGGGTCACCTGTAGCCCAACTCCATGAAAAAGGAGCTTTCGATAATGGAGCATACGGGTAATACACAGAATCAGGCTCATTTACAGCCTTTGCAAAAAATTGTACTTTCTGAACTAGCTTTGATGGATCAGGTACAACTGTAACTAATGGACTTCCTTTTACAGCATTTCCACCTGGTTCAATAGTAGTAACATCAATATAGGATGCGGAATTAGAATTTCCTTCTTGTGCAAACGCACTAGGGAAAACGCTTCCAAAAAGAATGATAGAAAGGCAAAATATTCGGAAAAATTTTGACAAACTCCTTCAGCTCCTTAGCGATAAGTACAAACGTTAATAACATTAAAATGAATGCATGATGTTTAATCTTGAGGAAGGTGGTAGATAATGTCGTGGTGTGAAATCATGGTGTGCATATTGCTATTTAGTGACCTTTATTAAATCACCTCCTACTGATTCTATCAACCTAGGAAAAAAGGATTGAATTAAATCTAGTTTATCATCGTTGATTTTTTGTTTCAATAATACTTACGTAGGATTAAACTAATATTTTAAAGCTATCATCTATAAAATGTGGTAACATATAATTTATAATTAAATGAAATTATATTTTATTACTGTAAACCGCAATATCCTTACAAAAACCTAAAGTAAAGGAGATAAATGTATGGAATACAGGAGTTGGAATATTGATAGGTTAGAAGAGTTGGTAGGTCTTTGGAATCGGGAGATAGGTCATGACTTTCCGATGGGAAATGATTTATTCAAGCAAAATAGTTTTGTCGATTGTAATGTTTTTACAGAAGGGTCCCTTATGGCTGTAAATGAGGACAATCAAGTAGTAGGATTTGTTGTGGCAAAAAGATGGCAGGATGAAATCAATGTAGGGATTAGTAAGGAAACAGGATGGATCCAGGTATTGCTGGTGGACCGAAATTACCGTAACCAAGGAATTGGTAAAAAGCTGCTTGACCATGCTGAGAGGAAATTAAAAGAGAGTGGAGTCAATCATATATGGCTTGGTAAGGATACATGGCATTACTTTCCGGGAATTCCATCCCAATTTGGTGAAGTCGCTGAATGGTTTGAAAAGCATGGGTACATCCAAGGTACAAAGGAACATGACTTAGATTGTCATTTTGAAGATAATGAAATGGTGGCTCCTTCTCTAGATGGAGTTGAGCATGGCCTCCTTAAAATCGAGGAAAAGGACGAGTTTTTATCGTTTATGCATCGTTGTTTTCCAGGAAGATGGGAGTACGAAGCGGTTCAATATTTTCAAAAGGGCGGTCACGGCAGGGAGTTTGTCGTCCTCAAAAAGGATAATCGGATAATCGGTTTTTGCAGGATAAATGATTCGAAATCACCTGTGATTGCTCAAAATGTCTATTGGTCACCATTATATCAACAGGAACTGGGCGGGATTGGTCCCTTGGGTATTGATTCGAATGAACGAAATCATGGATATGGATTGTTCATTGTCAAAGCTGCCGTTTTGTACCTGCATAAGCGCCATATTCGCTCGATGCTAATCGATTGGACGGGATTAGTGAAGTTTTATAATAAACTGGGGTTTGAGGTTTGTAAAAGCTATGATTCCTATTTTAAAAAGGTTTAAGGGGGCAAATTTGAATGAAGGATAAGATTCTGGCATTTCTTCAGAAAGAAATTGACTTACAACATATTCCGGGAGCCGTTATTAGTGTTTCACATAATGGAAAAGTCCTTTTGGAGGAGGCTATTGGAAATCGTGCAGTTTATCCGGGAAGAGCACCAATGAAAAGCGATACAGTATTTGATCTCGCATCTTTAACAAAGGTAGTTGCAACTTTACCGGTTGTGTTAAAGTTAATCGACAATGGGGAAATTCGATTAGATGATACAGCGGCTTTTTTCCTTCCGGAGTTTGCGCAAAATGGTAAAGAGCATATAACATTAAGAAACTTGTTAACGCATACATCAGGATTGCCAGCGCATAAGCAATATTATTTAGAAGATCTATCCACCGAACAAATTCTTGAAAGAATAGTTGAAGAGTCGCTTGAAGTACCAACTGGTAGCAAAGTTATTTATAGTGATTTGGGATTAATTACACTTTATAAAATAATCGAGATGGTTACAGGGCAACCATTTGAAAGATTTGTAGAAAAAGAGATTTTTACTCCACTTGAAATGGTGGAGACAGGATTTAACCCGACCTTTGAAAAAGAAAGATATGCTGCAACGGAATATAGTGAGAAGCTGAAAGCATACAAAAACGGAATCGTCCATGACGATAACACAGAATCAATGGGTGGAATTAGCGGCCATGCTGGATTATTTTCTACTATACAGGACCTGCAGAAGTATGCTGAAATGATTGAGAACAACGGGGTGTATAAGGGAAGGAGGATACTGTCAGCGGCATCTCTTCGGTTGTCCAGACAAAACCACACCTCATTTGATAGCGAATATCGTGGATTAGGGTGGATTTTAAAAAGCCCAGTCTTGTCATCCTGTGGTGATTTATTTTCTGAAGGGTCATATGGACATACCGGATTCACAGGTACAAGTATTTGGTTTGATCCTTCGGTAAACCTTAACGTCATTCTTTTAACAAATCGTGTTCATTTTGGAAGACAGCCGCATATTTTACGACTAAGACCAAGGTTGCATAATATGATTCGGGCGTATTTTTAGGTAACTTAAAATGATAAAAAGACCAGAAATGGTCTTTTTTGTGTTTTAGATAGTTTGTTAAAAATGCGGGGGTGCTGGCCTCCTCGTTTTATCCAGTTGGTGATAGTCCAGAGGCTCTGGAAAGATACCAACCTCCTAGAAATAACCAGATGATTGTGCTTCAGCGGGTTTAGAGTGCCATCACGCTCCTAAAAAAATCCATTTAGTGGTAGCCAGAGACTCTGGAGAGTAACCAACCTCCCAAAAAAAACCAAATGGAGGCACTCCACAAGCTTATTATATAGTTTTCTCCAAATTGTCCAAAAGCAGTAACATATTACGCCTATATATGATGGGTTTTTCCTCAAATATCCAAAAGTGGAGTAATATTATACTTTTATACGAAGGGTATATCCATAAATGCCCAAAAGTGAAGTCTTATTTTGCTTTTATATGATAGGTATTTCCATAAATGCCCAAAAGCGAAATCAAATTATGCTCTTTTACTATAACCTTTTCCTAAATTCTCCAAAAGCGTACCCAAAATCCCATTATCCAAGAAACCAGAATAATAACGATAAAAGCAATCCTTTGAATCACAAATCCCAAACAAACAAATAATATAATAATAATAAGAAAAAGTGTCCACTTGGTATAAACATTTGATGAATAATGTGGTAAAGTATGAAGTATAAATGTTGATATAAAAGGGTTTGTAAAAATGATTTTGTATTTATGGAAAATACACTTGTGTTTTACAAACATACAAAGGAGGATTTCCGATGTCGAAAGTTTTGGACTCATTTTTGCATGAAAATCTGGAGGATTTAAAGAGTAAAGGTCTTTATAATGTGATCGATCCTCTTCAAGGTGCAAACGGACCGATGATTAAAATCAATGGGAAAGAGCTAATTAACCTTTCCTCTAACAACTACTTAGGCTTGGCTACTGATGAACGCCTAAAACAGGTTGCGAAGGAGGCAATCGACAAGTACGGGGTTGGTGCAGGTGCGGTTCGAACTATCAACGGGACACTTGATCTTCATCTAATATTAGAAGAAAAGCTTGCAGAGTTTAAGCATACTGAAGCAGCGATTTCATATCAATCTGGCTTTAACTGTAACATGGCAGCAATTTCTGCCGTGATGGATAAAAATGATGCCATTCTATCTGATGAGCTAAATCATGCTTCAATCATTGATGGATGCCGTCTTTCAAAAGCAAAAATCATTCGTGTGAATCACTCTGATATGGATGATTTGCGTAAAAAAGCGAAGGAAGCAACTGAATCAGGATTATATAACAAAGTCATGGTCATTACTGATGGTGTTTTCTCCATGGATGGCGACATTGCAAAGCTACCTGAAATCGTACAAATCGCAGAAGAATTTGATCTCATTACATATGTAGATGATGCACACGGTTCAGGTGTTTTAGGAAAAGGAGCGGGTACGGTTAAGCATTTTGGCCTTTCCGATAAGGTTGATTTCCAAATTGGAACTCTCTCTAAAGCGATTGGTGTTGTTGGCGGTTATGTAGCGGGTAAAAAGGAATTAATTGACTGGCTTAAGGTTCGAAGCAGACCATTCCTATTCTCAACTGCAGTGACACCGGCCGACGTTACTGCAGCAACAAAAGCTATTGAAATTCTAATGGAAAGTACTGAGCTTCACGATAAGCTATGGAATAATGCTAACTATTTTAAGCAACAGCTAAAAGAACTTGGGTTTGATATTGGTCACAGTGAAACACCGATTACACCAGTTATTGTTGGGGAAGAAGTGAAAACACAGGAATTCAGTAAGAGGCTAATTGAAGAAGGCGTTTATGCAAAATCAATCGTATTCCCAACTGTCCCACAAGGAACAGGAAGGGTGCGTAATATGCCGACTGCTGCTCATACGAAGGAAATGCTTGATGAAGCCGTTGCGATATACGAAAAAGTAGGCAAGGAAATGAACATTATCTAAAAGAGGTCGGTTGACCACTTGGGGGAATGAATAATGGAGAAAATCGTTGTAACCGGAGCCCTTGGCCAAATTGGGTCAGAGCTTGTCACAAAGCTTCGCAAGGTATATGGTGCCGAAAATGTTGTTGCGACAGATATTCGTAAAACGGATTGTGAGATTGTTCAATCTGGTCCGTTTGAGCTATTAGATGTAACGGATGGCAAAGCAATGTATGACATTGCGAGAAAGTATGATGCGGATACGTTAATTCATTTAGCTGCATTGTTATCAGCAACGGCTGAAGCAAAGCCGCTTTTAGCTTGGAATTTAAATATGGGCGGACTTGTCAATGCATTAGAGGTTGCTCGTGAATTGCGCTGTCAATTGTTCACGCCTAGTTCAATTGGTGCATTTGGTCCATCTACGCCAAAGGATGGAACACCGCAGGATACCATACAGCGCCCAACGACAATGTACGGGGTGAACAAGGTTTCGGGTGAATTGCTCTGTGATTATTATAATCATAAGTATTGTGTGGATACGAGAGGGCTTCGCTTTCCTGGACTTATTTCGTATGTGACCCCTCCTGGTGGCGGTACAACGGATTATGCAGTGGAAATTTATTATGAAGCTCTTAAAAATAAAAGCTATACTTCTTATATCGCAGAAGGAACATATATGGATATGATGTATATGCCAGATGCGCTTCAAGCCATTATTGATTTGATGGAGGCAGACGAGTGCAAGTTGAAACACCGGAATGCTTTCAATGTAACAGCGATGAGCTTCGCGCCTGAGCAAATTGCGGCAGAAATCAAAAAGCATATTCCTGAATTTGCGATGAAGTATAAGGTTGAACCAGTTCGCCAAGCTATCGCCGAGAGTTGGCCAAATTCAATCGATGCCACAGCTGCAAAGGAAGAATGGGGCTTTAAGGCACAGTACAATCTTGAAACAATGACAAAAGATATGCTTGATCAATTAAATATGAAACTTATAAAAAACGCAGGATGATTAATAGGGGTATGAATCTAAGAGAGGATTCATACCCCTTTTTGATGGAAAAAAAGAGGGAATTCAATATGTAGTACTGAATAATAATGAGTAAAGGGGGTCATAACATGGAATTTTATAAATTTGATAAAAATTGCGGTAAACATATATCACAGTTTAATTCTGATTTTATGATGTCTCGTATTATTCAGATGGATAAACCAGCACATATTAGTTGTATGCACCTTGGTGAAAATGGGATTGTGGGGTATCACCAAGCTGTTACACCACAGCTGCTTTTAGTGGTGAACGGTGAAGGATATGTTCGTAATGAAAAAGAAGAGTACGTAAAAGTATCGTCCGGTGATGCTGTTTTTTGGGAAAAGGATGAATGGCACGAAACAAAAACGAAGACTGGATTAACAGCAATTGTCGTTGAAAGTGAAGAACTATATCTGTCATTGTTCATGCCTGTAAAATAGTACTAAGAAAGAAAAAACCACTTTAAGTGGTTTTTTAATCACGCAATGCTCCAGCTTCGCGGGAGGTGATGTCACCTTGTCCTTGGCTTACATCACTTTGTATTTCTTGTTTCACTTTTTGTGGATCGGTTCCAGAGACATTCGTCCGCGTTGTGTTCTTATTGGGTTGTTCCTTAGGCACAAGGACCCTCCTCCATATCAATTTTTACATTCTTATTATTTACAAAATGTCCCGTAAGATTCAGTTAAATAGTTTGTGAAAATAAGCATTTCTCTAATGAGGAATGCTTATTTTAATTTATATCAATAATACTTTATTGCAAAACGATAAATTTTATATTAGAATCAATATAAAAATGATCAGCAAACCACAAAGAAAGGAGACACAATTGATGAAAGCAGTAAAACAGTTAATTCAGTTTGGTTGGGAGCAGGCCCTATCGTGTTTGTTTCCTGTTGTTATTTTTGCCTCATTGGCTTTAACTCAAATAATCCCACTTCCTTTCCTGCCTCGTTATGACTGGTTGCTCATTATCTGTCTTCTCATGCAGTGGATGATGGTGCGGTCTGGACTTGAAACACGGGATGAATTGAAGGTCATAACATTGTTCCACTTGATTGGTCTAGCTTTAGAGATCTTCAAGACACATATGGGGTCCTGGTCCTATCCGGAGGAAGGATTTTTCAAAGTGTTTGGAGTGCCTATGTATAGTGGATTTATGTACGCGAGTGTAGCAAGTTATCTCTGTCAGGCGTGGAGGAGGCTTGATGTCGAGCTAGTGAAGTGGCCGCCATTTTTGATAGTGGTACCTCTTGCAGCTTCGATATATTTAAACTTTTTCACACATCATTTTTGGATTGATGTCCGTTGGTGGTTATCGGCTCTTGTGATTATTGTTTTTTGGAAATCATGGGTCACGTACGAGGTCGGTGGAACACGCTACCGGATGCCGCTAGCGCTTTCTTTTGTACTCATCGGATTTTTTATATGGGTAGCTGAAAATATCGCAACTTTCTTTGGGGCATGGCAGTATCCAAATCAAACTCAAGCGTGGAGTCTCGTCCATCTTGGAAAAGTGAGTTCGTGGCTTCTGTTAGTAATTGTAAGCTTTCTGGTCGTTGCGACGTTAAAACTAGTTAAAGGGAAGGACTTGGAAAGTATTGACACTAGCAATTTTTTTAAGGGGTAGGTTGGATTAACACCTGAGAAGGTTAGGAAAATAAAATCTGAAAATAATACAAAGAAAAGCTAGGGACCAGCATCCCTAGCTTTTCGCATACCCTTTAATTCATTTCAACCTGAACATTTTCCTTTTTCATCTTAACTGCAAAATACCCAATTGTAATTGCCATGAAAGCTACCATATAGGTTAAGAGAATCAAGTTGTTGTGCCACATGTAGGCAAAATCACCGCTTGATATTACCGCCTTAAAGGACTGAACGGAATAGGTCATTGGCAACAATGCGTTGAGTGGTTGTAATACATTTGGAATTAACTCAAGCGGGAAGGTTCCAGCACTTGTTGTTAATTGTAAAATTAAGACCACAATTGCAATGAAGCGTCCAGGGTCACCCATCATGGAAACAAGCATTTGAACTAACGTTAAGAAAACAAAGCTTGTAATCACGGATGTGACAAAGAATAATGGCAAACTTGCGACCTCAATTTTTAAACCCGTTAGTAAAATGACATCGACCAGTGCTGCTTGAACGACCCCAATAATGGCCAATACACCAAATTTACTAAAGAACCAGCGGAATGCATTTTTAGGTTGAATCACAGGTTCTTTAAGTTTGAACACAATAGACATTAGCAATGCGCCAACAAATAAACCAAGTGAGATAAAATAAGGTGCGAATCCTGTTCCATAGTTAGGCACGGTGTTAATTTCCTGCTTTTTAACCGTAACAGGATCACCCATCATGTCATACGTTTCGTCGTTAGCTTCAACCGAATTTGCCTGCTCTGCACCTTCTGACAATTTTTCAGCAAGTTCAGTCGAACCATCAGCTAGTTGAACGGTACCTTCTTCTAATTGCTTCGATCCGTCTGCAAGCTGTCCGGCACCATTTTGTAATTGACCAGCGCCGTTTGTTAATTGGCCCATACCAGTTGTTAAATCATGGGCACCGTTATTAAGTGCAACAGACCCATTATACAGTTGGCCAATTCCTTGTTGTAAACTGATTTGACCATTATTCACCTTTTGAAGTCCGGCTAATAACTGGTTAAAAGAAGGACTTGTTTGTGTTTTTAATTGGTCTTCTAAACCAGCTGTTGCAGCACCGAATTGTTGATGAAGACCCGTTTTGAATTGGCTAAAACCTTGATCTAATCCACTTGCAACTCCAGATGAGATGCCTGGTTTAAGTTGCCCCGCTAATTGTTGTTCCAGCTGTTGTTGTAATTGTTCTTTCGTCGGCTGTCCTTGAGCCATTTGGGCCATAATTGCAGAAGCCTGCTCGTTGCCTAATGAACTTTCAAGTGCAGCTTTTAACTGTTCCATTTGCCCAGTTTGTGAAGCGATCATTTGGTCAGCTAACTTTTCAGACAGGTTAGCCGCAATTCCATTTGTAAGCTGTTCAGATAGTCCAGTGCCAAGCTTTGTTTCTAGCTCATCAAGACCAACGTCTATTTGGTTAACACTTTCGTTAAGCTGAGCAGAAACACCCGCAGCAATTTGTTTGGGAAGTTCTTCCTTCATAAGGGCAACTCCGTCTTGAACTTGGTTTGTACCATCTACTAAAGTTGGAAGTTTCCCGTTGATTTCCTCAAGCCCAGCTTTTACTTGATCTGTTCCAGAAGCAAGGTCAGTTGCGCCGGAAGAGGCCTTTTCCACACCGTCAGTGAATTCAATAGATTTTGAAGCTAATAAGGCTAAATTTTCTTCCAATGTTTTCGAGCCGTCATTTACTTTTGCTATACCTTCAGCAAGTTGCTCGGACCCATCACTTGCTTGAGTTAACCCGTCTGCTAAAACTTGAACCTTATCAAACATTGTCTCAGCATAGGTAGCTGTGACATTCTTTGAAATTTCAGCTTTGATTTTTTCAATCGCTGTTTCTCCAATTTGTGAAGATAAAAAGTTTGTGCTTTCGTTTGGCACATATTTAAGTTCTAATTTTTGCGGTTGGCTATCTAACAAAGTCGTTGCATTCGTTGAAAAGTCTTCAGGAATCTCAACGAGCAAATAATAATCTCTGTTTTCAAGCCCTTTATAACCTTCTTCCTTTGATACCATATGAAAATCAAAGGTGGCATTATCAGAAAGCTTATCGGTCAGCTCTTGTCCAAGCTGTAATTCGTCCCCTTCAAAATCAGCTCCAGCATCCTGATTTACAATCGCAACCGGTAAATCCTTCATATGGTCATACGGATCCCAAAAGGCCCAAAGGAACATTCCGGCATATAGGACCGGTACAAAGGCCACTGCTAAAATCGGAATAAGGATTTTTCGATTGGAAAGGATGTTTTTTAATTCAGCAAAAAAGGATGATCCCTTCATATAAAATTCCTCCTAAATAATTGACTGTTTTGTTCGAATGGTCATTTTTGACCAAATAAATGGGTCCTCAAATTGAGTACCCTTGATATGGCTATTTTTCTAATCCATTGAAGAAATACAGCTTAAATAAATGTGATATTTCTTCTTTTTCAAGCGGTTTGTGATTTCGTTCCCAGTCAAAAATTAACGAAACATACAGCTTTAACATGACAAAAGCAGTGATTTCAGGGTTGCATGGCTTAATCTCATCACGGTCGATCGCTTCTTGAATGATGCCCTTCATATAGTTGATGATTGCTTCCTCAACACGTTGTACGACTTCAACAACAGCTTGCGTCCCGATATCCCTTTCTTCTTGAAAAAGCTTAATTGTTAACTGATGGGATTTACGAAATTCGAGCAATCGAAAGAGCACCCGGTGTGCATTATCATAAAAGGTACTGTTTTTATCCATCGCTTCCTCGGCTACGATCTTCATGTCCTGAATGAGCGTACTGGTGATCTCGTCGAATAATTCCTCCTTATTTTTAAAAAAGGTATAGATTGTGCCTTTTCCGACATTTGCAAGCTTTGCAACTTGATCCATTGTCGTTGCCTTGTACCCGAATAAAGAGAATGATTTTGTAGCAGCTTCAATGATGAGTTGTTTTCTATCAATCGCCAACGTAGATCACCCCATTCTTAGCAATTTGACCAAATGAGGAAATTGGTCATTTGGTTTACAACGAAAAATATATCACAACAAAAACTATATTGCAAGTATCCATTCAAAAGGAATGATCATGGAAATTATGAAAACGATTAAACTTTTTTGTTGTAATTCAATTTGCCCCATGCTAATATAAATCTTGTAAGAGGGATGCAACCGTTTGCGCAAAGTTGCGCAAAGCAATGAAATGATGGAAAGTGTAGTGTTATCAACAAAGTCTGCTTTTTGTACACAATGATAGTTTATAAAAAGTAGAGGGTTATATTCATAATTTCGACAAAATTGTCTAAAATTATGCAAGCGATTGCCGAAATCCGGTGCAACGGTTCCTTCCTTTTAAAAAATAAACAAATGGGGGTTTTACCATGAAGGCA
This sequence comes from Bacillus sp. REN16, assembly GCF_020731355.1. GTDB lineage: Bacteria > Bacillota > Bacilli > Bacillales > Bacillaceae_L > Ferdinandcohnia. Next base: position 277,628 of record NZ_JAJFZK010000003.1, on the reverse strand, counting down.
AAGAAACTAATTCCTACAGTAATGACACTCTTATTACTCTTAAGTGTTGCTTTAGTAGGATGTTCTTCAAAAGAAGAAGGCTCAAGCGGAAATAAAAGCGATTCAAAAGCAACAACAGTGGATATCTTCCAATTCAAAGTAGAGTTTAAAGATCAATTTGAAGCAGTTGCAAAGCAATATGAAGAATCACATGAGGGTGTTAAGATCAACATCACAACTGTTGGTGGCGGAGAAGATTACGGAGCAGCACTTCGTTCAAAGTTTGCTTCTGGTGAAGAACCAACTATTTATAATATTGGCGGTCCTCAAGACGTTGCGGACTGGGCGGATAGTTTAGCAGATCTTTCTGACACAGCAGCTGCTGGTGTTGCATTAGAAGGAACCCTTGAAGGTGTTACAAAAGAAGACAAAGTATTAGGACTTCCTTTTAACCAAGAAGGGTATGGCTTAATTTACAATACTGCAGTATTTGAAAAAGCTGGAATCAATCCAGACAAAATTACAACTTACGCTGCTTTAGAAGAAGCGGTTAAGACATTAGACAGCAAGAAAGATGAACTAGGTTTAGATGCTGTGTTTGCCTTACCTGGTAAAGAAAAATGGGTGACAGGCTTACATTTATCAAATGCATTCTTATCACCTGAATTTGAAGGAAATGTATTAGGAACATTTGATGCTAAATCTGTAGACTTTAAATATGGTGATGCATTTAAGAAAGTATTAGATTTACAAAATGAGTATTCTGTTCAACCGACAGTAAGCTTAGATTATGCAATGCAAGTAGAAGAGTTATTCTCTACTGGACGTGTGGCAATGATTCAACAAGGTAACTGGGTATATGGTTCAATCGCAGGTATCGATGAAGAGCTTGCAAACAGTGGCGTTAGCATCCTGCCAATTCCTGTTGAAGGCTACAAAGAAGATTCAATCCCAGTTGGTATCCCAATGTACTGGGCTGTCAACAGCAACAAAGATGATGCAGAAGTGAAGGCTGCAAAAGATTTCCTAGACTGGTTATATACGTCTGAAGATGGAAAAACAGCTGTGTTAGAAGACTTTAAATTTATCCCTGCTTATGAAGGATTTGACGCTTCAAAAGTATCTGATCCACTAGGTAAAGCAGTATATGAGTATGCAACTGAAGGAAGAACAATTCCTTGGGTATTCATGGGCTACCCTACTGGTTGGGGAGAGCAACAGCTTGGTGTTAATATTCAAAAATACATCAGCGATGAAATGAGCTGGGATGACCTTGTGAAGGAATCTCAAAAATCTTGGGAAGACCTAAGAAAATAATAGATTGACCTAACAATAGAAAACAAGGCAGCATGGGGTTGCTTTGTTTTCTATTTTTAAAAGAACGTAAATAAAAAATGTTTCGGGACTTCGGGCAATTGGAGGAATTAAACTATGCGAAACCGGAATCTATGGTATTGGTTATTTTTAGCCCCAACGCTAGTAGCACTTGGTGTGGTCGTAATCTTACCATTAATTTTTGGAACCTATTACTCTTTTACAGATTGGAATGGAATCAAGATTACCGAGTTTGTCGGTCTTGAACACTATCAAAAGCTAATTCATGATAAGGAATTCATTAACTCTTTATGGTTTACCGTGAAATTTTCGGTGGTATCCATTTTCCTCATTAACTTTTTTGGACTTTCATTAGCTTTACTTGTTACGCAAAAGCTTAAAACAAATAATCTTTTACGAACAATCTTTTTCATGCCGAACTTAATTGGGGGACTAATCCTCGGATTCATTTGGCAGTTTATTTTCATGAAGGTATTTGCGAGCATTGGAGATTTAACGGGTATTGCGGCTTTCAAAGGCTGGTTATCAACGGATACAACTGGTTTTTGGGCATTGGTTATTCTCATGAGTTGGCAAATGGCAGGATATATCATGATCATCTATATTTCCTACCTTGAAAGTGTTCCACAGGAATTATTAGAAGCAGCGGAAATAGACGGAGCAAGCAGCTTCCAGCGTTTTAAAAATATCACGTTCCCACTTGTGGCACCGGCTTTTACAGTAAGTTTATTCTTAACCTTATCAAATACGTTTAAGCTGTACGACCAAAACCTAAGTTTAACAGGTGGCGGACCTTATAATTCAACACAAATGGTGGCAATGGAGATTTTTAAAACAGCCTTTTCGGTAAATCAATATGCATACGGACAGGCAAAAGCCATTATTTTCTTTATCATCGTAGCGGCTATTTCATTAACGCAAGTGTACATCAATAAGAAACGGGAGGTCGAGATGTGATGAAAAGTAAAAAAAGAAAATTATATTTGCTTGAAATTCTAGGCATTGTACTTGGCCTGATTTGGCTCTCCCCTTTCTACTTGATGGTTGTAAACTCGTTCAAAACAAAACGTGAAATTTTTACAGATACCCTAAAGCTGCCGGATGTTTTTACATTCGATAACTATGTTCAAGCCTTTGAAGAACTTGACTTTATCCGCACCTTCTTTAACTCGGTACTTATTACGGTTTTAGGTGTTGCGGTCATTATTCTTTTTTCATCGATGGCAGCATATGCTTTAAATCGTCGCAAAGGAAAAGTCAGTGGTCTGGTTTTCTTCCTATTTATCGCAGCGATGCTGATTCCATTCCAATCAGTTATGATTCCTTTAGTGTCTTTGTTTGGTAAAATGGATTTATTAAACCGATTTGGAATTGTTTTTATGTATCTTGGCTTTGGCAGCAGTTTATCAATTTTCTTATATCACGGATCTTTACAAGGAATTTCAAAATCATTGGATGAAGCAGCCACAATTGATGGCGCGAACAGATGGCAAATTTTCTGGCACATCATATTCCCGATGTTAAAGCCAATTTCAGTAACAGTCGCGATTTTGAATATTATTTGGATTTGGAATGATTATTTATTACCATCCCTTGTCATCAACCAAGAGGGAATGCACACAATCCCATTGAAAATGTTCTTCTTCTTTGGTCAATATACGAAACAATGGCATTTAGCCCTTGCAGGTTTAACGATTGCGATTATTCCGGTGATTCTTGTGTATTTCTTCATGCAAAAACACATTATCAAGGGAATCGCGGAAGGCTCTGTAAAATAAACATGGAAAACCAAGGGGCCAGGCTCCTTTTATATAGTACTTAGTTTTCGGAGGGTATGTATGGCTATCACTATTAAAGATGTAGCAAAAGAGGCAAATGTATCGCCTTCCACTGTCTCAAGGGTCATTGCAGATAACCCTCGAATTAGTGAAGAAACGAAAATACGTGTACGGGAAGCGATGGAAAAGCTTGGGTATCACCCTAATTTTACAGCACGCAGCTTAGCAGTAAAAAGCACGGCAACCATTGGGGTTGTGATGCCATTCTCGGCGTCCCATGTACTCCAAGACCCCTTCTTCCCGGAAGTCATTAGAGGAATCAGTGTTCAAGCGCGTGAGCATAAGTATGGGTTATATCTTTCAACCGCTGGGACTGAGGACGAAATATTTGAGGAAGTCGTAGGAATGGTACAGGGCCGACGTGTGGATGGATTAATCTTACTCTATTCTCGTACAGATGATCGTCTCATTACCTATTTACAGAAAATTGATTTTCCGTTTACAGTCATTGGTCGCCCGGTACTTGGTGCAGAACGTGTGATACATGTGGACAATGACAATATTTACATTACGAAGGTCGTAACAGATCACTTGATTGAATTAGGACACAAGAAAATTGCTTTTGTCGGGTTTGATGGTGACTTTGTGTTTATGCTCGACCGCCTTAAGGGCTATAAGCAAGCACTAAGTGAAGCTGGAATTGCTTTTCGTGAAGACTATATCATTCACAAAAGCACACTTAATGAGGGAAAAGAGGCAATCAAATCTTTTATCAGATCGGTTGAGCCACCTACTGCATTAGTTTGTACGGACGATTTTATCGCGATTGAGCTGATGAGTCATTTTGAAGAAATAAATATACGAGTGCCAGAGGATGTTTCGATTGTAAGCTTCAACAATGTGCTCCTTGCCGAATACTCTAAGCCTCCCCTCACTTCAGTGGATATTGATATTTTTCAACTCGGGATGGAAGGCGCTAGCTGTTTGATTGAAAAGATTAAAAATCCGAATGTCCTGCCGAAACGGATTACGATACCGGCGAAGTTAATCGAACGAAAGTCGTGTACGAGAATTAAGTAGAAAGTGGGGTAATGGAATGCAAAACAAAACGTGGTGGAAAGAAAGTGTTGTCTATCAAATTTACCCAAGAAGCTTTAAGGATACAAATGGGGACGGAATTGGAGATTTAAAAGGAATTACGGAAAAACTGGATTATTTAAAGGAACTTGGTGTTGATGTGATCTGGCTATCTCCTGTGTATGAATCCCCGAATGATGACAATGGCTATGATATTAGCAATTATCGTGAAATCATGAACGAATTTGGAACTATGGCGGATTGGGAAGAGCTACTTTCAGAAATGCATAGCCGTGGGATGAAGCTCATGATGGACTTGGTCGTCAATCACTCCTCCGATGAGCATGAGTGGTTCGAACAGTCACGAATCTCCAAGGATAACCCATATCGCGATTACTATATTTGGCGCCCTGCTAAGGATGGGAAGGAACCGAATAATTGGGAGTCCTTCTTTAGTGGATCTGCTTGGCAATATGATGAACAAACCGATGAATATTTTTTACATCTATTTAGTAAAAAACAGCCTGACTTAAATTGGGAGAATCCGAAGGTTCGTCAGGAAATCTATGACCTAATGACCTTTTGGCTTTCCAAGGGAATTGACGGTTTTCGCATGGATGTGATCAATTTTATTTCAAAGGTTGATGGTTTGCCTGATGGGGAGTTTCCGGAAGGTAAAAAATATGCATCTGGTGCTCCGTTTTATATGAACGGACCGCGAATCCATGAATTTTTACAGGAAATGAACCAACAGGTTTTATCGAAATACGACATTATGACCGTTGGTGAAATGCCAGGTGTTGATGTCGCTGAGGCGAAAGCTTATACCGGCGAAGATCGCAATGAACTCAACATGGTCTTCCAATTTGAGCATATGGATTTGGACTCAGGACCAACCGGAAAATGGGATTTGCGTCCATTAAATTTACTAGATTTGAAACAAAGTTTTACGAAATGGCAAAAAGGTCTCGAAGACAATGGCTGGAATAGCTTGTATTTAAACAATCATGACCAGCCACGGATGGTATCACGGTTTGCAGATGATGGAAAGTATTGGCTCGAGTCTGCGAAAATGCTCGGAACGTTCCTTCATATGTTGCAAGGAACTCCATATATATATCAAGGTGAAGAACTTGGGATGACGAATGTTCAGTTTGATACCATTGATGATTACAAGGACATTGAAACCCTTAATATGTATAGGGAAAAAGTTGAAGCGGGGATTGATCCGGAAGAAATCATGCAATCCATCTATGCAAAAGGAAGAGACAATGCGCGTACCCCGATGCAGTGGGATGAAAGCGAAAATGCTGGTTTTACAACAGGAACACCTTGGCTTTCAGTGAATCCGAATTATCGGGAAATTAACGCGGCAAAGCAAGTTGAAGATCCGAATTCAGTATTTAGCTATTATAAAAAATTAATTGAACTTCGAAATCAGCATGAGATTATTGTGTATGGCACCTATGATTTGCTGTTGCCGGAGCATCCAACGATTTATGCGTATACTAGAATATTAGGTAGAGTAAAATTGCTTGTGGTATTGAATTTTTCAAGTGAGAATTCGTTATTCGAGCTGCCGGATGGGTTTGGCTATCAAACACAGGAATTATTAATTGGAAATTATGAAGTAGACCGAAACGATTCAATTGAAACAATAGAATTAAAGCCTTATGAGGCAAGAGTGTATAAGTTAACGATCTAAAGGTGCAGAACATGAGAAAAGAGGATACAAATATGACGCAAGTATGGTGGAAGGAAGCTGTCGCCTATCAGATTTATCCTAGAAGCTTTATGGATTCAAATGGTGATGGAATCGGTGATATACAGGGGATCATTTCAAAATTAGATTATGTAAAAGACCTAGGCATTGATGTCATTTGGATTTGCCCTGTTTATAAATCACCCAATGATGATAATGGATATGACATCAGTGATTATCAGGACATCATGGCTGACTTTGGAAATATGGCTGATTTTGATGCACTTCTTGAAGAAACCCATAAGCGTGGGATGAAGCTGATTATTGATTTGGTCATCAATCACACAAGTGATGAACACCCTTGGTTTGTTGAATCACGTTCTTCAAAGGACAATCCGAAACGCGATTGGTACATATGGCGTGACGGAAAAGACGGAAAAGAACCAAATAACTGGGAAAGCATTTTTAGTGGTCCAGCTTGGGAATTTGACGAGGAAACTGGGCAATATTATATGCATATTTTCTCAACCAAGCAGCCTGATTTGAATTGGGAAAATAAAGAGGTTCGTGATGAGCTGTTCAAAATGGTCAATTGGTGGCTAGACAAAGGGATTGACGGTTTCCGCGTCGATGCCATTAGTCATATTAAAAAGGTTCCGGGCTTTCCAGACATGCCAAACCCAAATGGCTTAAAGTATGTTTCTTCTTTTGACGGTCACATGAATCGTCCAGGGATTCAGGAATTTTTACAAGAATTGAAGGAAGAAACATTTAGTAAATATGACATTATGACCGTTGGTGAAGCAAATGGTGTAAGTGTTGAAGATGCAGAGGAATGGGTTGGCGAGGAAATCGGAAAATTCAATATGGTGTTCCAGTTTGAACATTTGGGACTTTGGGATGAAGAGAAACAGGAACTTGATGTGGTTGGTCTCAAGAAGGTCCTTACAAAATGGCAAAAAGGATTAGAAACCAAGGGCTGGAATGCATTATTCATCGAGAATCATGATCAAACACGTGTCGTTTCCAGGTGGGGCAATGATCAGGAATATTGGAAGGAAAGTGCAACGGCTCTAGGTGCAATGTACTTTTTTATGCAAGGAACTCCTTTTATTTACCAAGGACAAGAAATTGCGATGACCAATGTTCAATTCCACTCCATTGAAGAATATGATGATGTGGCAACAAGGAATTTGTATCATGAAAAGCGTTCCGAAGGTGTCCCGCATGAGAAAATCATGGAGAACATTTGGGCGACAAGCCGTGACAACTCACGTACACCAATGCAATGGTCTGATACGGAGAATGCCGGTTTTACAATAGGTAAGCCATGGATGGGCGTAAATCCGAATTTTATGGAAATTAATGTTGAAAAACAACTGGCTGACGAGGATTCCGTGCTCCACTTTTATAAAAAAATGATTGCGTTGAAAAAGAGCAACAAGGTGTTCACATATGGAGTGTATGATTTGCTATTGGAAGAAGATCCACAGTTGTTTGTGTACACCAGAACCCTTGGCGACGAAAAGGTGGTCGTTGTTGCGAACTTGTCTTCGGCGAATGCGGTTTGTCATTTGCACGAGGGTGAGTTTAAACATGACGATCTGATGCTAGCTAATTACCCTGTTGAGGCGCATGAGGCATCTGATGAGATTGAATTAAGCCCGTATGAAGCGAGAGTGTATCGTTTAGCTTGATTTCGGTTGGTGAACCTCTGTCGTTAAGGTGAACAGAGGTACCTGTATGGTGATTAATGTCATCTTAGGGTAGTGCAAAAGATTTTTCAAATTGATCTTACATTATAAATCCCTTTCAGGGGCTTAGAGTCATAAATACTCTAAGTCCTGCTTTTTACAATAACCAAATCTGTCTTTTCGTATACCCCTTCAAGAGAATAAACACATTAAAAAAAGTCCTTATGCTTTTATGCAAAAGGACTTTAACAGGGTATCTATAAATGATTCATCTTTCTTATTAATTTATCTCGATCGGATGCCATTGGAGGTTGTTCCATCCATCCATTTTTTATCAGAATATTAGCTCCATCTTCAGAATACAACTGGACTTCCAAGGATAGCCTGTTATACATGGCAGCAATATCACCTCTCGGACTTTGGCTGATGGCTGTACCGTAATAGCCAATGCTTAAAGAAATCAAACCAGAAGTCATGAACATCATCAGTTTATCCGAAAATGTATGCGTGGTACTATTGGTTATTTCGGAATCCCACCCCATCGGCGAAGGGAGTTTGCTTTCCTCTAGCTTACCTCGAAATAATTTTATATGTTTATTTCCAATTTCTAAACCTTTTAAAAAGAATTGTTTAACATCTTTATTTTGTGCAACCTGACTAAATCCTGTAAGTGTGGCAACTCCCAAAGCGTTTCTTTGAAGGTTACCAAATAAATTAGTGACTTCAGCTGCTGTTAATGGTCTTTTCTCACCAATCACATCTAACATAAACCATTGTTTTTTCACAAATTCAACCTTTTCCAAATTAGGTAAGTTGGGTGTCCTGGCTAACAATCCTTTAGACAGTAATAGGTCCGTTGAATTGTTATATAAGTTCATGGTTTCAGTAAGGCATTCCATGTAATAGGTTCTAATATCATCTCTTACAGAGGCTGCTACACTGCCTGCATATGATGTAAGTCCAATCTTAGCCATTTGGTTAATAAAATTTAGTACAAAAACATCTGAATAAAGCCTAGGTGCCGTTAAATCTACATCCTCTTTAAGACTGAAACCATATGGAACAACATTCTTTTCTTCCTGTAAAATATCTGTAATTTTTTGAATATGTGATTGAGATAAATCTAAAGCGTATTTGATGATCGACTTAATTTCTTCATCCTCTGCTTTTTCAAAAAAATACGAAAGAACACAGATGCTCCCACTATCATTTAAGTACTGAATCCAAAGTTGAGCAATTTCACTTGCTGTAAGCCTAATTTGGCTTCCCTTACCCTCCATAATTACCCTCCAAAAAGATATACTATAATCTACATTTCCCACAAAATGCTTATAGTATGTATGGAGAAGCTTTTGGGGGTCAGGATTTTTTCTGCTTCATTACTACCCCTTCACCGATCCAGCTAGAAGACCGCGTACAAAGTATTTGCCGAGGAAGATGTAGACGAGCAAGGTAGGAAGAGCGGCAAGTAAGGCTCCTGCCATTTGGACGTTCCATTGGACAATTTGACTGCCTGATAAGTTTTGTAAAGCAACCATGATTGGTTGTTGGTCTGATGTTGTAATCGTAACCGCAAATAGGAACTCATTCCAAATGTTTGTGAATTGCCAAATGGCCACAACAACAAATCCTGAAATAGAGAGAGGTACCATAATGTATCTGAAAATGCGAAGGAAGCCCGCTCCGTCTATTTTTGCCGATTCAATCATCTCATCCGGAATATTCGCGTAAAAGTTCCGAAACATTAGTGTGGTAATTGGAATCCCATACACGACGTGGACAAAAACAAGTCCTGTAATGGAGTTATAAAGTCCGACCTCACGTAAAAACTGAATCATCGGTATTAAAATACTTTGGTATGGAATAAACATTCCGAATAAAATCAAGGTAAATAACGTATTAGCCCCTTTAAATCGCCATTTTGATAGGACATATCCGTTCAGTGCCCCTAATAAAGCGGACAATATAGTAGCGGGTACGACTAAATAGATGGAGTTAAGAAAATTAGGGACAAGCTTTTCAAAAGCGACCTGGTAACTGCTAAAGTCAAGGGTAGCAGGTATTTTCCACATCTCGCTTAATGAGATTTGATCAAGCGGCTTCAGGCTAGTTACGATAATCACGTAAACAGGCATCAAATAAAAAAGGCTGAGGCCAATTAAAACAAGGTATAGGAATGGTCTGGTCACTGTTTTAATTGTCATTAGGCTTCACCCTTTCTGCTTGAAATCAAATAAGGAACAATAAAGATGGCAACTGATAAAAGCATAATAATCGCAATTGCCGCTCCGTTGGCATAGTAATTACCGCGGAATGTTGTCTCAAACATATATACACCAGGAACGTCCGTAACAAAGTTTGCCCCTGGACCGGTCATCGCATAAATTAAATCAAATATCTTAAGTGAGATATGGGCCATAATAATCACGACACTCACTGTAATTGGACGCAGCATTGGAAGAATAATCTTTGTGTAGATTTGAAACTCTTTTGCACCGTCCATACGTGCTGCTTCTCTAACTTCATCAGGTATTCCGCGAAGCCCCGCAAGATACATTGCAAGTGAGAATCCAGTCATTTGCCAAACTGCGGCAATGATGACAGCGATGATAGCAAATGGAATCCCAAACTCAATTTTTCCCCAATTAAATCCAAATAGGATATCGGTATTGGTATACCATTTGGAATCAAGCCCGATTTTTTCTAAAAATAAGTTCACACCTGTGGATGGATTTAACAACCATTGCCACACAACTCCCGTTACAACAAAGGATAAGGCCATTGGAAAAAAGAAAATGTTACGGAAGATTGACTCCCCTTTTAATAGACTTTGATCTAGTAATATGGCTAAAATCTGTCCAATTACAATTACTGCTCCTATAAATAAAACAGTAAAGACAAGCGTATTTCGCAAATCCGCTTGGAAGCGGAAGTCTCCAAATAAATAAATATAGTTTTTTAGTCCGGCAAAAGACATATCAGGAACAAGTGAATTCCAATTACTAAGGGAAACGTATCCAGTCCATCCAATAAACCCATAAACAAAAATGACAATTAGGAGAATAGAGGGTAAAAGGAAGCCAATTGCAAGCAACTGATCAGCATTGAATACATGTTTCTTTTTCGGAAGGATTTCGGCTTGTTTTTGAGTGGATTTCTTCGACTGTTTCGCTAGTTCCATAGATAATCCTCTCCTCTTGTATTTTAATAGTGAAAAAGGGGGTGAGAGAGCTCTCATCCCCTGAATTGGCTTATTTCAACTCAGCAGCAGCTGAAGTAAGTGAATCTGTAAATTGAGCGACATCCTGTTGTGTAACGAAGATGTTAATAGCTTGGTTTACCTTTGTTAAGAAGCCTTCCGCGGCAGCAGATCCATGTGCCAAGCTTGGTGCAAGTTTCGCAGATTTGAAGTCTTCCATTGTGTCTTTTCCGTATTCATCATATTTGGATACATCAGCATCCACACGTGCTGGGATAGACCCTTTTAATGGGTTAAATGCATCCTGACCTTCCGTCGAACCCAATACTGACAAGAATTTCTTTACATCTTCAGAATTTGAGAGTCCCTTTGGTAAGCCAAATGTATCTGTAATAACCATGAACATCCCATTTGTTTCAGGAGTTGGGATATAGCCAAAGTCCTCATTGACGCCAAGCTTTAAGTCGTTAACGAAGTAACCCTTCGCCCAGTCACCCATGACGTTCATAGCAGCCTCACCATTTGCAACTAACTGTGAAGCATCCTGCCAGTTACGAGAAGCATGGTCTTCGTTAATATAACTAAGCATTTTCTTGAAAATCTCGGTAGCTTCAACAACCTTTGCATCATCAAAAGCTAATTCGCCAGTCCAAAGCTTGTTATAATCATCTGTTCCAAGGACGCCTAATAGAACTGTTTCATAGAGATGTGTAGCTGTCCAAGGTTCTTTATCTCCTAACGCTAATGGTGTTATTCCTTTTGCTTTTAAAGCATCTGCAACCTCAAAGAATTCATCAAAGGTAGTTGGTGCTTCAAGACCATTTTCTTCAAACACATGCTTGTTGTACCAGAGCACGTTTCCACGATGAATATTCACTGGTACAGAATAAATACTTCCGTCTTTACTAACCATTTCAATTAAATCTTGCGGGAATTTATCATTCCAGCCTTCCGCGTCATAAAGATCGTTTAGCGGTTCCATTTTTCCAGCGGCAACCCAACCCTCATTAAGTTCAGCCCCACCATGGACCTGGAATGTGGCTGGAGGATCATCCCCTTGCATCCGGCTAGCAAGAACAGCCTTTGCGTTTGTTCCAGCCCCACCTGCAACAGCGGCATTTTCAATAGGGACATCTGGATATTTTTCTTTAAACAATGCGATTAAAGCCTTTAATCCATCTTCTTCACCAGCACCCGTCCACCAGCTGAAGATATCGAGCTTTGCTTTGTCTCCATCACTTTCCTTTGTGCCGGTATCAGAGCTGCATGCAGTCATTGCAAAAACAAATACAAGTAACAGTGACATGAGAAAACCTTTTTTCATGTAAAATCCCCCTTGTTTTTTGTTGGAAGCGTTAACAAATTAAATGTAACATGGATAAAAGAGACAGAGAGAAATTACTATCTGCACTTTTTTGCGAATACCTTCACTTTTTTGTGCTAGTTTTTTAAGGGCATAAAAAAATCAGCTTAGCTTAAGCTGATTTTAAGGTTATTTTCATGTTATACTTCGATATTCTGACGGGGACATACCTGTGTATTTTTTAAACACCCGGCTAAAATAATTGGGGTCCTTGTAGCCAACGGAGAAACAGATTTCCTTGAAGCTTTTGCTTGGGTCATCCATTTCCCTTTTTGCATGGTTGACCCTTATGGTTGTGACATAGTCGATGAATGTGACACCCATTTTTTCTTTAAAGAGCTTACTAAAATGATGCGGGCTCAGCTCCACATACTCCGCTACTTCCTCGAGTGTTACAGATTCACGGTAACGCAAATCTATATACTTTTTGGCTTTTGCTAACAACCCGTGGATTTGTTTGTTTTTCCAAAGCTCGGTTGAATGCGGGTGCTCCTCACTGATTGATGTGATACCTTCCTTTTGAGCGAGAGCCAGTAATTCCTTCATTCGACTTTTAAGCTCGGTTTGCGCTTCTTCCTCACGTCGTTCTTCCTCAATCTCCGCCTTCACTCGACCGATTGCTGCTAAAATATCTGCTTTGCTACTTGGCTTTAAAATGTATTCCTTTACACCCTGCTGCATCACTTCTTTTGCATATTCGAAGGTATTAAAGGCGGATACCATAATGAATTTTATGTGAGGGTGTAATTGTTTAATTCGCCGCACAGCCTCAACACCATCAATCCCTGGCATTTTGATGTCCATAAGCATTATGTCTGGCTCGTGCTGTGTTGCCTTTTCAATCGCAATTCTTCCATTTGAAGCCTCATCGATGACCTCTACATCTGCACATTCAGTCTTAATAATTTTTGTAATCGCCTTTCGTTCAAATAATTCGTCATCAACTACAATCACTTTAATCATAATCAGTTCCCCCCTTTATGATCATAAGGAAGCAAAAGTCGAAAAGTGGTTCCACTCTCTTTTATTGACTCAATTTCGATGATGTCGGTTTGCTTGTAAAATAGCTGAAGTCGTTGAATGACATTTTTTACCCCAATCCCAGTTGAATGCCCGGTTGATTTTTCAAGCTGGACACTATCCTCAGGTGAGGTTCCTTTTGCTATTTGTCTAAGCTTCATTAACGTGTTCTCATCCATCCCGGCCCCATTGTCCGTAATCTCCACAATGATCCGGTCATGTTTCTTAAAAACCTTTAGCTTAATAACTCCACCCTCCTCTTTCGATTCAATCCCATGAATGAAGGCATTTTCGATGATGGGCTGGAGGGAAAGTGACGGTATCTCGATATTCAAGCAATCAGGATCAACCTCTGTTTTAAAATCAATCCGTTCGCCAAAGCGGGTACGTTGAATATAAAAGTACTCTTTGACAATCTTGACTTCGTTTAAGAGAGTTGAAGATTTATGTAAATAACCCAAATTATAACGAAGCAAGGCAGCAATGGCTTCGATTAACCGAGACGTATTTTGAGCCTCTTCTATGTAAGCCATTTTGGAAACCGTATTAAGTGTATTGAACAGGAAGTGAGGATTAATTTGGTTTTGCAGGCTTTTTAACTCCATTTCCTTCAGCAGCTTGTCAAGCTCGGATTGTTGCTTGATTTCGCTTACCAATTGACGAATGTTAAGTCTCATTTGATTAAAGGTGTTTGTTAAAAGCTTCAACTCATCATTGGTTGTAACCTTGATTTCATCCCCCGAAAAATTCCCTTCTGAGATTTCAGTAGCAGCCTCAGATAATTGGCGAATCGGTTTTGTAATTCCGCCCGATAACAACAGGGCTAAAAGCAAACTCAATAAAAAGGTTGAACTAAATAAAGACATCCCCATTAATGTGAAATTTCGATTCTGATTTTCGATTTCTTCGTAAAATAATTGATAGTCAGTTAGCTCATTATTGACTAGGGACAGTGTTGTTTCTTGAATAAACCCAGCAAACTTTGTAACCTCATTTAAGTGTGAGGAGTACTGATTAATCTCTTTTTGTTGGAAGGTGCCAACCGTTAAATCAGTAGCCTCAATGTAGCTGCTAATCATATTTTTATAATTCGATAGAGTAATGGCGTTATTTTCGTTTGAAAGCTCATTGGTTAATTGTCCTTGGTAGGTTAACAGCTGTTTTCTGGCTCGAAAATAATCTTTTAGAAAGCCGTCTTCTTCTTCCACGATATAGGATTGCAATTTTTCATTGACGAGATTGACCTGCTGTGAAATATCATTCAATAATAGAAATTTTTCAAAGCTATCATCATATTCCGACACAATTTTCTCACTGCTTTTATAAAACAAAAAAGCAACTGCATTCAAAATAATAAAGACAATCATAAAATAGAGGAGTAATTTCGTCCGAATTTGAATGATCATGATGGATCCATCCTTATTATGCTCCTTGAATCCAGGGGCAGATCTTGAACCCGAATGACCCTAGTCTTTGTATGTACTGTATTAGGAACGCTTCGTCTTTCGATTAAGTCAATCATCATTTGGACGGATTGATACCCCATTTTATAAGGCTCTTGCATGACAGTAGCGTCTATTGTGCCTCTTCTCATATATTGAATCGTATCCTCAATGGTGTCGAAGGCTAGAATATAGACTTGATCTTGTTTTTGATAATGTTCTACAACCTGCGCAATTCCTATGCCATCTAAGGCACTTGTTCCATAAAAGGCCGTGATTTCTGGATGTTCTTTAAGGATTCTATTAGCCGCCTCCGCAGCGCGAACCCTTGTGATATTTGACTCCTCAATCGCAATAATATCGATCCCTTCCGCATGCTGAATCGCATCTTTAAAGCCTTGAACACGAAGCTGCTGATGAGAAGCGTTGAAGTTTCCGGTAATAATCGCAACATTTGCGTTCCCGCCTGTATCTTCAATCAATGCCTGACCCGCAATAAAGCCCGAATAGTAATTGTCAGTGCCAACATAGGATAATCGCTTACTTGTTATTGCATCGGTATCTACAGTAATTACCGGAATTCCCTTTTCGACAATCTGGTTAATCAGCGGAGTAAATTGTTCTTCCTGAAGACCTTGTGTTAAAATACCATCCACCCTTGAGACGGCGGCCATTTCGAGAGTCCTAATATGTTCTTCTGTATTTGCTTGTTTTGGACCAATATATTCAAGAACGACATTCAGATCCTTGGCTGCCTCTTTCGCTCCATTTTCAACAAGTCGCCAATAATCATTATCGAGCTCCTCGGGTACGAGCACAAAATGATAGCGGGGCTTACTGGCTGTTGCTGTTTCCGCTTTGTTGCCGAAATTGAAAATTTGATAGGCATAATAACAGGTGATGGAAAAGGAAAGTAGAAATAACACTGCTCCAATGCTATATAAGAATTTAGAAAATGAAGACACCGTAAAATTCCACCTCCATAGTGAAAGCGTTTGTATACCCATTTTATCGATAATTGATTGGGCTGTATATGAAATTCTTGGTAATAGGAAAAACTGCCCATTTCCTAATATTTCAAGTGATGTAATTAACAGAAAAGAGAGTAAGGTGTGTGTTATACTAAATTTATTATAATCGGGAGCTGATAATTATGGAGGAAATCCTAAAACAAATTTTATCAGAGATTAAAGGCTTAAAAGAGGATGTATCGGGCTTAAAAGAAGACGTAATAGGCTTAAAAGAAGGGCAAGGGCGTATTGAAATAAAAGTCGATAATCTTGAGACAAGAATTGATAGTCTTTCATCAGAACTGCGTAGCAATTCCAAATATACCAACGACAAATTAGATGAGCAACGCAAAGTTTTTGACGTTGTATCTTCGGAAATAAAAGGTGTGAAAATTGATATTGAATATCTGAGTTCTAAAACGGGCAGGCATGATACGGAACTCAACCAAATTATAACCAGCCTTCGGGGCTAGCTTTTTAGAAGCGATAAAATATAAAGCTGCGCCATCCTTTTTTTGGATGAAGCAGCTTTTTTATCTATTTATTTAAGTTTTCTTGAGCCATGCGAACCATTTCTTTGACCATATTCCCACCAATGTTACCGCCTACTTTGCCGGCTTGTTTGGAAGTGAGGTTGCCATTGTAGTCATCATTTAATGGGATTCCCAATTCCCTTGCTACCTCATATTTTACCTTGTCTGGATTGGCTGGGTCTGTTTTATACCCTTGTTTTCTCATGACATTCGCTTTTAGCTGGTCAAGTCCTTCTCGTGCCTCTGGAATGAGTGGCCGGCGTTTTCTTCGAGCCATGTTGGGCCCTCCTTTCATCCTGTATTTTTTTTAGTATTTCCAAGTATAAAAACAAGAGGTTCGGTAAAACTTGGTAGTAACAAAGTTTTTTTAAATATTTATGGAAATTTAGTTTGAAATGCTTGTTTTTTGGCTAATCTAGTGATGTAATAGCTTATACGCAAGTTTAATAGGACGAATTTAGCCGAAAATCTTGCGAACCTATGAAAAAAGTGGTAAAAAGAATATGTGCTTATTTGGAGAGGAGAATTGAACAATGAACAAAACAGAACTAATCAGTGCAGTTGCTGAAAGTGCAGAGCTTTCTAAAAAGGATGCAACAAAAGCTGTTGACGCAGTATTTGAAGCTGTTCAAAATGCATTAAGTAGCGGAGATAAAGTACAATTAATCGGATTCGGTAACTTCGAAGTTCGTGAGCGTGCAGCTCGTAAAGGCCGCAACCCACAAACTGGTGAAGAAATTGAAATCGCAGCTAGCAAAGTACCTGCATTCAAACCAGGTAAAGCTCTTAAAGACGCAGTTGCTGGTAAGTAATTTTACATAAATCCTGCGTGAATCCCCTCAGAGACGAGTCTCGAGGGGGTTTTTTCGTATTATTGCTAGAATGTAAAAATGTGAGTTTGACGCTTATCCTTGCTCGTGGGAAAATGGAGGTATCGATTTTACAAAGGTAGTGAAGGGATGCAAAAGAAAGTCAATTGTTTAAAGTGCAAGCATTTTTACACGACATGGGACCCAAAATATCCACGTGGCTGCCGCGCGTTTAATTTCAAGACGCAGGCAATGCCCTCCATCACGGTATTCAGATCCTCTGGGGCACATTGTATGAAATTTGAAGAAAAGCAGCTAAAGACGACGCAGAAGCCTTCCTACAACGTAGATATCCGAGCTTAGGAGTGAAATTTGTGAATATATCTGTGGATAAGATTTTAGATAAAATGCAGCAGGAATTACAGACGGCAAAGAGTCAGGCGAGTGAACAAAAGGTGAGAGAGCGGTTAATGGCCATTCGAACGCTATGTGACCTCGTTTTGGAAGAATCGCCAGCCGAGGTAAGGCACGTTCCGGCTATGCCGGTGCAGCCGGTGCAACAGGTTATACAACCTATTCCAGCGATGCAGCCAACAACGATTCAACATACCGCAAAATTAAAAGAAGACGATGCAAACGGAGACTCTCTATTTGATTTTTAGAGGGTCTTTTTTTGTGGGAATTTTGACTTTGTCCTATATACCTTGATTAATGTCCGATATAATTCGCATTTCGTCCGATATCCAAGATTCTTCGTCCGATAAAATATGATTAATGTCCGATATATTCAAAAGTTTGTCCGATATCCAATAAAAAGAACTCGGCAGCAAAGAAAAAACCTCCAGGACACCGTTATCCCTGAAGGCTTTGGAGAAAGATTTCTCTTTTTTTATAAAGTTCGTGGGCGATTTCAATGCTGCAACGTTCAAATCGAATCTTCCCGCCGGGCGGAAGCTGGGCAATTTTATAAATATCAACCGAAATGACCGTTGCGATTCGAGGATAGCCTCCAGTTGTTTGTCGATCAGCTAACAGGACGATTGGTTCACCATTACTTGGCACCTGAATGCCGCCAAGCGGGATGGCGTCTGATGCAATTTCGGCCTTGTCTTTATGCTGTAACGGCTTTGTCCCTTTTAATCGGTAGCCCATTCGGTCACCTTGGACAGTCTGGTAAGTATCTGAAAAAAATTGCTTAACAGCATCCTCTGTAAAATAATTTACATGTGGCCCTGGGATGGCACGTACTTTTACTTCCTTATCGAAGCTAGGAATAAGGTGATGCGAAAGCCCTGTATTTTTTCGAAAAATACTAACCTGCCCAAAAAGAATATCCCCGTCTTTGATTTCTGTTCCAAGCTTTGCCTTCGCGTAATACGATTTACTTCCAAGTACTGCCTCTGCATTAAAACCGCCAGCAACTGCTAAGTATGTGCGAGTACCTGATACGGGTTTGCCAAATTGAATCATATCCCCTTTTTTCACAACAAAGGATTTCCAAAGTGGTGCTATGTTTCCGTTCACGGTCATGCTCAGATCGGCACCACAAACAGCGATTGATATCGCATCTGCCTCTACTCGTAATGCTGGACCAAGCATGGTGATTTCAAGCACAGTCTCATCTCTCGCATTACCGACAAGAATATTTGCAAGCTGACTTGAATATGAATCCATCGCACCGCTCGTGACAACTCCAAATTGCTGATAGCCGTAACGGCCTAAGTCCTGAAAAGTAGTATAGAGCCCTTTTTTAAGAACAGTAAAAAGTGGTTGTCCCATTAAAATCACCTGATTGCCTTTATTGTGATGCCTTCTTTGGTTAGTGCGTGACGCAGTTCTTGCACAAATTGAAGAGCATGGCTGTTGTCGCCGTGAACGCAAATCGACTCTGCCTTGATTGGAATCACTTCGCCAGTAATAGCTTGAACAGTTTGTTCTTTTACCATTTGCAGGACTTGCCTGATGGCATCATTACTGTCATGAATGATGGCGTTTGGCTGGTTCCTCGGTGTCAAGGTTCCGTCAGGTTGATAGGTTCGGTCAGCAAAAACTTCCGAAACCGTTTTTAGTCCGTATTTTTCCCCTGCCTCGATAAGCTTGCTGCCGGCAAGGCCATACAGAGCCAAAGAACGGTCGAAATTGACTGTTGCCCTAGCGATAGCTTCGGCAAGGTTACTATCAACCGCAGCCATGTTATAAAGGGCACCGTGTGGCTTTACGTGTGAGAGCTTTACATCATGCACCTGAGTAAAGGCAGTAAGTGCGCCAATTTGATAGAGAACGAGATCATAGACATCAGTTGGTGAAACGGCTATCGCTCGCCTGCCGAATCCAGCAAGGTCCTGGAAACCTGGGTGAGCCCCAATAGCCACGCCATATTTTTTCGCAAGCTGGACGGTTTGATTCATCACATGAGGGTCCCCAGCGTGAAATCCGCATGCAATGTTGGCACTCGAAATATGCAGGAGAACCTGCTTGTCGTTGCCAATTTTATAGCCGCCAAAGCTTTCCCCTAAATCACAATTCAGATCAATTGTTTTCAACTTTTTTCACCTCGACCATGTATTTATGTTTTTTTACGAGACTTTCAATTTCCTTATATTCAGCGGAAGTGATCGGCTTAAAACGCAAGTAATCCCCTGCTTTGAGTAAAAATGGTTCTGGTTTTTCAGGGTCAAATAAGGGTACGGGGGTTCTGCCGATGAGATTCCACCCACCCGGTGACTCGAGTGGGTAAATCCCAGTTTGGTCACCGCCGATGCCCACGGCACCTTTAGGAACCTTTAGCCGTGGGTTGGCTAGACGTGGTGTGGCAAGTCTCATTGGAAGCCCCTTTAAATAAGGGAAACCCGGTAGAAAACCAATCATATAGACGAGATAATCGACACTGCTATGCAGGGAAATGACTTCTTCGTTAGACAGGCCATTCCCGCGGGCAACACCGCTAAGATCTTCACCATCGTAACAGGTTGGAATTACAATAACCTGTTTTAGCAGGGATGTTGTTTCCGCGGCAATCCCTTTGCAAATCTCAGAAACCTGTGTTGAAAGATTTTTATAAGATATGAGAATCGGATTATAGTAAATCGTAATGGATTGATACGCGGGGACGAGCTCGATGATCCCTAGTACATTCGTTTTTTCAATTTGTTTGGTAGTTTGCTGGATTTGGCGCTGTAAGGCATCGGAAGCAGGATCTTTATAAAAAATCTGCAATGCCGTGTCTCCAACAGGTAAAATGTCAAAGTTCATCGCAATAACACCTCTTACTACTATCTTATATTGAATATGGTAAAATAAAAATGGAATTTCGAAAAAGGATGGAGAATACGAATGAAACTATTTTTAATATTGGGAGCGGTTAACGCCTTTTTGGCGGTTGCGCTTGGTGCCTTTGGTGCACATGGATTAGAGGGAAAGATTACGGAAAAATATTTAAAAACATGGAACACAGCGGTACAATATCAAATGTTTCATGCGCTTGGCTTATTTGTGGTGGCGTTTTTAGCAGATAAGTTTTCACAAGTGAGTCTGATTACCACAGCTGGCTGGAGCTTGTTCGTCGGGATTATTTTATTCTCAGGAAGCTTGTACATTTTAAGTGTGTCAGGTATTAAAATTCTGGGTGCTATTACACCACTTGGCGGTGTGGCCTTTTTACTGGGCTGGGTTTTATTGATGGTGGCTGCAGTTAAACATTTATAATGAGAAAAGTGCAAGGCGCCCCAATTCCAGCTAAAGGCGGGCACGTCCTGTGCCCAACGCTGGAATCCTAGCCATCCTGGCATGGGCGACAAGCATAAGACGAGCGCTGACAGAAGGTGCACTTTACCTTCCGAAGCGATTGGCTTATGACCTCGATCCGATGGCGCCTGGAACTAGACAGCGTTAATCGAAAAAAGGAGCGTCTGCGGACACTCCTTTCTTTTTTAGCGTGGTGGGTAGTTTACAAGTCCAGGACCAGCGGCACCTGAGAATGGATATTCATAATCAATTTCTTCATCAAATGTAATATATTGCAAGTAGACCATTAACAATAGGTAGCGCATGCCTGATTGCGGGTCACTCAAAATAATATGGTCACGACCTGCCGCCTCAATGAGACCTTTGAACACTTTTTGTTGGTTGGTGTTATCAAATCCCATGTATACAGTGGCAAGTTTACCTTTGTTTAAGCGTAGAATGTTTTCAATATAGGATTCTTGTAGTGGAAGCATACCTGGTACATTTTCCGCGATACCCCCAGCAGGGAATTGTGATGGCATTTGCGGTACCTGAAAGCCCCCTTGTTGCTGCTGAACGGGATACGTATATCCTCCGAATTGCCTAGGGTCCATATAGCTGCCATACTGTTCATAGCTTTGGGGGATATACCCGTACGCTGCATATGGATTTTGCATTTGTTGATTGTCTTTACTCAATGTAAGCCCTCCTCAGAATGTTTTAATCTCTTTCTATAAGGCGAATTCCTTAGAATACGCCAGGACAATCTTCCTGTGTAGGCTGGTAGAAGCAATGCGCTTTAAACCTTCCCACGTTCCACTGGTTATACCATTGTGCCGGACAGTTTCCTGATGGTTCAAAAAACCATAAAGAAAACCTTGCAGGGTGGAATCTTTCCCCTTTTAGTACTCTTCGTGCAAGTGCAATTTCAGTTGGTCGAGCTGCCTGGTAAAAATAGCCTTTTTGGGTTGCTTCAAAGCCCCCGGGACTTTGAAAGACCATTTTTCGAATGGTGGTAATGTCTTTAAAATCAAGACAACGAGATCTCGCGCGATTTACCCCGACATTCCCTACTAACAGCATGCCTTGCTTGCCTTCGCCTTCAGCCTCTGCGCGCAACAGTCTTGCTAACAGCTTTACATCTTGCTCCGTGTGCGCAACTACTGCCATCTTTTCACCTCACTTACAAAAGAAAAAAGTCTCTTTACTAACGTATTGTTGAGGTGAAAAATGGGTTCCTGCTTTTTGAGTATTTTTGGGATTTTTCATTAGACTTCTGGTGGATATGTTTTGCGGATTCATCATTGCATTGTATGAAAGAGGAAAAAGGATTATGAATGTGGACGAAAAAAAAAGAGAGGATGCCCTCTCTTTTTTCATTGTCTAGTTCCTGTCGCCATCGGCTCTATGGTCTAGCCAATCGCTTCGGAAGGTAAAGTACACCTTCTGTCAGCGCTAGTCTTATGCCTGTCGCCGATAAGCAGGCGCCTTGCACTTTTCTAATTAATATGTAAAAACTGTGGAACTTTTTCTTCTGTTAAAATGTTTCCTACGAAGAATGCCCCGAATTCACCGTAACGTGCACTTGCTTCATCAAAGCGCATTTCGTACACGAGCTTCTTAAATTGAAGTACATCGTCTGAGAATAGGGTTACGCCCCATTCATAATCATCAAAACCGACAGAGCCAGTGATGATTTGTTTTACGATTCCAGCATATTGGCGACCGATCATACCGTGGCTTCGCATAAGCTCCTTGCGCTCATCCATTGAAAGCATGTACCAGTTGTCATTGCCCTCACGGCGCTTGTCCATCGGATAGAAGCACACATATTTGTTCTTCGGCAAGGTTGGATAAAGCCGCCCGCGTACATAAGGATTTTGGTATGGATCCTCACCACTTTCATTCACATAGTTACTTAATTCAACAACAGATACATAAGAATATGTAGGGATTGTGTATTCAGCAAGCGTTGTTTTGTTGAATTCATTTTCGATTTCATTCAATTCTTCCATTGTTGGTCGAAGAATCATCATCATAAAATCGGCTTTTTGACCAACAACAGTGTATAATGCATGACTACCTTGGCTCTCGCTCTGTGTCTTATTCCATTTCTCCACTAAACCAAGAAATTCATGAATTGCTGCTTGGCGCTCATCACTTGAAAGAGTCTTCCAAGAGGTCCAATCGATAGATCGGAAATCATGAAGGCAATACCAGCCATCAAGCGTTTTTGCTGCTTCAGCCATAATTATCACTCCTTGTATGTGTTTACAAACATTACTATATCATAGTTTCCCCTACAACCATGTGAATAAACCTGAGACAATTTTGTGAACGGAAGCAAGTATGAGTAATTTGTCAGGTTGTTGGGAAAATTGAAGTTAGTGTCATAATACTGTCACAGGACTTCTGAGGCTTTTTGGTTTTCAAATTGTGAAAAAAGCCGTATCCTTATGGTTGGCAGTTTTTAAGGGTATAGAACCCATTTTACATAAAAGCATTTTTGATTTACAAGGAGGATATTAACGTGAGCGATTTATTCACAGAATTAAAACAAAAAGTAGCTGGGAAGAACATGAAAATTGTATTTCCTGAAGGACTGGACGACCGAATTTTAACAGCAGTAAGCCGTTTAGCAAGTGAGAAAGTGCTAATACCAGTCGTAATTGGTGAAAAGTCTGCGGTTGAAACGAAAGCAAATGAGCTTGGGGTTTCTCTTGAAGGTGTAGAAATCTATGATGCAAGCACATACCCAGAGTTCGAGCAGCTGGTAGCTTCGTTTGTTGAAAGACGTAAAGGAAAGGCAACAGAAGAGGATGCGCGAAAGATCCTTAAGGACGAAAACTATTTTGGAACAATGCTTGTATATACGGGCAAAGCACACGGACTTGTTAGTGGTGCTGCACATTCCACTGCGGATACAGTTCGCCCTGCTCTTCAAATCATCAAAACAAAGCAAGGCGTGAAAAAGACTTCAGGTGTGTTCATCATGGTTCGTGATGATGAGAAATATGTATTTGCTGATTGTGCGATTAACATTAATCCAGACAGCCAGGATTTAGCGGAAATCGCAGTTGAGAGTGCAAATACTGCCGATATGTTCGATATTGAACCAAGAGTGGCTATGCTTAGCTTCTCAACAAAGGGTTCTGCAAAGTCTCCTGAAACAGAAAAAGTTGTAGACGCGGTTAAGCTTGCAAAAGAAATGAATCCTACACTGGTATTGGACGGAGAATTCCAATTTGATGCGGCATTTGTTCCATCTGTAGCGAAGAAAAAAGCGCCGGATTCCGTTATCAAAGGTGACGCAAATGTATTTGTCTTCCCAAGCCTTGAAGCGGGTAATATCGGGTACAAAATCGCCCAACGCCTAGGAAACTTTGAAGCAGTGGGTCCGATTTTACAAGGCTTAAATCAGCCAGTAAACGATCTTTCACGCGGATGTAATGAGGAAGATGTATATAAGCTTGCTTTAATCACAGCAGCGCAAGCTTTATAAGAATGTAAAATGGCCATGTCGTAGGACATGGCCATTTTGTATGGGTATATCTGTTAGTGACAGTAAATCCAGTTTAGTGGCAGTAATCCACCTGCGCATGCCCAACAAAACCAAATTTATATGCCCCACTCCATTTTTAGTACGCTTTTAAGAAGTTCAATTTGTTCTTCTCCTATTTTTTCAGCAAGTTGCTTTTCAATCTTTGCTTTAAGAGCCTCATTTTTTTCGTAGCATTCTTCCCCAAGAGGAGTTAATTGAATTGATTTTACCTTTTTGTTGTTTTCGACGTTCATAACATCGACTAAGCCCTTTGATTTTAAACCCTTAATGAATTTATGGGTTGCTTGCCTAGTTATATCCACATTTTTAGAAACATACGCAATGGTAGGTTGTTTTTTATAGATGCGGGACATGATGTACCATTCGGAATTAGAAATGGCGATATCACTATGATTGTTCCATAACTCTTCGGAGAGCTTTCGAAGTTGGTTATGTCGTTCGCTTATAGAGTCTAGTAAGTCTAGTTTATCTAGTTTTTGATCCATACGGTTCACTTCCAAAGTAGTAATCGCAATTACTATACAATTAGCCTCTCAAAATGTCAACTAAGTTGACGTTTTCTGGAATATGGGGTATAATGAGTATAGTCAACTAAGTTGACAATCCATTGATAGGAGACTGGTATTATGTATAATATTGGGGATTTAGTTATTTATTCAACAATGGGAATTTGCCGAATAGATGACATATGTGAGAAAACATATGCTGGCACGACTCGTAATTATTATGTGATGCACCCAATTGAAGATGACACTTTGATTATCCAAAACCCAGTGGATAATAATCGAATCATGATGAAAAAAATTATCGGTCGAAGCGAGGCTGAAGAGGTTTTAGAATCCTTCAAACTGCCAGGAATTCAGTGGATTGAAAACGGAAATGAACGCAATAAAAGTTATTCTGATATAGTTTCATCTGGTGATAGAAGGGGAATTTCAAACATTATCAATACTTTGATGAGTAAAAAGTATGAACTTGAATTGGAAGGTAAGAAAATAAGTGAACATGACCGTAAACTTCTCCTTCATAATCAAAAAATATTGTTTAAAGAATTAGCCATCACGTTGGATACATCAGTTGATGCCATTTCGAAAAAGATAAATCGAATGATTGGTCATAAAATGAGTAAATCGTCACCACATGAAATCGCGAAATTTATAAACTAAGAAAACATCGAAACTGAGCTATAATGGCTCTTTTTTTGTTTGTTTCACAGTGTAGGGTCGTATATAGAAGAATCACCGATATATGTTATAATAAGGTGATTTTTACATATTAGGAGTATGCCTTATGACCGAAAGTCTTTTACACCAGCCAAGCTGGCGGATTATAGATCAATCTAGTCTGGGCTATCAATTTGATGCCTTACAATCATTTGCGATAGATGATACACTTTGTGCATTTGTTGGAAAAGGGGAGTCGCCAGCTACTGCACGTTCATGGGTTCACCACCAGACCATTGTACTTGGGATTCAGGACACGAAACTGCCTTTTCTTGAAGAAGGGATAGAGCTCCTTAAGTCAAAGGGCTATCGTACAATCGTACGGAATTCCGGTGGACTAGCCGTGGTGCTTGATGAAGGAGTGTTAAACATATCACTCATTTTTCCTGAGACTGAAAAAGGTATTGATATCAATCGCGGCTACGATACAATGCTAGAGTTGATTCGAAAAATGTTTGAGGGATATGAAGTCGACATTGTGGCACGGGAAGTTGTCGGTTCGTATTGTCCAGGCAGCTATGATTTAAGTATAGATGGGAAAAAATTTGCGGGTATCTCCCAGCGTCGCCTCCGGAACGGGGTAGCGGTGCAAATTTATTTAGGCGTGACCGGAAGCGGATCAGAGCGGGCAGAAACCATTCGCCAATTTTACGAGGTGGGGCTGCAAGGAGCAGATACAAAATTTGTCTTTCCGGATGTGAAGCCGGAAACAATGGCGTCTTTAGCAGAATTAATAGACCCAAACATCACTGTTCAAACCGTCATGCTGCTACTTCTTCAAACATTAAAAAAAGAAAGTGAGCATATCTTCTCATCACAGCTTTCGGCAGAAGAAATGCCGTTATTTGAACAGAATTTTTTGCGAGTGCTTAACCGAAATGAGAAGGCATTATAAGAATCCAGGATTCCCTGGCCTTTTTTTTATGGAAAAATAACAGGTGTATATGTAATTGCGCGATAGCCGGCAGGAAATGCGCGTTATTTTTGATAATTGCGCTTTAGCATGTGGGAATTGCGCTTTAGATTTGATAATTGCGCGATAGCCGGCCATATTTGCGTTATCGTAAGTTTTCACTATTCTAATATTTTTTATAATAAAAATATTGAATTTTGTTTTTGGGCATGATATGATTCTCGTCAAGTAACAAAAATCGAACTTCATTTAGCCGGGATTTATATCCCGACCAAATAAAGTTAGCCTCCGGCGGATGCCTCGATTTTTTTAAGGAAATTTCGAGCATGCTCGAAAAAATCGGGCGCAATTACGCCAAGGCATAATTGAATATAATGCTGTATTTTCTCTTATCAAGAGTAGGCGGAGGGATTTGGCCCGATGACGCCCAGCAACCGACCGTAATACCATTGTGAAATGGGGCGAATTTTTTCGCCGGGTAAATGACCCGCAAGGCACGGTGCTAATTCCAACAGAAGGATTATTCCTTCTGGCAGATAAGAGGTGAGAAGACTTTTGCATGCTTCAAGCCTCTTTCTGATAAGAAAGAGGCTTTTTTATTTTTTTAAAAGAAAGCCTCATAAAAACAGGAGTGTGATTGTCTCAACTTGAGTAAACAGATTTGAAAAATAAGATTACATACAAAATAAGGGGAGAAAACAATGAAACTAACAAAACTAGTATTCACTATCTTTTTAATTATCGCGGTATTGGTTGGTTGCCAACCGAAAGTGGCTGATGAATCAACGAAAACAGACAGCACAGAAGTAAAGAATTCTAATCATCCGTTAGCAGGTAAAAAAATTGCTTTAATCATGCAACAAAACTTAGGAACTTTCTCAGCGCAGTATATTGAGGGTGTAGAGGAGCAAGTGAAAAAGTTCGCAGGCGAAACAACGGTTTTTACATCTGATGGTGACCTTGCAAAAATGGCATCAAACGTTGATGCAGCGGTAAACCAAGGCTTTGATGCGATTTTAATCGACCATGGAACAAAGGAAGCACTTCAAAGCTCCGTTCAAAAAGCAGTCGAAAAAGGAATTCCTGTCGTTGTATTTGATGCAGAAGTGGAAGTTGAGGGTGTAACGGTTCTTGAACAAGGTGACCAGCAGATGGCACAGATGACACTTGAAAAATTAGCAGAAGATGCTGGTAATGAAGCAAATATCGTAAAAATTTGGGTAGCGGGCTTCGCTCCAATGGAACGTCGTCAGGTTGCCTATCAAGAGTTTCTTGACAATAACGAAGGCATTAAAGAAATTGCAACATTTGGTGCTGCAACAGCTAACACGGCTCTTGATACACAAGCACAGATGGAAGCTCTTTTAAAGCAATATCCTGAAGAAGGTCAAATTACAGCGGTTTGGGCTGCATGGGATGAGTTTGCAAAAGGTGCTGTTCGTGCGATTCAACAAGCAGGACGTACTGATATCAAGGTATATGGAATTGATATGAGTGATGAAGACTTACAAATGATTCAAGCGGACAACAGCCCATGGGTTGCATCGGCAGCGGTTGATCCAAAGGATATCGGACGCATCCAAGTTCGTTTTGCTTATCAACAATTAAACGGTGACGAAACACCTGAACGCGTAAAATTAGAGCCAGTTTTCGTAACGAAGGATGCACTTCCAACGGAACAAATTACAACAGCAGATCTTGACCAGTACATTGAAGGCTGGGGTAAAAGCGAACAGGGCTACACAGACGAGTTGAAAAAGCTTGAAGCTGGTGAGTAAAACAGAGGGCCATTAAGGTCCTCCGTAAAGGAGAAGATGTAGATGCCTTTACTTGAAATGAAGGAGATAACAAAAAGCTTTGGAAGGGTAGTTGCGCTTGAGCAAGCTTCTTTTGAATTAAAAAGTGGCGAGGTTCACGCACTGCTAGGAGCAAATGGAGCGGGCAAAAGCACGCTGATGAAAATTCTATCAGGTGCTTATGAGCTTGACACAGGGGTGATTACCCTCGAAGAAGAGACAATAGAAATCCGTTCTCCGAAGGATGCGAAATTATACGGTATTCACTGCGTCTATCAAGAAGTCGACACTGTGATCGTGCCACAGCTCACGGTAGCCGAGAATAT
The DNA here is from genome assembly GCF_020731355.1 of Bacillus sp. REN16. Lineage (GTDB taxonomy): Bacteria > Bacillota > Bacilli > Bacillales > Bacillaceae_L > Ferdinandcohnia. Next base: position 249,144 of record NZ_JAJFZK010000003.1, on the reverse strand, counting down.
TTTACTTGATACCTTCTCGACTGAAAAAAGCTTATTCATCAATAAAAGAAAGCTTCGTGAAAAAGCGGCATCAATCTTAAAGCTTTTGAATGTAACAGATATACCAATGACAAAACAAGCATTGGAGCTGTCACTAGCCGAAAAACAATTGGTGCTAATCGCAAGAGCTCTTGCTCATGAGGCGAAGGTCATCATCTTTGACGAACCAACAGCTCCTTTATCAATTGAAGAGACAAAGCATCTGTTTGAAATCGTAAAAACGCTGAAGGAAAAGGGAGTCGGCTGTATTTTTATCTCACATCGACTACCTGAAGTGTTTGAAATCTGTGATCGGTTAACAATTATGCGTGATGGAAAGACGATCACCACATTTTCTACCAAAGAGGTTACCCAGAAAACAGTTGTTGAAACGATGCTTGGTAACAGCTTTACTGAACAATCCGTGAAACGGAAGGCGGTGAGAGGTGACCTGCTTTTAGAAGTGAACGGGCTTAATGATGGGGAAAAGCTAAACGATGTATCATTTACTGTTTCTGAGGGAGAAATCGTAGGGGTTGTCGGATTAGTTGGTGCCGGAAAAACGGAGCTTGCGAAAACATTATTTGGCCTTCGTTCCTACGAACAAGGTGAAGTAAAAATAAAGGGAAAATCGTATCATTTTACCCATTCACAGCAGGCAATTGAAGCAGGGATGGCACTTATTTCAGAGGAGCGTCGTAAGGAAGGCTTATTCATTCACGAGTCAATCTCTACGAATCTATCCTTTGCCAATTTGAAGAAATTCTCACCGCTTTTAGTCATGAATCGCAAGACTGAAAAAAGCTACGCCAGCTCTATCATCGAACTGCTTGGAATCAAGGCGAATGACACGGAAGTTTTGGCAGAGCATTTAAGCGGAGGAAACCAGCAAAAAGTTGCGATTGGTAAATGGGTATCACGCAATGCAAGTCTCTACTTGTTTGATGAACCGACAAAGGGAGTGGATGTCGGTGCAAAGCAGGATATTTTCAAGCTTATCTATTCCCTTGCCGATGAGGGGAAAGGGATCCTGTATTTTTCCTCTGAGATTGATGAAATCATCCGGATCTCGGACCGGATTCTCGTCATGTATGACGGGGAAATTGTGAAGGAACTTTCAGGGGAAGAGGCAACACAGGATAAAATCCTCTTATATGCGAGCGGTGGAAAGGAAGACGTACATGAAAGGAAATATCATCAGCTTCCTGTTTAAATACGGGGCAATTGTATTAATGGGCTTTATCTTAATTTATTTTAGTTTTATTAATGATGCATTTTTTTCATATGGGAATCTATCCGATATCCTAAGATCAATCTCGATTGTGACACTTCTTGCATTGGGGGTTACCTTCACACTTGTTGTCGATGGCTTTGACTTATCAGTTGGGTCAACAATGTCATTGTCGGTTGTAATCACGGCATCATTAATGGTATGGTATGAGCTCCCGCTTTGGGTGGTCCTGCTTTTGCCACTATTAGTCGGAGTTGCAGTAGGGCTTGTAAATACCCTTTTAATCGTAAAAATAGGAATACCAGATTTACTCGCAACACTTGGCATGATGTATATCGTGTCAGGCTTACACCGGACGTATACGGAAGGGTACTCCATCTACAATCACATGCCCTTAACAAGTGGCGGGACCGCACCTGGTGAATTTAGTTCCGCGTTTTTATGGATTGGGCAAGGGGAGATGCTTGGACTGCCAGTTCCGGTTTGGATTATGTTCGTTTTCGTACTACTTGCGTATGTAATTCTTAACCATACAAGATGGGGACGGATTTTATATATGACAGGTGGAAATGCAGAGGCTGCTAGATTATCAGGAATTAACACAAATAAGGTGAAGCTGATTGCCTATACAGTATCGGGAGTGTTTGCATCCATGGCCGGGATTTTGTTTACTGCACGTGTAGGTTCAGGTCAAATTGACGCAGGTGCTTCTTTGCTAATGGAATCTGTTGCCGCCGTGTTTGTTGGATTTTCTGTACTTGGTGCCGGAAAACCAAACGCACTTGGAACATTCTTTGGAGCAGCCCTTATCGGGGTTCTTTTAAATGGACTAACAATGCTCAATCTACCATACTATGCATTTGAAATTGTAAAAGGCGCAGTGCTTGTCTTAGCACTAGCTGTGACGTACATCGGAGTGAAATATCGGCCAAAGGTCATTCGAAAAAGGAGGGAGCAAAAGAATGCCGCTTAAAAAACTAGAACATGTTGGAATTCAAGTAAAGGATTTAGATACAACGATAGAATTTTATACAAGAGTGCTAGGATTGGAATTGCTAGAAAAGCAGGACCATGTCGATCCGTCATTGAAACTGGCTTTCTTAGGATTCAGTCATTCAGACGAAACCGTAATTGAGTTAATTTCAGGCTACAACCCAAACCTTCCAACAGAAGGAAAGGTTCACCACATCGCGTTTACTGTTGATAATATTGAAGAAGAAATTGCAAGGGTGAAGGAACATGGCGTTCAGTTTGTTGATGAAAACATTACAACCCTTCCAAGTGGAGCGAAGTATGTATTTTTCAACGGACCAGACGGCGAATGGATTGAGTTGTTTCAAAAACAAAAATAATAGAGTTGATTTATGACCAGGGGAGATTCCTCTGGTTTTTTTTATGTTCCGGGGCCTTTGATTGCGTCAGGATGCGGGGTTTTGCGTCGAATTCAGGATTTATGCACCGGATCCCAGAAATATGCGTCGGATTCAGGATTTATGCGTCATCCCTAAAATAATTGTACAACCCAATTCCAGTGAGAAATGAAACCTTTTATAGTCCCTCCCGTCTTATATTATGGGTATTTTCTGAAAATAGCATATATGGTAGACTGGTGGTATGTATTCCTATTTTTTACAATTAATACTGGTAAGGGGAGATTTGGTTGCTTAAAAGATTAAGAGTGTTTAATGGACGAGATTTGATATCGATTTTATATTTCGGCCTTGTGGTCCTTGGCATTGCTTACTTTTTAGGGAATGGGGATATCTCAAAATTTTTCTCAACGATAAAAACAATGCTGCCAGTTTCTGAAAGCGTGGATACGATCAAGCAATTTATTAGCAATATTCAGGCTGAGGGCAGCTTAGGGGCAACGAAAAATAAGGAACCCTATGAACAGATTGTCCTTGAATATTTTCCGAGAAGTTTATCCGTAATTGCGACATCTTTTACGTTAGCGATTTCCCTGGGGATAACAAAGGGGATTTTTGACTATCGAAATCGGTATACATACCTGAACTTCTTAGGAACAGGGGTAACCTCTATCCTCAATTCTTTACCAGATTTTTTCATGATCATTGTGCTGCAATGGGTGATTTTGATTCACTTTAATTTTATTGATTTTTTTGGTCATGATCAGTGGTTTAACTTCATTTTACCGGGGATTCTTGTGTCTCTGTACCCGATGATGTATTTCGCGAGAATCACCTTTGCAGCCCTTGCTAGTGAAGATGGGGAGATGTATATCCAATATGCTCGTGCAAAGGGCTTGGCAGAAAGGTTTGTTATACAAAAGCATATTCTGAAAAAATGCTTCCGTTCGATCTTACAGCATCTTGGAGTGGTTATGACATATGTCGTTTCGAATCTATTCATTGTGGAGTGGCTGATGGAGTATAAGGGTGCAGCCTGGCGAATGATGGTGTCAATCAAACGGTTAGATTTAAAAATTCCGCAAAGCCAACCATTTGTTGATTTTCCGGAAATCGGTTTAATCGTAGAAATTTCTTTCTGTTTTGTTGTACTCCTATTAATCACTCAAATCGTGTCTGTAATTTGGCAAAATAAATACGTGGTTGAAAAAAGAAATATTTGGACCCAAATCACAAAAGTATTTTTTCAATATATATTTATCTGGTTCTTTGTGCTGTTTATTATTTCGTACTTAAAGCCAGGATACTAGGAAGGAGGGGGGCTAATGAAAAATTGGTCGCTTTGGACAGGTTTAGTTCTTTTCGGATTGATGTTATTTATAAGCTTTGTGGGACCACTTTTACCATTTGTTGATGACACCATCCCCGAACACCGAATGAGATTCTACGAGGATGGATCAATTGGAAGAGCGCCATTTCCTCCTTCACTGGAAGACCCATTAGGAACGGACCGTGAAGCTGGAGATCTATTAAGTATGCTTGTGAATGGTGCGAAGGACACGTTAAAAATTATCGTGTTGATTACGTTGATCCGGTATATGATTGCGATTCCGATGGCATTCTTGGCCTCTACGAAAAAGGGAATTGCTTATATGGTGTCAAATGGTTGGTATTCCTTATTTGGAAGTATTCCTACAATTATTGCAGCCATTTTGCTGTTGGAGATTATACCTTCGAATGGCTTGGATAATGGTGTGTATTGGAAGGTCCTCTTAATTGCGCTAATTGAAGTTGGACGGGTTAGCTATATTTTTGCACATGAAATCTATGAAGTATCTCAAAAAGAGTTTGTACAGGCGAGTGTGACGGTGGGAAGTACTCCCTTCCAGCTAGCGGTAATGCACTATCTCCCATCTGTTTCCCAAAGCTTAGTCGTGAACTTTTTTAATGATTTGGCACGTGTCACTTTACTATTGGGGCAGCTTGCGTTATTCCAGTATTTTATAGAGCATACCATTATCTATATTCCTGGTGGTGGGGCTTTTCAAGATGAATCCGGTTATTACTCTGTAACAGGTTTGTTTGACTGGCCAGGGTTATTGTCAGCAGCGCGGTATGAGGTTATGAAAGCTGTGTGGATTCCGTTGGCTCCAGCGATTGGGTTAACTTTGCTCCTGCTAACATTTCAATTATTGAGTGAGGGCTTTAGGAAGTTGTTTGAAAGACGGACGTCGAGTGAAGAACATCGAGCAGTGAGACGCTTGACTGAACGAGTAAGTGAGATGTTTGTTACTAGTAAAATGGCGGGAACCGTGACCCTAGTTTTGTTTGTGGTTGTAGTTGGAACGGTTATTGTGACTGGGGTAGATAGAAAGGCAACGGATGTAACTGCACCAGCAGAAGAAGAGGCTGAGGAAGAAGCAGTCGAGGAAGTCAATGAAGGATTACCGTTTGATGAAGATAAATATGTGTATGAAAAGGGAAAACTTGTAGCGACAACGGTAGCAACCACTGCAAAAGGCGGGTTTTACGATAAATTAGAGCATCTTGAACTCAATATGGAGAAGAAATCAGATCGGGATTACGAGACTGATACCTTAATGCTAAAATGTAGAACAATCGGAGCGGGTCGTTGTGAACTGCCCGTGATTACATTTAAAGAACCTATTGCCAATATGGAGGAAGCTTATCAACTATTGGTGGATCATTTGCCAGTAGATGCAGTGAAAGACGGTGAGTTTCAAGACAACGGAAGATATGCTTACACTGTACAAAGTTCCCTATTGGAAGAGAGCTATGTAGAGGTTGATATTCAGTCGATATTTGTTATGTTCTATTTCACACCAGAAAAAACGATTGAAAAAGTAGAACTTGTAGGAGTAGGCCCTTGGTAAAACAAAACCCCTGTGCCATTTGTAAAAACAAACAGCCAGGGGTTTATCTAAATTATTCCGCCATCTTCTCCAAATTTCCATTTCGATCCATTTTAAAAGAAGTAGCTGGGCGCTCTTCTTCTTCAAATAAGACGAGTTTTCGTGCCCTGTTCATGATCTTCATTAATGTTTCGTAGTCCTCTTGGATGTTCACAGCGCTTTGTTCAATCTGTGTAATTTTCTTTTCAAGCTCTTGATTTTTAAGAAGTATCTCATTCTTTTCTTTTTTCAATCTCTCATTCTCAGATTTAAGTGCTTCCATTCCAAGATTGTTGCTGCCCATGGATTGAAGATAGGAGATCACAGATTCCATCGTCAATGTTGGTCTAGCAGCAGAATACTGCGGTGTCCGAACGACTTCCTTACGAACACTGGTAGATTCAGATGGAAATAGCGGGAACTCATCTGCAAATTCTTCGAGATTTGGAGTAGGTGGTGTATACAAAAGCTGTTTTTTCACAGGTTGGGTTTTACCAAGCGCACGCTGGCGTTGTTTGCGGTGCTTTTTCGCAAGTTGTAAATCCTTCTCATAACTATGGCGCACAACCGCGTTCCAGCGGAATCCACATGCTGCAGACGTTCGGTTTAATTTGTCACCAACCTCTTCAAATGCATTTAATTGCGTACTCCCTTCTCTTACGTGTTTTAATACAGTTTCTGCTAATAAGAGGTCATTTTCCTCTGTCCAAGCGTCTTGTCTTTCCTTCATATTTATTCATCTCCCAATATATATGTTTATATTTGCGTTAGGTTATTACATATATTGGTCAATTAATGAAAGTTTTATACCACTTACATAAAAGGATAATAGATTAATTTTATTCAGCATGGAGCTGAATAAAATTAAAGCTTCCGGCGGATGCCACAGATTTTTAAAGGTAACTTTTCGCGCTAACGCGAAAAAATCTGGGCGCAAATACGCATTGGCGTATTTGATTCTAAAAATATTTCAATATCGCAAACTCGTACTTGTGGAGATTTTTTGAACAAAAATTAGCGGCGCATTCCCCTTCAAAATCTTTGATTTAGTGGGGGTTAGGCGCTAAGGTCTTAATGACCTTGATTTTCAATCTCCTTTTTTATTACTTCTATGGTCACTCCTCCAGTAGTAAAGATCATATTACTGTAGGCTCCAAAAATATGGTTTCTAATAAAAATTTGAGAGTCCTTTCTGGGCCATTTTTTCAATATATCAAGATGTCACTGTTTAATAGTTATTTCTTGTATGGGGTTAATTTGTGGTGACTCATCAAATAAAATATGGATGTGGTCTTTCTCTCCATTCATTTCAATAAGCGTGAAATTCCATCTTTCAAAAAGATTATTTGTTATTTCAATCAACCTAGACGTGATATCATCCTGAATACATCAATGCTTATATTTTGTAACTACGACAGATAATATGACAATTTATAATGAGCATGTCTAATCTTGTTATAATCAATCATAATTTTTTTCCAAATTTACAAACAAATCAACATATAGTATAATTTAAAGCAGAACATGTGTTTCGGAGAGGAGGGTTTGATATGAAAGTAGCTAAAACTTTGAGCCATAAAATTATGAATCACTCAGGCATCTTTGATGCGACATTAAATGTTTATAACAAAGCAATGACTTATATCATTAAAGTAATTGATAAGGAAATTGGTGACTTAGAAACATTTTCTTCAAGTTCAATAGTCGCCCCGGTCGAAAAGCTAATTCATACAACTAAATCAAATCCTTCACCTAAATATAAGGAATTTAATCGAAATTTTTATAAATTTCCTTCGTACTTTAGAAGAAACGCAATTGCTACTGCATTTGGTAAAGTAAAGAGTTATCGTTCTAACTATCAGAATTGGGAAAAAGAAAAGGTAATCGCTGTTTCTGAAGGAAAGAAATTTAGAAAAAATCCACCTAGACTACAACACGAACATAAAGAATTCCCTGTTTTTTATAGGGGAAATATGTTTGTAAGGACATCTGGAACTACTGCTCAAATTAAGGTGTTTCATAACAATGATTGGGTATGGGTAGATATCGAATTTAAGGGTCAAGATTTATACAAACGTGATGTTTGGAATTGGAAAGAACACAATCCCAAACTTGTTAAAGTTGGGAAGAAATATTTTCTAAATATCAGTTATTCAAACAAAGTTAGATTAAGCAAAACGGATATAAAGAATCAAAAAATATGTGCAGTAGATCTGGGGATCACCAACTCTGCGGTTTGTTCTATTGTCGACGCAAAGGGAACTGTCTTGGCTCGTAGATTTATTAACCAAGCCAAAGAAAAAGACCGATTGTATCGATTGACAAATAAACTTCGTAAAGTTCAACGTGTTTCAGGTTGGGTATCGGCACCGAACTACTGGCGACAAATAAACGGATTACAAAAACACATTGTAAATAATACTTCTCATGAAATTGTGGAGTTCGCGAAAGAACATAGTTGTGATGCGATTGTGTTCGAATACCTCAATAAAATGAGGGTACCAAAAGGTTTTTGGGGAGCAAAGAAACTTCGTTTCAAATTAAGGTACTGGCGGAAAACTGCTATCCAAAACAAAGTAACGGAAATGGCTCACTATGTAGGGATGCGAATTACTAGAATAAATGCACGCAACACTAGTGCGTTAGCATATGACGGTTCTGGGGTTGTGGAACGTAACAGGAAAAAAGACCTTGCAACATTTACTACAGGCAAGGTGTATCATGCAGACCTATCAGCCAGTTACAATATAGCGGCTCGATATTTTATTCGAGCATACCAAAAATCCATGTCTGAAAAGTCATGGTTGTCCTTACAGGCAAAAGTTCCTGTATTGGCAAAACGAACATTTCAAACCTTGTCTTCACTCATTAGTCTTATTCAGGCACTAGAGGCACAGAGGGTGGCTTAATTGCTTGGTTTGTACTGTATTTAAGATAAGGGATGATCCATCAAATTGCATTTGCAATTAGTTGGAGAGGTTCACACTTATTTTCGTTCCCTTGCAAAACGAATAGGGGAAGAGTAAAATACCGTGTAGTGTAAGTAAACAGGTAAATCGGCATGTTATACATGAACGATCATATAGAACGACCTAGAATTACAAGATGAAGGGATTGTACGCAAAATGGCAAACGAATTTCGCATTTGTGATGATTGCCAGGCAACGAATATTCAAACCTTAGTGCCACGCCTAAAAGAAGTGGATGGAGACGCAACAATTGACATTCGCTGCCAGTCATACTGTGGCCCAGGCCGAAAAAAATCATTCGCATTTGTCAACAATCGCCCTGTTTCAGCTCCAACAGAAGACGAATTAATTGAAAAGATTGAAAAAAAGCTGAAAAAGGACTAATATCGCCTTTCTCTCTCAAGAGAAAAGGTGTTTTTTTATTTTTTAGGGGAAAATTATTTCCGCTGTTTCGATGTCTAGCTCAAGAAGCCATCGGCTCGAGGTCTTAAGCCAATCGCTTCGGAAGGTAAAAGGCACCTTCTGTCAGCGCTCGTCTTAAGCTTGTCGCCGATTAGCGGGCGCCCTGCGCTTTTCTTTTTTGTCGAAAAATTTTCCAACCGTTGATATGACTCGGTTCAATGAGAATGATGAAGAATTTTAGGTTTTTTTGTCATAGATAAATATATATAATAGTAGCATGCCAGTATGGAAGAGGTTGAATACATGACAAATTCCAATGGAAAATTAAGTGAAGAAAAGGTGTTTAAAGACCCTGTACATCGATATGTCCATGTTCAGGATCGAGTGATTTGGGACCTCGTCGCAACATCAGAGTTTCAACGGCTGCGACGAATTCGTCAATTAGGGACAACCTATTTTACCTTTCATGGGGCGGAGCATAGTCGTTTCAACCATTCATTAGGTGTGTATGAAATCGTTCGAAGGATTATTGACGATGTGTTTCGTGATCGGCCATTGTTTGATGAAGAGGAACGGCTCTTAGCCTTAAGTGCGGCACTTCTTCATGACCTAGGCCACGGACCATTTTCACATTCCTTTGAAAAAGTATTCCATTATGATCATGAGGAATTTACACAGGCAATCATCGTCGGGGACACGGAGGTCAATCAAGTCCTGAAACATGTAGGGGCAGATTTTCCGAAAAAAGTGGCAGAAGTGATTGCAAAAACATATAAAAATAAATTAGTTGTGAGTCTCATCTCCAGTCAAATTGATGCAGACCGTATGGATTATTTACTGCGGGATGCATATTACACGGGCGTTAGCTACGGAAACTTTGACATGGAGCGGATTTTGCGTGTGATAAGGCCACAGGAAGACCAGGTTGTTTTTAAAAGCAGCGGGATGCATGCGGTTGAAGATTACATTATGAGTCGCTACCAAATGTATTGGCAGATTTATTTCCATCCTGTTACACGAAGTGCAGAAGTCATTTTAACGAAAATTCTCCATCGTGCAAAACAGCTGTACAAGGAAAACTACGAATTTCAAACGGCCCCTGTTCATTTTGTTTCCATTTTTGAAGATACGTTAACACTTGAGGATTATGTGAGACTTGATGAAGGGATTTTTTCCTTTTATTTTCAAGTTTGGCAGGATGAGAATGATCCGATTTTAAGTGATCTATGCCGTCGTTTTCTTAATCGCAATCTGTTTAAATATGTGGAGTTTGATCCAAGTACACAGTTGATGAAGATGATGGAGCTAAGGACGCTTTTTGAGAATGCGGGGATAGACCCGACATATTATTTAGTGGTCGATTCATCATCCGATTTGCCATATGACTTTTACCGGCCGGGAGAGGAAGAGGAACGGCTTCCTATTAACCTGTTGATGCCAAATGGCGAAATTCGTGAACTGTCAAGACAGTCCGAAATCGTAGAGGCCATTTCCGGAAAAAGGCGTACCGATCACAAGCTTTATTTTCCACAAGATATGATTGAAAAACTACCAGAAAAAGACAGACAAAATATAAAAGAAGTACTAGGTCTATAAGTTTGGTGAGGAGATGAAGGGGTTTTGTTAACAGAACACGCAAAAGTAATGAAGGCATTTGCTGCTGCCGGGGAAATTACAGGTCGAAAAAAATTGCAAAAAATGATTTATATCGCGAAAAAAATTGATTTTCCCTTTTACGAAAAATACAACTTTCATTTTTACGGACCATACTCAGAGGAGTTAACGATACGAGTAGAGGAGCTTTGCAACCTCGGATTTTTAGATGAGGTTAAAGAGAAAAAGGGCGGCTATTACCAATATCGGTACTCCTTAACTGAAAAGGGCGAGCAGTTTTTGGGTCATTATCAGTTGGACATGCCTCCATTAGATGACTGCATGCAAGCCTTAAACAACGAGTCCGCACGCTTTTTGGAGCTTGTGTCTACTGTATTATATTTTGAGGGGCTTGAAAAAGAAGAGGTTAAAGAAAAGGTATTTACATTAAAAGCAAAGCAGCGCTACACAGACGAAGAGGTAGAAGAGGCTTATCAATATATTGATTCACTTCGTAATCAAGTCAAACATTAAAAAGAAACTCGGCAGATACACGTCTGCCGAGTTTTTTGGCATAGTCCAGTTCCAGCGCCTAGCCCCTCGAGGTCATAAGCCAATCCTTCAAGAAGGATAAACTACATCCTTCTCGCCGGCTTTTCTTATGCTTGTCGGGGCTGAACAAGGCGCTTGCACATTCTGTATCAATGCGGTAAATATGCAAGCTGGTAGAAAAACAGGACTGCAAAGAGATAAACGAGCGGGTGAACCTCTCTCCATTTTCCTTTAACAACTTTCATAATCGGGTATGAAATAAAGCCTAGTGCAATCCCTGTTGCGATGCTTGAAGTTAGCGGCATGCTTAGGATGATTAAAAAGGCAGGAAAAGCTTCATCAATCTCATTCCATCTAATATCCTTAATGCTTCCCATCATCAGGGAGCCTACAATAATTAAGGTAGGTGCTGTAATCGCGGCAATACCAGAAACGGCACTCACTAAAGGTCCGAAGAAAGCAGCTAGAACAAAAAGGACCGCAACCGTAACTGAGGTTAGACCAGTTCTTCCTCCAGCAGCAACTCCTGTTGACGATTCAATATATGCACTTGTAGGGCTTGTTCCAAACATAGCTCCAACCGTTGTACCAACTGAATCGGCAAGTAAGGCTTGTCTTGCGCGTGGCATGACATTTCCCTTCATAAGCCCGGCTTGCTCAGCAACCCCAATCATCGTTCCAGTCGTGTCAAAAATAGTCACAAGTAAAAACGAGAAAACAACTGCATATAGACCGTACTGAATGACATCGCCTATTGCAGCAAATGGATTGGCAATTATTAACCCTTCAGGAAGGGAGGGAGTATTCACGAATCCTTCTTTAAACTCAAGCTGACCAGTAAAATAAGCAATAATGGCGGTGATGATCATCCCGAAAAATAAGGCGCCATTTACATTTCGTGACATGAGTATAAGGGTGATGGCTAGCCCAACCAGCGCTAAAAGGACCGATGGCGAGTGTAAATCACCTAAAGTCACTAAATTGGTTGGGTGTGCAGTTATAATTCCAGTTAGTCGCAGACCGATAAATGCAATAAATAATCCAATTCCAGCAGTGATTCCGTGCTTAAGGTTTGGTGGAATGGCCTCAATTAATTTTTCCCGAAACGGTGTTAATGACAAAATTACAAAAATGATACCTGCTACAAATACAGCAGCAAATGCAGTATGGTAGGTGATATTTTCATTTGCTCCAACAACCGAATACGCAAAAAAGGCATTTAAGCCCATTCCAGGGGCAATCGCAATCGGATAATTTGCAAATAGTGCCATCCAAAGCGTTCCAACGACAGTTGCGATAATCGTTGCTAAAAATACTTGCTGAAAGGGCACTCCTGCATCAGATAGTATAACGGGGTTGACGACAACTACATAGACCATTGTTAGAAAGGTCGTAATCCCTGCGAGTACTTCCTTTTTAACACTAGTATTAAGCTCTGATAATTTAAACATAGTTTGTGTACCTCCAAAAGACGAACAATTTAAAAATCCTTTTCTATAATATTCGTTTGTAATGAAGACTGCAAGACTTATTTGAAAATGTTTTAGGTTAGTTTTCCCCAGAAAGGGGTTTAATCATGTGGAAAACAAATAGGAAGAAACGAATGTAATTCGATAGGGGATAAAAAAAGGATTGTTCCAACTTCGAAACAATCCCCCTTTTGAATATTTAATGATGCGCTTTTTCTAGGGCTAGTTTAATACCAAAACCGATCAGGATTGCACCTGTAATACCTTCAATCATATTTTGTGCTTTTGGTTTTTTCATAAAAGTACTAATTTGATTGAGTAAATACACATAAAGGAAAAACCAGATGGCAGTCAATACAGTATACGTGAAGCCCATTATAAGAAACGGTAGAAAGGTATTGCTCCCAGCGTCCACAAATTGAGGTAAAAACGTTAAGAAAAAGACTGCAACCTTGGGGTTAAGGAGATTGGTTAGAAATCCTTGTTTAAAGCAAGATTTGTTTTCAAACTGGCTTGCTGTGTTCACCTCAACACTTGCGGCTACTTCCTTTTTCCGCAATGCTGCTAGTGTCTTAATCCCTAGATAAATTAAGTAAATAGTACCAACGTATTTGAAAATGGAAAATAATAATGCTGATTTCACAATGATGGCTGATAGTCCTAATACGGCAGCCGAAGTATGGATAAGCAGGGCGCAACAAGTCCCTAGGGCTGTTTTGAGACCGCCAATTCTCCCAACAGTGAGAGTGTTTTTCGTAGCGATAGCAGTATCGGGACCAGGTAAAATAATCAGTAAAATACACATAAAGACAAACAAATAAAAGTTTTCCACTTTATGCACCCCTCGGCTTTTAATATGTTTTTCTTATTATATATAAATGGAGTTACGAATTGTACAAATTTTTTAATAAAAATGAAAACCCGCAGTTCATATCCCGCGGGTTGGTTTTCCAGCTTATTATTCTTGATCGATTAAACGTTTGCCGGCTACTGCATAATGATTTTTTGTCATTTCCTCAATGAAAACAACAATTTTCTCTTCTGCTGCCCCAGTTGTTTCAGATACAGCTGCTGTCACTTTTTCAACGAGCGCCTTTTTTTGTTCCTCAGTGCGTCCTTCTAGCATTTTAACTGTTACGTATGGCACAATTGATCTCTCCAATCTGTGTTTTCTAAAGCTTTAAAGGATGTCAAAAAAGTCGGACGAATATGACACATCGAATTTCTTTGTTGGCTTGTTTCTCCGTTCCTTGGAAAAGAAAGCCACTTTTCCGGCGTGCAAGATCGTCTGCTCACGTATTAACTGCATACGTTCCGCTACTCAAAACTGCGCCGCCTTGAAATTCTTGGTCCTCTTCATCCTCCTTTTTGAACAATGGTTTAAATGTATTGTATACTGAAAATAGTAACTTTTCTAGGAAAAGGAGAAATTCGGTGGAACAATTAAGTAGATATTTACATTATGACCTAAGCTTGATTCCGTATGTTGTCATCTCACTTTTAGTTGCTTTTACGGTGCATGAATTTGCGCATGCCTATGTTGCATACAAGTTTGGCGATGATACGGCGAAACGGCAAGGGAGATTGACCTTAAATCCCATTGCTCATCTAGATCCATTTGGGACGATTCTTATTTTTCTTGCCGGGTTTGGCTGGGCGCGTCCTGTACCAGTAAATCGATTTCACTTTAAAAAGCCACGGCTTGCAGGAATCCTTGTTTCAGTTGCAGGTCCATTAAGCAACTTGGTTGTTGCAGCATTAGCTTTGCTTATGTACATCATCCTTATACGGATCGGTGCTTTTGCTGTTATTCCGGAGGCTGTTGGGGAAGGTCTTGAAACATTCTTTAACCTATTTGTACGCCTTAACATTGTGCTGTTCATTTTTAATCTATTGCCGTTTCCGCCACTTGACGGTTATCGCATCATTGAAGACCTTGTGCCGGCACGGATTCGACCAAGATTAACACAATATGAAGGTCTTGGAATTGTACTCTTTTTAGTATTGGTGATTACACCACTTGGAGATCGGTTTTTATTTCCGATATTATATGGTGGGGTCTATGCTATCACAGATATCTTGGTCGCGATTTTCAGGCCAATCCTTCAATTATAAAATTAGACATTCATATGATAAACTAGTTGGTAATGATTAGAAGTGTGAGTTCTAAAGGAGGGTGAAAAGGACCGAGAATTTCAAGGCGGTGCAGCTTTGAGTACCGGAGCGTATGCAGTTAATACGTGAGGACCGGAGAAGCAAGCCAACGCAGAAATTCGATGCGTCATTTTCGGCTGACTATTAGAACATCCTCTAAAAGGGAAAGGTGGATGTACGGTGGATCAAAATAAGAAAAAAGTAGCCTTCAATATCATTAAAAATGATCCAACAGATGGACACAAAGGATATGGGATCGGAGCACTTAGCCTCGAAAATATTTCACCCGTATTCGTCGATATAGAAGATGAAGATGTTTTCGTTGATGTGGGTGCGATGCATGCAAGAAGCGTCGTCGAAAAAGGGATTAAGTTTCTTCCGAATAAAGAAGACGTTCCAAACGGCAAGCCTTATTGGCTTGTTTGGGTAACGATTGATCGGAAGGAAGAGGGGCCATATTATGCAGGTGTAACGGCTTGCTACATGACAGTCGACCGCTCAATTCGCCGCGGCTACAAATCATTACCAGAGCATGTGAACAGAATGGATAAATCATTAAAACGTCACATTATGGTTGATTTTATGGACGACAAATCCAAGAAGCTGTTGACCGACTTCTTAATAAACCATAATAAAGAGATTTGGGATAATTCGGGTGATGAGTTAAAAGAGGGATTAAAGGTAGAATAAAGCATTCTATTTGTGACATTTTGGTGAACAAACGCACTAATGCTTGAGCTTTTTTGGCAAAATAAAGTACACTAAATTTACAATGTACACACATTGAAACTAGGACATAGAAACCCCCAGGACCTATCCAGCCTGGGGGTTTCGCTTTTTTTGTTGTCCAGCTATGACTCGATTGTTCGGACGCGCCGATCGCCCAAAATGACAGATGAAGACCATTCAGAGCAAAAATTACGCTCGAAAAGTCCTTCATGGACGGTATGAAGACCATTCTGAGAGAAAAACATGCTCGAAAAGTCCTTCATGGACGGTATGAAGACCATTCTGAGAGAAAAACATGCTCGAAAAGTCCTTCATGGACGGTATGAAGACCATTCAGAGTGAAAATTAAGCTCGAAAAGTCTTTCATAGGCGGTATGAAGACCATTCTGAGAGAAAAACATGCTCGAAAAGTCCTTCATGGACGGTATGAAGACCATTCAGAGGAAAATTACGCTCGAAAAGTCATTCATAGACGGTATGAAGACCATTCAGAGGAAAATTACGCTCGAAAAGTCATTCATAGACGGTATGAAGACCATTCAGAGGAAAATTACGCTCGAAAAGTCATTCATAGACGGTATGAAGACCATTCAGAGGAAAATTACGCTCGAAAAGTCCTTCATAGGCGGCATGAAGACCATTCTGAGTGAAAATTAAGCTCGAAAAGTCCTTCATGGACGGTATGAAGACCATTCTGAGAGAAAAACATGCTCGAAAAGTCCTTCATGGACGGTATGAAGACCATTCAGAGTGAAAATTAAGCTCGAAAAGTCTTTCATAGGCGGTATGAAGACCATTCTGAGAGAAAAACATGCTCGAAAAGTCCTTCATGGACGGTATGAAGACCATTCAGAGGAAAATTACGCTCGAAAAGTCCTTCATAGGCGGCATGAAGACCATTCAGAGTGAAAATTAAGCTCGAAAAGTCCTTCATGGACGGTATGAAGACCATTCTGAGAGAAAAACATGCTCGAAAAGTCCTTCATAGGCGCATGAAGACCATTCAGAGGAAAATTATGCTCGAAAAGTCCTTCATAAGTGATATGAAGACCATTCAGAGTGAAAATTAAGCTCGAAAAGTCCTTCATAGGCGGTATGAAGACCATTCTGAGAGAAAAACATGCTCGAAAAGTCCTTCATAGGCGCATGAAGACCATTCAGAGGAAAATTAAGCTCGAAAAGTCCTTCATGGACGGTATGAAGACCATTCAAAGGAAAATTACGCTTGAAAAGTCCTTCATAGGCGGCATGAAGACCATTCAGAGTGAAAATTAAGCTCGAAAAGTCCTTCATGGACGGTATGAAGACCATTCTGAGAGAAAAACATGCTCGAAAAGTCCTTCATAGGCGCATGAAGACCATTCAGAGGAAAATTATGCTCGAAAAGTCCTTCATAAGTGATATGAAGACCATTCAGAGTGAAAATTAAGCTCGAAAAGTCCTTCATAGGCGGTATGAAGACCATTCTGAGAGAAAAACATGCTCGAAAAGTCCTTCATAGGCGCATGAAGACCATTCAGAGGAAAATTAAGCTCGAAAAGTCCTTCATGGACGGTATGAAGACCATTCAAAGGAAAATTACGCTTGAAAAGTCCTTCATAGGTAGTATGAAGACCATTCAGAGTGAAAATGAAGCTCGAAAAGTCCTTCATGGACGGTATGAAGACCATTCAAAGGAAAATTACGCTTGAAAAGTCCTTCATAGGTAGTATGAAGACCATTCAGAGTGAAAAACACGCTTGAAAAGTCCTTCATAGGTGGGTTGAAGACCATTCAGAGTGAAAATCACACCCAAAAAGTCCTTCATAAGGTAACTGTATAGCACAAATGGGACAAGGAACCTGTCCCTGCCCCATCCAAATTAAAACCAATCAAACATCTTCTTAAAGAAGCCTTTCTGCTCTTTTTCTTCGTCTTTCTTTGATTTATCCTTTTTCACATCTTCCACATTCTTCGAGCAGTATTCCGTTGGCTCAGTTCCTGCTTTATAATACGTGAGCCTTGAAACAGGGCAATCCTTTGTTGGGAGCAAGCCTGTGTCTGGATTTACATACACACCGACAACACCTTCTGTCGGTTTGAATGGTTTTGGCGCACTATCCTGATGGGCTTCCTCCATGAACCCGGCCCAAATATTTTTTGCATATTGTTTATCTGCGACAAGTGTCAGTGGTTCATTATTGTCATATCCAGTCCAAATGCCAGCGACGAGCTGTGGAGAGTATCCAATCATCCAGCTATCAGTGTCAGTTGAACCTGATTTCCCAGCGTAATAGCGGGTCAGCCTATCACTAATTGTTGATCCTGTTACAGCTGTGTAGTCATTTAGTTTTTCATCAAACATCCCTGTCATGAGCTGAGTTGTCACAAAAGCCAGGTCCTCATCAAGCACCTTTTTTGGCTTAGGTTTATTTTCATAGATGACTTCACCTTTGTAATTTTCTACTCTCGTAATAAAAATTGGCTTATGAAGCGTTCCGCCATTATCAATCGTGGCATACGCATTTACCATTTCAAGTACGCTAACCCCGGAAGTACCTAACGCAAGTGAAGGCACATCCTTAAGTTTGCTTGAAATTCCAAGCTTTTTCGCCGTATCGACAAGCTCACCATCACCAAGGAAGAGGTGTGTTTTCACAGCATACACATTGTCGGACAAAGCAATTGCTTGAGCCAACGTAATTGAGTCATTTGCATAGTAATTTTTATAATTTCGTGGTGTATATTTAGAGCGATCATCGTCATATGAAAACGTTGTGAGCTCACTCCGGATTTGAGTCGAAGGCGTGTAGCCCTTTTCTAGTGCTGCATAATATAAAAATGGTTTGAAGGTTGAACCAGGTTGACGTTTTGCTTGGGTTGCCCTGTTATATGGACTTTCCTCAAAATTCCGTCCGCCAATTAACGCCCGTACTTCACCATTTTTTGGATCAATCGCAGCAAACCCAAGTTGAATCTTAGAATCTTCCTTTATAAAGTTTACGACTTTTTCCTCAGCTATTTTTTGCAGGTCTGGATTAAGAGTGGTGTAAACGCGCAAGCCGCCTGTTTCGATTGTTTTTTGATCAAGCTTCAATTTTGAATAAAGCTCTTTTTTAACAACATCCTGGAAATAAGGTGCAATATCCTCACGTCCAATGACTTTGTTGCCAGTAAAAATTAATTTTTCCGCACGTGCTTGTTCAGCAGCTTGCCTTGAAATAGCGCCATTTTCTACCATCGAATTGAGGACGACATTTTGCCGTTGTTTTGCTTTTACCTCGTTTACTAATGGTGAATAATGGGTTGGACCCTTTGGAATCCCAGCTAGCATTGAGGCTTCCGCAAGTGACAGCTCGCTCGCTCTTTTTCCGAAATAGTAATTTGCTGCCGCTTCAACTCCATAGACGCCATGTCCATAATAAATGGTATTTAAATAGCCTTCTAAAATTTCTTTTTTGGAATAGTTTAGCTCAAGTCGAATCGTATATAAGGCCTCAGTGAGTTTTCGATTCCATGTTTTTTCATGCTCCAAAAACAGATTTCTGGCATATTGCTGGGTAATCGTACTTGCCCCTTGAACCTTTGCCATTGCTTTAATGTCGGCAATGATCGCACCGCCAATTCGTTTGTAGTCAAAGCCATGATGGTCAAAATAGTTACGATCCTCAATGGATACTGTCGCATCAACTACCGCCTCTGACATATCATCAAGCGATACCCAATAGCGGGTCTCCCCCTGATGGCGTTCTTCTCCAATTAAAGTCCCATCATCCGCGTAGAATAAGGTTGAGAGTGGTACGGCAAGAGGAGGCGCTCCCTGAGTTTTCGCATAGGCAAGCACGCCTAAAATACCGACTGCCACAAGGACACAGCCAATTAAGCTAATAAAAAGACATGCACGCAATATTTTCATTGTAATTTTAAACCGATCATTTCTAATAAGCTCCACCAGGGTTCACCTCCATTTATCGTAGGCATATATCAACCAGTATGAAAAGATTTCTCCTGTTTTAAACGTTTATTTTCTAAATGGTGAAAAAATTTCTTGCAATTTTGGCAGGTTGCCTTATACTTTTTGAAGTTGACACCGATTTTTTTATGGAAATAGGGAACGATAAAGGGATAAAATCCCTGAATTTTTTAGGTAGAAAGGATGTTATGAACATGGAATTATGGTTTACGGAGAAACAAACAAAAAGCTTTGGTATTACAGCAAAAATTAAACAAACCTTACATACAGAACAAACGGAGTTTCAAAAGCTCGATATGATCGAAACTGAGGAATTTGGCAACATGCTCGTTCTTGATGGCATGGTGATGACCACTCAAGTGGACGAGTTCGTGTACCACGAGATGGTTGCGCATGTACCATTATTTACACACCCAAATCCTGAAAACGTACTAGTCGTTGGCGGCGGTGACGGTGGGGTAATCCGTGAAGTGTTAAAACACCCAAGTGTGAAAAAAGCGACTTTAGTTGATATTGACGGAAAAGTAATTGAGTATTCAAAGAAGTACCTTCCTGAAATTGCAGGTAAGCTTGAGGACCCGCGCGTGGAAGTAAAGGTTGGCGATGGCTTTATGCATATTGCCGAAAGTGAGAACGAATATGACGTCATCCTGGTCGACTCCACTGAGCCTGTTGGTCCAGCAGTTAATCTGTTCACAAAAGGCTTTTATGCGGGCATTTCGAAGGCATTAAAAGAAGACGGCGTATTTGTTGCACAAACGGACAACCCTTGGTTCACACCAGACTTAATCCGTAACGTGCAACGTGATGTGAAGGAAATCTTCCCAATCACACGCCTATATCTTGCGAATATCCCAACATACCCAAGTGGTCTATGGACATTCACAATTGGTTCGAAAAAATATGATCCATTAGAGGTAAGCGAAGATCGCTTCCATGAGATCGAAACAAAATACTATACAAAAGAAATCCACAAAGCAGCGTTTGTATTGCCTAAATTTGTTGCGGACTTAACGAAGTAATGGGGGATTTTCGATGAGATTTGATGAAGCTTATTCAGGAAATGTGTTTATCAAAAGCCATCCGAATTTTGAGGAGAGCGAAGCGGTCATTTATGGCATGCCGATGGACTGGACAGTAAGCTACCGTCCAGGCTCACGTTTTGGTCCTAGCCGAATTCGCGAAGTATCAATTGGCCTTGAGGAATATAGCCCATATCTTAATAAAGAATTGGATGAAGTGAAGTACTATGATGCGGGCGATATTCCGTTGCCATTTGGAAATCCACAGCGCAGCATTGAAATGATTGAGGATTTTGTCGATCAGGTATTAGCTGCTGGAAAGTATCCACTTGGCATGGGAGGCGAGCATCTCGTTTCTTGGCCAGTAATGAAGGCTGTTTATAAAAAATATCCAGATCTAGTGATCATTCATATGGATGCCCATACCGATTTGCGTGAAAATTACGAGGGAGAGGCGCTTTCTCATTCAACACCCATTCGTAAAATTGCAGAGTTGATTGGACCAGAAAATGTCTTTTCATTCGGAATCCGTTCAGGGATGAAGGAAGAATTCCGATGGGCAAAGGAAAACGGCATGCATATTTCAAAATTTGAAGTGCTTGAACCGTTGAAGAAGATTCTTCCAAAGCTAGCGGGTCGCCCTGTATATGTAACGATTGATATTGATGTATTGGATCCTGCACATGCGCCTGGAACAGGTACAGTGGATGCTGGTGGAATTACGTCGAAGGAATTACTAGGAGCCATTCACGAAATTGCGAAATCTGATATTCGAGTGGTTGGATCTGACTTGGTGGAGGTTGCACCAATTTATGATGTGTCTGAGCAAACAGCGAATACTGCAAGTAAGCTGATTCGTGAGATGATTTTAGGGTGGATTCAAAAATAATGCAAAGGTCATGGATTCAGGAAGAGTCCATGACCTTTTTTAGTACTCCTCAAAGGTTTGGGGAGTTTTTTATTTGAAATAGTCAATTTTGACTGCGGTCAAATAAAAGTTCCCGACTTCCCTTTATTATAAAGATATAGAAGGAAAGGGGAGAAAATTAAAATGATCAATTGGATAAATAAACAAAAAACGAAAATAACAGCTGTTTCAGGATCCTTGCTTGTTCTCACATTGATTTTTCATTTAACAGGATATGAATTTTTAAAAGCAGCTTCCCTTATCATTGTGACAGTCATCGCGGGAATCCCGATCTTCATTAAAGCATTTCAGGCCTTAAAAATGAAGACATTCAGCATTGAATTGCTCGTCACGATCGCCGTGATTGGTGCACTGTTTATCGGTGAATTTGTCGAGTCAGCGGTCGTTACCTTCCTATTTTTATTCGGCGATTATTTAGAAGCACGTACATTGGAAAAAACACGTTCATCTCTTAAAAACCTAGTCGAAATGGCACCACAGGAAGCGGTTGTTGTCCGAGATGGCAATCAAGTCACAATCCCAGTTGAAGAAGTTCTCGTTGGCGACCGTGTGATTATCCGCTCCGGTGGAAAGGTTCCGGTTGATGGCAAGATCGTTTCAGGTCAAGCTTCTCTAAATGAAGCAGCTATTACGGGTGAGTCTGTACCAGCATCAAAGAGATTAGAAGACAAAGTATTCAGTGGAACCATCGTCGACAATGGCTATATCGAAATGATCGCGGAAAAAGTGGGAGATGATACGACTTTTGCCAAAATTATTGAGCTAGTGGAGGAAGCGCAGGAATCCAAATCAAAAACAGAAAAATTCCTGAATAAATTTGCGAATATCTATACGCCAGCAGTCGTTGTTTTATCTGTACTTGTCTATCTTTTCACTAGAGATCTCCATATCGCGATTACCTTCCTTGTGATTGCTTGTCCTGGTGCACTTGTGATTGGGGCCCCGGTGTCGAACGTTGCCGGAATCGGAAATGGGGCGAAAAACGGTGTTTTAGTGAAGGGTGGAGAAGTCATGGATGTATTCTCTAAAGTAGACACACTCGTTTTCGATAAAACAGGAACACTGACAAAAGGGAAACCAGAAGTAACAGATATCAAGACATTTGGCAGCTTCGAACCAAATGAATTATTGCTGCTCGTAGCACAGGCAGAAACTATTTCTGAGCATCATCTGGGACAAACGATCGTAAAAGAAGCAAATGCAAGAAAACTAGCTTTAGAGATTGAACCAGAAGACGGCGAGGTCATTAAAGGAAATGGGATTCGTGCAAAGGTTGCAGGTCATATACTTGCAATCGGAAATCGCAAACTGATGGATTCAGAGGGCATCGAAATTCCAGGTGCTGTTGGTGCCTATGCGATTGACCGAGAAAAAGCGGGTAACACCGCAGTCTTTGCTAGTGTTGATGGGGAAGTTGCTGGTATTTTCTCAATCGCGGACCAAATTCGGGAAGATGCGCAAAGAGCTCTTGCGGCAATGCGAAAAAACGGCATTAAGAAAATTGTCATGCTGACCGGTGATAATAAGCATACAGCGGAGCTTGTCGCAACCACCTTAGGCTTGGATGAATTCCATGCAGAGTTACTTCCAGAAGATAAAGTAGATTACGTAAAAAAATTAAAAGCTGCGGGTCATGTCGTTGCCATGGCAGGAGACGGAATCAACGATGCACCCGCAATCGCAACAGCAGATATCGGTCTTGCAATGGGTGAGGGCGGTACAGATATTTCAATGGAAACAGCAGACATCGTCTTAATGGCGGATAAGCTCATGCAGTTCTCACATGCTTACTCACTATCAAAAGCAACCATCCGCAATATGAAGCAAAACACATACTTTGCAGTTGGAATTGCCTTCGTCCTCTTAACGGGGGTACTCATGGGAACCGTTCACCTCGCATCAGGAATGTTCATCCATGAAGCAAGTGTCCTTCTTGTGATCCTGAACGCTATGAGATTAATGAGCTTCAATCGCAAAACAATGAAGAAAGAACATGGATTGCGATTCGCAACTGCCTAAAATTTGACCAAGGTCAAAGAAGGTCATGAAAAATCAGCTTACAATAATAATAGAAAAAGAAAAAAGGAGAGATTAATATGGAAACCATTAAACTACAATTAGAACCTCTTACTTGCCCATCTTGTATTAAAAAGATCGAAACAAAGCTTGGAAAAATGGAAGGGGTAGAAGAAGCAAAAGTATTATTTAATTCTAGTAAAGTGAAGGCAACATTTGATACAGACCGAGTTACAAAAGCACAAATCGCAGAAACGATTGAAAAGCTTGGTTACCAAGTGATGCATTAATGAAAAGGTCATGGATTCGATAAGAGTCCATGGCCTTTTTGCTAAGCTTTTATAAAATGCACAAGAAACAGCATAATAAATGAAATCCCAATCATACAGGCGACCCACAACCAGGCTAATTGCATATTCCCTGTATCAATTGCCAAATAAATGGCGACTGAGGTAGTTTGAGTTTTTCCAGGGATATTGCCGGCGAACATGAGTGTCGCTCCAAATTCACCTAAGCCTCTTGCAAAGCTTAGGATTCCGCCCGAAATAATCGATTTCATAGCAAGTGGAATGGATACGAAAAGAAACAGCTTCCATTTCCCAGCACCGTCTACACGTGCTGCATTCTCAATGTCCACATCAATACTTTCAAAGCCGACCTTCGCTGAGTTGTACATAAGCGGAAAGGAAACAACAATGGAGGCAATTGCCGCAGCCCACCATGTAAACATGATCGGTTGACCAAAGAACCACTCGATTCCTTGACCAATCACACTGTTTCTCCCAAAAATAATAATTAATAAGAACCCAACAACAGTTGGGGGTAAAACTAATGGTAATAGAAAAAGAGTTTCTATAATAGCCTTCCCCTTGAATTTTGTATGGGCCATTACTCTTGCTAAAAGGAGCCCTGTGATTAACACAATAATGCTAGAAAATGCAGCTATTTCAAGTGAAAGTTTAATCGGTGACCAAAAATCGGTAGTCATTTTGCTTCAATCAGTCCTTTGAATCCAAATTCTTCAAATGTCTTGATGGTGTTTTTAGTTTGAAGAAATTCATAGAATTTTAGTGCTTCATTTCGATGTTTGCTATCTTTAATGACACCAACCGGGTAAATAATCGGTGGGTGGCTATCAGCATCCGCTGACGCAACAATTTCCACTTTATTAGAAGAAACAGCATCGGTTTTATAGACAATTCCTGCATCTATATTATTTGTTTCTACATATGTAAGCACTTGGCGCACATCTTTCGCATAGACAATTTTATCCTCAATCTCATTCCAGATCTCCATGTTTTCTAATGCTTCTTTCCCATATTGTCCAGCAGGTACAGATTCGGGTGTGCCGATGGAAATTTTGGATGCATTTGAAAGGTCATCAAAAGATGTGACTCCATTTTTATGATCCTTAGGAATGACTAGTACAATTTCATTTCCTAATAATTGTACACCATCTTCTTCGTTAATAAGACCTTCATTTATTAATGTATCGAACTTATCTGTGGCAGCTGAGAAAAAGAGATCAGCCGGAGCCCCTTGTGAAATTTGTTGTTGAAGAGCACCAGAGCCTCCAAAGTTAAATACTAGTTTAATAGTTGGATATTTTTCCTCAAACTCTTTTTGAATCGGGACGAAAGCATCCTGTAAGCTTGCGGCAGCAGAGATGATCAACTCGACTTCTTCAGGAGTTTGATCCTTCATTTCATTTGAGCATGCCGTTACAACAAAGAATATCATCAAAAGAAGGAGGAAATGAATTGTTTTTTTCATTTCAATGTTCTCCTTTGCATAATTGGTTATTACCAATTATAGCTAGATATAATTAGAAAATAAATAAGAGTAATTTGGAGATGACGATATTTCGGAAACTAGTAAGGTTCTTTTTGAAAGCTAATATGGGTCCATTTTCTCAGCGAAATCCCAATGGAAAATAAATTTCACGATTATGACAAATCTTTCGGTTTAGGTGAATATAATACATTTGAACTACATTTTCACCTAATAAAGGGGGAGTTCGATGGTTGGGGTTCGCTTTTTGAAAATGGCGGCATTGTATTTTGTGATTGGTGTTTTAATCGGGATGGGGATGTCGATGTCACACAATTACACGCTAACGGGTGTCCATGTTCATATTAACTTATTAGGCTGGGCTTCCATGGGGCTAGCAGGAATTGTGTACTATTTATTCCCGCAGGCAGGAGAATCAAAGCTTGGAAAGATCCATTTTTGGCTTCATAACATCGGGTTGCCAGTCATGATGATCGGACTGACGATGTTACTACTTGGCAATGCAGCAGTTGAACCCGCAATCGCAGTTGGCGGAACGGTTACAACCCTCGCAATTATCCTTTTTGCAATCAATATCTTCTTGAACGTCAAAGTTACTAAGCAATAATACCTTCATATAACTTTACCTCTTACTCGGCCTAAGCCGGGTTTTCTTTTTTAATTTGAAATCCCCTCATAAAATGCCGTATACTAGTAAAGTTAAAGACTTATAAGGAAGTGTGGAAATGAGTCAAGAAGGAGTACCTATTGATCTCAAATTTGTAACTGAAATTAAAGATGGCCGTCGGAAAGAAAATGTTGCTTTTGACGCAAATGGTCTATACTACATAAAGGGTAACAACACATACTTGCAGTTTGATGAAAAACAAGAAACGGGAACGGTTAAAACGGTCATTAAAATCTCAGAAAAAGAGGTTCTCATCCTTCGATCGGGACAGGTGAAAATGAGGCAGGTTTACCGAAAAAATGAAACCACGGACGGTTCATTTCAAAACCAGCTTGGAACGTTTAACCTCACAACAAAAACAAATAATATCGAATACAAATGGTACAAAAACTCTCGAAAAGGGACGTTGTTTTTAGCATATGAGCTTTCACTTCACGGTGAAAAGTCTGGATTACATAAAATAACCATTACATTTAAGGAGCGAAACTAGATGAACGTTGTTGATCAGGTAAAAGAACGCTTAAAAGCGGAAATTAAAGAAGCAGTACAAAAAGCTGGACTGGCTACTAAAGACCAGATTCCTGAGGTTGTATTAGAGCTGCCAAAGGATAAGGCGCACGGGGACTATGCGACAAACATGGCAATGCAGCTGGCACGTGTAGCAAAAAAGGCGCCTCGAATGATTGCTGAGGAACTCGTTGCGAACTTCGATAAATCAAAAGCATCGATTGAAAAAATTGAAATAGCGGGCCCAGGGTTTATCAACTTTTATATGAACAATTCCTATTTAACAGACTTAATCCCAACAATATTAACAGCTGGTGATGGGTACGGCGAAACAACCGTAGGCAATAAGCAAAAAGTGCAGGTTGAGTTTGTTTCCGCAAACCCAACAGGTGACCTGCACCTTGGACATGCTCGCGGGGCAGCTGTTGGTGATTCATTAAGTAATATTTTAGCTAAAGCAGGCTACGAAGTTTCCCGTGAGTATTACATCAATGATGCTGGAAACCAAATTAATAACCTGGCGAAATCCGTTGAGGCTCGTTACATGCAGGCGCTTGGTAAGGATGCAGAAATGCCAGAGGACGGCTATCATGGCCAAGATATAATTGGAATTGGAAAGCGACTTGCTGAAGAGTTTGGCGATAAATATGTCACTGTCGATGAGCAAGAACGCTTTAACTTTTTCCGTGAATATGGCTTGAAATATGAGATGGCCAAGCTTCAAAGGGATCTAGAGGAGTATCGCGTTCGTTTTGATGTATGGTATTCTGAAACATCTCTCTACCATAATGGAAAAATTGATCGTGCCCTTGGTGCGCTTCGCGAAGCGGGTCATATTTACGAAGAAGACGGTGCGACATGGTTCCGTTCAACTGCATTTGGTGACGACAAAGACCGTGTATTAATTAAAAATGACGGATCGTATACGTATTTAACACCGGATATTGCTTACCACCAGGACAAGCTTGAGCGGGGCTTCGAAAAATTAATCAATGTATGGGGAGCAGACCATCATGGCTATATCCCTCGTATGAAAGCAGCAATTCAAGCATTGGGCTATGATGAAGATACGCTAGAAGTTGAGATCATTCAGCTTGTTCACCTCTTTAAAAATGGTGAAAAAATGAAGATGAGTAAGCGTACCGGTAAGGCTGTTACGATGCGTGATCTGATTGAAGAGGTTGGTCTGGATGCCGTTCGTTACTTCTTCGCAATGAGAAGCTCAGATACTCATCTAGATTTTGACCTTGATTTAGCGGTTTCACAATCAAATGAAAACCCTGTGTACTATGCGCAATATGCACACGCAAGAATTTGCAGCATGCTGCGCTCTGGCGATGAAATGAATATTGTTCTAGACGGAGATTACGCTCTTGAACATATTAGTTCAGAAAAAGAAGTAGACCTATTGAAAAAGCTTGGTGAATTCCCAGCCGCAGTCACAGAGGCAGCTGAAAAACGAATTCCGCATCGAATCACAAATTACATCAATGAACTGGCATCTGCCCTTCATAGCTTCTACAATGCAGAAAAAGTGCTTGACCAAGACAATCGAGAGAAAACAAAAGCCCGTCTTGCGTTAATGAAGGCAACTCAAATCACATTGCAAAACTCATTAAAATTAATTGGTGTATCTGCACCTGAGAAAATGTAAATATGAAAAGGCACCCTTTGCCAGGGTGCCTCATTTTGTTAGTGGCAGTATTTTTCGAATAGTGGCAGTAAATCTGAATTAGTGACAGTATTTTTCAAATAGTGGCCGTATTTCTAAATTAGTGGCAGAATTTTGTGCCAGCCCCTATAAAAAAAACGAAATCCATGTCGCTATTTTAATTTTGAACTTCTTCTCTGCCTTTAGTTCATCGATACGGTCACGGGTGAGCCGATTAGATGTTGTAAAATCCTCTTCCACGACTTTTTTCACTTCATTCATCACGTCTATATCATGGATATAACAGTTAATTTCATAATTCGAATAAAGACTTCTTTTATCAAAATTGGCAGTACCGATATCGCAGAGCTTGTCGTCGATACAAATGACTTTTGCATGATAAAAACCTCTTGAGTACATATAAAATTGAATTCCAATCTTTGAAAGTTCGTCCATATATGGAATGGCGGCTTCTTTTACAAACGGGTGGTCCGGTTTTTTCGGTAAAAGGACTCGTATCTTTACATTTCGTTTTGCTGCATTAATTAATTCCTCTTTCAATTGATTGCTCGGTACAAAATAAGGCGAACCAATAATAATTTCTTTTTCTGCCTGCTTAATCATACTGACAAAATCATCTTCAAGATCAACCCCATTTGTTGCAATAAACCTTGTTGGGGATTTGCCTTTTGGAAGAGGCGGAAAATAAGAATTTCGGTTTTCGATGGCTTCCTCTGTGGAATCATGCCAATCCGTCAAAAACTGTGTCTGCAGGTCTGTGACTCCTTCACCTGTCAGTTTTAAATGGTAATCGCGCCAGAAGCCAAATTTCGGGTCCTCGCCGAGATATTCTTTTCCAATATTGAAGCCGCCTATATACCCCGTTTTTCCATCAATAACGGAGATTTTTCTGTGATTACGCTCATTTAGCTTGTAAAACAGGTAAGGAAAATTGGGCTTGTTAGCATAGGCAAATGAAACACCTGAGCGGGACAAGTCTTTTTCCATTTCCTTTGTGACCTTGTGGGCTCCAACCCAATCAAGAAGCAACCGTACTTTCACACCTTGTTCCGCTTTTTTCTTTAAAAGGGAAACAAAATCCTTGCTGATGTCATCGTCCTTCAAAATATAAAATTGGACATGGATATGTTCGGTTGCATTTTCAATGTCTGCAAAAAGATCGGAGAAGAGGGATTCCCCTGTGTCATAAAAGGAAATATCACTGTTCCGCAATGGAAACTCTTCATCAACTTGTTTTTTTAAGTGATTTTTTCTCCCGAGACTGTAATCAAGGCGGAGTAACAGTAATAGAATAATGATAATAAGGACAATCCAGAAGATAGCTCGCAAATATACCCCTCCTTATGTTGTGAACTTAGTGTATACGAAAATTGGAATGTTTATTTGAGATTTTAAAATAAAAAGCATTGACTGAATGCTCATTCATTATATAATGGTGATATGGACATTATATTCAGAAAGTAAACTTAATTCAGGCAGTATTGCTGGATTTAGTAGTTTAGCCCCGGCGGATGCCACAGATTTTTTAGATGAAATTATCGAGCAAACTCGATGAAAATCTGGGCGCCGTTCGCTTTGCGAATTGATCTTATTATAAATGTTAAGAAAGGAGTTTAAACATGAATACCCTCTTATTTATTAATCTTCTAGCATTCCTAGCTGTAACCGCTTACGCAATTTATCTTTTTGTTTACCTAATTAAAACAAGAGTTGCTTATATCAAGCTTGGCAAAAAGGTCGAGTTTGATGGGAAAGTAAAGGAACGTCTTGAACGAATTTGGGTTAATGTATTCGGACAGAAAAAACTTTTAAAGGATAAAAAGAGTGGAGCCATTCACGTCATGTTCTTTTATGGGTTTCTGCTTGTTCAATTTGGTGCAATCGATTTTATTTGGAAAGGCCTAAAGCCGGGTTCCCATCTTCCACTGGGACCATTATATCCAGGCTTTACCTTTTTCCAAGAGATTGTCACATTTACCATTTTAGTTGCTGTGGTATGGGCATTCCATCGTCGTTATGTGGAAAAGCTGGTGCGTCTAAAAAGAGGCTTTAAATCAGGACTTGTTCTCTTATTTATTGGTGGTTTGATGCTTTCTGTTTTACTTGGAAATGGAGCTGGAATCGTTTGGCATGGTCACGATCCATCATGGACTGAGCCAATTGCATCCCTGATTTCACTTGCTTTAGGCGGGCTAAACGAAACTGCCGCAATTGTGATTTTTTATATCGCATGGTGGATTCACTTAATCTTCCTGTTAAGCTTCCTCGTCTATGTGCCGCAATCCAAGCATGCGCATTTAATTGCTGGACCTGCGAATGTGTATTTAAGCAGACAAACAAGCCCAGGAAAGATTGAGAAAATTGATTTTGAAGATGAAACACAAGAAACCTTTGGTGTTGGAAAAATTGAAGATTTTAAGCAAACACAATTAGTTGATCTGTATGCATGTGTTGAATGCGGTCGCTGTACGAATATGTGTCCGGCAACAGGCACTGGTAAAATGCTTTCTCCAATGGATTTGATTGTAAAACTACGCGATCATTTAACAGAAACAGGTGCAGTCGTGACTTCACGCGTACCTTGGGTGCCAGCTGTTGCATTTTCACATACAAAAGGAAATCAGCTTGCTCTTGCGTCTGCTAGCCAGAGTGCAAATGAAACAGCCGCAACGGCTGAATTAGCATATAGTCCAAGCCTAATTGGCGATGTTATCACAGAGGAAGAGATTTGGGCATGTACAACCTGCCGTAACTGTGAGGACCAATGTCCAGTAATGAACGAGCATGTTGATAAAATCATTGATTTACGCCGTTATTTAGTTCTTACCGAAGGAAAAATGGATGCGGATGCTCAGCGTGCCATGACGAATATTGAGCGTCAAGGAAATCCATGGGGCCTTAACCGTAAGGAAAAAGAAAACTGGCGTGACGTACGTGACGATGTCCATGTACCAACTGTAAAAGAAATGAAAAAAGCTGGCGAAGAGTTCGAATACCTATTCTGGGTTAGTTCAATGGGTGCATTTGATAACCGAAGCCAAAAAATCGCGCTTTCCTTTGCGAAGCTGATGAACGAAGCAGGCGTGAAGTTTGCGATTTTAGGAAACAAGGAGAAAAACTCTGGTGACACACCGCGCCGTCTTGGAAATGAATTTTTATTCCAAGAGCTTGCAACAAACAATATCGCTGAATTTGAAAAGGCAGAAGTGAAGAAGATTGTGACAATCGACCCGCACGCCTACAATATTTTTAAAAATGAGTATCCGGATATGGGTCTTGAAGATGTCGAGGTTCTCCACCATACAGAGCTCCTGTATGACCTTGTAAAAGAGGGCAGATTGGTTCCGAAACATGCGGTGAATGAGGTCATTACATGGCATGATTCCTGTTACTTAGGACGCTACAATGATGTGTATGACCCGCCACGTGAAATTTTAAAACAAATTCCAGGTGTGCAGCTCGTTGAGATGGAACGTAACCGTGAAAAAGGGATGTGCTGTGGCGCTGGTGGCGGTCTGATGTGGATGGAAGAGGATACTGGAACTCGCATTAACGTAGCTAGAACAGAGCAAGCAATTGCTGTTAGCCCAACCACGATTGGTTCTGGTTGCCCGTACTGCTTAACCATGCTTAGTGATGGCACGAAAGCGAAGGAAGTCGAGGATCAAATTGGCACATATGATATTGCTGAAATCCTGGAAAGATCAGTTATCGGTGAACAACAAGTTGCATCTTAACGGAAATTAAGTATTTATTTTCCATTATTGACATTGTAAAATAGGAATATAGGAAACAAATAAAATGTTTTTAATAGTATAAGAGAAATAGGCGAGGTGTACATTGGTACGCCTCCCTCTTTCAGACAAGATTGAGCGAGCGTTCAGTCGAAAAAATGTAAGCGATTTCCTTTATTTGAAGAAACGTGCCCGATTCAGGGTGTTTCCAACGAACAAAGTAACGCAAGCATGGGAATCGTACCGATTAGTGGCAAGTTGCAAAGAAAAGGGTAAAGCAAACGAGGGAATCGTGCCCAATTCGAGGTAGTTGCAGAGAAAAAGGTAAAGCAAACGAGGGAATCGCGCCCGATTCGAGGTAGTTGCAAAGAAAAGGGTAAAGCAAACGAGGGAATCGTACCCAATTCGAGGTAGTTGCAGAGAAAAGGGTAACGCAAATGAAGGAATCGTGCCCGATTCGAGGTAGTTGGAAAGAAAAGGGTAACGCAAACGAGGGAATCGTACCCAATTCGAGGTAGTTGGAAAGAAAAAGGTAAAGCAAACGAGGGAATCGCGCCCGATTCGAGGTAGTTGCAAAGAAAAAGTAACGTAAATGAAGGAATTGTACTCGATAAAAATCAAGGAGGTTGGAGCATGGGGAAAACAGTCATTGTCAGTGGTGTTCGTACTCCATTTGGAAAATTAGGGGGGAGTCTTAGTTCATTAACTGCATCTGAACTTGGCGGAATTGCTATTAAGGAGGCCTTACAGCGTGCAGGCATTGAAGGAAACGCAGTAGACGAAGTGATTTTCGGAACTGTTTTGCAGGGAGGCCAGGGCCAAATTCCTTCACGTCAGGCAGCACGTAACGCGGAAATCCCGTGGGAAGTTAAAACAGAAACCATTAATAAAGTATGCGCATCAGGACTTCGCAGTGTCACGCTCGCCGATCAAATCATTCGTGCTGGAGACGAGGAAGTGATTGTTGCTGGTGGCATGGAATCAATGAGCAATGCACCATACTTTTTGCCAAAAGCGCGCTTTGGACTCCGAATGGGAGATGCAAGCTTAAAGGACTTAATGGTACATGATGGCTTAACCTGTAGTTTCCAAGGTGTGCACATGGGGACTTACGGAAATGAAGTTGCATCGGAATTGGACATTTCACGTGAGGAACAGGACGAGTGGGCACTGCGCAGCCACCAACGTGCGGTTAAAGCCATTGAGTCAGGCAAGTTTACGGAAGAAATTGTTGCAGTTGAAATAAAAGGACGTAAAGGCGCAGTTACAGTTGTAGACCAAGACGAAGCACCGCGAGCAGATACAACACTTGAAAAATTAGCAACGCTAAAATCAGTGTTCAATGCAGACGGAACAATCACGGCAGGAAACGCACCTGGAGTGAATGACGGCGCAGCTGCACTTGTCCTCATGAGTGAGGAACGGGCAAAGCAAGAAGGAAAAGAGCCATTTGCGACAATTCTTGCTCATGCTGCAATTTCTGTTGAAGCAAAGGATTTTCCAAAAACTCCCGGGCTCGTAATCAATGAACTTTTAAAGAAAACAGGCAAAACAGTTGAGGAAATAGATTTGTTTGAAATCAATGAAGCCTTTGCAGCAGTCGCATTAACGAGTGGAAAGATTGCCAATCTTGATCCTGAAAAAGTGAATGTCAATGGTGGGGCGGTGGCACTTGGCCATCCAATCGGAGCAAGTGGAGCAAGAATTATCATTACACTGATCCATGAATTAAAACGTCGCGGCGGCGGCATCGGGATTGCGGCCATCTGCAGTGGCGGAGGCCAGGGAGACGCGATAATGGTTGAAGTATAAATTTCGAGTAAACATTGGAGGTATGTTGAATGAACGTACAAAAAGTAATGGTAATTGGTGCGGGGCAAATGGGATCAGGGATTGCACAGGTTTGTGCGATGGCCGGCTATGACGTGCTGCTCCATGATATAAAGCAGGAATACCTTGATCGCGGATTCGCGACAATCACGAAAAATCTTACTCGCCAAGTGGATAAAGGGCGAATGAGCGCCGAAGACAAGGCAGCAACATTAGAAAGACTCACACCATCTCTGGATCTGCAAAATGCAAGTGATGTTGACCTTGTAATTGAGGCAGCCGTTGAAAATATGGACATCAAAACAAAGCTTTTCTCACAACTAGATGAAATTGCACCTCAGAACGCTATTTTAGCAACAAATACTTCCTCACTCCCAATTACGGAAATTGCGGCAGCAACAAAGCGCCCGGAAAAAGTAATTGGTATGCATTTTATGAATCCAGTTCCAGTTATGAAATTAGTTGAAATTATTCGCGGCTTAGCGACAGCCGATGAAGTCTATCAAGTGATTGAAGATATGACAAAAACGCTCAACAAGGTTCCAGTTGAAGTGAATGACTTTCCAGGGTTTGTGTCAAACCGCATTTTAATGCCAATGATCAATGAAGCCATTTACACCCTATACGAAGGTGTTGCCACAAAAGAAGCGATTGACGAAGTAATGAAGCTTGGGATGAATCACCCGATGGGACCGCTGACACTAGCTGATTTTATTGGACTTGATACATGTCTGTATATTATGGAAACCTTGCACGAAGGCTTTGGGGACGACAAATACAGACCATGTCCATTGCTTCGTAAATACGTGAAGGCAGGTTGGTTAGGTAAAAAATCAGGTCAAGGATTTTACACTTACGAAGGATAGGGGTGAGAATTGCATGACAACTCTTACAAACCCACATCATCTAGATCCCGCATTGGAGGGAAGCAGCATGAATTTTCATTTTACAGAAGAACAAGAAATGATGCGAAAAATGGTCCGTGATTTTGCGAAAGAGGAAATCGCGCCTTTTGTAGAACGCATGGAGAATGGGGAGTTCCCACGAGAAATTCTCACAATGATGGGAACGCTTGGACTCATGGGCATTACAACCCCTGAAAAATATGCTGGAGCCGGAATGGATTTTACGTCTTATATTATTGCGATCAATGAACTGTCTAAGGTGAGCGCAACAATCGGGGTTATTTTATCAGTGCATACCTCTGTTGGGACACACCCCATTTTATATTTCGGAACAGAAGAGCAAAAGCAGAAATACATTCCGAAGCTCGCAAGTGGAGAATATCTGGGGGCTTTTTGTCTCACAGAACCGAGCGCTGGCTCAGATGCCGCAAGCTTAAAAACAAGGGCCGTAAAGCAGGGTGACCATTATGTGCTGAATGGTTCAAAGGTCTTCGTCACAAATGGCGGGGAAGCCGATGTGTATATAGTGTTTGCACGTACAAATCCTGCTGTGACTGGTAGCAAGGGGATCACGGCATTTATTGTAGAAAAAAACACTCCGGGCTTCGTGTTCGGTAAAGATGAGCATAAAATGGGCCTTCTCGGTTCTCGGACCCTCCAAATTACGCTTGAGGATGTAAAGGTCCCGGCTGAAAATATTCTAGGAGTCGAAGGAGAAGGCTTTAAGGTTGCGATGGCAAATCTAAGTGTTGGTCGAATCGGCATCGCTGCCCAGGCCCTTGGAATTGCGGAGGCAGCTTTAGACCACGCAGTGGATTATTCAAAGAGTCGTTATCAATTCGGCAAACCCATTGCCTCGTTGCAGGGTGTCGGCTTTAAGCTTGCCGATATGGCGACCGCTGTGGAAGCGGCGAGGCTCCTCGTCTATCGCGCGGCATTTTTACGAGAACAAGGATTGCCTTGTACCAATGAATCCTCGATGGCAAAGCTGTTTGCATCTAAAACGGCGGTGGAGGTCACCACAGAGGCGATTCAGGTCTATGGTGGCTACGGCTATACGAAGGATTATCCGGTTGAACGATTTTTCCGGGATGCGAAAATCACGGAAATTTACGAGGGCACCAGCGAAATTCAAAGGATTGTCATAAGTAAGCATTTGTAATGATTGGTGGAAATTGATAAAGCGCAATTATGGCTTGGTATCGCGCAATTGCAGCATGCTATCGCGCAATTCCCATCCAAGATCGCGCAATTCAACTCAAGAATCCACACTTTCAGCCAAGAACGACACAATTAGAACACGGAGACACGTTACTCATCATACAAATTATCATTCTACTAAAAACGGAGGTACCATCAATGTACTTTAAATTATCAGAAGAGCATGAAATGATTCGTAAAATGGTTCGTGATTTTGCCAAAAATGAAGTGGCACCAACTGCGGCAGAGCGTGACGAAGAGGAACGTTTTGACCGTGAAATTTTCGATAAAATGGCAGAGCTAGGCTTAACCGGAATTCCGTGGCCAGAGGAATATGGCGGCATTGGCAGTGACTATCTAGCGTATTGTATCGCCGTTGAGGAGCTGTCAAGAGTGTGTGCATCAACTGGTGTAACCCTTTCTGCCCATACGTCTCTTGCAGGCTGGCCAATCTACAAGTTTGGCAGTGAAGAGCAAAAGCAAAAATTTTTACGACCGATGGCACAGGGAGAAAAAATCGGTGCGTACGGCTTAACTGAGCCTGGATCCGGTTCTGATGCAGGTGGAATGAGAACAACTGCTAGATTAGAAGGCGACCATTATGTCTTAAACGGTTCTAAAATCTTCATCACAAATGGTGGGATTGCCGACATCTATGTCGTGTTTGCACTAACAGATCCAACCTCTAAGCATAAAGGAACGAGCGCGTTTATCATCGAAAGCGATTTCCCTGGTTTCTCAGTTGGAAAAAAAGAAAAGAAAATGGGCATTCGTTCGTCACCGACAACTGAAATTATGTTTGAAGAGTGCCGTGTACCTAAGGAAAACTTGCTTGGCGAAGAAGGAGAAGGCTTTAAAATCGCAATGATGACACTTGATGGCGGCCGTAATGGAATTGCCGCCCAAGCAGTTGGTATTGCTCAAGGTGCGCTTGATGCTGCAACTGAATATGCGAAGGAACGTGTCCAGTTTGGAAAACCAATTGCTGCGCAACAAGGTGTTGGCTTTAAGCTTGCGGATATGGCAACAAATGTTGAGGCAGCCCGTCTATTAACCTATCAAGCGGCATGGCTAGAATCAGAAGGGCTTCCATATGGAAAAGAATCGGCAATGTCGAAATTATTTGCTGGGGACACTGCGATGAAGGTGACAACAGAAGCTGTTCAAGTCTTTGGCGGATATGGCTATACAAAGGATTACCCGGTTGAGCGTTACATGCGTGACGCAAAAATCACTCAAATCTATGAAGGCACCCAAGAAATCCAACGACTAGTAATCTCTAGAATGTTAACGAAGTAGGTCTCGACAAAACTTGGTAGGTCACTGTGCGACCATCGATAATACCTTAGATTACGTTGGAAATATATGGGGGAACAGAAGAACCGTCCCCATGTTTCCACATGTTTCCAGACCTTAAATTACATTGGAAATAAATAGGGAAACGGAGGAACCGTCCCCATGTTTCCCTGTGATAGGGGTGATGAGATGCGAAGGAATGATGTGCCGGCTTCGGTGAAGGATGAGCGGCTGATTAAGAAACGGCGGGATCAGATGATAAAGGGGGCGGTGACTCTTTTTAAGGAAAAAGGGTTTCATCGCTCGACGACGAGAGAGATTGCGAAAGCAGCTGGTTTTAGCATCGGTACGCTTTATGAATATATCCGTAAGAAGGAGGATGTTCTCTACTTGGTTGTAGACAGCATTTATGATCAGGTTCAGGAACGCCTCCAGCAAGCAATCAACACGAAGGAAGGCAGTATTGAAAGCTTGAAGCTTGCGATACGTAATTACTTTCTTGTTATGGATGAGATGCAGGATGAGGTTTTAGTTCTCTATCAGGAGGCGAAGTCCCTTTCGAAGGATGCACTCCCATATGTGCTGAACAAGGAAGTAGAAATGGTCGGCATGTTTGAAACGGCAATTGAAGACTGTATCGCAAAAGGAGAGTTCCAGTTACCGAAAAAGCAGGTCGAGCTTGTTGCTCATAATATTTTTGTGCAAGGCCAGATGTGGGGCTTTCGCCGTTGGGCGATGCGCAAGCTTTTCACGCTTGAGGAATATATTGAGATGCAAACAGAGCTTTTATTGAAGGGAATCGAAAAATAAGCACGACTGGGGGAGTAAAAATGAGCACGGTGGAAATATATCGTCCAAAGCATCATGTACGGTTTGTGACGGCTTCGAGCTTATTTGATGGGCATGATGCATCGATTAATATTATGCGCCGCATCTTGCAGGCGAGCGGTGCTGAGGTTATTCACCTTGGGCATAATCGCTCGGTTGAGGAAGTGGTCAACGCGGCGATTCAGGAGGATGCGCAAGGGATCGCGATTTCCTCCTATCAGGGTGGCCATGTGGAATATTTTAAATATATGTATGACCTATTAAAAGAGCGCGGCTCATCCCATATCCGCATTTATGGCGGGGGTGGCGGTGTCATCATCCCTCGTGAAATTAAGGAGCTTCAGGAATACGGGATTGCAGGTATTTTTTCGCCTGAAGATGGCCGAATTCTTGGGCTTCAGGGAATGATCAATAAAATGCTGCAGCAATGTGATTATCCAACAAGAACCGAGCTTACAGATGAGCTTGAGCTTCTTCAAACAGGGGATTACAAAACGATTGCAAAGCTAATCACGATTGCTGAACATCAAATTGGCAATACGGATGAAACGGCAGCAGCAGCGGAAACAATCATTCAAAAAATAAAAGACCTTGAGAAAAAGGTTCCCGTTGTTGGAATTACAGGTACAGGCGGAGCGGGAAAAAGCTCGCTCACAGATGAACTCATTCGCCGTTTTATTAATGAATTTGATGATAAAAAGGTAGCAATTCTATCCGTTGATCCTACAAAGCAAAAAACGGGTGGTGCCTTACTTGGTGACCGAATCCGGATGAATGCAATCTTTAATCCGCGGGTTTATATGCGAAGTCTGGCAACGAGGGGATCAAAAACGGAGTTATCACTTGCAATTAAGGATGCGATTGCGGTTGTAAAAGCAGGCGGCTTTGACTTAATCATTGTTGAAACGAGCGGAATTGGGCAAGGGGATGCTGAAATTACTGAGGTCTGTGATGTATCCATGTACGTCATGACGAGTGAATTCGGTGCACCTTCACAGCTCGAAAAAATTGACATGATTGATTATGCTGACCTGATTGTGATTAATAAATTTGAGCGCAAGGGTTCAGAGGATGCAAAGCGTCAGGTTCAAAAGCAATACCAGCGCAGCCATCTTTTATTTGAAAAAGACTATGAAGAAATGCCGGTATTTGGTACGATTGCGAGTCAATTCAATGACCCTGGAACGAACGCCCTTTTCGCTAATCTAGTCGATCGAATCAATGTAAAAATGGGCTCTGATTGGGAAACATCCTTTGAAAAAACCGCAGATGTTCAAAAGCAAAACGTAATTATCCCGAATGACCGCCGTTATTATTTGCGTGAGATCTCGGATACGGTTCGGAACTATCATAAAAAAGCAGCTGAACAGGTGGAGATTGCTCGAAAGCTTTTCCAAATTACTGGCACTATTGAAAGTGTGCAGGAGCTTGGAAATGTGGATGTCATCCCAACCCTGGAAGCCTTAAAAACTCAATACGAAGCAAAGCTTTCAGATGAATCGAAAAAGATTCTTGCAGACTGGGAAACGACAAAGGAAACCTATAAGGGTGAGAAGTTCATTACGAAAATCCGTGATCGGGAAATTGTGACAATTTTAAAGACGAAAAGCCTATCTGGTTTATCCATACCGAAAATTTCACTACCAGGCTTTAAGGACTTTGGGGAAATTTTACGATGGGTGTATAAAGAAAATGTTCCGGGTGCATTCCCGTATACGGCAGGTGTTTTTCCATTCAAACGAGAAGGGGAAGATCCGAAGCGCCAGTTTGCTGGAGAAGGGACGCCTGAACGAACAAACCGCCGTTTCCACTACTTATCAAAGGATGATGATGCGAAACGCTTAAGTACAGCATTTGATTCCGTAACTTTATATGGGGAAGACCCAGCTTATCGCCCGGATATTTACGGGAAAGTTGGAGAAAGTGGCGTCAACATTTGTACCTTAGATGATATGAAAAAGCTGTACAACGGCTTCGATCTATGCGCGCCGTCAACATCCGTTTCGATGACAATCAATGGTCCAGCACCGATTATTCTTGCAATGTTTATGAATACGGCGATCCACCAGCAGGTTGAAAAGCGCGAGCAGGAGCTCGGTCGTATTTTAACAGTAGAGGAATTTCAAGAGGTCCGTAGGAAAACGCTCCAAACGGTACGTGGAACTGTTCAGGCTGATATTTTAAAAGAAGACCAAGGTCAAAATACATGTATTTTCTCAACCGAGTTTGCCCTAAGAATGATGGGGGACATTCAAGAATATTTCATCGACAACAAAGTACGTAACTATTATTCCGTTTCGATCTCGGGCTACCATATCGCTGAAGCGGGTGCAAATCCGATTTCCCAGCTTGCCTTTACATTATCAAATGG
Organism: Bacillus sp. REN16; assembly: GCF_020731355.1. Taxonomy (GTDB): domain Bacteria; phylum Bacillota; class Bacilli; order Bacillales; family Bacillaceae_L; genus Ferdinandcohnia. The sequence continues at coordinate 209,026 of NZ_JAJFZK010000003.1, read as the reverse complement.
ATTCACATATGTGGAGTACTACCTAAGTCGCGGCATGAATATTGATGATTTTGCTCCAAACCTTTCCTTCTTCTTCAGTAATGGATTGGACCCGGAATATACAGTGATTGGCCGCGTAGCGCGCCGCATTTGGGCAACGGTTATGAGAGAGAAGTATGGTGCAAATGAGCGCAGTCAAAAATTGAAATATCATGTTCAAACTTCAGGTCGCTCCCTGCATGCCCAGGAAATTGATTTTAATGATATTCGTACGACCTTACAGGCGCTTATGGCCCTTCAGGATAACTGTAATTCGCTCCATACAAACGCATATGATGAAGCGATTACAACACCGACAGAGGAATCTGTAAGACGTGCAATGGCAATTCAGATGATCATTACGAAAGAGCATGGCTTAACGAAAAATGAAAATCCGCTGCAAGGTTCCTTTATTATTGAGGAACTTACGGATTTAGTCGAGGAAGCCGTCCTTCAGGAATTTGACCGGCTGAATGACCGCGGTGGGGTACTTGGGGCGATGGAAACACAGTACCAGCGCGGAAAAATTCAAGATGAGTCCATGTATTATGAAATGAAAAAGCATACGGGTGAGCTTCCGATTATTGGGGTAAACACGTACCTCAATCCAAATCCGCCAAAAGAGGAGGATTTAAATAATATCGAGCTTGCACGTGCAACAAAAGAAGAAAAAGAACTCCAGATTCATAATTTAAAGGAATTTCAAACCCTAAATAAGGATAAAGTAGACGAAGCATTGAAAAATTTAAAACAGGTTGCCATTAATAATGGAAATATTTTTGCGGAGCTTATGGAAACAGTAAAGGTTGCAAGTCTTGGCCAAATCACTCAGGCACTTTATGAAGTGGGCGGACAATATCGGAGAAATATGTAGAAAAAGCACGAGGCTGGGTCAAAAACAGATGACCCAGCCTTAAAAAATGATTAGATTGGCATAAAGTGGTTGATTTTGTTTATAATGAATGATATGTATTTTACAGAACTCTTTTTTATTTTTTATCTAGCAGTTCAAAGCTTAAAATATTATCCACCACATTTATCAGGATACATAGAAAGGGAGTGCCTTGATGAGTCTTGATCAATACTCACCAGAGCAAATAAAAGAAATGTCAATGCTTGAAGTAGCGTATGAGATTTTTTTAGGGAGAAAAGATGCGATTACATTTAACGAGCTAGTTGACGAAATTGCAAAAACATTAGAGCTATCAGAAGATGAAATTCGCAGAAAAGTTTCTCAGTTTTATACAGACCTAAATATCGATGGTCGTTTTATTACATTAGGTGATAACCGTTGGGGACTTCGTACATGGTATCCATACGAGCAAATCGATGAAGAGGTCATTCATACCGAAAAACCGAAGAAGAAGAAAAAGAGCAAGAAGAAGAAGGACGAGGATGAAGATCTTATCGACTTTGATGATCTTGATGATGATGATCTTGATTTCGAAGAAGATTATGATGAAGAGGACGAAGATCTTGATGATGTCGATGATGAAGACGAAGAAGATGAAGATTTCGATGACATCGATGACGAGGATGAAGATTTCGAAGAAGACGATGAAGAGATATTAGACGACGAAGAATATGAGTTAGATGAAGAAGACGAAGAACTAGAGGAAGAAGAGGAAGAAGACTAATACATTTGGGTCGAATTCACACAATTCGACCTAAATTTCGTATTGACTTTTTAATCCTAACTCGGTAGAATACTTTTTGGGCTCTAAAAAAGAGTATCTACGAAACAAAATGACAAGTTTCGCTCCCTTACATATTGTAAGAGGAGCTTTTTTATTTTTAAAGGGTTAATAAAAAAGATAAACCCCCGCATCGAGAAGATTTCTTTATACAATTTAATATATTTGCACAAACTTTAACTAATTACATGAATGGGGGAAAAAGAAAGATGACTAAATATATTTTCGTAACAGGTGGGGTTGTATCGTCCTTAGGAAAAGGGATTGTTGCCGCATCTTTAGGGCGTTTATTGAAAAACCGTGGAATGAATGTAACAATTCAAAAATTCGATCCATACATAAATGTGGATCCAGGAACAATGAGCCCGTACCAGCATGGGGAAGTGTTCGTTACGGATGACGGCGCTGAAACTGACCTGGACTTAGGTCACTATGAACGTTTTATTGATATTAACCTTAATAAATATAGCAATGTAACTACAGGTAAAATCTATTCAACGGTGTTAAAGAAAGAGCGTCGCGGTGATTATTTAGGTGCAACCGTACAAGTTATCCCGCACATTACGAATGAAATCAAGGAAAGAGTATTCCGTTCAGGCCATGAAACAAATGCAGACGTCGTTATCACTGAAATCGGTGGTACGGTAGGTGACATCGAGTCACTTCCATTCTTGGAGGCAGTTCGTCAAATCAAGAGTGATGTGGGCTCCCGCAATGTGATGTATGTGCATTGTACACTTGTTCCATATATTAAAGCTGCTGGAGAAATGAAGACAAAGCCAACTCAGCACAGTGTAAAAGAGCTTCGTAGCCTTGGAATTCAGCCAAATATCATCGTGGTTCGTACAGAAATGCCAATCTCAGAGGATATGAAGGAAAAAATTGCGCTATTCTGTGACATCGATCCTAAAGCGGTTATTGAGAGCCGTGATGCGGAAACACTATATTCAATCCCGTTATCGCTTCAAGAACAAGGCATAGACCAAATTGCATGTGAGCATCTTCAACTAGATTGCCATGAAGCTGACATGACAGATTGGATCAATCTCGTTGAGAAAGTGACACACCTAACTAAAACGACAAATATTGCGTTAGTTGGAAAATATGTTGAGCTTCAAGATGCGTATCTATCTGTTGCTGAAGCATTAAAGCATGCCGGCTACGCATTTGATTCAGATATCAATATCAACTGGGTTAATTCTGAAGAAGTTACAAATGAAAATGTGGCGGAGTTACTTGCAGGCTCAGATGGAATTCTTGTTCCTGGCGGCTTCGGTGACCGCGGCGTGGACGGAAAAATTGAAGCCTTAAAATATGCGAGAGAGACAAAAACGCCATTACTAGGGATTTGCCTAGGTATGCAGCTAGCATCTGTTGAGTTTGCACGAAATGTACTAGGTTTAGAAGGTGCACATTCTGCTGAACTAAACCCAGATACGCCTCATCCAATTATTGACCTGTTACCAGAGCAAAAGGATGTTGAGGATTTAGGCGGAACATTACGTCTTGGACTATTCCCTTGTAAAATTGAAGAAGGAACTAAGGCATATGAGGCATACAATGATGAAGTAGTATATGAGCGCCATCGTCATCGTTATGAATTTAACAACCATTATCGTCAAGCAATGGAAGAAGCAGGCTTTGTCTTCTCAGGGACAAGCCCAGATGGACGTCTAGTGGAAATCATTGAGCTGAAAGACCACCCATGGTTTGTGGCATCACAATTCCACCCGGAATTCAAATCAAGACCAAACCGTCCACAACCATTGTTCAGAGAATTTATTAAAGCATCTTTAACAAATGCTGAAAAAATGTAAGATATGTGAAATGGCGAGTGAATGCACACTCGCCATTTTTTTTGATCGATGAAAGGGTTTTGGTCCGAGAAACTGATGTGAAATCCACTTCATCCGGGTTATGAAGGGGAATTGGTCCGAGAAACTCATGCGAAATCCTCTACATGCTGGTTATGAAGACCATTCCGATCGAAAGAAATCACATTCAGTCCTTCATCAAGGTTATGAAGACCATTCCGACCCAAAGAAATCCTCGTTTAGTCCTTCATCAGTGCTATGAAGACCATTCCAATCGAAAAAAATCCTCGTTTGGTTCTTCATCAAGGCAATGAAGACCATTCCGATCAAAAGAAATCCTCATTCAGTCCTTCATCAAGGTTATGAAGATCATTCCGACCCAAAGAAATGCTCGTTCAGTCCTTCATCAGTGCTATGAAGACCATTCCGCACGAAAGAAATACTTGTTTAGTCCTTCATCAGTGCTATGAAGACCATTCCAATCGAAAAAAATCCTCGTTTGGTTCTTCATCAAGGCAATGAAGACCATTCCGATCAAAAGAAATCCTCATTCAGTCCTTCATCAAGGTTATGAAGACCATTCCGACCCAAAGAAATCCTCGTTTAGTCCTTCATCAGTGCTATGAAGACCATTCCAATCGAAAAAAATCCTCGTTTGGTTCTCATCAAGGCAATGAAGACCATTCCGCACGAAAGAAATACTTGTTTAGTCCTTCATCAGTGCTATGAAGACCTTTCCGATCGAAAGAAATCACATTTGGTACTTCATCAGTGCTATGAAGACCTTTCTGATCGAAAGAAATACTCGTTCAGTCCTTCATCAGTGTTATGAAGACCATTCCGATCAAAGAAATCCTCATTTGGTCCTTCATCAGAACTATAAAGACCATTCCGATCAAAAGAAATCCCCATACAGTCCTTCATCACATTCCATTTCCTTATTCAAATTCCTCGACCATTTCTTTGATTGTAAATTTTAGTCCGAAATAGGCATATAAAGCTGTCATCACGCTTGGAAAACCAAAGCGGGTGCCGACATCGTCTGGAATGAGCGGTTTTGTGAGCTTGCTATCAATATGGATATCAACGATCTCATCAAGCGTGCGTACCCCTTCCTTTTTTTCAATCGCTGAAATTGCAACCGTTTGGATGCCTTTATCATGAAGTTCTTCCGCAAGCTTGATAGCTTCTTCATCAGTTGAAAATCGAGTGATTAACAACACGGAGTCAACATCCTCCACCTCCTCCATATTTCCATTCGTATATAAGGACTTAGCAGAATTTAATGGTTCAGCGCCAAACAATGCCTCGGTAACAACGGCAGCCATTTCACCGAAACCATGAATGAGAATGGAACCGTCGCTAATCACGGACTGGGCAAGGATTCTAGCGCCATCCTCCATATTCATTTCCTCTTGTTCCATAATCCGTTTAAACTGTCCTTGAAGCTGTGTAGTAAAAATTTTCAACATAAATGTCAAATTCCTTTCTAATTTTAATCAAATGCGCCCTTGGCGTATTTGCGCCCAGATTTTAGGCTCACAGGAAGTGGGTCATAAAGACGTTGCCACAGGATGTGGCGTTTTTAGTCTTTGATCTTACTGCTCGAAAAGCTTCATTTGAAAATCTGTGGCATCCGCCGGAGGCAGTAAATTCATTCAGCAGAATGAATTACGTTTTTCCATATATTATCATTATAACGTTATACAAAAAAAATAAGAAATCATGTCGAATATTGTTGATATAAATACTTCGAGCTTGGAAATAAAAGTTTTCTGCGTAAAAAGAAGGAATCTTGTAACATATGGTAGAATTAAAAATGAATAACGATATAATAATATTCGAAAAAACGAACGTAGCAAAAACGATCGTAAAAAACAAAGTAATTGATTTTTTATTTTTAACTATTTTAAGGGGGGTTTTAAACAGAATGTCAGAAAAAATCTTAATTGTGGATGACCAATACGGAATACGAATACTGTTAAATGAAGTTTTTCAAAAGGAAGGTTACAAGACATTCCAGGCAGCTAATGGAGTACAAGCAATCGATATTGTTCAAAAACACTCTCCAGATTTAGTTTTACTAGATATGAAAATCCCAGGGATGGACGGGATTGAAATTTTAAAGAGACTCAAAAAAATCAATCAGGATATTCGGGTCATAATTATGACGGCTTATGGTGAGCTTGATATGATACAGGAAGCCAAGGATTTAGGAGCAATTACCCATTTTGCGAAACCTTTTGACATCGACGAGTTACGTGAAGCCGTTAGAGCGAATATCCCATTAAAATCTGAATAAAAATCGTAAAAAATACAAAACCGCATTGTTATTAGAATGTAACCGCTTCAAGGGGAAAAACGCGAAACAATGATGTATTGCGAAATCAAAATCTTGTGATATGCTTAGTACTGTATTGTTGCTATTCCTTCGTGCAAGAGGCATTTTTGTGTGCTTTTTGTCTGTTGTTTCTATCTTGTTTTACATATTATGATTTGTTTCGGTCATTCTATTTAATGATACGAAATCTCAGGAATAGGTTAACAATAAGCCCCGGCGTTTCATAGCCGTGGTTCTGTGCGTATAGGGACTAAATCCTTACATTCACAATAAAAACGGTACAAAAGGAGGAAATTCACATGCCTTTGGTTTCAATGAAAGAAATGCTTGAAAAAGCAAAAGCAGAAGGTTATGCAGTAGGGCAATTTAACTTAAACAATCTTGAGTTTACACAAGCTATTTTACAAGCTGCACAAGAGGAAAATTCACCAGTTATTCTAGGTGTTTCTGAAGGTGCTGGCCGATATATGGGTGGATTCAAAGTTGTCGTTGCAATGGTAAAAGCGATCATGGAAGAATCAAACATTACGGTTCCAGTAGCAATCCATCTTGATCACGGTTCTTCATTCGAGAATTGTGCAAAAGCGATTCATGCTGGATTCACATCTGTTATGATCGATGCTTCTCATCACCCATTTGAAGAAAACATTGCGATTACATCTAAAGTTGTTGAACTTGCACACTTCCACGGAGTTTCAGTAGAAGCTGAGCTTGGTACTGTTGGTGGACAAGAAGACGACGTTATTGCTGAAGGTGTTATCTATGCGGATGTTAATGAGTGTGTTGAGCTTGTAAACCGCACAGGTATTGATTGCTTAGCGCCTGCTTTAGGTTCTGTTCACGGTCCTTACAAAGGTGAACCAAACCTAGGATTTAAGGAAATGGAAGAAATCGGACAGAAAACTGGTCTGCCACTCGTACTTCACGGTGGAACTGGTATTCCAACAAAAGATATTCAAAGATCCGTTTCTCTAGGAACAGCTAAAATCAATGTAAACACAGAAAACCAAATTTCTTCAGCGAAAGCAGTTCGAGAAAGCTTAGCTGCTAAGCCAGAAGAGTATGATCCGCGTAAATACTTAGGTCCTGCTCGTGAAGCAATTCGTGAAACTGTAAAAGGCAAAATGCGTGAATTCGGTTCTTCTGGAAGAGCGTAAGAAACTTTTTTAACTTTTGAACGTCTAATTAAATAGATTGGAGATTCGTCTCCAAACCATATAGAAAAGCCGCTTATTTCCTGTTATTTATAACGTGATTTGGAGATAGCGGTTTTCTTGCGTTATAATAAGAAAAGCGCAAGGCGCCCGCCTATCGGTGACAGGCATAAGACGAGCGCTGACAGAAGGTGCAGTTTACCTTCCGAAGCGCTTGGCGTATGACCCCGAACCGATGGCGCCTGGAGCTTGACATTAAGAAAAGCGCAAGGCGCCCGCCTAGCGGTGACAGGCATAAGACGAGCGCTGACAGAAGGTGCAGTTTGCCTTCCGAAGCGATTGGCTTATGACCCCGAACCGATGGCGCCTGGAGCTAGACATTAAGAAAAGCGCAAGGCAGATTTAAAAAACCTTGCCAACGAAATGGGAGTCTAGGGGTAATTGCAGATCAACAACACATAAAAAAGTGGAAGGAGCTGATTTGTATACCTACCCAATGATTTTTATTACTTAGACGAACCTTGCAATGAATATGACAAAGACCTTCAACCAGAATCACTTCCAACATACTAAAAGCAGTAGTGTAACTTTAGTCCTATGGAATTTTCCTTAAAGAATTATCCTCAGTTAGGCGAATTTGATTGTTTTGATGAAAAAGGATAAAATGATACATGATTTTCATTTTTTCTTGTAAACTAAGAATTAATACTTGTACAATCATGCTGTAAAATTGTGTTAAAATATACCAATTCAAGTGAAGTGCTGTTACATCGCGTAACGTAATAAGGGAATAGAATGCTGCCAAAGATTTTATTAAGTCAACGATCGCCGGACAGGTTGTATCCGTGGCAAGTCAAAGTTTCCCTTACAAAACCGTCATCTTCGCTAGAAGGGAGCCACATATGGAAAAACTAAAAATAGCAGGCGGTTATCCACTAAAAGGATCAGTAAAAATTAGTGGGGCAAAGAATAGTGCAGTTGCCCTTATCCCAGCAACAATCCTAGCAGAATCGCCAGTTACAATTGAAGGTCTGCCGGATATTTCGGACGTGCAAATTTTAGGTGATTTGCTTGAAGAAATCGGAGGCCATGTTGAGATAAATAAAGAAGAAATCTTTGTTGACCCTAGTAATATTGTGTCAATGCCATTGCCGAACGGAAAAGTGAAAAAGCTTCGTGCATCCTACTACCTAATGGGTGCGATGCTCGGTCGTTTTAAAAAGGCTGTCATTGGCTTGCCTGGAGGCTGTCACCTTGGCCCAAGACCAATTGATCAACATATTAAGGGCTTCGAAGCACTGGGTGCAAAGGTAACGAACGAACAAGGTGCAATCTACCTTCGTGCAGATGAGCTAAGAGGCGCTCGTATTTATCTGGATGTTGTAAGTGTGGGAGCCACCATTAATATCATGTTGGCAGCCGTACGTGCAAAAGGGCGTACAGTTATTGAAAATGCCGCGAAAGAACCGGAAATTATTGATGTTGCAACATTATTAACAAGTATGGGTGCAAAAATTAAAGGTGCCGGAACAGATGTCATCCGCATCGATGGCGTCGATTCCTTACAGGGCTGCCGTCATACTATTATTCCTGACCGCATTGAAGCAGGTACATATATGATTATAGGTGCTGCTATGGGTGAAGGTGTATTAATTGATAATGTCATCCCACTCCACTTGGAATCTTTGATAGCTAAATTTCGTGAAATGGGTGTAATCGTTGAAACAAGCGACGACCAAATTTGGGTTGCTGGAAATAAGGATTTAAAAGCTGTTGATATTAAAACACTTGTGTATCCTGGTTTTCCAACCGATCTTCAACAGCCTTTTACATCCCTGCTCACTAAAGCAAATGGAACGGGTGTTGTTACGGATACGATTTATGGTGCACGATTTAAGCATATTGACGAGCTCCGCCGCATGAATGCACAAATTAAAGTTGAAGGGCGTTCTGCAATTGTTACTGGACCTGTTCAGCTTCAAGGTGCAAAAGTAAAAGCAAGTGACTTACGCGCAGGTGCAGCACTTGTGGTTGCGGGCCTTATGGCAGAAGGAGTAACGGAAATTACGGGCCTTGAGCATATCGACCGCGGGTATAGCCATTTAGAAGAAAAACTGACAGGCTTAGGTGCAACGATTTGGAGAGAAAGCCTGACAGAAGAAGAAATCGAACAGGTGCAAAATTCATAGAAAAGTGCAGGCGGCTTGCCCGGAAACTGGAAAACTGGCCGACTAGAAACGCCACGTCCTTATGTCTTCGTCGGAACTAGCACTTCCTGTGCGTCGGAGACTCCGACAACAGAGACGTATTTTGTCTCTGCAGGCGGAGTAGAAGTTTCTCAAGTTTCTAGCCGTCGGAACTAGACAAATTAAAATAAAAAGTTCCTAACTCCCACTACAAATAGTGGGAGTTTTCATGTATTCTTAAAAGGAAAAGTAGAGAGAAAGCGTTTTTATGTTATGTATGAAAAGATAAAGGTTTTAACTTTAAAAGAGACTGCTATCAGCAAGGGGGAAGGATCATGGAAAGAAGCTTATCAATGGAGCTTGTACGTGTAACAGAAGCAGCCGCATTGGCATCAGCCCGTTGGATGGGTCGCGGGAAGAAAGACGATGCAGATGGTGCGGCAACCTCTGCTATGAGGGATGTATTCGATACAATCCCAATGAAGGGACAAGTTGTCATCGGAGAAGGGGAAATGGACGAAGCGCCAATGCTCTACATTGGGGAAAAGCTTGGAAATGGTTATGGACCAAGAGTCGACGTTGCAGTTGACCCACTTGAAGGAACAAATATTTTAGCGTCCGGCGGTTGGAATGCGCTTTCCGTATTGGCAGTGGCGGATAATGGAAATTTGCTGCATGCTCCAGACATGTATATGGAAAAAATCGCTGTTGGCCCGGAAGCAGTCGGACTAATCGACATCAACGCACCAATTATCGATAATTTAAAAGCGGTCGCAAAAGCGAAGAATAAGGATATTGAAGATGTTGTGGCTACTGTATTAAATCGCCCAAGACATGAGCATATCATTACACAGCTGCGTGAAGCAGGTGCTCGGATTAAATTAATTAATGACGGTGATGTAGCTGGAGCAATTAATACAGCATTCGATCATACAGGTGTAGACATTTTGTTCGGTTCTGGGGGAGCGCCTGAGGGTGTCCTTTCAGCGGTTGCGTTAAAGTGCTTAGGAGGAGAAATCCAAGGAAAGCTACTGCCGCAAACGGATGAAGAGTTAGCTCGCTGTATCAAAATGGGACTCGATGTTTCAAAAGTTTTTGGAATGGAAGACTTAGTCCGCGGTGATGACGCCATTTTTGCAGCAACAGGTGTTACAGATGGAGAGCTTTTACGAGGTGTTCAATTTAAAGGTTCAATCGGGACAACTCATTCTCTAGTTATGCGTGCGAAATCCGGAACTGTAAGATTCATAGATGGTAGACATAGCTTGAAGAAAAAGCCAAATTTAGTAATTAAATAGAGTAGAGGCAAGCTTTTGTGCTTGCTTCTCCTGATTTTATAAGCAGTTTGACATCGAAACGTCATAACTCTATCAAAGAAGCTATTGATTAATAACATGAGAATAGGGTAAAATAAAGAAGACTAATCAGACTAATCATAGTCTGTTTACTTCTCACTAATTCCAATTAACAAGAAAACTTCTATTGATTCCTCATAATGCATCTACATCATTCCATCCATGACGTTTCATCTATCTCCATATTTTCAAGGAGAGAAAATACGAAACCGCTTTTTTTAATGGACGAATGAACCAAATTCAAAACCGCAGTTAGAGAGCATTTACGAGAAATAGAAAATAACAAAAAACAAAGAGTGGTGTACGAATGAGTATTACAATTTCTAGCCTGGAAAACATGAAGCTAAAAGAGTTATATGAATTAGCACGTGAATTTAAGGTTTCCTACTATAGCAAATTAACGAAGAAAGAGTTAATTTTTGCAATCCTTAAGGCACGCGCTGAGCAGGATGGTCTTTTATTTATGGAGGGTGTTCTTGAGATTATCCAATCAGAAGGATTCGGATTCCTACGACCTATTAACTATTCTCCATCCTCAGAGGATATCTACATTTCTGCCTCCCAAATCCGTCGTTTTGACCTGCGAAATGGGGATAAGGTATCTGGTAAGGTACGTCCTCCAAAAGAAAACGAACGTTATTATGGTCTTCTTCACGTAGAAGCTGTAAACGGCGATGACCCAGAATCTGCGAAGGAACGAGTTCATTTCCCTGGTTTAACACCTCTTTATCCAGATCGTCAAGTGATTTTAGAAACAAAGCCGAATCATATTTCCACACGAATCATGGACATTTTGGCACCAGTTGGTTTCGGTCAGCGTGGTCTAATTGTGGCGCCTCCAAAGGCTGGTAAAACAATGCTAATTAAGGAAATCGCAAACAGCATTACAACAAACCACCCTGAGGCAGAATTAATTGTTCTGCTTATTGATGAGCGTCCAGAAGAGGTTACAGATATTGAACGTTCTGTCGCTGGAGATGTCGTAAGTTCAACTTTTGACGAGGTGCCAGAAAACCATATTAAGGTTGCTGAATTAGTGCTTGAAAGAGCGATGCGCCTTGTTGAACATAAACGTGATGTCATCATCCTTATGGATAGTATCACACGTCTTGCAAGAGCTTATAACCTTGTTATTCCACCAAGTGGTCGTACATTATCTGGGGGGATTGACCCAGCAGCATTCCACCGTCCAAAGCGCTTCTTCGGGGCAGCGAGAAACATTGAAGAGGGCGGAAGCTTAACAATCCTTGCGACTGCACTTGTTGATACAGGTTCACGTATGGATGATGTCATCTATGAGGAATTTAAAGGTACAGGTAACATGGAGCTACACTTAGATCGCTCATTAGCAGAACGTCGTATTTTCCCTGCCATTGATATTCGTCGCTCTGGTACACGTAAAGAAGAGCTGCTTATTGAAAAAGACAAGCTTGATAAAATCTGGGCAATCCGTAAAGCTATGTCAGATTCACCAGATTTTGCAGAGAAATTTTTACGCAAACTTAAGCAAACTAAAACAAATGCAGAGTTCTTTGAAATGCTTGAAGCAGAAAAGAAAGCGGCAGCCGCAAGAAGAAATAACAGCAGATCTGATTCGTAAGAATTGTGCAGTGTCCGTGAGTCCACGCTGAAATAACTGTTGGAAAAATTAACGATTTTTAACAACAGGATTAAGTTGCAATTCACGGCTTCACTTGTTATAATTTCAACATGTGCGTTTTAGGTTTTCAAAATTGTACATGCAAATATGCAATTTTGCTAAAACGTAACTCTGTTTCGATAGATGATTCAGGGCGGAAGGAGATGAGACGAATGAAATCAGGAATTCATCCAAACTATAAAAAAGTTATGGTGAAATGTGCTTGTGGAAATGAATTTGAATCTGGTTCTGTAAAGGAAGAGTTACGCGTTGAGGTATGCTCAGAGTGTCACCCATTCTATACAGGCCGTCAAAAATTCGCTGATGCAGGTGGACGTGTAGATAAATTCAATAAAAAATACGGTATTAAATAATAATATCGATTTGAAAAGCCAAAAACAGGCAAGTTTTTTCCTCTTGCCTGTTTTTTGTGCTAATTCATCTATTTTTTCTCGCAATTATTCTATTTTTACCTCATATAAATAATCCTCTTACCCACAGTCAATTCGTTGGCTCAATAGAAACAACCCGAGGAAAGGAGACCTTCGTTTCATGTATATTATGAAGCAAAGTGGCTGGCTTGAAGTAATTTGTGGAAGCATGTTCTCAGGAAAATCCGAAGAGTTGATTCGACGTGTACGTCGTACTCAATTTGCCAGACAATCTGTTCAGGTTTTTAAGCCTCAAATTGATAATCGTTATAGTGAAAGTTCTGTTGTCTCTCATAATGGGACATCCTTTGTCGCAAAACCAGTTGCAACGTCAGCTGAGATTTTGGAACAGGTTTCAGCCGATACAGATGTAGTCGCCATTGATGAAGTGCAATTCTTCGATGATGAGATTGTAAAGGTTGTCCAAATTCTTGCTAACCGCGGCCATAGAGTCATCGTCGCAGGATTGGACCAAGACTTTCGTGGTGAACCGTTTGGAAAGGTTCCGGAGCTGCTTTCGTTAGCTGAACTAGTAACGAAGCTTCAGGCTGTTTGCTCAGTGTGTGGTTCTCCTTCAAGCAGAACACAGCGTTTAATCAATGGACAACCAGCATCCTATGATGATCCGGTTATTTTAGTTGGCGCATCTGAATCATACGAGCCACGCTGCCGTCACCATCACGAAGTACCAGGAAAACCGTTACTAAAGCCAGTCATACAAAAGGATACAATGAAACTATAAGGCGCTCCTGTCGGGGTGCTTTTTTGAATATGAAAATAGACCAGGCAGTTTGTCCTGATCTTAAAATAGAAATCCGAGTACTTTTTTACGTTTTCTGGAACCCTCCACTTTTTCAAGGGTAATGGCTGTTTGTTTTTGAAGCTCTTCTTTTTCCCTTTCAAGCTGTTCGATGTACGCCTCCATTTTCTCCAACCTTTTTTGAAGCTCATCAATTTCCTTGCGATGCTGAAGAAGCTGGTAGGACACAACATCACTTGCTTTTTCCTCAATCCGTCTTTCGTTCTCCTTGATCCGCTCCATCATCGTATTTAATTTTTCCGAGAGTGTTTTATCTGAAGCTTGTACCATTTTCCGTGCGGTCCCCTTCCTAGGCTCTGGTGGTGATAGTTCGATTTTATCAGATGGCACTCCAGATTTCACTTGATTCCGTATACCTTCAAATAGTGGCAGGTCTGTTTCCTCAAATACATAATGTCCATATTCATTTTTTCCACAAGCTAAATCAAAATTTTTTATCCATTTCCGAACAGTTTTTGTAGAAACCCCTAATTTTTTTGCAAACTCCGCCGTATTCACACCAACCAATCCCCCTTTTTCCGAATCTTTATATAGTAGTACGATTCTCCCTAACATAGGTAAAATCCTGCCGGTAGACAAAACTAGTACCTTTTCGTCAAAGATAGAAGCAAACCAACATAAAATCAATAATTCGACAGCGAAATTTGGAAGAATGACAAAAAAGTCTTATGTCTAGCTCCAGCGTCTAGCCCCTCTTTGGTCTAGCCAATCCGTCAAGAAGGATAAAAGGCATCCTTCGTGCCGGCTTTTCTTATGCTTGCCGGACTTGCACAGGACAAGGAAGGCTTCGTCAGCATAATCATCGCACGAAGAAAATGCATAGCATTTTCGAGGAAGTGCTGACATCGATGTTCGCCACAGGACGTGGCAGTAGTTAGTCGATGTACCCCTTACAAGACGCTTGCGCTTTTCGGTGTAATTTGCTTTGACCTATATGGGTACCCTATACTATAATTATACTGTTATGGACTAAATTTGAGGTGAAGAGCGTGTTCGATCGTTTAGAGGCTGTTGAGGCTCGTTATGAAAAATTAAATGAACTACTAAGTGACCCTGATATCGTAAGTGACACAACAAAATTACGTGAATATTCAAAAGAACAATCTGATATAGCAGAAACAGTTGAAAAGTATAGAGAGTACAAAGAAGTTAAGGAACAATTAACCGATGCGAAAGCAATGCTTGAAGATAAGCTCGATGCAGAGATGCGTGAAATGGTGAAAGAAGAAATCAGCGAGCTTGAGGACCAAATGGAGGAGCTTGAGGAGCGTCTTCACGTGCTTTTATTGCCGAAGGACCCGAATGATGACAAAAACGTAATCATGGAGATCCGCGGTGCTGCTGGCGGGGATGAGGCCGCTTTATTTGCTGGTGACCTTTATCGCATGTACAGCCGTTTTGCCGAACATCAAGGCTGGAAGATCGAGGTTATGGATACGAACTCAACTGGTGTTGGTGGGTTTAAAGAAATTATCTTTATGATTAACGGAAAAGGTGCATTTTCCAAATTGAAATTTGAAAATGGAGCCCATCGTGTGCAGCGTGTTCCTGAAACAGAATCGGGCGGACGTATCCACACATCAACTGCGACTGTTGCGGTATTACCTGAAGCTGAAGAGGTCGAAGTCGAAATCCATGATAAAGATATTCGTGTGGATACATTTGCATCCAGTGGACCTGGGGGACAAAGTGTTAACACCACAATGTCCGCTGTTCGTCTAACGCATTTGCCAACTGGAACTGTGGTATCCATCCAGGATGAGAAATCTCAAATCAAAAACAAGGAAAAAGCAATGAAAGTGTTGCGTGCGCGCGTGTATGATAAATTTCAACAGGAAGCGCAAGCGGAATACGACCAAAACCGTAAACAAGCAGTAGGTACAGGGGACCGTTCTGAACGTATCCGTACGTACAATTTCCCGCAAAACCGTGTGACCGACCACCGTATTGGCTTAACGATTCAAAAGCTTGATCAAATCCTAACTGGAAAACTTGATGAAGTCATCGATGCTTTAATCATGGAAGACCAAGCAAGAAAAATGGAGCAAGCCGAATAATGACTGAATTTCATAAAGTATTCGAAGCCCTCAAATGGGCTTCTTCTTTTTTACGGGAAAAGGGTCGGGACGAAAATATTGGGGAACTGCTTTTGTGTCATTATTTAGGAATGAACCGGGCGAGGTTGTTTGCGGAGCTGCGTGAAGAGCTTGATCCTGCAGTGAAAGAAAAGTTTGTCGAAGCCGTTGGTCAAGCTGTAAGCGGAATTCCAGTACAACACATCATTGGCTATGAGGAATTTTACGGACGCAGGTTTTGGGTAAATGAAGAAGTCTTAATCCCGAGACCTGAGACGGAAGAGTTGGTTCAAGGGTTGTTAACAAGGGTTGAGCGTTTATTTGGTAAGGACAATGTTATTAATGTTGTGGATGTCGGGACAGGAAGTGGGGCGATTTCGATTACACTTGCTCTTGAAAATCAGCAGCTGGATGTAATGACTGTGGATATTGCCAAAGCTTCGATTGATGTAGCCCGTGAAAATGCGAATCAGTTAGGCGCGAAAGTAAGGTTCTTTGAAGGGGATTTATTGGGACCGTTAATAGAATCAGGAATAAAGGTTGATGTGGTTGTTTCGAATCCACCCTATATTCCGGAGGGGGATATTAACAGTTTATCCACAGTTGTGAAAGATCATGAACCTCTCCGGGCTTTAGTTGGCGGCAAGGATGGATTGGATTTTTATCGCAGATTTATGAACGAGATTCCTGATGTGTTAAATGAAAAAGGAATTGTGGCCTTTGAGGTCGGGATTGGGCAAGGAGAAGCCGTTGCGGAAATGCTGCGTTTGGCCTTTCCTGGCGCAAAAGTGGAAGTCGTCAACGACATTAATGGAAAAGACCGAATGGTGTTTGCGGAAATAGGGTTTTAGAGAAGGCTTGGGGCAGCGATCCCAAGCCTTTTTTTATGGATTGCGCGATAGCACGGGCGAATTGCGTCTTAAATCACCGGAATTGCGTGATCTCATTCAGCATTTGCGTTTTAATTTTGATAATTGCGCGATACGGACCATTAATTGCGCGATAGCACTTTTCAAATAGCTAGTTTCAGTAGTTCCGCTTCCACGAAATAAAATAGGTGACAATCTGAATCAACGGACAAAGCAGAAATAAGATAATCGGATAGTACGGTACGGAATCTGAGATGAATGGATAGAGTAAAAACAGGGCTGTGATAATTGGGAATGCGTACCACATACTAATATAAGAAGCTCGACATGCTTTTCCGGTGAGTTCCTTTTCACGCTCGTCACCTTCTTCAAATTCGAGAGGCAACAGAAATACATTTTTCCATGATTTGCGATTCTTTTTTAGCTGTGGATACATAAATGCTGTAAAAAAGATTCCCACTACAATTGCAAGGAAAACAGGCAATATGTTAATTTCGACGCTCCAAGGTGGTTCCTGATTTGTTTTTACGATCTTGGCAAAATCCATTTGTGCATAATACATTGACGATATGGCCCAGCCCAACAGCCCGATTGAGATAATTGAATACATGACATTTCGAAAAATACTCATCCTTCCTCATCCTCCAAATAAAAAATTTCTTCAATTGGCAAGTTAAATGTCCGTGCGATATTCATTGCGAGTAATAGTGAAGGGACATAGCTTCCTTTTTCCAATGCTACAATGGTTTGCCTTGTTACATTGACCTTTTCAGCAAGTGCGCCCTGTGTAAGGCTATGCCTTGCGCGGAGCTCCTTCACGCGATTTTTAATCTCCATTTACAATATCCTCCAATTGTTCTTACTTATATTGTAAAGCGGACCATACATTTTGTAAAGTCGACTTTACATTAAAATTCAAAAATATGTAAAGTGCCTATAAAAAAATAGTTTAATAGATTTTTCAAATTTGGTAGTTTAGGAATTTATTTTTTTGGCGAGAATGGTTTGTGAAGGGATGGTGTTAGAAAGTGAGTAAACAAATTGCGATTGTATCATTTATATTTTTAATGTTAATTGGGGCGAATAGCCATTTATTGATAAAAGAAACAAGTGCAGCGGGTCAACAGGTAATTCCGGATGAGGCAATTCGACTTCGCATTTTAGCGAACAGTGATTCTGATGAGGATCAGGCGCTAAAACGCAAGGTACGTGATGCAGTAAACGCGGAAATTACAGTGTGGGTGGCAGAATTAACTTCAATTGAAGCAGCAAGAGAACTCATTCAAGAGAGACTGCCAGAAATCGAGAAAATTGTTGCTAGAGTGTTAGAAGAGGAAAATAGTAATCATTCATATACAGTCGATTACGGACGAAATGTTCAATTTCCAACAAAGCTTTACGGGCAATTCCTATATCCAGCGGGTGAGTATGAAGCTATTTTGATTTCATTAGGAGAAGCGGAAGGTGCAAACTGGTGGTGTGTGTTGTTCCCGCCATTATGTTTCTTAGATTTCTCAACAGGTGACGCAATTGAAGCATCTAATGAAAAGGGAAAAGATGTCGCGATCGAGCAAGAGGTCGAGAAGGAAGACAAGGTAGTCAAGGAGGACAAGAACGATAAGAAGGACAAGGAAGTTAATGAAGAAAAAGTAGAAGAAAAAGAAGAAAAAGAAGAAAAAGAAGAAAATGAGGATGAAGTCGAGGTCAAATTTTTCTTAGTTGAATTTTTTACATCATTATTTAGCTAAAAGTCTAGCATTTGGTTCTATTTTTCAGGATGCCTCATAGAGTAGTTACTAGTTAACGAAATAGATGGGGTGGGAAAATGAAACAAATTAGAACGGCAAATGAGCAGGATATTGAAAAGGTCACTTCCTTTTTAGGACAAGCTGAAGTCAGTGCGGTTGGAATCGAATCGATTATTGACCACTTTATTTTATTGGAGGATGACGAACAGAAAATCCTCGCAACATTAGGGATTGAGAAAATTGAACAAGATGGCCTGCTACGATCACTCGTTATTTCTCCTGATGTGGACCAAACGAATTTATTAACACTATTTAAAAGTGCCATTTCACTTGCAAAGCATAAGGAATTGCAGCGTCTCTATTTAGCGACGAATAAGCAGGCCTCGATTCAATTTTTCGCTATGCTTGGTTTTGGGCAGGTAGAAAGTAGAGAGCTTCCAGATCATATTAAAGACTCAAATCATATCACACAGCTTCTCGGCAAAACGGATCCAATGCTCATGGTTTCGCAAATTGAAAGATAAATAATGTTTTCAAACCTCTATTTGTGGATGGAATTTGCCCAAATAGAGGTTTTTTCCTTTCATTTTGTGGATAATGTGGATAATGAATGTTGTTAAAATGCGGATAAATGTGATAACCTGTGGAACGTAATGAAAAATATGGGCTGTGGATGAATTATTTCCTCTTGATGTGGAATATGGTAAAACTGGTTATATCCACAAAACTATCCACATTTTCGGCTTAATTGTCCACAAATTGTGGATAACACTGGTTTTATAACCCTCTGCAACCTATATTTTTTTATATTGCGATAATAAAAGAACAACATAAATAAAGGAATTTATATAGGAGCTGCATAATATGGAAACAAAACGATGGGTTGTGGATAAACATCAACAAAATTTAGAATCTTATCCACAAATAGAAGAGGCGGCACGTCTCTTGCGGAAAAATGAAGTGGTCGCATTCCCAACGGAAACAGTGTATGGGCTTGGGGCAAATGCTTTATCTGATGAGGCCGTTGCGAAAATTTATGAGGCAAAGGGGCGCCCGAGTGATAATCCACTGATTGTCCACATTTCCACAATTGGGCAGTTGCATAAGATTGTACAGGATATTCCCAAGCAGGCAGAGCGCTTGATTGAAAAATTTTGGCCGGGTCCGTTAACGCTTGTATTAAAGAGAAAAGAAAACGCGGTGTCAAAAATAGTGACAGCAGGATTAGAAACCGTAGCAGTTCGTATGCCAAGTCATCCGGTTGCATTGGCGTTAATTGCAGCATCTGGTCTTCCGCTTGCAGCACCGAGTGCGAATACTTCTGGAAAACCAAGTCCGACACTCGCCAATCATGTGGCTGATGATCTGACTGGAAAAATTGCGGGGATTCTTGATGGAGGAGCAACTGGCGTTGGACTTGAATCAACAGTTCTGGACTGCACTGGTGAGGTGCCAGTCATTTTGCGACCAGGTGGAGTGACAAAGGAACAGCTTGAGGAAGTGTGCGGTGTGATTGAGGTCGACAAGGCCATTCTAACAGAAGGCGAAGCACCTAAATCACCTGGAATGAAATATAAACATTACGCACCCACTGCGCCACTAACAATCGTGAATGGCCGTGTTGAATTTATTCAGTCTCTCGTAACAGAAAAACAAAACGATGGCTTGAAGGTTGGCGTCCTCACAACGGCAGAGCGTGAAAATCATTATGAAGCTGATAAAATTATTGCCTGTGGATCGCGTGAGGATTTAGAGTCAGTGGCAAGCAGGCTCTATGATGTGTTACGCTTATTTGATGAAAGTGGTGTCGATATAATTTATAGTGAAAGCTTCCCAAATGAAGGAATTGGACAAGCGATCATGAATCGATTAACGAAAGCAGCAGGACATAAAATAATAACAGAATAATGGAATTCCATCTTTTAATATGTGTTCAAAAAGGAGGATGAAAAGGACCGAGAAGTTCGAGGCGGTGAAGTTTTGAGGAATGGAGCGTATGCAGTTAATACGTGAGTACCGGAAAAACGAGCCAACGAAGAAATTCGATGTGTCATTTTCACCGGACTTTTTGAACATTCATCTTCTATTTGGAGCGGTACATGCATATGTTGAAATAGGCACGTCCAAGGAGGTAGAAGATGGATATTACAGCATTTCTCGGAGAACTTATAACCTTATTTATCATGGCGTTTGCTTTAGGAATGGACGCATTTTCTGTTGGACTCGGAATGGGATTAATCCAATTGAGACTCAAGCAAATTTTTTCAATTGGAATCACCATTGGTCTGTTTCATATGTGGATGCCTTTGGCTGGAATGATGATTGGCCATTTTTTATCAGATACATTTGGAGCTATTGCTACCTATGCAGGCGGCGGGTTGCTCTTATTTTTAGGCATCCAAATGATTATTTCCTCCTTCAAGGACGATGATAAGCAGCGCATGATTACACCGGTTGGATTCGGCTTATTTATTTTTGCTTTAAGTGTGAGCTTAGATAGTTTTTCAGTTGGACTTTCGCTCGGGATTTACGGAGCGAAAACAGTCATGGTCATTCTTATGTTCGGAGCCGTCAGCATGGCTCTCACTTGGATTGGACTGCTAGTAGGTCGAAAGGTCCAAAACTGGCTTGGTACATATAGCGAGGTGTTGGGAGGAAGTATTCTCCTCGTCTTTGGAGTGAAACTGCTTTTTCCTTTATAAAAAAATAGTACAAAACTGTGAGTGCGGTGGAGAATTCCGTACTCTTTTTTTATATAGGCTATGTCTTTCCTGCGAATCTCGATTATAATGGGAGTATATCGAATTTTGTCTAAAGATGCAGGTCGAAAGTAGCATAAGGGCAATTATGAAGAGGTGATAAAATGATACACGTTTTATTTGTTTGTACAGGAAATACATGCAGAAGTCCGATGGCAGAGGTTATCTTACGAAATAAGTCCGGCGAAAACATAGAAGTCAAATCAGCAGGAATTTTTGCGGGAAACGGAAGTCCTGCATCAGCTAATACGGCTCAAGTGTTACAGGAAAATGGAATGGAGTGTCAGCATTCTTCTTCAATATTAACACAAGACCATATTGAGTGGGCCACTTATATTTTTACAATGACTAGTCATCATAAACAGGCAATCCTTCACAGTTTTCCAGAAGCACACGACAAGGTGTTTACATTAAAGGAATATGTGGATGGAAATGGGGATGTTTCTGACCCCTTTGGAGGACCGGTTGAAATATATAGAGAAACATACGCGGAACTCGAACCATTAATTGATCAAGTACTTTCTAAACTAAAAAGGTAGATTCAGGGGGGAAATCGGGTGGAAAAAAGGCGCTACAAATTTGGTCTTAGGTTAAAATTAGTACTCTTTACAACCATTTTAGCTGTTGTCACGTATTCAACTTCGGCTTTATTCATTTATTTTGTGTATCCATTCGTTGAAGAAATGGTGAGTCAGCAAATTTTTGTGATAGGCACATTAGCATTAGGGATTATCTGGTCTGGGATTCTTGCTTACTTTGCGGCATCCTTCATTACTAAGCCACTTCAACAGCTTGAACAGGTGGCTATTCATGCTGCAAACGGGGATATTCGAGAGGATGTTCCTGTTTCAAATTCAGATGACGAGATTCGCAGTTTAAGCCTTGCGTTTAATAAAATGCTACAAAATTTGCGTGAAATGGTTCAAAATATTGAAGAAAACTTTGGAAATACGAATGAAAAAGTGATTGAGATTACGAAAGCCTCGGGTTTAGCCTCTGAACAGGCAGAAAATATTAATCGAACCATTTCTGAGATTTCTAAAGGGGCTGACAGCTCTGCAATATCGATTCAGGAGACGGCGGAGTCAGTTGAGGATGTCATTCAAATTGCGGAAGAGGTTCAACAAAATGCTAAAACCTCACAAAACCTATCGGTTGAAATGGTTGATACGTTGAATGACAGTAAAGAGCTTGTGCATTCCCTCATCTCGGGAATTAATAAACTCGTTGATAATAACCAAACCTCACTGGAGGCGGTAAATCGCTTGGAGACAAATGCAAAGGAAGTAGAACATATTATTTCACTTGTTGGCGATATCGCTGGCCAAACGAACTTGCTAGCATTGAATGCATCCATTGAAGCGGCACGTGCGGGTGAGCATGGAAAAGGCTTTGCGGTTGTGGCAGAAGAAGTGAGAAAGCTTGCGGATGAAAGCTCCAAGGCGGTTCAAGGGATTTCTGAGTTAATCAAAAACATCCAGCAAGAGGTTCGAAATGTTGTCGTTCAAATTTCAGAACAAGTGGCGGTTGCAAACGAAGAGGCGAAAAAAGGATCGATCACTAATGAGTCTATTGCTGAAATGACATCATCTGTCCATGAAGTAGCAGATGCGGTGAAGCAAATTGCGGTGTTGGTAGAAAAACAAATGGATCGTATTCAAGCAACCTCCCTGCAATCACAAGAAGTAGCAGCAATTGCAGAACAAACGTCTGCAGGTGCACAGGAGGTTAGTGCTGCAACCCAGCATCAAACAAGCGTCATTTGTGAAGTGGATAATTTAGCGCAGGAACTTGCCACCCAAGCAGGACAATTAAAGCAGACCATTCAACGATTTACATTATAATTTTTAAAATAAGGAACTCCTATTTTGGTTCGGGAGTTCTTTTTTAGGTATAATAAAGGTAAATATTTGTCTTTTGGCCGGGAATCCTGCCAAGGCGCATATAACTTTATTCAGCAGAAGTCCCCTACTTCTACAAGTGGGGATGAATGCAAAAAGAGTATACAATTCAGTCGGGGTTCAAACTCCATCTGAATAAAGTTAAGCCTCCGGCGGATGCCACGATTTTTCAAAGGTAACTTTTCGAGCAAGCTCGAAAAAAATCGGGCTCAAATACGCCAAGGCGCATTTGATTTATAGGGGGATTTACAATGAAAGTGGCAATTGCTTCAGACCATGGCGGCTTAGTATTGCGTGAGGAAATTAAAAATTTATTGGACGAACTTAAGATTGAATATGATGATTTCGGGTGTGATTGCTCGACATCTGTTGACTATCCGGATTATGCCCTGCCGGTTGCGAAAAAAGTGGCGGATGGAGAGTATGATCGCGGCATTTTAATTTGCGGAACTGGAATTGGAATGAGTATTGCTGCAAATAAGGTTCATGGCATTCGGTGTGCCCTTTGCCATGATGTTTTTAGTGCAAAGGCAACCCGCGAGCATAATAACAGCAACATCCTGGCGATGGGCGAGCGGGTTATTGGACCTGGACTTGCTTTGGAAATCGCAAAAACATGGCTTACAACCGAATTCTCAGGCGGTCGCCATGCAAACAGAATTAATAAAATCACAGAATACGAAAACAGTTCTGAAGAGTAATAGATGATGCGCCTGAGGACTTTTTTTAATCAGGCGCATTCAATTTACATGAGGAGGTTTTGGGAATGGTAGCGGACATTGAAATGTGGCGAGGACAGCTTCGGACGATTCTTTCGGATTTTGCGGAAAAGGCTTCGTTGACAAAAGGAGAACTGCTCGTAGTCGGTTGCAGTACGAGTGAAGTCATCGGTGAAAGAATCGGAACAGCTGGATCTGAAGAAGTGGCAGAAATGATTTTTAGTGAGTTGGCTTTGCTTCGTAAAAATGTGGGTGTAGAGCTCGCGTTTCAGTGCTGTGAACATTTAAACCGTGCATTGGTTCTTGAACGGGAAATCGCAATACATAAAAATTATGAGCAAGTAACAGTAGTCCCGGTCCGAACAGCAGGCGGCGCAATGGCAACCTATGCCTACGGACATTTTAACGATCCGGTTGTGGTTGAATTTATTAAAGCAGAAGCTGGAATTGATATTGGTGACACCTTCATCGGCATGCATCTAAAGCATGTTGCGGTACCAATTCGAAGTTCAATAAAAGAACTTGGCGGGGCACACGTCACAATGGCCAAAGCCAGACCCAAGCTCATCGGCGGCGAACGAGCAGTCTATCCGGATAAAAAAGAAAATAAAAAGTGCTAATGGTGCCACAGGGAGCCTAGGAAAAAGAGGACGATTCCTGTGGTTCTTTCGTTGTGAAGTTAATAAAATAAGTGAACGATATTAAAATAAAAAATGATAAATGTTCGTGTTTTACAAAAAAATGAAAATTATTTGAGTTCACATAAAACCCAATAGCAGCACTGCCGCAACTGATCTCAACCTCATTTTAAAGCGTTTTCCACACAATTCCAATCAAAAACTAAACTTCCTACTACCGAATAAAAGTGTTACAATGAAAAAGTATTTTTCAAATTAGCAGAATATTTCATACATCGAATAAAAGGAGGATTCCAAATGAAACATTTATCGGAGCAAGATCAACAAGTATTTCATGCAATACAAGATGAACTGCAAAGACAACGTACTAAAATTGAACTGATTGCATCTGAAAACTTTGTAAGTGAAGCAGTCATGGAAGCCCAAGGTTCTGTATTAACAAACAAATATGCAGAAGGGTACCCTGGTCGTCGTTACTATGGTGGCTGTGAGCATGTGGATGTTGTGGAGAACATTGCAAGAGACCGTGCGAAGGAAATCTTCGGCGCAGAGCACGCAAATGTGCAGCCGCACTCTGGGGCACAAGCAAATATGGCCGTATACTTTACAATCCTTGAGACAGGTGACACTGTACTTGGGATGAATCTTTCCCATGGTGGACATTTAACACATGGCAGTCCGGTAAACTTCAGTGGAATTCAATATAATTTCGTGGAGTACGGAGTCGATCCAGAAACACATCAAATCAATTACGACGATGTACGTGCTAAAGCGCTGGAGCATAAGCCAAAGCTTATCGTTGCCGGTGCGAGTGCATACCCGCGTGCAATTGATTTTAAAAAGTTCAGAGAAATCGCGGACGAAGTGGGCGCATACTTAATGGTTGATATGGCTCATATCGCAGGTTTGGTGGCAACAGGTCTTCACGAAAACCCAGTTCCATATGCGGATTTCGTTACAACAACAACTCATAAAACATTACGTGGCCCACGTGGTGGCATGATTCTTTGTAAAGAAGAATTTGCGAAGAAAATCGATAAATCGATCTTCCCTGGAATCCAAGGTGGCCCATTGATGCACGTAATCGCTGCAAAAGCAGTAGCGTTCGGAGAGGCACTTACAGACGAGTTCAAGCAATACACAAAAAATATCGTGGCCAATGCAGTTAGATTAGCAGAGTCTCTACAAAAAGAAGGCTTACGTCTAGTATCTGGCGGAACTGATAATCACTTGTTACTAGTTGATGTACGTTCATTAGGTTTAACTGGTAAAGTGGCTGAAAAGGTTCTTGACGATATCGGTATCACAGTTAACAAAAACACAATTCCATTCGATCCAGAAAGCCCATTTGTAACAAGTGGTGTCCGTATCGGTACAGCAGCTGTAACAAGCAGAGGCTTTGGTTTAGAGGACATGGATGAAATTGCGTCCATCATTGCGTTTGCATTGAAAAATGCTGAAGACGAAGTGAAGTTAGCAGAAGCAAGCCAGCGTGTAGAAGAACTAACTAGCAAGTTTGTACTTTATAAAGAGTATTAAGAAGTTAGAAGGCAGGACTCCCATTATGGAGTTCCTGCCTTTTTTAGTTAAACCGTCGCCAGCTGCTTTTGTCCGATATATTTAGATTTAAGTCCGATATCCAAAATTCAATGTCCGATATATTTAAAAATTGGTCCGATATATTCGATTTTATGTCCGATATTTTTAAAATGATCCAATCAAAGCCCCCTGGTAAGCCTAGAAAACCTAAATATCAACCATCCCAAACCCCAAAAAACGCCAGGACCTTAATCCGGGCGCACAACCCAAATTACTGTTTATTTTTCGGAATTCTGCCTGCTTTTTTGCTTGAGTTGCTTGATTGCCATTTGTGCCATTCCAACAGCACCTTCGACAATTTTTTGACGGGCAGCAATGATAGCCGTGGCTCCTTTCATGCAATCGACCTCATTTCAATATATATTTTATATGATTGTGATATCATTTTGTATAAAATTGTAAATGAATTCACTGAACATTTTAAAATGTAGTTTCATCTTGAACATGCTTTGTTTTTTCTGTAAAATTTATTGAAGTGAGAAAAATACAGTTCGTGGTGTTATTTTTTCAGCTGATGGAAATTCTAAAAATGCAACATCTAAAAGAAGCATACTCAAAAAAGGAGAGATGAACGATGGGGAAAGTGTACGTTTTTGATCACCCACTTATTCAACACAAGCTTACATACATACGTGATATGAACACAGGGACAAAGGAATTCCGCGAGTTAGTTGATGAGGTCGCAAGCTTAATGGCATTTGAAATTACTCGTGATATGTCACTTGAGGAAGTAGAAGTACAAACACCTGTTGCTAAGGCAAGCTCAAAGGTTTTATCTGGGAAAAAGATTGGGATTGTGCCAATTCTTCGTGCTGGTTTAGGTATGGTGGATGGAATTTTAAACTTGATCCCTGCTGCTAAGGTAGGCCATGTTGGGCTCTATCGTGATCCTGAAACATTGCAGCCAGTTGAGTATTATTTTAAAATGCCTTCTGATATTAAAGAACGTGAATTTATCGTGGTGGACCCGATGCTTGCTACAGGTGGTTCAGCTGTTGAAGCAATCAATGCGATGAAGAAACGTGGCGCTACAAATATTAAGTTTATGTGTCTTGTTGCTGCACCAGAGGGTGTTGAAGCGATGAAAAATACCCATCCGGATGTAGATATCTATATTGCGGCTCTTGATGAGAAGCTAAACGACCATGGATACATCGTACCAGGTCTTGGAGACGCTGGGGACCGACTATTCGGAACAAAGTAAACCGAATTGTTACTAGACAAAACATTCATATTCGACCACCTTTTGAGAAATGCTATCTCAAAGAGGTGGTTTTTTTGTGAGAATGTTACTGGCAATTTGTTTGTGTATGACCCTCCTATTATCAACCATTCCTGCCCATGCACATCGCTATCCGGACAGGCCCCCATTGCCTCAAGAGGATATGGACAAACAGGTGCATGAAATCATCATCACGGACGAAAATCAATTAAAGACTTTAATTGAAAAAATAAAAACAACCGATTCCTCCATAAAAATTAACCATATATACAAGCATGTGTTTCCTGGTTTTTCGGTAACAGGAAAAAGACGTGATATTCAAAAATTAAAATCGGAATCTGGCATTAGGCATAGTTCCCCCGTTGCGACCTATCAAGCTTCTGTAGAGGAGAGTGTTCCTTTTATTGGAGGGGACGAGATTCGCAGTCACTTTGACAAAAAGGATCATCGGTTAACGGGAAATGGCGTGAAGGTCGGGGTGATCGATACGGGTGTTGATTATACACATCCAGACCTTAGAAGAAATTATGCAGGTGGCTATGACCTCGTTGATGGGGATGACGACCCAATGGAGACAAGGGGAGTTGAAGGGCGAAACACCTCGCACGGAACCCATGTTGCAGGCATAATTGCCGCGAATGGCAAAATTAAAGGGGTTGCACCTGAGGCTGACATAATAGGCTACCGTGCACTTGGGCCAGGGGGGATGGGAACCTCTGAACAGGTAATTGCAGCAATTGACAAAGCAATTGAGGATAAAGTGGATGTCATTAATCTTTCGCTTGGCAATACCATCAATGGGCCGGATTGGCCAACAAGTCTCGCGCTGGATAAAGCAACAGAAAAAGGAATTGTTGCTGTTACATCAAGTGGAAATTCAGGGCCAAATGTTTGGACGGTAGGTTCCCCAGGAACATCATCTAGGGCAATATCTGTTGGCGCATCGACGCCGCCCATGACCTTGCCATATTTAACAATCGGATTTGCTGATCGAAAAATACAGCTCCAACCCCTTCAAGGCTCAATACCATGGAAACTGCAAAAGAAATATGAAATCGCTCAAGCGGATATTGGGAATGAAGAAAACTTCCCAAAGGTAAAAAACAAAATTGTCTTGATGGAAAGAGGGGAAATAACTTTTACAGAAAAAGCCGTTCGCGCATTTAAGGCAGAAGCGATTGCAGTGCTAATCTATAACAACACGGATGGAAACTTCGCGGGTTCACTTGAACAGGAGCTTCCCATTCCAGTCGCGTCACTTTCAAAGGCTGACGGAGAATGGCTAAAAAAACAAATCAAGTCCCAAAACAATGTTGTCAAAACCTCATATCAGCAAATAAAAGATACTATTGCATCATTTAGTTCACGAGGTCCTGTTACGCACACATGGGCGATTAAGCCAGATGTGGTAGCGCCTGGTGTTGCGATTGACAGCACGATTCCAAATGGTTACGAGGAAATGCAGGGAACGAGTATGGCGGCACCGCATGTGGCTGGGGCAAGTGCGCTTTTAAAGCAGGCACACCCTGATTGGACACCTGACCAGGTAAAAGCGGCACTGATGAACACGGCACGACTTTTAGAAAAAGAGGATGGAACTCTGTACAAGCCGTATGAACAGGGAGCGGGCAGAATTCAACTCCACGAAGCCATCCACTCGGAAACGTTAATCTATCCAGGCTCATTTTCGGCCGGAATGCTTTACCACCAGGATAAACGTACGGAAAAAAGGATAAAAATAACGATAGATAATCAGTCAGATAAAGAAAAGATGTATTCCTTTGAAATTCCAAAAAACAAAAAAGGAATCCAATGGGACTTACCAATTCCCTTTACAGTCGAACCAAGACAAAAAAAGGTCATCACAATTGGTCTTGATATTACGCCGAGTATCATTGGTGCTGGACTGCACCACGGAAATTTATTTTTAAAGGAAGGGAAGAGCCGCTACCATATTCCCTATATGTACGTAATTGAAGAACCTGATTATCCCCGAATTATGGGTTTTCAATTTGGAAAAGGGGATAAAGAGGATATGTTTCGATATGAATTATACCTGCCAGGCGGAGCAGATGAATACGGGATTGTGCTTTATGATCCGGACAGCTTAAGGTTCGTCGCGTTTTTAGATTGGAGCCGTGATGTTGCTAGAGGGTTGGTAGAGAAAGAAGTAAATCGGAAAGAACGGAACTTAAGCGGGGTCTTCAAAGCGATCATATTTGTTAGAAAAGCTGGACAAGAAGATATACTGGAAACAGAAATATCATTTGAAGATACAATGATAGGCAGCCATTAAACGTCATTCAGCAGAAGTCGGGAACTTCTGCTGAATGAAAAGTTTATACTATTTGTCACCAAGAGTAATTATGAAAGTTTTGTGAACGAAGAGTGAATTTTTGAATTAATACTACGCTAATAGGACTATCAAATTCATGATTAAAACGCGTTTTGTAAGCGGATGTGGAACACTGTAAAATCGCTTGTGAGAAGGTGAACTTTTTCCTTACAAACAATTGACATTAATAGGTGCCTATTGTATGCTTACAAAGGGTATAAATGAGAAGGTTTACATGGCAGAATTACTTGAAAAATTAAGTATTTTCTGACATGTCTACAACCTCCCTTTAAAGCCAAAAGCGGGGTATGCTGATGCCAAAAAATGACAAGCATCCTTTACGGGCCTATGGGCTTATGTCTGGTATTCTATCTCAGTTAGTTGGGTCAATTCTAGTAGGTATTTTCCTCGGCAGATGGGTTGATCGAATATGGGACACCGAACCACTCTTTTTAATTCTTGGCCTTCTATTAGGACTAGCAGCAGGAGTCTATGCGACACTTCGTCTAGTCAATCATTTTTTCTCAGGAGATTAACTTGATATGCTGGATCTATCCATAGCGTTTACGAGGTATCGTAAATACATATTCTACTTACTTGCAATCTATGTACTAGGCTGGGGATTCACTGCATATAAATCCGTCTTCTTAGGATTAATACTAGGAACACTAGGAAGTTTGTGGATTTTATTTACACTAGCCCGAAAAAATAAGCAATTTACAAAAGCATTTGAAGAGGGGCGAACAGTTCGCTCACTTGGAACGATGTCACGCATGGCGGTTGCTGGTTTAGCGGTCTTGGTTGTAATGGAATATCCTGAAAAGTTTCACCTAGGTAGTATGATTATTGGATTAATGACAGCCTATTTTGTCATTATGATAGATTTCTTTTTTCAAAAACTTCAAAAATAGACTAAGCGCAGGTCACGTACAAGCGCTACACAATATGGGAAGAGAGGTGAATACTGTTGGGTCACGAAGCTCCTACGTTTCAACTGTTTGGTCTTTGGTTTAGCGCATCTAATATGATAATGATCACAATCGCGAGTGTGATTGTATTCATTATCGCGGTTCTTGGAACTCGTACCCTTGCAATGAAGCCAACCGGTGCTCAGAACTTTATGGAATGGGTCATGGACTTTGTTCGAGGAATTATTAATAGTTCAATGGACTGGAAAACGGGTGGACGCTTCCAAATACTAGGAATTACATTATTAATGTATATCCTTGTATCAAACTTTCTAGGGTTGCCATTTGCGATTATTTTTAATCATGAATTATGGTGGAAGTCCCCAACTGCTGATCCAACGATAACGTTAACACTAGCTGTTATGGTTGTTGGTTTATCGCATTACTATGGAATTAAGATGAAGGGTGCTAAGGAATACGGTAAAGATTTCTTTAAACCTATGTCATTTATGTTCCCACTGAAGATTATCGAGGAATTTGCAAACACATTAACTCTCGGACTGCGTCTATTTGGTAACATCTACGCCGGTGAAATCCTGCTTGGATTAATCGCTGGTATGGCAGTGAGCAGTTACGAAGGTGGCATTCTCGGAGGAATTCTAGGTACAATCGGAGCCTTTATTCCGATGATTGCATGGCAAGGATTTAGTATCTTTGTTGGTGCTATCCAAGCGTACATCTTTACAATGTTAACAATGGTTTATATTTCGCACAAAGTGAGTACTGACCATTAAGAATAAAACCTTGTCCGAAATGAGACTTTTTGGGCAAACAAAAATAAATTACTATTAATTTTTTATACAATTAAAGGAGGACTTTTTCAATGGGTTTATTAGCAGCAGCAATTGCAATTGGTTTAGCGGCACTAGGTGCTGGTATCGGTAACGGTCTTATCGTATCTCGTACAGTTGAGGGGATTGCTCGTCAACCAGAAGCACAAGGTAAACTTCAAACTACTATGTTCATCGGGGTTGCACTAGTTGAGGCGATTCCTATCATCGCAGTAGTTATCGCGTTCATGGTATTCGGCGCTAACGCATAAGATGATTTCTCGAAGCGTTCCTTTTTAAAAGGAAGGCTAGATAACAAAATGGCGAAGATCATTCCAAGAGAACCTTCGCCATTGCTTTGTATAATCAAATTTTATTATAAACTAATGTGCATGTTTGCACTTAAAGATGAAAGTAAGGACTTCCATTCGACTTGGAACTCGCGAAAAAGGAGGGAATATAGGTGTTAGATCTTTTTGTCTTAGGCGCTGCCGCTGGTAAATTGCCTGTTAACCTTGGAGATATCATTTTCCAACTGGTTGTATTCATCATTTTAATGGCGTTACTAAAGAAATTTGCGTTAGGTCCAATCATGAACATCATGAAACAACGTGAAAGTCATATCGCTAGTGAAATTGATTCCGCAGAGCAAAATAACCAAGAAGCGAAAAAATTAGTAGAAGAGCAACGTGAGTTACTTAAAAAATCACGTTCAGAAGCTGCTGAATTAATCGAAAATGCACGTAAATTAGGTGATGAGCAGAAGGAAGGTATTATCCAAGCTGCTCGTGACGAAGCTAATCGTTTAAAGGAAGCTGCAAAGAAAGAGATCATTACAGAAAAAGAACAAGCTGTTATTGCATTACGCGAACAGGTTGCATCACTTTCTGTGTTAGTTGCTTCTAAGGTTATCGAAAAGGAACTTAGCCTTAAGGATCAAGAGAAGTTAATTAACGAATATATTCAAGAGGTAGGAGAAGGGCGATGAGCAAAGGAATCGTAGCAAAGCGATATGCAGTAGCTCTTTTTCAATTAGCAAGTGAACAAAATGCACTTGATCAGTATGAAGAAGAAATTCGTACAGTGAAGCAAGTGTTTACAAATAGCGATGATTTTCAATCTGTATTAAGAAATCCAAAGCTCTCTATTGATAAGAAAAAAGCCATTGTGACTGAAAGCTTCCAAGGTTTTTCGCAATGGACATTAAACACTTTGCATCTATTAATTGATCGTCATCGTGAAGATATCATTGCAGACGTTGCGGATGTATTTATTGAACTTGCAAATGACAAGCGCGGAGTTGCGGATGCTACAGTTTACTCTGTACGTCCTCTAACAGACTCAGAGGAAGCAGGAATCTCAAGCGTATTTGCAGTCAAGGTTGGAAAATCTTCACTACGTATTCAAAACATTGTAGATCCAAGTCTGATTGGCGGCGTGAAGCTTCGAATCGGAAATCGTATATATGACGGAAGTGTAAAAGGTAAGTTAGACCGTATTGAGCGTCAACTTATTGCGAAAAGATAGGGGTGAAATTCATGAGCATCAAAGCTGAAGAAATTAGTGCGCTGATAAAAAAGCAAATTGAAAACTATCAGTCTGAAATACAAGTGAGCGAAGTTGGTACAGTTATCAGTGTCGGTGACGGTATCGCACGTGCTCATGGCCTCGACAATGTCATGGCTGGAGAACTCGTTGAATTTTCAAATGGTGTCATGGGTATGGCACAAAACCTTGAAGAAAACAACGTGGGTATTATCATCCTTGGTCCTTTCACAGAAATTCGTGAAGGTGACGAAGTACGTCGTACAGGACGTATCATGGAGGTTCCAGTCGGTGAAGCATTGATCGGCCGTGTTGTTAACTCTCTAGGACAACCAGTTGATGGTCTAGGTCCAATTGAAACTACAAAAACTCGTCCAATCGAAAGTCCAGCTCCTGGTATCATGGACCGTAAATCTGTTCATGAACCATTACAAACTGGTATCAAAGCGATTGACGCATTAATTCCAATCGGTCGCGGTCAGCGTGAATTGATCATCGGTGACCGTCAAACAGGTAAAACAGCTGTTGCAATCGACACAATCCTTAACCAAAAGAACGAAAATATGATTTGTATTTACGTTGCAATTGGTCAAAAAGAATCAACAGTTCGTGGTGTTGTTGAAACATTACGTAAAAACGGTGCATTAGATTACACAATTGTTGTAACTGCTTCTGCATCTCAACCAGCTCCAATGTTATTCCTAGCTCCATATGCAGGAGTAACTATGGGTGAAGAGTTCATGTACAATGGCAAGCACGTTTTAGTTATTTATGATGACTTAACAAAACAAGCTTCTGCATACCGTGAACTTTCATTACTACTACGTCGTCCTCCAGGTCGTGAAGCGTATCCAGGGGATGTATTCTACCTTCACTCTCGTCTATTAGAGCGTGCTGCGAAGCTTTCTGACGCAAAAGGTGGCGGATCTATCACAGCTTTACCGTTCATTGAAACACAAGCTGGTGACGTATCTGCATACATTCCAACAAACGTTATCTCGATTACTGACGGACAAATTTTCTTGCAATCTGACTTATTCTTCTCAGGTGTACGTCCTGCCGTTAACGCAGGTTTATCCGTATCACGTGTTGGAGGATCTGCGCAAATCAATGCGATGAAGAAGGTATCAGGTACATTACGTCTTGACCTTGCTTCTTACCGTGAGCTGGAAGCATTTGCTCAGTTCGGTTCAGATCTTGATAAAGCGACTCAAGCGAAGCTTAACCGTGGTGCGCGTACAGTAGAAGTATTAAAACAAGGTCTAAACAAGCCACTAGCAGTAGAAAAGCAAGTTGCAATTCTATATGCATTAACTCGTGGATTTATAGATGATATTCCAGTAGAAGACATTTCTCGTTTCGAGGAAGAATACTACGTATGGTTAGAGCATAACCGTAAAGCTGAAATCTTTGATCACATTAAGTCAACTGGCAAACTTCCGGAAGACGAAGTATTTGCTTCTGCGATCAATGACTTCAAAAAGACTTTTGCTGTTTCTGAGTAATAAATAGAATCATAAAGCGACGTGCATCGCGTGCGTCGCTTGTCTGAATAAGCTAGATGACTCGGTTCCAAAGCGTTTACGAAAAATCGAGGAAAAGGTGGTGAGAACCTTTGGCATCCTTACGTGATATAAAAACTAGAATCACATCAACAAAGAAAACAAGTCAAATTACAAAAGCGATGCAGATGGTTTCAGCGTCTAAGTTTAGCCGTGCTGAAGCAAATGCAAAATCGTTTGTTCCATATATGGAAAAAATTCAAGAGGTCGTTGCGAATATCGCAGTGGGCAGCTCTGACGCAAGTCATCCAATGCTACTTCACAGACCTATCAAAAAGACAGCTTATATCGTCATCACATCTGACCGTGGATTAGCTGGTGCATATAACAGTAACGTGATTCGTGGTGCATACCAAGCCATGCAAAAACGTCATAAAAGTACTGACGAATTCACAGTGATCGCAATCGGTCGTGTCGGCCGTGACTTCTTTGTAAAAAGAGGTATTTCTGTTAGCTTAGAAATCGCTGGTTTATCTGATCAGCCTTCTTTTGCTGAGATTAAGGATATTGCAAATGCGACTGTAAATATGTTCACAGATGGCACGTATGATGAGCTTTACATGTGGTATAACCACTTCGTAAGTGCGATTCAACACGATGTAACTGAGAAAAAACTTTTACCATTAACTGATTTAGCAGCAAACAATAAAAAAACTTCTTATGAATTTGAACCTTCACAAGAAGATATCTTAGAGGTATTGCTACCTCAGTATGCTGAAAGTCTCATCTACGGAGCACTTTTAGATGGAAAAGCAAGTGAACATTCAGCTCGTATGACTGCGATGAAAAATGCGACAGACAATGCGAAAGACCTTATTGATTCACTTAGCATTACGTATAACCGTGCTCGTCAGGCAGCAATTACACAAGAGATTACCGAAATTGTCGGTGGAGCTGCAGCACTCGAATAGGAATTTTACAACATTAGATAGACATATTTAGGCATTCAAAGTATGTGAAAAAATTTGAATGACCGCGAAAAGTAAGTTAGGAGGGAAAACGATGACAAAAGGACGCGTTACCCAAGTTATGGGCCCTGTTGTAGACGTACAGTTTGACAGCGGACATCTTCCTGAAATTTATAACGCCCTTACAATTAATAATAAAGCGCGTACTGAAAATGAAGTAGATATCACTATAACACTTGAAGTTGCGCTTCACTTAGGTGATGACACTGTACGTACAGTTGCGATGTCATCAACAGACGGTCTAGTACGTGGATTAGAGGTTACTGACACTGGTAAGCCAATTTCTGTACCAGTTGGGGATGTAACTCTTGGACGTGTATTTAACGTACTAGGTGAGAATATTGACCTTGATGCACCAGTAGCTGCTGATGCACGTCGTGATGCAATTCATAGGGAAGCACCAACATTTGAACAACTTTCAACTGAGGTTGAAATTCTTGAAACAGGTATTAAGGTAGTAGACCTTCTTGCTCCATATATTAAAGGTGGTAAAATCGGTCTGTTCGGTGGTGCGGGAGTTGGTAAAACGGTTCTTATCCAAGAACTTATCAACAACATCGCACAAGAACACGGTGGTATTTCCGTATTCGCTGGTGTAGGTGAGCGTACTCGTGAAGGAAACGACTTATACTACGAAATGAAAGACTCTGGAGTTATTTCAAAAACAGCAATGGTATTCGGTCAAATGAACGAACCACCAGGAGCTCGTATGCGTGTAGCTTTAACCGGTCTTACAATGGCGGAATACTTCCGTGATGAGCAAGGCCAAGACGTGTTATTCTTCATCGATAACATTTTCCGATTCACTCAAGCAGGTTCTGAAGTATCAGCCCTACTTGGACGTATGCCATCTGCCGTTGGTTACCAACCAACACTTGCAACTGAGATGGGTAAATTACAAGAACGTATTACATCTACAAACGTTGGATCTGTTACGTCAATCCAAGCGATTTACGTTCCTGCCGATGACTATACTGACCCGGCTCCAGCTACAACGTTTGCTCACTTAGACGCAACAACTAACCTTGAGCGTAAGCTTTCTGAGATGGGTATTTACCCAGCGGTGGATCCATTGGCATCTACTTCTCGTGCATTATCTCCAGAGATTGTTGGAGATGAGCATTATGAAGTTGCGCGTCAAGTACAATCAACTTTACAACGTTACCGTGAACTACAAGATATCATTGCAATCTTAGGTATGGATGAGTTAGGTGATGAGGATAAGTTAGTCGTACACCGTGCGCGTCGTGTCCAATTCTTCTTATCTCAAAACTTCCACGTTGCTGAACAGTTCACTGGTCAACCTGGTTCTTATGTTCCAGTTAAAGAAACTGTTCGTGGATTCAAGGAAATCCTAGAAGGTAAATACGACTATCTTCCTGAAGATGCGTTCCGTCTAGTTGGTCGAATTGAAGAAGCAGTAGAAGCTGGAAAGCGCATGGGTATTGAAGCCTAATTAACGGGACCTAGGAGGGTGTAAAATGAAGACAGTAAAAGTCAATGTCGTGACTCCTGATGGCCCAGTTTATGAAGCTGATGTGGAAATGGTAAGTGCCAAAGCTCAGAGCGGTGAGCTTGGTATTTTACCCGGACACATTCCTATGGTTGCTCCTCTTCAAGTTGGGGCAGTTAGACTTAAGAAGGGAAGCAACACTGAACTTGTGGCTGTAAGTGGAGGCTTTCTCGAGGTTCGTCCAGACCAAGTAACAATCCTTGCTCAAGCTGCTGAAACACCTGAACATATCGATGTTCATCGTGCCGAAGAAGCAAAGCATCGTGCGGAACAACGTTTACAGGCGAAACAAGATCATGTTGATTTTAAACGAGCTGAGCTCGCTTTAAAACGTGCCATCAATCGATTAAATATAACACAAAAGAAATACTAATTTTAGTATTGGAAACCCCCAGGGCCTTTGGCTTTGGGGGCTTTTGTGTTTTCGGGTTTGGGATCAAGTAAATGCATTATACTTGATAAATAGAAGGAAAATTTCCTCTTAATCAGAATTTATTATCAAAAAGGGCTTAAATAGAGGAAGAATTTTCCGCTTATGGCCTTGAAAAGTATAAAAATGGGGGATTTTCTTTTGCATAACCGGAAAACCTACCCTTATTTATCCCGAAACGAGCTCTTTTCTGACTTTAACGGGAAAATCTCCGCTTAAATATGATATGAGTGCAGAAATTTAAATGAATGTTTTAAGTAGTTTTTTGTTTTGTTGAAACCTTTTGCCTTTTTCTTGTATCTAAGGATTAGGTCGACTCGGAAAGGAGAGCATACTTTGGATATCGCAAAAGAAGTGAAAAAGGCAAGGCGTGGGAGCAAATCTTCCTTTGAAAAATTGATTGTGGCCCATAAGCTTTTGATGTATCGTGTTGCGAAAACAATTTTAACCAATGACGAGGATTGCGCGGATGTGATGCAAGAGGCAATCATCAAAGCATACCAAAAGATTGATACGTTAAGAGAACCTGCCTATTTTAAAAGCTGGCTGTGCCGAATTGTTTTAAATGAGTGCTATCAGCTGTTAAGGCAGAAAAAGAATGTCATTCATATGGAGGAATGGCTAGAACCGCAAATAAATGAGCGCGGTTTTGAAGAGGTTGAAGTTAAAGAGATGTTAAACAAATTATCGGAGGAGGATTCTCAAATATTGAAGCTTTTTCATATTGAGGGGATTTCCATTATAGAACTATCCCAAATCTATGAGGCTCCGGAAAATACGATTAAAACTAGATTGCGTCGTGCCCGTGAAAAAATGCGTGAACTATGGGATGAAAAGGAGGAAGGATCATCATGGAAAAATGGGAAGAGCAAATAAAGCTGAAGGCGAACCTACAGGTTCCCGGAAGTGTGGAACAGCGTATGAATGAAACACTCCGCTCCCTTCCGAAAAAGAAGAGATTTCCACGCTTTTATTATCCAGTTGCTGCAGTATTATTGGTGGGGTTTCTTTTATTTGGGGTATCCTTTATGTCACCAACTTTGGCCGAAACGATGAGGTCTGTTCCAGTGATTGGTTCTATTTTTAAAATGGTCGGGGATATTGGTACAAAAAAGGGAGAAGAAGAAGGGCTGACTACATTGTTAGGGCAGCAAGTTGAAGTCGATGGGCAAGTGATTACTTTCACAGAGAGTCTTTATGATGGCTCACAGATTCATATAGGGTATCTTGTTGAATCTTATACTGACGAGCCGTCAAATACTGCTGATTTATTATCGCCACTTAAGATTACTGTAGATGGTAAACAAGTAGATTATGGCATGGGTGAGCGTGGAAAAGTTTTGGAAAATGGTGATTATGCTGGTGTTATCAGCATTAAAATTGATCGTGAACTTCCTAAAGAGTTTACGCTTGGACTCCAATCTCTTAATGAAAAATCGCTAAATGTAAAATTACCAATCACGAAACAAGGGGATAATCGCGCCTTTTTAGTCAATGAAACGGTAGAAACGAAGGATTTAACAATGCATGTGGATAAGGTAACATTTTTCCCAACCAGTACGGAAATCGCATTTCGACAGGTGATGGATATCAAAACCTTTGAAAATCAAAAGTATGAGTGGTTGGACTATCAGGTAGTGGATGACCAAGGGCGTATTCTGCAGCCTTTAAGTGGCGGTGGAGGAGGGAGTCCCTCAAAGGACGGAAGGTTGTTGCAGACAATGACCTATTATTTTGAACCTCTTGAAACTGTACCAAAGTCATTAACGCTTAAGCCTTATTTAATAGAAGCAAATGAGGAAATGCCAGTAGAAGTTAAAGGGAAGTGGGAAGGCGAAAAACTGACACTTTCACAAAGGGAAATCGGAGAAACGTCAATTTTGGAAATGAAGAATGAAAATGGTTTAGTCACGCTTACGGTCGAGACAAACGGAGATAATGCGTATATGCAGGCAAATGGCATCTGGATTGAAGACACAAATGGAAAAGCCTATTATTCAGAAAATGCTTCAAAAAGAGTGGATGGTACCATTAATCAATATGTAATTCAAATTAAAGCTGATTTGGCTGTGGAAGATATTATGGTGGTCACCTATAAACAGGACGCACCGAAGTTTTTGAAAGAGCTTGAGGTGAAGATTGAGTTTGAAGAGTAAATGTGAGTTATGGGCTACTTTGGAGTAGTCCTTTTTTCGTTTTTGGACAATAATTTTGATTTATGGCTGATAATTTTCGTTCTTGGACAATAGTCTATAAGTATAGATTGTATTAAAAACTTTTGGAAGAATGGGTTTGGGGGATTGAATAAGGTTGTGGATTCAAAGGAGTAATATAAGCCAAAATAAAGCTATGGATAATGAGGGAAATGTGGCAAAATCCTTTGGGGAAACGGGATTTTACCACCTGCTTTTCCCCAATTTGTCAAAAATGGTAATTTCATAGAATAAGTGGAAGGATTGGTCGACACTTGGTCAGGTAAAGTGATATAATGTATTCGGTTACATTCTTAATATTTTGGTAATAAAACAATGGGGGATATCGGAGGGGGCTGCATGGAAGATCTTTTGAATCAGTA
This sequence comes from Bacillus sp. REN16, assembly GCF_020731355.1. Classification (GTDB taxonomy): domain Bacteria; phylum Bacillota; class Bacilli; order Bacillales; family Bacillaceae_L; genus Ferdinandcohnia. Next base: position 169,378 of record NZ_JAJFZK010000003.1, on the reverse strand, counting down.
TTTGAACAGTTATATGATTGTGTTTGTCTTCTTGTTGTTGGGAATTTTACTCCCGATTGTGGCGTTGTTTCTGGGGAAATTACTTCGGCCGCATGCACCGAGTGTGGAGAAGGCTACTACATATGAGAGTGGAATTGAGCCATTCCATGATTCAAGAGTACAGTTTAATGTACGCTATTATATTTTTGCACTATTGTTTGTTATTTTTGATGTTGAGACAGTATTTTTATATCCATGGGCTGTTGCCTACGAAAAACTCGGAATTTTCGCATTAGTTGAGATGTTCATTTTCGTTGTAATGCTCGTTATCGGCTTAGTATATGCTTGGAAGAAGGGCGTGTTGAAATGGATTTAAAAATTGATGGTATTTCAGATTTAGAGATGGAAGAGTTAAAGAGAAGTGTATTTTTGACGACGCTGGAGCAGGTGAAAGGTTGGGCACGAAGTAATTCGTTGTGGCCACTTACATTTGGTCTGGCTTGTTGTGCGATTGAAATGATGGGGACAGGTTCTTCCCACTATGATTTAGACCGATTTGGTTCCTTTTTCCGTACATCCCCTCGTCAGTCCGATTGTATGATTGTTTCTGGTACGGTGACGAAGAAAATGGCGCCAGTTTTAAAGAGATTATATGACCAGATGCCTGAGCCAAAATGGGTAATTGCGATGGGTTCATGTGCAACAGCAGGGGGGCCATATGTGAAATCATATGCAGTTGTAAAAGGGGTAGATCAAATTGTGCCGGTTGATGTGTACATACCTGGCTGTCCTCCAAATCCAGCTGCATTAATTTACGGGATTAATAAATTAAGAGAAAAGATTCGCTATGAGGCTAAGACGGGGAAGAAGGTGATTTAGCGTGAGCGAAGAAAAGGACCTGGAACAACTTAAGCGGGAGGCTGCTGAGAAGGCAAAAGAAGCTGCAAGAAAGCGACTAGCTGAAAAACAGGCAGTAAAAGCGAAAAAAGAAGATGAATCCAAGGAAGAAAATATAGATATTGCAAAGGCGAAAGCAGCGGCAGCCGCGAAAGCCAAGGCGGCAGCGTTAGCGAAGCAAAAGGCGAAACAACAAGCTGAAGAGGAAGCAGCCTCTGATGAAGGTTCAGAACCATCAGAAGAGGCGGACTTGGATCTTGCAAAGCAAAAAGCGGCTGCTGCTGCAAAGGCAAAAGCCGCAGCGCTAGCGAAGCAAAAAGCGGCAGAATCCGCATTCGGGGACTCATCCGAAGCAGATGACAAAGCAACCGCGAAAGCGAAAGCAGCGGCTGCTGCAAAGGCAAAAGCCGCAGCGCTAGCAAAGCAAAAAGCCGCAGAATCCGCATCCGGAGACTCATCTGAATCAGAGAACAAAGCAACAGCGAAAGCGAAAGCAGCGGCAGCCGCAAAGGCGAAGGCTGCAGCGCTAGCGAAGCAAAAAGCGGCAGAAGCTGCATCCGGAGGCTCATCTGAAGCAGATGACAAAGCAACTGCGAAAGCGAAAGCAGCGGCTGCCGCCAAGGCGAAGGCTGCAGCACTTGCGAAGCAAAAAGCCGCAGAAGCGGGATCGGCTGGAGATGATGACTTAGCGAAAGCCAAAGCGAAAGCAGTTGCAGCGGCGAAAGCGAAGGCCGCAGCTCTGGCAAAACAAAAAGCGGCCGAAAAAGCTGGGGCAGCTTCGGATGATGATGACTTAGCGAAAGCGAAGGCCAAAGCAGTAGCAGCAGCAAAGGCCAAGGCGGCAGCAGCGGCGAAAGCAAAAGCAGCAGCCGGCGGTGGTGGATCAGATGATCTTGCCAAGGAAAAAGCCAAAGCCATTGCTGTGGCAAAAGCGAAGGCGGCAGCAGCAGCACGGGCGAAAGCTGCGGCGGGTGGAGCAGCACCAGAAGAGGAAGTTGAAGAGGCAACGCCGTCTCCTAACCAGAAATATTTGGATAAGTACGTGAAAGTCATCACGGAACACCTTGGGGGCGACGTTTTAGAAGATTCATATATTAATACACTATCAAAAGACGTACCAACACTTGTAGCAAAGGCAGATACATATTTTAAGGTTGCACAGTTTTTAAAGTTTAATGAACAGCTTGGCTTCGATTACCTCTCAGAGTTGCATGGTACGGACTTCCAAACACATATGGAAGTATATGTTCACCTATACTCTTATAAAAACCGTCAATCTGTTGCGTTAAAAGTAAAGCTTGACCGTGATGAGCCAATAACCTCATCCTTACAGCCATTATGGGAAGGGGCAAATTGGCCAGAGCGAGAAGCATATGACTTGCTCGGCATCATATTCACTGGGCATCCGAATTTAACACGAATCCTATTGCCGGACGACTGGGTGGGATATCCACTTAGAAAAGACTATGAGCCGTTTGATGTGGAGGTGTAGCATATGATTCGTACAGAAGAAATGCTCCTAAATGTAGGACCACAGCATCCAAGTACGCACGGGGTATTCCGTCTTGTTGTCAAAATAGACGGAGAAATTATCAAGGAAGCTACACCTGTAATTGGATATTTGCATCGTGGTACTGAAAAGCTTGCTGAGGATTTACAATACACTCAAATTATACCGTACACAGACCGGATGGATTATCTGTCGGCGATGACAAATAACTATGTGCTTTGTCATGCTGTTGAAACGATGATGGACATTGAGGTTCCAGAACGGGCTGAGTATTTACGCATTCTTGCGATGGAATTGGGGCGGATTGCAAGCCATCTTGTATGGTGGGGAACGTATTTGCTCGATATCGGGGCGACAACGCCATTCCTCTATGCGTTTCGAGAAAGAGAAATGATTATTAATCTGCTTAATGAGCTTTCTGGGGCAAGGCTTACCTTTAACTACATGCGTGTTGGCGGAGTTAAATGGGATGCACCTGAAGGCTGGATTGAAAAAGTAAAAGAATTTGTTCCTTATATGAGATCACAGCTGCCTGGATACCACCAGCTTGTTACAGGTAATGAAATTTTCCGGGATCGTGTTATTGGTGTAGGGAAATACACGAAGGAGGATGCATTGAATTACTCCTTGAGTGGTACGAACCTTCGTTGTACGGGAGTGAAATGGGATCTTCGGAAAGATGAGCCATATTCCATTTACGACCGTTTCGATTTTGATGTTCCTACAAGAGACGGCGGGGATGCATGGGCGCGCTATCACTGTCGAATGGCTGAGATTGAGGAATCTCTTAAAATAGTAGAACAGGCCGTTGAACAATTCCCTGAAGAAGGACCAATTATGGCTAAAGTTCCGAAAATCATTAAAGCGCCAAAGGGTGAAGCATACGTAAGAATTGAATCACCGCGTGGTGAAATTGGCTGTTATATCTCAAGTGACGGGAAAAAGGAACCGTATCGTTTGAAATTTAGACGTCCGTCTTTCTACAATCTTCAAATCCTTCCGAAGCTTTTAAAGGGTGAGAATATGGCAAACTTGATTGCAATCTTAGGTGCAATAGACATTGTACTCGGGGAGGTTGATGGGTAATGATCGAAAACCTGCTAAATTCACCTCCAAGTTGGCTGAATTTTGGTATTTTCTTTTTACTTGCAACTGTCTTGCTTTTTGTCATCTTAGGGTTCGTTACCTATGGAATCCTTGCGGAACGTAAAGTCATGGGATTTATGCAAGCACGGATGGGTCCCAACCAGGTTGGCGGACGCTGGGGACTTTTACAAACAGTGGCTGACGTCCTGAAGCTTCTTATAAAAGAAGACGTAATCCCTAAGTTAGCGGACCGACCGTTATTTATTCTTGCGCCAGCGCTTGCGTTTGCTCCAGCCTTCATGGTTGTGGCAGCACTTCCGTTTACGGATAGCTATAAATTTGCCGATATTGGTGTGGGCTTACTCTATTATATTGCCGTTTCCGGGATTACAACGGTTGGAATTGTAGCGGGCGGCTGGGCATCAAATAACAAATATGCCCTTATGGGAGGAATGCGTGCAGCTGCACAAATGATTTCCTATGAGATTCCACTTGTCATGTCAGTAATCGGAGTCATTTTATTATCCGGCAGCTTAAACCTCTCTGATATCGTCGAAGCCCAGGATAAAGTTTGGTTTATTTTTGCACAGCCGATTGCTTTTGTTGTCTTTTTTATCGCATCTGTTGCTGAACTCAACCGTGTGCCGTTTGACTTACCTGAGGCAGAATCAGAGATTGTCGCGGGTTTCCATATTGAGTACTCAGGATTCAGATGGGCATTCTTCATGCTCGCAGAATACGTGTATATGTTTGCGATGGCAGCATTAACGACTGTTCTTTTCCTTGGAGGTTGGAAACCAGTACTATTCTTAGGTTTTATTCCGGGAGCCGTTTGGTTTGCCTTGAAATTTAGCTTGGTAATCTTTGTCTTAATCTGGTTCCGTTCTACATTCCCTCGATTACGAGCGGACAGGTTGATGGAATTCGGCTGGAAAGTACTGCTTCCAATTGCATTAGCCAACATTTTCTTATCGGCTTTGATAAAAGAATTATTTTTCTAAAGTAACTACCTAATAAAGGGGTGACAAAATATGTTTGGCTTGCTGAAAGGGATGAAATATACCCTTAATCAATTAACCTATAAAAAAGTCACATATGATTATCCGAATGAGCCACTGCCACTACCTGATCGCTTTCGCGGTATTCAAAAGTTTTATCCGGAAAAATGTATCGTATGTAATCAATGCGCCAACATTTGTCCAACCGATTGTATTCAGTTAACGGGGAAAAAGCACCCTGATCCGACTAAAAAAGGGAAAATCATTGATACGTATGACATCAATTTTGAAATTTGTATTCTTTGTGATCTTTGTACCGAGGTATGTCCGACAGAAGCGATTGTCATGACAAATAACTTTGAACTCGCAGAATATAGTCGTGATGATTTATTTAAAAACCTTGAGTGGTTAGATGAAAATGATACGAATGTAAGAAAGGAGAATAAGGTGTGACCGGGGAATTTTTAGCATTCATAGTCCTAGCAATTAGTGCGATTGGCGGCGGTGTGTTGATGCTGAACCTCCAAAAGGTCATCCACATGGTTATTGCATTAGTATTCACCTTCATAAGTATCGCAGGTTTGTATGTGCTGCTTCATGCGGAATTCGTTGCAGCCGTGCAGGTCTTGATTTACTCGGGTGCAATCACGATTTTAATGCTCTTTGGGATCATGCTCACGAAACATAATGATACAAACGAGCCTAAGGTTAGTCGTCGTCGAACCCTCTTTGTTCTTGGTGGAATCCTAGCGTTTGGCATTGCCGTTTACCTTGGTATTTACGATTTGGATTTTGGCCAGCAGGCAACCGACCTTCATGTGAACAATACAGAGAAAATTGGGATTGAGCTTTTTGCAAAGTATGTCATTCCATTTGAATTAACATCTGTTGTGTTGCTTGTTGCATTGGTGGGGGCAATCATTTTAGCGAAAAAAGACAATGAAGGGGAGGCGAATGAGGAATGAGTTCAATTCCATTAGCAGCCTATCTTCTCCTCGCGTTAATTTTGTTTTGTATTGGTCTTTATGGAGCATTCACAAAAAGAAATACAGTGATCGTGTTGATCTCCGTTGAGTTAATGCTGAATGCTGTGAATATTAATTTTGTGGCTTTTAGTAAATATGGGGTGGCTCCTGGTATTACCGGGCAGGTTTTCGCACTGTTTACGATTGCCATTGCAGCAGCTGAATTTGCTGTTGGTCTGGCGATCCTAATGGCACTGTACCGAAATAAACGCACAGTTAACATTGATGAAATGAATTCCATGAAACATTAATCCGTTAAAGGCAGTGGTCTAAAAGGTTCCGCTTGTCTTTAGCGCTAAGATCGAAGAAGGGGATTGTGATACGATGATGGAAAACGCATGGATCATACCGCTTTTCCCGCTTATCTCTTTTTTGTTCCTTCTTATATTCGGTAAACGAATGAAAGAGTCAAGTGCCTATATTGGCATTCTGCTAACGTTAGTCTCATTCGTCTACTCGGTGTTGGTTCTCGTTGCGAGACTAGGGAATCCAACATACAAATATGAGAGCACGTGGTTATCAATTGGGGATGTTCACTTAACAGCGGGGTTTGAAGTCAATCAATTAAATGCACTTATGTTAGTGGTAGTATCGCTTGTCGCTCTTTTAGTACATATCTATTCAAAAGGATATATGCATGGAGACGAGCGCTTTCCGGTATTTTATGCGTACCTTGGGTTATTTACCTTCGCAATGCTGGGCTTGGTTCTCTCACCGAACCTTCTGCAAACGTATATTTTCTGGGAGCTCGTTGGACTCGGTTCATTCCTATTAATTGGGTTCTACTTTTATAAGGAAGAAGCAAAAGCCGCCGCGAAAAAGGCGTTTATCATGACGCGTATCGGGGATGTTGGCCTATTAATCGGGATGATTCTATTATTCTGGCAAGTGAACAGCTTTGAATATGATGAAATTTTTAGCGCTGTCAGTAACGGTGAAATTTCATCAACGATGATTACCTTAACCGCGATTCTAATTTTTGTGGGAGCTGTTGGTAAATCTGGTCAATTCCCACTTCATACCTGGTTGCCGGATGCGATGGAAGGTCCGACACCTGTTTCAGCATTAATCCACGCAGCGACGATGGTTGCGGCAGGGGTATATTTAGTGGCCACAACGTTCCCTTTATTTGCAGCAAGCAATGCAGCGATGATGACAGTTGCTGTGATTGGTGGAATTACCGCAATTTTTGCAGCATCAATTGGTTTGGCACAAAAGGATATTAAACGTGTTTTAGCCTATTCAACCGTGAGTCAGCTTGGCTACATGATGCTTGCGTTAGGATCGGCTGGATATGTGGCAGGGGTATTTCACTTAATGACACATGCTTTCTTTAAAGCATTGCTGTTCCTGGCAGCGGGCAGCGTGATTCACGCCGTCCATACACAGAACATCGAGGAAATGGGCGGATTATGGAAAAAGTTACGCATCACAGGTCCTTTGTTCCTAATAGGAACACTCGCAATTAGTGGTGTTCCGCTTTTTTCAGGATTTTTCAGTAAGGATGAAATCCTTATTGCAACTTGGGTACAAGGAAATTATGTGTTGTTCTGGCTCGCAGTGATTGCAGCATTCTTTACCGCATTTTATATGTTCCGCTTGTTCTTCATGGTCTTCACTGGTGAGTCAAGAGGAGAACAAACGAATGTAAAAGAATCACCAAGTTCAATGACAATTCCAATGATTGTTTTAGGTGTCCTTGCAGTCGTAGCAGGATATGTGAACACACCTTGGTTTGGAACCTTTTTAGGGGATTGGTTAACAGAAGGGACGAACCTTTACGGATCGGGACATATTGAAGGACCAGGCTGGATAATGGCAGTTGCTACATTTGCATCACTATTTGGTCTCTTGCTCGCATATGCAATGTATCAAAGAAAATCAATTTCAAGAGACTTTTTCAGTTCTCGAGCACCGACTTTGTACAGCATCGTCTACAACAAATATTTTATCGATGAATTTTACAATATGACTGTTGTCCACACGACAAAGGTATTTAGCTTATTCTTACGTTTTATCGATGAATTTTTAGTAGGCGGTATTGTAAAAGGCGTAGCTGCAACTGCACAGGGAATCGGAAAGCTTGGGGCTAGGCTTCAAAATGGTCAGGTCCAAATGTACACATCCGTCGCCTTTGTGGGATTAGCAATTTTACTTCTCGTTGTGGCGCTGACAGGGGGGTACTTAAGATGAGTTCATTGATTCTTACACTTTTAATATTCTTCCCGATTTTAGGTATTGCGGTACTTGCTTTTGTACCAAAAACTGAGGAAAAAACGATCAAGCTTGTTGGGGTGTTAGCAACGATCCCTTCCCTTGTTCTTGCCCTATATGCATACGGGTTTTATACAGGTGGCGGGGACCTTGAAAAGTTAAAAGAAACTGCCTACTGGTTTGGATTTTTACCGAAAGGAAATCCGTGGGAAGTTAACTATGAGATGGCACTTAACGGCCTAACCTTAGTGCTTGTTTTGTTAACAACAGTGATTTCAACACTTGCTGCGATTGCATCCATTCATATTAAAAAGGAGTGGAAGGGCTATTTTATGCTATTCCTTTTACTTGAACTTGGAATGCTTGGTGTGTTTACAGCAGGAAACTTGATTTTATTCTTTGTTTTCTTCGAGATGACTTTAATCTCAACGTTCTTCCTGATCGGAAAATGGGGCTATTTCGAAAAAGAAAAAGCAGCGTTTAGCTTCTTGATATATAACGGATTTGGTTCTGCGATTTTGCTGATTGTGATTATGATCATTTTTGCAAAGGCAGGAACAACGAATATTGCGGCACTTACAGCGATATTTGCAAGCCCGCAAGATAGTCTGCCGATTCCGGGTCAATTCTCTGAGGATTTACAGCTTGGCCTATTGATTGCAATTATCATCGGATTTGGAATCAAATTACCGATTTTTCCATTACATACGTGGATGCTTCGTGTACACGTACAAGCACCACCATCGATTGTTATGATTCACTCTGGAATCCTTTTGAAAATTGGTGCGTACGGGATTATCCGCTTCGGAATGGGATTCTTCCCGGATGAGTTCAGCACAATAGCACCGATTATTGCTGTGCTTGGGGTGATCAACCTTTTGTATGGAGCCTTTTTAGCCTTTGTTCAAAAAGATTTCAAAATGGTTCTTGCCTACTCGAGTATTTCCCATATGGGAATTGTGTTAATGGGGCTAGGAGCGATGAATGAAGCGGGAGTGCAAGGGGCAGTATTCCAAGTTGTGTCACACGGCTTGATTTCGGCATTATTCTTCTTCTTGATTGGGGTCATGTATGAGCGTGCCGGAACATCGCAGATTGACAAGATGGGTGGACTTGCAAAGGTAATGCCGCTAACAGCTGGATTTTTATTAGCAGCGGCAATGGCATCACTTGGATTACCTGGAATGTCCGGATTTGTCAGTGAATTTATGGCCTTCCTTGGACTGTTCAAGGAAATGCCAGTACTTGCCGCAGTTGGAGCAATCGGCATTATTATGACAGCTGTGTACTTGTTGCGTGCTGTTTTAAATGTGACATATGGAAAAGGAAATCATGCTTATGAGGGCGCTAGTGATTTACGTCCGATTGAAATGGTTCCGGTATTTGTATTACTTGCATTTATCGTATTAATTGGTGTTTATCCTAACGTGCTGACACAGCCACTTCAGGTTGCACTTGAAACAATCATGCTAGGGTTAGGAGGGTGAGCCGATGGATACAGAAACTTTGCTAAGTTTTGAATGGGGAGCGATGGCACCAGAATTTATCATCCTCGGTGTTGCAACCCTTCTATCGTTACTTGATTTATTTTTAGGAAAAGATAAGGACCGACGCCTGCTTGGCTGGATCGGGATTGCAGGAATCCTTGTTGCAATTGGGTTTACGGTGTCCTTAATTGGAAATGACGTAACATCGATTTTGTACGATACATTCCGACTTGATTCGTTTGCGATTGCGTTTAAGTTAATTTTATTAGTAGGAACTGGTCTTGTCATCTTGCTTGCGATGAGCTACGAACCTAAGGATGGCATTGGCGAGTACCGCGGTGAGTTTTACTACTTACTTTTAGCTGCGCTCTTAGGTACGATGATCATGACATCAAGTGCTGACTTGATTACATTATTCGTCGGATTGGAATTACTCTCAATTTCGTCCTATATTTTGGCCGGAATCCGAAAGCGCAATAAGCTGTCAAATGAATCCGCAATGAAATATGTGATTAATGGAACGGTTTCAACAGCAATCTTTTTATTCGGAGTCAGTTATGTGTATGGTCTAACAGGAACCTCGAATTTAAAAGAAATCTTTATGGTGTTTGGAAGCCTACAGGATTCACAGCATATTTACATTGTGGCACTGGCGCTGTTTATGATTGTAGTAGGGCTGTCCTTTAAAATAGCGGCTGCTCCGTTTCATATGTGGGCACCAGATGTATATCAAGGAGCACCAACACCTGTTACAGCCTTTTTAAGTGTTGTTTCAAAGACAGCAGGTTTTGTGATCATTTTAAGAATTGTGGTAACAGCCTTTCTTCAAGTACCATCTGGAAATGAAGAGACACCATCTTTATTGTTTCACCTTCAAGATCTGTTAGCGATTATCGCGGGCGCTACGATGATTATTGGAAACACAGTTGCACTGCGACAGCGAAATGTAAAACGGATGATGGCATATTCAAGTATTGCCCATGCAGGATATTTATTCGTAGCATTTGCAGCATTTTCTTATTTTATGATGGACGCGATTTGGTTCTATTTAGTGGCCTATCTTTTCATGAGCATCGGATTCTTTGCGATCCTTCAAGTGATTTCGCAAAAGTCGGACTCAGAGGATATTAGTCAATTTGCAGGACTTTATAAGCGCTCACCAGTTCTTGCTGTTGCGCTAGGTGTATTCATCCTTTCGTTAGCGGGTATTCCGGGAACAGCAGGCTTCATAGGAAAACTGGAAATTTTCATCGGGTTATTTGTTACAACTCCCGCGCATTATGTGTTAGCATCAATCATGATTGCAACAACGGTCGTGTCGTATTTCTATTACTTCGGAATACTGACACAAATGTTCTTTAGACCAGCAGCAGATGAAAGCAAAATTAAACTGCCACTAGGTGTGTTGATTGTTGTAATTATTGCCGTGGTTGGAACAATCGGATTCGGAATTTTCCCAGGCATTGCCTTCGAATTCATTCAACAGTTCGAAAGCTTTGCGGATTTTATCAGCTAACAATAAAAGTCCAAGGGGACAGTTCATGTGGTTCTTCATTTAATGGAGAACTCAGGGACTGTCCTTTTTTTTATTCTATGCTTGTTTTTGGGGACTTCTGCTATTGGAGATGTTAAAATGGAGTGGTGTGATTTCGGGAAGTTTCCTTCTTATATGAAAGGAGAGGTTTTATGTTAGCAGGTTTTGGGTATCAAGCACTTATCAGTATTATTTCACATTTGATTTTTATAACGATTACGTGGTGGGCACTGCAAAGCATTCGATATGAGCATTTGGTAAAGCCGAATCATGTTTTCCAGGTGCGCGTTCTTCTTGTTCTTGTGACAATTGCAATCGGATCAACGGTCAGCAACTTCTTCTTAGATTACCTCCTCTGGTCACAACAATTACCAAGTATTCTTGATTAAAACTAAGCACTTCTGTTTATGCAGGTAATTTACGGAAAAACGTCACAAAATGATGCTATTGCCTTTGTTCTCCACTACTTTCCACGTATTCACAAGACGGTTCTGGAAAAAATGTAAGTATGGAGAGGAAATAAAAACATTCCTTAGTATGCCAATGGCGAGGAAAAATACATTGGATAATGTTGGAATGACCCCGTAGAAGGTAAAGGTTGTTTATAGGAAGGACCTTATTTTACAGATTCGAATTTGAATGTCATCAATTCGACTTGTTTTTTTAGAATAATTTAAAAAATAGACAAACCCTTATAAACAAGAGGACCTTTTCGTATTACTTGTACTATGTGAACTATGTAAAGTTTTCACTAAAATACAATCTCTCGAAATAACCAATATTTGTCGACAATAATTGCGAAAATCCCACAAATTTCACTTGTGCCAAAGCATCCCTGAGTGATATGATGTAAATTGGTTTTGTGTAAAATTTGTACATGAAAATACTTTGGATATGCTTCGTTTTAGAGAGTGCTTACCAAAGTTTTTATGGATCGATGGAGGGTATGCATCTACATCCAAATGGAGACATTTGCCCGGTGGTTTGCATATACTACATCAGTGCGAATCAAATTTCCCACTAAATGTAATGAAAATGAAAAGATTGGGTTCTATAAACAACCGTTAGATGGAACACCAATTGTCATCAATGAATATGAATATATAGAAAATGGGACGCGGAGGGGAATACCTTGGAAAAAATCATCGTCCGCGGCGGTCATAGGTTAAACGGCACAGTTAAAGTAGAAGGCGCAAAAAATGCTGTTTTACCAGTTATCGCTGCATCCTTATTAGCAAGTAATGGTAAAAGTGTGATAAATGAAGTACCCACGCTCTCAGATGTGTATACGATTAATGAGGTATTGCGTCATTTAAACGCGAGAGTCGATTTTGCAAACAATCAAATCGTTGTCGATGCATCAAGAGAGCTAAAAACAGAAGCACCTTTTGAATATGTTCGAAAAATGCGCGCATCTGTACTTGTGATGGGGTCATTGCTTGCCCGTAATGGTCACGCGAGAGTTGCTCTTCCTGGCGGCTGTGCAATTGGTTCAAGACCGATAGACCAGCACTTAAAAGGATTCGAAGCAATGGGTGCAGTTGTAAAGGTAGGAAATGGATATATCGATGCCGAAGTCAATGGACGACTTCGTGGTGCAAAAGTATACATGGATTTCCCAAGCGTAGGAGCTACTGAAAATATCATGATGGCTGCTACACTTGCTGATGGGGTCTCCATCATTGAAAACTGCGCGAAAGAACCAGAAATTGTCGACCTTGCGAACTTCCTAAATGCAATGGGAGCAAAAGTCAGAGGCGCAGGCACTGGAACAATTCGCATTGAAGGTGTAAGGGAATTGCATGGAGCAAATCATAACATTATCCCTGACCGTATTGAAGCAGGCACTTTTATGGTGGCCTCTGCGATTACAGGCGGTAATGTCCTTGTTCGAGGCGCAGTGCCAGAACACCTTAGTTCACTAATTGCAAAAATGGAAGAAATGGGCGTTACGATCATTGAAGAACAAGATGGTCTGCGTGTAATTGGGCCTGAAAAACTAAAGGCTGTCGATATTAAAACAATGCCACACCCTGGTTTTCCAACAGATATGCAATCACAGATGATGGCATTATTACTTCGTGCGCAGGGCACAAGTATGATTACGGAAACTGTATTTGAAAATCGTTTCATGCACGTCGAAGAGTTCCGACGCATGAACGGTGAAATTAAAATTGAAGGCCGTTCTGTTATTATCAACGGAGAATCACAGCTTCAAGGAGCTGAAGTAGCCGCAACTGATTTACGCGCCGCTGCTGCACTTATTCTTTCCGGATTGGTTGCAGATGGCTACACTCGGGTAACAGAACTTAAGCACTTAGACCGTGGTTATGTGAACTTCCACAATAAGCTTGCGGCATTAGGTGCTGACATCGAACGTATAACTGAAGAAACAGAAAGCCTTGTGGAAGAAGCAAAGGTTAACTTTTGACTAACCACAAAAAGCTAGGGACATTACCCACATATGGTAATATCTCTAGCTTTTTTAAATTTATACATATAAGGTATTTTTTTAAGTCATAAATGCTTGTCCGCTTCCATAAATATTGATATATAGGTGCATATGAAATGCATTAATTTTAATGTGGAGGCTTGCATTCATGAAACAGATTAAACCAATCATTGTACTAGTTTCTGTCCTTTTTGTCTTGATTTTATTGATTCCATCAATGCTCGTCATTCCTTTCTCTGATAAGGAAACGGTAAAGCTGGCAGAAGAAAAACAATCAAATCCAGAACCGCCTCAAATTGCTTCTGGCCCAACGGTAGAGGTGGCTGTACACCGGGTCAGTGCACAGAAGATCGAGAATGTGCCGCTTGAGGAATATGTGGTAGGTGTCTTAGCGATGGAAATGCCTGCTAAGTTTGAAATAGAGGCATTAAAGGCACAGGCGCTGGCAGCAAGAACATATGTAGTGAGACAAATGCTAAGCGGTCAAAAGCTAAAGGTGCCAAATGGTGCAGATGTATCAGATACGGTTGATCACCAAGTATATAAAAACAATGAGGAATTAAAAGCCGAATGGAAAGGTGAGTATGATTGGAAAATCGAAAAGATTAGGCAAGCCGTACAGGAAACGCAAGGGCAAATTTTAACCTATAACGGGGAACCAATTGATGCTGTATTTTACTCGACAAGTAATGGATATACAGAAAGCTCGGAGAATGTTTGGAAGAATGCAGTACCATACTTAAAAAGTGTAGAAAGCCCATGGGATGTAAATACAGAGAAGTTCCATTCTGAAATAGAAATGCCTGTTGCTGAGTTTGAGCAAAAGTTGGGGATCAAGCTTGGTAACAGTATGGAAGTTGGCAAGATAACTTCTAGAACAGAATCAAAGCGTGTAGCAACTGTTGAAGTTGGGGGTAAGACATTCACAGGTGTGGATGTGCGTAATAAATTAAAACTTCGATCCAGTGATTTTTCATGGGAGCGTAAAGGCAACAACATCGTAATTCAAACCAAGGGTTACGGTCATGGAGTTGGGATGAGCCAATTTGGAGCGGACGGAATGGCGAAAGAAGGAAAGAACTACAAAGAGATTGTTGCGCATTATTACCAGGGTGTGGAAATTTCAACCACAGAGAGCTTCGTAAATAAATTAACGGTTAAAAAATAACGGCAGAGGGATTAGTTCCCCTCTGCTTTTTTGCCGTCCAAACCTTCTATCCATTGGAGAAGCTTTTTGAATTTGGGCAGCTTTTCTCCAAAATAACTTACTTTTACAATCCAAAAAAGAACGAGAACCCCAATAGTGTCTTTAACAAGATCGATGACGGTTGCAGACCGGTACGGGACAAAGTATTGGTGAAGCTCATCAGAGAAACCGTAAGCGATTGAGAGGGCCACAGCCAGGATGCTTGTTTTCGGGGTGAATTTTCCTTGTACAAGGAAAAACAATACCCACAGACCGTACAGAATGCCGAATTCGATGAGATGAAGTGATTCTTTAAACGCGTTGTCCCAGGAATATGGGGTGTTCACGATTGCATCTGAGGGCAAGCTAGATAAGATGAAAATAAAGATCATATATAAAAATGGCGCAAGTAATAGTAGAAGTCGTAAAAAAGCTTTCATGAGAATTCTCCTTTTTAAAATGTACTTACATAGTATAGCACTCATCGCGGGAGTGAGGGAGTGCTTTTTGAATTCATTGGGGATGAAGGGGAAAACGGGAGGGGTAGTGAGGTTAAATCCCGTTCATCGGGGTGATGAAGACCCGAACGTGGCCCCGGCACTGTCAAAAAGGAATTCATCGGGGTGATGAAGACCCGAACGTGGCCCCGGGGCTGTCGAAAAGGTCTTCATCGAGGTGATGAAGACCCGAACGTGGCCCCGGCGCTGTCAAAAAGGTCTTCATCGGGGTGATGAAGACCCGAACGTGGCCCCGGCGCTGTCAAAAAGGTCTTCATCGAGGTTATGAAGACCCGAACGTGGCCCCGGCACTGTCAAAAAGGAATTCATCGGGGTGATGAAGACCCGAACGTGGCCCCGGCACTGTCAAAAAGGAATTCCTCGGGGTGATGTAGACCCGAACGTGGCCCCGGGGCTGTCGAAAAGTTCTTCATCGAGGGGATGAAGACCCGAACGTGGCCCCGGCGCTGTCAAAAAGGTCTTCATCGTGGTTATGACGACCCGAACGTGGCCCCGGCACTGTCAAAAAGGAATTCATCGGGGTGATGAAGACCCGAACGTGGCCCCGGGGCTGTCGAAAAGGTCTTCATCGAGGTGATGAAGACCCGAACGTGGCCCCGGCGCTGTCAAAAAGGTCTTCATCGGGGTGATGAAGACCCGAACGTGGCCCCGGCGCTGTCAAAAAGGTCTTCATCGAGGTTATGAAGACCCGAACGTGGCCCCGGCACTGTCAAAAAGGAATTCATCGGGGTGATGAAGACCCGAACGTGGCCCCTGCGCTGTCAAAAAGGTCTTCATCGGAGTTATGAAGACCTAAACACCAACTCGTCACCGGTAAACGGTCTTCATCATCAGCGGAAATACGAAAACCACACCCAAACCACAAACAACACCTCCAATTGGACCCCTTTTTTGAAAAATTTTCGAATCTATGAATAATATTTTGGGCTTTGTCGAAAAATAATCGAAAAAAATTTTTTGAAAATGTATATAATTCCGCGAATGTGTTCAGAATGGTTGCTGAGGTGATAAACATGAGAGAGGAAGAAAAGAAACGTACTTCTCAAAAATCAAGTTTACAACGTTTATTTAGAAAGCGTTGGGTATTTCCAGCAATCTATTTGGTAAGTGCAGCACTTATTTTAACCGCGGTATTATGGTTCACAGGCAATAACGATGTAGCAGATGATGTGAAAAATGGCGCAAATCAGCCAGGCACAGCTACAGGTGAACAACCAAGTGTACCAGTAAACCAAGCGGCAGAAAACTTTAAGTATCCTGTCATTGACGAAAATGCAATCCAAGTGTTTAGGGAATTCTATGACGCAGAGGCTTCAGCAGAAAAGCAAGAAGCGGCTCTTGTAGTCTATAACAATATTTATTCCCCTAACAAAGGAATTGACATCGTCGCTAAAGACGGCAAATCTTTTGAAGTGGTTGCATCATTAGCTGGAACAGTAACACGTGCGGAAAAGGATCCACTACACGGAAATGTTGTGGAAATCGAGCACACTGACGGTGTAGTCACAATGTATCAATCTCTTGCAGACTTAAAAGTGGCAAAAGGTGACGTTGTAGAACAAGGTGAAGTCCTTGGAATGGCTGGCGAAAATCAATATGATACTGAGGCAGCAATTCACGTACACTTTGAAATCCGTAACAACGGGGTAGCTGTCAATCCACTTGAGTACTTTGGTCAATCTGTAACGAAACTCGAAGATAGTGAGAAAGGTACAGAAGACAAAGAGGCTTCAAGTAAGGAAGAAGACAAACAGCCTGCAGAAGATAAGCAACCTAAAGAAGAAGAGAAACCAGAAGACAGTAAGAAGCCAGCAGATGAAGAAGGCACTCCTGCTGACGATGAAGGATCAGAAGATGAGGAAAATGCAAACTCAACTGATGCTTCAATCGGAATGGCAAAAGCGTAAGACTTTGGAGAAACAGTAGTCTAGCCCTGTGGTGGCAACTTTAGCTAACATTCAAACCGATTACTCATACAGAGTAGTCGGTTTTTTTGGTATAATGAGGTAAAAAAGTAGAGGACAAACCAAATGAAAAGTACAGATGAAATCTGGAATGAAGTCATCCACAGTATCAGCAATATCGATTTTCCAACTGAAAATAAAGCCAAAAATGAAGCCTATCTTGTTTTCCAGTACTACTCAGAGCTTGAAAGCGGCGGACATGAGGCTTTGTTGAACTGGTGGCACGAGTATATTTTGGAAGTGGGGATCACAAGGTACATAACAGAGCTAACCCATAGTTTTGAAAAAATAGGTGCGCAGGATTACGCTATTATTTTAAAAAAACATGGTGAGGATATGTGGCGAAATTTCATAGCGTTAGAAAATGGGGAAATCGACGAAGCCCCTTTTTATCAAGTGATTGAAAAAGCTGACCAGGAATATTACAACCTGGAAGACAAGCTTCAGCTTCTGCTAGAATCTTATTTTATTAGCATTCATACCGATCTCGTTGAATAAATTCCGGGACAGCAACCATATTAGAAAAGGTTGCTGTTTTTTTTGGACGGAGGGACAGGTCCAGTAACTACTTTCCTCTCTCCGAAATCTTTTTAAATTCCTACTGAACTTTTTCCGAACCCTAAACGTATTATCTTCGGAAAAAACATTTGAAAGGGACGTGATCCATCATGGCAGGACTTGAAAGTATCAACTGGGCACTTATTGCACCGATTATTGTGATTCAATTAATTTTAATGGTAACAGCCTTAATCGACCTCGCAAGAAGCGAAGAAACGAATGGACCAAAGATTTTATGGGTGTTTGTCATTATTTTGGTCAGTATGATTGGTCCAATTCTCTATTTTGTCATTGGAAGGAAGAGATAGGATGACGGAAACTCTAGTTTCAATCGAAAATTTGGTAAAACGATTCGGGAAGGAAACGGCGGTAAATAATCTTTCCTTTGAGATTAAAAAAGGAAGCTGTACCGCACTGCTTGGTCCAAATGGAGCGGGAAAAACGACAACGCTAAGGATGCTTGCGGGACTTCTTCACCCAACCTCAGGAAAAATTGCATTTGATGGCATGGAAAATGGCGATAATCGTAAATACATTGGCTATCTGCCGCAGCATCCGGTCTTTTATAACTGGATGTCAGCAAATGAATTTTTAATCTATGTCGGTCAGCTTGCACATTTATCAAAAAAGGAATCCCAGCAAAAAGCGGATGAATTACTAGAATTAGTCGGGCTTGCTGATGCGAAGAAAAAGAAGATTGGCGGTTTTTCGGGTGGAATGAAGCAGCGATTGGGGATTGCGCAGGCGATGATTCATGAACCAAAGCTTGTCATGCTTGATGAACCAGTATCCGCGCTTGATCCCGTTGGTCGCCGTGAGGTCATTGAGATGATGCGGGAGTTGAAAAAGAAAACCACAATCCTGTTCTCTACGCATGTGTTGCATGACGCAGAAGAGGTTTGTGATGATATCGTGATTATACGTAAAGGTGAATTGGCGTTAAGTGATTCGCTTACGGGTCTGCGAAAAAAGCACCAGCATGATGTGATCGTAATTGAAGCAGAAAAGGATATAACAGACTGGGCTAACGGCTTAACTTCAATAGAATCGGTTCATGAAGTGACTGTGGAGCGCACGTCGGCCACAATCGTTGTAAATCAGCTTGATGCAGCAAGAAATGCTATTTTACAAGATATCTTGATTAAAAAAATACCAGTTTCAACGTTTAAAATTGGGCAATCGTCCCTCGAAGATGTATTCATGAAGGTGGTGAAATCATGAGGCAATGGTCAATATTGTTTAAGAAAGAATGGGTGGAGATGACCCGGAATTATAAAATTCTTTGGATTCCGCTTGTCTTCATTTTATTAGGAATTATGCAGCCGGTTACCTCGTATTATTTGCCGGAGATTATTAAAGCAGCGGGTGAACTGCCAGAAGGCGCGGTCTTTGATATACCAGTACCCACGCCACAAGAGGTGATCGTGGGAACCTTTGGCCAGTACAGTCAAATTGGAGTACTTGTACTAGTACTAGCGTTCATGGGAATTGTGGCAGCTGAGAAAAACAGTGGCGTGTCCGATATCATCCTCGTAAAACCTGTTTCGTTTGCAAATTATATCACGGCAAAATGGGTCAGTATCGTGTTGATGACAGTTGGTTCATTTTTACTGGGAATTCTAGCTTCTTGGTATTATACCGGCGTGTTAATTGGAGATATTGGGTTTGGGGAATTAATAAAGAGCTCACTGGTGTACGTGACCTGGTTGGTTTTCCTTGTGACGGTCACACTTCTGTTAAGCTCATTATATAGAGCCAATATTTTTGTGGCACTTATGACGTTGTTAGTAGCAATTGGGCTTTCTGGACTCACTTCTTTATTATCAAAATGGATGATGTGGAGCCCGGCAAGACTTTCAACACATGCAGGCAAACTACTTTTAACAGGGAGCCCGGACAAACATTTTGCTCTATCATTGACCGTTTCCCTTCTATTCATTTTTGTTATGCTGATAGGTTCAATCTATCTTTTTTCGAAAAAAGAAAGAGCGGCGTAAAGAAACAAGACGAGGTCAATTGACCTCGTCTTGTTATTTAACGATTACTTCTCCTACCATTCCTTCCTTGGCATGGTAGCGGCATATCAGTTCATATGTACCGGTCGCCTTTGGTTCCACAGTAACAATTTTTACTTGTTTTGGTTTAACGACATAGTCCACACCAAGCTTTTCTACTGTGAAGGTGTGTTCCTTAACACCGTTGTTTTTCAAGACCAATACCAATGGTTTTCCACTAGGAAACGTAATGGCTTTCGGGTTAAAGTAATCATCGTTTAGTTCGACTTCAACTTTTTTGATCGGATCCAAAGGCTGAGTTTCGGCAAATACACCAAGCGAGCCAACCACTAACAACGCAAGCACAATGCTCAATCCTGTTAACCACTTAATTTTAGTCAATTGCAATCCCTCCTTTCCTACTTCTATTTTCTTCTATAACCCCAAATATTATCAGCATTAAAAAGAGGTGCCGGGAAACTCCCGGCACCATTATAATTTAAGACCTGTCCGACTTTTAAATCGTCTTAATAATATATGACTTTCTACTCTCGTGATTCCGTCCAAACTGTAGAGTTCTTCATTAATAAATTTTTCGAGCTTAGCGAAGTCCTCCACAAGGACGTGCATATGCAGAGTGCTTGGACCTGTCATTTGGTAGCAGCTGGCGACACTTGGATTGTTCGCCAATGTCTCCGCAACCCTCACAAGTGAAGCGGGTTCACAGTCCACTTCGAAAAAGGCAGAAACATCTTTTCCGACTTTTTCGGAATTAATCACAACTGAAAATTTTTCGATTACACCTTTTTCAATCAATTGATTGACTCGTTCACGAATCGAGACCCTTGAAAGACCAAGTTCTTTTCCGATATCCACGTAGGACATTCTCCCGTTTATTGTTAACAGCTCAAGAATTTTTTTATCCGTTTCATCGATTTTCATTCCGCCACCACTTTTACTTTTCATTTATTTTACCATTGGTCTGAATTACATACATCAAAAAATGGACATGCTTACGTTTTGATATTCGCCAAAAGCTAAACATCCCGCCGTTTTACTTATTTTACAAAATGATAGAATATATTCTCAATTTCAACTATAATCATAATTATAAATGAAATATTCCGTTTGTTAATCAATATTTAAAAAATAACTAACATTTGTCAAAAATAGATACATAAAAAGGGGATTTGAAAAATGAATTTGGATTATTTGAATTATCCGTATGCTTCACAACGGATGGCGACTTTTGCGAAAAATGGGATGGTCGCGACATCTCAGCCGTTAGCGGCACAAGCGGGTTTAGATATTTTAAAAAAAGGGGGAAATGCGATTGATGCAGCGATCGCAACGGCGGCAACCTTGACTGTTGTTGAGCCCACTTCAAACGGGATTGGCGGAGATGCTTTTGCTCTTGTATGGGTGAAGGGCGAGCTGTATGGTCTAAATGCAAGCGGACCGGCGCCAAAAAGCATTTCAATAGATGCTGTAAAAGCAAAAGGCCATGATGGTATGCCGACATTTGGCTTACTGCCAGTTACGGTTCCTGGAGTTCCTTCTGCATGGGCAGAACTATCCCGACGTTTCGGTAAGCTTCCATTAACAGAGGTCCTGGAGCCGGCTATTAAGTATGCCGAAGAGGGATTTCCGCTTTCTCCTGTTCTAGCAAAATATTGGAAGGGTGCCCATAAAAAGTATAAGGCAATTTTTACAGCGCCAGAATACAAAGGCTGGTTTGACACGTTTGCTCCTGAAGGCCGTGCACCGGAAATTGGCGAGGTTTGGAGCTCTAAAGGGCATGCGAATACACTGCGCTCGATCGCGGAAACCAATGCGGAAAGCTTTTACAAAGGCGAACTAGCGGATAAAATTGATGCCTTTTTCAAGGAACATGGTGGCTTCCTTTCGAAAGAGGATCTAGCTGACTATAAACCAGAATGGGTGCAGCCTATTTCAGTGAACTACCGTGGTTATGATGTATGGGAGATTCCGCCAAATGGTCAAGGAATCATTGCATTGATGGCACTGAACATCCTGAACGGCTTTGACCTGATGGAAAAGGAATCCGTTGAAACCTACCACAAGCAAATTGAAGCAATGAAACTAGCCTTTTCGGACGGTAAAAAATATGTGACAGATCCTGAGAAAATGTCCGTAGCGGCGGCACAGCTTTTATCTGAAGAATATGCTGCCCAAAGAAGAGGCTTAATTGGTGATGAGGCATTAACACCAGAACCAGGTACACCTCCTAGTGGCGGGACTGTGTACCTTGCAACGGCTGATGGGGAAGGAAATATGGTGTCATTCATCCAAAGTAATTACATGGGCTTTGGCTCAGGGATTGTCATACCGGGAACAGGGATTGCGCTTCAAAATCGCGGCCATGACTTTTCAATGGATCCGGCACATGAAAACGCGTTAGAACCTGGTAAAAAGACGTACCATACGATCATTCCTGGATTTTTAACAAAGGATGGAGATGCAGTTGGGCCATTCGGTGTCATGGGTGGATATATGCAGCCTCAGGGGCATGCGCAAGTAATTATGAATACGATTGACTTTCATTTGAACCCGCAGGCGGCACTTGACTCGCCAAGATGGCAATGGATTGAGGATAAAAAGGTGTTGGTGGAACCGACCTTTCCAACACATGTTGCTCAGGCGCTTGCACGGCGTGGTCACCAAATTCAGGTTGCTCTTGATGGCGGTGGTTTTGGCCGCGGCCAAATCATTTGGAGAGACCCTAAGACAGGCGTTCTTGCAGGCGGTACGGAGGCTAGAACAGACGGTGGAATTGCATCTTGGTAAAACAAAATGAAATGAGATGAGAATATGAAACAGCTTGATATCTTTATCGCCTTTTTTCGTTCGAGTATTTTGGGTTATGGAGGTGGACCCTCTACGATCCCTCTCGTTCATAAAGAGGTCGTTGAAAAGTATAAATGGATGAATGATGATGAATTTTCCGATGTGCTCGCCCTTGCGAATACATTACCAGGGCCGATCAATACGAAAATGTCCGGCTATATTGGCTACCGGGTAGGTGGAATTATAGGGATGTTAAATGCAGTATTGGCATCCATAGTTCCTACCATTCTACTTATGATTATATTGCTAACCTTTTTATCCTCACTAAAGGATCAGCCTTGGGTCCATGGGATGACAAAGGCGGTTATTCCGGTCGTTTGTGTGATGATGGCGACATTAACATGGGACTTTTTAAAAAAGTCAAAGGACTCCTTAGGCTGGAAAGCGGCCGGGGGCATTATTATTTCTAGTTTTCTATTAATGGAGTTCCTCGGAGTTCATCCGGGAATTGTCATTGTTGTGCTGTTAATCGCAGCACTCGTGAAAAAAGACAAAGCCCCAGAAATTAAGCAAGAGAAGGAAAAGGGGGTGGGCATGTGATTTATTTGCAACTTTTTTTAGCCTTTTTTATCCCTGGAATTGTTGGGTATGGAGGCGGTCCGTCATCCATTCCTCTTGTTGAAAATGAGGTGGTGGGACGTTACGGTTGGTTAACGGTTTCGGAATTTAGTGAGGTGCTCGCACTAGGGAATTCGCTGCCGGGACCGATTGCAACAAAAATGGCTGGTTATATTGGATATGATGTAGCTGGAATTCCAGGTTCCATATTCGCAATCTTTGCCACTGTCGCACCATCCTTAATTCTGATGATTGTTTTACTGGGTTTTTTATATCGACACAAAGATTCACCAAAGGTAAAACGCTTGTCCAATTATGTACGCCCAGCAATTGCAGTATTGTTAGGAACTTTGACGATTAGCTTTTTCACAACATCTTACGTGGATGCTGGTTGGTTACAAACGATTATCCTAATTGTAGTGAGCTTTATTTTAATGGAAAAACTGAAGGTTCACCCAGCTTATGTGATTATTGGAGCACTAGGATATGGAGCACTTTTCTTGGCGTAATAAGCGAGGCAAAACGAAAAATGGAGGTCATTATGAAAAAATTATTAGTAACAGGGTTTGAACCTTTTTTAGACTTTCCGATAAATCCAACGGAAGAGGTTGTAAATGCCCTGAATGGTAAAACGATTGCTGGATATGAAGTGATCGGAAAAATCCTGCCTGTTGATTTTCAAGAATCAGCCAAACAATGTCTAATGCATTTAGACGAATATCAACCCGATGTCGTGATTTCCCTTGGGCTTGCTGGAGGGAGAAATAAAATGACGCCGGAACGGATTGCGATTAACTGCCGGGATGGTGCGGTTGATAATCGTGGTGTGAAGCTGCAGGATTCACCAATTGAAGAAGATGGTCCAGCGGGCTATTTTTCAGCTTTGCCAATCCGAGAGTTTGTCAATGCAGCGATCGAAAAAGGTTTTCCAGCGGCCATTTCAAATACAGCGGGAACATATCTATGCAACAATGTAATGTATTCCGTTTTACACAAAATTAACGAGGAAAGTCTGCCTACTCTAGCCGGCTTTATCCACATTCCAGCATCACATGAACTTGCGATTAAAAATCCAAATCTGCCAAGCTGGTCACAAAGAGATCTAAATGAAGCAATTGTTACAATGATTGAAGTTTTAGGTAGATAAACGAATAAAAGAAATAGCGCATGTGTAATCATGCGCTATTCGTAGTTTTATCTAATTTTTCATCTGTATCCTCTTCAGTTACTCCGATCCGATCCCACTTTATCAAGTTTTCTAATAGCAAGGCTAAGAGAATTCCCATTAATAATCCGCTGCTTAATAACGGACGCACAACTGCTGGAATGGATTCGAAATAAGATGCAGGAAGCGACATAATCACAACCCCGACAAACAATGGGATTGCTGAACGATATGCATTCATCGTGTTAAATTCAATTTGCTTGAAAAAGGTGAACGACGAATTAAACAGCAATAAATAAGATGCAAACAATGCCGCACTTCCAACGCTCAATGGTAATTGAGAAAAAAAGTGTCCAATCGGCGGTATCAGCCCCATCACTACAAACATGAACCCACCAAGAATGAACGGCAATCTTTTTAAAATTCCTGTTTGACTTAGAAAACCGATAGACGATACATAAGGTGAATAAGGTACTAGCCCAAGTACCCCGCCGATAAAGGTGAAAATACCTGTGATGGCAAAGGTTCCCCTGTATTCAGACTTTGTCGTTTGCACCTGATACAAGCCCTCAGTTCCTTTTAAAGCCCCAAACGTATTAGCGACATTTAGCAATCCTGCTAGAACAGTAGTAATAATAATGCCTAGATTCCAAGCGGGTTCCCCTAACGGAAATAAATCGATACTTAGTGATGAAACTCCGCTAACGGGATTCTGGGGGTTAAAAATAAGGGAATACGTAATCCAACCAATGATGATCCCAATCAATAAACTATAACGTCTGATCGCGGGGGGTGCCTTTACACTCAGAATAATGACTAGAATCGCGATGAGAATCGCCAACAATGAAATGGATAGATCAATTTGTGCATCTTGCGCTTGATCACCAAATGGGATTCCAAGCATTCCCTTCAAGAAGATACCAATTAATTGACATCCTAATAAAAACATAAACACACCCATCACAGCAGGGCTAAAAAATTTTGCAAGATGCGGTCCTAATCCGGAAATACCAATAAGGAATGTGATGCTAGCAGAAATCATAATCCCCACAGTCAAGCTGCCGCCCAATTCCTCCAAAGACATCCCTTGGCCAGATGCGGTCGCACAAAGAGCTAAAGTTATCCCCCACCAAAGACCAGATTGTCCCTCCATAATGGCACGTTTATGGCCAAAAATAGCCTGCGTCATACATGCAAGACCGGTCACGATAAATGAAAGCTGGAGCAGGTTCACAACTTTTTCCGGAGGAAGCTCAAAAGCAGCCCCGACTGTAATCGGAATAACCACAATATTCGTGAAAATAAAAAAGAGCCATTGTAAGCCCGAAATCCAATTACTTGTTTTAAGCAATTCCTTAATGCCAGCCACCTCATTTACTCTATTTTCATAAAAAAAGCGCAGATAGGTATTCTAATACAAGATTGACAAACTTTCCAATCATTACTTTTCCTATTATAAAGGGTTTCCTGTAAGAAAATGAAGGAATTAATATTTTCATCTTTTCAACGTTGTAAATTTTGATTCGATTACTAAAGGGGAATACCGTATGAAACAATTCCATCTTTTTTTAGCATTTTTAAAAGTTGGCTTGCTCGGGTATGGGGGCGGTCCGTCATCGATTCCACTTGTCCATAAGGAGGCTGTGGAGCGCTACAAATGGCTCAATGATGATGATTTTGGCGATATTCTGGCATTAGGAAACACACTGCCTGGACCTATTGCGACAAAAATGGCCGGCTATATCGGTTATCGCGTTGGCGGCTGGCTTGGAATGATCAATGCGGTTTTGGCAACCGCGGTCCCGACCATCCTATTAATGATTGTTTTGCTTACCTCATTGACCTCGTTTAAAAATCTTGATTGGGTGCAGGGGATGACGAAGGCAGTGCTGGCAGTAGTTGGGGTTATGCTTGCTCAATTAACATGGGAGTTTTTTATGAATGCTAAAAAAGGGCTTGGTTGGACGAAAGCCATTTTGCTAGGGATACTCAGTATTTTCGTGTTAGATGTACTCGGTGTACATCCAGGCATTTTAGTTGGCGTCCTGCTAGTGATGGCACTAATCAAGAAAGACAAGCAGGAGGAGAGGCAACCATGATTTTTGTGCAGCTTTTTATCGCTTTTTTAATCCCGGGAATCCTTGGCTATGGCGGCGGTCCCGCATCAATTCCACTTGTTGAAAATGAGGTCGTTCATCGTTATCATTGGCTATCGGTTCATGATTTCAGTGAAGTCATTGCAATTGGAAATGCTTTGCCGGGTCCGATTGCTACCAAAATGGCTGGGTATATAGGTTACCAGCAAGCAGGGATATTGGGTGCGGTGGTTGCTACTTTTGCGACAGTTGCTCCCTCCTTGATTTTAATGATTGGTTTGCTTAGCATTTTGAAAAAATTCAAGCATTCCCCAAAAGTAAAGCGGATGACGAACTATATCCGACCAACGATCGCGGTACTGTTGGGTGCAATGGCGTACCGCTTTTTTGAGGAGTCCTATGCAGATGCCGGATGGATGCATTCGCTTATTTTAATTGTGCTTAGTTTTTTGCTGCTTGAAAAATGGAAGGTTCATCCTGCATATGTGATTGTTGGCTCGCTTTTGTATGGAGCGGTATTGTTATAGCAAGATCTAACTCCAAGATATATCCCCTAAATTCGCCAAAATCTTTTCTTGACGAGCTCTAGAAAAAAATTCATAATATAAATATTAATAATTTTCGTAATATTATAAAATGTAACTCGTAATATAGTAAATGTATTCATTTGATTTATTGAGTAGTGATAACGCTTACACAGTAAGGAGTGTTTCGTCATGATCCTATTTTTGATGCTAATTATTGTTGGGTTCAGCCTATTTATGGCGTTTAAACGTAAGCGCCCCCTCTTTTTAATTCTGCCGTTTGCATCTATCTTTGCGTATTTTGTCATCGAAGTCATCCGGTTTCCAGCACCACTTGGGGAGACACTGCGTTTCATTTTTAACCTTGGTTAACTCAGATAGTACATAAGTGCTGACCCGAAAAGGAGGTGATGTGAAAGAAAAAAGTGGAACCGGAAGGCCAAAACAATTCTATTTCTATGGAGGTGCCAGCAGTTGAAAAAAGTTGATAAGAAGATTGCCGAAAGTTACTTTAGGGAGAAAACGAGAAATATTATTATCTACCTCATTATCGGTTTTATTGTTTCGTTTGGAGTGGTCCTGTTTGCAAAACCGCTTTCTGCCTTTTCGGTAAACGGATTGCCGTTCCATTATTTCATGGGGGCACAGGGTGCGGTTGCAACCTTCATCATTATTCTTTTTGTGAATGCAAAGGTTAGCGATAAAATTGATCAAAAATACGGCATCGATGAAGAGAAAAATAAGCAAATCAGCTCTGGAAAAGTACTTGATCATTAAAATTCTATCCTACCAAACAATCATATTCTCATTCTTGGAACCTACGTAACAGGAATAACCCCTACTTCTAGACGTTTCTTGATGAAAAAACCAGTCTCAAGTTTCGTAACAATCATTCCATACTTCATTCTTAAAATATACACAAGCCCTACAAAATGATAAAAAAGAGGCTGTCTTTCCAACCAAATCGTAAGCCTATATTTGAACCCAAAGGGGGAGGAAATTTGGATACACAATTTCTGGTCTCATTAATCATTATTTTAGCGTCGTTTGGACTTTATATTGGGATCGCCATTTTTAACCGTGCAAAGGCGACGTCGGACTTTTATGTAGCAGGACGTGGAGTGCCTCCAATTTATAACGGAATGGCTATCGGAGCAGACTGGATGAGTGCTGCGTCGTTTATCGGGATGGCCGGAACAATCATGGCTCTTGGATATGGCGGTCTAGCTTATATCATGGGATGGACAGGTGGATATTTACTTTTAACCTTCCTCCTGGCGCCACAGCTTCGTAAATATGGGCGTTATACTGTTCCTGAGTTTATCGGGGACCGCTTCGATAGCCATACAGCGCGTATCGTTGCGGCAATCTGTACCATCATTATTTCGTTTACGTACTCGATTGGCCAGTTATCTGGTTCTGGAGTTGTAATTGGGCGTCTTTTTGAAATTGATGCTGGAATTGGAACGATGATTGGGGTTGTATTAATTGCCTTCTACGCCGCGATGGGTGGTATGAAGGGGATTACCTGGACACAGGTTGCCCAATACATCGTCTTAATTGTTGCATACTTGATTCCGGTAATTTTTATCTCCTTGCAATTAACAAGCAATCCACTTCCATGGTTATCATATGGAAAAGTAGTTGCGGAGATTGGAGAGCTTGATCGCCAACTTGGCTTCACAGAATACTTTGCACCGTTTGCAACAGGTTCTGAGTGGCAGTTCTTGGCCTTAATGTTCACGTTAATGTGCGGTACGGCGGGATTGCCACACGTTATTGTGCGCTTCTATACGGTTTCAACGATGAAGGCAGCCCGTTGGTCAGGAGCTTGGGCACTATTATTCATCGGCCTATTATACTTGTCCGCACCTGCTTATGCAGCATTCTCACGTTTCATCCTGATGACGAAGGTTGCAGGTCAAAAAATGACAGAACTTCCTCATTGGACCCAAAGCTGGATTGACACAGGTTTATTAAAGCTTGC
Organism: Bacillus sp. REN16; assembly: GCF_020731355.1. Lineage (GTDB taxonomy): Bacteria > Bacillota > Bacilli > Bacillales > Bacillaceae_L > Ferdinandcohnia. Next base: position 140,778 of record NZ_JAJFZK010000003.1, on the reverse strand, counting down.
AGATGCGAACGCCGATGGAATTTTACAGTGGCAGGAAATGACAATCGCGAATGATATCGTCGTTATGGCGACACCTGAAATTGCGAATCTGGGTGTATTCGTTATCGGGTTAATGGCAGCAGGTGCGATGGCAGCAGCCTTATCGACTGCTGGTGGGCTAATGATTGCCCTATCTTCTGCATTTGCACACGATGTTTATTATCGAGTTCTAAAGCCGGAGGCATCAGAAAAAAATCGCTTGAATGTAGCGCGTTGGTCAATAGTCGTTGCGACATTGGTTGCAGGATTAGTTGCATTAAACCCTCCTGGAGCCATCACGCAAATCGTGGCATGGGCATTTGCGATTGCATCTAGTACGTTCTTCCCGGCGCTTGTACTCGGTGTATGGTGGAAGCGTTCGAATGCGAAGGGTGTTATTTCGGGAATGCTGATCGGATTAGTCGTCGTATTATCATATATTTTTGCAGCAAAATATGGTGGCTTCACAATTCTTGGAATTATTGACACAGGTGCAGGAATCTTTGGAGCAGCAGCAGGTTTCTTAGGAAACATCATTGTTTCTCTAATGACCGAAGCGCCTTCACAGGCCAAACAAGACGAGGTTGTCGATATGCGCTATCCAGAACAAATGGTTTACAAGGACGGCGAAGTTTGGCTAAAGGACGAAGCATAAAAGCAAACCTGGTCAATAATAAAAATGTTAAACGGTTCTATGCGTATGCATAGGGCCGTTTTAAAAGAGAGGGAAAAAAACATGGAACAGCTTTATGAACTGGTGAAGGATCACCCATTTTTTCTGGGCTTGTCACAGGAAGAGGCACTTGAATGTCTCTCCTTCTGTCGACAAAAAATATTTCATCAATCAGATCTATTGTTTCATGCCAATGAGCAGCGGGAGGGAATACTTCTGCTGCTTTCTGGCGTTGCGGAAGTGTTTGTGGGACCAAAAGAAAATCGAGAGGTACTCGAAATTTTAAAACCAGGAGAATTAATCGGACTGTCAAGCATTGCGGATTTAATCGGGGGCAAAAAATCTGAATTGGAATACCGTGTCGGAGTTGTGGCAACAGAGGCAGGACAATGCTTGTTAATTCCCAGAAGTTTGATCGAAAATCGCCTCCATGATCCCAACTTCCACCACTATCTTTTCACACAGCTCGCATTTCGTCTCAAAGAAATATACAGCTCATTAGCTGAACAGGTCATGATTACAAGAAAAGCGAAGGATAGCGGTTCCCTCGTCCGAAGGGTCCAGGATATCAACGCTTATCACAGTTGATCCGCATACGATCTGCAGTAAGGTTGCACAACAAATGACAGTGTACCAAACAAGCTCTGTTCTTGTAGTTGAAAATAAAAGACTTCTCGGAATTATTACAGAACGAGACCTCGTTTCACGTGTGATTTATGAAAGGAAAAATGGAAACACAAAGGCTTCCGTGTTCATGACGAAAAACCCGATATCGATTTCGAAATATGCCTATTGTTATGAGGCTCTATCCACTTTTATTTTACACGGTGTAAAGCATTTGCCAGTCATTGAAGAAAATGAAGTCATCGGAATCATTACCTTATCGGATGTCCTTAGGCAAAATACGGACAGTATGATGAGGACGATTAAAACGACCGAAATGGCAACATTAGATTCCTTGCCATCTGTAAAGTCGGCCATTTACGATGTCGTCGATACGCTTCTAAAGGACGATGTGCCAATTTTTAAAGTATTGGATAGTGTGACAAAACTATATGATCGTCTCGTTAAACGATGTATTGAGATGGCAATTGAAGAACTTTCAATAAGAGAAGGTCAGCTCCCGCCGACAAAGTTTTGCTTTTATCAAATGGGCAGCGCAGGACGAGAAGAACAGACTTTACTAACAGACCAGGACCATTTTCTTGTCTACGAAAATAGTAATCCAGAGACCGATGCCTATTTTGCAAAATTAGGCAAAGGGATCGTTCAGTTGCTTGAAAAAGCAGGGTATGCCCGTTGCCTAGGTGATATGATGGCAAGTAATCCAAATTGGCGCGGATCGCTGAAAACATGGATGGGGCGGGTTCAAACCTGGATGGCTCAAGCGACCAATCAAAATATGCTGCTTGCACAGAATTTCTTTTCCTACCGTTTTTTATGTGGAGATAAGGAACTTCACCATCGGTTTGAAAGAGGGCTTCTTGAAAAAATGAAGAATGCCAAAATCTTTTTGTATCGCCTTCATGAACAGGAGCACCAAATTCCTTCATTAGATCAACCCATTCGGGCCCTTTTTAAATTAGATCGAAAGCAATTGAATATTAAAAAGGAAATCTTGTTTCCTTATCATCATTGTTTGCAAATCTTATCCCTGGAATATGGAATCATCTCAGGAACCCCTTTCGAACGGATTGATAGATTAGTAGAGAAAAAAGCATTCAGTGAGAGTTTTGGGAAAGATCTAAAGGCTGCTGCTTCGGATGTGATGCGATTTTACGTGAAGCAAAGGTGGGGTCAATATAAAAACAAGGAAAAGCTCACATCTGTCCTTCATTTTACGCATTTAACAACGAAAGAAAAGGAAGAACTTATCTTAAGTGTAAAAATATTAAAGGAGATTCAAACTCTAGTAAATGCCCATTTTCAATTATGAGAGGAGCGGATTCTGTGATATTTGGTAGAAAACCGCTTTGCGGGCAAATTCATAAGGAAATCCCATTATCGACTCCAATTGATGAGATTTCATTTACGGTTTTTGATACAGAGACGACCGGCTTTAAGGTGGCAACAGTAGATCGTTTAATTGAAATGGCAGCTGTTCAGGTTGAAGGTTTGAAGGTCTGTGAAGAAATACAATTTCATACATTTATTAACCCAAGCCGACAAATTTCTCAGGAAATAATCGAATTGACGGGAATAACAGTTGATAAGGTCGAAACTGCTCCAAGCGCCATACAAGGAATTACTAATCTTTTTGATTTTATAAAAGAGCAGAACAGTAACTGCTTAATTGGTCATTATGTATCATTTGATCTTGTTGCCTTAAAATGTGAACTGAAGCGTGAAAAATATAGCCTCGGTCGGATGCCAACGATTGATACGTTGGATTTAATTGGGTATCTTTCACCGTCATATGATATGCGAGATTTACACAGATACGCTCAAAACTTCGGGACACGAATGTATGAACGGCATACGGCGACAGGTGATGCCTTAACAACTGCCTATCTTTTTGTGGAACTGCTGCATCATTTTAAAGATCGAGGGAAACGGACCTGGGGTGATCTTCTTCAAGCAACTGAAAATCAGAGCAGGATTTTCTAAGGAAGATAACTTGTCTAAGGTGAAAAAAGCCTGTCCAAGATAGAAAAACAAGCCATTTTTAAAAATATTTTGATAAAAGCCTTGTCCCTCTTGACATTTATAGCATAATCCCTCATCCAAGCTAATAAAATGTTACAAACCTAACAAAGAGAGTGTTTGAGGTGAGGGGGCGTAGACCGTCTTCAAAGATCCAGCAATCCATTTGACGAATATAATCCAAACTAAACAACTTCTTCGTTGAAGCAATAACGCGTCTCATTTCACACTTCTCACATCCACATAGGGAGGGCGAGTAGTGTGCACGATTACATCAAAGAACGAACCATCAAGATTGGAAAGTATATCGTGGAGACAAGAAAAACAGTTCGCGTCATTGCGAAGGAATTTGGAGTTTCCAAAAGTACTGTCCATAAAGATTTAACTGAAAGGCTACCTGAAATCAATCCCGAACTAGCAAATGAAGTAAAAGAAATCCTTGATTATCATAAATCAATAAGGCATTTACGGGGTGGAGAAGCGACAAAACTCAAGTATAAAAAAGAAGAGGAATTACAAGAAGAACCTGTAAAATAACATGCATGTGACTTTCCTCCTACTATTGTCTAGCTCCAGGCGCCATCGGCTCGAGGTCATAAGCCAATCGCTTCGGAAGGTAAAAGGCACCTTCTGTCAGCGCTCGTCTTATGCTTGTCACCGATAGGCCGGCGCCTTGCGCTTTTCTTATATTACGACATTTTCCTACAAAAAAATTACAAAATAACTATTTAAAATGACAATTTGTGATACAATATATAATTAGGAAAATAATGTGCATTTGTGTATCAAATGCAAGGAGGAAAGTTACCCAAATGTTAGCTAGGGATATCGGAATTGATCTAGGAACTGCGAACGTACTTATACATGTAAAAGGTAAAGGAATAGTATTGAACGAGCCATCTGTTGTGGCATTAGATAAAAACACGGGCAAGGTTTTAGCAGTTGGTGAAGAAGCTAGACGCATGGTGGGGCGCACACCTGGAAATATTGTAGCGATTCGACCATTAAAAGACGGCGTTATTGCTGATTTTGATGTAACAGAAGCAATGCTCAAGCATTTTATCAATAAGTTAAATGTAAAAGGATTTCTTTCAAAACCAAGAATTTTGATTTGCTGTCCAACAAACATTACCTCAGTTGAGCAAAAGGCAATCAAGGAAGCTGCTGAAAAAAGCGGCGGGAAGAAAATCTATCTTGAGGAAGAACCGAAAGTGGCTGCGATTGGAGCAGGAATGGACATCTTCCAACCAAGCGGAAACATGGTAGTTGATATTGGCGGTGGTACTACAGATGTTGCTGTATTATCAATGGGCGATATAGTCACCGCCTCTTCCATTAAAATGGCTGGGGACACATTTGACGCGGAAATCTTAAGCTATATTAAGCGTGAGTACAAGCTATTAATTGGAGAAAGAACGGCTGAAAACATTAAAATTCAGGTGGCAACTGTATTCCCTAATTCACGTCATGAAGAAATCGACATTCGCGGACGTGACATGGTAACAGGTCTGCCACGCACACTAACAATTAAATCCGAAGAAATCGAAAAAGCACTGCGTGAGCCGGTTTCTGCCATTGTACAAGCGGCGAAAAGTGTTCTTGAAAGAACACCACCTGAGCTTTCTGCGGACATCATCGACCGTGGCGTTATTTTAACGGGTGGTGGTGCATTGCTTCACGGTGTGGATCAGCTTTTAGCAGAAGAACTGCGCGTTCCAGTGTTAATTGCCGAAAACCCAATGGAGTGTGTGGCAATCGGAACAGGCGTTATGCTTGAAAACCTGGACAAGCTTCCACGAAGAAAATTAGTTTGAGATCATTCAGCATTTGCTGAATGATCTCGTAGCCTCCGGCGGATGCCACAGATTTTCAAAGGTAGTTTTTCGAGCTTGCTCGAAAAAATCTGGGCAGCAAATATGCCAAGGCATATTTGATTAAGTATGTAGGACCTTTCCGAAATGGCAGGTCCTTTCCCACTTTTCTAAGAAATTTTTATGTTCCTAAATTTTACAGATGAAGTGATGGGCATTTCCTACTATAATAAAACTAGGTATATGTTCGGATATCGGATTAGGAGATGAGTTCATGTTACGTGGATTTTATTCTGCTGCAGCTGGAATGCTTGCTCAGCAGCGGCGCACGGAAATGCTGACAAACAATATTGCAAACGCCAATACACCTGGCTACAAAGTGGACCAAGGCTCTTTGCGTGCCTTTCCAGAAATGCTCATGCAGCGTCTTGAAGGTGTACAAAGCCCAGCCAAAAATGGCGGCAATCTTCGGACAGCAAGCAGCATCGGTGGTCTTAATACAGGTGTATACATGCAGGAAATGATTCCGCTGTTTAAGCAAGGTGATCTCCGCGAAACAGGACTCCTGACAGATGTAGCGCTAGTCAATGGCAACCTGCCAATCAATGCAGAAACAAATAAACCGGGTTCGTTGTTTTTTACCGTTCAAAATACAAACGGTGATGTACGATATACAAGAAACGGAAATTTTACAGTTGACCCAGCCGGTTTTTTAACAACGAATGAAGGTTTTTATGTGCTCAATGAAAATGGAAATCGAATTGCACTTGAAAATGATCAGTTTGACGTGTCTGCTGATGGCAGCATACTTGTCAACGGACAAGCTCAGTCCCGTCTGGGCATTGCTTTTTCAGAAGATCCATTGAACTTGATTAAAGAAGGAAATGGATTGTATCGGTCAAATGACGGTGCAGATTTACCAAATGCAGCGGCAAATCCCGAAGTCTCTTATTCGTTAAAACAAGGATTCCTTGAGGGTTCAAATGTGGATGTCACACAGGCAATGACAGAAATGATGACTGCATATCGTACATTCGAGGCCAACCAAAAGGTGCTTCAGGCATATGATAAAAGCATGGACAAAGCTGTAAACGAGATTGGAAGATTATAAGAAAAGTGAAAGGCGGCTGTCCATCGCTAAAGACCTTAGGCCAGGCTGATGCGCCAGGAGCTAGACATTAAAGAAAGTGTGGGGATTTTAAGTGCGCTCAATGATTACAGCAACAAATACGATGAGTCAGCTGCAAAAACAGCTCGATACAATTGGACATAATCTTGCAAATATTGATACGAACGGTTATAAAAAACGCCAGGTCAACTTTAGTGAACTTTTATCCCAACAATTCAATAATCAGCCCGTTAACGCGCAAGAGGATGGCCGTGTAACCCCAAATGGTATTCGCATTGGCGTTGGTGCCCGACTTGGCCATACAAATATGATGATGACCCAAGGTGCCATCAAAACAACGGATCGTGAACTTGATATCGCCTTTACAAAGGAAAATCAGTTTTTACAAGTGCTAGTGGATGAAGATGGTGTCCAGGTCCCTCGATTTACAAGGGATGGTGCCCTCTATTTGTCTCCTGCAAATGATGGAACAAATCGTGTGTCCCTTGTGACAAGTGGTGGTAACCCTGTTTTAGATCAAGATGGGGAGAAGATCGTGTTTGTTGACAATTTTAAGGAAATCAAAATTTCAGCAACCGGAGAGTTATCTGTGGTTCCTGAGGCTGGTATGCCTCAAGTATTTAATCTATCCGTTGTGCAAATAAATAAGCCACAGCTTCTTCAGGCGGTGGGACAGAATCAATTTGCATTACCTGACCTGGCTGGGCTTGGAATCGAAGCTAATGAAGTATTTGTTTCTCTTCAAGGTGTTTTGCGCGAGCAGGTTAGTATGCAACAAGGTGCACTTGAACAATCGAACGCGGATTTAACAACTGAAATGTCGGACTTGATGCTCACCCAACGCTCATACCAATTCTACGCAAAATCAATCTCTGTCTCAGACCAGATGATGGGACTTGTAAACGGTATTAGATAAGTGATAAAAATAAAATCTACGCAGATACTATAAGTTAAGGCAGACAAACGGCGAAACTCGGAACAACCTAAAGATAAGGGGTAATCTAAGTGACAAGTGAACTTAACAATACACAAGTAAAATCACGCGAAGAATTTCGAAAAGCCCGTGATGAAGAAAAGAATACGGAAAAAGAGCCAAAGAAGAAGCGTGAACGGAAAATTCGGATTCGCTTAATACCGATTTGGATACGACTTTTGCTCGTCGTCGTTCTTTTTGCAGCCAGCGTCATAATTGGTGTGGTTGTAGGTTACGGAGTCATTGGAAATGGTGATCCGGGTGATGCCTTGAAAAAAGAAACATGGCAGCATATCGTCGACCTTGTCAACAAAGATGCGAAAAAGTAAGAGGGCATAGGCCTTCTTTTTTTTATGGTTTTACATGTGCGCCGATGAGGTTTACAACTTTTCGCAATACTTGTATTATAATAGGCATTACATGCAAACTTTATACAGCAGAAGACTTTAACTTCTGCTGTATAAAGTTAGCCTCCGGCGGATGCCACAGATTTTCAAAGGAAGTTTTTCGATCTAGGATCAAAGACTAAGTACGCCACGTCCTGATGTCTTCGTCTTTGTGACCCACATCGTGTGGGCCTAAAAAATCTGAGCGCAAATACGCCAAGGCGCATTTGATTAGGATACATAGAGGAGGAATTTGAAAATTATGTACGATATCAATCAAATTAAGGAAATTATCCCGCACCGCTACCCGTTTTTATTAGTCGATCGCATTCTTGAAATGGAAGAGGGGAAACGCGCACTTGGGATTAAAAATGTAACGGCAAATGAAGAGTTTTTCAATGGCCATTTCCCTGGCTACCCAGTTATGCCTGGTGTATTAATTGTCGAAGCATTAGCGCAGGTCGGGGCTGTGGCAATGCTGAGTAAGGAAGAGAACAAGGGCAGACTTGCCTTCTTTGCAGGAATCGACAATTGCCGTTTTAAAAAGCAAGTAGTTCCTGGAGATCAACTCCGCCTTGAAGTGGAAATCACTCGCCTTCGTGGATCAATCGGTAAAGGAAAAGGTACCGCAACAGTAGATGGAGAGCTTGTTTGCGAAACAGAAATCATGTTTGCACTGGGTGAAAAAACAAAATAAGGTCAGTTGGTTAAAACCGGATGGGATTCACCATCTGGTTTTTATTATGCATTTTTTACGAAATTGTACTTTCTTTGATACATTTTTTAACTTCTGGGAAAGCTAAGCGAAGACCAAGTAGGTCAACCAATACTTAGAAGAAAGCAGAAAGGAGAATGTGCAATGAATAAGAAATGGTTCTTAAAGCTAATGGGGTCACTCCTTGCCGTATTTTTAATAACCGGTTGTAACGCAGATGACCAAAATCCGCCTCCAGAGGATGATGGACTAGAGACGCCGGGTGAGGATTTAAATAATGACTTGGATAACAATGACCTGGACAATAATGTGACTCCAGAGGAAGACGTTGTTCCTGGTGATAATGGCTTGAACAATGGAGATCAAGACGTCGTTGAAGACGAAAATAATGACGGAGATTTGGATATCAACAAAGACGATGATGACCATAATGGTAACAATGATCAGTAAATCCTAGCTGTACAGGAGCCGGTGGTACAGGCACTGGAGGAAAATAAACATGAAAGGCGCACTTTGCCTTCAGAAACGAATGGCTTGTGACCTCGAGAGGCTTGGCACTGGAGCTAGACAAATGAAAGGCGGGACATCCCGCCTTTTTTAATTTTCTACGGGTTTTTTCTTTTCATGGAGTCGGTTTTTGAATTCGGCCAGTAGTCCCTCACCCTGTAAGCCCTGCTGGATTAGGTCTGTCAGAAGAATCTCGGCCATGTTGTGGCGGCTAGGAACTAAGTTCCCATCTAGGAGGACACTCGCACTATTCTCCATTTCCTTGATGATCTTAACATCCCCCATTAACGAGGCGGGATCATTTGATTTTTTTGAAATTGTTACTTGGAGATTAAGCTTTTCTCCTTCTTGTTTTGCCTTTTCGAAAATATCTTTAAACGATTTTTCAATAAAGGCTTCCACAATCCAACGGTTTTCCCCGTCCTCCCGATTGATAATTAAACCATCAATCAACGGTATATCCAATGTACGATTCGGCTGTTCGTTCTGTTTCAGAACCTTTAGTGACACCAATTTAAACGTTTTCAAACCCTGACCTCCTTATAAATCGTCCGTACTATATCAGATAGTTAAATTATAACATATTTGCCTGTTTATTATATGGAGTTGAAGTGGAAATGAACCGAATTTTCTAACGGAAAAAATTTGTAGAATTTTAGATAATTGTTGGTTTAGATGAGTATTCTGTAAGAAAATATAAAAATTATCTATGAATTTTCCATTTTTATAGAAAAAACACCACTGATAATCATAGTTTCCTAATTTTACCTATGTCGAATCGTGAAGTATGATAGCCTTGTTAGATTTAACCAAGGAGGTAAAAGGACATGATTAATCAAGTAATTTTGGTTGGAAGACTTACCCGTGATCCTGATTTGCGTTATACCCAGGAAGGAAAGGCCGTAGCCCATGTGACACTTGCGGTTAGCCGAAATTTTAAAAGCGCAGGTGGAGCAATCGAAACTGATTTTGTTAACTGCACACTGTGGCAAAAGACTGCTGAAAATACCGCAAACTTTTGTAAAAAGGGATCCATTCTAGGTGTAACGGGTAGAATCCAAACACGTAATTACCAAAACAATGAAGGAAAAAGAGTGTATGTGACTGAAGTGTTAGCAGACTCTGTGAAATTTCTTGGCGGTAAGCCAAGGGAGCTTGTGGAAAATTAGGTTTTGATGATTGAACTTGGGAGGAAGCAATGATGAACAATGATGAAATCAAGACGATTAACGAAAAGCTAAATAAACTTGCAATGGGAATTGCGTTACATTTGGAAACGTTACAAGGCCAAATTGGCGAACGTATCGATCAAATAGATCGTAGCTATAATGAACGACTGTTGCAGGTCAATCAACTATTGGAAGGGAAGCAGCTATGATATGAAATCTGTTAAAAAGAGATTTAGAATATGATTAAGCCCACTGTCCATGTACCTCGCAACAAGAAGCCCCAGTCGCCTTTTCAAAAATGGTTCCTCTAGAGATAGATGGATACTCCGGTCATTCCTCAAATTTTCGCCAATCATGGTTACGACATGGTTGGCCTTTTTCTTATTTTTAATATAGAACATTTGTTCCTTGTTGTCAATATATTGGATAAATTTTTATTTTAAGTTGACATCTTAAGTGTATTAAGCATATAATACATTGTGTATTAACCTATTGGTACACGACGTATTTTTTTATTATAACTGTATGGTCATCATAATACAGTTTTGTGTTTTTTTATAAATGGTGTATTAACCCCTTGATACAGGGAGATGAATTTTTAGGAGTTGGGTCTATGGATGTCAAGTTTAATAATCGGGATCCTGTGTACGTGCAAGTCATTCAGTATTTCAAGGAACAAATTGCGAAAGGTTTTTTTGAACCAGGGCAGGAGATTCCTTCAAGAAGAGAGTTAGCAAATCGGTTGAAGATTAATCCGAATACGGCTCAGCGCGCGTATAAAGAAATGGAGGAGCAAGGGTTGATTTTTACAGAAGGAAATTTACCAAGTCGCATTACGAAGGATGAAGAAGTGTTGAAAATGGTTCGCGAGGAATTAATTTTGGATGCAGTTTCTGCATTTATACAATCAGTTCGGTCGATTAACGTGCCTTTAAATGAAGTGTTGAATTTAGTTGAAAAAGAGTACGAAAAGGAATAGGGGGGATTTTTGTGATTGAAGTAAAGAATGTCACGAAGAAATTTGGCAGGAAGACGGTACTTAAAGGAGCCTCGTTTACTGCTGAAAAAGGAAAAATTACTTGTTTAATCGGGATTAACGGTGTTGGGAAAACAACCATCATGAAGGCAATTATGGCATTAACCCCTATTAATAGTGGTGAAATTCGTATTGATGGTGAAAAAATTCATAAAAGAAGCTATGAAAAAATAACGTTTATCCCAGATACCATTACGATGCTGCCACAAATGAAAATAAAAGAGGCATTTACGTTTATGGCTGATTTTTATGACAGCTGGAATCCAAAACGCGCGAATGAATTGCTTGAGTTTTTTAGACTGCAAGAAACGGATCGAATCTCTGAATTATCAAAGGGAAATACAGCAAAGGTGAACCTGATCCTTGGACTTGCTTTGGATGTTGACTATGTTTTAATGGACGAACCTTTTTCGGGTATTGATATTTTTAGTAGGGAGCAGATTGCCGAAGTGTTCACAAGTCATCTAATCGAAGACCGTGGCGTGATCATTACAACCCATGAAATCAATGATATTGAACATTTAATTGATAAGGTTGTTTTGCTGGATAATGGCGTCGTGTTAAGAGAATTCGATACCGAGGAAGTTAGGGAAAATGAGGGGAAATCGGTAATCGATGTGATGAGAGAGGTGTATAAGGGATGAACCGTTATTTGAAACTAGTAAATTTCGAGTTTTCTCGGTTTAATAAGTTATTTCTTGTTTTAGTTGGGATCACAGCCCTGATTCAATTGGTTGGAGTTATTTTTGAATCGCGAAGATATGTAGGGCGTGCGAACAAAGCGATTTATGAGGATTTATTATCGCAAAACGACTTTATCGAGATGTACGGAAAAATGTCCTTTTTCAATTTTTCTCAGACAGGTTGGTTTTTGCTGCCGATTATGCTTTGTGGTGCTACATTGCTGATTTATGTGTTTTTTATTTGGTATCGTGATTGGTTTGGAAAAAATACATTTAGTTACCGGTTGCTCGTGTTGCCGACAGCTCGGTTAAATATTTATTTGGCAAAGGCGACAACCATTTTTCTTTTTGTGTTGGGGATGGTTGCAGTGCAATTAGTATTAATTCTTGTTGAAACAAAGATGCTGCAATGGATGGTTCCTGCTGAGTTTTATACTACATTCTCTGTGAACAAAATTACGAATCTCTATATTTTGAATATCCTGTTCCCTGCAACGTTTATTGACTTTGTTCTTCTGTATGGGGCTGGTTTAGCGGGAGTGTGTATTGTGTTTACTGGGATTTTGTTTGAACGCTCTTACCGTTTGAAAGGGATTTTCTTTGGAATTCTTTATTGTGGGGTTTCTCTTTTAGTATTTTTCGCGCCAGTGTTAGTGAATGAATTACTAATAGGTAAATATTTTTATTCTTATGAGCTGTTTTACATGGAAGTTGTGGCAGGATTACTTGTTTGGGCTGCTGCGATTTGGACGGGCCATTATCTTTTAAATAAAAAAATCAGGGTTTGATCGGAGGTTACATGAATGAAACGATATTGGAAAATCCTCACGGTTAGTTTAGTTACGATTATCGTGCTTGGAGCGTTTTATATACAATCAAGTTTGGCCGCCGAAACGGTCGAAATTGAATTTGAAAAAGTAAGCGGTGATGAGAGTTTAGTGGATAATCTTGTGATGAATGCCGATTATGTTGTGGAAGATATTCATCTAACCTTATTGATTTCTAATGAGGAAACTGTCAATTTAAGTAATCAATCTCTTTTTCAACAATTGACCCGCCTGAATTTGGAGGCATCTTCACAGCGATTAATCGGGGAATATAAACATTTTATGCGGGGAAAAAACCGTTTTCCAAATAGCTTTTATGAAGATGAAGACCTTCTTGTCTATGCCGATATCGATGACAGGGGAATAAATGGTTCTTTTAAGAATGCTTCTTTTACTATCGACGTTTTAGATAAAAAATCGGAAGAATCGACTGCGATGGAGTTAGATCTACCGAAAAAAGGATCATATGCTTGGGTTAATATTGCTGATATTCAAATTGTAGATACTAAATTGAAAGTATCCGCTTGGGCTTCACCTATCGACGGCGGTGAGGATTTGGTTGTCTACACAATCGACTTGCCGGGGAAGAAAATCACTAATGAAGAAGTGGTTTACTCTGCTCCAAAAATCAAGAATGGATGGTCAGAGTTTAGGATTTTAACTGACTATTATTCAAGTCAAGCTGAAAAATATCTATTAATTAAAGCGGCGGCATATGAACATTCGAACGACAGTGGCGATGGGGCGGAAATCGGTGAACCAAAGGAGCTCGCAAATGATTTCATAGTATACGATATCGGAACGAATAAGAAGGAAAAAATAGATGTTCCAGATGAAGTCATCGGTTTTATAGATAATTCGTCGATTGTCGATTCAACGGTTTATATTCCGGTTCAGACGGAAAATGAAATAGAGATTATTCAATATGATATTGAGACTCAGAAATGGGATAAGAAACAAACCTTTGCAGTTGAACAATCTAAAGATGCTGAGGATGCACCTTTTGTTAAATTACAAGATGGCAAAATCTATATCGTTAGCGCTACGGACGAGGGGCACACCCTTCTAATCGGAGATCTGCAAACAGGCGAAACCTTATACGAAGGAAACCTTAAAGTAAAAAATCAAAAAACCGAACAAAAAGACTATCAGCTATACATCTTTGAAATTGAATAAATAATGGGACTAGAGTGGATCAGGGGGGCAGCTCCCTTGTCCCAAAATAAGGTGAGAAACATGAAGGAACCTCAAATTGAACAAATAATAAGTGATTATGAACCGGAATTGCGATATGCAGCCTTTCGATATGTGCGAAATTGGGTTGTGGTGGATGATATTATGCAAGAGGTCTTTTTGAAGGTTTTTTTGAAATTAGAATTCTTAGGGGAACCTTCCAAGTTGAAGGCGTGGTTGTACCAAATTACCCGAAATCAATGCATTGACTATCTTCGCAGCAAGGTTGTGAAAGCTACGGTTTTAATGGATGATGTAGAGGAATTAAGATATTCAGCAAATGAAACGGTCGAAAAAACAATCGTGGAAAAGTATGATCGGGAAATGCTCTATGAACATATTGACGCTTTGCCGAAGGATTACAAGCAGACCTTATCCCTTTATTATTTTGGTGATTATACTTATTCCGAAATAAGTCAATTATTGAGTAAAGATATTTCTTTTGTGAAAAATAAGCTTTTTCGAGGTCGGCGACTGTTGAAGAAAGTATATGAAGATAATAAAGCAATCGTCTAATAGATGGCCAATCATGTGATATAGCATGATTGGTCTTTTTTAATAGGGTTCTAGTAAGGTATAATGATTCAATAATATGATGTGTGAGGTTGATTGTGATGAGATTCGTAGTTTTGTTTGGAGTAGCCTTGTTGTTAGGGGTAGGGATGGCCTTTTTAGATGTAAGTGAGCCGCTCGGCTTTATTATTAGCATGCTGGTAATTGTTTGTCTCACAACTTATTTATTCATTTATCCTATTTATTGGGAGAAAAATGTAAAAAAGATAGAGTCCTATCTTGAGAAGCGAAGAAAAAACCCGGCGTTTAAGCTCTATTACGGGATGGGCAATCGGATTGATGAGGATGTGAAGGAAGCGACAGAGATATTGCTTCGAAAATATAAGCATCCCGCAAGACAAGCGTTGTTCAAGACCTTGCATGCATTATACGAGGATGATATTTTGCGAGTGAAGAAGGATATTGAGGATATTCGACCTCCTCAATATAAAGCGTACTATCAGGCAATTGTCGCTGTTGAGGAGGGTGAGCTGGAGCAAGCGGCTGAGCTTGGGAAACAGATCAAGTCGGAGTGGATGAAACACGCCTTGGCCGCTGGGATTGCAAAAAAGAAGGGAAATCACGACAAGTTCGTCGCTGAAATCCAAAAGGCATTTGAGAAGACACGCGGATTGCAGCGTTATGTCATTTATAAGCAATATGAAGAGGATTTAAAGGCGGGGTGAGTGGGGATTTGCTTCTTCATTCGGCTTATTTGCATCTTAAATTGAGGATATGCACCCTCGCGCGGCTAATTGCATCTTAAACTGAAGATATGCATCCTCGCGCGGCTATTTGCATCTTAAACTGGAGATATGCATCATCGCGCGGCTATTTGCATCTTAAGCTGAAGATATGCATCATCACGCGGCTATTTGCATCTTAAGCTGAAGATATGCATCATCGCGCGGCTATTTGCATCTTAAATTGAGGATATGCATCCTCGCGCGGCTATTTGCATCTTAAGCTGAAGATATGCATCATCGTGAGGCTATTTGCATCTTAAATTGAGGATATGCGTGTTCGCGCGGCTATTTGCACGCATGGGGTTTTACTATAAATAAGGGTGGTGACAACAGTCACCACCCTTAGATCATTTCTTTAGTTTTTCTTCGACGAGATGGTAGAACCTTTGCCATGGTTCGGTTTTGTCTTTGTGCTTTTCACTGGGCACAAACTTTTTCGCCTTTTTCTTTGGTTTGGTTGGTTTTTCAGCCAAACGAATCAGCTCCTTTGTGGTTGCGGTATACCGCTATGTCCTATTTTTGCGTCTGATATACCGATAGGGCGGTTTGCGGTATATCACAGGGTGCAAATTACGCATTTGGTATATCGCAAAGCCTGTTTCCGGCATACCACGACATGAAAATTCAGTATCTGGTATACCGCAAAGCTCGTTTTCGAAAAAAACACATAGTGAAACCCGAAACCCGAAGCGGGACCGGGACCGGGACAGGAAAGCTGTCCTTTTGTCCATTTGGAAAAATATAGGTAAACAGCGGAACCGTCCCCATGTTTGCATGTTTGCGCTAAAACGCCCCGAGTAACTCCTTGAGTTCGTTGGTGGAGAGTTCGGTGATCCAGTTTTCGCTGGTGATGATTTCGTCGTTGAGCGATTGCTTTTTCTCGAGCATTTCGTCGATTTTTTCTTCGAGTGTGCCGGTGGCGATGAGCTTGTGCACGTGGACGAAGCGCTTTTGGCCGATGCGGTAGGCACGGTCGGTTGCTTGGTTTTCGACGGCCGGGTTCCACCAGCGATCATAGTGGATGACGTGGTTCGCCTCCGTTAAGTTCAAACCGGTTCCGCCTGCTTTCAGAGACAGGATTAATATATTGAACTCGCGGTTTTGGAAGCCATCGATCATCTTGTCACGCTGTACTTTCGGCACGCTGCCATTCAAAAATTGCACTGTTTCTCCAAGGCGTTTTTGAAGCACATCCTGAATCATCTCACCCATTTGAATATACTGGGTAAAAATCAAACAGCTTTCGTCCTGGTCACGAACGTGATCAACTAACTCAAGCAGCTTCTCCATTTTCACAGAGCGTTCATCCACATTCGCAGGAGCTTGCTCCTTCAAATAAAGCGCGGGATGGTCACAAACCTGCTTTAATTGCCCGAGCATTTTTAAAATCAGACCTTTACGCTGCATGCCCGCAAGCTGTTCAACTTGGTCCAGCGTATCCTTCACAAGCTGCTCATAAATCGATGCCTGTTCCACTGTTAGCGGGCAATATTCCTTCTGCTCAAGCTTATCCGGCAGATTCAAAGCAACAGCTTCGTCATTTTTCGTGCGTCTTAGTAAAAATGGTTTGATCAAGCGTTGCAGCTCAGCAATTGTTTCCTGATCATGGTCCTTTTCGATTGGGGACACAAACCGTTTCTGGAAACCGCCTAGGCTGCCCAAATAACCGCGATTGATAAAGTCAAAAATCGACCAAAGCTCTGTCAGACGATTTTCCATCGGAGTTCCGGTTAAGGCAATATTATGGTCGCCTCGCAGTTTACGAATCGCGCGCGACTGTTTTGTTTGTGCATTCTTTATGTTCTGCGCCTCGTCAAGACAAACTGTTCCCCAGTCAAAATTGGAAATTTCCTCTTCATCCATATGGGACAAGCCGTAGGAGGTGAGGACGATGTCGGCCTCTTTAGCACTCTCGGCAAACTCTTCACCCTTCAAACGGTTGGATCCGTAATGAAGGTGGACACGTAAATCCGGTCCAAATTTTTCAAGCTCCTTTTGCCAGTTTCCAAGGACGGATGTTGGGCAAATAATGAGCGCGGGCTTGGCATCATTTTCTTTGACCGCTAAAAAGTAGGCAATCATTTGGATCGTTTTTCCGAGCCCCATATCGTCGGCTAGGCAAGCCCCAAATCCAAATTTCCTTAAAAATAAGAGCCAGTCGACACCCTGCTGCTGGTAAGGACGAAGCTCACCTCTGAACGTGTCCGGAATGTCTGCTTTCGGAATCTCCTGGATATCCGTTAACTGGGTAATCATTTGCGACAGGTGGCGATTGAGTTCAATCTGTATACCTGCAAATGCGCTTGCCGCTTCTTGTTCCTCACGCTCTGCTTTTTCCGATAGTGAAAGGAGCTCCTGCTCGAGAACATCACGCACATGAAGTCCCTCTTTATTCGCACGCTCAAGGATCGATTGAACCTGTTTGATAAACGCCGGGTCAAGCTTAATCCATTTGCCGCGAATTTTAATTAAGCGTCTTTTTTCATTCACCAGCGACATAAATTCCTCTTCAGAAAGCTCTACACCATTTGTTGAAAAGCGCCAGTCAAAATTAATGATGGACTGCAACCCGACAAAGGATTGGCGGCCGCCACCAGCGGATGTTTTGACCTTGGCCTTAATTGCAAGCTGCGCGTCCTTGATGGCTTGCCACCAGGCTGGCAATAGGATGCCGACTCCAGCTTCCATAAGCCTAGTGCTCGCTTCCGTTAAAAAGTCCCACGCTTGGCGTTCGTTTAACTCGTGAAGAATGCCGCCTTCATCTTGAAGCCATGGGATTAGCTTGCACCACATTGCTTGGTCGTTTTCAATTTTGTCCGCAAAATCTGTCCATTCTCGTGGCATAGTGGTATACAGTGTATGAGGCTTTGCTTTCTTGCGAAGCACTGTGTGGAGCGTCCAAGCCCCATTATCCACCTCTGGTTCTTCAATTTGAAGCATGACGTCAAATGGTGTATGGTCTTCCTTCCACCCAATCCGTTCAAGCCAATTGTTTTCATCGACGACAGACTCGGCGCCGGCGCTACTTTTTACAAGAGGGAAGGTTTCTGAAATCTCTTCCCAGGCGTCGGACAATGTAGAGTCAGATTGGATCCAGTCGGTGATGGCTTCCGAAAACCACTCTGCCGCAAAGCCAGTTAGCTCCGTATCAACCGGTTTCCAGCCAAAGCGCTCATACTCGTGCCAGTATTCAAAATCAGGCATAAATTGGCCGTCCTCAATGAGCGGAAACAGGTCCTGAGACATCGTATGATAGTGCTCGGCACTTTCACTAAGCTCGATTTGGATCAGTGAATTAACGGGCAATTCCGCGAAAAAGGTGAAGGCCTGCCAGGGTGAAAGGTGGACCGCATTCTCATTTTCTTCAAGAAAAGTTCCGTAAAAGGAGGCTTCGTGCCAGATAAAGAGATTTTGCTTCCAATTATGAACACTAAGCTCGTAGCCGTCTTCTGTTGTACACCAAATAGTGAATCCTTTTTCTGAAATCCATTCTGCATGAACTAAAAGCATTGTCTCACCTCTTTACTCTGAAATCATTGAAGCCCGCATTAGCTCCTGTTGGAAGGCACGTAATCGTTTATTCACTGTGGCAAGCTTTGTAATATAGTCGTCCCATCGGTCTTCTTGTTTTAACTTTTTGTAATGAGTCCGGATTTTTCGCAAATATTTAACGGCCCTTTTATAGCTTGGCCGGTTTTTACCTTCAATGGCCTTGGCGACGGCCTGGTGGTAAAGAGGAAGCAAAGCCCCCCGGTCAAGAGATTCGATTTCTTTTAAAATTGAACGGTCCATATCATCGACCTCATAGCCGACCATGATTTGCAGTTCGACCCATTTCCGGTATTGGTCGGTTTCAAGCAAAAAGTCGTTGTATTCCACATAGCTGTACGGCAAAAGCTGTTTCAGTGCGTGAAGATAAACGGCTGAATCGCGTTCATCAGAATACGTCATGATGTTCTGTAAAAACAGCATCGTCATGTGCCGGCGCCCTTCATAGCTCTGAATTCCAAAAATGTAGTCGCGGATTCCTTCTAGCGCATAGTCAATCCAAAGGCGAGCCCTGTCCCAACTTTTTGCTTCAGATAGATAGGAAATCCACCAAAAGCTGTACGGTGTCGCCTGATGCCCAAGTTGTTTCATTGTATCAATTGCGGTCGCGTCGTCCTTTTGTAAAAAGCGATTATGGGCAAAGGCAATCTTATGCACGTGATTTTCAGTGTCCAGCGCATTTTCCTCGATTTCGAGCCATTTTTTTCGATTAAAAAAGGTTGCCCAAAGCAGACGGTACATTTGCATGCGCTCATATTGGAACAAGGTTTCGGATAGCAGCGTTTCACGGATGATCGGAATGCTTTCCTCTAGTAGCTGGTCCAGTGAAAATGGGAGAGACACCTTCCGCATTTCAAGTGAGTTATCGAGCACAATATCGGTGAAATTATGAAAATAAGGCTTGATATAGGTGTCCACCTGGTAATTTCGGACTTCAATTTGTTCGAGCGATTCAACCGTTTTTCGGATACAAAATAGAGCCGCATGGATGTGATACAAGCGTTTTAGTTCCTCAGAGCGAGGTGCTTTCCTTTTTATATTTTGAAAAAGGGAATGGTATAGTGTCGCGAAAAAATAAACATTTTTATCTCCTCGAGCTGATTCAAAGCGTGCATATTCACTGTTGAAAAGGGTTAACCAGCTCTCGAGTGAATTCTCCTTGTATTCCACACGCTGTAAAACGTTTCCTTTTTTCACGGGAATTGATGCCAGCGTTGGCTTTGGTTTATTGCCTTCTTTCCACTGGTCAAGCAGGGATCCGACACGGTCAACGCTTGCGTACATATAGAAAAACAACGCCATCCGATGCCGGCAAAAGATAGGATCAGGGCATGAACAGCTGCTCATTTCTAAAAAATCAAGATCAAGGGTGACATCAACAGCTGTGACGTCCTGGACGCGGCCTTCAAGTGTTTGTCCGTTGTATTGTACATTATAAACACTCCCCTGACGGTAGAGGTTCAGTCCTTTTTTAATTAAATTGCGGTCATCTTCATTTTCAAATGTGATCATGTCGCGAAGCTTTTCGGAAAAATGCATGACCGTATCCTTTGGAATATCATTTTGAAGCAAAGTGGTCTCACTCCCCACAGAATTCGATATCATTATATTATACCGCAAAAAAACATAAATTGGGATTGCGGTACTTGAATGGTATGATGTTTTCCTCAATTTTGAGAAATTATAGGGTAAGACAGTCGCAAAGAAGAACCCTCTGGCGTACATGTATAGTAATTACTTGGCGGAGCTGGTTTCTCCATCCAGCCTCCCCAAGCTAACTTTTTCTCCTTAAAGTGCTTGGTGGAGGCGTCTCCATCCTTCACCAAGCCATTGTTTAGTAAGGTACTTATCAACTAGGAGTGAACATAAATTGGAACATAAATCCTCAGGCAAGGTCATTTCGATTGATGAAAACAGGGTGAGAAGAGCATTAATACGCGCCTATATGAAGGGAGAAAGAAGTGCAGAAATTGATATGAAGCAATTTATTCAAGAGCTGGCAAATGATATTAAAGGCTCCGCGACTACGTAATGACCTCGCATTTTTCTACACCTTTCAATCCGCTCAATTGGGGACAAGGGACCTGTCCCCCTGACCCTGTACTACTTTTGTAGTATAGAAATAATAAGTTTGGGTCATAGAAATTTTCTCGTATTTTTGTCATAATTATTACCACAAACATTAACCGGTGTTTGTGGTTACCCAGCATTGGTCAGTGGTTTTCACGCCATTCGACTAGTCTGGGTTTTTGTTCGGTTTGTATGATTTTTTTGGAGAATGAATCCGGTTTCAAAGGCTTGTTTGTGATTTTTTAATGTTACATATATTATGATACTAATAAATACAATTAAGAGAATGTTACGATAAGGGGGAGCGATGTGAAGCTGCCAGTGGTGTCATCCCATAAGCGGGAGAATTATGCGAAAGTCTATATGATTATGATAGCGATTCTTGGTTGGGCTGCAGTGGTGTACGCGATTTTTCATCTTGAACCAACGGACGACATCACCATCCTTCTATTGCTTACAGCATTTTTAGTAATAACAGAGTATTATCCAATTCCGCTTTTGAGAGGGTCAACGTCGATAACATTCCCGTTTATCTTCGTCATGTATGAGCTTTTTGGAGTTTCGTATCCAATCATGATTTATGCGGTGATTGCGATCGTGATTAACATCCTCCATCAACGTCCTTTGAGGATTGTTTTATTTAACCCAGCCCAGCTGGCTGCAAGTGTTTTTTTATCGGAATACATCTTATCCCATACAAATGTGGTGCAAGTTCTTTCATCGAGTAGCGATTTTCTTTCCGGATTAAGTACATATATTCTGTTTCTTGCCTTATTTTTTATCATTAATAATTTCATTGTTGATATTGTATTGTTGATTCGTCCACAACCTTACACATTTTATTTATTTAAAATGAAAACGCTGATCGAATTGGGCAATGTGGGGGTATCGTTGCTTTATGGAGCGATGATGTTTTATCTCGGTGGTCGGAAGGTTGACGAGTTCTCGCTGTTCTTCTTCTTCTCGCCATTGGTGGCGATTTCGTTATTGTATTCGGTCATTTCAACTCTTAAAAATGAAAAGAAACGGCTAAATGCGCTTTTTGCGATCACAACTGGGGTTAATAAGAAGATTCATTCAGCAGAATGGATTGATACGTTTAAGAATACGTTCTCGCAAATCGTTGATGTACAGGCGCTCATGCTGTGGGTCAAGGAAAACGATGTGTGGAAGATTTTATATTATGATGGGCGTGTGACACCGAAAGACGAACTAACAGGTGAGGCGCTCGCTCGTTTCGATGGAAAAAAACAACCGATTGTCTATCAGGACCGGGTGAAAAAGCTCGGTCCAATTGATGAGTTTTTTAAAAAGGATATGAAGGCTTTTGTGTACTCACCGATGGTTGTTGAAGATGAGACAATTGGGATGCTGGTTGTTGCAAAAAGTCGGGCGCGAAGCTTTGAGGAGGATGAAATCCATTCCATCGCCACCCTTTCGAACCAGCTTGCGGTTGCAGTAAAGACAAGGATGTTAATTGAGGAAAAGGAAAAGCGGATTATTCTTGAGGAGCGCAACCGGATTGCGAGAGGGATCCATGATGGGGTGGCCCAAACCTTGGCTGGTGCGGTCATGAAGCTTGAGACAGCGGAGCGTAAATTCGATCGTTATCCTGATGAAACGAGAAAGCTGATTCGGGAAAGCATGGATAAGTTAAGGTTAAGTTTACGCGAAGTCCGTGAATCGATTTATGAGCTTCGTCCATATCCAACAGAGCGGGTTTCGTTGTCAGTCGCAATCGGAAAACGAATTGATATGGTAAAAAGCGAGTATGATATTAAGTTTTCGTTTGATATTCGAGGCCAGGAGGTTCCGCTTAGCCCAATGGTCGAAAAGGAACTATTTGATATTTTTCAAGAGAGCCTGCAAAACACGATCAAGCACGCGCAAGCCACAAAAATAGAAGTTCTGTTAAGCTATCAGAAGGAGCATATCATTTTAAAAATAAAGGATAATGGTGTAGGTTTTTCATTGTTCCAGGCAATGGTTAAGGCGCAAAACAACCCTCATTTTGGAATTTTGAATATGAATGACGCAGCAGAAAAAATTAATGCAACGCTTCAAATTGACACAAAAGAAGAACATGGTACGGATATTACATTAACTGTTCCGAAAATGGGACTTGAAGGGGGTAATTTAAGTTGATCAAGCTTATGTTGGTGGATGATCATGCTGTGTTGCGTGACGGACTTAGGAATATTCTAGAGCTGGAGGATGATATTCGCGTTGTTGGCGAGGCGGTTTCAGGGGATGATGCGCTTGAAAAGGTGCCGATGTGTGAGCCTGATGTAATTTTAATGGACATCAATATGCCCCATAAAAATGGCGTTGAGGTAACGGGCATTTTGAAGAAAAAATACCCTTCGATTAAGATACTGGTGCTGACGATGCACAATCATGATGAGTACTTCATGGCTGCAATTCGCGAGGGAGCTGACGGATATTTGTTAAAAGATGCCCCATCTGAACAGGTGGTCGAAGCGATTCGTACCGTAGCTCGCGGTGAGTCTGTGATTCATCCGTCGATGACGAAAAAGCTCCTTAACTTCCATCAGCAACAGCAGGAGCAACCAAGGGATAATGCGCTAACAGAGCGGGAAACGGAAGTCCTTCAATGCCTTGTGGAAGGATTAAGCAACAAAGAAATTGCCGAGCGCCTATTCATCAGCGACAAAACCGTAAAAATTCACGTCAGCAAAATCTTCAAAAAATTCGACGTCAAAAGCCGCTCCCAAGTCGTCATCTACGCCGTCCAAAACAAGCTGGTGCCGATGTAGGTGGGGAAACAAGGGAAAACAAGGGGACGGTTCTGGTGTTCGCCTATTTTTTTCCAAAAACAAGGTGCGGTTCTACTGTTTCCTTTGGGTCGCGGGGACAGTTCCTTTATCTTAAAACAGCCGTTAAGTCAGTTAAGCGACTTAACGGCCTTTTCTTTTTTCATCAGGAGTGCCATCGGAAAGTAGGTAATCAAAAAGACGATGACACCGGCAAGTTCAAGGGTCACATAATACATGATGCCTGAGCCGAAGTAGGACAGAATAGTGGTTGATTCGGTTGGATTTGCTAGGTAAAAGTAATTGGTATCGAGGAGAAGGTTGATGAAAAAAATCGGAACAGCGATTATATTGAGCAGCAAAAAAGCGGTCCCAACCGCTTTTATCGGGACACGGTAGCCCTCAAAAAGAATGAAATAGAGTACTGACCAAGCAATTGTGGCATGATGAAGGAAGTATTTGAGAAATCGGTAGTGCGGAAATTGATGGAACAATTCAGGAGTCACCATGCTTAAGATGGGTGGGAGGAGCCCTGTAAAGAAGACAAGGTAGAATGCTTTATTACTAGGCTTTAAGAATAGGAAGATACAGATAAAAGTGCTGACGGAACAAAGATGCAGCGGGAGATCGCCAACTTCCCATTGGTTGGTTGCGATTAGCCAAATTTGGTGAGACACTTCGCTTGCAACTAAGATGCCAAAGAAGGTCCATTTGATGATGGAACGATATGGTCTGAGAATCTTTCTGAAGGCAATGAGTAAGAAGGTGATGAGGATAAAAATGATGAGCGTCACAATATGCGAGGCGGAAAACAATTCAAATGTCTGCATTCCCTCGGCAGAAAACATGCTGCCACCCCATTTCTAAAAGAAATTTGTGGTTTCTATTAGTCTATTCAAGCGAGGGAGCGGTTTAGACGTAGGGACTAACTAATGAATTGGATTTTTAGGGGCGGGAGGGGCAGTTCTCGCATTCTGTGGTAGATGGTGGAATTTTGGCTTTGTCCGATATATTTCGGTTTTGGGTCGATATATTTAAAATATGATCCGATATCTTGCCAATTTTGTCCGATATCTTGCCAATTTTGTCCGATATATTCGAAAATTGGTCCGATATCCGCTGGGGAAGGGGAATTTGCGTATGCGTGGACCCTAATCCCCGTGCGAAAATGTACACCCCATTAGTTACTCCGCCTTCCGGCTGCACCCGAAAGGCTTTTATCGTGGAGTAAACCCTATTGATACGACCACAAAATCGTCCAGTCACCGGATTCTTGGACAGCGAAGACATCCTGGTGGATGGTGAAGGTGCCGTATGTGCTTTTATAGGTTTGAGTGATGTGCACTTTGTAGACGTCGTGGAAGGTGGTCGTGTTCTTCGTCATCTGCCAGGATTTGAGTTTTTCCGCGTCATCCACTGTGTACTTGAACGAATCGGTCCCGAAATGGCCGACAAATACGTGATTGCGCTGCTGGATGTAGTCGGCTTTTTCAAACCGCTCCTGCATCAGGGGATGGAACAATTCCCATGAGCTACCGAAATCCGCGTCCTGCTCGTATTTATAAAAGGAGTCGACAAGCTCCTTCGCTTCCTCCTCCGGTGACGTGCGAAACAACGTGAGAAACAGAATAAAAAGAAGAATGACCCCAGCTATTAGTAGAATGAACGGAATGGGTATGCCGCGTCTTCGTCTCATATGTAAACAAAAGCCCCCTTAAGCTTGTTTACTACTATGGATATGCGTCCCGAAAGTTGTCCTAGTACAAGATTTGATTCTTGATTTTATTTGGTACAAGGGACCTGTCCCTTTCGATCCGCGGCAAAAAAATACGCCAGAGCCTATGCTCTAGCGCTAAATTTACTGAATCGAGTTAAAACCGGACGACGTGGCCCTTTACCAAGTCTCACAAAATAAAGCCGATCTTCCAGTCTTTTATAAAAACGAATTCCTACAATTCTTAAAGGCGTCCAAATTTCTTTAAACGTATAATATGGCAAACTAGCTCTCCCCCCCCAATCGAAAAACAAGAATTCCGTTTTATTGTTTGAATTTTTAGAAACTGTCAAAAGAATGATAGCATGTCCAAAATGATAAAAATGGAGAAACGTGTAGAAAAAAATTAAATTTTTTTGGGCATTTTCAGACAAAAATCGCTAAAAAACCCCCTTTTTAGGAAAGTTGCCTCAAAAAAACCCCAATAATCGCTATAAATTTACATCGATTTTCCCAATATACAATTCTTTAATACATTGGTACTATATAAGTATAGTAATTTTTTAGATTGGTTGTATGGCCAATTGAACTAGTGCTAGTTAGTGTAGAGAATGGGGGTTTTCTACATTTGACTATATATTTTACCTGTAGACTTTTTTCTCTATTGCCCTGCTCAAGTATGAGTAGGGTCTTTTTTTGCATTCAACCGTCGTAAGTGTATACTACATATAAAGATGGAGGGGAATCGGGTGAACCAACAAATATTGCCTGCATCGACGACGATGAAGGAATTCGAGTATTTTTTAAAAAGTAAATATGAAATTGGGATTTTTACGGAAATTCACATTGCACAATTGAAACATATTAAGAGGATGGCAGAGCAGAACGGGAAAAAGATGATCTATCATGTGGATATGGTACAAGGGATTAAAAATGATGAATATGCGACAGAATTTATTTGCCAGGAGTTCCAGCCATTTGGGTTAATTTCGACAAAATCGAGTGTGATTCAAAGAGCGAAGCAAAAGGGAGTTTTTGCAATTCAGCGGATGTTTTTGATTGATACACATGCTCTTGAAAAGAGCTGCAAGCTAATTGAAAAAAATAAACCCGATTATATTGAGGTGCTGCCTGGGGCGATGCCGTGGATGATTCATGAGGTGAAAGATAGATTGAATATCCCTGTGCTTGCAGGTGGGCTGATTCGGACAAAAGAGGACGTGCAAAAGGCACTAGAAGCGGGTGCGACTGCCATTACGACGTCAAAAAGGGAGCTGTGGGTGTAACTTTATGTAACGAAATTAGTTGCAGCCTCCGACAGATGCCCGATTTTTTGCTGCAATTTGGCATAATTTGTTGGTGAGATTTTCTGTAAGCGTTGTCATTATTACGTTATAATATAAGTAAGACAAGATGAGGAGGCGAAGTGATGGAAGAGAATACGAATCAATTGGCGGTTGGTATGGTGTGGGGAACGACATTGAGTATACCCCTTTGGATTGCATTTTTTGGTTGGTTGAAGCTTCTGTCACATCTCATCTTCTAAACGTTTCATTCACTCCCCTAAAGATTAATAATCGAAGGGGAGTTATTTTTTGCCGCGGTGATTTGGGACCTCCCTGTTTCCAAAAAATAGGGAAACGGCGGAACCGTCCCCTTGTTTACTCCTTGTTTACTCTGTTTACTTCTTCAGCCATTTTTCCTCGAATTCGGCTTTTGGGAGAGGGGTGCTGAAGTAGTAGCCTTGGCCGTAGGTGCAGCCTTCGTTTATGAGAAAAGTGAGTTGCTCGTTTGTTTCGATGCCTTCGGCGACGACTTTGACGTTCAGGTTATTGGACATTTGGATGATCATTTGGATTAAAATTTTTGAATCTGTATTAAAGTTTTGGATAAAGGAGCGGTCGATTTTTAAATAGTCGATTGGCAGCTGATGAAGAACGCTTAACGAACTATATCCGGTGCCGAAGTCATCCAGGCTGATGCTGATACCGAGCTTCTTTAATTGGTACACGGAATCAATTGATTTTTCCATATTGAACAGAGCGCTTTCGGTAATCTCAATGTCTAAGCGTTCTAAGCAAGCGGCGTCACCTTCATTTACTTCCTGGATAAAATGATACAAGCTTTGTTTTTCAAAATGTTTTGCAGATATGTTCACTGAAATTTTTCCGAAGTCATAGCCCGCCTCTGTCCAGGAACAAATCAATCCCAATGCCTCTGTAATCACCCATTCCCCGACATCCACGATTAGTCCCGTTTCCTCCAGTACATGGATAAAAACATCGGGACTAAGTATGCCTTTTTCAGGGTGGTTCCAGCGTAATAAAGCTTCGGCTCCACGGAGTCTGCCCGTCTGGATCTCGAATTGTGGCTGAAAATACATTTCAAATTCATGTTTCTCAAGAGCTTCCTTCAAGTCCTGCTCAAGCTTAAATCGTTCCTCGACCTTTTGTAAAAGGGTTTCATGATAAAAAACAAGTTCGCTCCCGCCATGTTCCTTGGAGGCATACATCGCAAGGTCTGCCTTCCTTAGTAGTTCCTCAATCGATTCGGCATCAAACGGGAATCGCGCAATTCCAATGCTAGCAAAAACCTCTAAGACAAATTCTTGATAGGTAATGGGAAGGCGTATTTCATCTGCAATGGCTGTTGCAATTTTTTCAATCGCCTCGAACTGAACCTCAGGAAGGGTAATGGCAAATTCATCTCCACCGATATGATACGCCACACCCTGATCGTCTTTTTCTCTAAGCCGATTTGCAACCGTGGTTAAAACGAAGTCCCCAGCTAAATGTCCATAACGATCATTTGTCTTTTTAAATTCATTCAGATCGAGATAAATAAGGCTAAAAGGAATTCGTTTCGCTAACATTTCAGCCACATCCTCACTGAGCTTCCGTTTATTCGGCAGATTGGTGATGGGGGCATGGTAGGCCATGAATTGGATCTTTTCCAGGTTTCTTTTTTGCTCGGTGATATCATTAATCATCCCATATATTCCATGGATTTTATCTTCTACTGTAATTGGGATATTTCGAATAAACACGTCAATCATTTCACCCGCAGAATTATAGATTTGCACCTCATATTCAACAACTTCTCCTGCCAATACTCGTTCAAATCGTTGTTTTGTCGCTTCTTGCTCGTGTTCAGGTAAAAAATGATTAAAATGTAAACCGAGGATTTCATTCCGATTCATTTCTGCTAGTTTTTCTGATGCTCGATTTAAATCAATAATCACTCCGGTCGGATCCGTCATGATAATCGCGACCGTGTTTAACTCATAGAGGGGTCGAAAATAACGTTCTTGCTTGTTGAATTTTCGCTGTTCCGTAAGTAACTTTCGATTGTATCGATTAACGAGTAACACGATGACCAATAGTAATAGACATTGGAAAATGAAACCACTTGTAAATAAACGATCATTATAAAGGGTTACTTCGCTCAGGATGGGCTGGAGCACAGTGAGGAAGAAAGTTTCTGTCATTATAAAAAAGTCCATATGTACACCTCGAAATACATCTGTACGGATAGTATGAACTATAATAGTGTAATTATTGGAACAACAGATATTTTTTTCTTTTTAATGTATAAGATGGTTTACATCGGGCAATGATGAATAGTGTATTCCCCCCCTTTGTTTATATATTTTTGTTGAACCTCCTTTTTGGAGGTATTTTTTTTGCCATTTTTTTCACTTAATACAGCAGAAGTTTACTACTTCTGCTGAATTAAGTGAAAGCCTCCGGCGGATGCCACAGATTTTTAAAGGAAGTTTTCGATCATAGGATCAAAGACTAAGTACACCACTTCCTGTGGCAACGTCTTTGTGACCCACATCGTGTGTGCCTAAAAATCTGGGCGCAAATTCTTCGAGAAGAATTTGATTATGGATGCCCCTTTTTGCCCCCTACCTCTCTATAACATAGGTGTAAAGGAGGTGAGGGACATGGCAGCAACACAGGATATTCTACGTACACAGTTACGCTTTGTGTTTGAAAATGGGATTGATGGCAAGGGAAGAATGATCTTAAAAAACAAAAACTACAACAACATCAACCCAGAAGCATCAGCTGACGCTTTGCATTCAGTAGCCGTTGCAATCGATAATCTTCAAAGCTTAGAGCTTGTTGGCATTGAACGCAATAACAGCTACGCATTAACTGGAGTTGGACAGTAAGGTTGAAGAAATTTAATAGAAAGGGGGAGCTAGAAAATGGCAAAAACACTTGAAATGCAATTTATTAATGAGGATGGAAAAACAGCTACTGTTTCCATTGAAAATCCAATTGAACCTGTTGATACAGTGGCATTGGCTGCCGCAATGGATCTCATCGTAGCAAATGACGTGTTCGTAACATCAGGTGGTTCGATTGTAGAGAAAAAAGGCGCACGTCTTGTCGAGCGCAATGTTGAAACAGTGGAACTTTAATTGGATCGGGCCAGCTCTCTATTAGGGAGTTGGCTTTTTTAAACAGGTGAACATGGGAACGGTTCCGTTGTTCGCCTATTTTTTTCCACCTGAGTGAAGCGGAGGTGGGTCCCTTGCCCTAAATTCAATTCTAGGAAAGGAGGAGGTTTGGTGGAACAGTTATTGCCTTTTATTCAAGAGGTGGGCTTTCCCGTTGTCGTGACATTCTATCTATTGCATCGGATCGAAACGAAGCTTGATAGTGTCATAGACTCAATCCAAATGCTGCCGCAAAGCATGAAGGCCGACCAAACATATGAAACCAGGAAAAGTATATCGTAGAAAATGAGGCACCTGACACGGATTGTAAACACCTTCAGTGGGGCTGGGGAGGTTCCGCAGATGGATGGCCCCCGCAGCGTATCATTATGAGGTTCACTGTTTTTTTTTGTAACATAAGAAGTTTTTTTCTTAAATGAGTAACTAGTGATATTAAGCGGAGATTTTCCGGTAGACTAGAGAATTGAGCTCGATTCGTGGGATATAGGCGGAGGTTTTCCGATTAAGCAAAGAAAAATGACCCATTTTCACGTTTTTCGGGTCAATAGCCGGAATCTGTCCGTCTATTAAAGCTATTTTTAGTTATATTTCCAGATTAAGAGAAATTTCTCCGCTAATTTCTCAAACTCGCTTTAACGTCTAATTGGTCAAAAGGCTTAGAGATGTGAACTCTAAGCCTTTTTGACGTTTAAGTGAATTACCATCTTTCACCTCACAAAATACAGTCAGGGTGCCACCAACTCAACCTTAATCCGGTCGGGATCCTCAAAATAGAGAGCGTAATGGTCTTCTCCGCCAGCATAAGGTGTTCGATCAGCATACAGAATGGGAATCCCTTTCTCCTGTATTAACTTTCGCACCTTGTCCACATGTCCTTTTGACTGCGCATGAAACGCCAAATGATTTAACCCAACTCGACAACGATGATACGGAACATCCGAAAACCGCTCCTCCACCTGCACAAACACAAGATAGGTCTCGCCATATTTCCAGCTAATTCCGGAATCCCACTCCTGATATTTTTTGTATCCGAGCTCTTTTAAAAACCAGCCCCAAAATTCCTTGGACTTTTCCAGATTAGACACATATATTTCAACATGATGCAGCATAGCAATCCCCCCTGCGTCAATCTTAACTAAAAAAGGAATGAATTAAAAGGAAGTTGAGAAACTAAAAAGTAATGATTGGATAAGGGGGTGTTCCGTTTGGAAATTCAAGGGTATAAGCTTATGAAAAATGATGATGATTATACACTAGTTGTCTTTGTGGAGACTGGATTGACAGAATTTGCATCAGAGTTTGGCGGTCATTTTCAACAGGAAAAAAAGGACCTGAATACACAAATCCGCGTACTTGTAAAAGAAAAATTCCCGCACCTGCCGATTAAGGTCGCAAAGGTGCTAGCGGGCTCGATGCTGATTACAACCTTCTATTTAGGAACGAATGCGCCAAATGTCGGGGCGCAAACGATCAGCGGTCAAACTCAAACCGTCAACGACATGTACACAGTAAAAGCGGGCGATACATTATACTCGATCGCAATGCGCTACAATGTGTCGGTGGATTCGATTAAAAAAATCAATGGGCTTGCGTCGAATATGCTGTTTGTTGGCCAACAACTGAGATTGCCGTTTTTTACATATACTGTGACCTCAGGCGACACACTTTACAGTATTGCAAAGCGTTATAACACAACGGTTGATCAAATCCGCACAACGAACTCCTTAAAATCGGACATGCTGATGATTGGACAAAAATTGCGGATTCCACAGCTTCAGTCTGTAAGTGCGCCAAAACCGGCGGAGGAAACCGTGACACAACCAGCGCCTACGCCAAAACCGGTGGAGGAAACCGTAACACCACCTCCGCCAACAACAAAACCGGTAGAAGAAACGGTGACAACTCCTGCACCGACTCCTGTTACGGCGACCTATACTGTTGTTGCGGGTGATACGCTGTATGGAATTTCTACACGATTTGGGACGACAGTTGATGAGTTAAAGTCGCTCAACAATCTGACATCAAACGTGCTGAGTATTGGGCAGGTGCTGAAGGTTTCAGGAAATGAACCCGAGACAATTGTGACAACTCCCGCACCGACACCTGTCACGTCTACTTATACCGTAGTCGCGGGCGACACATTATATAGCATTTCAGTAAGGTTTGGAACGACAATTGGTGCGATTCAAGCTGCGAATAATTTAACAACAACGAATTTATCAATCGGTCAGGTGCTGACGATTCCTGGGGAGACGACTGTAACTAAGGAACCTGTGCCAACGGAAAAACCTGCACCGGATGTTCCAACAGTAACCCTTGATGCACCAACCTTGGTTCATACACAAATCATCAATAGCCAGTCGGCTGCGGCCTATCCGGTGAAAGGAACGGCCGAGCCTGCATCACGGGTGCAAATTACCTTTTTTGATGGAGTGAATGCACCGATCACAACGGAAGTTCTCGCGAATGAAAAAGGAGAATTTAGTGCGTTTGTAAGTCTGGGTGCATTGCGCGACGGTCCGGTTTCGATTACAACGAAAGCTGTTGATTCGTCTGGAAACGAAAGTGGCTTGACGAAGCTGACGGTGAAAAAGGATACCACGGTCGAGGCGCCCATTTTTCAGGAATTACGAGACATTACCGGTCAAAATGCAGCTAATTATACGTTTGCAGGAACGGCTGAGCCAAATGCGACCATTACGATTCGTGCCACAGATGGTGTTAATCCAGCAGCGGAAACAACAGTTACAACGGACGTAAGCGGCGCATTCCAAACGGCACTCAATCTTACCGGATTGAATGATGGAGCGATCACAATTACGGCAACCACAACAGATGAAGCCCAAAATAGTTCATCACCAGCACAGGTTTCCGTGACGAAGGATTCCTTTGTAGGCGAGCCTGTACTTGATCCGAAGCAGACGGTCAACACACAAAACGCCAACAGCTACACACTACTTGGGATGGCAGATCCAGGTGCGACTGTACAAATTGTGTTATCTGACGGAGTGAATCTAGAGATTACGGTGGAAGCCGTTGCGAATGAAAACGGCGAGTTTCGGACATCAATTGATCTTCGTACCCTGAATGACGGCGAAATTTTTGTCACAGCAAGTGCAATCGACGAGCACGCAAACCGAAGTAGGATCGAGCAGGCGACTCTCATCAAGGAAACTGCCCTAGCGCCACCAGTCATCAATAATACGGAGATGATCAACGGTCAAACAGCAACTAGCTATCACATTTTCGGAATGGCACAGCCAGGTACAACCGTTGATATCACAGTGTCAGATGGGGTGAATCCGGATATTATCGCATCGACAACAGCTAACGAAAATGGGGAATACAATGCCGAAGTTGATGTAAGTGCCTTGCTCGATACGAGCCTGACAATCTCTGCGTTTCAAACGAGTGCGGCAGGCGTCACAAGTAATGTCAGTGATGTGACGGTTGAAAAAGACACCAAGGCGCCTATCGCACCGATTTTTACTAATAATCATTTTATTACAGGTGAAAATCAAACAACTTACGAACTAATTGGTAAAGCCGAGGCAAACACAGATGTTCAGATTCGCATTTTTAACGGAAATGGCCAAGTGCAGGTCGTGAACGCAACCACGAATGAGAACGGCGAATACCGTGTTCCGGTTGACCTAACTGCATTTTCGGACGGAGATCTGTCGTTTGAATTAACCCAGGTCGACCGAGCGGGTAATGTAAGCCCTGCTGTAACAAAAACATTGGTCAAGGATACGGTGGGACCAAAAGAGATTCAGTTGGAAACGCCACTGCCTATTTTTTCAGATAATGTGTTGGTCTATCCGATTCGCGGTGTCGTCGAACCACATAGTACAGTTGTGGTCGAAATTTCGGATGGTGTCAATGTTGTTTCTAAAACAGTTGGAACGAGTGACGACGGCAGGTTTGAGAAGATTTTTGACCTAAGCACGTTGAAAGATGGTGAGCTGACGGCCACATTCCGTGCGACCGATAACGCTGGAAACGCTGGCGAAACACGAACCTTAACATTTGAAAAAGATACAACGGCACCGGGTGGGGTGGTGACGACTCAACCGAATTATGTGAACCAAGCGAACCAGTCCAATTTTACAATTACGGGCTCAAGCGTGGAGGAAGGTGCGACCGTTGAGATGGTCGTCAGTGATGGAACGACAACGGTGAGACAGACCGCTAAGGTTGTAAACGGTGCGTTCAGTGCCAATCTGAATCTGTCGGGACTGAAGGATGGACCTTTGACCTTTGAAGCGCGGCAAACAGACCGGGCTGGAAATCGAAGCATTGTGGAGGCACTAACGCTTGTGAAGGATACAGTCGTTGAAAATGCGGCCGCAACGAAAAACGGCTTCCGCTATGAAAACATGCAGTACATTTATACTGTAATTGGAACGGCTGAGGCGAACGCCAAGGTTGAAGTTTCCCTTTTTGATGCTGATAAAAATGTTATCGTAACGCGAATCGCAAATGCGGATGAGAATGGATTTTATTCGGTGGATGTGTATGTAGACAAGGCTTCTAAGGTTGCATCAGCTTCTGTTACGCAAACGGATCAGGCAGGAAATACAAGCGGGGCAACCAATGTTTCACTGAGCTCGTATACAGTTACCCAGGGAGACACCCTGTATTCTGTGGCGAAGCGTTACAACACGACGGTTGATTCATTGATGACGCTGAACAATTTGACGAGTGACGTGCTTCAGCCGAACCAAACCTTACGGCTGCCGATTACAGCAAGCGAGGTGGTGAACCTTGGCTATATGTATTTCGGCAATACAAAGGAATATGTGAATACGGTGAATTCAACGGGACATGCCGTGAACATCGTCTCACCCAGCTATTTTGATATCAATCCGGACGGGACGCTGAAGCTTACCTACCAGGTTGACCCGAATTTTATCGAGACCATGCATAGACAAGGTATTCGCGTTGTTCCATTTTTAAGCAACCATTGGAACCGCGATGTGGGTCGGGCGATGCTTGCGAACAAGGAGCTCGCAGCCCAGCAAATTGCGGATGCAATCGCGCGTTATAACCTTGATGGAGTCAATGTCGATATTGAAAATGTAACCGATGCGGATCGCACAAACTATACCGAATTTGTCCGGCTGCTGCGTGAAAAAATTCCGCCGACAAAGGAAGTTTCCGTTGCGGTTGCGGCTAATCCGAATGGCTGGACGTCGGGCTGGCATGGGTCGTATGACTACGCGAATCTTGCGAAATACGCAGATTATCTGATGATCATGGCATACGACGAGAGCTATCAGGGTGGCAATCCTGGCTCGGTCGCAAGCTATTCGTGGGTTGAAAAATCAATTCAGTATGCGCTGGCGCAAGATGTCGCGCCAGATAAAGTCGTCCTTGGAATCGCACATTTTGGGCGCTATTGGATGGAAGGTCAAAGCTATGGCGGCTATGGAATTTCAAATACGCAGGTTCAAACCTTGATTGACCGCTATAACGGCACCGTTGTGTTTGATGAGGTGAGCAAAACACCAAAGGCGACGATCACGATAAAAGCTGGCGACCCAGTAACATTTGTAAATGGAACCGCGCTTTCACCGGGAACCTACACGATATGGTTTGAAAATGATGAGTCGATTCAGGAAAAGCTCGAACTTGTTGGCAAGTACAATATTCGCGGTGTTGGAAACTGGAGCATCGGCCAGGAAAACAAAAGCGTCTGGAACAGCTACACAACCACATTGCCTAACACCGTTCCGGTGGTATCACCGGTGTACACGGGACCCATTCAGAACTACAAAACGTACACCGTCGTGGCGGGAGATACGCTTTGGGGAGTCGCAAATCGGAATGATACAACGGTGAGTGAGCTGAAGGAAGCAAACGGATTAACATCAGATTCGTTGTATGTCGGACAAGTATTGCGGATTCCGACGGATGTCGCGGAAAGTGTGGTCATACCTCCGCCAGCACCTTCTTTGTCTACACCTGCATATACTGTGAATTATACAGTCGCAGCGGGCGACACACTATCTCGGATTGCTTCGATAAATGGGACAACCGTGACCGCCATAAAAAATGCCAACAACTTAACATCAGACATGATCTACGTCGGGCAAGTGTTAAAGGTACCAACAAACGTTGTCGTCTATACAGTCGCGTCCGGTGATACCTTATACGGAATTGCCAATCGGTATAATACCACCGTTGCCAACATAAAAACGGTGAATAACCTAACGAGTGACATATTGAGTGTTGGACAGACGTTGAAAATACAGGTTTAAGTAGTGGGGACCCGAGTGCCTTTCGTGGGCGTTCGGGTTTTAATTTTGGGCTAGTGACAGTAAATCGGGATTAGTGACAGTATTTTTAAAATAGTGACAGTAAATCGGGATTAGTGACAGTATTTCTTGGATAGTGACAGTATTTTTTGTGAAAAATGTGTGTTGACGCAAAACTGAGCGGAACGACGCAAATCCTGTCTTGGCTGACGCAAAAAAATGAGATTTGACGCAAATATCAGTAGATCGACGCAAAAAAATGAAAGCCAACGCAAATATTTGTGAATTGACGTAAATCCTGTCCCAGCTGAAGCAAATAATTGAAATTTGACGCAAATATCTGTGAACCGACGCAAATATGTGACCAGCACCGCAAATCCACAAGTGAACCGCTCCCCCCTCCTGAAAAATATATCCATTCACATTTTTTTACATGCAATTATGATATGATAGAGTCATAGTTAAATGAGAAGGGTGAATGATTTTCATGAAGGTTATTGGACGGAACAACCTTTGTACGTGCGGGAGTGGGAAGAAGTATAAAAAATGCTGCGGCCGGTCTGCGGTTGTTTCAATAGATCAAGTTGTGGAAAACGAGCTGAACGATATCCAGCATGATCTGTTTCAGTATGCGCTTCACTTGTATGATGAGTTTTTTGATGACGTTTTGGATGAGTATGCGGACATTTTCGATGAGCTTCCAGAGGATGTGTACGAATTATTTTCATTCTTTTCACGGGTTTGGGTGATTAGCTCAATTCCGGCGGATGACAAAACCATTTTGGAAGAGTATGTCGATATTTATGGTCCAAAATGCAGCCGCCCGCGTACCCGTGACCTTTTACAAAAATGGAAGGCAGCACGACCGTCTGCCTACACGGTGACTGAAGTTGATGAGCAGAGAACCTATATGACGGTACGCAATATTTTTACGGAGATTGAGCACCGCGTGCGGATTTATGAAACAGAAACTGGAGTGGAAGCAGGTTATTTTGTGTTCGGCACGCTGTTGCCTGCCGGGACGAACTCCATCTTTTTCCCGACATTTCTTGAATTGCCAACGCAATTTGCGGGAGATATGCGAAACTTGATTTTTGACCTCTTTGAAAAAAGTCCGGAAACCAATCCAGTTGATTTTATGTCGCATGAATTTATCAATGTATTCATGGTTTTTATGTTCGGAAAAGATGCTGTATCCGTAGAGGATTTCGATTGGAAAACGACAAAACAGCAAGAGGTTGCCGAAATGTTCCAGGTTCGGATGAAGGAGTACAATTACGAAGAGGAAATTATCGGGATTGGTCTTTCATTGTGGCATCAATATTGTGAGCAAAAAAATCCAAGGATTATCAAGACTGGGATTTATGAAGCGGCATTGGTGTATATGGTTGAACAAATATATCCATACGAGGGCCATTCCACTCAGGAAGAGCTCGCGAAGGAGTATGATGTGTCACCAAGCAGCATTTCTGCAAAATTTAAGGAACTTGAGAAAGTCCTTCAGGAGGAAATCAGAAAATACGAGGCTCTTGTTGATGCAGCTGAATTTGATGATGACATCCTATGGAATGATGAAGAATAGTAAAACAACCCACTTTGTTGGGTTGTTTTTTTATTAAAAAACCGAATAAATAAAATTTTCTACAAAAGGGTTGTATTATGTGACAATCCTGTGATAGCATACTTGTATACAAGTACTCATGTATCCAAAAAATAAGTCCGTTCAAAAATTTTTTATAGGAAATGAAAGGGCTTACCATGGGTAGAATAACCATTTTCATGCAGTACAGCACTAGCAATATCCAAGAGCAAATATGAATCGTAAGTAATGGAGGAGGATAAATATGCAGGTTACTTTTGAAGAAATGAAGCATGAAATTAAACAGGCATTTTTACGAAATGGACTTAGCGAAGAGCAAGCAGAGCTTTGTTCACAGGTGCATACGGAAACAAGCAGAGACGGGATTGAGTCTCATGGTTTGAACCGTGTTCCTCGCTTTCTGAACTATGTTAAGAAAGGCTGGGTCAATCTTGACGCAGAGCCTGAATTGGTGAATAGCTTCGGTGTTGTTGAAACCTATGAGGGACATCGCGGTATTGGAATCATCAATGCAAAGAAAGCGTCACAGCGCGCGATTGCATTAGCGAAGGAAAATGGTGTTGGAATTGTGGCTTTACGAAATACAACCCACTGGATGCGCGGTGGTACATATATCCTAGATATGATTGAAGAAGGACTAATGGGAATTAGCTGGACGAATACAGAATCTTGTATGCCAGCATGGGGGTCTGCGAATCAAAACATTGGAAACAACCCAATCTGTATGGGGATTCCGAGAGAAGAAGGTCCATTCCTGCTCGATATGGCAGCAAGTCAATTTTCTTGGGGAAAAATCCAAGTCACACGCCTTGCCGAAAATCAACTGCCATTTGCAGGGGGATTTGACTCCGAAGGAAATGTAACAACAGATCCAGGCAGTATTGAGGATTCGGGAAGAATTATGCCAATGGGCTACTGGAAGGGTTCAAGCTTTGCGATTTTGCTGGATTTATTTGGTTCCGTTCTTGCAAACGGTAATACAACAGCGATGATGGATGAAATCGATCAGGGAAGCTGCACAGGATGTTCTCAAATTTTTATGGCATTTGATCCGAAACGTTTTATTTCCGAAGAGCAAATGGAAGCCATTATTCAAGGTACAGTTGACCAACTAAGAAATAGCACACCAATACAAGAGGGTGCAACGGTTCGTTATCCTGGTGAAGGTCAAGCTGCTTATCGTGAAAGAAGTAAAACAGAAGGCATTCATGCGGATGAGTCTGTTTGGGAAAAGGTTAAAAGTCTATAAGAATAGTAAACGGGGCCCGCAAAAGCCCCGATGGTGGAAAAAGTGACTTATCTCGTAAGGGTCCGTATTTCGGATGTTCCACTAACGATGACAATGTCGGCCATATCAATAAAAAGGCCTGTTTCGACAACACCTGTTAAAAGCTTCAGTTCATTATGAAGAAGGCTTGGGTCCGGTATCGAGTCAAACTTGCAGTCGAGAATATAGTTCCCATTATCTGAAACGAAGGTCTGCTGGTGATTCATTCGGAGCTTTGGAGTACCTCCAAGCCGGGAGATATGCCTTGCAGTGACTTCCCAACCAAATGGAAGGACCTCAACAGGGAGCGGGAAATTACCAAGTTCAGATACGAGCTTTGATTCATCGGCGACGATAATTAATTGATCGGAATGGATGTTGACCATTTTTTCACGAACGAGGGAACCGCCCCCACCTTTAATTAAGTTGAGGTGCTGGTCTACCTCATTGGCACCATCGATTGCCAGATCAAGTCTCTGGACGTCTGCCCATGAGGTTAAGGGAATGTTGAAATCACGAGCCCACGCTTCAGTACGTGTGGAAGAGGGGATTCCTTTTACATTCATACCTTCCCTGATGAGTTCACCAAGCTTTTTCAGGGTCCAATAGATAGTTGAACCAGAGCCTAGACCTATTGTCATGCCATCTTTAATAAATTGTGTGGCCTTTTCACCAGCCATTTTTTTACTAAGTTCTTGTTGATTGACCATTTGAATTACCTCCAATCGGGGGTCACTCATCATCTGATGGGTGGGATTTTTCTCCAATCTTACCATACCTTTGTGGAATTGGAATAGAGATTGTTTGAAAAACCACTTGCTTGACAGCGTTTGCGATTAGGTTGTTATGAAATTTGCGGAGGTGTTAATGTCAACATGATTGAAAAAAAAGTGATAATCACAGATTGCGATCATGATAATTTCGATGCTGAACAATCAGTATTTTCAAAGGGTGGTTATTCCTTCGAATTGCTTCAGTGTAAGACGGAGGACGATGTGATCAACCAATGTCAGGGTGCTGCCGCATTTATTAACCAATATGCACCAATAACAGAAAAAGTTTTTGCTAGTTTACCAGAGTTGAAGTTTGTCGTTCGCTACGGAGTTGGTGTTGATAACATTGATTTGGAAGCGGCAACAAAATATGGTGTGCAGGTTTGTAATGTGCCTGATTACGGAACGAATGAAGTGGCCGATCATGCACTAGCCTTAATGTTAGCCTTAACAAGGAAAATTCCATTCATGAACAAGCTTGTGAAATCCGGCACCTGGGATTATTCAAAGAGTATTCCTGTCTACCGGCACAGCGTTCAAACCGTTGGAATCATTGGCCTTGGTCGCATTGGTACAGCCTTTGCACAGAAGGTCCATGCACTTGGTTTTAGAGTCATTGTTCATGATATTAATGAAAAGAAAACATATCCGGATTTTGTAGAATTCGTTTCACTTGAAGAATTGCTTCAACAGTCAGATGTGGTATCCATTCACTGTGGCCTGGACACGTCTAGAAATCTAATTAGTGAAAAAGAACTTCAACTTATGAAGCCTTCTGCTTATATTGTGAATGTTTCCCGCGGAGGCATCATTGATGAGGTTGCACTAGATCTTGCACTTCAGGAAAACTGGATTGCTGGGGCAGCCATTGATGTGGCAAAGTCTGAGCCAATGAGCGCAGATGCCAATTTAATGAGACATGAAAACTTCCTGATTACCCCGCATATGGCTTGGTATTCTGAGGAAGCAGCGGTTGAACTCAAACGCAAAGTAGCAGAGGAAACCGTTAGATTTTTAAATGGAGAACAGGTTCATTATCCTGTTAACCAGCTAGTTGTAGGTAGTAACCAAATTTAAATATATAGGAGTGAAGGGAAAATGAAAAAGGGGTTAAAATTATTTTCAATACTTGCAGTAGCGATCCTTATGATGTCAATCTTGGCAGCGTGTGGCGGTGGAGGCTCTGAGTCAGCTTCCAATGGAGATTCAGGGAACAAAAAAACAAAGGAATTAAAATTAGGATTTAACCAGCCTGAAAATCATCCGCAATATAAAGCAATGGAAGAATTCAGTGAGAAATTTTACGAAGAAACAGACGGTGCTTATAGGATTAAGATTTATCCAAACGAATTACTGGGCGCACAGCGTGAAGTTCTTGAATTAGTTCAATCTGGTACAGTTTCAATGTCAATCACACCAGGAAGCTTATTAGAAAACATTAATAAAGATTTCGTTGTATTTAATCTGCCATATGTATTTGATTCAGTAGATCACCAACAGGCAGTACTTAATGACCCCGAAGTAACAGGCGAATTGTTCTCTTCTTTAGAAGACCAAGGCCTAACTGTGCTTGGAGGGTTCCACGGCGGGGTACGTAACGTATATAACAGTGAGAAGCCAGTTAATACACCCGAAGATTTAGCAGGGATGAAAATTCGTGTTATGGAATCTGATACAAACATTCAAATGATGGAATACATGGGTGGCGTAGGTACACCGATGGGTCAAGGTGAAGTATATACAGCCATTCAATCCGGTGTTATTGAAGGCGGAGAAAACAACGAGTTAATCTATAACAACTTAAAGCATGTTGAAATTGCACCATATTATACGTACACACAACACTTAATGGTTCCTGACTATTTAATGATTAATGCGGATGTATTAAAAGGTATGTCCGAAGAGCATCAAAAACTGCTGCGTGAAGGAATAGTTTCTGCATTCGACCGTGAGTTTGAATTATTTGCTGAGTTCGTAGCAGAGGCAAAAGCATCGGCAGAAGAACAGGGTGCTAAGTTTAATGAAGTTGATATCAAAGTCTTCCAAGACGCGGTTGCGCCATTATTAGAAGAAAAATTAGAAAATGATTTCCAAAAAGGTTTATATGAGAAGGTACGTGAATTAGCTCAATAAAGTGAAACTTCATTCAGGGGGGCGTTTATCCTCCCTGAATGTTAGTTAAAGCGGGATAAGTAATGGAGTGATTATATGAAACTCATTAAAAGCATTTTAGACAAAATATTAAGCGTAATCTGCATTATTTTGTTCGCGGCCATGGTAGTACTCGTAACTTGGCAAGTTATCACTCGATTCATTTTTAATGATCCGAGTGCTTTTTCAGAGGAGCTTGCAAAGTACTGCTTTGTATGGCTTGGACTATTTGGTGCAGCATTTTTGTTTGGAGAAAATGGACATATGGCGATGGATTTTGTTAAAGATAAGTTTCCAAAGCCACTAAGACTAGGTGTCGAGTTATTTATTCAGCTTGTCATCATCGCCTTTGCTGCTATTGTGTTCGTCAAAGGTGGCGGAAATGCCGCAGCACTCGCATGGTCTCAAGTTAACCCAAGCTTACATGTACCAATGGGCTATTTATATTTAGGGATACCTGTTAGTGGTGCCTTTATTATTTTCTATGCAGTGAATTGTATGTATTTAATTTTAGTCAAAAAGCAAACTTTAGAAGAGCAGCAGCAATAACTTCTTTTGTAGGAAGGAGATAGTATATGGATCCGGTCGTCATTCAAGCCGCACTGATTATGTTAATAGGACTAGTAATACTATTAATAATTGGTGCTCCTATTAGTATCGCAGTTGGGATACCATCCGTATTGGCAATGTTTTTAATTGTTGATTTTGATAACGGAATGCTAACCTCTGCACAACGTCTTTTTACAGGAATTAATTCCTTCCCGCTACTTGCCATCCCGTTCTTTGTCCTAGCCGGGGTGATCATGAATAATGGAGGAATTGCTAAAAAATTAGTAGACTGTGCGAAGGTTCTAAGTGGTCGTATGCCAGGATCTCTTGCACAGACAAACGTACTGGCTAACGCTATGTTTGGTTCGATTAGTGGATCTGCTGTTGCAGCTGTTGCAGCGGTAGGAACTTCGTTAACACCGGAAATGGAAAAGGACGGTTATAAGCGTGAGTTCTCAGCAGCGGTTAACGTTGCATCTGCTCCATCAGGAATGCTTATTCCTCCAAGTAATACATTGATTGTGTTCTCCTTAGTAAGTGGCGGTACATCGATTGCAGCTTTGTTCATGGGCGGATATATCCCTGGTATTCTTTGGGCACTTAGCTGTATGATTGTTGCATTTTTCATTGCAAAAAAACATGGTTACAGAAGCTCAGAAAAAGTTACTTTAAAGGTAGCAGTCAAGACCATTCTAGACGCAATCCCAAGCTTGTTGCTGATTGTCATTGTTATTGGCGGGATTATCGGAGGAATTTTTACAGCTACCGAAGGAGCAGCAATTGCGGTTGTATATTCGTTGTTATTATCATTCATCTATCGTGCAATAAAAATCAAGGATTTACCAAGAATCTTTTTGGAATCAACAAGAACGACTGCTATGGTTACATTGTTGATTGGTGTTTCTTCCATCATGTCTTGGGTTATGGCTTTTACAAATATTCCAGGCTTAATTGCCGATACTCTATTAGGGCTAACTAGTAGTCCAATTATGATTCTTCTTATTATGAATATTGTGTTATTAATTGTTGGGACATTTATGGATCCAACCCCTGCGATTCTTATTTTTACACCAATCTTTTTACCAATTGTCATGGACTTTGGAATGGATCCTGTCCATTTCGGAATTATGATTGTTATGAACCTATGTATTGGAACCATTACACCTCCTGTTGGAAATGTTTTATTTGTTGGTGCGAAGGTTGCTAACTTGAAAATCGAAAATGTCATTAAGCCATTACTGCCATTCTTTGGGGTGCTGATTATCGCCTTAATGCTCGTTACATATATACCGGAGCTTTCCCTATGGCTACCAAGATTGTTCGGCTTGTAATTCTATGAATCTTGCAAAATAAGAATCATCTAAGTTAAAACTGAAAAAGGAGTGCTAGATTTGAAGGCAATTGTATACGAAGGACCTCAAGCAGTAAGTGTTCAAGAAAAAGAAATGCCTGCAACAAAGGAAGGGTGGGCTCTCATTAAAGCTTCACATGCTGGCATTTGCGGTACAGATTTAATCATTTATGGTGGTACGCATCCGCGTGCCGCTTCCCCCCTTATTCCGGGACATGAGTTTTCTGGGACGATTGTAAGTGGTCATCCGACTCTACAACCAGGAACCCAAGTGACTGTGAATCCTTTACTAAGCTGCGGTACATGTCCACCATGCAGGTCTGGTCAATCCCATGTATGTGAAACCTTACAATTAATTGGTATCGACTGTGACGGAGGAATGGGCGAATATGTCCAAGCACCAATTGATAAAATTATTCCACTGCCAGAAGGTGTTTCCCTCAAGCTTGGTGCATTGATGGAGCCGATTGCAGTAGGTGTCCACGCAGTGAGACAGGCCGGATTTGTACCTGGGGATGAAGCTCTTGTCTATGGCGCGGGAACAATCGGTTTATGT
Source organism: Bacillus sp. REN16 (assembly GCF_020731355.1). Taxonomy (GTDB): domain Bacteria; phylum Bacillota; class Bacilli; order Bacillales; family Bacillaceae_L; genus Ferdinandcohnia. The sequence continues at coordinate 96,592 of NZ_JAJFZK010000003.1, read as the reverse complement.
GTCGCTTTAAGCTTGAAAAATCTTGGTGCACGCAAAGTTGTAATTGTTGAAACAAACCCTGACCGTATCAAAAAAGCGGAGGAGCTCGGTTTTACAGCAATTAATTCACTCACCCAAGATGTGAAAGAAGTCGTGTTAGCTGAAACAAATGGCAGTGGCTTTGACTTTGTCTTTGATTGTGCAGGTCACCCAGCTGTAGCGGCTCAGCTAACTGAAGTTGTGAAAGTAAAAGGCACGGTTGTGATCGTTGCTTCTTATAAAAATCCAGCCGCCCTTCAATTGCAGCAAGGAATGTTCAAGGAGCTTTCGATTCGATTCGTTCGCGTCTATACACATAAGGACTTTGAAATCGCAGCTGAACTAGTGGCAAAGGAACCAAGCTTTGAAAAAATCATTACACATGTCCTCCCGCCTGAAGAAGCACAGGATGGATTTAAGCTGTTAACAACTCCATCTGATGCTGTCAAGGTCATGTATCATTTTGAATGAGGTAAGGTGAGGTGAGGAAAATGAATAAATTATTTGATTTAACAGGAAAAGTAGCTGTTGTAACAGGTGGTACACGCGGTCTTGGTAAGGATATTGCCGTCGGGCTTGCAAGTGCAGGAGCAGATGTGGTCGTTGTCGCCCGCACCATAAATGAAGAAGGTCTTGAAGAAATCCGCAGTCAAGGTGTGAAGGCGGTTGGGATTTCGTATGATCTCGGTGATGTAGACGGGTTAGATGGGCTAGTTGACCAAATCATCGGGGAAATGGGCAAAATTGATATTTTAGTTAATAACGCGGGTGTTCAAAGAAGACATCCTTCTGTGGAATTTCCAAAAGAGGATTGGGATCTCGTCATGGATGTCAACGCGAACGCTGTCTTTTTCCTGTGCCAGAAGGTTGGTAAGCATATGATTGAACAAGGCAAGGGGAAGATTATCAATCTAGCTTCCATGCTTTCATTCTTTGGCGGCTTTACGGTCCCAGCCTATGCCGCAAGTAAAGGTGCGGTCATGCAATTTTCAAAGGCTTTAGCAAATGAGTGGGCAAAGCACCGTGTGAACGTCAACTGTATCGCGCCAGGCTATATGGCAACGGAAATGAATTCAGCCCTGATTGCGGACGAATCACGCAATAAGGAAATCTTAGCTCGTATTCCTGCTGGACGTTGGGGGACGGGTGAAGATTTACAAGGAGCAGCTATTTTCTTAGCCTCAGACGCTTCTGATTATCTACACGGATTCACAATCGCAGTCGACGGCGGCTACTTAGGCAGATAATGGGACACAGGAATGGGACACGAAGGACAGGTCCCTCGTCCCAGGTGAAAATGGGTGGGACTAAAAGTCTGCGCCAAATCGCATTTGAAAAGGAGGACTAATGATGGCATTACAAAAAGTTCGTTGGGGAATTATTGGCTGTGGGGATGTCACCGAAGTGAAAAGTGGACCAGCATTTCAGAAGGTTGAGAATTCGGAATTGGTCGCAGTCATGCGAAGAACAGGTGCACTTGCGAAAGATTATGCAGAGCGTCATAACGTTCCAAAATGGTACGACGATGCAGATGCCCTCATTACTGATCCAGAAGTTGATGCGGTCTATATTGCGACACCACCGGCATCACATAAGGAATATACGATAAAGGTTGCACGTGAAGGCAAGCCAGTATATGTAGAAAAACCAATGGCGCTAAATAGTGCAGAATGTGAAGAAATGATTGCAGTATGTCAGGAGGCAGGAGTGCCATTATATGTTTCCTTTTATCGCCGTGCAATGCCAAGGTTTTTGAAAATCAAGGAATTGCTTGAATCAAATGCAATCGGTGAGGTTCGTCTTGTTAAAACGACTCAGTATCAAAAGGTAGCTGAAGATGTTTTAGACAAGGATAATTTACCATGGCGTGTTCAACCAGACCTGGCTGGCGGAGGATTATTTTTCGATTTAGCGAGCCATACCATTGACATATTGGACTTTTTACTTGGACCGATTGCAGATGTACGGGGCTTTGCGTCTAATCAAGCTGGACATTATATGGCAGAGGACATCGTAACTGGAACCTATTTATTTGAATCAGGTGTTCATGGGGTAGGCAGCTGGTGTTTTTCAGCCTTTGAAAATGTGGACATAAACGAAATCATAGGAAGTAAGGGAAAGATTTCTTTTTCCACTTTTAGCAATGATCCGATTGTGTTGACAACTGCTGAAGGTACGCAGGAATGGAATTTTGAACAGCCAATGCACGTACATCAACCACTAATTGAAACGATTATTGCGGATTTAACAGGGGTAGATGAGAATTGCTCATGCACCGGTATGGATGCTTTACGAACAAGTAAGGTGATGGAGGAAATGGTGAGAAATCACTATCTAGATTGATTTTGTATTGGAGGAATTGTTGTGATTATTGATAAATTATCAAATGCACATTTATATGAAGGTATACGCCCTCGTTTGAAAATGGCTCTCGACTATTTACGTGAGCATGACCTTGCTGAACTTCCAGTAGGTGAGTATGAGATTGATGGAAATAAGGTTTTTATCCAAATTCATGAATATGAAACAAAAGCCAGTGAGGAAGCAAGGTTTGAATGCCATTCACGCTATGCGGATGTACAATACATCATTCGCGGTGAGGAAAAAATGGGCTATACAAATATAAAGAATACAAAAGTAGTGGAAGAACATAAGGAAAGAGATCTTTTTTTCTTGGAGACAGAGGCAGAGGACCGTGTTCTTGTTAAGGAAGGAATGTTCGCGCTTTTTACACCAGAGGATGCTCATATGCCAAGCATGTATGCAACCTCGCCAAAACCGGTAAAAAAGGCTGTTGTTAAAGTACTGTGGAATGAATGATTGAAGGAATTTCAATGAAATTCACCTTGACCAAAGGTGGCGCTTTCATTATTCTTAAAATAGAACGAATGATTGAAAGGCGGGAGGTTATTTGGAACTAATTACAGATTTACAAGGTACTTCGTTGGGAGAAAAAATTGCATACGACCTTCGCTTGGAAATCATAAATGGCGCTATTAAAAATGGTGAGACTTTGTCAGAAAATCAAATAGCTTCGAAATTCGGAACAAGTCGGTCTCCTGTAAGGGAAGCACTCAAAATTCTGCAACATGAAGGGTTGATACGACTTGAAAGAATGGGCGCCGTGGTGCACGGTTTAACCCCTAAAAGTATGAGTGAGCTATATGATGTACGGATCTTAATTGAAAACTTTGCCATCGCCAAACTTTTAGCAGGCAATTGCCAAGCGACTGTACAAAAACTTAATGTCATCATAGATAAAATGGAAATGGCAACTAAGCATGGAAACTATGAGGAATTTGCCTATTATGATTTACAATTTCATGAGACGATAATCGTTGATACAGGTCATGAGCGTATTTTACATTTGTGGAATAGTATCCGACAAATTGTGTATGCGGCGATGTTAGTTGCAACTGAAAAAAGATTCTCCATGAATGCACATGAAGTTGAGCCGTTGCTTAACCAACACCGAGAACTTGTACAATATCTAAGCTCAAAAGACAAGCAACACATCGAAAAAATATTAAATGAACACTTTGAAGATATGATTGATAGTGTTGAAAAAAGTATTTCAAAGGGACAGTAATGATCTGATAGGGGAATTGACCTTTTCATTCAGAACAATACTGTTCAGTTAAGATACTTTTTTTTACAAGTAACCTGTCGACAAGTATACCAAAGTGCAATTTGAGTGAAGGAGGAGAATGGGTTGAAAGCAATCCTCGTTAATAATCCATTTGAAGTGGAAATAAAGGAAGTCCCGAAACCCGAAATCAATGATGAAAAAGACGTCATTATTAAGGTTATCGCGGGAGGAATTTGTGGATCCGATGTAGGAATCTATAATGGTACGAACTCCCTTGCGACCTATCCACGTATAATTGGTCATGAATTTGGTGGCATCGTTGAAGCGGTCGGGGATATGGTAACAAAGGTTAAAGTGGGTGACTTGGTTGCCGTTGACAATGTCAATAGCTGTGGAACCTGTTATGCTTGCCGTACAGGCCATCATAATGTGTGCTCCACTGTTGAGGTAACGGGTGTGCATCGTGATGGGGGATTTGCAGAGTATGTAAAAACAACTGAAGCAAATGCATACAAGGTGACTGGGGACAAGATTAATCCTTTACATATTGCACTTGTGGAACCGTATTCAATTGGCGTTGAAGTGAATGAACGGGGCCGAATTACCAAAGGTGATAAAGTGTTAGTGATGGGCTCTGGCCCGATCGGAATTGCAGTTATGCAAGTGGCCAAGTCTCGTGGTGCAGAAGTCATGATGACGGATCTTGTGAACAACCGTTTGGAACTTGCAACGTCCATGGGAGCAGATAGGGTCGTGAATGTTGGCCAAGAAAACTTGGCAGATGCTGTTCGAGAGTTTACAGATGGGGAAGGAATCCCAGTGGTAGTCGACTCAGTATGTATACCAAAAAGCTTGGAAGAAGCATTGGAATTAGTTTCTCCAGCGGGCCGAATTGTCGTATTGGGCACTGGAAACAAACCGTCCGAAATAGCTCAAGTAGCCATTACAAAAAAAGGTGCAGATGTTGTGGGGTCCCGGTTAAATAATTACCGATTCCCAGAAGTTATAGAACTACTGGAATCGGGTGTCCTTACACCGGAAAAAATGCATACCCACACCTTTGAATTTACGGATGTCAAAGCTGCATTAGAAGAAGTAATGAATAATAAGGATGAAGTATGTAAGGCTGTATTAACATTTTAATTATGAGCCAAAAGAACCATTTCCATTAAAAACTACGCCCTTCGACTCATTTTTACAGAAAATAAAGGTATTTGTCGGATTCCTGTGTAATTTGTAGAAATGAAGCTACGAAAGGGAGGATATGAAATGAAGACAATGGTTAAGGTTTTGGGAATTGTGCTAGTGCTGTTGATGCTTGCCTTGCCTGGAAACACCGCCTTTGCACATGGGGATGATTGCGAATGTGGTGTAACCTATTTACAAGGTGCTGAGCGTAACAAGACTGTTGCGAACATATTGAAGCTGGATGCGTATAAAAAAGTAAAATCAGACCTGGGTAAGGACGGCTACAAGTTTGCCGGAGCTGATCAGGTGATGGTAGTGAAAATGCCTGTTGAGGGACTGATTTTTACAATCGTTGGTGTTCCATTTGTTCATGAGAATGGCGATGTGAAGTTTGCAGGCTTTGCGAATGGGATGTTTACTGAAATTCAAGGCGGACCAATGGAATAAAACAATTTTTTCAACCCCTGACAATTAGTTGGGGGTTTTGTCGTAAATCTGTCACAATTTTCCTTTGCAAAATTTGCTGAATAGTGTAAAATGGTTTTTAATTGGAAAATAAGATTGGTAGGTAAAAGGTATGAGTTCCGAACAACTTTTAAAAATAATGATGGACATCCAGAAAAAAGTAGAAGACACAACTTCTATTACAACAGAAGAGGTCATGCAGGACCTCATTGGTAGGTTGAAAGAATGTCAATCCGCTTAAACTGAATAATACCGCAAAACGAAGTCAGAGGAGAAACTCTGGCTTTTTCATGTTGCTATAAAATTAATGCCCTTTCGAAATCTGTAAAAATATGAGAATATTGATTTGTTAATCATCTAAATAAATGGAGGAGGAACTCCGATGACAAAGGTTCGTTTTGGTGTTTTATCTACGGCAAAAATTGCAAGAAATACATTGATTCCAGCGATGGAACGCGCACATAATGCGGAGGTCGTGGCTGTTGCGAGTGAAAGCGGCAAGGCAAAGGATTTTGCAGCCGATCTTGGCATTCCCAAACATTATGAATCCTACACAGATTTATTGAATGATCCTGAAATTGATGCAGTATACATTCCACTACCAAATCAGCTACATAAACAGTGGGCAATTGAAGCGGCAAAGCACGGCAAGCATGTTCTTTGTGAAAAGCCAGCTGCTTTGACATCACAAGACGTTGAAGAAATAGCGGCTGCTTTTAAAGAAAATAATGTCACTTTTATGGAAGCATTTATGTATCAATTCCATCCACAGCATAACCGCGTAAAGGAAATCATCGCTGCAGGTGAAATTGGCGATGTGAAGCTGATTCGTTCGACGTTCTCTTTCCTTCATGATTTAAATTCTGGAAGCATAAAGATGCAAAAGGATCTTGGAGGCGGGGTCCTGTACGATGTGGGCTGCTACTGCATCCATGCGAGTCGCTTACTTACGGGCGAAGAGCCAGTTGAAGTAAAAGCATCAGCAACTTTTCATCAAACACATGATGTCGATATAACCGCAGCAGGTGCATTGAAGTTCGAAAGTGGGGTCATTGCGAATTTTGATGTGAGCTTTGAGCAAGCTTTCAAGGCGTCCTATGAGGTTGTTGGCACGAAGGGTTCGATTTTAGCAAAGCATGCTTTCCGTCCGGATAATGAAGGCGGAAACGGAGTGCTTGTTGTGAACTCGGAGGCTGGCGGGCGTGAGGAAACGGTTCAAGGTGACCAGTACAAGCTGCAAGTGGAACATTTCGCGGATTGTGTCCTTTCCAATAAACAGCCAATGTACAGTGTGGAAGAAACATTGAAAAATATACGTGTCATCGAGCAGGCGCTTGCGTCAGCACGTCATTAAAAGTCAGCCCCCGGGCTGGCTTTTTCAGTTACTTCCTCTTTTTTAACAAAACCCACCTCGAATCTACCAAAACTTTTTCTATTAAAAATGTATATCTATCAAAAATCTGGCAATACTAGATTACTAGAGAAGCGGGACGGAGGGACAGGTTCCTCGTACCATTTGGGACAATGGACCTGTCCCCGTGACCCAAAAATGGAGGGATTCTAGGATGATGAAAACAAGTGTTGAGTTGCCAGAGGTGCTGCCGGCGAGCAAGGATGATTTTTTGAAATTATTACTGGATTTAGTAGTCAAAAAGTAATAGGAAAATTGGTGTCGAGTATTGTTGAAAGCGTAAAAAACTTATATACTAATAGGTAGAAAATCACATATGTAGCGTTTAGCCAATCAAGTCGATTTGGCTTTATTTTTTGCCTTATTTTTTCAATATTCAACAAGAAAGAGGTACTTTAGATGAAAAGTATTCGCACACGCTTATTTGTTAGCTTTTTCACCATTATCATCCTTTGCATAGGCTTGGCGGCCTATAATTTTCTGGCTGTGTCCAGCATGAATCAGAAGACGGACAATATGGTGTCCGAGGAACTTACAGTTTTACTAGAATACAATAATTTGAAGTACAATATTGCCCAAAGCATTGCGTTGACGCGCGGGTATGTGCTGTACGGGGAATCTGACTATAAAAATAATTACGACATCTATTCGGTCGAGTTTGATTTAACGAATCGAAAGTTAAGCGGAATGAAGATTAAAGAGGTTGAGGGCCTTTTACGCGAGACGAAAAAATGGCGTGACATGATCAATGAATTTGTATTCATTCCTTATGAAAACGGCGATACCGAGCTTGCGAAGCACAATCTGCAGACCCATGTTCAGCCGGCAGCAAGGGGCTTGATGGACAAAATCGAGCAGCTTTCAAAAGACCGCGAAAGACAGATTGTCTCAACCGGAGAGAGTGTTGTGAAATATGGTGACTCTGCGAACATCGTTGGACTTGCAGTAGCCGTATTTGCGCTTATTTTAGGAACGATTATTTCGGTTTATACGTCTGAAGTGATTGCAAGACCCGTGAAAAATGTCGCAAATCGCATGAAGGCAATTTCGAATGGTGAGCTTCAGGCTGAGCCTATTAAAACAAAGCTAAAGGACGAAATCGGCCAGCTTGTAACGGCGGTTAATGATATGAATGAAAACGTAAGGAGCATGGTCAAGCAAATGGCTGTCGTTTCCGACAATGTGACCGGCCAAAGTGAGGAATTGACCCAGTATGCGGATGAGGTCATGGCTGGCAGTCAGCAAATCGCTGTCACAATGGAAGAACTCTCACGTGGTGCTGAGGACCAGGCAAATTCATCAACCATTTTAATCGAAAAAATGTCTCATTTCTCACAGGAAATCATGCAGGTTGCGGTGAAGGGTGACGACATTAAGGATCAGTCACAAGCTATGCTGACACTGACCAATGATGGCAGCGCCTATATGGAAACATCGATTCAGCAGATGAATAGCATCCATGAAAAAATGAAACAATCCCACTCGATGGTGATTGGGTTAGATCATAAAACAAATGAAATTACAAAGCTTGTGAATGTGATTCAGGAAATTGCGGGACAAACGAATCTTTTAGCATTGAATGCAGCGATTGAGGCTGCTCGCGCAGGTGAACATGGAAGAGGCTTCGCGGTAGTTGCAGATGAGGTACGCAAGCTCGCGGAACAGGTTGGAAAATCAGTCGCCGAAATCACTGTGATTGTAAAAGACATTCAAAATGAATCGAAGAAAGTTGTTGGGTCCTTGGATGACGGCTATCAATCGGTTGAAGAGGGGACAGCCCAAATTCAAACGACTGGAAAAACATTTAATCTGTTGAAGCAGAAAATCGAAGAAATCGGCACCCAATTCTCGGCAGTGTCGAGTTCGCTCTATGGTGTGCTAGACGACACAAGAGAAATCAGCGGGGCCATCGAAGGAATCGCGGCTGTGGCAGAAGAATCCGCAGCAGGCGTCGAAGAAGTATCCGCAACGGCTCAACAATCAAGCAGTTCAATGGAAGAAGTCGCAAAAAGCGCGAAACAACTCGAAGAAAACGCAGGCGAACTAAACACACTCATCCAGCAATTCAAGCTGAAATAACGGGTCAGAGGGACAGGTCCACTGTCCCTGCACCTTAAGAGGAGGAAAACCAAAGTGTTAAATATCGGAGACATTCTTTTTCAATTATTTGCACTTCTAGCTCCACTTAGTTTCATTGCGGTTCTCGTCTATGTGGTGCGTTTTGCAAAGCGTGTGAAACGGATGGAAGCAAAGCTAGATGAAATTTCGAAAAAGGTAGAGTAAGACTTGGGAGACGATCTCAAGTCTTTTTTGTTTTTATGACAATGCAATAATTAAACAAAGTGAAAAGGTAATACCTGATAATGGCGTCATAACCATTCTTTCCTTTTTACTGCGGGATATCAGATTTGCGATTGTGTTTATACCGAGAAAAATGGTAATAATCCATACCAATAGATTGGTTGGCAAAGAATGAAAAACGTTAATTACGCCAGTATGCTGCAGAAACACGGTGCCCATTAATAAAAGGATGATAGCATTTACCACACTTGCAATCCGAAGATGTTTGGGAAAAACCTTGTAATACCCGCCCATCGCAAATTCACCAAAAGGATAACCCAATGAAAGTAATACCTGAAAAACGGCAATAGACCCAAACATAATTGCAACTACAATTGATAAAATGTAGACAACGTCCATAGTTACCTCCTTACACTTTTTAATAAAATATACGTCCAAACACAAAATAGTAGTACTTTTCTGGGGCTGTTCCACAAAAAGAAGCAGCCCAATTCAGATGCGAAATGGACTGCCTCTTTGTGTATTTTTTATGCTTGCGTACCCTTTACTTTTTTACACTCATTTTTACGTTCCGGAACATGAATGTGGTTATTTCTTGCTTATTCGTAAGCACCATTGCATCAATTTGGGAAGTGGTATCCTGAAGCTCAACCTCAAGCTGAATCGTGCGCCACGGGTCATGCAGGCCAATCACAGGCGAAACGGTCTCAGCTAAAAAAGTTCCGCGCGCATCCGTCTCGTCGACAAGCAAATAGACGGCACCCTCACCCTTCACCTGTACCTTAAACACAATCGTTTCGCCGCCCTTAACCCCTTTTGGCGAAAAAACAAAGCCCTCGTTTTCCTCGGCACCCTTCGTTATGACCTCATATGTACCATCCTCCACCTTTACTACCGTTGCACTTACCCCAAAAAATGGTGACTTCTCCGCAGCACTGACAGGTGAAACGGATATAAACAATACCGCTATACAAAGTAAAATTTTTATTTTCATCATGGGAACCTCCTTTGGGACACAGGTCCGTCGTTCCTTTTAGTATGTGGAAAAAGGAGGAAAAACATGTAAGGAGTAAAAAAGCAACCGGCACGTGACCGGTTGCTTCTGTGATTTTGTTCATAGTGGGAAAGTGAACCTGTCCCCATGTCCCAGTTATTCGATTTCCAAATGTGTTTTCAAGCGTGATGAAACGGCTTGGCGCTCCTCTTCGGAAACGATCCAGTACCAGCTGTCCAGGGTTTGACCGACACCGTCGATGCTGTATTGCTCGATATTATGGCGAGCACCCTTATATTTCGATTGGATGGTTTTCATTTCATCAAAGGAAATATCGGTTTTTACGTTCGTGCCAAGTGCACCCAGGATGTCATCAATTTTTGTGACAGAAGTAAAGCTGGCCCCTTTATCGATAATCCCTTGGATTACCTGCTTTTGACGGTCCTGTCGACCAAAGTCACCACGAGGATCGTCATATCGCATCCGCGCATAACTAAGGGCCTGTTTTCCGTTTAAGGTCTGTGGACCTTCACTGAATGATGCACCCTCATATGAGAACGCGAATGTGCTATTCACCTCAACACCGCCAAGCGCATCAACGATTTGCTGAAGACCTTCCATGTTCACCCTCACATAGTAGTCGATTGGTACATCTAGAAATTGCTCAACCGTATCAATCGTCATATCGACACCGCCAAACGCATAAGCGTGGTTGATTTTATCCTGAGTGCCTTTGCCGACGATTTCAACGCGTGTATCACGCGGAATACTCAGCATTTGCATGGAATTCGTGTGCGGATTAACGGTAACCACAATTAATGTATCGGTTCGGCCCTTGTCGCCTGCACGTTCATCAACACCCATAAGCAGGATCGAAATCGGATCCGCCTCCGAAATATCAATTTCCTCCGTCCGCATGTCAGATGGACCGCGGTCGCTATGCATTTTTCCGACCGTACTTGCAACAGATTGATATAAATAAACGGCGTATCCACCGATGGCTAACAATAAAACAAGAGCGATAATCCCAACAACCTTTGGCCATTTCCGTTTCGTCTTCTTCTTCGAATGGCGATCAACTCGACTCATATTTATCAACACCTTTTTCATAGTTTACTAGCTGAATAAAATAGTACACATGTATTAGACGTTTGGGAAGGAGAAAAGTTACATAAATGTTGAAAAAAGTGTCACATTGCGGTCGAAAGTTGTCGAATTAGGGTGAAGGGCTTGTGAAGCAACGCAAATATGGGAGAAACGGCGCAAATATCGGAGAAACGACGCAAATATCGTGAAAGAGACGCGAATATTGATGTGGCGATGCAAATCTGTGGTTGAGGATGCAAATCCTGAAGCGAAGAAGCAAAACTGTGGTTGAGGATGCAAATCCCGGAGCGAAGAAGCAAATCCTTAGTTGAAAATGCAAATCCTAGTGCGAAGAAGCAAAACTGTGGTTGAGGATGCAAATCCTGTTGCGAGGAAGCAAAACTGTGGTTGAGGATGCAAATCCTGGTGCGAGGAAGCAAAACTGTGGTTGAGGATTCATATCCTAGTGCGAGGAAGCAAATCTGTTGTTGAAGATGCAAATCCTGTTGCAAAGAAGCAAATTTGTTGTTGAGGAAGCAAATCTTTTGCCTTAGACGCAGCATATCCTCACTCAATTACGTAAATATCAACAACTAAAAAGCGGAGTAATAGACCCCCATTAATTGCAATGTACACATACATACATAATTTTTTTAAAAAAGATGTCAAATATAGGAGGATTTTGCCGGAAAACATAGAAATTATCTAGTATTAAATTAAGGAGTTGAAAAAAAATAAAGAAACGAGAAATGTCACTAAATAATAGAAAAAACAAAGCATTAAGGAGGAGAATATCGGCAAAGCATCCTATATACGAGGCTGTTGATGAAAAATATCGGCTTCTAAACAGCGGCTATAATGGAGAAAAATCCTTGGATTATTATTTGAAGTTTTTCCCCGAAAAGAAATATTACATCCTAAATGGTCTTCGCTTACCAGACTACTCTACTAACACCTATTTTGAAATTGATTCTTTTATTCTTTCCCCAAACTTTATCCTTGACGTGGATGCAAAAAATCACAAGGGAGAACTGCACTTCGATCATCACTTCGAACAAATGCACCAAACCTATGAAGGCAGGAAAAAAACTTATACATGTCCACTAACCCAATTGTATCGACACAGGCTTCAGCTTAAAAGATTATTAGAGGCAAATAAAATGGCGGTACCTTCGATAGAATCGCTCGTTGTAATTACAAACCCTTCGACAAGTATCACTGTTTCTGATTACCATCCCGGTGCAAAGAATATTATTCGTGCTCCCAGCCTTATTTCCAAAATGGAACAATTTGAAAAAATGCATAAGAAGGTAGTGTTGGACAACAAACAAGTGCAGAGGTTAGTAAAACTTTTAAAGAAGCTTCATACCCCCTTGAATAAGGACATTTTACAATCATTTGGTATTCAAGGAAGTGAGTTATTAAAAGGTGTTTTTTGCCCGGTATGTGATGCCCTGCCTATGAAGCGGTCAAAGCGAAAATGGTGCTGCACTAATTGTGGTCATACTTCGACTGATGCCCACTTAAAAGCGATACTTGATTACTTTTTATTAATTGATAACACGATAACAAACAAAAAGCTAAGGGAATTCTTGTTGTTGCCATCTAGAATAACAGCAACCAACATTCTACTTTCGCTGGGGCTTGAAAAAACCGGGGAAAAGAAAGGGGCTAAATACCACATTTCGGTGGAACGATTATTGGAAATGTGCAATGATCTGGATTAGATAAGGTACAGCCTGCATGGGGAAGCTGGCTGTATTTTTTTGCTAAAATCAAAAACGTACAATTTGCAAATTTAAGACGCAAATCCGTGTGAGAAGAAGCAAATCAGTATGCGAAGAAGCAAATCCATATGTGAAGAAGCAAATCCGTGTGCGAAGAAGCAAATCCAGGTGTGAAGAAGCAAATCCATGTGCGAAGAAGCAAATCCATGTGTGAAGAAGCAAATCAGTATGTGAAAAAGCAAATCCATGTGCGAAGAAGCAAATCCGTGTGAGAAGAAGCAAATCTTGGTGAGAAGAAGCAAATCAGTATGTGAAAAAGCAAATCCGTGTGAGAAAAAGCAAATCCATGTGCGAAGAAGCAAATCCGCAAGAGCCGACGCATCCAATACCCGCGAGTTTTGCCACCGCTTGCTAGTTTGTCTATAATAATCTATAGCATTGGACAGGGTTTTGTGGGACACGGGGACAGGTTCATTGTCCCAGGGACGCAAAACCTCTGTCCCAGCAAAGATCGGGGGAAATCAGATGGCAGCGGATATTGTGGTTGTTGGAAGCTTGAATGTGGATATGGTGGTGAATGTGAAACAGCGGCCGGAGTGGGGAGAAACGGTCCTGGGCCACGGCTTTTTTACAGGTAATGGCGGAAAAGGCGGTAACCAAGCGTATGCGGCTGCAAAACTTGGGGCGTCTGTTGCGATGCTTGGCTGTGTCGGAGAGGACATTTTCGGTCAGCAGCTTTTAAAAGGCTTAAACGAAGTCGGTATGGACACTACTCATATTGAAAAAATTCACGGAGTCTCAACCGGTGTGGCTATTATCAGCATAAACAAAGATGGGGAAAACAGCATAATTGTGTCACCGGGTGCGAATGACCACGTAACACCTGAATATGTGAGGAAACACGAGCGGGTTATTCGTGACGCAAAGCTTGTCATGCTCCAGCTTGAGATTCCTTTGGAAACGGTTATTGAAGTTGCGAACATCGCTCATACATATAATGTTCCAGTTATGCTCGATCCTGCGCCAGCGCAAAAGCTTCCGGACGGGCTTTATAAAAAAGTAACCTATCTCGTCCCAAATGAGAGTGAGTTAGGAATTGTGGCCGATGCGAAAATTTCGGACGCGGAATCTGCGAAAATAGCTGGCGCACAGCTATTGAAAAATGGCGTCGATACCGTATTTGCAAAGCTTGGCGGGAAAGGTGTCGTTGTCTTAAGGGAGACTGAATCATTCTTTGTCGACCCACGCACTGTGAATGTGGTTGACACGACGGCAGCGGGCGATGCATTCGCGGGTGCGCTTGCAACAGCACTCGTTGGCGGAAAAAGTTTGCAAGAAGCAACGGAATTTGCAAATGCTGTCGGGGCTTTAGCCGTTACAAAAAAAGGCGCACAAGCCTCAATGCCAACTCTTGAAGATGTTGGGACACAGGGACAGGTCCATCGTCCCAAGTGAAAACCAGTTTGATATGGAAATAGGAGGTACAACATGAAGAAAGTTATTTTTGATGTGGATACAGGTATAGATGATGCGATGGCGATTGCGTATGCGGTGAATTCACCAGAGCTTGATATCCTTGGATTAACGACGAGCTATGGGAATGTTGCAGTAGAAGAGGCGACTCGAAACACACTTGCTGTTATAGAGAAGCTTGGAAAAAGGATTCCAGTGTTTGCGGGTTCGGCAAAGCCATTAGCTCGTGGGAACCGTGAAGGCTTTGCGAAACATGTTCACGGGGAAGATGGGTTGGGAAATGTGTTGGATTTTGAACCCGTGAATGCAGCCGAACACAAGTCGGCGGTCGATTTTATCATTGATCAGGTAAAAATGCTTCCACATGAGGTGACCATAATCGCAGTGGGGCCGTTGACAAACCTGGCTCTTGCGCTTCAAACAGCGCCGGAGATTGTCGGGCTGGTTAAGGAAGTGGTGATTATGGGTGGAGCGGCCTTTGTACCAGGAAACGTAACACCACATGCTGAGGCAAATATTTTCACAGACCCTGAGGCTGCAAGAATCGTGTTATCTTCAGGGTTACCGATAAAATTGGTTGGGCTGGATGTGACGATGCAAACCTTGTTGCCGAGAGATAAAGTAGATGCGTGGCGGGGTACTGAGGTCGGCGACTTCTTTGCAGATATGGTCGGCTATTACCATGATTTCTATGAATCCGGCAACCCTGGAATTGGTGGCTGCGGCCTTCATGATCCATTAGCAGTCGGCGTCGCGATTGACCCAAGCCTCGTCAAAACGAAGTACATAGGGGTCGATGTGATTACTGAAGGCGAAGAAGACGGCAGAACAGTACCGGTACTGGAAGGGAATCCAAAAATAAACGTATGCACTGAAGTCGATGCGCAAAAATTCTTGGATCACTTTTTAAAAAGAGTACCAACTACTAAATAGAATTTTCGAACCCATGCTACAAAAATAGTGGCATGGGTTTAATTATTGTAAAATATATAAATTTTGTAGGGACACCACCCAAATGATGTATGAATTCATGTGGTGTTTTTGATATGGAAAATAAATAGGTTGTAATAGGGTGTTTTGTGTTATATAATCATTTTATTATTCAAACAATTCAAATAAGGGGGAACAGTATGAAAAGCCTTAGGGTCATTTTTTTATTGGTCATAATGTTGAGTTTTATTGGATTATCAATTCAGCAAGTGTATGCGGAAGATGTTGAACCGACGGTTGATAAGGCAACAATTGATATTCAAACAAATGACGAAAATTACCATGTAAATGAAACAATTACTCTCAAAGGTCTAGAGGGGGTTACGGATGGGAGGGTCGAGCATTTTGTTAGAAAAACAGGCTTGATAAAAAATATAAAAATTACATCTGAAAATCAGGAAATCCCATTAGAAGTGACTGAGGGTGATGAATTAGACCGTTATTTTGTACAAATTCCTGCCTCAAACTCAGAGATGATGGAATATACCATCGAGTACGAGGTGGTAAGGGTTGAAAATGAATTTGAAGTGCCATTATTTGTTCCGGCTTATAAAAGTCAAAATGATCGTGCAGTTCATGTAACATTCACAGCACCTGAGGGAAATGTGGTTCAAAAGAATTCGTTCCCGGTCGTACTTGAATCAGGACATAATCAAATTGAGAAGGACATGACAAACATACCTGTTTATGCAAAGTATGTATTCTATGAGAAAAACAACTCATGGAACTCCTTTACAATTATTTCAGTAATATCCATTTTGAGTATCCTTCTGCTTTTGGCGGTATGGGCAATATCTGAGAAAAGAAAAAGTAAAGGTGGCGCGAATTATGGGGTTTAGTTTTTGGGGAATTGTGATTTATTCAGTAGTATTTGTAACTTTATATTTCGTATGGGCTATTAAGAAAAATGCGAAGGACTAAGGAGGGGAATTTATGTTTGATGTAAGTCCAGTATTTTTATTAGTTGTAATCGGTTATTTTGCCATAACAGTCGCAATCGGTCTTTTAGCTGGACGCGGCAATAAAACAAGTGAAGACCACCTTGTCGCGGGACGGTCTATTGGCCCTGTTATCGGGGGAGCAGCACTAGCAGCTACACAGCTAAGTGCGGGAACATTCGTTGGAACAATCGGTGTACTTTATTTAACAGGAGCCAGTTATTTATGGTATTGGCCGGGATTATGGGCTGGTTGGATTGTAAGTGCATTGTTCGTTGCACCAAAGTTTCAAAAGTTCAAGGGTGTGACGGTTCCTGAATATATTGAAAAGCGCTACAACAGTAAATTTGCAAAAATGCTTGCAGCGATTCTAATTGTAATTGCGTACAGCGTATATTTAATTGCACAATATGTAGCAGGCGGAATATTAATTAACACGCTATTTGGCATTCCAATGATTTGGGGTGCGACCATTACGATTGGAATTACATTGATTTATACAATGAAGGGCGGTATGAAAGCAACGGCATACAGTGACTTCTTCCAAGCGATTATTATGGCTGGATGTTTCCTAGTAGCCGTACCAATTTTGATGCAACAGTCTGGTGGATTTTCAAGTGTGGGTGCGTTCCTCTCTGAATTAGACCCAGGCTTAACCGGTTGGCATTGGAGCTTTAAAGACCTGCTTGGATTTGGGTTAGCTTTTGGTCTATCGATGGCAATTGCACCGTATGAATTAGCACGTATGTATTCGATGAAAAGTGAAAAAACAGTACGTCTAGCAATTGGCTATTCGTTTATTTTCCAAGCGGTTATTGCAGTTTCCATCGGTTTAGTTGGGCTAGCTATCCGTTCTGTATATCCTGTATTAAGTAATCCGGACTCAGCTTCATCCATTATGGCCCTAGATATTTTACCACCGGTTATAGGTGCTTTGTTTATGGTTGCGATTTTGGCATCCATCATGAGTACGGTATCAGGGATCATGATTGTTTCGGCTTCTGCGGTATCACATGATATCTATGGGACAATCAAAAAAGATGCAACAGACAAGCAGAAAATGTTTGTTAACCGTATTGCAGTTCTTGTACTTGCTATCATTCCGTTGATTTTTGCGGTAAAACCATTTGACATGGTTCAATTTATTGTACTGGTTCAAGCATCGCTAGTTGCAAGTTTCTTCTTTGCAATTGTCGTTATAGGCCTGAATTGGAAAAGGGCAACGGGTACCGCCGCGATTATTTCGATGATAGGCGGTGTTGTAACTGTATTAATTTGGTTCCTTTTGGACAAGCCATTTGGACTAAATGAAGTAATCCCAGGTGTTACGGTTTCAACGATTTTATTGATCGTCTTCAGTTATTTCACAAAACCGGTTCCAAAAGAATCATTACAACCATTTTTTAATGATTGAATAAACTGAAGGAATTGAACACCTATGTTGCGAATAAGGTAACATAGGTGTTTGTAGTTTAGGAACATTTCAGAAATATGATTTTAAAAATAAGGTGGCATAAGCATGGAACAACAAGTTGTTGAGTTTTTAAAGGGAAAACAATCCGAGATGGTTGGGGTCCTTAAAAGTTTAGTTGAAATTGAATCACCTTCCCTTGAAAAAGTAATGGTCGACCAAGTTGGGGAGCAGTTGAAAATGCTATACGCAAAGTATGTCGGCGGCACAATTGAAGCCTTTGAAAATGAGAAACGAGGAAATCATCTTCGCTGTGTAATAGGAGATGGGGAGGACCAAATTTTAATATTGGCGCATATGGACACGGTTTGGCCCAGAGGCACACTTAAAAAACTTCCATTCCGAATTGAAGGGGATAAGCTTTATGGACCCGGTTCATTCGACATGAAGGGTGGAATTGTGCAAGGACTGTTCGCCTTGCATGCCTTACAAACTATACAGGTTCCGTTAAAATCAAAGGTTGTGATGCTGTTTACCTCTGATGAGGAAATCGGAAGTGAATGCTCACGTGATTTAATCGAAGCCGAAGCGAAAAAAAGTAAATATGTACTTGTATTAGAATCTGCAAGCTCAACAACCGGAAAACTAAAAACCTCACGTAAAGGTGTCGGTATTTTCACCATTAAAGTGAATGGACGTGCAGCACATTCAGGGATTGAACCTGAAAAAGGAGTAAGTGCCATTGAAGAGTTAGCGCGTCAAACCTTGTATTTGCACGGCTTAACAGACTTTGAAAAAGGAACGACATTAAATGTGGGTCTTATTAAAGGTGGGAGTGCATCGAATGTGGTTGCTGCTGAAGCAGAAGCAGAATTAGATTTGCGTGTCTTAAATAATGAAGAATTTGATAAAATTATTCCATTAATTCGAGGTATCACCCCTTCTAAGGAAGGGCTATCGATAGAAGTGACAGGCGGAATTAACCGACCACCAATGGAAAAAACGGCTGCAATTAGCAAAATGTTTGAAACAGCAAAGGATATTGCAAAGGACTATCTTAATTTTGATCTCGAAGAGCAAGCCAGTGGTGGCGGGAGTGATGGAAGCTTTGCCTCTCAATTTGCCCCAACTTTAGATGGTTTAGGACCGGTTGGAGATGGTGCCCACGCGCCAAATGAGCATCTTCTCATCTCACAAATGCCAGTCCGTAGTGCACTAGTTGCCATACTAATTTCAAGATTAGCAAACGAATAAAGGGATGGAAGTGAACAAAAAATGGAAAGTGGAGTAAAACCCCTATTTGAAGAAGTAAATGCAGAGCTTTTAATGGAATATACAAAAAATATCGCACAAGAAGTTCGTTTATCAGGTTCTGAAGAAGAGCTTCGCGCGTTTTATTATGTAAAAGGTAAGCTAGAGGAATTCGGAATTGAACCTGTGCTAGAGTTTTGTGATGCCTATATTAGCCTCCCTGTAAGTGGAGACATAGAAGTTGAAGGAGTTCCATTTACATGTATTACTCATTCAATGGGAGCGACAACTCCTGAAGGTGGGGTAGAAGGACCAATTGTGTATGTTGGAAAAGGTCTGGAAGTCGATTTTTTAAACCAAAATGTACAGGGGAAAATCGTACTTATCGATGGTCTTGCAACAGGTCCTTCTGTTGAAAGAGCAGAAGCATCAGGTGCAATCGCAGCCATTTTTATTAATGCGGAGTACACACATGAAATGATTGTTTCATCAGTATGGGGAAGTCCGACAACGAAAACATTCCCATTATTACCAAATCTTCCAGTTGTGTCTTTAACGGCAAAGCGTGGGAATGAGATTAAGAGCATCCTCAGTGAAAACGTGCGTGCAAATGCCCGTGTCCAAACAAAAGTTGACACCGGATGGAGGAAGATACCCTTTTTAACAGGTGAAATCAAAGGGAATGTAGAACCAGAAAAATTTGTGTTGTTCAGTGGCCATATTGATTCATGGCATTATGGGGCTATGGATAATGGAACGGCGAATGCAACAATGGTCGAGGTTGCACGCATCATCGCAAGTCATAAAAGTGAATTAAGGCGATCGGTTCGTTTTGCATTTTGGTCTGGCCATTCTCACGGAAGATATGCAGCTTCAACGTGGTACTGTGACCAGAATTGGGAGGAGCTTCATGAAAATGGGGTAGCCCATGTCAATATTGATTCTGTAGGAGCAAAAGGTGCGAGCATTTTGTCAGAAAATAACTGTATGGCGGAAACGAAAGAAATTGTCAAACGATCTGTTCTAAAAATTGCGAATCAGCACTTTAATGGGTCACGGTATAGCCGCGCTGGAGACCAAAGCTTCTGGGGAACAGGAATGCCATCCTTATTAATGGGTCTTTCCGAGCAGCCGGCTTCAGAAGAACCTGCGGCACAGGCCTTTGGACAATTATTTGGCGGTGGAAAAACAGGAGGATACGGATGGTGGTGGCATACAACTGAGGACATGATAGACAAAATTGATCTTAAGAATTTAAGACGAGATTGCCAAGTTTATTTGGATATCGTTTATGATCTTGCGACTGCACCCATTATTCCTGTAAACCATCGCCTTTCGGTTGCCGAGATGAAAGATGCGCTGAATCAATATGCAGACCAAGCAAAGGGTGCCATTGATTTTGGGGTAGCGCTCGAACGCGTTATCGAATTAGAAAACAAACTTAACAAAATGTACGGGCTTATTGAAAATGGTGAAAATCTTTCCGAATATGAATATTTGTTTAACGAAGGAATTATACAACTTTCACAAGAATTGGTTCCTTTGAATTATGTGAAGGGTAACCGATTTGATCAGGATTTAGCTGTAAACCCAGTTGTGATTCCATCCCTGTCTGATATTTCAAAGCTTGAACAAGTTGAGCCACAAACACATGAATTTTTTTTACTTAGAACAGAATTGACAAGAAGTATAAACAAGGTAAACTATGCACTTTTACAAGCGAATCGAATTGTTGACAAGGTTTTAGATATTGAAAATAATTGATAAACATGGACTACCCATTATAGAATAGAAGAAATGAGGCTGTTGCATATCCAACAGCCTTTTCTAATATATGAAAATCAGGACGGGATTTTATGAATAGAAGACTCATTCTAATTGGAATACAAGAGGAGAATTTGCAACACTTATTTAAGCAGGTTGATCATATTTTTAATGGGTCGATAAATGTAAGTTGGATCAGTGTAAAAGAACTCAACTATGGCATGGTGAAGGAACAGGATATCGTGCTACTTACTGGAACGGCAATTTCCGAAATCGTAAAACCTTTTCTCCCTGAAAAATGTGTGTGCATCCCTGCATCAAGAACGGTGAACATCGTCAATACGAAAGAATTACTTCATCTCGCACATGGAAAACATATATTGGTAGTCAATGATAATGAAAAAGATGCGATTCAAACAGCAAATGCTTTAAAGCAAATCGTACCGGAACACGTGTATTTTCCTTTCGGCACTAATGGAACCATTATGGAAAATATTGATGTAGTTGTTACACCTGGTGAGGTAAATCTTGTGCCTAAAGGCTTTCCAATGGTGATTGATCTTGGCCCTCGTGTGATTTCATTTGATACAATAAAAGAAGTATGCGAATATTTTAGTTTGGAATTCGAGGAAACTTTATTATTCAATGGATATATTCGTTCATTGGTTTTCTTGTTTGAAAATAAGGTGGCAAATCGTCCGTCTATTCTAGAGGATCAAAATCAACAAAAAACCTTTGATCAATTTAGGACACGTTCTCCAATCATGTTACAAACGAAAAACATTGCCCAAAAACTTGCCGTTACACATCAGATTATTCATATTGAGGGAGAAACCGGGACAGGTAAACGAATGATGGCAGAAATGATTCATAATGAATCGTTGAACAGGTCTCTACCGTTTTACATTTATAATTGTGCGGACAAGGATGCCAAACAAATGGAAAAGGAGCTTTTCGGAGATAAGGAATCCAAGTTACCTGGTGTTTTGGAGGCGGCTAGAAGTTGCACCTTGTACATGAAAAATATAGACCACATCCCTAATCGACTACAGGGTAAGCTGCTAGAGTGGATTAAAATAAATGAAAGATTTGATGAAAAGGCTTTACAAAAGATTCGACTTATTTTTTCGACAATTGATAGTTTGCAAGAATTGGCAAATAAAAACGTGATTCGTAGGGATTTTTATTCGTATCTCTCCTCGTATCGTATTCGAATGCCTTCATTAACGGAAAGAATTGAAGACCTAGAAATGCTAATTGATGCATTTAAAGCTCACTTAAAAAAAGGTACTGTCACATTTTCCGGGGAAGTGATTGATGCATTTCTTCGTTATGAATGGTCAGGAAACGTAAGGGAACTGTATAATGTGGTTTCTTATTGTGTCTGTCTAAATATTTTTGACATTGAAATTGATTCACTACCGCTATTTTTTAAAGGGATTGAGAAAAAAACAGCCTCTAATAATGATGAAATTGATCTCAAAGAAGTCATTGATGAAATCGAAAAGCATGGGTTTTTGGAAGAAAGTATTAATCTGTTGAAAATCTTGAAAAAGGGAAAAGAACAGAATAAATCCTATGGTAGAAAGGGTTTACAAAAACAAATGAATGATAAGGAAAACTCACTCACGGACCAGCAATTACGCCTGCGCCTTGAAGTACTGAAAAAAATGGGACTTCTAAACGTCCGAAAAGGTCGTGCTGGTACCACTATATCCTCAAAAGGGGAACAATTCTTGAATATGATGTGACATGGGGACAGGTTTACTGTCCCAGGGAAAAAGTGGTGGGACACAGAACCTGTCCCTCTGACCCGGAATTTTTAGACAACCCTCCAAGATACTGTTATAATATTTCTCATTAATTAATGTGAGGTAATGAACATGTATTTTAACAAGGAAGAGTTTCAAAGCAAGAATCAGAATCATGGAAGGCTATTGGTGAGTTGTCCCGACCAACCGGGAATCGTGATGGCAATCTCCCAATTACTATATTCATTCGATGCGAATATCATTGAATCCAGCCAATATTCCACCCATCATCAAGAAGGGACATTTTATCTTCGCATTGAATTTGACTGCCCATCCTTATCTGAGAAAAAGCCAGAAATGGAATCTGCTTTTTTAGAGGTTGCAGAAAAATTTTCAATGAAGTGGAAGCTAATCGATGTCCAAAATGTGAAAAGAACAGCCATCTTTGTTTCCAAGCAACTGCACTGTTTGCATGAGCTTCTATGGGAATGGCAAAGCGGCGACTTGATGACGGATATTTCGCTTGTCGTGAGCAATCATGAGGATGCGCGACCTGTTGTTGAAAATCTCGGTATTCCGTTCATTTATATTCCTGCAAACAAGGACATCCGAAAGCAGGTTGAGGAACAGCAATTACAAATTTTAAAAGAGTATGAAATTGATTTAATCGTGCTCGCACGTTACATGCAGGTGTTAACACCGGACTTTGTCGCGGCATATCCAAATCAAATTATCAACATTCACCACTCATTCCTGCCGGCGTTTGTCGGAGCAAGACCGTATGAGCGTGCATATACTCGCGGGGTAAAATTAATTGGTGCGACCTCCCATTATGTCACAAACGACTTGGACGAGGGCCCGATTATTGAACAAGATATTGCACGCGTTGATCACCGTGACGATGTGGCAAGACTGAAAAAAATCGGTCAAAACATCGAAAGAAACGTGCTCGCCCGTGGAGTAAAATGGCATCTGGAAGACCGAATTATTGTCGATCATAATAAGACGATTGTGTTTTGATATGGAGGGCATCACGTGCGTGGTGTCCTTTTTTATGGATTATACTAAGATTTGTCGAAATTTGTGACCTGGCCCTATGTAAATGCCCGCAAAATTAGGTTATATTATATATAGACTATTTTTTGCTTGGAGGACGAACAGTGGCTTACCAATTAAACAATTGTTTTAAAATGTTTAGTTTAAATTCAAATTCAAAATTAGCCGAGGAAATGGCAACGTTACTTGGCTGTGAGTTAGGGAAAAGTTCAGTATCTCGTTTTAGTGACGGAGAAATACATATTAACATAGAAGAAAGTGTGCGCGGAAGTGAGGTATACTTGGTACAATCGACCTCACAGCCAGCAAACGAGCACGTGATGGAACTGTTAATCATGATTGATGCGCTAAAAAGGGCATCTGCTAAAAACATCAATGTTGTAATTCCTTACTACGGGTATGCACGCCAGGACCGAAAAGCCCGCTCACGTGAACCAATCACAGCGAAGCTTATCGCAAATCTACTTGAAAAAGCGGGTGCAACAAGGGTTGTTACTATGGATCTGCACGCACCGCAAATTCAAGGATTTTTCGATATTCCTGTGGATCAATTGCTTGGTGTACCGCTTCTTGCGGAATATTTTGCTGGAAAAGGGCTTGAAGATGTCGTCATAGTTGCACCTGACCAAGGCGGTGTTGTTCGGGCTAGAAAATTGGCAAGCCAGTTAAATGCACCAATTGCCTTTATCGATAAACGACGTCCGAAGCCAAATGTGGCGCAAATCATGAATATCGTTGGTAATATCGAAGGGAAAAATGCCATCATTATCGACGACTTAATTGACACAGCCGGAACGATTACCATTGCTGCGAAAGCCTTAAAAGAAATGGGAGCAAAGGGAGTGTACGCATGCTGTACGCACCCAGTCTTATCAGGCCCAGCAATTGAACGAATTGAGTCTTCACCAATTCAAGAACTGGTCATCACAAATACCATTCAATTACCAGAAGAAAAACGAATCGATAAAATCACAACCATTTCCGTTGCACCATTGCTAGTCAACGCAATCGACCGCATCCACAACGAAAAAGCTGTGAGTCCTTTATTTGAATAGAACTTTTTAACGGGCTGCTCCACTCGGTGGGGTGGCTCTTTATTGTGGGATAGTGAATTTTTCCCAGTGGCACTTACATTGATTTGGCCAGTAAATCACGTTACACTTTGTATATTGAAAGTTTAAGCAGGTGCTTCGAATGAATCATAGACAGAAGGAATTATTAAGATTGTTGCTTCTTAACGAGGATGGGACATTACAAATAAACGATTTAGCAGAAAAATTGGATTGTGCGGAGAAAACGGTGCGGAATGATTTGGACCGCTTGGAGGAGTTTCTGCAGGATTATGATAGCGCTAGTATGGTTCGTAAGCCGGGCATCGGGATTTCCATCATAATTGATGAGTACGACCGGTCGGAGATTTTACGCGATATGCTATCAAGTGAACTGAAAACGTTTGAAGAACGATTGTTTGAGATGGCTTTTCAGTTGTTAACAAGCCGGGAGGGAATTACATTAAAATATTGGGCAGATCGTTATTATGTCCCAAAGGCTACAATCAAAAAAGATTTGGAAACGATTATGAATTGGCTTCAATATTTTGAGCTAGAATTAGTTTCAAAACAGCGAATTGGGAATATCGTACAAGGTACAGAATTAAAGAAGCGGAATGCATTGGCGCATTTATCCGACCTAGTCCAGACTGAAAATAATGCTGTCTTGGATTTATTTTTACCCTATGAGATCTCAACTGTGAGAAGAGTGTTAAAAGATATGCAAAATAAGTGTTCGATTTCGTTTACGGATGAGGCTGTCGAAAGTTTGCTTGTTCATGCATTGGTTATGATTAAGCGGACACGTCAAAAATCACCTGTGTTTGTTAAAGATACTGAAATAGAGGATGCCATAAAGCGGAAGGAATATCAGTATGCGACTTGGTTCTTCATCCAACTCGAATCGGCGTTTCGATTAAAATTTCCGCAGGTAGAACAGGTTTATTTTACCTGGCATTTGATTAGTGGAAAACGGATGGTGGAAGGCTCACAGCAGATACTTCAATATAATGAGGAAACAGTTGCGATTGTCCAAGCCCTCCTTGAAAAAATGACCCAACTTACCCTTTTCCGATTTGAAGATGACCCGATTTTAACAAATGGACTTACCGTACATATGCACTCGGTCTTAAACCGAATCCGTTACGGTTTTCCAATTACCAACCCACTTCTTTCGAAGATTAAACAAATGTATCCGTATATGATTAGTATGGTGATTTTGTCACTTGAAGAAATAAATCACATTTTTAATTTGGAGATTCCAGAGGATGAGGCGGCTTATATCGTCCTTCATTTTCAAGCTTCGATTGAAAGGCTTGAAACAAAACGCCAGGTAGAGAAAAAGAAGGCTTTGATTGTTTGCCATATGGGAATCGGCATGTCGCATTTACTTCGGGCGAAAATTGAGCAAAAATATCAGGAAATCGAGATTTTAGACTGTATCGGGAAAGCAGAGATCACGCATTATTTAAGTCAGAAGCAGGTTGATTTTATTATCTCCACCATTGCGCTTGAAAACATAGAGGTGGAAACGATTGTCATTTCCCCGTTATTTAGTCAGGAGGATAAGAAGAAATTAAATCAGTTTGTCGAAGAACTTCAGGTTAAAAAGAAACGTCAATCGCAGGATGCCCATGTTTTCTCTCCGTTACTAAGGGAAGAGCTCACTTTTTTCGATGTCCAAAAGGAACACCGGTATGAGGTTGTTGAAATGCTTGCAATGTCGCTTTATGAAAAAGGCTTTGTGACCCGAGAGTATATACATAGCTCTGTTAACCGGGAACGGAAATCCTCAACAGCGATTGGCGGGGGGATTGCGATTCCGCATGGAGACCCATCCCTCATTCAAAAGCCTGTACTAGCAGTGGCATTATTACAAGAGCCTCTGGAGTGGGGAGATGAGTTCGTTTCGCTTGTTTTCATGCTTTCAATCTCAAAAGAGTCTCAAACAGAGCTCCGTGAAATTATTGGAAACATTGCCTCGCTTAGTGAAACGCCACTTGTTGTGAAAAAATTAATGGAAGCACAGGATTTTAAAAGATTTGTTCGGGTGCTTGAGGAAAGTTTATAAAAAATTTGTAAGCAGTGTGGGTACGAGTTGCTCCACTGCTTATTATTTTTATTAAACGTTTTCAAATAAAAATTCATTTTACCGCAAGTTCCGGTAAAAATATAAGAAATTAGCAGGACAAGAAGGGGGTACTATAAAGGTAGGCGTTTACAAAAATTATTTTTTAGGTAGGAGGAACTAGCATGGCAAAAATAGTAGCGGTTACAGCTTGTCCTGTTGGTATTGCTCATACGTACATGGCCGCTGAGAACTTACAAAAAGCAGGCAAAGCGTTGGGCGTTGATATAAAAGTTGAGACACAAGGTTCAATTGGTGTCGAAAATGCATTAACAGATCAAGATATTGCTGAAGCAGATGGCATTATCATTGCGGCAGATAAAGAAGTACCGAAAGAGCGTTTCGCTGGAAAAAAGGTAGTCATTACCGGTGTTAAAGATGGTGTGCATAAGCCAGAAGAACTGATCAAACAGGTTCTAAGTGAGGATGCCTCTATTTACAAACCGGACATGGCAACAGCCAGCAAAGCAAACAGCCCTAAGAAAAAAGAAAACCCTATCTATAAGCACTTAATGAGCGGTGTTTCCTACATGGTTCCATTCATTGTGGTAGGGGGATTGTTGATTGCGCTTGCGTTAACACTTGGCGGTGAGCAAACACCCGGCGGGATTGTGATTCCGGAGGATTCAATTTGGAAGCAGGTTGAAAGCCTTGGCGGAACAGCATTCATGTTCATGGTTCCGATTTTGGCAGGCTTTATTGCTGTAAGTATCGCGGACCGTCCAGGACTTGTTCCCGGGATGATTGGCGGCTACATTGCCGCAAATGGCAGTTTTTATGGAAGTGAAGCGGGTGCCGGATTTATTGGCGGTATCATTGCCGGTTTCTTAGCAGGTTATGTGGCCCTTGCAATTAAAAAAATTAAAGTGCCAAAAGCCGTTCAACCAGTTATGCCAATTATCTTTATTCCAATTTTTGCATCGGTCATTGTTGGGTTACTATTCATTTATGTCATCGGGGCACCAGTTGCCCAAGTGTTTGAATCCTTGACAGAATTATTAGCCGGTATGCAAGGTGGAAGTTCAATTCTATTAGCTATGATTCTTGGGGCAATGATTGCCTTTGATATGGGTGGTCCATTCAACAAGGTTGCATTTTTATTCGGTTCAGCGATGATTGCAGAAGGAAACTATGAAATCATGGGACCAATTGCGGTTGCGATCTGTATTCCGCCAATTGGTTTAGGACTTGCAACATTTATCAATAAGCGTAAATTCCGTCCAACGGAAAGAGAAGCAGGGAAAGCATCATTCACAATGGGCTTATTCGGAATAACTGAAGGAGCGATTCCATTCGCTGCACAAGATCCATTACGCGTAATTCCAAGTATTGTCGTCGGTTCTATGGTTGGTTCTGTCATTGCAATGATGGCGAATGTTGGCGACAGAGTCGCACACGGCGGTCCAATTGTAGCAGTATTAGGTGCGGTTGACAATGTGATTATGTTCTTTGTTGCAGCGATTATTGGTGCCGTGGTTACAGCCTTTATGGTTATTGCACTGAAAAAGAATGTTGAAGGCGAGCCAGCGGTTGCAGTTGCTGATGGATCTGGAGTGGTAGCGGCTGAACCGGTTCGCGAAGAAAAAGTTGAACAGACAGGAGCTCCTGCATCGAACGTAGAAATTAAGAAATTAACGGATATTTCAAGTGAGTATTTAATTGAGCCAGATTTAGTTGGTGCCACTCGCGATGATGTAATCGATGAATTAATCGCAAAGTTAGATGCTAGTGGTGTATTAAATTCAAAAGAAGAGTTTAAACAAGCGATATTAAATCGTGAAGAACAAAGCTCCACCGGACTAGGAATGAATATTGCCATTCCGCATGGAAAATCAAATACCGTGAAACATCCAGCTGTTGCCTTCGGGATTAAGCGTGACGGTGTTGACTGGAATAGCCTAGACGGAACGGATGCAAAGCTCATCTTTATGATTGCTGTTCCTGAACACGCAGCAGGTGACGCACATCTGAAAATTTTACAAATGCTTTCTCGTAAATTAATGGACGAAGACTTCAGGGAGCAATTACTAAAAACAACAACGAAAGAACAGGCTTATCAATTGCTTGAGGATATTCAGTAAAATATAGTAAGGTTGGAAAGAGGGCAGAGAAATGATATGCTCTCTTTTCGGCTATACATAGATCAATTATTGGAAATCAAATACATGGAGGCTAAAGAATGTATAATAACGAACCTATTTTTCTGCAACCCGTTTTTCAAGAAAGAATTTGGGGCGGGAAGAAATTACAGTCGGAATTTCAATATGAAATCCCCTCTGAGCAAACTGGGGAAGCATGGGTGATTTCTGCCCATTCGAATGGTCCCAGCATGATAAAAAATGGCCCACTGAAGGGAAAAACATTAGCAGATGCTTGGAATGAACAAGGGGAGCTTTTTAACAAACAGCCTGATAATGACGAAGAATATCCATTGCTTGTAAAAATTTTAGACGCAGCAGATGACCTTTCCGTTCAGGTGCATCCAAACGATCAGTTCGCGCGAAAGGTGGAAGGCGTGCCATTTGGGAAAACAGAATGTTGGTACGTTGTGAGTGCAG
Source organism: Bacillus sp. REN16 (assembly GCF_020731355.1). Taxonomy (GTDB): domain Bacteria; phylum Bacillota; class Bacilli; order Bacillales; family Bacillaceae_L; genus Ferdinandcohnia. Next base: position 67,444 of record NZ_JAJFZK010000003.1, on the reverse strand, counting down.
AAGATGGGGCCGAATTGGTACTTGGACACCATGCGAAAACACAGGAAGAACTTGCACAAATGATTGAGCAGGGTGAGTGGGATAAGCTATTAAGACGCATTAAAGTAAAAGCTGGGGACTTTGTTTACGTTCCAAGCGGCACGATTCATGCAATTGGAAAAGGTATTGTCATTCTCGAAACCCAGCAAAGCTCTGATATCACTTACCGTGTTTATGACTATGATCGAACAGACAACGCGGGTAACAAGCGAGAACTCCATCTGAAACGTTCGATTCAAGTAACAACCGTTCCTCATCAGGATGCAGCAGTCGAGCAAACAGAAAATATGTATGACGGTTTAATCGAAAAAAGACTCGTTGAGGAGCAATATTTTACGGTTTATCACTGGAATTTGAACGGTAAGGCATCTCGTGAATTGAACCATGATTTTTTACAAGTAAGTGTTTTAGAAGGTCAAGCCATCCTAACGATCGAAGGCCAAACATTTGAAATCCAAAAAGGCACACATTTTATCATTCCAAATGGAATTCGTGAATATAGCCTTGACGGTCAAGCAGAGTTTATCGTATCGCATGTTTAGGTGGGGCAGAGGGACAGGTACACTCAGTTTGGAAAAATGTGGTTGGGCAAAGAACCTGTCCCTGTATCCCTTATGAAAAAAGAAAAACCCAAGAATGCTGTTATATCAACATTCTTGGGTTTATGGTTTGGAGAAAACTTTTTAGGCAGTAACTTCTACTTTTTACTCAGTTCAAAGCTATTAAACTCATATTACGCCAAATGATTATGTTACTAAGTTTTTATTATTTTAAGAAGCTCATAAAGTTATGGAATGAAGCAACTAGATCTTGATAGTATCCAATCATTTTATCCTTTAAAGAGATTTTTTCTGCTTCCTTTACTTCTTCATTTTGATTCGTTTGTTCTGTTTCAGTAGTTGAAATGACTTCTACGCCAGTTTCGGTTTGTATGGGTTCTGCAATCTCGACCTCTGCATTTTCTACTGTTTCCAGCTCTATTGTTTCTGAATCAGAAGATTGATCTTCATTTTCAACATTAACATCTGTATCAATTGTTGATTCAGTATTTGAATTGTCAACCGTTGTGTCTAGAGCTGTGTCAGCCTCTAATGTTGTTGTATCTGTTGTTTCATCAGCATTCGCAGATGCTTCGGTTGCTGCATTAACCTCTGCTGTGTTTTTTGATACTTCATTTGTTTGTTCGGAAATTGTTTGGTCTAAATTTTGATCAATAACGGATTGATAGTATCCAATAATACTTTTGTAGCTATCTTCGATAAATTGATAAGATTCATCTACCCATGTACTCGGGTCATCAACAGCAATTGGAGTATCAGTACTTTCCTCAGTTAATTCATCATCAGCATTTGTAGTGTCATTGCTTACTTGATCATCTTCCGTAGGTGTATTGATACCTTCCTCTGTTCCTGGTTCTTCACCTGTTGTAGGATTGTCCGTGATTTCGCCTTCTTGTTGCTCATCAAGGGTCGTTTCATCTGCATCATCAGCAGCTTGGTCATCCTCAGTTGGAATTTCAGCCTTGTCACCTGTTTGTTCATCAACCGTATTTGCAATGTCATCGCTAGCTTGTCCATCTTCAGCCGAAGTTTCAGTATCTTCATCAGCATCTGCCATATCATCACTTACTTGAACATCTTCAGTTGGTGCATCAGCCCCTTCCTCTGTTCCTGGTTCTTCACCTATTGCAGGATTATCCGTGATTTCGTCTTCTTGTTGCTCATCCTGAATGGTTTCGTCTGCATCATCAGCCGTTTGGTCAACTTCAGTTGGTAGGTCAGTCCCGTCTCCAGTTTCCTCATCAACCGTATTTGAAGCGTCGTCTTCGGCTTCCCCTTTATCATCCTCAGTTGCCTCTTCATCAGCAGTATCATCAGCTATTACTTCATCTTCAGTTGGTGCATCAGTACCGTCCACTGTTCCTAGTTCTTCAGCTGTTGCAGGATTTTCCGTGATTTCGCCTTCTTGTTGCTCATCTTGAATTGTTTCGTCAGTATCATCGTTCGTTGTACCGGATTTAGATTTAGCAAGTTCGCTAATTAATTTCCCTTTTTCAGGGGAACCTTCTAGACTTTTAGCTAATGAAGATACTTCCTGACCGTGATTTTTCACTTGCTGGACAGCTGCCTGATCAACGACCTTGTTTTCAAGCTCTGCCGCAGAAATAGGAGCACCAGCCGCTAAAAGGCCTGCAGTCACCATTGATGTTGACATTACTAGTGGAGCTACTTTTTTTGATAGGGTTTTGTTTGCTTTTTTAGATTCGATCTGTTTTTTATTCATTGCTTCGTCTCTCCCAACTCGTAATTTTTTTAATAGGTGGATTGTTTATAATCCGTTACTTGCCGTGTCACCTCCTATAAGTTTGAGGGTGGGTATTGGATGGGATTACCTGTGATACCAATACCTTCCCCTTTATCCTACAGAAAGTTTGTTATCATTCGGTGTTACTCAGATTAAAAAAAATGACTGTTTATTAACGAATTTGTTGAATTTTGCAATAAATGAAATGTATAAAATAATGCTGTGAAACTCATATCCTGAAAGAAGAAAGACACATTTGCACCTGTTCTGCTCAATCTTTCCAATCCTTTTTGAAACAGCACTTTTTGAAAAAATATGTCCAAAATTTAGTTACAAATTGTTTAAAGTTATGAAGACTATTAAAGGAGTGTCATCTCTTTGTAATAGATTGAAAGAAAACCTGGTCGAGGTAAGGTACAGAGTATTACTTTATGGGATGGGACAGGTAAAGCGTCCTAAAATAAATTAATAATTGACAAAAGTTGATAAAGTAGTGTATATTACAAATACGAACATATATTCTACTTATTTGAGCTAAGGAGGACGAAAATGACCACTGTTGTCACGAGTATCGGATTGCGTGGACTGGAAGGATATAAAGTAAATGTTGAGGTTCAAATAATTCCCGGTAGAGAGTCTGTCAGTTTAGTTGGTCTACCTGATGCCAGTGTTAAGGAGTCAAAGGACCGTGTGATGGCCACATTGTATGCAAATAATTGTAGTTTTCCAGGCAAGAAGATCATTATTAATCTCTCACCTTCTGAGCAAAAGAAAAATATCCCTATTTTTGATCTGGCAATGGCAATAGGGTTAATGAAAGAAATGCATTATATTCAACGTGAGATACCGGAAAACACCGCTTTTCTTGGAGCATTATCTCTTACCGGAGAAATTAAGTCAGTAAAGGGTATGCTACCAGCAATTCTAGCAGCCAAAAGGCAAAATATTAAAATTCTGTACCTACCATTCATTGAAGATTTGCCATTTGCAAATCTTGAAGGAATAGATCTGCGATTTGTTCATTCACTTGATGACGTAGTACAATCTTTATCAGGCAAAGCAAAATCAATGTTTCAAGCCTCTACTAAGAATCTACAAAAATCCCCACCACAGAATACCCAAGATGAAAAAGATTTCAAATACATAATCGGCCATCAACGTGCAAAGCGTGCACTAGAAATAGCAGCAGCCGGAGCCCATAATGTTTTACTAATTGGCCCACCGGGAAGTGGAAAAAGTCTATTGTCGGAGTCGTTACCTTCGATTCTGCCACCATTAACGAAGGATAGTCAATTTGATGTAATGAGCATTTATCAGTTAGCGGAAGTATCACAACTTAACCCAACTCAAGCGCCATTTCGTTCTCCACACCATTCTTCATCCTCTGTTTCCCTAATTGGAGGAAGCTCCAATCCAAAGCCAGGTGAAGTTTCCCTTGCACATCATGGTGTACTGTTTTTGGATGAAATGGCAGAATTTCCGAGGCGGAGTTTGGATATGCTGAGACAACCAATTGAAACGGGAAAGGTAACGATAAGTCGAGCGGCCACAACAGTTATCTACCCTTCCAGGTTTATTTTGATTGGCGCTATGAACCCTTGTCCATGTGGTTATTTGGGTGATCGAAGTCATTATTGTACGTGTACACCAAAACAAATAAACGCCTATCAAAATCGGATTTCTGGCCCAATTTTAGACCGCATTGATATTATTCTAGAATTAGAATCAGTTCCTTTGCAACGCGATTTACAAGAAAAAAATGAATCTTCTCAAGTAATACGGAGGCGAGTCATTGAAGCAAGGAATAGACAGCATAAACGATACCAAGGTGAATTTTTAAATTCAATTGCAGAAAATGAAATGTTTAGAATCGGAAAATCCCTTCAATACGAACAAAAACAGTTGATTCAAAAATGGTCTGCCAGTTGTCAATGGAGCAGTCGTGTACAAATGAAAATACTACGTTTGGCTAGAACCATATCCGATTTGAGTGGAGATGAGTCCATCACGAATGAAGCACTGTGGGAAGCAATGTCTTTAAGAAGGACGAAAGCTGTTAGTTCGAAGGTTTTGGGAGCGCGGTAGGAAAAGTTAAGATCAAGATAAAATTTCAAAACTAGGGCTTTAATAAATGTGAGGTAATAAGATGAGGGACGTTACTAATTGGACTTTTATAAGTCACGGTGAAAAAAGTACTCTAGAAAAGGTTGAATTGTTATCACCAGATGAAAATGAATATATTATGAAATATCCGAGGGAATTATCTGGGGATCGTGTTAATTGGGAAGATGTAAATGAAGTAATTGGAGCAAAGATTGCTCAGTTACTAAATTTAAAGACTGTGGAAGCAGAAATAGCGTATAGAAACGGCAAGAGAGGGTGTTTAATGCTTCATTTTCTACGGCAATATGACGCAGACCAAGGTGAACCTGGAGCAGGTCTACTTTCGGCATTTTTTGGAGAAGAATATGAAGGTATACAAAATAGTGATTTAAACAGTTTTGAGCTATTAATTCAGGCATTTAATTTAATTGAACGGTATCCTGTTTTTAATTTGGTAAAGTATGAGTATATTTCAATGAATGTCTTTGATATTCTAATCGGTAATCAAGACCGTCATCCATTTAATTGGCAATTGCTTTTTAAAGGTAATGATGTATTTTTTGGTCCATTATATGATAATGGTGCATCACTTGGCTGGCAACTACCTGAGCAAAGACTTGAAAAGATCATTCAAAAAGAAGAGGAAATGCTAAAATTATATAAAAAAATGAAAGTTAAAATTGGACTTATCGAAAACACACAACCTCCTATTAAAGCGCAGGATGTACTAGAATATTGCAAAATGCATTTTCCTAATGAAATAAGACAAGTACTAATTAACCTTGAGGAGTTTAACCTAGAAGCTTATAATGATTTTATTGATACATTTCCACTTATTTCTACTGTTAGAAAACATTTTTTAAAGGAATTTATTAGGCAAAGAATAAATAAAATTATATTTGATTTGAGGAAAGGAGGATGAGACATGCATTCAATAAAGTCATTATTGGTTGTTTGGAAGAGTAAAGAAAAAAATTTATACTTTCATATTGGAACGTTGAGTTACGATGGTGAAAAATATATTTTTGAATATACCCACCATAGTAATTCGCACAGAAAGGTCCTTGATGCTGTAAGAAATGGATACCGTATACATCCGGCATTCCCAGATGTTCATAAGAAGTATATTGCTGCGTCCTTATTTCCTGCATTTGACCGGCGCATACCGTCATCGGATAGGGTAGATTATAAGAAAGTTTTAAAGGATTTAAACCTTCCTTTTGGAGCCGATCGAATGGACATACTTCGTGAAACAAGAGGAATTTTATCTGGTGATGCATACTCATTTGAAGAACCATTAAGGGTATATGAAAATAATCAGTTTGAAACAAATTTTTATATAAATGGTATGCGGCATCAGGATCTTCCGGAAAATTGGGTATCGCGATTAAGTGTCGGAAGTTCTTTACAGGCAATCCCGGATTATGACAATGAATTTGATCCTTATGCTGTTAAAATGGAAACAGTAGAGGGGATACAGCTAGGCTATGTTCCGGGTGTATCTGCTCAGGCTGTAAAGGCTCTGGTTGAACGGGGAGTGCAATTGTCATTTTATGTAAAAGAAATAAAATCAACCCTAGCACCCCAGTGGTGGGTTCGGGTAAATTTAATTGGCAATTTGGAAACTGCCTCAGATGGAATTTTCAATGAAAAGGATTTTGAAGGCTTAATTTTTAAAGTTGCATAGATTATTATCATTTATAAACAAGAAAAATAATTAGCCGACTGAAAAAGTTGGCTAATTATTTTTCTTCCGTTATATGAAAAGGTATTCTTTGTGAGTAAAATAGTTATTCGGGAAAGGAATGTACCAATGACATTTTTAGAAAAAATCAAACCACACTTATTGTCGAATGATCTCTTGATCCAAAAAACAGTCTTACGTGCGCTACATGACTATCCTTCTGTTCCTGAGGAATGGACGGTCGAGTTATTGAAGGAAGCGTTTAGCAACGAAGAGAAACAATCCTATATATTAATGTATCTTGATAACCAAACCATAAATGAAGAAGCACTAAATATTTTAATCGATAATATTCCTGTCATGACTCCAAAAAACAGCCACCACGCAAAAAACTTATTGAGTAGGGTTGATGCTGCGCTTGCTCTTAAATATAAAGAGAAGCTTAAAAAGTATATACCTGAACAAACCTGGTCAGTCTATGAAGTGATCGAGCAAGGTACAGAGGAAGAAGTTTATTCGATGTATGGAGAGGTGTTGAATAAACTTGATCGATCGCCATTCCGAACATATGACCTTTATCCAATTGTGAAAAAACTTTCGGAGTGTATTGTAAAAAAAGGATGGATAACCGAGGAAGAAATTGATATTACTCTTTCCGAGGAGGTTCATGATGAATGGTTCTCCGACAATGGTATTATAAATGTCTATATGGCTGGGTTACTAAACCTTGAAAAATACATCCCACTTTTTGCAAGTTTGTTAACAAGGGATGACGATTTTTTATTGGAGGAGGTTTCGGCTGCATTAGTACGTTTTCAATCGGACCATGTTGTAAAAGAGGTTGCCCCTTATGTAAGAGAGCCGGAATCAGTCATATATGCTGCTTCAATCTTGGGGAATATTAAAACGGATCTTGCACTTCAGGAGTTAAGAAAGGCTTATCGGGAAACGGATGAACTGGATGTGCAAGAGCCAATTATTGAAGCGCTCAGCTTCCATTTTTCAACTGATGCCCTCCCTGAATTCAACGCTCATATGGAGTATGAATACGCATATTCTCTAATTGAAGTTGAGCATGTCGCCTACAGCTTCTATACGATTGTGGGAGAAAAACATCCAGATATACAGGAATGGAAGAGAGTATCTATGAAAAGAGAAATGCAATTCAATAAGGAAATGAAAAAACCTGTACTTCAAACAGCCCCAGTTAAAAATGAAACTAAAATTGGAAGAAACGATCCATGTCCATGCGGCAGTGGAAAGAAATATAAGAAGTGTTGTGGAAAGTGACGATAGGACAGTTGAACTATTTTGGGGGTTCGCCTTTTTTGATTATTTACGGAAATGAAAATTGATGAAGCACTCCCATCTAATTAGTTTTGGATGGTAGTAAAATACAGAAAAAAGTAGCCACCTGCCAACCGAAGGATGGATAGCTACTTTTTTCAATAGTACTTAAAAATGCTTTGATCAACGGATCTATTTGCAGCAAATTGCATGCCTGTATTTCTATTTAATTACGAAGCCTGTTGACCATGCTCCTTCAGCACCTGCACCTTTTTCTCACGCGGTGATTTCATGAAAATGAGGTTCATGAGAATAGCGGTTAGGCTTCCTATGACGATTCCGTTACTGGTGATGATTTGGATGCCTTCGGGCAGGTTTGCGAATAGGGTAGGGACGGTTGTGATGCCAAGTCCCATTCCGATTGAGCATGCCATGATTAATAGATTTTCCTGTGATGAAAAGTCAACCTTGCTTAGCATTTTAATTCCGGCAGAGATGACCATTCCGAACATGGCGAGCATGGCGCCGCCGAGAACTGGCGTTGGGATGACAGTTGTGAACGCGCCGACTTTTGGAAGGAATCCAAGTATAATTAAAAATGCCCCAGCTGCGTAGATGACAGTGTTCTTTTTGACACCCGAGAGTTGGATCAGTCCAACGTTTTGTGAATACGTTGTGTAGGGGAACGCGTTGAATATTCCGCCTAAAATGGTCGCAATTCCTTCTGCTCGGTAACCTTTGGATATCTCTTTTTCTGTTAGCTTTTTGCCGGTGATATCACTGAGTGCAAAGTAAACGCCTGATGCTTCGACAAGACCCACGATTAACACTAAAATCATCATGATAATCGCTGATGGCTCAAACGTTGGCATACCGAAGTAGAACGGTTTAGGCATGTGCATCCAAGACGCATCTGCTACTGCTGAGAACTCAACCTTGCCTAAGAAATAAGCAACAACTGTACCAATGATTAACCCAAGTAGAATGGCAATTTGCCGCATAAAACCTTTTGCGAAACGATACAAGACTAAGATAAAAAATAGTGTTCCGAATGAAAGGGCAAGGTTTTGAACCGAACCGAAATCGGCGCTTCCGACTCCGCCGGCCATGTCGTTCATTGCAACTGGAATCAGCGTAATCCCAATAATGGTAACAACTGATCCGGTCACGACCGGAGGGAAGTATTTTACGAGCTTACCAAAGATAGTAGAGACGAGAACAAGGAATACACCGCCAACTAAAATCGAACCGTAAATTGCGGATACCCCGTATTGCCCGCCGATTGCGATCATGGGTCCGACAGCGGTAAACGTACAACCGAGCATAACGGGCAGCCCGATCCCGAAATATTTATTTTTCCACACCTGCAAAAGCGTTGCGATTCCACACATTAATAAGTCAATTGAAACGAGATATGTGAGCTGCTCACCTGATAAGCCGATGGCACCGCCAACAATGAGCGGCACAATCACGGCACCTGCGTACATCGCGAGTACGTGTTGAATTCCTAAAGAAGCAGTTTTTAAAAGATCTTTTTGCATTAGCGACCAACCCCCACTTCTTCTAAAAATGTCACTTTTCCACCTTGTAAAGATTGGATGCGTGCTAGGGATTCAACCTTGAAACCTTTATTGCGAAGCAATTGTCCACCGTCTTGGAATGATTTCTCGATTACAATGCCAATTCCGGCGGTTTTAGCGCCAGCTAACTCTACGATTTCAGCAAGACCTAGTGCAGCCTGCCCGTTTGCTAGAAAGTCATCAATGATTAGTACGTTATCAGTTGGTTCAAGAAATTTCCTGGAGACGGAGATTTCATTGGTTTCATTTTTCGTAAAAGAATGAACGGACGCTGAAAGAAGGTCATTCACTAGAGTTAGAGATTTTCTTTTTCGAGCAAAAATCACCGGGACACCAAGTTCGAGCGCAGTCATCATACTAGGCGCAATCCCTGAGGATTCGAGTGTCAATACTTTTGTGATTTGGTCATTTTTGAATAGGCGCGCAAATTCTTTGCCGACTTCGACCATTAGCTCGGGATCTATTTGATGATTTAAAAAGGTGTCGACCTTTAGGACATGGTCGGAAAGGACACGACCTTCGTTGATAATTTTTTGTTGTAAAAGTTCCATGTGAATTTCCCCCTTAAAATACGTGTTTAAAAAGAGGATGAAAAGGACCGAGAAGTTCGAGGCAGCGAAGCTTTGAGCACCGGAACGTATGCTATTAATACGTGAGGAGCGGAAAAGCAAGCCAACGAAGAAATTCGATGTGTCATTTTCACCGGACTTTTTGAACATCCTTAAAAATGAAAAAGCCTGAACATCATTGCACTCCTCATTACGAGTGAGTCAATGACCTTCAGGCTTTAAACGAAGGAAAGTGGAATAAGCATAAATGCATTCCCATTGCTCACTCATAGTCAGCACATTTGCGGTGCGCTGGTAGAAACTTACGGGCCATATCCCCGTGATTATATGAGTGAATGCCGATATTCAAATGGTATGTTGGTATTATATGACGTGATGCGGAATTTGTAAATGGTGGGAGTTGGAAAAAGGGGGAGCTCCTCGTCCCCGTTTACGATTTCTCATTTTTGAAAAACCATCTACAAAATAATCGTGACAGATAAAAAGATATAAATAACGTAATCCAGGTAATATACCAGTCCCAATGTATGTACGTAATGAGCTCGGTGTATTTTTCGAGGTAGTGTTCAAATAAAGTTATCACTGAACAATAAGTTGCATAATACGTAAATTTAATAAAGGTACTCCGATTAGTGGGATACCGTACATTAAACAAGGCGCATAAAACCGGAAAGGCATAATATTCAAATGTGAAACTCGCCCGATTGATGGATGCAAATAATCGGATCGGGTATTCAAGCAAACCCCACTCAACGACCGCCAAACCGATAAGAAAGGTAATAAACTGTTTGAATAAAAAGGCAACTACGGCCAGGTGAACTTTATTTTTGGGGATGAAGAAAAGAATTCCTGTGGCTACAATATAAACCAATATCAAAATCCACCATTCTAATCTCATTGGTCATCCACCGCTGGCTGAGTCATGGATTGGTGATGATAAAACCAATTACAAAAGGCATGGCTCACGAAAAAAAGAAATGCGATGTATAGCAGCATCCAATACCATGTCATTCTTCCGTAAGTTAATAGTTCCGTGTATCTTTCAATAAGAATATCGAACAAAGTGATGACCAGGACCCATGCGGTAAAGGTTGTCCACATAAACCATGTGTTGCCATTTTTTCGCTGATGGACATAATAGATGGCAAATAGTGTCGGATAAAAAATATAATTGATGGTAACTGTGAGATCTGTCGTTTTTGGAAATACCCGGACAGGAGCACTTAATAACTCATATTTAAAAGTGGGCATATCACAAAGCCAGATAATGGATTGAAACATTAATAGTGCCAATATTCCCTCTCGGCGATTTTTGCGGGGGATGAAAAGAAATAAGCCCGCAAATCCAAACAGCCACATCGCGATTAAAATGAAATGCTCCAGCAGCATAGTGACCCCCTCAAATCCATAGTTAGGATTAATATTATCCATTGTGTTGAATCCTATGTGGGGTAGACGGAAAAAACTGGTGGGAGACGCAAAAACTTTGGAGTAGACTCAAAAAAACTGTGAGTAACGCAAAACTTGGTGGAGGACGCAAAAACCTGTGAGTAGACACAAATATCCCGTAAAAGACGCAAATCCTGAAAAATAGACGCAAAAATCGGTGGAACGAAGCAAATATCTCAGATATGAAACAATATGCCGAAGACGACGCATATATCTGTGAAACGAAGCAAATATCTCGGAAACGACGCAAATATCGTGGTGAAGACGCAAATATCTCGGAAACGACGCATATACCGGTGAAACGAAGCAAATATCTGGTAAACGAAGCAAATATCTCGGAAACGACGCATATATCTGTGAAACGAAGCAAATATCTCGGAAACGACGCATATATCTGTGAAACGAAGCAAATATCTCGGAAACGACGCATATATCTGTGAAAAGAAGCAAATATCTCGGAAAAGAAGCAAATATCTCGTAAACGAAGCAAATATCTCAGAAACGACGCAAATAACGTGGTGAAGACGCAAATATCCCAGATTTGACGCAAATCCTAAATTTAAAACGCAATTCTGCTTTGGCCACACCCACATGTCTATACGAAAAAAGGCGCCCTCATGAGAGAACGCCATTTTTCGAACCGTATTATCCGTCATACCTCTCCACAAAGTCCTTTAGCACATGCACAGATTGCACGCAGTCGCTTAAAGAGGACCATTCGGCCGGGTTATGGCTGATGCCATCCTTACTTTGAACGAAAATCATCGCTACCGGCAACACATGACCGACTATCATTGAGTCGTGACCAGCACCGCTTGGCAAATACGCGGGTTCAATCCCTTGTGCCACGACGGATTTTTCGAGTTTTTGCTGCATTTCCTCGCTAATTGGAACGGGTGGTTCTCGTAAAGTTTCTTCATATTGAAGCCCGGTTCCATGTGAAGCTGAAACCGACTTTGCTTTTTCAATTACCAAATCGACGAGTTGATCACGGGTTTCTTTTTTAATATCACGAATGTCAACTGTGAGGCGGACCTCGCCCGGGATTACATTTATACCGTTTGGCAGGACATCAACCTTTCCAACGGTTGCGACCGCAGATGAGCTTACCTGGGCGGGAAGGGACTGCACCTCGTAGATGAATTGGCTCGCTGCAACAAGTGCATCGCGACGGTCGTCCATTGGCGTGTTGCCCGCATGTCCAGCGTGACCCGAAAACGTCATTTTCAACCAACAAGGTCCCGCAATTCCAGTTACAATTCCGACTGGAACCCCGGCACGCTCCAATCTTTTTCCTTGCTCAATATGTATTTCCACAAACGCCTCAAGCTTGCTGAGATCCCTTTTTGAATTGAAAAATTCGTCAACCGATAGCCCAATGTCCTCTAAAACCTTTGAAAAAGGGTCGCCATGGATATCCACTTTCGGCAGGAGTTCTTCTCGTGTCGCCTCGCCAATCATCGATGAACTTCCACTGAAACCACCGTTAAAGCGCGCGCCTTCTTCATCGGAAAAAATAACGACTTCAAATGGACGTTCCGGCACAAAGCCAGTTTGTTTCCATGCCTCAGCAACTTCAAGTGCCGCGAGCACACCGAGCGGACCGTCAAAATGCCCGCCATTCGGCACACTATCAACATGTGAGCCGGATAAGAGTGCGGGTAGGGTTTGATTTTTGCCATCTAGACGACCGAATACATTACCGGCACCATCCTCCGTCACAACGAGGCCAGCTTCCGCCATCCACTTTTTCACCAGATCCTTCGCGGCCTTTTCTTCGCGGGAAAATCCAATCCGGTGTGAGCCATTATCAGTGGTTAGCCCGATTTCTGAGAGTGCCGCAAGTCGAGACGCCAAACGCTCTCCACTCACACCATTTTTATCTAAGGAATAATCATAATCCGAAATTAATTTTTCGAAAAAATTCATAGGGGAGTGCTCCTTTACTAGTTTTTTCTATATTCTACCACAACCAGTGTTCTAGTTTGTGTAAAATAATAGGAACAAATGTTCCCGTTTCACTAGTAATCTATTATCTGAAATGTTAAAATAGGGGTACAGTTACATAAAGCGGGTGGGCGGTTAGCCACTTCCTGTAAGAAGGGAGGTGGTCAGATGACGACATACGAGGCAATGTCTGTGGCACTGCAATCTAATTTAGTTTGCTAGGGCTCATAACAATTGTGGTCATGTTGGTCGTTGCAAACAAAAAGAGGTAACCGCCTATCCTCGTCCGGGATCCAGGTAGTTACTTCTTTTTGGTATCACTACTAAGTTCATGGGCAAGCCGCTCACTTTGCGGCGTGTAATTGTATTGATCAGGTGTTAGCCGCACCTGATCTTTTTTATTATATCTTTATTATAAGCATTATAACCGTTTATTTCAACTTTTGCGAAGCCAATTTTGATGAAAAACTAGTGAAATATCTGCATTTGGCAAAGGTTTGATTGCAAACAAAAGAAGTAACCGCCCCGCCCAACCAAGGCAATAGGGGTGATTACTTTAATTTGTAATCCTTTAAAGATTGGTTAGCCGCTCACTTTGCGGCATGTAATTGGGTAGATCAGGTGTTCGCGCACCTGATCTATTTTATTATAGCCCATTCCCGAACGAAATTAACAGCTGGTTAGTCACCAACTTCCACGATTTTTGAGTAAAGCGCAATTATCTATTCTTATCGCGCAATTCCCCGGAGCTATCGCGCAATTCCATGGGCTTATCGCGCAATTCCCCGGAGCTATCGCGCAATTCCATGGGCTTATCGCGCAATTCCTTGGCCATAACGCACAATTCTTCGGCGTTATAGCGCAATCTCTAGGCCATAACGCACAATCCCAAATGCTATCGCGCAATTCCTTGGCCATAAAGTGCAATTCTCCGGTGTTATAGCGCAATCCCCAGGCCATATCGCACAATCCTACTAAATTCCACGTCCTCACTCATAACTCCCCTGCACATCCATCGCCTTTTTCAGCATTTTCTTCTTCTTTTCCTCGTACTGTTCCCGGAAGACAACGGCTTCTTCCTTTGAATGGCCGCCTGCCTCTAGTTCGGTTTCAAGCTGCAAGTAGATTTGCTCGAAGGCTTCGTCGGTTTCTTTTTCAAGCGTCTTGAACTCGTTATAGTAGGTGCTCATGACCTGCAAAGCGGCGATGCCATCGGCCGATTCCTCAACAAAATCCGCCTTGGCCCGTGCCAGCAGATCCTTTGCTTTCTTCTTTGTTTCCTTTTCTAAAACTTCAAATTCAACCCTATATTTATCTTTTATGACCGTCAAAGGGTCAGTCGATGCCGCTGTTTCAACCGCAGGCTCTAGCTTATCAGCAGGGGCCTTTTTCTTGTACAAAAAGAGCTCGCGCTGTGGCAATTTCACCACCTGAACGGAGACGGGCTCTTTTTCCTGATGCACATACCAAAACACACCAAGCTCCACAATGATTGCGAGAAGTAGCAACCTCTTAATCATGTCATCACCTCCCCATACATTGTTGCCCATTGCCGCAATCCTAATCATTCATTATCCTCGAAAAATGAACCCAAGCCTCAAACAAACGCTTGTTTAAAGCCTGAGGCAGACGGTTCCAAATCCCTAAATTTCAAACAAACGTTTGGTTGAAAAAAATTATCCTTCTACTATAATAATTTGGCGCAATTTCTTAACAGCTTGTCGCCCCCACGACTTCACCGATTCCACGGTAACACCATGCTCGCCCGCGATTTCCTTATAGCTTTTATCCTCAATAATTCGTCCTTGAACCCACTTCACCTGATTTTCCGTCAAATTTTTCCCGTACTCCTCGATTAAATCAACCGATAAATCATCGGAGCAATCCGCAAGCTTCATAAAAACCTGCTCTCCCGTGGGTTGGCAGTGGTCCTGGTAGCGAGCTTCCTTTTTTAAATGATCGAGAAGCTTTCCGCGAATCGTTGTAAAAGCAAATGTTGAAAACTCAACTCCTTTCCCGGCATCAAATCGGTTCGATGCCTCCCACAGTCCAATCAAGCCAATCTGGTAAAATGTTTCCCTGTCTCCATACAATCGTAATCTTTTAATCACCTGAAAAATTAATGGTTTATACTGTTCTGCTAGTTCCTCAAATTCCACGCAAATGGTCCTTTTAAAGAACGCGTTCCTTTTGTATTCCGCCGGTAACACAAATTTAACCGGTTAGGGGAAGGGCAGTCCAAAGCGTAAACTTTACGTACGTGGGATCTTGGAGGGTCCGTACGTAACGTTTGCTATGGGGAAACTTCAAGTATGATTGTCGATAAATAAAAAAAACTTTAAAAAAATTGTAAAAAAATGAAAAAGTGTGACGAAATTAACAGAACTTTGCTGTACATACAGGTATTCTAAAGATAGAAAAACACACTACGAATCACACCGGTCTTATTTGTTTGAAACGCAGCTAAGACCATACATATAGATCGAATAAAAATGTAAACGTTCTACATACTTTAAACCCCCATCAGCCTCGTTTTTTGCCACTATACGCAGCCAAGTTCAACATAAACAACTGAATGAGTCTATCTAGGTGTACAGAAATGTACACCTCTTTCCATTAATATATTAGTCAGAATATTCATTACACAACGTGACCAACATGGTAAACTAGTTAAAAAAGGAGGTATTGTCAATGGAACCAATTTTTATTGTCGATGGGGCTCGTACAGCATTTACTAGTTTTGGAGGATCGTTTTCAGGAACGGGTGCAACCGAGTTAGGGCGCGCTACCGCCGTTGAAGCAATGAAGCGCTCCAAGGTCGACCCGGCTCAAATTGATCACGTTATTTATGGGAACGTCATTCATACAGAAAAAAATGCGTCCTACCTGGCGCGACATATCGCACTACATAGCGGCGTTCCTCAGGAAGTACCTGCATTTATGGTCAACCGCTTATGCGGGTCTGGTCTGCAATCTGTCGTTTCCGCGGCTCAGCATATTTTAGTAGGGGATGCGGAACTGGTGCTTGCCGGTGGAACCGAGAACATGTCCCAATCCCCATATGCGAATTTTAGCCAGCGATTTGGCGGTTCAAAAATGGGCAATCTTCAATTTGAAGATATGTTGTTGACAACCCTTACCGACCAATATACGGGAAAAGGGATGGGTATGACCGCTGAAAAACTAGCAAAAAACTATTCGATCACACGGGAGGATCAGGACAAATTCGCAATTGAATCGAACCAGAGGGCGGCTAGGGCTTCGGAAAATGGAACCTTTGCGGAAGAGATCGTCGCCGTCGAGGTGAAAACGAGAAAAGGTAGTATTTTAGTAGAAAAAGATGAGCATATCAAACCGAACGCGAACTTGGAGTCGATAAGTAAATTGCGTCCGTCATTCATTGCTGACGGAACCGTCACGGCCGCAAACGCATCCGGAATCAATGACGGAGCAGCTTCAGTCATTGTTGCAGGTGGAAAAGCCGTCCGTGAAAATGGACTGAAGCCACTTGCGAAGGTAGTATCGTGGGGAGTAGCGGGAGTTGACCCAACGATCATGGGAATCGGTCCTGTGCCAGCGATTAAAAAGGCGCTCGAACGAGCCGGACTTAGCTTAGCCGACATGGACGTAGTGGAGGTAAACGAAGCATTCGCCGCGCAATACCTTGCAGTTGAAAAAGAACTCGGACTTGACCGCGAGAAAACGAATGTCAACGGTGGAGCGGTTGCACTTGGCCACCCAGTCGGAGCGAGCGGTGCGAGAATCCTATTGTCAGCAGCGTATGAACTAAGACGCCGCGATAAAAAATACGCAGCGGTCAGCCTCTGCATCGGTGGCGGCCAAGGAATCGCCATGATCATCGAAAATACAAGCTTATAAGATAGTCAGGGCCTTCAGAAAAGATCTGAAGGCCTTTTAATATGGGCGAGTAGGCGTAAAATTTGTGGGGTGACACTAATAATGGTGTGGTGACGCATAAATGTGCTTAATGATGCAAAAAAGAAGAATTAGAAGCAAATCCTTGTGTGACGATGCAAAAAAGAAGAATTAGAAGCAAATAGGTGTGGGACGAAGCAAATCCGGGCGAGACGACGCAAATAATTGGAATACGAAGCAAATCCGGGCGAGACGACGCAAATAACTGAATGACGATGCAAATCCGGGCGAGAAGATGCAAATAATTGAAATAAGATGCAAATCTGTGCGAGACGACGCAAATAACTGAATGACGATGCAAATCCGGGCGAGAAGATGCAAATAATTGAAATAAGATGCAAATCTGTGCGAGACGACGCAAATAACTGAATGACGATGCAAATCCGGGCGAGAAGATGCAAATAATTGAAATAAGATGCAAATCTGTGCGAGACGACGCAAATAACTGAATGACGATGCAAATCCGGGCGAGAAGATGCAAATAATTGAAATAAGATGCAAATCCGGGCGAGACGACGCAAATAATTGGAATATGACGCAAATCTGTGCGAGATGACGCAAATAAGTGAATTTCGATGCAAATCCGAACCGAGACAACGCAAATAATCAAATCGAGACTCAAAAACCCAAAACCAAAGTTACTCTATTTCCAATCAACCCCCGCAGCCCGAGCAAATAGGCATTTCGTAGGAAGGAAATCCCCCGCAAAAGAAGAAGTAATTAAGTAGTTTATTTTAAAAAAAGGGGTTTGACATGATGTCATTATTAGATGCGGAAAAAAACATACTTGAAAAATTCCCACGTATATTTGAAGGAAACCCTGAAAAAATCAAACAGGCTCATATCGCAATAGCCGCTATAAAAAATCTGATCGAACTTTGCGGGGATGACCCGAATCGCGATGGGCTCATCGAAACCCCACAGCGCGTCGTCAAAGCATTCCTTGAATACACCGAAGGCTACCGAGAAGATCCAAAGGACCATTTGAAAAAGGTGTTCGATGTCGAACATCGTGAGCTCGTGCTGGTAAAAAATATCGAGTTCCACTCGATGTGTGAACATCATTTCGCACCTTTCTTTGGTGTCGCCCATGTCGGCTATATCCCCGACAAAAAGGTAACGGGACTTTCAAAGATTGGAAGAATGGTAGAGGGCTATGCGAAACGGTTCCAGGTCCAAGAAACGCTGACAAACCAAATCGCAAACGCCGTCGAAGAAATCCTTGCACCGCAAGGCATCATGGTCGTCATCGAGGCGAAACATATGTGTATGTGCGGGCGCGGAATTAAAAAGACAAACTCCGAAACCACAACCACAGCCGTACGAGGCATATTCGAGCAACGCGCAGACACACGTCTCGAATTCTTAACTCTTTTAAATCGATAAGGGAAACAAAGGAACCGTCCCCGCGTTTCCCCCAAACTGAAAGGCAGGTGAAAGAGGTGCGACATGCAGTTATTACAGCTGGAACGAAGGGTTTGGGTAGAAAGGTAACCGAGGAATTTTTAAAAATGGGCTGCTCTGTGACGGTGAATTATCGGAGCGATGAGGCCCGAGTTGAAGAGCTGAAAACAGAATGGAAGCCTTATTTGGAATGGGTTCAATTCGTTCAAGGTGACATCACGAAAAAAGAGGATATATCAACGGTTTTCAACCAGGCGATGGATCGCTTTGGTCGAATTGACTATCTTATTAATAACGCCGGTCCTTATATTTTTGAACGGAAAAAGCTAGTAGATTACGAGGATCATGAGTGGAATGAGATGATTAACGGTAACCTCAGTTCGGTGTTTCATTTTTTAAAACTGACTATACCTGTCATGCGGAGGCAAAAATTCGGCAGGATTATCACCTATGGTTTTCAGGATGCGGAGAGCGCACCTGGCTGGATGTACAGAGCTGCCTTTAGTGCGGCCAAAGTGGGGCTAGTCTCACTCACCAAATCCATTGCCCTTGAGGAGGCCGAACACGGAATTACCGCAAACATGGTGTGCCCTGGGGACATCAATGGTGATATGAAAGAAGCCACCATCACCACAGCCCGCACACGAAAGGACCCAGATACCCCAATCGGCCGCCCCGGCACAGGCGAAGATATTGCCAGAATCATAGCTTTTCTCTGTGAAGAAAACTCGGATTTTATTACAGGAAGTGTCGTTTCAGCATCAGGCGGAGTGAATGTCGTGAACAAAATGGGGTCCAATGGGCAGGTTAGGTGACTCACACTGGGTGGGGGACCTGCTTCCCTGCTCTAGCGACCCACAATATCTGAACTATATAATCAAATGATGAAATTTATTATTTTAAAATATTAAAATATATTTTTAGAAGACTCTGTACCAATCATAAAATCTAAATTCAAACAAACGTTTGTATGGCGGTTGATTTAAGTGTAGACGTGAATTCTGAATTTCAAACAAACGTTTGATTGGAAGGGTTTCGGGTCTCTGAAAATGGTCTGTTACAGTCGCATTATTCACAAGAAAATTTTTCTATTCTTAATAAAACATCTCATCCTCATCTAAAACCTTGATCATCACAGGAGCACGATTTTCGAATCCGCCAAGTTTTGTAAATCCAAGTTCTTGGTACTGCTTTAACAGTGGAAATTCAATCACTTCATTATCCTCATCTTTTCTTGGATTAGCGGCAATCACTAATATGTAATCAAAATTCATATAGTTGCAGAAGTCGATAAACTTTTCTAGAATTTGCTCCTCTAATCCGGCTTGATCATATTGCTCGAAGATAGTGATTTGGTCCAGTGTTATAACTTTTCCACCAATAAAATCACTTTCGATAAATGCAGAAATCATGTATTCCTCATCGCCAGAAATCTCATCCGCACTAAAAAGCAGTTCTTGGTCATCGTCCATTGCATAAGTATTATAAAAATTGAACGAAAGATGTCCAATTTCGATTTCCTCATCTAAATCATCATCTATAAACGCTGTAATTTTGGCGTACCCACCCATCATATTCAAATCTTCATCGAACGAAAAGGAATAATCTATATGAAAAAAATCAATTGTCAACAGGGATCAACTCGCTTTTTGTGATATTTTGTTCAAATAAATACTATCATATTTTATTGCGCAAAAGGAACAGCCATCTAGTCCCATTGATGCAAATATGCGAAGAACGACGCAAATATCAGGAAAGTGACGCAAAAACGTGAAGAACGACGCAAATATTTGGGAAGTGATGCAAATATGCGGAGAACGACGCAAATATCTAGAAAGAGATGCAAATATGCGAAGAACGACGCAAATATGTGGAAAATGAAGCAAAAATGTGAGGAACGATGCAAATATCGGGAAAGTGATGCAAATATGTGAAGAACGACGCAAATATCAGGAAAGTGACGCAAATCCGTGAAAAATAACGTAATTCTCAACGCGAAGACGCAAATCCATAAGAACCGCAAACCCCGACCACTGGTTCTCAGACCTTGAATTTGGAAAAAACTAGGGAAACGCGAGAACCGTCCCCCCGTTTCCCCCTCATTCACGAAATTTACCAAAAATTAATACTTCATACAAACTCTTAATCTAGCATTCATCAGGTATCCATATTTCGATATTAACATGTAGGAGAATGCGACAAAATTCGAAAGGAGCTTACAATGAGTAGGAAAATGAGAGTGATTTGGCAGCAGGCTATGATTCTAGCAATTGTGTTCACGTTCCTTGTCCAGTTTGTGCCGGTTCGGGCTTTGGCAGCTGAATCAGATGAACAGGAACAGAGGGAGAAGGAAAGACCCGAGTATTTGGGGATGAAGCTATATCGAGGAGAGTTTCATTCGCATACCTCAATCAGTGACGGAAAGCTTTTACCGGAGGATGCGTTCAAGCATGTTCAAGCGCAGACCAATCTTGACTTTTTTGGAACCGCGGAGCATGAGGTAACATTTGATATTTCTTCGGGTAATGACTATCTAGAAGATTATCGCGACTCGTATTCAGAGGAGTATAAATTTGTGAAGGATGAACACGACCGTTTTAATAAAAAAACGTTCGCAACGATTCCGGGTGTGGAGCTAACATGGTATGACATGAGTGGCCATGTGAACATTTACAATGCGGAGTGGTTTCCGCGTACCTATGGAGTTGGCGCAACGGGTCAATTTGGTATTGGAGATTTGAAATACGATCTTCCAACATTTTATGGACGAATTGCCAACGACCCAACGGCGATTGCCCAATTAAACCACCCAAGCAAAAGTGGATGGGGGGATTTTAACGAATTTCGCCATTTTAACAAAGACGTCGATGACAATGTATCGTTGTTCGAATACAAAGTGTCTAGTTATTTTAACGATTTTGTAAAAGCATTGGACAAGGGCTGGCATCTATCACCGACTTATAGCGGGGATGATCACCAGACAAACTGGGCTTCAGGAAATCCTGCACATACGGGCCTTTGGACGAATGAGCTAACTAGAGAATCCGTACACGATGCGATGGCAAACCGCCGTACATATGCGAGCTTTGATGAAAATTTTATCCTTGCATACTCAGCTAATGGGCAAATGCTTGGGTCGATTCTTCCTAGTGATACAAAAGAATTAAACATCCATTTTAAACTAGAGGATCCAGATGCAGGAGATAACATTGATAACGTAACCCTTTATACAAACAAAGGTGAAATTGTAAAAGAGTACAAGAACATTAACAGTACAACGTTTGAACAGAATGAAGTGATTCCAGCAGCAGATGGGGAGTACTACTTCTTGAAAGTCGTTCAAGCTGATGGACAAGAAGTCATTTCTGCACCAATCTGGGTTGGCTCAGAAACAAAAGGGACAGACCATGCTCCAGAAATTACGGTGAATGGAGAGCTTCCTGAAAAAGTAAAACTTGGTGACAAGGTGACCGTTCCAGATGCTTCCACAACGGATGATAGTGGAATTGCACCAACCTTAAAAATCGAAGCCTTCAACCAAAGAGGACTTGTCGAGATTGTCGATAATCAATTTAAGATTGAAGAGTATGGAGAGTACTTTGTCCGCTATTATTCGACTGATTCAAAAGGGAATACTAGAGCTGAGTTGATTCGTATTTTAGTAGACGACAGCAAGCTTGACGGTGAAAAGATTTTAAATGAATTTATACCAATCGTTAATGTTGGGGCAACTGAGGAAGAAGTCGGGATTACCCTTGTAACAGATAAAGTTCTCGATCAAGCCTACATTCAATACAAAACAAAGGATGCTGGCTGGAACAAGGGGACGGTTCAAGACACAAAGGTTTCTTATTTTGAATCAGCATATGGGGATAGTATTGCACAAGGTACATACCGCATCCATGCTGCACATGAAGCAGATCTTGCTAATCTGAAAAAAGGAACAGAGTACGACTATCGTTATGGTCTAACAGCTGAAGGACCATGGAGCAAGACGTATTCATTTGAAACAGCACCCGAATCAGAGGATACAACGATTTACATGATGGGTGACCTTCAAGTTCCAGATCGAAACAAGGATAGCTTTACTTTATTCACCGATATGCTTGATGTGTTAAAGCAAAAAAACAACAACGGGAAGTTAATGATTCAAGTTGGTGACCTGGTTGATAAAACTGGTTTTACGTATATGTGGACAGACGTGTTTGATTCGATCTATAAAGATCTAAATCTTCTATCTGCCAATATGATTGGAAACCATGAGTATGTCCAGGATGAGGATGCAAGAAGATATCGAAATTTCTTTAACCTTCCTGAAAATGGGGAAGGCACGTATTCGGAAGGAAATTATTCCTTCGACTACGGGGATGTTCATATTGCAGTATTGAATTCAATGGACTTTACCCAAGCCCAGCTTAAATGGCTGGAAAAAGATATGCGTGCGACTGATAAAAAGTGGAAAATTGTCATGGAGCATTTTCCGTATTATGGCGGCTCACACAGTGATGACCCTGGAATGAATACACAAAGAGCACAAATGGCGAAAGTGGTTCAGCAGCTTGGCGTGAATCTTCATATCGGTGGACATGACCATGTGTACAAACGAACAACGATTCATAATGATGAGGTAAATCAAAGTGAAGAGGCAATGAAGTATGGTACGACTTTTATCACGATGGGATCATCAGGACCTAAATTTTATGATAACCAAGCATTTGACTGGGATCATATTGTTTATGATGAGAACCGTCAAACAGGTGCTGTGTTAGAGGCAAATGATGAGTCACTTACATTCACGGTTTACAATGATGAAGGAACAGTGATCGACACTTTTGAATTAACTCAGCCTGAAAATCATATGAAGCTTACAAGTCTTGAAGTAGAAGACGGTTTATTTAAGGGTGTTGGTCTTTTAAACTATCCAGGTACTACTGAAAAAATCACAATGATTGGCGCAAAATATGATGCAACTGGAACAAAGCTTATCGATGCTCAAATCAAAGAAGTAGCATTAGAAGGTCTTGGCCGTGAGCAGGTCATTCATTTTGAGGAATCATTAACCTTTGATGACCAAAATACAATTAAGCTTTTCATCTGGGATAATCTTGCGAATCAGAATCCATTGTTGCCATCAACTGTTGTGCGTGAGGCTATGGATGGCGAAGGAACTGCGGAAAATCCATATAAGCTTGATAGCATTTCTGATTTTGAAAAAATTCACTATTATCCGGACAAGCATTATGAACTAACTGCGGATATTGTTGGGAAAAATGATGTGTTAACGGCAATCGGCTCAGATGGAACACCATTTACAGGTGTTTTTGATGGGAAAGGTCATACCATCACAGGAGTGAAAATGGCATCTCCTAGTGGCGCGGGCTTATTTAGCGTTAATGGAGGTACGATAAAAAATCTCGCCGTACTCAATGCAGATATCAATTCGGGTACAAATGATGCGGGAATTCTAGTTGATTTAAACAATGGTACCATTGAAAATTCCTACACAACTGGATCAATTACAGGTCTATCTAATGTCGGTGGACTTGTTGGATACTCAAACGGAGTAATCCGAAACAGTTATTCCACTGCCACTGTTAAGGCAAATGCGAAACAAGCGGGTGGCTTAGTCGGAATTACGAACCGTGGCAGTCTAACTGAAAACGTCTATGCAACTGGTTCTGTTACAGCTGGAAGCAGTAATGCGGGTGGGATCAGTGGCTATGGTTACGAAAACACGATCATCCAAAACAGTGCCGCGATGAATACATCTGTCATCACAACAAGCAGTGCAAGCCGTATTGTAGGACGAGTGTTAAGTGGCGAAAAAGCAACCTTAGAAAACAATATTGCTTCTAACAAAATGATGGTAAGTAAGGAAGCAGTCACGGCTGAAGCACCTGACAATGAAAAAGGTCTTGGTGTGAGTCCTGAACAATTGAAAAAGCAAGCAGCTTTTGAAGAATTAGGTTGGGATTTTACAAATGTCTGGACGTGGGATGAGTCTGCCGAACGACCAGTTTTACAGACAAATCAAGAAAAAATTGATCCAGAAGGCGGAAGCAAGCCAACCCTTGAAAAGAACGAAAATGGATTTTACAAAATTGAAACGGCTGAAGATTTAAAACAGGTAAGTAAATTTCCGAATGCGAACTTCATTTTACAAAATGATATCGATCTTACTGGAAAAACATTCGAAACCTTATCTGTTGATATTCCGTTCATGGGAACGTTCGACGGAAACGGGAAGAAAATCATTGGCTTCAAATCAGCAACAGGTGCGCTGTTCCATCTGAATGGCGGAACCATTAAAAATGTGGCGATGATCGATGCTGATGTAACAGGCGAAGCAGGTGCACCGCAAACAGGTCTGTTGGTCAATGTGAACAATGGAACGGTTGAAAACAGTTATTCAACAGGGAAAGTGACGGGTAAGAACACAGTTGGTGGACTTGTTGGATACTCAAATGGGGTTGTTCGTAACAGCTATTCCAATGCCGATGTAACGGCCGAAGTAAGCCAGGCGGGTGGAGTTGTTGGGATTACAAACTCCGGAAGCTTGACTGAAAATGTCTATGCGACTGGTAAAGTGCAAGCCTTAAAGAGCAATGCAGGTGGAATCACGGGTTATGGCTATAACGATACAGTTGTCCAAAACGTAATTGCACTAAATCAATCGGTGACAACACCATCAAGTGCGAACCGAGTAGTCGGGCGTGTACTTGCTGGAAATAAAGCTACTCTACTCAACAACTATGCATTTGCTGAGATGGTTGTGGATGTGGAGAGAATTACGGAAGATTCCCCTATCACTGAAAAAGGTGCGGGACTTCCGAGATTGGAAGTTCAAGACAAGAACACTTATAGTCAGCTACTAGGCTGGGATTTCGAAACAACTTGGATTTGGGATGCTAAGAATAAAAAGCCTGTATTACGTGTTCATAGTGACATCGTGGAAGAGGAAGAACCAGATGCGCCAGCTCTAGAAAAGAATGCAAATGGATTTTATCAAATTGAAAAAATCGAGGACCTAGCAGAAATCAATGCTTATCCAAGAGAACAATACATTCTTATGGCTGACCTTGATTTGACGACGGCTAAGGAACCGATTACGATTCTTAATTTTCATGGTGTCTTAGATGGAAATGGGAAGCGTCTAGTAAACTATCAATCCAATACAGGTGCTTTGATTGAAGTAAACAACGGAACGATTCAAAACATCGGAATGGTCGATGCGAATGTGGATTCTACTAACAATAATGTTGGAATCCTTGTCAACACAAACAACGGGAAGGTAGAAAACTCATTTTCTACTGGGAAAATCACTGGTAAAAGCACGGTCGGTGGATTAGTTGGATATTCATACGGCGAAATCCGCAACAGCTATTCCACAGCTGATGTAACGGCAAAAGAGAAGCAATCAGGTGGTCTTGTTGGAATTACAGGACGCGGCAGTACAACTGAATATAGCTTCGCAAGCGGAACAGTCAATTCCGTCATAAGCAATGCCGGTGGATTCAGTGGCTATGGCTATACAACGACAGTCATTCAATACAATGCTGCACTTAATCCATCCGTTACAACGGTAACAGCAGCGAATCGAATTGTCGGTCGAGTATTAGCTGGTGATACGGCAACATTGACTCATAACATTGCCAATGCCGATATGGTTGTTTCGAAGGAATGGACAACAGCGGAGGATGCAAATAATGAAAAAGGTCTTGGTAAGACAGCAGCTGAACTGCAAACCCAAGAAACATTTGAAAAAGAACTCGGCTGGAATTTTGAGAATAACTGGGTGTGGGATACAAAAGCGAATCGACCAGAGTTGAGGATCTTTGCTGCTAGTCATCCTGATGAACCAACCGAACCAGTCGATGCTCCAAACCTTAGTAAGGATGCAGACGGATTTTACATGATCAAGAAAGTCGATGATGTAAAAGAAATCAATAAATATCCAAATGAACAATATAGATTAACAGCTAATCTTGATTTTTCAGGTGCGAATGTAAGCATTCCGACCTTTGCGGGTACATTTGACGGAAATGGCAAATCAATTTCCCACTATCAATCTGCTACTGGTGGATTGTTCGGTGAGAATACTGGAACGATTCAAAATGTGGCTATGGTTGATGCAAATGTGACAACTGCAAACAGCAATGTCGGAATTCTTGTGAATACAAATCGTGGTGTAGTGGAGAGTTCCTATTCGACAGGAAGTATGACAGGGACAAGTACGGTCGGCGGACTGGTTGGGCATTCCCATGGCGAGGTCCGCAACAGCTATTCGACTGCGGATGTTCTGGCAACATCAAAACAAGCGGGTGGACTAGTAGGAATTACGAATAAAGGAAGTAAAACAACTAATAGCTATGCGAGCGGTACTGTACATGCTGGTGAAAGCAATGCCGGTGGCTTGAGCGGGTATGGCTATGTGACGACTGAAATTCGTGGAAATGTGGCATTGAATCAAGCAGTGCTAACAACAAGCGCGGCAAACCGAATTGTTGGTCGTGTAGGAGCGGGGCAAACTGCAACCCTAGTAGATAATCTTGCAAGCAACAGCATGATTGTAAGTAAAGAAGGCGTTACAACTGAAGGTGCTGACAATGAAAAAGGTCTTGGTAAGGCCATTGCTGAACTACAAACGGTAGCAAGCTTTGAGGCTATTGGTTGGGATTTTACAAACGTTTGGGCATGGGATGCCAAAGCGAAGCGCCCGGTGCTAGTTTCAAACAAAGAAAACACGGAAGCTTCTGGCGGCGCGACAGCACCTGCACTTGAAAAAGACGGAAATGGTTTTTATATCATCGATTCAGCGGATGATTTACAGGCAGTCAATCAATTCCCAAGTGGAAGCTATATTTTACAAGCAGACCTGGACTTAGCAGGAAAAAAGGTAAGTATTCTCTCGGATGTGTTCACAGGTGTGTTTGATGGAAATGGAAAAATCATTTCGAATTTCACATCAACAACGGGTGCCCTTTTTGATCTAAATGCCGGAACAATCAAGAATCTTGGCATGGTGAATGCAAATGTAGTCGGAACTCCAGGAATGCCTCAAACAGGTATTTTGGTCAATACGAATAATGGGACAGTTGAAAATAGTTATTCAACTGGACAGGTTAGCGGTACGCAAACGACGGGAGGACTTGTAGGATATTCGAATGGAATCGTTCGAAATAGCTACTCAACAGCGAATGTCCATTCAAAAGGAAGTCAAGCCGGTGGACTTATTGGAATTACAAACACGGGCAGTATCACTGAAAATTCATTTGCAGCGGGAGCTGTATCAGCAGCGAAAAGCAATGCTGGTGGGATCTCAGGGTATGCGTACCAAGACACAATCATCCGCAACACGATTGCGCTAAATGAATCCGTAACAGCATCATCAAGTGCAAACCGTGTGGTAGGAAAAGTATTAAGCGGAGAAACGGCCATTCTCGTGAATAACCTTGCAAATGCAGGTATGACAGTCACAAAGGAAGCTGTCACAACCGAATCAACAACAAACGAAAAAGGTCAAGGAATCACCCTAGACGTAATAGATAGCCAAGGCCTATACACCGAACAACTTAGCTGGGACTTCGAAAACATCTGGACATGGAACGAACAAACCAAACGCCCAGAATTACGCTAGGGACAGGTCGCTTGACCCACTCTGGTGGGGAAAAAGGATTGTGGGACATGGGGATAGGTCCCTTGTCCAAAACCCGATGAAAGAAGCTTATCCAGTGGGGTCATCCATGACCGCCACTGGTCGTTTTACAAACGAATTTGGAGGTAAAACATGAAAAAAATCATATTTGGATTTGTGGCAATCGTCATGCTAAGTATCGTTTTTCCACTATCATCACTGGCAGCCACAACCAACAATGGCGACGGAACCTTTACACTCAGTGGGAAAATAGACAATCTTAAAAATAAAACAGTGTCAATCACCGTTTTTAAAGGTAAAGAACAAATATCTGAAAACCTGATGTTTATTGATGAAATCCAAGCAGATGAAGCTGGAAACTATAGTCACACATTTAGCACGAAAGAAGCCCTTTCTGCGGATGAACCCTTCTATATAAAAGTTGCTGCGGATGGTAAGGTTGTTGAAGACAATGCGATGTATCATCCAGACGCCAAGCCTGGGGATGAAGACAATGGTGAAAACCCGGATGAAGGACACGACGGAGAAACCCCAGGCGAAGACGGTGATGAGGATCCTGTAAAACCAGGGGAAGATAACAATGAAGAAGACCCAGGCGATGGAAACACACCGGGTAGCGACACCGATGATAAAGATAAGAATGATAACAGTCAAAATCAACCAGGTAATCAAAATGGTCAAAACGACAACAAAAATAAAGGGGATAAGCAGCCTAGCGACAAAAGCGACGAAACCGGCAAACTACTGCCAATAACAGCAACAAATGTTTTTACTATTTTACTAGTTGGATTAATCCTTTTAGGCACTGGTGCAATCCTGTTAAAAAGAAAGCGCAACTCCGTAACTGAATAGTCTCTAAGCTATAAAAATGAAAGACACAACAAACAGTTAAGGTATGAACTGCTTGCTGTGTCTTTTTTTGTTGTGCGAAGATGCGATTATCGCAGGGCGACGCAAATATGTGAGGAACGAAGCAAATATTTGGGAAGTGATGCAAATATGCGTAGAACGACGCAAATATCTAGAAAGAAATGCAAATATGCGAAGAACGACGCAAATATGTGGAAAATGAAGCAAAAATGTGAGGAACGACGCAAATAAACAGAAAGTGACGCAAATATGTAAGGAACGACGCAAATATCAGGAAAGCGACGCAAATATGTGGGGAACGACGCAAATAACTGGAAAGTGACGCAAATATGTAAAGAAAAACGCATATCCGCGGAAACCGACGCAAATCTCGACACGAAGACGCAAATCCATGAGAAACGCAGGATCCGTCCCCTGGTTCCCAGACCTTCTATTTGGAAAAAACTAGGTGAACGCGAGAACCGTCCCCTCGTTTCCCGGTGAACGCGAGAACCGTCCCCCTGTTCACCAAAGTGCACCCCTGATAAAATCCGCAAAATACGTTAACCCGATTTTTTTGAAGCGTTGGGGTTTTTGTACGATGTATAGTTCACGGGATAGTTTAACCCCTTCAATTGGGATTTCGCATAACGTTCCGTATTCGAGTTCCTTTAGAACGGTTAGTTTTGGTAGGATACTAACCCCGAGGCCTGCTTCAACGGCACTTTTTACAGATTGGATGCTTCCCATCTCCATTGCACTTTCAATTTGAAAAAGCACCCCGTGTTCCTCTAGGAAACGCTCAACCATTATCCTTGAGCCAGATTCTGGTTCTCTCCAAATCATTTTTTCTTCCGTTAAATCATCGAGTTGAATGCTTTTTCGATTCTTCCAATGATGCTCATTTGATGTGACAAGAATAAGCTCATCCTCAGCGAACTTTTCCTTAATGAATTGATCGTTGTCATACAAACCCTCCACCAAAGCGATATCAATTTCGTTTAATTCGAGCTTTGCCAAAATAGTAGGGGTGTTTCCGAGAACGAGGCTAAATGTCATTTGCGGATATTCCTTTTTAAAATATCCAAGCAACCGGGGTAATAGATACTCTCCGATTGTGAGGCTTGCCCCAACATTTATAAGAATATTCTCATGTCCCGTCACTTCATGAATGGCGTCAACAGACCTTTTGTAATGTTCGATAATTTCCTTTGCAAAAGGGTATAGTACCTCACCGGCATGTGTTGGATGCAAACCCCCACTTACACGCTCAAAAAGTAAGGCGCCATATTCATCCTCCAATTGTCCAATTTTTTTGGTGGCTGCGGGTTGGGAGATATAGCTTTTACGGGCAGCATACGTTAGACTGCCTTCTTCAATCACAAGACAAAATAATTTTAAGTTTTCGATATTCAATCTAAGCCCTCCCATTTCTGAACCCTATACTTCTGTTATATGAAAAATAAAAACTATTAAGACATGATTATTAAAATGGTATATTACGTTTTGTTATGGAGCATAATGAATTCCTATTTTACTTCATTTTATATGTTTGATAGCTTAATATTATCATATAAAATAGGAGGAATGGTCATTATAACTGGACTATTACTAATCATCATTGGCATCATTGCAGGCGGATACGGGGCAATTGTCGGAGCAGGGGGAGGATTCATATTTGTACCTGCACTTCTGCTCCTATTTCATGTTGAACCCACCATTGCGGCGGGAACAGGGCTTGTTATTGTTTTAATGAACTCCTTATCAGGGGTAGTAGGATATTCAAAACAAAAACGAATCGATTACCGTACTGGAATTCTATTAAGTATTGGGGCCTTTCCGGGTTCATTTATCGGGGTTTGGCTATTGCAAATGTACGCCTCTAGTTCTTTCTATATCTTATTTGCTAGTTTGTTAGTTATACTAGGTGTGTTTTTAATTGTAAAAAATACGCGGGTAGAGAAAAAATCTGGTTTACAAGATTCTAAAAATGTCTCAAATCAGGTAGCGGCCACAACAGAACAAAATCACTCCGAACATAGTAAACCTTTGGCGTATGAACCAAAGTCCAGACTTTTGGCGAAGTATCTTCTGCCTCTTGGTTTAATAATGGGGATTTTTTCAAGCTATCTTGGCATCGGCGGAGGATGGCTGCTTGTACCTATTTTAATTTACATATTTCGAATGTCTACACATAATGCAACGGCAACATCGATTTTTTCATTATGCTTATATACATCAGTGGGTGTGATTTTGCAGATTATCAATGGCAATGTTGATTGGTCGTATGTTTTATACGGCGGTCTTGGGATTGTTGTTGGATCTCAATTGGGAGTGCGATTATCACAAAAAATCCCAAGTCGAGTGATTATGCAAATGTTGTCTGTACTATTAATTGTCATTGGTTTTCGAATGTATTTTCAATAACTGAGGAAACAAAGGGACGGTTCTTGTGTTCGCCTAATTATTTCCAAATCAAGAAAAAGGCAAGCGCCATGCAGAGGAGTTGAGGTGTCCCTTTGGGGAATGCGTCGTAACTCGAGCGACAATTTTCTTGCTGCTTTTTTTGTGTCGATTGTGGAGGGAACCGCCCTCTTGTTCTTATTCCTCTCCACCCACCAATACGTGTTAAATATAGGAAGATTTTATGTTAATTCCCAATTTCCTGATATATAATATTCTAAATGGTTTCTACTAATATCGTAATCAAGCAAATAAATGAGCTACCAATCTAACCGTTGAGGTGCACTATGAAAATCATCTTTTTCATTCTTGCAGTATCCGTTTCAGCAATTTGGGCCTTTCTAAGAAAAGAAAAGGAAGAAAACGAAGAAGAGGTAGATCCATCCGCATTCAAGTATTTTCCGGACATCATGGCGTTTAGTCTCATGGTTTTCTCATTCGGATGGATTTTTTTCAAAGAAGGTTTATTTCTGTGGCTCATTTTCTATACGGTTAATCTTTTACTTCTATTCTTGGCTGAAAAAAAGAACAGGGTGAAAATCTGGGTGGGTGGCTTTGTCATTGCGACCTTCCTGTTTTGTGGAATCCGAGTTCCAACCCATCCCGATTCATTTCAGAATTGGGTAAGTGAAAAGAACCAACTCTATTGCCCTAGCGGGTTTGATTGTGTGAAAGTGTCAACTTATATTGATAAAAATGAAAACTTGGTTACAAAATCCGAAATTGTGCCAATCACGCTTGCTTATACGAATCATTACTTCATCTTTGCGACCGGCTATTTTTCTTACGAAGACGGGAGCGGGGAAGAAGTTCATTATGAAGGAATTAATATAGCGGGTTGGTGGATTGAAACGACTGACTAAAGCAACTCACAAGCCAGTCACCGATCGAATGTAATTCGTGAGGTGACTGGCGTTTTTTGTCTCACAAAAGAAAACGGCGAGTTTCTTGCTGGAAAATAATAGGGAAACACAAGAACCGTCCCCGTGTTTCCCCCTGTGTTTCCCCTAGTATTTTATACGGTTCTATTTCTTCTCATGTACATAAATAATACTACTGAGCCGATTAGTAGAGCTGAGATTCCTAGAGCGAGCAAGTTATAGATTGGACTTGCAGTGTTAGGAAGCTTTGGTCCTGATTTTATTTCTTTCTTTTCGGGAGTTACCTTTTGCTCATTCTTAACAGGTTCCTCTTTTTTGGGTTCTTCTTTTTGTTCTTCTTTAGGCCCTTCTTTCGGGTCTTCTGTTGCTGGTGGTTCCTCAACAGGAGGCTGTTCCACAGGCGGTTCCTCAGTTGGTTGCACTACCTTTGGAACAATACTTGTGATTTCGATTGATACAACCTTTTTCTCACCAGTTCCACTTAAAATGTAAACCGTGTAAAATCCATTTTCTGTTACATCAAACGCAGGATTGTCTAAAGGAATTATGTTACCTTCCGTTTCAAAGTCTTCTACTGCTAATTTGCCAGGAAGCCATTTCAGTTCTAAAATTTCATCGTGGTTTGTAGCAATGTTAATTGTTACAGGTCCTTCGGATGATTCAGTTGTTGAAGG
This sequence comes from Bacillus sp. REN16, assembly GCF_020731355.1. Taxonomy (GTDB): domain Bacteria; phylum Bacillota; class Bacilli; order Bacillales; family Bacillaceae_L; genus Ferdinandcohnia. Next base: position 34,620 of record NZ_JAJFZK010000003.1, on the reverse strand, counting down.
AGTGAGTAAGATCTCTAGTTCCGGAGGAAGCAAAGATAGTAATGCTTGATCCGCTAAGGATGCTAATACCTTTTGACCTTCTACAGTAGGATGAACATCTGGAAATGGTCTAATGTATGTAGCTTGTTTTCCATTATAAGCAGAGTATGCATCTACCAAAATCGTTCCGGGTACTTTTGCAGCAATTGGTTCGATAACATTTTTATTAACACCCGTAATAATTTGCTCGCCCATCATATGTAGATTAGGCACAATTGGGTCGAGGTGGGCACCAAATGGGTTATAAATATTATAGAAGATAATAGGTGCTGATTGATTGACCTGTCGAATGGCGCCCATAATTTGAGTGAGATTTGCGGCCAATTGCCCAGATGCAAGCTTGATCTTAATTGTGATTTCTTCAATTTTTTCTGGCGTTAATGCTTGACCTTCTGAAATGAGTTTATTTATTTCAGCAGCTTGAAGTAAATCATTGTTTCCGATATTTAGCGTAATTACATCAGCTTGAGCGATTGCAGGTAAGTACATTGGATCGCTTGTTATTTTGGTTAATAAGTCCCCAGAGGTCCAACCAGGAAAACTCAAGTTTGTGACATCAAAACCACCATCTCCTATATAATTTGGAAATGCATGTATGGATGGTTTGGATATATCCGGATTTTCCCCCTCATAAAGATTCCATCCAAAGGTGATTGAATCACCAAGCGCTACTAGAGATGGCTTGTCCGCAGTAGCTTCTGCAGCGAATGACATCGGAGCAACGACTGCTTGAAACAATAAAACTAGTAAAAACAAAATACTTAGTTTTTTCTTCTTAAAAAAAGACATCTAAAGTCCTCCTCCTTTTGTATTATATTTATAGTCTTATTTAGTTTATTTTTAATTTTCAGAACCATCAATGTAAACCGTTCGCTAATTTCATACAAAAAAATGCAAAATGTGACAAAACATAGGTTTAAGGGGACAGGTGAACCTCTCCAATGGTTACTTGGAAAATACTAGGAGGACACAAGAACCGTCCCCTTGTTTCTCTAGCCAGTCACCGAACGAATGCAATTCGTGAGGCGACTGGCATCTTTTGTGTTAAAAAAGAAATGTAAGGTTTATAGGGTGAAGTAACGCCAATATATCAAAACAAAACAAATCTGCGGTCAGCGAAGCAAAAATTTGGGGATAGAAGCAAATAATGGCATGTAGAAGCAAATCCATAGAATTAGAAGCAAATAATGGCATGAAGACGCAAATCCATAGAATTAGAAGCAAATATTGGGATGTAGAAGCAAATCCATAGAATTAGAAGCAAATATCGGCATGTAGATGCAAATCCATAGAATTAGAAGCAAATATTGGCATGTAGACGCAAATTCATGAAATTAGAAGCAAATATCCCATTGTAGACGCAAAAATGCGAGAACTGACGCAAATAACGTGCCCTGTGGTCTGTTCCTTACTGGGAAAAACTAGGTGAACACGAGAACCGTCCCCCTGTCCCCCCCGTTTTTAGCCCAATTTGACTACGACTTTTAGTGCTAGTTCCAGAAATAGTAATTTAGTATAGTGTGAATATCCCGAAAATTATGTAACGTTTGAGGGGCGAAATTTTCGAGAAGGGGGACTATTTTTTCCGAATTTGATAGTTTGATATGTGAAAGGGAGGATGAAAATGGCTAAGAGAGTTACGCTATTATTACTAGTTTTATTATTAGCATTTAGTGGCAGCGGTTTTGCGTTAACTGGCGGGTTTGTAACAAAGCAGCTAGATGCACAAAAACCAACGAGTGAAATCACGGATAGAGAAGCAACAGATTTGCCAAATATTGACCCTGATCAAGAGGTGCGTGTAGTCGTTGAAATGGACGGCGATGCTCCGGTTGAAGTAGCAACAAAGAAAGGTAAAAAATACGATAAGCTATCAAATGGGGAAAGAAAGCAACTCGAAAAAGCTGCAAAGAACAAGCAAAAAGCAGCGAAAGATAAAATCAAAGGAAAAAAAGTAAACATCAAATATGAGCAAGAATTCGATGCAATCGTAAATGGTTTCAGTGGAAAAGTGAAATTTGCGGATATCGCAAAGATCAAAGAAGTCCCTGAAGTTAAAAATGTATACATTGCTACTGAGTATGAGCTTCCAGAAGAAGAAGCAGACATGAAATACAGTAAAGAGCTAGTGGAAGCGCAGAAAGTTTGGCGTGACTTCGACTTCAAAGGAGAAGGCATGATTGTTGGAATCATTGACTCTGGTATTGACCCTTCTCACAAAGACCTTGTCTTGACAGACGGTTCAGCAGCAGATTTATCTGAAGCGGACGTAAACAGCGCAATTACTGAATTCTCCCTTCCAGGAAAGTTCTGGACAGAAAAGGTTCCTTACGGTTGGAACTACATGGACAATAACGATCACATTGTCGATCTGAACGCTGATACAAATATGCACGGTATGCACGTAGCGGGAACAGTTGCAGCAAACGGTGACGAGGACAATGGCGGCATCCAAGGTGTTGCTCCAGAAGCGCAATTACTTGCATTACGTGTGTTTGGTGAAAATGTAGCAACAACATATGGTGATATTTATATTAAAGCAATTGACGATGCAATCAAGTTAGGGGCAGACGTTCTTAACATGAGTCTTGGGTCCACAGCTGGATTCGTAGATGCCAACTCTCCAGAGCAACAGGCAGTAACACGTGCCGTTGAGAATGGTGTGATCATGTCTATTTCAGCGGGTAACTCAAACTATTTGGGAAGTGGCTCAAATTTCCCATATCCATATGCATCAAATCCTGATTATGGTGTGGTAGGGTCACCAGGTGTATCTTATGATTCACTTCAAGTGGCATCATTTGAAAACACGAACATGATCGTGGATGCAGTTAACGTACAAGTAGGCGAGGAAGAACCATCTCAAGTGATGTACTTATCCGCAAGTCAGGCGGATCCAGTAGCTGGGACAAGCTATGAACTAGTGAATGCTGGCCTAGGAACTCCTGAAGATTTTGCGGGTAAAGATCTAGAAGGCAAATATGCATTAGTTCAACGTGGTTCAATCGGCTTTGTTGACAAGGCAATAAATGCACAAAATGCTGGTGCAGCAGGTGTATTCATCTACAACAACACAGATGGTACAGTGAGCATGGCATCAGATGCAGCGATTACAATTCCACAATTATTCATGTTAAAGGCAGATGGTGATCGCTTTGCCACAGCGCTTAAAGATGGAAAAACGGTTACCGTGTCATTCGACGGAAACCAAATGGCTATTCCAAACACGAATGCTGGAAAAATGAGTGATTTTACGTCTTGGGGCATTACACCAAACCTTGATTTCAAACCAGAAATCACAGCTCCAGGAGGACAAATTTACTCAACAATCAATGACGATAAATATGCAATTAAGAGCGGTACTTCAATGGCGGCTCCGCATGTTTCAGGTGGATCAGCATTAGTATTAGAGCGTGTGGACCAAGAATTTGGTCTGGAAGGCGCAGATCGATCCAAACTTGCGAAAAAATTAATGATGAACACTGCAAATCCAGTTATTCTGGGTGAAGCACCAGTTTCACCACGTCGTCAAGGTTCAGGTCTAATACAGCTTCATGCAGCATTCACAACACCTGTCACAGTCACTGACCCAAATACTGGTGAAGCAAAGGTAGCACTTAAAGAAGTGAAAGAAAATGTCGTTACATTCTCGTTAACAGCGGAGAACTTAACAGACAAGGCAGTATCTTATGAAGTAAATGCAAGTGCTCAAACGGATATGCCTGTGAACGCAGGAATTTTAGTATCGGCTCCAAACCTTTATGGTTCTATGGACTTGGGAGAAATCGCAACTGTTAATGGTCAAACCACAAGCACGATCGAAGTACCTGCAAATGGTAAAACAACATTTGAAGTGTCGGTTGATGTGAGTGAGTTGGACGCCGATTTAGCATCCATTTTCACAAATGGCTATTGGTTAGAAGGATTTGTAAAATTAACAGATCCAACGGATACAAACCCAGACCTAGTTGTACCTTATGTAGGTTTTAAAGGCGACTGGAACGCAGCACCAATTTTTGACGCTCCAATCTGGGATGATGCGACATACTACGGAACAACTGGTGTGATGTCACATACAAGTGGAAGCAGCTACAAATACTTAGGTGTCAGCCAAGAAACTGGTCTAATTGATACGAACCTAATCGCAATTTCACCAAATGGTGATGGAGCGAACGACAGCGCAACTTACCTGTTATCGTTACTTCGAAATGCAAAAGAGTTCGAGTTAAATGTCTTAGACAAGAATGGCAAGGTTGTCAAAGAAATTGCGTCCGACGAATTTGTCCGCAAAAACTACTATGACGGTGGACAAGGCCTAATGTATTACCTACAATCTGACTGGACATGGGATGGAACAGGTAAAAATGGCAAGATTGTAAAAGATGGTCAATATTTCTTACAGGCTAAAGCAACCCTTGACTATGAAGGTGCCGAAGCACAAACAATCACATTCCCAGTAAAACTTGACGTCACAACACCTAAGGTAAAAACGAAATTAGGTAAGGATGGTAAAACTGTGGATGTTGACGTTTCGGACAAAACAAGCGGCATCGCATATTGGGATGTATACGTCGATGGTGAACCAGTAACAGAAGAACCATACGTAAACGGCGAAGCAGAACATGTTCTCGCTGAACCAATCACAAAAGACCAAACTGTAACAGTAGTTGCGGTCGACTACGCTGGTAACGTCACAACCAACGACGTAAAAATCGGTAGCAAAGGTAATAACGGAACGACTGGAAACAAGAAAAACTAAGTTTAGTAGACTAGCAATCAAGTAATTGATCGCTAGTCTTTTTAGTTTGCCACGTAAAAAAGCAAATCCTCGCAGGTAGACGCAAAAAATAAAAATATGAAGCAAATCCTCGCAGGTAGACGCAAAAAACAAAAATATGAAGCAAATCCTTCGCCGTTCGACGCAAAAAACAAAAATACGATGCAAATCCTTCGCCGTTCGACGCATAAATCAAAAGTTTGACGCAAATCCTGGGCGATCGACGCAAATATCAAAAGTTTGAAGCAAATCCCCTGTGCAACAAAGCAAATCCACTAAAATTAACCCCATGCCATAGCAAGGTGCTTGTCCATCCAATCTCGTTTTCGACAAAAAACAACAAATTTCCACTACTAAAGTACTATTTATGAACAAAATAGGTCAAAAGACCCTTTTAATAAATTCGCGCACTATCTTATAGTGATAATGAACCATGCATAAATCGTACGAAACGGCAAAATCATTGAAAAATGATGACGCAAAACTAGAGGGGCTAAGGTCATTTGGACTATGCCAGCCAGTTCCCGAACACGAGGCTCCGTCGATTTATGTGTAAAAATCGAGAGGAGAATATTATAATGAAAAAAACAATCTACAAAGCGAAGTACTATTGGCATAGTAGGCAATTCAGTAAGAATCGAGCTCTATTGGATGATTGCCGGTGCCAAAAGCTTAAGACTGACATTGAAACCAAAATGCACTACCATGAGCGGGAAGCTATTCACTACATCGCCAAAATATAGCCAACGATAAAATATGAAAAACCAGGACCATTATTAACGGGTCCTGGTTTTTTAGTTACCTGTTAGATTAATTATATCTTGATCCAGTTATTTAAAATGTAAAGGCTGTTAACTTGTTGATAACAATAAATTTATTATATTGAAATACCAATGTCTCGCAACCCATTGTAACAAAACCCGCGATCCCAAAAAATCTCCTATTTAATTTCGAGTTATTTTGCTATACAGTAGAAGAAAAGGTTTTCAAATAATGATAGATTGTCAAATGCGGGTGAAACTTAGGATGATTAAATCTTTCTTAAATCTATCGATCAAAACGAAATTGATGATTTTTTTTACAATTATTGTGCTCATTCCGTTAGTGCTGTTGGGGAGTTTTACCTACCAGAAGTCATCGGAGATTGTCAAAGAGCAGGTGAGTGAAAAGGTTCTCGAGCGGTTGATTCAAATTAATAAAAATCTAACATTTTTTACGAAAGATATGGAGCAGGTGAGTAATTACCTGTACCGAAATGAAACGCTACAAGAAGTGTTGATGAAACCGGGGAATCGAAGTGATTATGAAAAGTACGAAGACTTCACGAATATTTCTTCACTATTCAGCACTGTAAAGGGTTCTAAGAACTGGAATCTATATATGTATGTCATTGGTTTAAATGGGGATCGTTATTTTACCGGTGAGTTTCTCCCAGACCAATATGATCATTATGTGGATAATTGGGGGATATTTCGAAAGGCAAGTGAGTCAAACGGTTCATTAGTGTGGGATACGCACTATACAATCCGAAAGGTGGAGGACCAGAATATTGTTTTAAGTGCGGGAAGACTTATTAAACATACCAAGACAGGCGAGCCCCTTGGATATCTGGTTATTGATGTGATGGAATCGACGATAGCGGAAATCTATCAACAAAAAACCGATGATATATCCCAGTTGTTTCTATTAGATAAAAATGGGTATGTCATATCAGGTTACCCGAGTAAGGCTACAATTGGAATGAGGCTGGAACATCCCTCGCTATCTTCTATTCTAGAAGGGAAACAAGGGTACACAAGAACGGAATGGGAACAGATGCCTTCGATATTAGTTTATGATACGAGTGAAAACTCACAGTACAAAATTGCAACCTTCATTCCTGAGAGCGAAGTAACGAAAAATAGTAATTTGATAGGGTATATTACAATCATCGTTGCGGTACTTAGTTTTCTGGTGGCCATTTGGTTGTCTTATTTTTTCTCGAAAACATTAACCAATCCGATTCTGCGTCTGAATCGGTTATTCAAAAAGGTAGAAACCGGAGATCTAACCGTCCAATATCGTTCCGACTATCGAGATGAGATTGGTTCTCTTGGAAAGAATTTTAATCATATGGTGTCTCAGCTTAGTAAATTAATTATGGAAAGTATTGAAAAGAAAACATTGCTTCAAGAGGCTGAAATCAAGGCGCTCCGAGCTCAAATCAATCCACATTTTCTATATAATACATTAGAAACAATTAGCGCAATAGCGAAGCTTGAGAAAGTGGATGTTGTCAGTGAGATGTCGGTTGCCCTTGGAGAAATGATGCGCTACTCAATCAAAAAGGAAGAGCAACTCGTTCAAATAGAGGAGGATCTGCGTCTAGTAGACTATTATTTATTTATCCAAAGGGTTAGGTTTCAAGATAAAATCAATGTCTTTTTAGATGTGGAGTCTTCTGTAAAAAACTACTATATTCCACCGCTTCTGATACAGCCACTTATCGAGAATGCGATTAATCATGGCCTTGAAATGAAGGTGGGCACGGGAGAACTTCACATTGGGATTTATGAGGAAAACAATCTACTGTGGATTAAAGTAAAGGATAATGGTATAGGGATGGACGAAGAAACCTTAAATCGATTACGCAACATGGAAGCTCTGGTTAAAAATGACAATCATACCCAAATTGGTCTAGAAAATGTGAGAAGAAGAATCGAATTACTCTTTGGTCAAGAATATGGACTTATGATTACAAGTAAAAAGAATGTGGGAACGACGGTCTTGCTTAAGCTTCCAATTCTTAATGAGAGGGGGAGTGTGCTTGATTAAAATGGTGATTGCGGATGATGAATCTATCATTCGGAAGAGATTAGTAGAGACAATTGATTGGGAGAAGCTAGGGATCACGGTCTGTGGTGCTGCATCAAATGGTATCGAAGCATTAGAACTTGTCAAAAAGGAATCACCCCATTTGTTGCTTACAGATATTCGGATGCCAGGCTTAAGTGGATTAGAGCTTATCGAGAAAATGATGGACGTGAATAAGGCGATGAAAACGATTATCTTGACTGGGTTTAGCGAATTCGCCTATGCTCAGAAAGCGGTAAAACTGGGGGTTCATGATTTCCTTGTTAAACCAATCGACGAGAAGGAACTAATGAAGAGTATCAAGAATGTCGCCACAAAAATTCAAAAGCAGAATGAAGAGAAAATGAGATTGCAAATCTTTTCCGTGTTAAAAGGGGATAAAGAATACATGGATGAGATTTACCAAAACGATTCTCACCCGATTCAAATGAAGGAAATGATAGACGTCATCCACTCCCATTATCACGAGCAAATTACATTACACGATTTAGCAAATCGATTTTATATTTCAGATAGTTATTTGAGTCGGATCTTCAAACAGTACACAGGGAAAAATTTTATTGATTATCTTACGGATTTGCGAATCAGTAAGGCGAAGGAGCTACTCCAGCATTCGACATTAAAGACCAATGAAATAAGCAAATCTGTCGGGTACGCAGACCAGCGCTACTTCAGCCAAATTTTTAAAAAGTTAACTGGCAATACACCGTCTGAGTTTAAAGCCTTAAGAAAGAAATCGGAACATTAAGGATTAGGAGAACCCGATAGTTAGGAAGAGACTGCTTGATTGCAAGTCTCTTTTTATTCGAAAAAAATTCAACATTTTCGAAAAAATCCCTCGTTGTAATCGCTTCCACATAAATTTACACTTAAAATGTTCCAATTAAAAACAAGGGGGAAATTTTGTGAAAAAGCTATTCATGTTATGTCTTACACTTTTGCTAGCTTTGGCAGTAGCGGCTTGTAGTGGGAAGGAAGAAACTGGTACTGGTACTGATGCAAAAGAAGATACTGGCAAAAAAAGCGATACTGTAACGGTGTACTCACCACATCAGACAGAAGTCATTAACCCAATTATAAAGGAATTCCAGGACAAAACGGGAATAAAAGTCGAACTAGTTTCAAGTGGAACGGGTGAATTATTAAACCGTGTTCAAGCTGAATCTGCAAATCCACTTGGAGATGTATTCTGGGGCGGTGGTGCTGAGTCACTAGAAGCATTCAAGTCACACTTTGAAGCATATGAAGTAGCTGATGATGCAGCGATTCCAGATGCATATAAGAGTTCTGAAGATCTATGGACAGGCTTTTCTGCATTACCAATGGTGATTATGTTAAATAAAGACATGGTAACTGGGGATGATGTTCCAACTTCTTGGGAAGATCTATTAGATGATAAGTGGAAGGGTAAAATTGCATATGCAGACCCTGCTAAATCTGGTTCTTCTTATACACAGCTAGTAACAATGCTTACTGCATTCAATAGCCAAAATGATGGTTGGGATTTTGCGAAAGAATTCGTTGCAAACTTAGATGGAAAAATTCTAAGTGGTTCTAGTATGGTTTATAAAGGTGTTGCAGACGGAGAGTTTCCATTAGGTGTGACGCTTGAAGAAGCGGCATACCGCTATATCGCTGGTGGAGCAAATGTAGATGTTGTGTATCCTAGTGAAGGAACTTCTGCAGTTCCAGACGGAATGGCGTTGATTAAAGGAGCAAAAAATCAGGAAAATGCTAAAACATTCTTAGATTTCTTAGCGAGCAAGGAAGTTCAAGAATTGATTGTTTCTGAGTTTAATAGACGTTCTGTTCGAGAAGATGTAAATGCACCGGAAGGATTACCTGCAACAAAGGATATTCCTATGGTTGATTACGACTTCAACTGGGCATCTGAGAATCAAGATGATGTAATGAAAAAATTCCAAGACCTAGTAATCGGTAAATAATAGTTTGAGAGAATCGTGTTTGGTAACGATTCTCTCTTTAAATAGGAAGGATGTAAAGAAGTGACACATGTAAAAATTGATCAAGTATCTAAATACTTTGGAGATGTAAAAGGGGTAGACAACGCAACAATTAACATTCAAGAGGGGGAGTTCTTCACCTTATTAGGGCCAAGTGGATGTGGGAAAACGACTTTGCTACGTACATTAGCAGGATTTTACCGTCAGGAAGAAGGGGATATCTATTTCGACGAAACATGTATCAATGATATGCCCACTCATAAAAGAAACATTGGAATGGTCTTCCAAAGTTATGCAATCTTTCCGCATATGACGGTTTTCGAAAATGTAGCATATGGACTAAAGGCACGCAAAGCGGGGAAACAAGAAATTCAAAAAAGAGTAATGGAAGCACTTGAAATGGTAGAGTTGGCACACTTAAAGGATCGTCAGCCGTCCGATATGAGTGGTGGACAACAACAACGTATTGCTCTTGCTAGAGCGATTGTCATTCACCCTGGTTTATTGTTAATGGATGAACCACTTTCAAATCTTGATGCAAAGCTCCGATTAAAAATGAGATCTGATATTCGGGAACTGCAAAAACGACTTAATATAACCACCATTTATGTTACCCATGACCAAGAGGAAGCATTAGCGGTTTCGGACCGTATTGCTGTGTTAAGCAGTGGGAAGATTCAACAAATCGGAAAACCTCATGAAATTTATTTGACTCCAAAAAATAAATTTGTAGCCAATTTTATTGGTTCAACTAATTTCCTTCAAGGTCGTGTCGTAGACAGCGGGCATGCTGTACGTGTGGAACTTGAGGGTGTCCAGTATCCAATCACATTAACGAAAGCTTACAGCGGGGAAGTCGTGTATTCTGTGCGTCCAGAACAAATAAAAGTAATTCGTGATTCAAAATCAGCACAAGACCCAATCGTTAAAGGAAAGGTCATAGAGGCTGTGTTCTTAGGTGAAAAGGTAGAGTATAAAATCAAGCTTGATTCGACTGGCGAAGAAATACAGGTTCATGAGCATGCTGTTCCTTATCACCAACTTATGACAGAGGGTGAAGAAATAACTCTTTATTTAAACCCGGAAGAGGCGGTTGTCTATACAGTGGATGGAGAGGAGGCGCTAAATCTCCATGCAAACGCAAACTAATGTAGTAAGAACGAAACGAGCTAAGAGGGTAAAATGGGATTTTTGGAACGTTGTCATAATTGCGGGTCTTCTGTTCATGCTTCTGTTTTTACTTTATCCTTTATTTAATATTTTGGTAAAAAGCTTTTACTATGAAGGGAAATTTAGTCTAGAGACCTATAAGGATTTTTTCACACTTAAGTATTATTATGGTGCATTACTTAATAGTTTCATAGTTTGTATTTCAGCAACATTTTTCGCGACACTAATCGGTGTTCCAGTTGCTTATATTATGACGAGATTTGATATCCCGTTTAAGGGACTTATTCACATATTAATTATTTTAACGCTATTGTCTCCGCCATTCATTGGTGCATATTCATGGATTCTCATGCTTGGAAACAACGGATATGTGACAAACTTTCTTCATGACATAGGGATTAATGTGAAATCGATATATGGATTACATGGAATGATTTGGGTATTTACCATCCAGTTTTATCCGCATATATATTTGTATGTGTCAGGAGCATTAAAAACAGTTGATAGCTCACTTGAAGAGGCAGCAGAAAGCTTAGGAAGTCAAAGATGGAGAAAGCTTCGTACTGTTACGCTTCCACTTATTTTCCCAACCCTTTCTACGGGGGCATTAATGGTATTCATGGCTTCCTTTGCGGACTTTGGAACGCCAATGCTATTAGGCCAAGGAATTAAAGTACTGCCAATATTAGCATATGAGCAGTTTATTAGTGAGATGGGCTCTAACCCAGCAATGGCAAGTACGCTTAGTATTATTCTTCTTGTGATTAGTACGAGTATTCTTTTTTTACAAAGGTATTTAGTGACTAGAAAAAGTTTCTCAATGAGTTCAATGCGCCCACCGAAGGTAATCAAATTAAGACCATTACAAAAGTTTTTCGCACTTGCATTTATATTTATCGTCGTCGGAATTTCAATGATTCCACAAGCAACTGTGATCACAACATCTTTCCTAAAAACAAATGGTCCTGTCTTCACGAATCAGTTTAGTTTAGATAGCTATCGTGAAATTTTATTCAAGGTTCCGCAGGCAATTCTGCATACGTTCACATATTCAAGCATTGCGATTGTGATAATGGTGATTGCGGGCTTACTACTTTCCTATGTAACTGTACGAAGAAGCTCGAGGCTTACCTCTTTATTGGACGCCTTTATTATGATTCCGTATGTCATTCCGGGGACAGTATTAGGGATAAGTCTAATCATCGCTTTTAATAAGCCGCCTATGGTGTTAACAGGAACGTGGATTATTTTAGTGATCGCATATGTAATCCGTAAATTACCGTATACAATGCGTTCTAGTACGGCAATTCTATACCAAATTGATAAAAGTGTAGAAGAGGCATCCATCAGTTTGGGTGTTCCGCCAATGAAGACATTCTTTAAAACAACCGCGGTTCTGATGTTACCAGGGGTGCTATCAGGAGCCATTTTGAGTTGGGTAACCACGATCAATGAATTAAGTTCGACAATTGTTCTATATGCTGGCCATACAGCAACCATTACCGTAACAATCTATCGCGAGGTATTTACAGCAAACTTTGGTACAGCAGCAGCTCTGGCATCAATCCTGTCCTTCTGTACCATCCTATCTTTAATTGTAGTTAATCTATTGTCAGGTAAAAAGGGAATAACGATGTAATACATGGTTCTCTACCTACGGTATTGATAGAGGTAGCGGTCTCCGGTGTTTTCCATAATTTAGGTAAACGCCGGAACCGTCCCCATGTTTCCACCATGTTTCCAATCTATTGTCTGGTAAAAAGGGAATTACGATGTAATACATGGTTCTCTATCTACGTTATAGATAGAGGTAGCGGTCTCTGGTGTTTTCCATAATTTAGGGAAACGGCGGAACCGTCCCCATGTTTCCCCCCATCTACGATATAATGTTAAGTATGATTGTATAGGAAAGATAGGGAACGTGATGATGAGAAGAATTCTTCTAGTAAGTAGCATACTTGCAGGTGTTATGTTATGCATCCTTTTATATTCACTAAAGCCGGAGGAGAATTTGAATCGCCAAACAGCGAAGGATCAAACACTTGTTATTTGGACGTCTTCACCAACAACAGTTGACATTGCAAATGAATTTCAACAAGAAAATGATCATATTGAGGTGGTTACTAGGCTAGTGGATGACCCACAAATGCTGCTGGAGGAACTATCGATTGCAGAATCGGCAGGCCAGCCACCTCATATTGCAGAGATTCCTTCCTTTTATGGACTAAGCTCATTGGTTGATTCAGGGGCTCTGGTACAGGTAGAGCAATTGCTTGATGAGGAATTGAAAGAGAACCTTGTACAGAGCATGGAAAAAAGGTTTACCTATGACGGAAAGCTGTGGGCGATTCCTCTTGGGTATGAAATACCTTTGCTCTATATCAATGAAAACGTAGTACCAAAAGATAAAGTAGGAAGTACGATAATAGATATTTTTACGAATGGTAAATGGGTTCAAGAGAATAACAATAATATTTGGGGGATGAATTCCGACACACTCTACCCGTGGTATATGTTGAATCTTTTAAAAGAAGAAGGTCTTGAGGATACACAGGTGAAGGAATCGTTATGGTATAAAGCGAGGGATGAGTATGGGCTATTACCGCCTTACACGGACCATTTAGCGATTACACAATTTGTAAACGGCAAGGGTGGAATTCTCCTAAGTACCTCTCGAAATATATGGTTATTTGAAAAATTAATAGGAACGAAATTTAAATGGAGCACCTCCCAATTCCCGATTGATCCAAAAAATATGATCCCGAATGGAAATGGATTAGTTGTAATGAAAGAGACAGCCTCAGAAGATGTGGTTTCAAAATTTATATCATATATTCTTCAAGATGAAGAGCTTGAGGAGTACGCAAAGAAAGAAAACCTAATTCCAGCATATAAAAAGAACATAAAAAGCTCAGCCTTTCTAAAGGAATATCGCCAATATCCCGGTTACCAAAAAGCAATTCTGGACAGTTTGGAAGCCGAAGGAGAGTATCCGTCCGTGAGGGATGATGAGGTTTGGGAGAAGTTGAAGAAGAGTGATAAAAATCTAATGGAACAAGGGTGATGTCAGATGGCTATAACAATGGTTGAATCACTATCAAAAGGAAAACTAGGAGACCCTTTGCTATGTGAGGATTTGTATGTATGTACGGAAGACTTTGTGGCTATCGTAGATGGTGCCACGAATGTATCTGGTAAAAAGATGAACGGTAAAACACCAGGAAGGCTAGCAGCAGAGATTGTGAAAGCAACAATTGAAACCTTACCAAGAGAAATCTCGTTGCAAGACATGGTCTCTACTATTAACGATAATCTCCAACATACCTATGAAGAAATAGGATTGAAAAAGGAAATTAAAAAGCATGCATGGATGGCACCTACCGCAAGCCTAATTGTATATAGTGACCATCATAAAGAAATATGGCAGATCGGTGATTGTCAATGCATGGTGGATGGCAAATTGTATAAAAATGATAAAATCATCGATGATATTACTGCTAATGCAAGATCGCTATACTTAGAGGCTGAAATAAAAAAAGGGAAAACAATCGATGAATTATTGGTGGATGACCCTGGTTGGAGGTTCATTCAGGAATTAATTCAACAGCAATATTATCTGCAAAATGATGTGGAAAACCAGTATGGCTTCGAAATCATTAATGGTTTCCCTGTTGATTTTTCTAAAGTAAAGATCATTGAAGTGTCTCCAACAACGGAGTATATCGTACTTGCATCTGACGGCTATCCATATGTAAAAGAAAGTCTTGTAGAGTCAGAAAGAATGCTGCAAGAAATATTAACAGAAGATCCTCTGTGTTTTAGAATCTATAAATCTGCAAAAGGATTAACGAAAGGGAATCTTTCCTTCGATGACCGCACATATATAAAATTCACTGTGAAAGAGAGGGAAAAATGATGAGTTTAAAGTGGTTAGAATGGGCGCAGCAAATTCAAGCAATTTCCCAATCAGGGTTAGCTTATTCAAAGGATGTATACGATATTGAACGATTTAAGGAATTACGGGAGCTAAGTGCGGAAATTGTTACAGAGTACTCAAATAAGAACCTGGATGAAGTCAAAAGAATTTTTATTAATGAAGAAGGCTATCAAACTCCCAAGGTTGATGTAAGGGCTGTTGTATTTAAAGAAGACAAAATTCTAATGGTCAAGGAAAAAAGTGACAATCGATGGACCTTGCCTGGCGGTTGGGCAGATATCGGAATATCACCTTCTCAAAATGCGGTAAAGGAAGTAGAAGAAGAATCAGGATACATAGTAAAACCCAAGAGGGTGCTCGCTGTTTTAGATCGAAACATGCATCCCCACACACCTAATATTTATCATAGCTATAAACTATTTATTGAATGCGAACTTATTGGTGGTGCGCCTAAAACTAGTGTAGAAACGTCGGATGTAGGATTTTTTTCAAGAGATTCCCTTCCAACCCTATCAATAGAACGAATTACGGAGGCTCAATTGCAGTGGGCGTTTGATTGTAGGAAGAAAGAGAATATAGAGGTTTTGTTTGATTGAAAATCAAAGAGGACGGTTTGAAGCAATGTGACTTCAAATCGTCCTTTTTTTAATCCTTTGTACATATAAATTCAAAGCTATAAAATACATACATTCAGATTTATTTATGTAAAGGAAAATAATCTCTAATTATGTAAAAAATAGATTTGTACGTTATAATAAGTTCAGAAAAATTTACAGGATTAAAAGACTATGAATCTATTGGAAGTGATGTTATGAAAGGATTACATATTTCATTAAAGGTAATAGCGATAATCGGGTTACTCTTCATTATTAGTTGGCCAAAGCAAGCATTTGGGGAAGGGAGAACTTCTTCTAGCAGTTATGTAATGGTACCGATGGTGATACATCTTGTAACACCACAACCGGATCCTAATCAGGGGGATCCACCAGAGCCAAAGCCAGACCCAAGTAAAAAGCCGGAACCAGAGCAAGAGCCACCACCTGAACAAAAACCAGAGCCAGATCCTGAACCAGAACCAAAGCCAGAATCGGAGCCTACTCCGACACCGAAACCAAATCCAACACCAGTCCCGAAGCCGACAACAGAACCGGAAGTGTCAAAAGAACCTGTAAAGGTACCGGAATCGGAATCAAAATCAGAATACCAAGAACCAAAACCTAGTTCAAAACCAAAATCACAGCCAAAACCTAATACTCCAAGAACTTATACGCCTGTGGAACCTGAAAAAACCAGGACTCCTAATTTACCAAACTCACCTGAGGCAATGGGTATAACTGAGGAAGAGCAACCCAAGGCTATGGAGGATGAAGAGGTAAAAGTGGAGAAAGGAGAAGGAAAGGAGGAAACTGTAATAGATGAAACTTCGACTGAGAACCAACAGGAAAAAACAAAAATTGCTTCTAAAGAAGTGAGTAGAGATATAAAACCGCCTTTTTATATAGAAAAAATTGTATTTTCATCATTGTTAGCACTTGGTGTGATAGGCGGGGGGATCTTCTGGGTGATCAGAAGAAAGAAGTCATGACAGAATTACATAATAAGTATTGAAAGCAAACTTTAAAATACCAAATCACTAAGTAATTTTTGGATTCTTGGATACACTATCCAATGAATCAAAGAACAACATTAAAAATGACTACTACCTACTAGTGACGTTGGATATCCTCATAAATATAATATCTCAAAGCTTTCCAGTTATTCATTTTTATAATAGAATAATGAAGGGGTTACAAATGAATTGTTAACCCGAACGATTCCAAGTACGTTTCTATTATTAAGGAGGATCATGATGAGTTTAAAATATGCATTAATTGGTTGTGGACGTATTTCACCAAACCATATCGCAGCTGCCCAAGAAAATGACCTAGAAATAGTTGCACTATGTGATGTACTTCCTGAAAACATGGAAGACAAAATGAACAAGTTTGAACTATCAAAATCAACAGCTTTATATACGGATTATAAAGAAATGCTCGAAAAGGAAAAACCTGAATTAGTAGCGATTTGTACGGAAAGTGGAAAGCATGCTGCAATAGCACTAGACTGTATTGAAGCTGGAGCAAACCTTATCATTGAAAAGCCAATTGCACTTTCACTAGAAGATGCGGATAAAATCATCCAAAAAGCAAAAGAGAAAAATGTAAAAGTAAGTGCATGCCACCAAAACCGATTTAACAAGTCTATTCAAAAAATTAGAGAAGCGGTAGAAGATGAGCGATTTGGACGTTTGCTACACGGTACAGCTCATATTCGCTGGAACCGTGGCGAAGACTACTATACGCAAGCACCATGGCGTGGAACATGGGAACAAGACGGTGGAGCATTAATGAACCAATGTATCCATAATATTGACTTGTTACGCTGGATGATGGGTGGAGAAATTGAAGAAGTTGTAGGCATGACTGACAACCTCAAGCATGGCTTTATCGAGGCGGAAGACCTTGGTATGGCATTAATCAAATTCTCAAATGGAAGCTACGGAATTGTTGAAGGAACAACTAATATCTTCCCAACAAACTTAGAAGAAACACTCTACATATTCGGTGATAAAGGAACGATAAAAGCCGGAGGAAAATCAGTTAATATCATTGAAGAATGGCATTTTGCTGACAACAAAGACAATCCTGATGAAGTAAAAGCAAAATATCAGGAAAATCCTCCAAGTGTATATGGATTCGGACATAATCCACTTTATACGGATGTTATAGACGCAATTAAAAATGATCGCGATCCTTACGTAACTGCAAAAGACGGAAGAGATGCTTTAGAACTAGTACTTGCAATATACAAGTCTGCTGCAGAAGGAAAAGGTGTAAAACTTCCATTAGAAAAGTGCAGTACTCTTGACTTCGAAGGAAGATTCGACAAATAATCAAAATAACCTTGAAAAGAGATAGTCCACTGGGCTATCTTTTTTTTCAGTACAATGAAAACCACGGATATTCTTATTGCGACGCATAACCAAAATATTTGACAATATTTTATCCCTAAGAACAAATGGAATATTTTTTTACCCTATTTTTGTAGATATTTGTAAAATGCTTGTATATAATTACTGATAGACTTTGAATATGCAACAAAAGAAAACAGGGGGATGAAAATGGAAGAAACAATTAGTTTACGAGAATTATTCCAGACGATTAAAAAGCGTCTTTTGCTCATTATAATGATTACCGCTGTTGCGGTTGCGACTGTTGGAGTGATCAGCTTTTTCTTTCTAACACCAGTCTACGAATCTTCTACTCAAATTCTAGTAAACCAAAAAACCTCGGATCAGCCGTATATGAATCAAAACGATATTAGAACAAATGTAGAATTAATTAACACGTATAACGAAATTATTAAAACACCCGCTATTTTAGATCTTGTGAAGGAAGAGCTTGATTTAACTGAACCACTGGGCGATTTAATCACCGTTGGAAGCTCAAACAACTCACAGGTAATGAAAATTACAGTTCAGCATACAGATCCACAGATGGCAGTAAACATTGCCAATAAAACAGCAAATGTGTTTAAAGAAGAAATTGTAAAGATTATGAATGTAGATAATGTAAGTGTACTATCACCAGCTGAGCTACCAGAAACTCCGGTACCAGTTAAACCAAATCCAATGCTTAACATGGCTATTGCTTTAGTAGTCGGCTTAATGGCAGGTGTGGGTCTTGCGTTCTTACTTGAATACCTGGACAACACAATAAAGACAGAACAAGATGTCGAAAAATTATTGGAACTTCCTGTATTAGGTGCGATTGCTCAAATTGACCTAGAGGACGAATCGAAAAAAGCAGCGGAATCAGGTAATAAACGAAACAGAGGAAGAGGTGATTCTCTTGGCGCGTAAAAAATCCAATCGTAAACAATTCCAGATGCAAAATCGTAGCTTGGTGACAATGCTAAATCCGAAATCACCTATATCGGAACAATACCGAACGATCCGTACAAACATTCAATTCTCGACAGTGGATGAAGAAATGCAATTAATCATGGTTACATCTTCTGGTCCCGGAGAAGGAAAATCAACGACAACAAATAATATTGCAATTGTATTTGCCCAGCAAGGTAAAAAAGTATTATTAGTAGACGCTGATTTACGAAAACCAACCGTCCATTACTCATTTCGACTTGAAAATCATGTTGGATTGACAAATGTATTAACGAAACAAAAGACATTAATAAATGTCATTCAACCAACAGAACAAGAGAATTTATTCGCTTTAACCTGCGGACCAATACCGCCAAATCCGGCAGAATTACTCGGTTCTAAGGCGATGGATCAATTTCTTACTGAAGTAAGAAGTCAATATGATATTGTAATTTTTGATACACCGCCAGTTTTGGTTGTCACTGATGCACAGGTTCTGGCAAATAAGACAGATGGTGTAGTGATGGTGGTAAGCAGCAACAAAACAGAAAATGATGCTGCATTAAAGGCAAAAGAAACATTAATGAATGCAAAGGCTAAACTATTAGGTGTGGTTTTGAACAACAAAAAGAGAACGGAAAGTCAATATTACTATTATTATGGTCAAAAGTGATCGTTTAAATTTTAACAAAAAGGGAATCTTGCACGAAAGGAAATATTTATATATGTAAATATTTCCTTTCTCTTTGTTCGGCACGATTCGACAAATTTCCCCCGTTTCTTTAAAATTTCTTATATGGTACTATTACGCTTGTAAGCATTTTGATAAAATAATTTGTCGAAAATGAAATGAAAGAGGGTGCGATTCATTATGATTGATATACATTGTCACATACTCCCATGGTTTGATGATGGGGCAAAAGACCTAGTTGAAACGATTGCAATGGCTAATAAGGCAGCTGAGGAAGGAATTACAAAGATCATCGCTACCCCTCATTATAAAAAAAGAGAATTTGAAAACTCAAAAGAGAAAATCCTACAGGCAGTTGAGAGTCTAAATAAAGAATTATCTCAACATAAAATTCCCCTAACTATTTTACCAGGACAAGAACCAAGAATATATGGAGAAATCCTACATGACTATAACAAAGGGGAAATCCTTACTTTAAATAATGGTGGGAAATACCTGTTTGTTGAGTTTCCTAGTGGACATGTGCCGAGATATGCAGAACAGTTACTGTTTGATATTCAGTTAAATGGATTAACTCCAATTATTGTTCATCCTGAACGGAATAGTGAAATAATGGAGAATCCTGATTTATTGTATAAGTTTGTGAAGAATGGAACTTGTTCACAAATTACATCTTCCAGTGTTACGGGTCACTTCGGTAAAAATATTAAAAAGTTTACAATGCAATTGGTTGAATCAAACCTAACTCATTTCGTTGCTTCTGATTCTCACGATTTATCATCAAGACCTTTTCGAATGAGAGAGGCATACAGTGAATTAGTTAAAGAGTTTGGAACGGGTGTTGAATATTTTTTTAAAGAAAATGCGGAAATGCTAATTGAAGGAAAAACAATTATTAAAGAAACACCTGAAAAAGTCAAGAAAAAGAGGCTATTTGGTATATTTTAAAGTTATAAAGAACATAAATTATGTGTTTACTAGTTTTATTTTTTGATCAGACATTACAAGGGGGACTTTACAGATGAAAAAAGTAAGAAAAGCAATCATTCCTGCAGCAGGATTAGGAACTAGATTTTTACCAGCAACTAAAGCAATGCCAAAGGAAATGCTACCTATCGTAGATAAACCTACAATTCAATATATAGTTGAAGAAGCAATTAAATCGGGAATTGAAGATATTATCATCGTAACTGGTAAGGGAAAACGTGCCATTGAAGATCATTTTGATAACTCCTTTGAACTCGAGCAAAATTTATTAGAAAAAAAGAAATTTGATTTACTAGAAAAGGTACAACAATCTTCTAGTGTTGATATACATTACATTCGTCAAAAAGAACCAAAAGGCCTTGGGCATGCTGTATGGTGTGCTAGAAAGTTCATTGGAGATGAGCCTTTTGCTGTATTATTAGGAGATGATATCGTACACGCCGAAACCCCTTGTTTGCGTCAACTCATGGATGAGTATGAAAATACCTTATCATCAGTGATCGGTGTGCAAACAGTACCAGAAAATGAAACACATCGGTATGGAATTATTGATCCATTGACAAATGAAGGTAGACGTTTTCAGGTGGATCGTTTTGTTGAAAAACCGAAGCAAGGAACAGCCCCATCAAATTTAGCTATTATGGGAAGATATATATTAACCCCAGAAATTTTTATGTTCTTAGAGCAGCAGGAAATTGGGGCTGGGGGAGAGGTTCAGTTAACTGATGCCATCCAAAAATTGAACGAGATACAACGTGTATTCGCGTATGATTTCGAGGGTAAACGATTTGATGTCGGGGAAAAAATCGGTTTTGTAAAGACTACTATTGAATTTGCATTACAGCATGAAGAATTAAAGAAAGAGTTATTGGTGTTTTTGGAAAATGTTTTAAAAGATTCTATTATTCAAAAGAAATAATTTAGTTTTTTGGGGGGGAGTATTGTGAAAAAAAGACAAAGCCATAACTTCTTTCGAGAGTATGCTGCAACCGGTTCTGATAATCAATCCATTATTTTTTCAAAAGATATATATTATTACATTATAATTAAACGATTTATGGATATTTTATTATCTATAATTGGACTTGTTATTACACTTCCATTATTGTTATCTATTTCATTATTAATAAAGATTGAAACACCAGGCCCTGTATTTTACCTGCAAGAAAGAGTTGGGAAAAATGGGAAGTATTTTAATGTGATTAAACTCCGTTCGATGAACGTTGACGCTGAAAGAAATGGTGCGCAGTGGGCGCATAAGAATGATCCAAGAGTAACAAAGATTGGTAGTTTTATTAGAAAAACTAGAATAGATGAATTGCCGCAACTTATTAATGTTATTAAGGGTGATATGAGTTTAATTGGGCCGAGACCGGAAAGACCTCTTTTCACTGCCCAGTTTAACGACGAAATACCCGGTTTTGTTAATAGACTATCTGTTAAACCCGGCGTTACAGGGTGGGCGCAAATAAATGGAGGTTATGATATTACTCCTAAAGAAAAATTAGAACTTGATTTATATTATATTGAAAATTGTTCAATAACCATGGATTTGAAAATTATTATAAGAACAGTTCAAGTGGTATTAACAGGTGAGGGTGCGAGATAATGTAAATTTATTGTTGATTTTAATTGCCATTACGGGAATGTGGGTTCAAGAACTTTAATTAAATTTTTTGATATATTAAAGTCTATATAGATTAAAAACTTAGTATTATCCTTTATTTTTGTGGACATGTTGTATCGAGGTGAATGTATTTGGATATAAAAATCAGTATAGTAATTCCAACATATAAACGAAGTGATTTTTTACTTAGGGCAATAGACTCACTGTTACATCAAACTTATTCGAATGTTGAAATTATTGTAATAGATGATAATGTTTCAAACTCTGAATTTAGATTATTAACCGAACAGAAGATGGAGAAATATAAAGATAATAAGAAAATTATTTATATCAAAAATAAAGAAAATCTTGGAGGGGCATTAGCTAGAAACGTGGGGATATATAAAGCAACAGGTGAATTTGTGACTTTTTTAGATGATGACGATATCTATCTTCCTAATAAAGTTGAAAATCAACTACAGTATATGATTAAAAACGAGCTTGACCTATCTTTTACAAATGTTAGGATTCATAATACGAATAATAAATTAGTAGATTTTAGGGAACACCCATATATTAAGAGTTTCTCTAATGATGAGCTTTTAAAACAACATATAATGCATCATTTAACACCCACTGCTACTTATATGTTTAAAAGAGAGGCATTAATAAGTATTGGTGGATTTGATGATGTAAAGGTTGGCCAAGAGTTTATGTTGATGTTAAAAGCAATTGAGTCGAATTTGAAAATTGGATATTTACCAGTGGCAGACATTATACAGTATATTCATCCCGGAGAAAGAATTTCTATTGGTCAAAACAAAATAGAAAAAGAAAAAGAACTTTTTGATTTCAAACAAAAATATATGAAGCAATTAACATTTAGACAAAGACAATACGTTAAATTTCGATATCATGCGGTTATGACGGTAGTAGGTAAACGAAGTAGAAAACCATTAGTTTCTATTAATCACTTAGTTAAAGCTGTAATTAGTTCTCCAATAGATTGTATTGAGGAATTTCTATATTTTTCAAAGAAATTAATAAAATATAAATAAGTGAATTAAATAACCTCAAAATAAAGAACATATTAATTGTACGTTTTAAAATTCTTATCAAAAAGAATGAAAAGATAATAAACTATTTTAAGTTAGTTTAATAAAAAAGAAATATTAAATAAATTACTTATTTATAATTAGATTGGAAGGTAATATGAAAATACTTAATATAAATTCTTATTATTTGAGTTCCTCTTTATACCAGCCGATGGAAGAAAACTTAAAAAGAACGGGTCTTAATCTAACAACATACGTTCCAATTCATTCTACTTATAAGGCGAGAAAAGAGATTTCATTCCCTCTCCCAGAACATGTATATGTGTCCAAGTGTTATAAAAAATATGAGAGGATTTTTTTTCATCTAAAACATACTAAAATAATTCGTGATTTTTTTATTAAATTTAAATTAGAAAATTACGATATATTACATGCACACTCTCTTTTTTCAAACGGTTATATTGCTTATCTTTCATATAAAAAATATAAAAAACCTTATATCGTAACTGTGAGAAGTACAGATATAAACGTTTTTTTTAAGAGAATGCTTAATTTAAGAAGATTAGGGTTAAATATTCTATTAAATGCCAATCAAGTGATATTTTTATCTGAAAGTCATAAAAATGAATGTTTTGAAAAATATATTCCATCTAAATATAAATCACAAATCTTAAAAAAGACGCTAATAATCCCAAATGGGATCGATAATTTTTGGTTTGAAAATAAGCCAGTAGAACCTATGGGAAATATTAAAACTGAGAAGGCAAAACTGATTTTTGTCGGAGACGATTCCAAAAGAAAAAACCTTAAAACACTTGTATCTGCCTGTGATTTTTTAGTAGGAAAAAAATATCAAATTGAGCTATATGTTGCAGGAAATATAAATGAAAAAACCAAAATGAACTTAGTTGAAAAAAAATATATAAATTTTTTGGGACATGTCAAAAAAGAGGAATTGTTACTATTGTATAGACAAAGTGATATTTTTGTACTTCCGTCAATAACTGAAACATTTGGACTTGTATATGCTGAGGCTATGTCTCAGGGATTACCAGTACTTTATACTAAAGAGCAAGGTTTTGACAATCAGTTTGATGATGGGGTAGTTGGGTACCCGGTTAATTGTATGGATCCAATTGATATTGCGGATAAAATTATTAAGGTTTTAGATAAATACAATGATTTTTACAAAAGAAATATACAACTTGTTAATAAGTTTAAATGGGAAAATATTGTAAAGATGTATGAGCAAATTTATAAAAATAGTAATTATAATAATTTATAAATTTTACAGAACTTAATTAATTGAAGATACAAAAAAATGAGTGCTTTTATCACATTAATATTAAAATTGATTTTTGTATTTTTGTTATTTTATCTTAGAAAGGAGGAATTTTTATGCCTTTTTTTAGCATAATTGTGCCGGTATATAACGTGGATAACTATTTAAGACAATGTATAGATAGTATAATCAGTCAATCATTTAATGACTACGAATTAATCTTAGTTGATGACGGATCAACAGATCAATCGCCAGCAATATGCGATGAATATGCAAACAATAATAATAAAATTCGTGTAATTCATAAGTTAAATGGTGGACTATCGGATGCAAGAAATGTAGGAATAAAAAATGCTACTGGGGAATTTATTATTTTTGTTGATAGTGATGATTACATTATATCAAATACCTTAAATAATTTTTATCTTATATTAAAAAATGATTATTATGCTGATGTATTGATCACTAGAATTATGAAAGTTTTTTCTGAAAATGAAATTAAATACATGGATTCGGAATTTCCAATTGACAAGTTCAAAAATGGTAATAAAGAGGATGTAATATCATGGATTTTTCGCAAATCACAAATTGCATGGCCTTCTGTTAGGTATATTGTAAGACGTACATTTATAAAAAATAACAATTTAAATTTTAAAAAAGGCTATTTACATGAGGATATTGATTGGACTAGTAAATTATTCTTATACGCAGATAAATTTACAGTTTCAGATTATTTTTGGTATTCACATAGAATGGAAAGAGTCGGGGCGATTACGTCCAATAAGAGTGGTAAAAGGGTTTTAGATGTGATCGACATTGTTCAAGAAAATATCAATAATCCTAATTATTTACACTTAGATAATAATTCTCGAACAATTATATTTGAGAGATTAGTATTATCTATATTTTATATGCTAAAAAGCTATAAATATTTAAGGAAAGAAGAAAAACTTAAAATAGAAGAAAAACTTAAAGGGAATTTAGAGATATTTAAATATACAAGTTCTAGAAAACATAAATGCTTTTTATATTTTTGTAAATTTTTTGGTTTTAAATTAGGTTTAAATGTATTACGTCTTTTTTAACTAATAATTTAATCCAATTATTTTTGAACAGGTATAAACTTTGCACTGAATTGTTATGTTTTTTAACACCAACAATTTAATTTATCTAAAATAAGCAATAAATAAATTAAATAGGGGTTTAGAATATGAAAATTTTTAAAAAGATATTCAATAAAATGCCTCTTCGTTTCAAAATATATTGTAGGGAACGTAAAGGCTGTAAAAATCCAATAAAATTACTATTATTAAACAGGAAGTTTAAAAAAGTATATTTATCATTTAGGAACAATGAACAAAAAGGATTAGAAATAGTTAATGGCGTAGATTCATGGTATTGGTCCTTTATAAAATTTATTAGAGCTCAACCTTCTGAAAGTGAAGTTGCTTTTGAATTTTTTCTAAATAAAATAAAAATATTTAATTTGTCTATTGGTGTCAGCAATAATTCGAAAGTAATACTTGTGTGTGTTGTTAAAAATGATTTGTTAAAGATAGAAAAATTAATTGAGCACCATAGAAAATTAGGGGTAAAGCATTTTGCGATTCTTGATAATGGTTCTAATGATGGAACGTTAGAATGGCTAGCAGTCCAAAAAGATGTAGATCTTTTTAGTGTTGAGGATAAATACACAACCAATAGAAGAGAAGCTTGGATCAATAGATTGATTGCTTATTATGGATTAAATAGATGGTATCTTATTGTAGATTCAGATGAATTATTAGCATATTATAATATGGAAAACAAAGAAATAAATGCTTTTATAGATTATTGTGAAAAAAATTCAATAAATAGAGTAAGAGCAGTAATGATTGACATGTATGCTTCGGATGCATTTTACAAGTCTAATAAAGATGATGAATTTATAGAAAATTGTAGGTATTTTGATTTAGATACCTATGAATATATCAAGCGAGATTCTTTGGATTTGATTACAGGTGGCCCTAGAGGAAGATTGTTTAATCAAAATCCTTGGTTAACAAAATATCCATTATGTTATTTTCAAGAAGGGGATATTCAAGGTAAATCCCATTATTTATTTCCTTATATAAAAAATAAAAATACAAATTGTATAACAGCACTTCTACATTATAAATTTTTACCAAGAGATATAAATAAATATAGAAAAATTGCATTAGAAGGTAATTATTTTAATGGAAGCATTCAATATAAGAATTATATAAAACATATTGAAAAAAATGATGGACTTTCATTTATTAATGAACAAACAAAAGAATATACCGATACAGATTCTCTTTTTAGTATTCCAATATTAGAAAAAGTAAATTTATAATCTAAAAGGATTAATAATAAATTAATTTCATTTTAATAAACCTATGGATCTCCATTTTTATGGTTTGGAAAATTTGTGATAACTTTTAATGCAAAAAAGCACAAAAATAGTAGCTTATAAAGCAATAATAATTTATATCCAGAAATTTTGGGATGCAAAATATTATTGGTATTATAGTAACATTAATATTTTATACAAGTAAGGATAGGTAAAATGAATCCAATTAAAAATAGGTTATCCAAATTTCTAATAATATATATAGGTGTTTTTATAATTCCTTTTCAATTCTTTTTTAACCCTTTATTTTTTAGTTTAATGTTAATTGTGGTATCGACAGTTAGTTTGATTGTTTTCGTAAGAAAAGACAGCTTTATTCCAATAACTGTCTTTAATGTTTCTTATTTCCTTTTAATTTTGTCTGGTATAATTAGCTTAGTTTATACCCGGGATTCAGTATCAACTGAAACTATATTGTTACAAATAATTCCTTATTACTTTTATTGTTTCATTTTGACTTGGTTTATCTTAAATACCCCATCCGAATCATATGGGAGAATTGTAACTGTTTTGAAAACTTTTTTAGTTAGTACAATAATTCTTGCAATATATGTATTAATTAATGAATTAATGAATGGATTTAACCAATATACCAGAATAGGGTCACTATTATTTGGTAACCAGTACACGATGTTTACGTATTATTTAATGATTAGTTTATGTATTGCGACATGGCTCTTTTTTAAAGAAATTAGAAAAACTTTGAAAGTTATTTTATTGTTTATAATAGTATTTCTTTATTTTATAAGTGTTTTTACAGCTATTCGAAAAGCCATTATCATTCCAATAATTTTTTGGATCGGATATGTTTTCATGATATCAGTAAATAGGAAAAAGGTGATTAGTGGTTTTTTAAAAATAACAATGGGTATATGTATGGTAATTATAGCGTATCCAATACTAATGAATAATGAATATTTTGCTTCAACAGTAGGAAGAAGAATGCAAGGGTTTATAGCAGGGTTGCAAGGAACTGGTGAAGCCGACAATTCTTTCAATGAGAGACAAATACTAGTAAAGGCAGCCTTAGAGTGTTTTAAATCATACCCCTTCTTTGGCTACGGATTTGGGGCTTTCAGGGATTTTGCAGATAAAACAGTTGGGATTAGACTATATGCTCATAATAATTATCTGGAGCTACTTGCTTCCACCGGGTCTATAGGTTTTAGTATTTATTACGGTGGATTGTTACTAATTTTAAGAAAATTATTTAAACGTTTTAAAGAATTTAAGGATCCACTATTCGCTTTAGGTTTTATATTTATAATTTCATTACTTATAAATGATTTTGCGGTTGTAAGTTATCTAAGTCTTCCATATATGGTTTTAATATCCGTCATCTCATGTTTATGTGTAATTAATTTAAAAAATATAAGAAAACTTTAAGTTAGGTGGACTTTATGTGGATTTGAAAAAAATATCCTTATCAAGGAATATAAAAAATGTAGGAAAAATTTCATTTGGTACGATTTTGGGACAGGTTATTTCAATTGTTACATTGCCCATTTTCACAAGGATTTATGGACCGGCCGTAATTGGAAATTGGGCACTATTTTATTCCTTAGCAATTATTGTAAGATCATTTTCAGATTTAGGACTTACAAATGCAATTATGATGGAAAAGAGTGAACAACTCGCTAGGAATCTATACAAAGTGGTTTCAACACTTAGCATAATCATAAGCTTAATAATTGGAATATGTCTTTATAATGGGTTATTTTTATCGGGCTTAGGCTTTAATCAAATATTTCTAGCTGTAATGCTAACTGTACTTTTTTTTACATTGCAGCAAATACAAATATCTTACACCTGGTTAAATAGAAAAAAGCAATATAATGTACTAATGAAAAACCCTATATTAAATAATACAGTAGTGACAATTTTCGCATTATTCTTCGGTCTATGTGGTTATATAGAATATGGGTATTATATAAGTTTAATTTTAGGTCAGATTGTCACCCTATTCCATATGAAAAGGTTTTTGCCTAAAGGCTTTTTTTGTTTTGAAATAAGTGAGTATAAAGATTTCTTTAAAAGGCATCGACAATTTGTGTTTTATCAAATGCCATCAAATATTATTATGCAATTTAAAGGACAACTACCGACTATATTTATAAGTATGTTTTTTGGTTCTTCAATGCTAGGGTACTATTCTGTTGCAATGAGGGTTCTGGGGATGCCTATAACTTTATTAGCAAACTCTATTGGGAAAGTTTTCTTCCAGAGTGCATCTGAAATTAAAAGAAGGGGAGAACAAGTTGGTGAGTTTACCTTAAGAATCCAAAAAAAGGCAATGAAATTCTCATTATTACCAATGGTTCTATTATTGTGCATTGGTGATGTAGTAGTTATGATTCTTTTTGGTGCTGAGTTTAAAATCAGTGGAAATATTTTAAGAATAATGACTCTTTATGGATTTTTTCTGTTTCTATCCATGTCTGTAAATGGTATTGCTACGGTTATAGATAAACAGCAATATTTAATGGTTTCTGGGATTTTTCAGATAGTAGGAATTTCATTTGGATTTTGGGTGGGGGCAAGTATATTTAATAATATATATATAAGTATATTTGCATTTTGTTTAGTATTTGTAATAATCCAAATAATTTACTTTTGTACTATTTTTAAGCAAACTAATATTAAAATCAACAGATATTTAATCCCCCTAATTTTTTCGCTTATAATCTTGTTATTATCGTATTCCCTTATTAGACTACTCTTAATGATTTTAGGTATTGTCAATACAATGTAGTTATGCTCGATTATTGATTGATAAAAATAACTACTTTTTGAATAAAAATGCATAAATATTAGATGTTTAAAATTTTTAAGTTGGGGAGAGTAAAAAATATGAATATACTTGTTACCGGTGGAGCTGGTTATATTGGCTCACATACATGTATTTCCTTAATTAACGCTGGATATTCTGTGATCATTGCTGATAATTTATGTAATAGCAGCAGGGAAACGATACAAAAAATTATGAGAATTACAGATAAACAGATAACCTTTTATGAGATTGACGTAACTAACTCTGCACAAGTCGATAAAATTTTTAGTAAACATGATATAAATGGTGTTATACATTTTGCTGGCCTAAAAGCTGTGGGAGAGTCTGTTAAAAAGCCATACGATTATTATTATAATAATATTATAAGTACATTAATTATGGCAAATACTTGTCAAAAACACGGTGTAACAAGATTTGTCTTTAGTTCGTCTGCTACTGTTTATGGTGATAATACTGTTCCATTTGTAGAAACTATGGA
The DNA here is from genome assembly GCF_020731355.1 of Bacillus sp. REN16. Lineage (GTDB taxonomy): Bacteria > Bacillota > Bacilli > Bacillales > Bacillaceae_L > Ferdinandcohnia. The sequence goes on along the minus strand of NZ_JAJFZK010000003.1, from coordinate 4,655 downwards.
TCTACTCCCAACTACTAATCCATACGGCGAAACAAAAGCCATGAGTGAGAGAATATTAACTGATATTGCAAAGGCTAACACAAACTTTTCAGTATCATTACTTAGATATTTCAATCCTGTAGGAGCGCATGAAAGTGGTTTAATTGGTGAGTCGCCGAATGGCATTCCAAATAACCTTATGCCATATATTACTCAAGTGGCTAATAGAAAATTGGATAAATTAAGGGTGTTCGGAAACGATTATCCAACTAATGATGGTACTGGTGTACGTGATTATATACACGTAATGGATTTAGCAGAAGGTCACGTAGCAGCTTTAGAAAATCTTAAAGATGATGTGAATATCTATAATTTAGGAACAGGACAAGGAACGAGTGTTTTAGAATTGATTGAAACATTTGAGACTGCAAACGGCATTAAAATACCCTATGAATTTGTAGAGCGTCGACCCGGCGATATCGCATTATGCTATGCAGATGCTTCAAAAGCAAGAAAAGAACTAGGTTGGACAGCGAAACGTAATTTATTCTCTATGTGTCGAGATGCATGGAATTTTGAGAAGAATTTGTTTGAGTAGCAAGTAATATCTTTTTATTGAAATACTATTAACACTTGTTAGTTAACTTCAAAATTAATATTAATGAGACAGTAAAGATTATTTCTCACTTTTTTATTACAAATCATGTTGATGTTCTGGTAATACTTACTTCTTTTTAGTAAGGTAAATGGGATGTATTATAAAAATAGATTATATTAATCATATTTAAATGGAATTTTTTATAAATTAAACACAAATTTAATAGGATGGTGTGATTATGTATAAAATTGCTGTAGCAGGCACAGGATATGTTGGCTTAGTCGCAGGTGTATGTTTTTCAGAAAAAGGGCATCAAGTAACTTGTGTTGATATTGATGATAAAAAAGTGGAACTAATGAGATCCGGTGTTTCACCTATCTATGAAGCAGGACTGGAAGAGCTAATGCAAAAGAATAATGAAACTGGGAGACTTTCATATACAACTGATTATAAGACTGCATATAAAGACGCTGATGCGATTTTTATTGGTGTAGGTACCCCTGAACAACCCGACGGTTCAGCGAATCTTTCTTATATCGCGACTGTTGCTAGACAAATTGCAGAATCAGTAGAAAAAGACTGTCTCGTTGTTGTAAAATCTACAGTCCCAGTTGGAACAAATGATAAGGTAGAACAGTTTATTCAAGATTTTTTAGTTAATGATGTAAGAGTTGAAGTTGCATCAAACCCTGAATTTTTAGCACAAGGATCCGCTGTTCGTGATACTCTACAAGCGGAAAGAATTATTATTGGTACTGAAAGTAAATGGGCCGAAGAATTGCTAATAAATATTTATGAACCATTTCATTTACCAATTGTGCCAGTAAGTAGAAGATCTGCGGAAATGATTAAATATGCATCAAATGATTTCCTTGCTCTTAAAATATCTTATATGAATGATATTGCTAATCTATGTGAATTGGTTGGAGCAGATATTCAAGACGTGGCAAAAGGCATGAGTTTTGATGCACGCATTGGTAACAAATTCTTAAATGCTGGTATTGGATTTGGGGGGTCTTGTTTTCCAAAAGATACAAAAGCATTAGAAAATATTGCAAAACAGAACGGATATGAATTAAAGACAGTTAAAGCAGCTATTGATGTAAACAAAGAACAGAAAACAGTGCTTTTTAAGAAAGCAAGTAAGAGATTAATAACCTTCAGTGGACTTAAGGTTGCAGTTTTAGGTTTAACCTTTAAACCCGGAACCGATGATTTAAGGGAAGCAGCTTCACTTGAAAATGTACCTTTATTATTGGAAAAAGGAGCAGATATATATGCATACGACCCTGTAGGAGCATTCAATTTTGCCAAGGTGTATCCAGAAGGCAAAAATAGACGTGGTTCTATTACTTATGCAGCCAATATGGACGAAGCATTAGAAGGTGCAAATGTCTGTTTTATCTTTACAGAGTGGGGAGAAATTAAGGCTGTAACTCCTGACAGATTTGAAAAGTTAATGAGAACTCCATTAGTATATGATGGAAGAAATATATACAATGTTGAAGATATGGAACAAGCTGGAGTAGAATATCATTCTATTGGTAGAAAAGCTACTAGCAGAGAAGGATTGAAGGAGTCGAAGAATCTTGAATTACAACACTCTTGATAAGAGTAAGACCTATCTTATTACTGGTGCAGCTGGATTTATTGGTTTCTTCCTTTCCAGAAACTTACTAGAACAAGGATGTAAAGTAATTGGAGTAGACAATATTAATGACTACTATGAAATAAATCTAAAATATACACGTTTAGGTCTACTTGAACCTTATGAAAATTTTACTTTTATTAAAGGCGATATTTCTGATAAGGAAAAGGTAATGGAGCTTTTTGAAAAGCACATGCCAAATATTGTAATAAATCTTGCTGCACAAGCTGGAGTACGCTATTCAATCGAAAATCCAGATGTGTATATTCAAAGCAATATTATTGGTTTCTATAATATCCTTGAAGCATGTAGATATTACCCTGTGAATCACCTTGTATATGCATCTTCAAGTTCTGTTTATGGAGCAAATAAAAAGGTTCCTTTTGAGGAAACTGATTTTGTGGACAACCCTGTATCATTATATGCATCCACAAAGAAATCAAATGAATTGATGGCACATACTTATAGCCATCTTTATAAAATACCAGCAACTGGACTCCGCTTCTTTACAGTTTATGGTCCAATGGGACGTCCAGACATGGCATACTTTGGATTTGCGGATAAATATTTTGCAGGAGAACCAATAAGGATTTTTAATAATGGTGATTTTGAAAATGACCTTTATAGAGATTTTACCTATATTGACGATATTGTCGAAGGCATTGCTCGCTTATTAAGTAATCCTCCAGAAGGTGAAGTTCAACATAAGGTATTTAACATTGGAAACAATAATCCGGAGAAATTAATGGTGTTTATCGAAACACTAGAGAAGTGTTTAAGTAACTCACTAGGAAGAGAGGTACAGTTTGAAAAGATTTTCGAACCTATTAAACCAGGCGACGTGCCTGCAACCTTTGCTTCCACTAAGCAATTACAACAATCGGTTGGATTCAAACCTGAAACAACAATTGAAGAAGGTTTGCAGCAGTTTGCTGATTGGTATGTAAAATATTATGATGTAAAATAATATTTATATGCTTTGGGTTTTAGGGTCTTGGAGAAGTTTGAAACTCCTACACCTTTTGCACTTGAAGATGGCTTCAAATGGTTGTGAATATAATATTTCTATATTATATATTATAAATATGAAAAGCTTTGATAGATTTTTATCAATAAAAGGCCCGATGAGCAATTACTCATCGAGCCTTTTCTATAAGGTTATTTTTTTGTTACTGTTTCACTTACAAGTAAATGTTCTTTTAACATGGATGATAGAGAAGATCGCTCGCTGTCAGGAACGATGTAATAATAGATACCATCTATCTTTGTGCCGCTGCCCTTTACCATAGATTGTTCTAGGCTATGGCGTGCTTCTTTATAGTTTTTTTGAATATCAACCATTTGGTCAAATGTCAGGTTGGTTTGAATGTTCTTTCCGATCGCGCCTAATATATTCTTGAAATTTGTTAAACTAGAGAAGCTTGCACCTTTATTAATGACAGCCATCATAATTTGTCTTTGTCGGTCTTGGCGTCCAAAATCACCCCGAGGATCTTCATAACGCATTCTAGCGTATGCTAATGCTTGTGCACCATTTAAATAAACTTGTCCTTTACTAAAAGTGTAACCACCGGAACTAAACTCAAAGCTGTTATTTACAGTTACTCCACCAACTGCATCAACAATATCTTTAAAACTCTCCATATTTACCTGAACATAGTAATCAATTGGGATATCTAAAAAGTTTTCAACAGTATCAATTGCCATTTCAGGGCCACCAAATGCATAAGCATGGTTGATTTTATCCTGGAATCCTTTTCCGACAATTTCAGTTCTGGTATCCCTAGGGATACTTACCATTTTCATTGATTTATCATTAGGGTTAACAGTTAAAACGATTAGTGAATCAGATCGGCCTCTGTCACCTGCGCGGGCGTCTACCCCCATTAACAGGACAGAAATTGGATCATGTTTTTCAAAAACTACTTCCTCCGTACGTTTTTCGGACTTTTCACGATCAATTGGCTTGTGCATCGTCTCAGCTGTTTTCTCTACTGAATTATATAGGTAATATGCATAACCACCAGCACCTAGAATTAAAACAATAAATATACTAAGAACAGAGATAAGTATTTTCTTTCCAATACTCATCTTCTTTTTATGTCGATTCTCCATATCCTTCTCCCTTTTTGTCTAAAATTGTCAGTAACTATATGAATTATAATCTTGTTTTGCAGCAATAACAATAGAAATAATATGGTATTTGTATCAATAACGGCCTGTTGTTTTGTATACTAAAGCATTTCTAAAATAACATTAGTGATTTACGGGATATCATAACATTTCTCAGAATTTCCTCCATTATTCCTTCACATAAAAGACTTCATGGAAGGGTTTGTGATAGTTTCTACAATGAATATTGATGTTATTGCTATCCCATAATGACTGAAAGTTGACGGTATTGCCTGTCCAGAATTTGACGAGTATAAT
>NZ_JAJFZK010000029.1 GCF_020731355.1 Bacillus sp. REN16 | reverse complement strand
TTATGTTAGTGCACCTAATCGATTAATGTTAATGATACTGTTAATGCTAACGTTAATGTTTATGTTATGGTAAAATATATATATATTTTTTTAGGGGAGGGTTTTGTATGGGACATGTTTGGGCTGTTAGTACAAATAAAGGCGGGGTTTTGAAAACGTCAATTACTACAAACCTTGGTGGAATTTTAGCTGAAAAGGGTTATAAAGTGTTAATTATTGATACCGATAACCAAGGAAACGCCGCACTTACTTTTGGCAAAAATCCAGACCTGTTTGAAAATACAGTTTATGATGTATTGATGGGATTAGCTGCTGAAGCAGCTATTATTAATGTTTATTCTGATTCAAAAAGTAAGGGTTTGATTGATTTATTACCTTCTAATGATGATATGGCATTTTTAGAATTTGATGTTTTAACTCAACAGGATTTATATAAAAATCCATTTCATTTATTGGGACAAGCAGTTAATCATTTAAAAAACAAATATGATTACATACTTATTGATTCTCCACCTAATCTTGGCTTAACAGCTGGAAATGTTCTCTCGTTTGCGGATAGTGTGTTAATACCATTTCAACCAGAAAATTATAGTATGAGATCTTTAGTGAAAATTTTACAGGCTATTAGCAATTTTAAAACTGAAAATAATAGTAATTTAAATGTTTTGGGGGTTGTTGCAACTTTAGTCGATACAAGGACTACACTGCATGGTCAAGTTTTACAAGAGTGTCGGAAATATTGTTTAGAAAATAAAATTTCTATGTTCGAAACTGTAATACCAAGATCTGTTAGATTTGCAAGTTCAGTTGCATATGAAAGTTTACCAGCTACACTTTCGAGTGATAAAAATAATAAAGTTGTATTAAGCTATCATGAGTTATTAGACGAAATTTCAGAGAAGGGTAGTGAATTAATTGGCTAGAAAGAATAGAAATTTAGCTTCTTTTGCTGATGTAGCTAATACTAATAATGAACAAGAGAATAATAACCAGGTTACTAAAGAAGTAGTAAATGAGAGTTTAGAAAGTGAAATCAAACCAGATGGTGTCTCTGTAAATGATGTTAATAATCAAGTCATTGAAAATAATGATATAAATAAAGATGAAAAAAATAATAGTAATGGGGATATTATAAGTGATCTAATGAAGACCCAGAAATATGAAGAAAAGTATGTTATGAAAGGAATTTATGTTGAGAAGGATTTAGCTGCGATTTTAGATAAACTTGGTAAAAAAGGAGGCCGTGGTGCAAAAAGTAAGATTGTAAATGAGGCTTTAAGAAGAGTATTTAAAGAATCGAATTTGATTTAGTATACTTATTTTAAATTTTAAAAGAAAAGGGTCTGCGGAAAATCTTGTGTAAGTAAAATCTGATAATCTTCGCAAGGCAAGTAATAGATTTAGAAAAAAGATTTACCGTAAAAAATAATAAAGACTTTTACCATAAAACAGGATAAGGCAATGCAGAAGTGCAACCTGAGCGGTTTTATGGCTTTTACCCTAAAACGGCCGGACTTGATCTGTCCGTTATTTTTTCTCCGTTTTAGGGAAAAAAAAGCGATATTGGAATCTATACACAAAGAAATTTTTTATCAAATGAGTGAGATTTCTTTTGTGAAGTTATCTTGATTTCTGTTTGTCTATCAAAAAAATGATTTTTTTCGAACAAAGAACGTCTTTGGAAAGTAATAATCAGCTCGTTCATGTTTATCCAATCCAAAATGAATATAGAGTTTGCTCTTAAAAGAGACGGAATTTTCATTCCTTTCTGACTTTTTTATAATTTTAGTTATCAACCGGTTGATATGTGAGATTTAATCTTGTATTCTATGAAACAAGATTAAATGAAGCGCTTACTACTTCCCGGTGAAAACACCTTTTCAGTCCATAGCGTGTAATTGATCCTGTTTTCTATTCATTTTTTAAGGATTGAAAAAACCAGATATCGCAAGGTTTATACCCTTGTTTGATATCTAAATTTATTTTAATACGAGGAGGAATTAGATGATAGTAGAACAACGAACCTATGACATCAACCCTGGTACACCGCTAACGGATTTCCTAAGTAACTACGAAATGCTCGGCCTCGAGGTACAAAAGAGGATTCTAAAAGGCTTTCTTGGTTATTTTACTAACGAATTTGGAACACAAAACCAAGTCACCCACTTCTGGGCATTTAAAGATCTGGAAGATCGACGAGAGAAGCGTGCTGAACTTGCTGCATCTCCAGAATGGCAGGAATGCATTTCAGTAGTACGACGAATGATAGTCAGATGGGAAAACAAGATCATGTACCCGACCAATTTCTCACCCATACGTTCACTCCCTATAGCTGTTAACGATACGAATACAGCTTTCGATATTGACTGAATATCCTCTCGGAGATAGAGGGTGGTGGGGGTGGTTTGAGCAAAGGAACACACGGCCAATAGATCTAACAAAGCACTTAAGGACAGATTAACGAAGCAAATTTTCAGAAAAATCCTTATAGAAGGAATTTATAATATTTTTAAAAAATCATTGAGGCACACGACTCAACTTAAAAACGGAATCATCAAAAACACCTACCACTAGTAAGAGGATTTGATAGTTAGGAGAGAACAATGAACTTATATGCTTTGCTTAAAAATCGGACGAAGGAGTCAGGTCCTATTCGAATCGGTTTGATTGGTGCAGGAAAGTTCGCGTCAATGTTTCTCACTCAAGCAGTGAATATGCCTGAATTCCATGTAGTGGCTTTAGCTGATTTAGATACGTCACGTGCAAAAGATGCACTCTTGCGAACAGGCTGGGATATGAGTCTTGTGACGACTTCGAATGTGCAACAAGCTGTTATTTCAGGGCAGACAGCAGTTACCGATGACTCAAGAGAACTCTTAGAAAATGAAGAAATCGAGGTCATACTGGAAATAACCGGAAATCCAATAGCTGGCGTGCGACATGCTCTTTCTGCTATTGAGAACGGAAAACACATTATCATGGTCAATGTTGAAGCTGATGTTTTGGCCGGACCAATCCTAAAGGAAAAGGCCGACGCAGCCGACGTGGTTTACTCTATGGCCTACGGAGACCAACCAGCTTTAATTTGCGAGATGGTGGACTGGTGTCGGGCGTCTGGTTTTGAGGTAACAGCTGCTGGGAAGGGAACCAAGTATCTACCAATATATCGTGAATCAACGCCAGATACTGTATGGGACTACTATGGCTTTAGCAAGGAACAGCTGGCTACTGGCGATTTTAATCCCAAGATGTTTAACTCTTTTCTAGATGGGACAAAGTCAGCCATCGAAATGGCTGCTGTCGCGAATGGCACTGGGTTGAGACCTCCTGAAGAAGGTCTCAATTTCCCACCGGTATCTACAGATGAACTGCCCACAAAACTACGTCCGGTAGAGGTAGGCGGTGTCCTATCTTCTAGTGGGACGGTGGAAGTAATTTCGAGTTTGAATCGAGACGGATCTGAAATAGCTAATGATCTTCGATGGGGCGTTTACGTTACTTTCAAAGCACAAACTGAATATGCCGCTCGATGTTTCGAAGAATACGGCTTCAAGACAGACCCGAGTGGAATGTATGGTTCGCTATATCGGCCTTACCATATGATTGGCATGGAGCTTGGAGTCAGCGTGGCTTCTGCTGTTCTCAGGGGCGAACCAACAGGTGCTCCTTCAGCTTTCGCTGGTGACGTTATTTCCGTTGCAAAGAGGGATCTCATGGTTGGAGAAGTACTTGACGGAGAGGGCGGATATTGCGTAACGGGTACTTTGGCGCCAGCGAGTAAATCGTTAGCGAATAATGCTCTTCCGATTGGCTTAGCTAGTGGAGTAAAAGTGATACGTCCCGTGGCTGCTGGAGAAATAGTCAGGTGGTCTGATGTTGAGCAACCAAAGGATTCTTCAGCACTACGCCTTCGTAAAGAATTGGAACTCCGTGTAAGAGAGGTGGTCTGATGCATACATTGTCAGTTGTGGGTCGAGCATTAGGAAAAATCCCTGGTGCTCTAATGATAATACCCCTTTTTCTCGGGGCGATTATAAATACTTTCTTTCCTGAAATTCTGAATATTGGAAGTTTTACTACAGCTCTATTCAAGAACGGTACTGGCGCGTTATTGGGGTTATTCTTTTTTTGTATGGGGGCTCAAATAAGCTTCAGGGAAACTAGTGTAACTCTCGAGAAGGGGGTCGCAATCCTTATAGGCAAAGTAGGAATCGGAATCGCCTTCGGTCTAGGTGTGGCTTTCTTGATTCCAGGAGGCGAACTTTGGACCCTTACCCCTCTGGCAATAATTGCTGCCATGACAAACTCTAATTCAACGCTCTATGTTGCATTGACAAAACAATATGGCAACTCAAGCGATCGGGGAGCAGTTTCCGTAATTTCGATGAATGATGGCCCCTTCTTCACGTTGGTCGCTCTTGGTGCAGCTGGACTAGCGTCCTTCCCTGGTGAAATGCTAGTAGGAGCGCTCCTGCCTTTGTTTCTCGGATTTATTGCAGGCAATCTAAGTAAGACCGCAAGAGAATTTGTTCGACCAGTGGAAATGCTGCTGATCCCATTCTTGGGGTTTGTCGTTGGAGTAGGGATTGACTTCGCGACTTTCGCGGAAGCTGGGATTCCTGGGGCACTATTGGGTGTTGCTACGGTTATTTTTTCTGGAGGAGCTGCGATGGGAATGCTTTGGCTTGTGCACGTAATTCGACGCCGTCCAAAACCCGCCAGAAACCTTATCTCTGGTACAGCAGAAGGCACAACTGCTGGCAATGCAATTGCGACCCCAGCTGCTGTTGCATTAGTGGATCCAACATTTGCTGGAATAGAGGCTCTTGCTACGGCTCAAATTGCCGCTGCGACGGTAACGACAGCCTTACTCATCCCCTTCGTAGTTTCTTATGTAGCTAGCTGGCAAGCGCGGAGAGGGATTGGTCCGCAACAGGAAGATGAATGGAATTTCGGTTCACCCCAAGTGGATGCCGAATACGAATTAGTTAAAAAGGGAGGATAAAATTATGACGATGAATGCTAATTTAAGGGAAAAGTTACAGAAAGGCGAGACTGCTTTTGGTCTTTGGGTAACTTCTGAGGAACCAGCAGTGACCGAAGTCGCTGCTCTACTCGGAATTGATTGGATTTGCGTCGATCTTGAACACGGCTATATTGACTATAAATCGGTAGCCGGACACCTGACTGCTGCCAAGGAATCGGATATGTCGGTTTTCGTTCGGCCTCCGAGTCAAGATTTAGAGCCGATTAAACGCGCCCTAGATATGGGAGCCCACGGAATTATTTTGCCGTTGGTCGATAGTGCAGAGGAAATACGACAAGCATATCAGCACTTTTACTATCCGCCGCTTGGTCGTCGCGGTCTTGGGGGAGAGCGCAGTGGCAAATGGGGTTTAGGATTAGGTGAATATGTATCAAGCGCGAATGACGAATTAATGTTTGTACCAATGATTGAAACCCAAAAGTCTTACGATAATTTGGATGAAATCCTTAATGAGAATGTCGAAACGATATTCCTAGGGCCTGGTGATTTGTCAGCGAGTCGGGGTGCTGTAGGTGAATGGGAAGGTCCAGGTGTGGCTGAAATGAATCTTGATATTCTTCGTAGAGCTAAGGACCGTGGAATTTCTTCAGGAATTGTAGCTCGGAGTACTGATGAAGCGATATTGCGTCGGGACCAAGGATTTGGTATGGTTTCTTTAGGTTCCGACATCGGTTTGATGATTAGGCAAATCAGGTCTATGGCGGAAGCCTTAGGTAAAACAAGCGTCGGACATCGCTGGTTTTAAACGCTGAAGCTAGAATATCTTTTTTAACAACGAACAGGAGAGGTTAGCAATGGCTCATGTAAAAACGACAGTGAAGTTTGATCCCGTTAATCCTAGTCATCGGAATTCGGTTGCAGATACAGTCCAGCACATAATTCAGAATATTCTTTGTAATCGTATTGAACCTGGGGGGAAATTACCTTCTGAGAGACAACTTGTCGAAATGCTTGGAGTTACTCGCTCAACGCTCAGAGAGTCACTCAAAACTCTCGCGCTACTTGGAGTTGTCCAGATCCATCAAGGCGACGGAACATATGTGAGTACCGAGACGTCCTCAATGTTTCCCAAGGTTGTTTCGTGGGGGATGTTATTAAATACTACCGAAGCTAGGCAACTTATTGAGGCTCGGCTGTACCTAGAAACGAGTCTCGTCGAATTGGCCGCTATCAGGAGCACAGAATCTGAACGTGCAAACTTGGTTGAACTTCTAAAGCAAATGGAAAAGGCTAGTGATGCTCAGGAATTTGCGGATTTTGACTCTGAGTTTCATCTTGAAATAGCACGTTCAGCTAAAAATCTTGTGTTGTCATCTACTCTCGAAAATACTAAATCGCTTCTTCAAGCGTGGGTTGAACGAGTCGTTGAGAATTCAACGAATCGTAATTGGGTGAATGAACAACATACTCAAATTTTAGAAGCGATCGAGAACCAGGATCCAGTTGCGGCTAAAGAGGCCATGAAAGCTCATTTGCAAGAGGTAACTAATAGGTTGCTGTCTTCGCTTCATGATGCCGAATCCGGTGAAAAATAACACTGTATAAAAATCCTTCAAAGGACAGCTTACAATTACAATTTTAAGACAAAAGCTACAAAAAAAGGAATCACCTTAACCAAGTATGAGGTGATTCCTTTTGATTTAATCCCGAAAAATCCCATTCTATCAAAATTCAAAAGGTGGAAGTCACAATAAAATCCACTGATTCACCTTGCTAGAAGATTACTACACAAATAAATTACTATCTCTAATCGGGTCCAATTCACATGATCATTTAATGGAGTTGGATCTTCTCGTTTATCTTTAAATATTAATGTTTACTATTCAAATATTGAGCTATTGCCTGTCTATGTTTTGCAAAGGCGGGGGAACGAATGTAAGTTTTTATACAAATTCATACATTCGTTAAAAACGAAAAATCCACCTATACAAAAGGTGGACTAGCTTTTTATTATTCATTTTGCCTCAAAGTTCTAAGGGTTTACTCACCTACCATACCATCACTATCATTATCGCGCATATAGGGGTATAACCAATGGTCACTCGTTATTGGCATACTAAAACCTGCTGCTTTTGCTTCTTTAATCGTCACTTGTCCATTACCGTTTGTATCAACACTAGAAATATCACCGTTTGTATTTGGACTAGTTGAATCAGAAGGCTCGCTGCCTGTTAAACCGAGTGATACGTTTACTTCATCAGGGTTCACATTGTCAAATGTATCAACGATTTCGTTACCCATTAAAGTATAGGTATACTGATAACTTGAAGGAATCTGCGTTTCCGTATTCGGATATGTGATAATTGCTTCAAAATTAGTAGCTCCACCTGCGCTGCGGATTACGTCTTCCATATAAGCTTGATCACCATGTCGGTTGAGCGTACTATCTTGTGGGGTAATATTATAAGCATTCGATACCCCTCCGAGAGAATCAGCAATGATATGTCCTTCATCTAAAACGTCACTTTCGACACCAGAAACCTTTGCCTCATCAGAATAGTATCTGCCAGACGATAATACAGGTTCGTTACCATCATCTTGTAGAATGATTTCGTCAGCAATGACACGTACTAGTTGCCCGTATTCATTAGTAAATGCCCAGTATTCACGATCCCCATAACCAATGTCAACGACGACGTTAGGTTCACGATATCCAGACAAATCACCACCATCAACTTCAATAAGTTTGTATCCTGAAAACAGTTCATTATTTGGGTGGGGTGGTGTTTCCTCTACTACCGGTTTATCAACAACGGCAGTGATAGTTTCTTCTTGTGGATCTGTTTCTACATCTGTAATGGATGCATCATCTACGTTAGTACAACCAACCATAAAGATAATCGTTAAAAGTAAGATTAAATAGTCCACTTTCTTTTTCATTTTAGGACTCTCCTAGAATAGTTTTACACTGTTCATTCCAAGATTAACTTTATTTCAAAAAACATACATTCAACAACAATCACAGTTTGTTGATACCGAATCAGGTTGCTTTGGGTCGAAAGAAACAGTAGAAACGGCAGGGACTTGTTCTTTTGAATATATATTAATTAGCTTATTTCGAGGTTATGAATAGTGAGAATGATAGTTTCATTGTACCTATTAAACGAAAACACCGGTAGTTCTTTTGATAAATTTCCACATATATCCAATAAATGGTTTTGATTTGTTGATGAAACGACAGAAATCTATATTATGCAAAAGGATAGGGAAAATTTATCTAAAGGCTCTCGATTATTATGTGAAAATAAATATGAAGAACAAGAAAAAGACTTGGTCAGATATAAAACCAAGCTTTTTACGTTCATTGCTTATTTTCATCGTCCTGTTGATTTGAATTTGATGCAAGTTCTAGGATTAGACCTCCTAAAGCCAATGCAGCAGGAGCCAATACAATTTGAAGTGTTTTCCCCCAAAAACGCGGATCTTTTAACATTTTCTAAATCCCTCTCTTGAGTTATAATAAAATTACAATTTGTTTTAATAATTATATAATAACACATTGTTTTAAAAAAACAACAACAAGTTTTAATTTTTTTAAAACAAAAAAGGAGAAGTAAAATGAATAATCCATATTCTTTGTTGCTAAAGGAGTATATTTCTCAATCTGGATTGAGTTTAACCGAAATAGAATATGAAATGAGGAAAAGAGGGTTAAGCAAGAATAAAGCATATTTAAGTAGCCTTCAAAATGGGAAAATGCCACCACCACCTTTAAATGTAACCCATGCTTTATGCGATATTACAGGTGGAGATCCTTTACGGTTATCCCTGACAGGGGTTCTAATGGAAATTTCTGAACAGGATTTCTTTTTAATAAATAAAGATACGAATAAAGTTTCTACTGCGGATGCGATTAAAGAAATTATTGTAACAACAATTGCGACATTAATGGATATTAACAAATATAAATTAAGTCGCCTCTTTAGTGATTCATTTATTAAGAATGGTATAGAGTTAACTGAAGAAGACGCGCTAGAAGCGTTAACATATAATGATGCAAAAGAAGTCCTAAACCAGATTATGGAGGATATTACTCTTAGTAAGATAATAAAAGAAGGTACAAAGTCATTGGAGGAAGCAGCAGAAATAGTACAGCACACAGCTAGGAACGTAGAAATTAAATTTGAGGAAAAAGGTCAAACGGTATCTGGAATTTTAAAAGAAAAAACAACCATATCAGATGCAAATTATTTAGAAGATGAAGTAAGTGATGAGGAATTTGATTATATGTTACATTGTCTAGTGGTTTATCGTAAGCTTAACTTAAAACCCATTGAATAGTTAATAGGAGAGCAGCTTCTTAATAGCCTACTGCTCTCCTATTATATTGTTAAGAAATTTAAACCCACCTACGAAGCATTTGAATAAATAGAGGATGCGTTTTTTGATAAGCTTATTCTAGCTATCCCAATCAAACATGCATCCTGTACAAATGTCATTCGCAACAACTCCACCACATAACTGACAACGATACGCCTGACTGTAGGATGGATTTACTGCAAATCCAATCCCTTTTGTTCTTGTGCGTACATAATCAAAGGCTTTTTTTAGTATCCCTAACCTCATTTAGTTATTCTATTTGCGGTCTATAGATAGCAAGAATTATCCCTAATTAGGGAGTTAAACGATCGCTGCCTGTATATCCAATGGCTTATTACAAAATAAATAACATTAATTATCAAAGTAATAATGAGTTTTATTATGGGCTAGAGTTTAATTTATGTTATCAGTATTACTGATGAAGAAATCCAAACTGATTTAATTAATTTTGTTTTATGGAGTAGTTGAAGAATTATCATTTTTTGTTGCTTTTCATTTATGGCAGCAAATGTTAAAATAATGTTAACTATATAAAACTAGGTTAACCTATTGATATATATAAATCCAATAGTTAACCAATAGTGAGGTGTTAAAGATGGCGGATAAAACTTTCGGTGTAAAGGTTAGCGAAGAATTACATGAAAAAGTAAAGGTTATGATTGAGAACAGTGGAGAATCTGCAAAAGAGTGGTTTGAAAAAGCTGTTGCTATTGCCGAATTACAGTCAATCAAACAGGGAGCGACGGATTACAATCAAGACCTGAACGAATTGGAAGTACATACTAGCCGAATTTATGAGCTTGTTTCTAATATGGTCCAACGATCTATCTACATCAAAGACGATGCGGTAAAGGAGGTTTCTGATAAACTGGAGCAAAAAGAAGCAATCATTGGTGAATATCAAGAGAAGGCAAAGTTGGCGGTAGAGGAATCAAAACAGACTAAGGAAACATTGAAAGTGGTAGAACAGGAAAAAGCAGAGGTGTTAAAGCAATTAGAAAATTTACATGCTACCAATGAAAACAATCAGCTCTTGATCAATGAATATAAAGAAAAAAATGATACGTTAAGTGGTTTGGTTACTAAATACAAAGAGTTTGCAGATGAAAACGAAAAACTGAAAGAGCAATTTTCTCATGAACGTGAACTCCTAAAATCTCAGGTGAAGGAAATCAGTAATCAAAATGATGAACAGCAAGCCGAAATTAAGGACTTGAATCAACAGCTGGAATCAACAAAGAACAATCATGCTATCGAGTTGGAACGTCTTATTGAGAAAAAGGACTACGAAAAGGATAAGGCAATCCTAGAAGTAGAAAGAGAGTACCAGCAAAGGTTGTTGAAGTCTAATGAGGAATACAACGAAAAGATAAAACAAATGTACGAAGAAATGAATGCTATGCGTAAAGAATATGAGGAAAAAATCGAGCAACTGAAACAAGAAAAAAACGACAAAGATAAAAAGGGCAGTTAACTAATAAGTTTATATTTATATATACGTTAACCTGGTTATCAAAGGTTAACCTCTAATGGGCGGTCAAAAGATTGCTCTTTTTTGTGAACTTTTTGTAACGATGTTGTGACATTAAAGGAATAGCTACCCTTATTCCGGAATTTTAACAGAGAGTTTTTCCATTCTATCCCTAACGCTTCATGATTTTACCCTTCATTTTTACCTTCAAAAGGAGATTGTAATTTAATGATAATAACACCAGAATTAGTTGCTCAAGCAATTCATACTATTAACCGCCATGCAAAAGTATCAATCGATCCCTCAGAGGGGTTATATCAAATAAAAAAATCGGCCCTAGAATTATTAATTAAAACAGGACATGCAAAAAAGATAGGGTTAGACATTTATACCAATCCTCGTACTGGAGAAAAACAAACATTATCTTCGGTTCGAGTTGGGGATTATTACTTTCATACACTTCCAACAGAAGCTGATTTTGATAAACTATCCTATATAAAACGTGGCGAAAAACACCATAATCGTAGAAGTCACATGGACCTTTCACTAGCAAGTTATATTATTAGGACATATCTTAAAAACCGAAGTTCTTCTACTCAAAATAAGTCGCATGGGTATTCCTCCCTAATTCCGTCTCTCCAAGAGCAAAAAAAACAAGTTAGAGGAATTTCACAATGGATTTGGAGATAAACAGAGGAGAGAACGATATGAAGGTTACTGTTGAAGATGCAGTGTTTTTCCTGGACATGATTGATTCGGTTTGGAGTCCAAAACATTGATTCTTACTGAACAACTAAACTGGGGGATATGTCGAAGAACAAGTGGGAATAAAATTTTTATTAACAGTAAAATTAACATTAATATTAATATTAATGTTAACTTCAGTTTACCCTTTAGATAAAGAAAAGAGACACTCACATCATTTATAAAAAGTAGCTCCTTTTTGCTATTATTGCACTTCTAAAGTCCTTTTATATTGTTCTGAACCATCGATAATAAATGGAGTATTAAGGGCTTTAGATATTTTAAAAAGAACATCGTAGTTGGGATGACATAATCCAGATTTAGATCGTTCTATTGTAGATTTTGCGACTCGATAGCATCAGCTAAGTATTGTTGACTCCACTCGCTCCGAAATATAAGGTAATTAAATTACTTTTTAAAATAACACACAAAACAATATAATTTATTATTTACTTTATCAAGTTATTATGTTATCTTGTTTGTAGATGGATATAAGGTAAAGGAGTGTGGTAAAATGAAAACGGTTTTGATTGTTGGCGGTAGACGTAATAAAAGTTTTGATAAGAAAGGTCATGAAAAACAACTTAGGATAATGCATCATCCAGCGCATGTAAAACAAAAGAAAAGTAAAAAATACTTTGAAAGTATGATAAAACAATCAGATTGTATTATTTTATACACCGATGCATGTTCACATCAGAATATGTGGGATATCCGCGAGTTATCTAAAAGCCATCAAAAGCCAATTGTCTATCCAAAAGGAACAGGGACTTCGCAAGCATTACAGTTAGCTAGGGAAGCCATGGAAAAGAAGCAAATTTGCTAGGAATTTTTTTTATAACAATAAAATAAAGGTAATTAAATTACTTTGTAAGATAATGAAAAAAGGAGATGTTGTGATGAATAAATCAGTAAGTAGTGTGTGGAGAGCAGTCGATTTAATGAGAGGATCAATGGATGTTACAGTGCAAAAAAGAATTATTGCCTCTTTAATTTTGCTAAAGGCTGCGGATAATCATCTTGAAAACGTGTATCTTCCGCCTCAAGCAAAGTGGAGTGAAATTATCTATCAAGGACAGCCAATGAAGGATAAAATTTTAAGTGCATTTTATGAACTAGAGAACAAAAATGAAAATCTAAAGGGAGTTCTGTTATTCCCAGAATTAAAGAATATAGATGATGAAACGTTTCAGCGATTAATACCGTTAATCAATCAAATAGATATCTCACAAGAAATCTTAGGGGAAATCCTTTTTAGTTTTGCATCAGAAGAAGGAAAAATAGGAGGCGAGTTTATAACACCAAAATCACTTTCAGATTTGCTGCCTGCGCTTCTTGATATAAAAGGTGGTGATATCTATGATGGTACAGCTGGTGTTGCTCAACTTCTAATTGAAGCTGGTAAATATGCCAGTCAATATAACGGCAAATATCATCTTTGGGGCCAAGAGATAAATGAAAATACTTGGGCCTTAGGAAAAATAAATTTAATGATTAGTAACATTGATCATAAAGTCAAGCTAGGAGATACTCTTTCGGAGCCTGCTTTTGTAAATGAAGGTAAATTAAGAACATTTGATTATGTGGTCATGAATTTTCCTTTTTCATTAAAAGGATGGGGACGAGAAAAAGCTGAGTATGATCTTTATAGACGTTTTTTGTATGGTATTCCAAGTGAAGCAAATGCTGATATGGCATTTGTGCAACATGCATTAGCTTCATTAAATGTAAAGGGTAAGGCTGCAGTTATAGTTACACATGGCACCTTATTCCGCGGAGGAGCTGACCGTAAAATTAGGGAAGCGTTTATCAATGAAGATATAATTGAAGCTGTGATTGGTCTCCCAGCAAATCTCTTCTATTCTACAAACATTTCGGCTGCCATTCTTATCTTAAATAAAAACAAATCTCCTGAGCGAAAGGGGAAAATACAGTTTATCAATGCAGAAAATGATTATGAAAGAATAAGGGGTCAAAACGCCTTAAGAAAAGAAGATAAAGAAAAGATCCTTCATGCTTATCATAACATGGAACAAATTAAGCAGTTTAGCACAATTGTGGCAATTGATGATATTGAAGAAGGTAATCTTCATTTTGGACCATACTTTGAAGTAGATGAAGTGGATAGTATATTTGGACCTGTGCAGGTAAATAGAAAAATATATGAGAAATCAAACATAGAACAAGTTGAACTTAGTGAATTAGTTGAAATGTTTAGGGGGATGAATACGCCGCCTAAAAAAGACCTTGAAAGACAAGGGGATTATTTTTTAATTCAGCTTGCGGATATACAAGACGGAAATATCCTCTTTAACCAACTCACACCTGTAGACTTGGATTCAAAAAAGGCAAGAAATTACGAAGTTGAAGAAGGTGACCTTATTTTATCAAGTAGGGGGGCTACAATAAAAATTGCAGTTGTACCTCAATCTGATAAAAGGCTGATTCTATCTCAAAATTTTATTGGTCTTCGGCCAAGGAATGGAGTAAATTCTTACTTCATAAAAGCATTTCTAGAAAGTCCTATTGGAACTTACTATATTTCCTCCAAGCAGAAAGGAACAGCTGTGGCAGTATTAAGTGTAAAGGATATTGAATCGATACCTGTTCCAAAAATTGATAAGAATACTCAAGACAATTTAGGTGAAATGTTTGTAAGTGCTGATGAAGAACTAATAAGAACAATAAATAAAGCCAGAGAAAAATACATTGATAGCTACTATAAGCTATATGAGCAAATGGGGTTACACAAAGCATTTAAAGAAGTTGATGATACAAATTAGAATATTTATAGTTTAAGTATTGAATCAATCAGAACAACAATAGAAAAAGTGAGGGACTTAGCATGACTGATTTAAACTCAAAATTATTTAGTGCCGCAGACAACTTGCGGAGCAAGATGGATGCATCAGAATACAAGAACTACTTATTAGGATTAATCTTTTACAAGTATTTATCTGATAAGTTATTAGAAAAAGTTGTTGAAATAGCAGATGAATCACTAGAAGAATACAACACACAAGAAAAACAAACTCATTTGTATACGGAGTTATTAGCTGATACAGATATAAAAAATGACTTGATTGAAACCTTAAATGATACATTGGGCTATGATATTGAACCAGAGTATTTATTCAATGTATTAAACAATCAAGCTAAACAAAATACGTTTCAATTGAATGATTTGAATAAAGCCTTTATTGATTTGTCTACAAAATATGATCAATTTAATGGATTGTTTGATGATGTGGATTTGAAATCAAAAAAACTGGGGTCAGATGATCAACAGCGAAACATTACTATTACAGAAGTCCTAAAGAAACTAAATTACATTGATGTGATTGGACATAATGGCGATGTCATTGGGGATGCCTATGAGTTCCTAATTGGTCAATTTGCTTCAGAAGCTGGTAAGAAAGCTGGAGAATTCTATACGCCTTCTGAAGTATCTAACATGATGGCTCGTATTGCTACGATCGGACAAGAAGACAAAAAATTGTTTAGCGTATATGACCCAACCATGGGGTCAGGTTCCTTAATGTTAAATGTTAGAAAATATATAAACCATCCAGATAGTGTAAAGTACCATGGGCAAGAGCTAAATACAACAACCTATAATCTAGCGAAGATGAACTTAATCTTGCATGGCGTTGATAAGGAAGATATGCGTTTACGCAATGGGGATACATTGAATAAAGATTGGCCGACAGATGAGCCTTATACGTTTGATTCAGTCCTTATGAATCCACCATATTCCGCAAAATGGTCTGCAGATGATACATTTTTAGATGATTCACGTTTCAATCGATACGGTAAGTTAGCACCAAAATCAAAAGCTGATTTTGCTTTTCTCTTACATGGGTTCTATCATTTGAAAGATTCAGGAACAATGGCAATCGTTTTGCCACATGGAGTACTATTCCGTGGAGCTGCAGAAGGTGTGATTCGTAAGAAATTATTAGAAGACGGCAGTATTGATACAGTAATTGGAATGCCAGCAAATTTATTCTTTGGAACATCAATTCCGACAACAGTTATAATCTTGAAGAAAAATCGTGCAGCTCGTGATGTTTTATTTATCGATGCAAGTAAAGAGTTTATAAAAGGAAAGAACCAAAATAAAATTTCCAAAGAAAACTTTGATAAGATTGTCGAAACGTATAAGAAGAGAGAAGATGTAGAGAAATATGCTCACGTTGCCACTTTTGATGAAATCAAAGAGAATGATTTCAATTTGAACATCCCTCGATACGTCGATACCTTTAAAGAGGAAGCGCCTGTTGATATGGCTGCCAAAGGAGCAACAATACAAGACATTCGAAAAGAAAAAGCTGAACTAGAATCTAGTTTGTATAATACTATTTTATCGCTACAATTTGATGAGGTTAATGCAGAGTGGATTAAGGGAGCATTAGAGGTGTTTAATCGTGGGAGATAAGAATTCACCAGAAATTAGATTTCCAGGGTTTAGTGGAAAGTGGGAGCAAATGAAATTAGGTGAGGTTGTTGAAATTAAAGATAGTGCTAGGATTTCAAACACCTTATGGGTATCAAAGGGAGTACCATATTTACGTTCAAGCGATCTAGCGAATGATGAAATTGTAGGAGAGCTTTTTATTTCTGACGAGACATACCAATCGTATAAGGATAAGACAGGTGCTCCTGAAAAAGATGACTTGCTATTTACAAGTGGGGGTAAAGTAGGTGTCACTTATCATAAAATTGATGATAAACCAGTTTATGTTCAAGGTGGAAGTATATTATACGCTAAAACATCTAAATCAAATAAACTTAGCGGTATATATCTGAAGGCGTTCTTTTCCTCTCCCATGATGACAAAATATATTGAGGGAGCATCGACTGGATTAACGATTAAACATTTTACTTTAAAGCCGGCTAATGCTGCTCCAATTCCTATTCCTTCATTAAAAGAGCAAAACAAAATCGGGGAATTCTTCAAGCAAATAGATGACATTATTGCCTTTCATCAGCAAGAACTATCCATCCTCGAACAAACAAAACAAGGATTCCTCCAAAAAATGTTTCCAAAAGAAGGGGAGTCGGTGCCAGAAGTTCGTTTCCCAGGATTTACAGGAGAGTGGGAACGGCGTAAGATGGGTGAAATATTAAAAGTTAATTCTGGTAGAGATTACAAACATTTACAACAAGGGAATATTCCAGTCTATGGTACTGGCGGATACATGCTTAGTGTAAATGATAAGCTTTCTGATGAAGATGCTATCGGAATTGGTAGAAAAGGAACAATAGATAATCCACAGTTATTAAAAGCACCTTTTTGGACAGTAGATACATTGTTTTATATGACTACCAAAGGAAAAAATGATTTACTATTTTGTTACTCATTGGCAAACAAAATTCATTGGAAAAAGTATGATGAATCGACTGGTGTTCCTAGTTTATCTAAAAATAGCATTGATAAAATTTCTATCAGTATTCCTACATTGGAGGAACAGATGAAAATTGGTAACTTCTTCAAACAACTAGACGATACTATCGCTCTTCATCAACGTGAATTAGACGCCTTGAAGGAAACGAAAAAAGCATTTCTACAAAAGATGTTTGTATAAGTTAAGTAGAGGGGAGAGGCAATATGACAAAGATACCACATAATGATGAAGTTGAAGTGGAACGTCGGTTGATTGAAGTGCTAGGAGAAGGGCATAATCAGTGGAATTATCGTCCAGATTTAAAATCAGAAGAAGACCTATGGGAAAACTTGCGTAAAATAATCATGCAAAATAACTTATCAGAAATTGGGGAACATCCCATTTCTGATAAAGAATTTGACAATATTAAAACAGAATTACTAACGAAAACAAGGACTCCCTTTGATGCTGCTAGATGGCTCAAAGGGGAGAACGGAATTGCTCGTATTACAATTGAACGAGAAGATGTTTCTCTAGGTTCAATGTCGTTGATGTTGTATTCCAATCAAGACATTGGTGGCGGAATCTCTACATACGAGGTAGTTCATCAGATAGCCAAACAAAAGGTAAACGATGATGGTCGTGATCGTCGATTTGACGTGACACTCTTAATCAATGGCTTGCCAATTGTTCAAATTGAATTGAAACAGGTCAGTGCCAAAGATGGTGTGTTCCAGGCCTTTAATCAAATCAAAAAATACGCAGAAGAAGGGATGTTTAGAAATAATATCTTCTCTACTCTTCAGTTATTTGTTATTTCTAACGAACAAACTACTCGCTATTTTGCCAATGCAATGCCAAAAGATATGCATAGGAAATTTGTTTTTAGCTGGCGGACAACGGACAATCGAAAAGTAGAAAATCTCTATGAATTTGTGAAACAAGTCTTAAATATTCCAGATGCTCATCGATTGATTGCACATTATACAATTGTTAGTGAGGACCAAGACAACAAAGCTTTAATGGTGTTAAAACCGTATCAAATTCATGCGATTGAAGCCTTATTTACATCTGCCATGAAGCATGAATCTGGTTATGTTTGGCATGCGACTGGTTCAGGAAAAACGTTGACAAGTTTTGTTTCTACGAAGTTATTAGCTCGTAAATCAGGTGTAGATCGTACCATTATGCTCATAGACCGCAAAGATCTGGATAATCAAACTACTACTGAATTCACCAAATTTGCTTCCGAGTTTAATACTGGTATTTCTTCTGGTAATGCCAAGTCTAATAGCTTGATTGTAGGAACGGGAAGTGCGAAAGAGCTAAGTAATACTCTGCTATCTGATACAAATTCTAATACAGTGATTATTACCACTCGTCAAAAGTTAGAATCTGCCTTGCGCTATGCTCAAAAACTAGAGGAACAAAAAGGCACTCAGCGCTTTAAGAAACTACTAGGGCAACATATTGTCTTTATCGTGGATGAATGCCATCGTGCGTTAAGTGCAGAAGGGATGGAAGGGATAAAGGGATTCTTTCCAAATTCAACATGGTTTGGTTTTACAGGTACGCCGATATTTGATGTAAACAAGAAACAAGCTAAAGGACGATTAGCTCGTACAACTCATGATCAATATGGGGAAGTCTTGCACACCTACACCATTAAGAATGCGTTAGATGATGGAGCTGTTTTAGGTTTCCAAGTTGAACATGAAGATACGATAGAACCAATATCCTTAAAAAACTATATTTTTAATCGCCTCCGTCAAAATGAAAAGTACGCAAGTTTTAGTGATGATGAAATTAACGACATTATCGATCACGTGGACGGAATGGAAAAGGAATCATACCTTGAACCATCTTCTTATGAAAGTGATGAACACATTCATAAAGTCATTCATAAAATTTTTCGCCCAGATAATGCCTATACGAAATTTGATTTCCAAAATGGCCGCCCACAAAAATCTGCAATTTTAACAACTAGTTCAATTGATATGGCGAAACGTTATTATAAGGCAATCAAGGAAATGACCAAAGATCCAGAATGGTTGACAAAAGAATTTGTTGGACAGCCGATCCGAACGGGTCGTACAATTGAAGATCCAGATTTCCCAAGGATTGCTATCACGTATTCCATACAAGAAAATGAAGATAATTCCAATCAAATTCAAGATGAAATGAAAGAAATAATCAAGGACTATAACGATTATTATCATACTGCTTGGTCATTAGAAGATATTGATAGATATAACGGCGATATCAACAATCGCCTAGCTCGTAAAAAGGGAGAATTCAAGGAATTCGGAAAACAAATTGACCTTGTTATTGTAGTGGATCGCTTATTAACTGGATTCGATGCACCAACGATTCAAACGTTATTTGTTGATCGTAATTTGAGTTATGCCAATTTAATTCAAGCCTTTTCTAGAACCAATCGTACTTATCCTGGAAAGACAAAGGGGTTAATTGTGACATTCCGAAAACCTTTTGAAATGGAACAAAATGTAAAGGATGCCACGAAGTTATATTCCCATGCTCAAGAGGAGACAAATCTTGTTTATCCAACGTATGATGAATCGAAGAAACGCTTCAAAAAGGCTCACAAAGTGCTCACAACGTTGGTTCCAAATCCAATCGATATTAATGAGCACTCACCTCTTGAAACCCGAATTGAATTTGTAAAGGCATTCCAAGAGTTGAACAATGCATACGAGGCCTTAGTTACGTATGATAATTACAACGATGATATGGAGAAGTCAAAAGTACTTGAAGAACAGGTGAAGACTTTAGAAGAATATATTGGCGTATACAACACGGTTAAGGGTTCACTAGTCGATGTAAGGCCAGATGAAACGGTACCAAATTTCACAGACATTGAATTCTATGGAGAAAATGCGATTAAGATTTATGATATTGACTCCACCTATATTGACCGACTATTAGAAACGTATTCAGCTAATAACCGGAATATCCGTGATGAAATCGAACAAGCACTTCAAAAGCTGAAGAAATCAGAAATTGTTAAAGACGTATACCGTGCCATTTTAAACGCTATTGATAACAAAGAAGTAGGTTTAGAAGAGGATATTCTTATCGTGAAACGACGCTTCTTTACTGAATCCTATAATAAAGTGATTGAAGATTTTGCGAATACTTGGTTTGTGGAAGAAAATGAGCTTCATTTATCCGCGATTCAATATGTGTTAGGAACAGACCCTATTCCGAATATCGGGGGAATTATTAACAGCAAGCAATTTGATAAGTATAAAGCCGTGCATCCGGATGCAAAACCACTAAAATACGGCCCAGAAATGAAGCGACAGTGGAGAAAGACATTAGATGAGGTCATTGTACCTTTGGATGATGAGTTAAGATAATCATTTTGAGAAGTTTAATAGTTGTAGGCCAACTGTGAGGCTGTAGTTGGTCCTACAACTATATATCAGATTAATGATAGTTATTAACTACTCTTCTCAAAAGCTTCAATTGCTTTGTCTACTATATTTTGTAAATACCAATCAAATTTGTTCCTATTACTAATTGTTTGGATTTTCGTAACCGGTCCTAAAAACTTAAAGCGCTCGAAGTTTTCAACAATTTCACTAATAGTGGTTACAAGATTGTGAATTTCATCCACCACCTCTTCTTTATCTAGATTTTCGTCCATATACGAGTAGTTCATGTCATTTCCCAAAGAGGCTAATTCTTCTAATAGCCTATGATAAGCGTCTTTATAACAAATATCCCTAGACTTGCCTAGTGCAGAAATAAAAAAGTCTGGAAAATCTTTTAAATCTGTAAGGTAGGAGAAATCGGGCTTCGGAAATTTAATGCTAGGATAAGATTTTTCGATTATTTTAGTACGTGGATCCTCGAAATCCTCAATAACTGTTCTTACATCCAAAGCCATTTGTTCAAGGATCCAAAGCTGATGTTCGAAACTTTTTTCCGAAAATAAATCTACTACTAAATCAGCTAAAATTTCTACTATTTCACAAAGATTGTAGCTTTCAAAATCCTGATTATTCTCATTCCAACGAAATTCCTCAAAGTTTGAATATATTCTTCCGCGAACAATGTTTTTACCTTCGTGATTTATCATAATACATAGATAAGGAAAATTATTAAAGAACGGATAGACAACATAAGAATAAGAATCCAATTCTGGGTAAAAACTCATTTGGTCTTCGTCTTCATAAGTAAATAGATATTTATTAAGTTCATTTATTTTCTCACCTTTTCCTAAATTCCCCATTATATTATTTATAGCTGCTAAAAAATCCATAAATAATACCTCCCCTGTTTTTGATTAAATTGCAAATAAGAATTAAAACTATTGTTTTTCTAATCCCTTTCTTAAATATTTAAAACATAAAAAAGCCCCTTTGAAAGGTTGGATATAGACACACTTATAGCGTCTATATCCAATCCTCCAAAGAGGCTTACAGTTTGATAGATAACCGCTGACTAAAAATAAATAGTCGCACTAAAAAATCCAGAATAATACTTTCTGTAACTATAAATTTAACAGAGTAATATAAAATAGTAAATAGTATTTATAAAAAACATATCTTAAAAGTGTCTATAAACTTCAAAACAGTAGATACATAACATTTCCGTTGAAATAATAAATGTAAAAAAATCTGGAATAGTTATCTGGAAAAATATAAAAATACTTGGTATTATTAATAATAAGTAAACTTCTACTTTCTAGTAGATGGGTGGCCCTCCAAATTAGGAGAAAACTCTGTTGTAGTTGTTATGCAGAGTAATAGACCATTGCCTACAGCAAGGCAGGGAAGACTCTATTTGGAGTATAAAGATCGCCCCACTACACGTATGTATATTTTTATAAAAAAATATTTGAGAGAACAACGAGCTTTTTATGTTATTTTACGTATAAAAAGGTCGTTTTTTATTTGCCCTTTTATTGAGTAATCATATAGGAAACTAGCATTACTTAATTGATGACTAATCATTACGTAGTAATTATGATTTCTTTTATGATTACTAGTGCAAAACCCTATAATGACACGGATATTTATGTGTTTGTCTTGGTAATAGAAAGTACGACAATATACGCCCCAACCTTGACTAAGAATACTATTAAAAAGGAGAAGAAATATGTCATATTTACTTAGCTTTAATTTATCTTACTTTTCTATAGGCATTATCGAATATTTATTCAAGTATCGTGGAATGACAGCTAGTCAATTAGCAGCTATGCAAAATCCACATGGATACTCTTTATCCCAAGAAAAGAGTATCTATAATTATTTATTAAAATTAAAAAAGCTTAATCTTGTGACCGCTACTCGATTACGGGATGGATATTCAAAAGGATCAATTTATTATTTAACGTCAGAGGGATATGAATATGCTAAGAATTGGCTAAATATTGAGGAAGGCCAAGGAGGAGATGGATGGATTTTTGGTAATGGATTTCCGTCCTTTGCTGATATCCCTTATGAGACTTATAAGCCACCATTAGAACAAACGACACACCATCTATTACAAATTGATTTTTTTGCTAAGGTTCGGCGATTACCAGCTACGCTTGTTGATCATCGACTAAATCTTTATAGTTCTGAGTATTTTGAAATAGATTCAGAAAAATATAGATTTAGACCTGATGCAGAGATTACATTACTTGATACTCTTCAAAATTATACAGTGGAAATCGATCGTGGAACAGAATCCCATGAGCAGCTTAGGAATAAGTTTAGGACATATCGTCAATATTTTGATTTTATTAGTAATGAAGGGATTGAAAAATTACCGAACGGTATTATTTTTGTTGTCGAAGAAAAAAGGAAAAACCATGGAATGAAGCGCAGGTGGGTTAATGTATTATCGGCGTTCTTTGCAGAAATTGGACCATATCATAAAAATGTTAATCTTATTATGACACCTATGGATAAAGTTGAAGAAGTAATATTAACAGAGATGGATCGGAAAATGTTAGAGGGAAAAGCCAGTAGAGAGGTTAGTCGGATTCTGGAGAAATCATATGAAAAAGTAACATCTTATTCATTTCGAGACAAAAAAGAGGTTGTTACGTCAATGGCGTACTCTCATGCAATAAAGGAAGATTCATATATTGTATATTTTAATGCAACTTCACAAATGTATGAAAGTAAAGTATACAGTCGCTTTTTTGAGTTTAAGGAAAGGCTTCTTAATAATGCACAATCATCCAAAGAGGTAGAAAATTTAGCATTTATAGGATGGAGCAAACAGATATTTTATGTTAACGAACCACCATATCTAGTAGGTAATTTAAGTAATTATAACCTAGATAAAAATATTCAAGAACAATTAATAGATTTTGATAGGAATGTGGAATTCATAAAACTAAAGTAAGTATTTGTTAAGAAAAGTGAACCAAAGTAACAACGGTATAGTGGAACCAAATCAAAATTGTTGTCATTGAATGAGCACCTGGCCAAGTAATATATGGAAAGGACAGGGGTCCTCCAAGTGAATACTTAGGATTTTTCTTCGCGTTACTACTTATTGCAGATAACTTCTTAGGCTTTATTTTCGGGTTCAATCTTTGTGACAAAACGGTTTACTAAAGAGGGCTCTCACAAACCTCTATACGAGTTTGTGGAGTTCACTTGTTGTATTAATATGCATAACTAGTTGATAAACGATTGTCTTCTGATGTTTATTAGATAGGGTTTTGGTAGGACCATATGATTCTTCATGGTTTGCCAATAGAAGTGACCGTTACAATGTCTATAAGAGAAGGAGACAGTTATGTATATAAAATCAATTTGTGGACCTTGAGAGCAATTTCTTTATTGATTACGGGTTATAACCTGCATTCCCGGAATTTATAACGATGGAGGTTCAACCCCAAGGGCTTGGTAGATTTCAATTTGTTTTTTTGTCATCTCGCCTAGGATGCAACCGTGTTCAGGCGCTTCAAACCGTTCAATCATGTCAAGTTCATCCAATAGTCCCTGTAGCGTCCAC
>NZ_JAJFZK010000028.1 GCF_020731355.1 Bacillus sp. REN16 | reverse complement strand
GATTGCTCAATAGTTTTGTTACTTAGAATTAAAACGTTGACGCTTGTATTGTGTTCAGTTTTCAAAGAACTTTTTTTGGTCAGCTGTTCATCAGCGACTTTTATAATATAACATCTTCAAAAGTCTATGTCAACACCCTTTATTTTGTGATTCATTTTTGAAGGGGCTGTGTCAGCGACCTACTTAATATAACAAGTTTATGATATCCCGTCAACCTAATTTGCACTGGAATTTCCGACCAATTCCATTATACAGTCTCAAAATGCGACAAATATTGATAGAAAACGAGTGCAAAGTTCAATAAATAAAAAAAAAGACACCAGATTTTCAATCTGGCATCCTCATTTATTAAGTTAAGAAAATGAAATATAAAATAAAGATGATGAACAAAGCATACATGATTGGGTGAATTTCTTTCGCTTTTCCTTTTACCACCATTGTGATTGGATAAAAGATGAAGCCAATCGCAATACCTGTTGCAATACTATATGTTAAAGGCATTGTTACGATTGTTAAGAATGCTGGTACTGCAATCTCGAATTGTTTCCATTCAATATCACCTATTGTTGCTACCATTAATACCCCAACAATAATTAATGCCGGTGAAGTAACTGCTGCTGTAACTACTCCTAATAAAGGAGAGAAGAATAATGCTAACAAGAATAGTATCGCTGTTACTACTGAAGCAAAACCAGATCTTGCACCAGCTGCAACTCCTGCTGTTGATTCAACAAAAGAAGTAGTTGAGGATGTCCCTAAAATAGCACCGATTACTGTACCGCTCGAATCTGAAACTAACGCTCTTCCTGCACGTGGAAGTTTATTGTTTTTCATAATTCCAGCTTGGTTTGCAACCCCCACTAATGTTCCTGCTGTATCAAAGAAGTCTACAAACATAAATGTAAGAATGACAACCAACATATCTAAAGTGAAGATTTCTCCAAAGTGAGTAAATGCTGCACCGAATGTTGGTGCTAAACTTGGTACAGAACTAACTATCTTATCTGGAGCATCAATTAAATTAAATAACATTCCAATGACAGCTGTGATTACCATACCGATAAAAACTGCACCATTTACTTTACGAACCATTAGAATTACTGTAATCACAACACCGAAAACAGCTAATAATGTGTTTCCGCTTGTTAAATCCCCCAATGCCACTAAAGTAGCTGGATCTGCGGTTACAATTCCTGCATTTTTAAGACCTACGAAAGTGATAAATAATCCAATCCCTGCACCAACCGCTAATTTAAGGTTTTGTGGAATAGCATCGATAATTTTTTCACGAATGCGTGTTAATGTTAGTAAAACTAGAACAATACCTGATACTAATACACCTGATAAAGCAGTTTGCCACGCAATGCCCATTCCTAGTACAACTGAGTAAGCAAAGAAGGCGTTTAGCCCCATTCCCGGAGCTAAGGCTACTGGATACTTCGCAACGACACCCATGATTAACGTACCAAGTGCTGCCGCAAGAGCTGTCGCAACAAACACTGCGTTTGCATCCATTCTTAATGCATCTGGTAAATCTGGTACATCGCTTAATGATAAAATTGATGGGTTAACGAATAAAATATAAGCCATAGATAAAAATGTTGTGATCCCACCAATGATTTCTCGTTTATAAGTAGTTCCAAGCTCATCGAATTGAAAATACTTTTTCATATGATTCCCTCTCCCCTTTGATCCATATCGTCGTAAAACAAATATTAAAAGCGCTCCAGAGTAATATCTGAAGCGCTTGACGTCAAGGTTAACGATAGAAAAGAAGAATCATAGTTAGAAGACCCTCTTCATTATCAGTTATACCTCGTAGTCAAGCTATTTTACGGTAGCTTGGTAGAAACTTTTGGGCCATATTCCCAAGATTATACGACGTATTTCAACAAAATCCTTATTTCGATTTTATTATATGACAATGTACCTAGAGAGTCAACCTAAAAACGAACATTAATTACTTTTTATTTTTAATCGTTCGGGAATTATTCCCATTCAATTGTTGCAGGTGGTTTACTTGTAATATCATACACAACTCTGTTTACATGACTTACTTCATTTACAATTCTTGTTGAAATGACTTCAAGAACGTCCCATGGAATACGAGCCCAGTCAGATGTCATCCCATCAATCGAAGTAACGGCGCGAATTCCAATTGTATGATCGTATGTTCTTGCATCGCCCATTACCCCAACACTGCGGATATCAGGAAGGACTGTGAAGTACTGCCAAATTTCGCGTTCAAGTCCTGCTTTTCTAATTTCTTCTCGTAAAATGTAATCAGATTCACGAACAATCTCGAGTTTATCCTCTGTTATTTCACCTAAAACACGTATGCCTAGTCCAGGCCCTGGGAATGGTTGGCGCCAAACGATTTCATCTGGAATACCTAGTTCTGTTCCTAAAGCACGAACTTCATCCTTAAATAAGGTATTGAGCGGTTCAATTAATTGAAACTGCATATCTTCTGGCAGCCCACCAACATTATGATGTGATTTGATGGTTTGTGCTGTTGCTGTTCCACTTTCAATAATGTCCGTATATAAAGTTCCTTGTGCTAAATAATCGAATCCTTCAAGCTTTGCAGCTTCATCATCAAACACATAGATAAATTCATTACCGATGATTTTACGTTTTTGCTCTGGATCACTTACACCCTTTAGCTTAGATAAAAAGCGATCCTTAGCATCGATTTTTATCACATTCATATGGAAACCTTCACTAAAAGTTTTCATGACACTTTCAGCTTCTCCCTTACGAAGAAGTCCGTGGTCAACGAACATACATGTAAGTTGATCACCGATTGCCTTATGAATTAACACAGCGACAACTGAAGAATCTACACCACCACTAAGCGCGCAGAGAACTTTTTTATCGCCAACAGTTTGACGGATCTTTTCCATTTCGATTTCAATAAAGTTTTCCATGGACCAGCTTTCCGTACTTCCGCAAACTCCGAATACAAAGTTTTTAAGAAGATCGTTTCCATATACAGAGTGACGTACCTCTGGATGGAATTGAACACCATATAAGTTACGTTCTGGATTACTCATTGCTGAAATCGGGCAAGACGGGCTAACCGCATCAATAGTAAAGCCTTCAGGTGTTTCTATAACTAAGTCACCATGACTCATCCATACCACTTGTTCCTTTGGAAGATTTGAAAAAAGAGCAGATTCGTTTTGAACATTAATGGTTGCTTTTCCGTATTCACGGTTATGTGCCTTTTCAACACGGCCACCAAAGTGCTGAGTCATGAGCTGCATACCGTAACAAATTCCTAATACAGGAATGCCTAAGTCAAAAATTTTCTCATCACATCTAAATGAGTTTTCATCATAGACACTATTTGGGCCACCTGATAAAATAATTCCTTTTGGCTGCATTGCTTTAATTTCTTCGACTGTCAAAGTATGCGGGTGAAGCTCACTATATACCCCAAACTCACGAATTCTGCGTGTAATTAATTGATTGTATTGGCTGCCGAAATCTAAAACAACGATCATTTCTTGAACGTTATTCACAAAATCACCTCGTCTTATTTTGTAATATACCCTTCCGAAAATATACATCAAATATGCCTCGGCATATTTGCGCCCAGATTTTTTCGCGCATGCGCGAAAAGTTTCCATTGAAAATCTGCGGCATCCGCCGGAGGCTTTTACTTTATTCAGCCGGGATTCAAACCCGGCTGAATAAAGTAAAAAAACTAGAATCCTACCCCTATAAAAAGGCAGAATTCTAGTTCACGTACACAAATAGAACAGCTGCCTTCATAGTCAAACCATTTACGGTGGTTCGGTAGAAACTTTCGATCCATATTATCGAGGATATACGAAGGATATTTCTATTAAAATTGTGTTTTTATTCTATCAATCAGGTACCTATTGGTCAAGATGATATCTTTTTAATTAAATTTTCCCATAATTCGACTGATTTCACCCATTCGGTATGAGCATTGTCTTTACGGTATAGGGCTCGTTCATAGCTCCGTGTTAATTGTTCCATTTCATGCCCTTTGTAAAAATGATCGACTTGGAGCGAATATTCCCTTAAGGTTTGCCCCTCTTTTCTTGGGAATCCGACACGATCCAATTGTTTTAATAAAGCATGATAAGCCTTAAAATACACATCCTCATCTTTTGCGTTTTTGTACAACCTAATATAAAGATATGGCAGCCATTTTTTTCGTGACTTAAATAAGGTATAAACAATCAAGAAGATGCTTACTAAAATAATCAATACATATTTCCAAGAGAAGGCTTTTGTAATTTTTTCAAAAATGCTGCTGTCCGTGTCTTCAGAAATAGGTGTTGCCACTGCTTCTTCCACTTTTTCTTCCTTAGGGATTTCATCTGGCGCCGTTTGCGGCGTTTGACTATTTCCGCTTCCAGTCATCGTTAAATCATAGGAAAATAGATTTGAATTACTGAATCCTTTTGTTGGCTCAAAGGGAACCCAACCAAACTCCGGAAAATAAACTTCAACCCATGAGTGTGCGTTATTGTTCGTAATTTCATAGGAGTTTAATTCGATTCGCTGTCCTTCTGTATAGCCTTTTACCCATCTAGAAGGAATATCAGCCGCCCGCAATAAAACAACCATTGAGGTTGAAAAATTATCACAATAGCCCATTTTTGTATCAAACAAAAATTGGTCGACATAGTCCTGGTCACCTTCCGGGATGGCTACATCTTGTGTATCATATACAAAACCATTTACCTGGAAGTAATTTTCGACCGCCTTCACTTGATCATAACGGTTCGTTAGTGAGCTGGTGATTTCCGCTGCAAGTTCTTTTACACGTTCAGGCAGGTCAACAGGCAATTGGGTGTACCTCTCTCTAAAAATAGCATCCTGTTCAAGGCTCCCAGGTTCTGTAACCTCTTTTAAATGGTTAATATAATATTTCGGATACTCATAATGAAGAGAATAGCTATCTAATTTTACCTCATCATTGCCTCTGTACGTAGAGACTTTTTCCGATAGCGTGTTGACGCTAAAATGGATATCTGGATCCGCCTCAACTGACGATAATCCTAATGGATAGACGATATGCGAATATTTTAGATCCATCTGAATTTCAGTCTCGAATTCCTCTACCTCTGTTTTTGTCTCATACCAATTCAACGCTGTATTTTCATCGTAAAAGATTTCTTTTTCCGCTTCC
The DNA here is from genome assembly GCF_020731355.1 of Bacillus sp. REN16. Taxonomy (GTDB): domain Bacteria; phylum Bacillota; class Bacilli; order Bacillales; family Bacillaceae_L; genus Ferdinandcohnia. The sequence continues at coordinate 18,996 of NZ_JAJFZK010000028.1, read as the reverse complement.
CCTGATAATTTCCAGCCTTTCCCGGTGTAGGTATCCTTGGTTTCAACTCGCCAATAATGGCGTTTCTCGGTGTTTGCATTAAATACAACTGTATCGTCGGCAATAAATGGTCCACCAAGGCTTTGGTCATTCGTTCCATAGCCAATTTTCTTTACCCCGTTAATTGAACCATTCGCGTTCTCTTGTCCATACCCCTTTAAAAAAGGAACTGGATCTGGCCATTGAGGCGAAGCCTTCGGTGAGATATAACCAATAAATGCAGAAAACAGAATAAAAATTGCTAAAGGGATCGCCCATTTTTTCCCGATATTTACATGCTTCGAAAGCTCTTTATCCTTTAAACGCTCAAATTGCAAAATTCCAAGCATGAAGAATCCGATTAACACGGTCCGGATAATAGCTGCCTGGGCATTATACGGGCTGAATGTGTCGATCACCGTAATATAAATGATGGTCAACACGAAAAATAAAAGGATTCTTTTTTGATGAGTAAACCAGTAATGAAGTAAATAACTCATTAACCAAAGTAAAATACAAAAGAGAAGCGTCCGGAATATCGGTGTCATTCCCATCCAATTTGCTTGGAGCATGAGTCCGATATTTTTTATAAAATCGGCAGCAAATCCTTTTAGCCATGTAACATTTAAAAAGTCCTGCTTAAAATAAAGCGAATGAACCATATAGAGCATCAGGAAAATTTTAATCAGTGCACCAAGCAAAAACGGCACTCGTAAAAACAGCAAGAGAAAGCATACACCAACAAAAATAACAAACCCGGATGTCTCCTGCGTATCTGTCACAGTATGAAGTGGGCGCAGCCATTCCCACAGCAAAAGAAAGCCAAATATATTCAATAAAAGGTTTCGAATATCACGTTGTGCTGGAATTTTGGGCTTCATGATCTGCTCACCTCATAAAATACATCCGCAAATTGCCCTTCGTAAATGACTTTTGCAAATACATTGTGCTTTCTGATTGCCCCAAGGATACCCATTTCAGCCTGCGTTAGTTGAGTTCCTTTTTCTTTTATCACGAAAATTTGTAAATCTGCGTTTCGCGTTGAAAATCTGCCGGCCAACTGAATTGTGTCCTGGCTTAATTCACTTGTAACAAGCATGAAGGTTACAGGTTGATAGATTTTTTTAATCTCCGATTCTACAATTTGTGAAAAAGGAATGGGGCTATTGTCTTTTACCTTTGCTAGATGATGGTAGATCACTTGTTGTTGGGATTCACCATCTTTTAATGGAAAAATAGCTTGATCTTCCCCGATTGAGATAAATGAAATCTGGGCACCTTTTCTTAAAATGGCTTTAGTAAGTGAGGCTGTAAAAGTGACAACCTGTTCAAAATGAGCGGACTTCGTTCGATCCATGAATAAAATGACATCATGACTTTGTTGCTGCTCAAATTCCTTCGTCATAATATTATTTCGTCTTGCTGATGCCTTCCAATCAATCCACGAAAAACGGTCGCCCGGTGTATAGTCTCTTACACCAATTGCGATCGCAGTATCCCGCTGCAATCTAACGTTGGAAGAAGTCATCCCTTGCTCAAATCGACTCTCAAGCTGTCGATAAACCATATCTACATACTGTGGGTATACTATAAACTGGTCACGTACAGGAGCAATCGTTTCTTTTTCAATCAGTCCGAACAAATCTCCTGTCTTAAAGCGAATTCCTTCTAAAAAATGTTCGCCCCTCGGGATTGCGTTGAATACGTATTTATAGGTTAATTCCCGCTTGAACCACGGAAATAGAATGACCTTAGATTGCTTCGATTGCTCATATTTTTTTAATTGTGCTGGCAGAAGCTCCTCAACAATTACATACATTAATGGAAAAGGAATCTTTCTTCTAATCACGATGGTAGCCTCAAATTTCTCCCCTGCCACATACTCTGTCTGGTTGATGTGACGATTCAGTTTAAAATCCTTTAGCGGATAGATTGATAGTACGAAAGAATATAATCCAAACGGAATGAAACTATAAAATAAAAACCAGCTTACAAACCCGCCCTGGAACATCGCATAAACAAATGTTGCTGCAATGAGAAGAAAGATATTGACGAGCTTTCCCGTTTCTTTTAGCTTTCGAAATAGTCTCCTCATCAACGATTCAACGACCTTTGCACTGGAATCGGTGTTCTTTCAATGATTTTCGCAACTATCCTATCGGTTGTCATTCCTTCAAATCTGGCTTCGGATTTCAAAATAAGCCGGTGCGGAAGAACATATGGAGCAAGGTACTGGATATCGTCCGGAATCACAAAATCCCTTCCGTGAATTAAGGCATATGCCTGAGCCGCCTTCATTAGTGCGATTGAACCACGCGGACTAGCCCCCAAATAGATAGAGTTATGCTCCCTAGTACCTCGAACTAAATCGACGATATATTCTTTAATCGTTTGATCAACATAGACCGCTTTTACTTCCTTTTGAATGTCTACTAACTCCTCAAGGGTAATGACAGCTTCAAGCTTCTCTATCGGTTTAGACTTTTCCGCTCTATTTAAAACCTCGATTTCCTCGCTTATGGACGGGTATCCCATTTTCATTTTTAAAAGAAAACGATCAAGCTGTGCTTCAGGAAGTGGATACGTTCCTTCATATTCTATTGGGTTTTGTGTCGCCATAACAAAGAATGGCTTCGGCAAGGCCCTTGTTACACCGTCAACCGTGATACTGCACTCTTCCATTCCCTCAAGTAAGGCCGATTGTGTCTTCGGAGATGTCCGGTTGATTTCATCCGCAAGTACAATATGACCAATGATTGGCCCCGGTCTAAATTCAAATTGCAGTTCTTTTGGATTATAGATGGACGTTCCAGTTACATCCGACGGCAAAAGGTCTGGCGTAAACTGAATTCGTTTAAAATCTGCACTTACTGATTTTGCTAGGGACCGCACCATCATCGTCTTTCCGACCCCCGGCACGTCCTCTAGTAAAACATGGCCTTCCGCTAATAATGCAACCAAGCTTAATGTGGCCACATCTCTTTTTCCGATCATTACTTTTTCGATATTTTCGATCACTCTTCCTAAAACTGGATGTAACGTATCAAGCTGCGCCATTTTCCGTCCTCCTAAAACCTCGTATCGTCTTACAATATATGTAACTATTATACTATCCGCCCACTAATTATAAAAGCGATTATAGTTGATTCCAATATTCAGCAAGTAGTGATCGTTCAGTTCTAATATAAAAAATGACTCAGATCGTAAAAACAATCTGAGTCATTCTATCTATTGCTTATACTAGACTTGAAAGTACATGAACACGCAGGATGATTCCTGCTAATCGCTGGTTCTCGTCCACAACAGCTAACGGGAACTTTGTTTCTAATGCTTTTGGAATAATGTCTTGAATGTATTCATCCTTTGAAACTGTAAAAATATCATCCCGAATCACATCAGACAGTGTTTTCTTTTCCTTGATTCCATTGATGCAATCGTCAATCGTGACAATTCCCTCTAGACGCCTATTCCTATTAACGACGAACACACTTGAAATTCCATTCTTCTGCATTTCTTTTACTGCCACTTGTAAGCCGTCCTTAAGGGATACCAAAGCGCTTGATTTAATCATGACATGTTCCGCTTGTAAGATTTTTGAACGATCGATATCCTTGATAAATTCGGAAATATAGTCATTCGCAGGTGTCTCAATGATTTCTTCCGGTGTACCGATTTGTTCAACTACTCCGTCCTTCATCACAGCAACTCGATCTCCTAGTTTAAAGGCTTCATTGATATCGTGTGTGATAAAAATAATTGTCTTTTGAAGTTTGTCCTGCAACTCTATGAGCTCAAGCTGCATTTCTCTGCGAATGAGTGGGTCTAATGCGCTAAACGGTTCGTCCATAAGGAGGATATCAGGGTCATTTGCAAGAGCTCGTGCAAGTCCTACGCGCTGCTGCATCCCACCTGAAAGCTCACCTGGATATTTATCCTCGTATCCTTTTAGCCCGACACTTTCAATATTTTTTAAAGCAATGGCTCTTCGTTCATCCTTCGTGACATTTTTAATTTCAAGTCCATATTCCACATTTGCTAAAACCGTTCGGTGACTGAATAAACCAAAGTGTTGAAACACCATCGCAATTTTATCCTGTCTGAATTTCTTCAGCTTGGATGAAGGATAGCGAACAACATCTTCACCATCTACATAGATAGCACCTGCCGTTGGTTTATTTAACAGGTTAAAGCAGCGAATCAAGGTCGACTTTCCACTTCCGGAAAGCCCCATGACCACAAAGATTTCACCTTTTTTAATTTCCATTGAGGCATTGTACACACCAACGGTATGATTGGTTTTTTCCAAAATTTCTTTTTTACTCATTCCTTTTTCGACCATCGGAATGACTGATTTTGGTTTTGGACCAAATATTTTTGAGACGTTCTCTATTTTAATTTTCGTTTCCATATTTATTCAGACCCCCTGTGTTTCTGGAATGAACTTGCTACTCCGGATGTCACACGGTCAATAATGATAGCTAAAAACACGATACTGATACCCGCTTCAAATCCTAGTGCCATATCAATACGGTTAATCGAGATTAGAACCTGTTCACCAAGTCCCTTCGCACCAACCATCGATGCAATAACGACCATCGCAAGTGCCATCATTGTTGTTTGGTTAACCCCCGCCATTATGGTAGGAAGTGCCTGAGGCAATTGAACCTTCGTTAGCATTTGCCATCTTGATGAACCGAATGATTGAGCAGATTCAATCACATCTTTATCGACATTTCGAATCGCTAGCTCAGTCAATCGAATGACAGGTGGCAATGCATAAATTAATGTTGCAAATACAGCTGAAACATTTCCTAGACTGAAGAAGAATATTGCAGGGATTAGATAAACGAAGCTTGGCATTGTCTGCATCGCATCCAAAATTGGCCTCATGACAATGGAAAATCCTTTGCTAAATGCCATCCACACACCAAGCGGTATCCCGATAATAAGGGATATGAGAACGGATGTTATGACAATGGCTATCGTGATCATTAATACATCCCATAAACCAAACGTTCCAATTAAGAAAATAAAGAATGCATATAAAACACCAGAAAGAACTGATTTAAAACGCCATCCTAAAAGGAAAATAATAATTAAGAAGATCCACCATGGAATGAAATTGAGAAATCCGCTTATTCCATTGATTGTTTGAGAGGAGATTAGATGTATGAAATCAAAAAACCCTTCGAATGTTGTATCTAGCCATTTAATAAACTTTTCGACATATTCACCAATAAATTCCCAACGTATTTCTGGAAAACTACCCATAAGCAGGTTACATGATGTAACCATTCACCTCACTTTTATTTACAAAATACATATTTTTCGACAAAATTTCTTAAAAATTGTAGTAGCTGGCAGTTTGCCAACTACTACGTAAGTATTACTCTAATGATTTTTTAACCTTTTTAGCGATGTCTTCTGAAACCCATGAAGTCCAAATATCTTCATGCTGCTTCATCCACCACTCGGCAGCCTCATCAGCTGATGCCTCATTCTCATTCATATATTTAAGAGCCTCTTCTGTTAAGTCATTACTCGTTTTATAATTTTTTAGAAACTCCACAACCTCTGGTGCTTGTTCAACCATGTCCTTGTGAACGGCTACGACAACATCATTTGGCGGGAATGCCGTTCCAAAGTCTTTGTTCCATTGTTCCTCGTTATATTCTGGTTCTTCTAAAAGAGTAAGATCGTATTTCGCAGTTACCCATGTAGGCGACCAGTAATATCCAACCCAACCTTCTCCTTTTTCATATGCATCAACAAGAGTTGCAACTGCACTTGAATCTGAACCAGGGCTAATATAGTTAAACGTATCTCCCAAACCATAAGTATCAACCTTAGCTGACATTGTTTCTCCAACAGCCCATCCAGTAGGTGCACCAACGATAAGGCCCTTGCTTGAATCTTCTGGATCCGGGAATACTTCAGGGTATTTCTTCAAGTCCTCAACCGTTTTTAAATCTGGTGCTAACGGTTCAATTCCTCTTTCCTTGTCCCCTTCAATCACATAAGTCGGAACATATAACCCTTGGCTATTATCATCAAAGTTTGTAGAGACAGTTTCGATATCCCCAGCATCTGTCATTTCTTGATATAGCTCTTTTACATTGTCAGTCCACACTTCCATATACACATTTATGTCACCTTGACGTAAGCCTTCAAGTGTTGCAGCAGTTGATCCCGCTGTAACATCTGTTTGATAACCATATCCTTCCTCAAGGATTCTTTGCGCAATACTGTTATGGAAGCGAATGCTGTCCCATCCGGCATCTGCTAACACAATTTTATCTAATTTTTTCGGTTCTCCATCACCTGAAGACCCTTCACTACTACATCCAACTAAGGCTAGTACTAAAATAGTCAGTAATGTAAATAACTTTCTTTTCATAAATAATTTCTCCCCTTTTTCTTTTTATTTGATAGTAAACGCATGCATTTACTATGGTTATTAAAATAACTCTTTAAAAGAATGAATAGTCATTCATTTTTTTAATTCTTCAAATTCCTGCTTTTAACATCACAACCGTATAGATGATTTTTTTTTAGAATAATAGAAAGGTTACAATTCATTTGTTAGTCAGACGAAAAATGCAGAAGGGATGATTAGGCTACATTTTTCAGATATTTGAGGATACGGCTTTTGTACTATTGATCTTGGAGGGAATAGATATTTGTTTGTTTAATAGCGGTAAAACTCAGGGTTACATTTAAAAGTATAGAGGAATAATAAAATGAGGACAAACCTGATAATCTAGCATATCTCAGGATAAATTAGCATATTTCATGATTTCTACCCCTCAGATGGGAAAAGTGTTTTATCCTTCAAAGATACTCCCATATCCTCTCAGATCCTCCAAATATGGTGGAATTTTCAGTTTTTTCACCAAAATACGCTATATGTAGTATTTGAGTAGTACTTTTATCCTCCCTACAAAATGTGACACGTTTCAACGACAAAAAGACTACCTCCTTATAATCAGGAAGTAGTCTCTTATTTAGAACAATCACTTTATTTCCGTTTTAAATACTTTTCATTAATCACAAGCACTTTCCCATCCTTAGCCGGCTTGTATTTACGAAACTTGAATTTATTTTTTTCAATTATGTTATTCCCGATCATATATAACGGTAGGATAATGATCAAATTAATTACCATTTGCAGCAAAAGATTTAATTCCCGCTCAAAAATGTATATCGTAAATACCGCATGAAATGCAAACGAAACCATTAATACAATGAGCACATTACAAATATGAAAAGGGATCACACTCTGTTTTTCACGAAACATCCGCTCAAGCTCAAGCTTGAAAAAAAGTGTAATAAACACTGAAATCCCTATTACAATAAGGGTTACGATATATGTAAAAAACGCGTCCATTTTTCTCAATCCCCCGCACTCACAAACCTCATAATTTTTCTGTCCCAAAGTTTTGATTACGTATCCTCATTGTAACACATCCTATATAAAAGAGGTCCTTAACAATCTGTATCCAACGAGGAGGATTTTATTATGGAAAATGAAAAAGCAGACCGATTACGCATACAGCTGAAGGAGGCCTTACAACCCATTATTGACCGGTTAGATCGGTTGGAAAATATGTTACATGAAGTAATAAATTGTAAGAGTTAAGCCGAAAATAGAAAAACCTCAGCTTTCTTCATTAAAGAAGAGGTCTGAGGTTTTTTCCAATGAAACTCCCATATAAATGTTTTTGGGAAGCATTAAAAAGTAATTTTTTCTACAAAAGTATTGCTATCAATATTCGTTTTGTTTACACTTATAAACGGCAAAACACTAAAGTGTTATGTGTCGAGGTTTTTGGGTCTGTCTTATAGTCCTATTCTCAACTTACCAGGTTAGATTGCTAGGATTATCAGACACCCGAAACTTCAACTTCACTTTCTTCCTCTTCATTTCGAACTCTCGCATAGTCGATCATTACGATCGTTTCGTCATCTTCATGGTTAATCGTACAGTTACTATACTCTTCTTTAATATCTGCGATTCGAACGGAATGGCCAATTTCAAATTCAGTGATGTTAATTTCAATATTGTCAGGGAGATCATTTGCTTTTGCCGTTAGATCCAATTCATGAAGAAATTGATTAACAACCCCTCCAACTTTCTCTCCATTCGAAGTTCCCTTTAGAATAACACTCACTTTTGTATCAATTTCAGTATCCTTGTCCACTTGAAGAAAATCTACATGAAGAATCTCTTTCGTTACAGCGTTAGTTTGGTAATCTCTTAAAATCACATTTTTTGAACTTCCATTAAGATTTAACGGGAAAATACCATTTCGACCAACACCCTTAATTACATTTCTTAAATCAGCGCTGTTAATCAAAATAGACTCTGTCTCAATAGTCCTTCCATAAACAACCGCAGGGATTTTCCCTTCACTTCTAAACCTTTTTAAATCAGATTTTTTGACGGTTTTTCTTTCTTCAGCTATTAGCGTACTCATTTTGCTTCCACCTTTCGTAAAATAGTAATCTCTTAGACATTAGTTTTTATAGAAAAAATAATCTAAGAAATATTAGAATTACTTATACTTCTAGTATATCTAATCTATCATTTTATTTCATCTAATAGGCTTACTTACCAGTAATGAACTCTTTGGCTACCCTTCAAGTTACAAAAAAATAAACCATCTTCCTGTGAAGGAGATGGTCTGTCCCGGTTAAATACGAATTCGAAATACTTTTCCGGTAAGGGGATTTAGAAACTTTACTCCCTTTTTCGTTAGCATATCTCCCAATATGTGCGAAAGGTAAGCGATCGTTGAGGTAAAAGCCAAACCATCCACTTTGGTGCTAACTTCTAATAGATGTGACATATACCACCAATATATCAAAGCCCAAATCGTATGCGTCGGCCCTCGGTGCGCAAACCACCCTGCTCCCCCTATGTATAAAGCGAACATAACCAACCACCACAGCTCATTCTTTGCTGCATAGTATAGAAGGAATAAACTTAAGATACTCATTAAAATATTCTTTAACGTTTCCTGGCTCTTCAAGGAAAATCCAACTAAAACTGCACCCGCCCCAAAGAGTAGAAGTTTATTTTGTTGAGTAAACCATTTTTCATCCACAAAAGGAAATAAGTGTAAACCCAAAAAGAATGTAACCAATGACAAGACCATTATTGCCCCACCGACAAATACTCCACTTTTTTTAATTTGTTTAGCTGTCTTCGTTACACGTTTATTTAATAGATTATTTCCATCTAAATCGGGAGCAAGTGAAGCCACACCTGATGCAGCTAAAATGACAGGCATCATTTCAGGTGGTTGACTAACAGACGCCACTACTCCTATTCCTAACCCTATTGTTAAATGCGTTCGACCTTTCATGTTGCCACCTCTTTGTTGTTAATTCTCCCATACTACCAGAGATTATCACGAACCGTCATTCAGTTTATCACATTCTTTCGAAAAAAGACTCCAATGTTTCTCTGTTATAAAATGGCCTACCATTCCCTTACCACTCATTAATAGTATTTGCATTCTAAAAAAGGCTCTCCAACGTTCCAAGAACTGGTTGAGGAGCCTTTAGATTTAAAGTTATCTCGGTTCAATTAATCCATACTTTTTCTTAACCCGATCAATTTTTTCGATCATCGTATCAGATATAAGCAGTAAAAATAGAACAGTGGCTACTGCATGCCCTAAATCAAATGGAATGCCGGATAAATATGTTGCAATTAAAGCATTCATCGTTGGATTCGCTGACCACATCAGTAAAGAACCTAGATTAATAATGCCTCCATAAATAAAAAAGGTTACTAAACCGCCAAAAATACAGAGCGGGATTTTCCTTTTAGATAAAAGCCCTTTCTTATACAAGATTCCCGCTATAAATCCAATGACACCAAAACAGAACATTTGCCATGGCGTCCACGGTCCCTGTCCAAAGAAAAAATTAGAAACAAAACCCGTCATGACACCGACTAGAAAACCACTTTCGGCTCCTAATGTTATACCGGCGATGATTACAATTGCCACCACTGGTTTAAATTGAGGAACCATAAAAAATGCTGCTCTTCCAGCTACAGCAATTGCGCAAAGCACTGCAATTACAATTAATTCTCGTGCCTGCGGTTTTCTTTTTTCAAAAACCATCGCAAAGGGAAGCATTGAATATGTAATAATTAATAGACTAATTACATAGTATTTTCGATCATTCAAAAGATAGATTCCAGCAGCAATCGTAAGCGGAATCACAAATAAAATTAGAAAAGAAGCAAAAAGCGTTCTCCTATTTAATTTTGTCATACGGTTTGATGACATGATTTAATCACATCCTCATTTGTTATCGCACGGGTAAACCGATGACGGGCTATCCGATTGGCCGCGGTTGTATAGAAACTATTCCCTCCAAAAAATGTTCTCGGATCTCCTTCCGAAACAATCTTTCCATTGAAACAAAGTGCACAAATATCTGCATATTTTGCGCAAAATTCTATATCATGGGAAACCATCAGGATTGGCACACCTTTTCCTAGCAATTGCTTCAATATATTTGCAAACTTATCTTTAAAACAATTATCAAGTCCCTTTGTAGGCTCATCCAAAAGAAGAATTTTAGGCTCAAGTAATAGTATTTTCGCTAAGGCAGCCCTTTGTTGTTCACCACCGCTTAAATCATACGGATGATAGGGTAACAAATGTGTGATTTCCAATAGATTTGCTACAACCCCCAATTTCTGTTCCTTTACATTTTGTTTTAACTTAAATCCCTTCAACACATCCAGCAAATCAAGTTCAACCGATTTTTTAACAAAAATGGATTGAGGATTTTGTGGAAGCAATCCAAGATTATGATCAAACAATTCCTTATTATTTAATTTTCGAATCGGCTTTCCATTTAGTAAGACCGTCCCCCGATAAGCCTTATTAATACCGGTAATAATGGATAGCAATGTCGATTTCCCTGTACCATTTCCGCCCATCACGGCAGTTAACTTTCCAGTTGGAATCTTTAAGTTTACCCCAGCTAATACATCAGCTCCGAATCTCTCATATCTAAAGTACAGATTACGAATCTCAAGAACCGTTTCGTCATTCGGTATCGGGTGATCCACTTGCTCGTTCCTTTTTGTTATTTTCCTATTCTCTAAGAATTTATCAAGAAGCTTTCTCCCATCCCTTACTGTGATAGGGAATTCTTCTATATAGTTTAAACTAGCAAAAATTTGCATGGCACTTGGTAGAAGCTTTATTAATTCATGGTTCATCTCATTCAATAAAAGACCGACATTGATGGGGCTATCATGAACAAGAACCCTCCCCTCCTCCATCACAACAACCTGATCTGACATTGGAAATACCTCTTCTAAACGATGTTCAGTTAAGATTACGGTGATCCCTAGTTCCCTGTTAATTTTTCTAAGTGTCTCCAAAAAATCAGAGGCTGCAATTGGATCTAGCTGTGAGGTTGGTTCGTCTAATATCAGTACCTGGGGCTGCATCGCCATTATAGATGCTAGATTTAGCAATTGCTTTTGCCCACCCGAAAGCTCAGTAACATCTTTCATAAACCAGCTCTGAATACCAAAAAAACTAGCCATTTCGGCAACTCTAAGCCGAATTATTTGATTCTCAACACCTAAGCTTTCTAATCCAAATGCTAGCTCGTGCCATACCTTATCTGTCACAATTTGATTATCGGGACTTTGTGATACAAAGCCAATTTGTTCTACTTCAGCGCGCGCAGATAGTTCATCGATGGGCTTTCCCATATAAAAAATTCTTCCGTCCCTTTCTCCATGAGGAGTTAGCACGTTTTTCAAATGCCTGAGCAGCGTCGACTTTCCACAACCCGATTTACCACAGATTACAGTGAAATCGCCTTGGTTAATTTGAAGGTTTACGTGATGGAGAGCTTTTTCATCCTTTTCCGGATAGGAAAAACTTAGGTGTTCGATTGAATAGATTTCCATTTCATATCCTCCGTTATGTTCAGTATCATTGGCGTACACAAGAAAATGGTATAGGCACTATATACAATCAAATGAAAATATGAGTACGGTTGAATCATGATGGATGGAAAGAACGTAATCACAGTCACTCTCTGATAAATTCCAAGGCAAATGAATACCGTACAAATAATAAAAACCAGAAGTAACCTCTTATCTCTCGAATCAAATTGATAGATTGAAAACGCCGTTCTACCCTTTAAACCATATCCTCTTGATTTCATTGAATCCGCGGTTTCAATTGCATTTTCCAAAGCCCAGGTGATAAGAATGGATAATATCGTTAAACCATTTCTTACTCTCATAAGGATATTTCCGGAGGAGACATCTCTTCCTATACATTTTTGAGCATTCGAAATTTCTTTAATTTGAGCTTTAAATCTTGGAACAAACCGCAGAACCATTGATAATATAAGGGATAAGGCGGGAATTATTCTTCCAAATAGATAAATAAACTTATCCGAGGTCATCACGGCATTGTAACAGGAAAACCAAATAATAACTGTAATGAGCATGCCCCCGACTGCCACTCCATATACAATAGATTCAAGTGTTATCGGATTTCCATTATCGAGATAAAAAAGAATGGTCACACCCGCATGGCTAAACATTGGATTAATGGCAGAAGCAAGCAGCAGCGTCGGCAGCATTGCAAAGACGATAAATCTAACCGATTTATATCCATTTAAATAGATGGAATACGTAACCGCGATACATAAAGAGATTGGCAAGAGCACAGGATGTAAAAAAAACATCGCAAACACAATAACAAGCGTAAAATAATAAAAGTTTACAAGTGGATGACATGTAGAAAAAGTATCTTTCACCTTCACGTTTAGTTTTCCACTCCTTCTACATAGCCACCAACATCCCGACCTAAGTCACACGTATATACCCATTCAATTACATCGCCATTTTTGAGTAAATAGCGGCTACTTCCGTAATTCGGAAACCAGCCATTCACCTTGTACATCCACCCTGAGAGCTCACCACAATCAAATTCATAGATATTATTGATCCCTTCAATGTAGGCACTATTATAGATTGGGTAAAACTCCATCTCCATATGTATTTTTGAGGCTCTCGTCTCACGTTTTAACACATCGAAGACACTTTCCCCCTCATTAAAGACAACTGTTCTGGTCTGCATAATCACACCATCTTTAGGAAGAACCGAAAGCTTATCCGGATTAAACTTATCTAAATTATTTAGAATCGTGTCACTACGGATAGATAACGTTGCTGTATATTGCTTTCCTTTATCAATCGTCGCATTTTCCGGCTCCACAGGCTTTGGTTTTCCTTCCGGAACTGGATCAGTTAAGTACTCGTCCTGTTGGTTTGCCTTAGGTGCACTAGATTTGGAGGAATCTCCCTTTGAGTTATTTTTCGATTTATTTCCGCCTGCTGACAAATACTCATCTTGCTTTTGATTGGTATTTTGTTTATTTGGTTTGGCCGTTTCCGTGGTGGTAGCAGTTTCAGAATTCGAATTCACTTCAGAATTGGTGGTGTCTTCAGGATTAGCAGTTGCCTCCGCGCTACTTTCCTCTGTCCCCCCCACAATATAGAAAAGTCCCTTATATTCCTTTGGTGTAAATGTAATAATCGCATTAGGCGAATTCTCAACCGCTGCTGCTGAAATTAATTTTACACTGTCACTGGATTCCTCATATTGATAGATTTCAACATTGGCCGCATCCCAAGGTGCACTTAAATAGACAGATAAGGACGGATTTCCAGACACTTTTTGATTTGATACAAAGCTAAATTCCTGCACATATTCTTTTCCAAGCTGGTCTTTTATTTCTTTCGTTTTAGCATTAGAAAATGTGATGAGCAGATTCTCATCCTTAGGTTGTTCAATTAAATTTCCAAAAAACAACCATTGGTACGTGATATTATTGTGATTGCCATTAAAAATGCCAATGTCGCCGGTATCCTTTATATTTTCAAAGACCTTTTGCTGAATAATCCCGTCACTAGGAATTTGATTGGTCCTTTGATTGGTCTCTTTGCTACAGCCAAATAAAAGTAATCCCATCATAAGAATACAAAGGATAACAATCCATTTACATGAGCTTTGTTTTTGAAGAGTACCCCACTTTTCCTTCAAACGATATCTCCCCCTTCTCACTCGCTTCGATCATTTTACGACTATTTTGGCAGGGTATGATTTAAGTGTATGGTTACTAGTAGCCAAACTGCTTCTTGATACATCATTGTCTGCTGTAGCGATCACAGCATCCTTGATCGTAATATTATAAATTTCACCGCTTATTACACTATCTCGAAGCTTAAACGTTAGACGAAGCAAAATATTTTTATCCTTTTTATCGAAGCCTTCTTTCACATACGCATGTCCTCCACCAGTTATATCAAGGTACATCGTATTAATCAGCCCAGTTTGATTAGAAACTTCCGGGTCACTTTTCCAAATAGGGATATTATAGATTTCCTTCTCTTTATTTGAGTTGTCAATGGTCATCATCGTTCCTTGCTTCACTCCGATAAACTCCAGCTTGTTGTGATTAAACTGAACCGAAAGGCTAGAAGCCGGAAAAGTATTATCTGGAAGATCGGAAAGTAAAACGTTAATATCGATTTCATTTCGATTGGAAGACTCTACCGGTTCAGGAGTAACAAGTGTAATTGATGGTGCAAAGAGCTCTTTTAAAACATCTTTACTATTTATATAGAAATAAATAACGGCCAAAATAAGTAACACAATTAGGATAATGCCTACAATCCGGGTAGACTTCTTTTTCAAAAACTCATTTTCTCTTAATCGTTTTAAAAAGGTCACAAATATACCACCCCTTTAGAGGGAATAGGGACCATTCGAATTTTGGAATCACCCCTATCCTCGATTATTTTCCTATTACTGCAAACTCACTTTGTGAAACATAGTTTTCCATAATGGCGAGAGCATCAAAAGTGTTGATTCTTGAATCAGACGTTACGTTCATTCGTAGAATCTTTTCATCGCTACTCACACTTATTTTTCTGAGCCAAGCAGAGATGACATCTAGGGCATCCTGTGCATTAATGACACCGTTCCCATCGATTTCTCCAAATATAATCGTTTTTGCCTTGCCCGCCAGAAAACTGTAGTTGTCAGTATTTAATAGATCAGAATCCTTTTCATTACTATTTGTCATCAATACATACGTCTCCGCGCCGCGCTTGGCTGTCATTTCGGGCGAATAAAATAAGTCTGTTCCTTTATATTGCACCTTTATTCCAGGTTGGACTTCAGTGATCGTTACTGCAATCGCCTGTTTACTTGCTGGAATCAAGTCAATATCGTCCCCGACATATAGCTTTCTTATATTTAGTGATACTTCTGTAAATTCAATGGTCCCAATTGCATTTGAACTATCAAAAACAAATGCAGATTGATTAGAAGTTTCCTTTAAGCTTATTCCTCCAACAGAAATAGCAGCATCTGATGAAGATTTCAAATCAATATCACTCTTTACCTTTAATTTTAAGGTGAATAAATCTGCTGGAAACTTCTCCCCCGTCAATTTGATGGTGCTTAAGTTTGTATTCGTATAAACAAAGCGAACTTTCTTATCGGAAGCATCATAATTCCAAGCAAGGGAACCACCTTGCACACGTTCTGAAATTACTACATCTTCGACACTTAGTTCATCAGGGATATTGATAACACCGTCCATTAACTTATAGTCACCGTTTGGAAATGCCCCTGTTTTTACAATAGCGTTAAATGCTGTTCCCGCTTTATTTAATACATGTTCTGGAAGATCAATTGTAATCTGTGCATCAATCTTTCCGGGCTGTTCAATAGGTTTTTCACCCGACTCTTCCTCATTGTTAAAAGCATCTGTCATATTGTAAAGACTGTTCTTCCCTTTTACAAAACGATCATAAGCAACTAACGCATAAGTGCCTTGATCTGTAGCCATTCCATCCCTATTTCCTGATGCGATATGTTTAAAGCCTCCGCCCTCAACATAAAAAGTGAGTAATGCAGAAACTAAATTACCCCTACTTTTTACAAAGCGACTGTCCGTAGCTGGGTCAATACCTAAAGCAGTGAGTGCAACAATTGCTTGAGCTATACTTTCACTAGTAGTGGAGCCAAATGCCGTATACCCTCCAGTATCCTTCTGTAAAGAAGACAGAGTTGTTACTGCCCGATCAACGGCGGCAGCAACAGCTGATTGCGAGCGATACGGGGCAAGTGCCTGAAGAGCCATAGCTGTAATGTCAGGGTCAGGTGTTGACCCGGCCAAAGCAAATCCTCCCGCTTCTGCTGTTCCTTTTTTAATTTCTTTGGATAAGATAAAATCAATATATCGCTGACGTGTAGCCTGTTTGGCTGGATCAGTTGACTTTGGCAATTCATAATTATTTGTATCCAAAGCAATTAATCCAAAAATCGCACCATTGATTCCTTGCCATATTGTTTGGTCATAGTCAGCTAAATTGGTTAAGAGATTATAGCCACCTACGTCGGTACTTTCTTTTCCAATTGCACTTAGCGCCAGGACCAATCTCGAATACTCCGTATATTTTCTTGTATCTAATACTCCTTCAACAGACTGTACCTTTGAAACAACGCGATCATAATAATTAGAAAAATAGTTTTCCGGAACCGGATAGCCGGCTCTTGCTAATGCAAGAATTGTCCATTCACCACTGAGCATACCGAATTGGGGTTCACTTACATTCGAAACCATCCAGGCCAAGCTCGTATTGAGCTGTGCGCTAACATCAATACTGCTTGCAGGTGGTGAAGTAGCAGTTAAAGCCGTATTTAATGCTGACAGCGATTGATCTATCTGTTCTTGTGTAACTGTAAGATTAATTAATGCCGCATTGGCATCATTATATGCTTTAAGAACATCTGGCTTTGCCAGAAGCTCTGCTTTGTTGGCTGTACTATTTATTTCAGCAACCTCATTAAGAAGATCACTTCTATCGGCCCCTACATAAAGTGGCGACATTCCCCACTCCGTGTTATCCTGACCTAAATCAGCACCATAACCCGTAAGTGTAAATTGCCATCTGGATACCTCTCCATCTTTCGGCAATTTTGCACCAGCACCCACATTAGGAAACTCGTTATTAACCGAATACATCCACCCCGACATAAAATTAAAATCAAATTCCTCAAGATAATCTGGGTCAGCCATCCCAAAATCAATAATCCCTGAGTTTGTCATCCCCAATTCGTCCAACAGGATTTGTGGAACTTGGATATCTAGAGGTCTATTAAGCTTAACGCCCGACAAATAAAACATATCTTGTGCCCCACTGCTTCGATAGTTGGCTGCACCTAAAAATCGATTTGTCACATCCGCATACGTTTCCCCATCATAAAAAGGAACTTTTAAAGGTTCATATAGAAACCCTGCCCCTAATGTATTCGCATCAACAGACATAGTTATGTAGCCCGCCGGTCCCTCTGAATCTGCTGCCACTGACGCATTTGGAATAGAAACGAATGAAATAATGATGCTAAAAACAAGAAATACATGTAAAGCTTTCTTCATCATTTTGCTTCCCCTTTTCCCATTTTTTAAATTGATTTTCCTCAACCTCCCAAGCATTTTGCTAAGCAACTACAAGTTCGGAAACTTTTCATCAATAAAAAAAGATTCTTGCAATCGCAAGAATCGTTCGTTATCAAAAATGACACACCTAAAGTCCAATATGCAATAGATTGAATGAGATGGTAACTACATTCAATTCATTCACAAATTTTGATAACAAACTTTCCTCACCGAAAGACTTGTAACACCCATATGGCAGGTCTCCTGACTTAAAGCTTCAAGCCTATTCCATTCCGTCTTCCCAGTTTCCCAGTGACTTTGCGAATGTTTCGTAGCTTTTACAGTAGAAGTGAGCTGTTTTGGATTTTCACCAAATTCCCTCTTATTGCAAAATGCAACCATATGTGCTTCCAACTAAACTATTTTTCCTTCATTGAAATATATATTCACCACCTCCCTATGAAACTATTTGTTTATAAAAATAAAAAACACCTTTCCACTGGAATAAAAGAAAGGTGTTTTTACAATGTCATATTTCTATCTTGGCTCATATAAAAATAGAAATTATGTAAAATTTTATCTTTCTCCTATCCCATCATCCGTGAGTAAATAGAGCTATTCATTGCAGGTATCCTGGCTTAGCATCATTGCAAAACTACCTCCTTCCCATCGTCATCAACAGTGGATCTGATAGCTTGCTCCGCATTTCAGTGGCGGGACCGCGTTGGAATTTCACCAACTTCCCTCTTAGCTTTTAAAAATAAAATCATTTTTAAAAGAACAATGAATCAAAATATATGAAATTAGTTCCATAATAGTATATATCCTCAAGCGAATCAATATGAATTAAATTATAAACATACTCACCTTATTTAACCTGTTTAAGGGATGCGGGGACAAGTTCCGTGCCCAACAATATAGTAGGCTACTAAATTAATAGTATAACAGTTGCACTTTTCTTCCCTCTCTTCCCCATAAATCCGTTCAAACAAACGATTGATTGAATGAGCCATTTCAGGGTATCGCTGGGATAAACCATTAAACAAACATTTGTTTGAAATCGATGTTTTTAAAAAAGGCCCGATTAGTACAGATTACGATTAATCGGGTCTTTGATTTTCTATTATAATAGTTTGTTTCAAGCAAAAAAGTCCATCTACTTATGTTAGATTTAATTAAAATGGAAGTTATGCCCACTCTAACGTGTGTAATCTTTGGTATTCCAAAGGGTAAGGTTATTATACCATAATTCGTGTGTAATCTATACCTTAAATTGTTCCCTGATTTCAGAGGTTTTAGACGTTACGAATTATTTTAGGTGATATTAAAACACACGCTTTTTGTATTAATTGTTTCAAGTAAAATAGTAGCCTTTATCAGTTTAAATATTTCGTACCGAAGGCAAAGTAAATTAATGCTGAAACAATAATAATACCTGAAAAGAATAATGTTTTATTGAGC
>NZ_JAJFZK010000027.1 GCF_020731355.1 Bacillus sp. REN16 | reverse complement strand
ATTATACTCGTCAAATTCTGGACAGGCAATACCGTCAACTTTCAGTCATTATGGGATAGCAATAACAACATACCATCCCAATTAACAACTTACAGATGATGTGTGGCCTTTTAGTTATCGCTGCTCTTATTATAATAGCATCACCCGTAGGAATGTACCACGCTGCAGAGCACATGACCGCCAACGCTTTTGAGAGTGGCCTAAATTTAACTTTAGAAAACGTAAGAAAGCAACCTAGGGTACATAAGGACTGCGGCACAAATTTAGTGGTGTGTATCGTTCTATGTTTCTCAGTCCTAACTCTAATATTTGGTGATTCAGTTTTGGTGTTTCTAGTTTCCTGGAGTATAGGATACGAGATGTGGAAGAATGAACCAAAAGTAATATGGGATGTTATATTGATAATTGGAAAGGTCTCTCAATATCTTCTTTTTACTACAAAGCCTCAAGACAAACATTTAATGGTGGCAATTGAGGCACTTACAAGATTAGAAGAGAAAGAATTAGTAAATGAAAGGTAAATTCCTAAATGTGGGAAAACATTTAAAGACTAAAGATTGGTGAATCTAGCTCAAAATCCCAAATAAGTAGGAAAAGAGTGATAATGATTATGACAAATGAAAATAAAAGAGACCCAGAGAGAATAATGAGGATACTGCATTTGCTTCAAAAAATATGGGAATTGAACCCGGATATGCGTTTTTTTCAATTAATGGACGTACTGAAACATGAATACTCATCTGAAAATAATGGATTTGGCAAAAGGGAAGGTTTTGAAATAGATTCAAAAGGATATAAAATGCCAATTTCATCTATAGACTTATTTTACCTTGAAGATAATATCTTTGAAGAATTTCTGCGGGCTTTTACCTCTGAAAAATGATAATGGTAAACTTTAAATGCAATGGGTTATGTACCAGCAAAGTGATTCACAAGACTGACTTGAAAATTAATAGATAATAAAAAAGGGGCAATAATCTATGGATGATTTCTTATTCCGAGCGGTGTACATGAGTGATTTAGACACAGTTGAGAAATTACTTGGTGAACACAATGTTGATGTTAATGAAGCGGATCAACTTGGTCGGACCCCTTTACAAATTGCTTGTTATTTCGGATATTATGAAGTTTGTAAAAAACTCCTTGAAAAGGGAGCAAAGATAGATGAAGATTGCTTTCGAAGGGCTCAAAATGGATGGGATGGGCATAGACAAAATGAAATAATTGAATTGTTTCGTGAATGGCAGAATAGGTAACTGAAACCCCTGATTTTTAATTTTCAGGGGTCTTTTTAGGTTGGTAAGTTTTGACGAAATCAAGAAGGCATTTACTGTAGATTTCTCTCAGACGGATGTGCGAGAACCGGCTCGAATATAAGTCAGAGAACTGCTTATAAATGCCTTCGTTGACTTGGAAAGTACGGGTGATAGTATTGCTGCCTGGATCATAAATTTCTGGTTCCAGAATCAACTGATCCCCATAAGAGTGCAATAGTTGCTTTAACTTTTCAAGGTGTTCAGCAACAAACTGTAGTGTTTCCTCAGCCTTGACTTCGTTTGCACCTGATTGGAGAATTTTTTTGTATTCTTCAATGGGTAGAATTCGGTCATATTGCTTGCTAATTTTGTTGTACTGGTATGAGGAGTTGTTTCTCATGATTTTCGAGAAGGTAGATTCTGAAAAACCTAATTTAGAAGCCACATTTTTTAAATGGTCCACTTCCTCTTCCTTTAGCATCTTATTTGCTACTTCTACTTTTTCTAATGCGGATAAATCCATGAATTCTTGTGTATCCATAATGATTCCCCCTTTAAATTTGTGTCTATTTATACTAGATTACTGGTTAGAAAATATTCTATTTCCTTAGAAAAAAAGTAGTTTTATTTTAGTAGTAAATGACTGAGCTAGTGCTTAGTATATAAGGTCTTATAACAAAACAGGAACTGATCGAATGATCAGTTAGTAAATAGGAGGACATGATAATGGTGAAAAAGGACAATTTAGAAATTATTGATAGGATTGAAAATCACTTTGGTGAATTTATTGAGCAGCTTAAGTTAGAGCGAGGGTACAGTCTAAAGCATATCGCTGATAAAACAAACCTTTCCCCGAGTTTCGTCTTTAGGCTAATCAAAGGCTATAGGGGTTGTGAAATGACTACAAAATTGAACATACTTGTCAATGGTTTTGGATTAGTTGAATTAGCTGAAGATTACGTTAAACAGGTAGTACAAAACAAAGAAATGCTAAAAAGGATTATAGATTAATTGAAAGGGTTGCTACTGAATTTATTTTCAGTAGCTTTTTTACTGATTATTAATCATTGGTTGGAATTGAGTTCCAAATGAAATAAGACTAAAATAAGAGGTAAGTAAGAAAACGCAAGAGGTGAACCCTGTGGAACTAAAAATGTTTTATCGTACACAGAGAGATTTGGCTGTTGATTTAAACAAGCTAGTGGACTCCTATTGGCAGGAAGAGATAAAAGAGACTGAGCTAATAGTTGGCATTAAAAACTTATATGAACATAATCAAGAAAAATTAATAAAGGAGAATGAGTTTACAAAAGTAGTCCAGCAGCAATGTGGTAAAAGACGTTTGGCTGTTGTGGAAAAGGTATTGGAAATAAGTAGGTAAAAAGTCTTGTCTGAAAGGTTTGATTGAATGACAATGGAATTAGAATATTCTTCAAGTTTGAATGGGGCGTCCTTTTTACTTTTTGAGCTAAAACAGGTTATTAAGTTGAAACAGCAGGGCCTAGCCAATGATGAAATAAGAAAAAAGGTAAAAGAAGAAAATCTGTTTCAATTTAATAATCAAGGGAGAATCAACAGAGCACTACCTTCCGTTATGAAAAGGGCAGAAGCTATTGATGAAACTTTTGCCTCATTAATAAGTGAAGGCTCGATTGAAATGGGAAAAGTCCTTAACCTGTATGCCATTATGAAGACTGATTTGCTGTTTTTTGAATTCATGGATGAGGTAATAGGGGAAAAGCTACATAACAATGACTATCTAATAGAAAAGAAAGACATTAATCTCTTCTTCACCTCTAAGGCGGAGCAAAGTGAAAAAGTTGCCAGTTGGAGCGATATTAATGTTGAAAAGTTAAAAAGAGCTTACATGCAAGTGTTGTATGAAAGCGGAATGTTAAGAACTAGAAAAGGTAAAGAGTTAGACAGGCTAATTATTGATGAACGGATAAAGAATTATCTCACTCAAATTGGTGATGGTCGTTATATACATGCAATGGGTGAGTAGGGGGTGAATATGTGGCAAATTTGAATGCAAGATTGGACCAGATTATACCGAAAATTAAAGAGGATAAGTTCATAGAGGGACGTGGCCTTGGCAATGAAATTAGCTTTTACGTATTTGACTACGAGCCACAATCTGAACTTGTGGTAAGGGATTATATTAAGCATATTAAGAAAGAATTTGGTTATGAAGGATCTAACCGGAGAATTATTGAATTTGATTTGTATAAGATGCTGCTAGAAATTACAAAAGATAAAAGGATTTTTGATCGAATCTTTGAAATGGAAGAACGTCAAGGAAAAGATCAGTTGTTTAAAGCGATGACGACATTTGCTAAACCAGAAGTTTTCCTAAGTAAGATTAAAGAAAAAATGGATGATTATAATGTGGTGTTCCTCACCGGAATAGGGAAGGTTTATCCATTCGTTCGTTCCCACAATATATTAAATAATTTACAAGAAGTGTTGGACAATGTACCTGTTATCATGTTTTTCCCTGGAAAATATGATGGCCAATCATTACAATTGTTTGGAAAATTTAAGGACGATAATTATTACCGGGCTTTCCGATTAGTCGATTAAAAGGGATAGGGGGAATTTAGATGATTATTAGAGATATGTTTCAAAAAGACATTGAACGTGATATTCGTGGAGTCATTAAAGTGGCTCAACAAGATGAAGATAATATTTATCAGGAATTGGACGAGTATGTTGTTACCCGTGAGTTACAAAAACACCTTTCCAAGTTCTATGAGAATTATCAAAAAGGGATTAATGGTGTAACAGATAAGATGGGTGTTTGGATTTCTGGATTCTTTGGTTCTGGTAAATCACACTTTCTGAAGATACTTGCTTACTTACTTGAAAACAAGAAGGTAAAAGGTAAACAAGCGATTGATTTCTTCCAAGATAAAGTACAAGACCCTCTTGTATATGCGAATATGCAAAGAACGGCTGACGTTGAAACAGAAGTCATTTTGTTCAATATAGATTCTAAGGGTTCACTAGACAATAAATCTAAGGAAGACGCTATTCTGAGAGTCTTCATGAAGGTGTTTTATGAACACCGTGGCTATTATGGAGATATACCTGGTGTAGCTGAGATGGAAAAATACCTGGATAAGCAGAGTGTTTACAGTGCCTTTAAAGAGGAATTTAAGGCATTAGCAGGTGAATCGTGGGAAGAACGTCGTAATAGTTTTTACTTTGATGCGGATTTTGTCATTGGTGCCTTAACGAAAGTAACCGATATGACGGAAGAATCTGCTCGAAATTGGTTTGAAAATGGTGTAAATAATTTTGAAATTAGTATTGAAAAGTTTGCGAAAGACGTAAATGAGTACATCAATAGTAAGGGGAAAAACTTCCACCTTATCTTCCTCGTGGATGAGATTGGTCAATACATTGGTAATAACCGCAGTTTAATGTTGAACTTGCAGACAGTGGCTGAGGATCTTGGAACCCATTGTAAAGGTAAGGTTTGGATTATGGTTACTTCCCAAGAGAGTATTGATAGCATTATTAAAGTAAAAGGGGACGATTTCTCACGTATTCAAGGGCGATTTGATACAAGACTTTCTCTATCATCCATCTCGGTTGATGAAGTTATCAAAAAACGTATCCTATTGAAAAAAGACTTTGCTAATGACAAATTGAAGGTTCTTTATCCTGAAAAAAGTGCTATTTTAAAGAACTTAATTAGTTTTCGAGAAAGCACTGCAGATTTACGTGGATTTGACAATGAACAGGAATTTGCAGATGTGTACCCTTTCGTGCCTTATCAATTCAAGTTGTTACAAAACGTTTTTGAGCAAGTAAGAAAACATGGATCCTCTGGTAAGCATTTATCTGAAGGGGAACGCTCCATGTTATCAGCATTCAAAGAAGCTGGCCTTCAATATAAGAATGCTGAAGAGGGTACACTTATACCTTTTTATGCCTTCTATGACACGATAAAAGAATTTTTGAATCCATCTATTTCAAGAGTTATCGAAGGTGCCTATGAAAATCCAGCCCTAAAAGATGATGATTTTAACATTGATCTATTAAAGGTTCTATTTATGATTAAATACGTAAAAGAACTTCCAGCAAATCTCGATAATATTGCTACTCTAATGGTAACCTATATTGATGAGGATAAGTTACAGCTTAAAGAGAAAATTAAAGTTTCTTTGCGAAAGCTAATTTCCCAAACGTTAGTACAGAAAAATGGGGATAATTTTATCTTTTTAACAGATGACGAACAAGACATTAATAGGGAAATCAAATCCTTGAATATTGATGAGGACATTGTTAAGCGGGAGTTAGCAAACTACATTTTCCAAGACCTATACGATGAAAAACGTTTCCGTTACAACAGTGAATACTCATTTACCTACAATCAGAAAATGGATGAGAAAAACTATGGAAATCAAACATCCCATATAGGGATGCAAATTCTCTCCCCATTATCAGATCATTACCAAAGGTCTGAGCAGGAATTAATGATGATGACTTCGGGTAACGGAGAAATGATCATTAAACTTGGTGGGAATGAGGCCTATATCGAGGAAATCGGGGAAGCATTGCGTATCGAAGAATTCCGTAAGAAAACGAATATTACGCAACTTCCTGAAAACATCCAAAATATCTTGAATAATAAACAAGCAGAAGTTCGTGAACGTCGAAGAAGGGTTCGTGAGCTTTTGGAGGAAGCGATAAAGGACAGTGCTTTCTTTATCAATGGGGACAAATCAGAAATTAAAGGATCAACTGTTCGTGAGAAAGTTAATGCTGCCTTCACAATGCTAGTCGATAATGTCTATACAAAACTCAGTTATGTAAAGGAACACTTAGATAATGAGAGGGCCTTACTTTCAATCCTTGCTTCAAACGATGAACAATTGTCTTTTGAAGAAACATTGAAAGTAAATCCAAATGAGTTAGCAAAGCGGGAAGTGACTGATTTTATCAGCTTACAAGATGATCTGAAAAAGCAAGTTCGTATAAAAATCTTGTTTGAACGTTTTGGAGACAAGCCATATGGTTGGAAGACACTTGATATAGCAGGAATGGTTGCACAATTACTAAAAGAACAACGTATTCGGATTCGTTACAATTCGGAATACTTGGAACCTGAAGATAATGTTAATACACTTATTACAATTTTCACCAAGACACAAGAAGCTGATAGAGCAATTGTATTAAAAAGGGTAAAAGTTGATGAAAAATTAATAAATCTAGCCAAGGGTATTTGTAAGGATGTTTTTAATAAAACGGACTTGGCTGATGATGAAGATGGACTTCTAAAGGACATCCGTTTACTTGTTGAAAAACAGATAGATGAAATTAAGGGTTATAAGGCCCGTTATGAGGGTAGAAAGTATCCTGGCATGAGCCTGCTTGATAAAGGATTGGAATACTTTCAGCAGTTCCATAATGGCTTAGATAATGTATCCTATTTCAATAGGTTAAAGGAATTAGAAGATGATCTACTTGATTGGGAAGAGGATATTGTTTATGTCAAAAGTTTCTTCGGTACAAATCAGAAAAAGATTTTCGATGACGGATTGGCAGCCATAAGTAAATATGATGAAAATAAATCCTATCTAATAGGTGTAGAGGTAGAGCAAGTTATCGAAAAACTCCGGTCTATACTTCAAGAACCGATTCCTTATAAAATGATAAAGGATATTCCAGAGCTTATACATGCTATGGATGAACAAATCTATAATGTTCTTAATGAGAAAAGGGAAAATGCCCATAAAAAGTTAAAAGATGATAGTGATTACTTATCATTATTAACATCACAATATGGTGTATCAAATGACACGAAAGAACAAGTAAATCGTTACTATCAAGAACTAAATTACAATGTAGGAATTTTTACAGATATTTATAAGGTCGATGCAACAGTTTCCCAAAGTACGAGCTTTAAAGAAAAAATGGAAAAAGATATTGACAGAGAAATTAAAGAATGGCAACGGAAAAAAGCGGAAGAAGAAAGAGAACGGAATGGTGGTAAAGTTGTTGAACCACCTGTAGTAGCTCCAACCATTCAAAAGCAATCTGTAAAAGTATCAAATCTGCTCAATGTTAGAACTTTAACAACAGAAGATGAAGTAGATAAGTATATAAATGCCCTATCCAGTAAGTTAAAACAGATCATTAAAGAAAATAAACAAATTGAGTTTGTTGAGTAATCGAATCGGGGTGACATTGAATGAATAAGTCAGCACTGAAGACTTTTGCTACAAATGCACGAAGAGAGTTGTTGAAAAAAGTTGAAGCAAGGGCTATGAAAATAGGAATTACAGAAGATAACATAAAAAAAGCGGACATTGAAAGTTCAGATGCCATCTTTATTGATGGTAGACAGCTTTCAAAGGAAGAAAAGACTCAAAGAGATCGGTTAATTGATCGTATTAAACAAATTGGATTTAACCGGGTGATGGAGGAAGTTGCTTACACTTGGTTTAACCGTTTCACTGCCTTACGTTTTATGGAGGTAAATGATTATTTACCAACGAAAGTAAGGGTACTTTCTTCTAATAATTCCGATAGCACAGAGCCAGATATGATGAAAGAGGCACTTTCATTAGGTTTAGATTTGGATAAGGAATATATTTATGAATTAAAAATGAATAATAATTCAGAGGAATTATTCAAATACCTTATTATCAAGCATTGCAATGATCTTAATCAATATATGCCATTCATGTTTGAAACAATTGATGACTATACAGAAATCCTTTTTCCAGAAGGGTTACTTGCCACTGACTCCTTCGTTCGGTATATGACAAATGCTGAAATTATCACTGAAGATAACTGGGAGAAGGTTGAAGTCATTGGTTGGTTATATCAGTATTATATTTCAGAAGAAAATGAACGTGTAATAAAATCAAAGAAAAGATATAAAGTAGAAGAATTGCCATTCGCAACCCAACTATTCACACCTGAATGGGTTGTGCGTTATATGGTTCAAAATGCGTTGGGGCGTTATTGGATTGAATCACATCCAGAACATAGGGACCTTATAAAGGATTGGGAATATTTTCTCGAAAATCCTAATTCAGAAGCTGACTATGTGGAAAAATTGATCCCATATATTAATAAGGATTTAAAAGTAGAAGATATTAAATGTTTTGATCCAGCAATGGGTAGTGGACATATTCTCGTTTATATGTTCGATGTGTTGTTTGAAATCTATAACAAATGTGGATATATGGAACGTGAAATTCCAAAATTAATAATCGAAAATAACCTTTATGGACTAGATATTGATGATAGGGCATATCAATTGGCTAGTTTTTCTTTAATAATGAAGGCATTGGAGTATAACAAGCGTTTCTTGAGAAGTATTAAGCGGGATAGCTTGAAGTTGAATTTAGCGTCAATTCAAGAAACGAATGCTATTACAAAAGAAGAATTGGAATTTATAGCAGGAGAATCTTCTGGTAATAAGTTAGAAGGGCTAAAGGAATTTGTTAACCAATTTCATAATGGAAAAGTGGTTGGCTCTCTTATTAAAATTGAATCCAATAATTTGTCTCTAATAAAGGAACGAATAAATACTATAGAACAACAGCACGGAAATCTATTTGAAGAGGAAATGAAGAATCGTATTCTTCCTTTGCTTAGAATGCTTGTGAAACAGACTAGATTAATGGATCAGAAATATGATGTCTTTGTTACCAATCCACCCTATGTTGGAAATAAGTATTTAACTCCTGAAGTTGCAAGTTATTTAGTAAATTATTATCCAGAAGTGAAATCTGACCTATTTTCTGCGTTTATCGAATATAGTTTTTATTCTACAAAGAGTAATGGGCATATGGGATTTATGTCACCATTCGTATGGATGTTTATTTCTTCGTATGAGACATTACGTAAAAATATAATCAATAATCGGACAATAAATAGCTTGATTCAATTGGAATACTCTGGCTTTGAAGAGGCAACTGTACCAATTTGCACATTTACTTTGAGGAATTATCAAAGTGATATAAATGGTGAATACATAAGGCTATCCGATTTTAAGGGTTCCAAAAATCAGCCAATAAAAACTTTAGAAGCAGTTCAAGAGCCATCTGTTTATTATCGGTACTCATTTAATCAAGAATACTTCAAAGAAATCCCTGGAAGTCCAATAGCATATTGGGTAAGTGAAAAGACAATATCTTTATTTCGCAACTTATCAAAGTTTTCAGATGTAATTGAAGCAAAGCAAGGATTAAAAACCGCTGACAATGATAGATTCTTAAAAAGATGGTTTGAATGTAATTTTACAAAGATAGGTTTTGGCTATACATCAAGAGAGTCTGCAATGAAATCCCAACATAAATGGTTTCCTTATAATAAAGGTGGAGCTTTTAGAAAATGGTATGGTAATCATGAGTTTGTTGTTAATTGGGAAAATGATGGGGAAGAAATCAGAAACTTTAAGGATGAAAACGGCAAATTAAAGTCTCGACCACAAAATTTGAATTACTATTTTAGAGAATCAGTATCTTGGTCTGATATAACTTCAAGTGTAAATGCTTTTCGATATTACCCGAAGGGATTTATTTATGATGCAACAGGTCATTCAGCATTTCCGACTGAAGAAATTAATCATTTGCAGCTTTTGGGTATTTTAAATAATAAATACTTCGAATCACTAATAAAAATTTTGAGTCCAACAATGCACTTTGATATTGGTTATTTCAATAAGTTACCATTAGCTGTAATAAAGGATAGAAATTTTGAAAATGTAGTAGACGAGAATATAAAAATAACAAAAGATGATTGGGATTCCTTTGAAATATCATGGGATTTTAAGGAACACCCATTGGTAAACTACTCTTCAACAAGTATTGATTCAGCATATAAGAAGTGGTCTCAATTCTTAAAAGAACAATTTAACAAATTGAAGGCGAATGAGGAAGAATTGAATCGTATTTTTATAGATACTTATGGTCTACAGGATGAACTTACCCCTGAAGTAGAAGAACAAAGTATTTCAATTCATAAGCCTGAGTTGAATCAGGATATTAAGAGTTTTATCTCTTACGCAATTGGCTGTGCCTTTGGCCGTTATTCCCTTGACAAGGAAGGTTTGGTTTACGCAGGAGGGAGATTTGATCCTTTACAATTTAAAACCTTTCCAGCAGACAAGGACAATATTCTCCCAATCCTTTCTGGATCCTATTTTGAGGATGATATTATTTCAAAATTCGTTGATTTTGTTCGTATTACATTTGGTGATGACAACCTTAATGGAAACTTGGATTTTGTAGCAGATGCTCTAGGAAGAAAGAAGGGTGAAACAGCAAAAGAAACACTTCGTCGTTATTTCTTAAATGATTTTTATAAAGATCATGTTAAGACATATAGTAAGCGACCCATATATTGGTTATTTTCATCTGGAAAAGAGAAGGCGTTTAACTGTCTAATCTATATGCACCGGTATGATAGGACAACGCTTTCCCGTATTCGGACAGATTATTTACATGACTTTCAGATTCGTTTAGATGCTGAAAAGAAGGACTTACTTAATATCATTGAAGGGGATTCTAATGCAAAAGAGATTAGTAATGCAAAGAAAGAGTTGAAATCCCTTGACAAGAAAATTGAAGAGCTAAAAGCATATGATGAGTTATTACACCACATGGCGGATATGCAAGTTGAAATTGATTTAGATGATGGGGTTAAAGTGAATTATGAAAAGTTTAAGGGTTTAGTAGCAAAGATCTAACCAAATTTTATGGGAGATAGATAAGGTGGAAAATTTACTCCAAAATAATTATACAGATTTCTTTGTTCGAGCACTTGATAATGTTGGTAAAGAATATTATAAGGTAAAAACAACTTATGGTGAGATTGTTAGAGAAAGGGTATTTTGCTATGAGTTATATCATCAAATGAGAATGATTCAAGACAAATACGAATTGACTAATATATCATTGTCTGCTGAGATTGATAAAAGAGGTCATAATGGTTTTAAAAGACGGGATCAGAAAAACCCTGATTTTGTTTTTCATCAGTATGGAACGTTTAAAAGGAATGAAATTGTTATTGAAGTAAAAGGGTCGCTTGGAAGAGGGATATTCAAGGATTTTGAGACGCTTAGTGTGTACTGTAATAGATACCAGTACAAGCATGCTTATTTTATTTTGTATAACAGTAATGTTAACCAACTGATAGATTATATCTCTGCAAATAAAGAGTACGCAAAGCAGAGGATAAAATGGCTTATGAGTCATGTCACCATTATTTGTAAAAAAGGTTTTGATTCTAGTTGTGAAGTGTATAATGCAATTGAATTATTTACTGAAATTTGAAAGCACACTATAACTCATATAAATAAGATAATAAACAATTTAGGAGAGGGTACATCCGGAATAATGATGTGTCTTTTTCTTACTTAAATATAGAAAGTTGGTGAAAAAATGAATAAAAACCAAATAGATTCTGCGTTATCAGACATATTCAATGAACCATTAAAAGATGGGGAACAACGAAAGATTGTGTTCTGGGTGGACAAGGATAATGAATTCGCTGAGGATATTGAAAGGCTTTCTGTTGATGAAGTAAAGGTTCATACGTTAACAGGGCGGAACCAGTTTCATACAAAATATTTGCTAGAAGAAGAAGATCCTATGTCTTCTTACTTGATTTATACAAATATGGAATTAGATGTGGAAGATAACTGGTTAGCAGATACAGTTTTTTATTCAAAAACGTTCTATGCGGATCGAATTTCACTTATTTTAAGTGAGTTGAATATAGACCCATCACTTCGGGCAGTAATCAAAAAGTATGAACGTTTCTTTAATAATAAAGAGCGTTTTAGAAAGTTTTCAGCATTAAATATAGAAACATATTCAGAGCAAATCATTGAACTTTCTATTATGAGTGTTTTATGCAACGTTAAAACACCAGATTTTGAAGAAGTTTTAAAGGCTATGTTGATGGACACGCTGGAGGACAGTGAAAATAAATACTTATCCCTTATGGAAAAGTTTTTTGATGTTGAAGTGTTCTGGAATTATGTTTCTAATCACTATGGTTATGAACAAGAGAAGAAAAGTCTTAAAACATTATTCATCCATCTAGCAGTAACGGCATTCAGCCAATCGGTTGCTGATGGGGATATATGGGATTTGGAAGTATTTATTTCCAATCGAAATAAAACGAATGCCGTTGTGTTTATTGACCATTGGATGCACCATAAGACTGACTATGTGATATTTGATGAATATGCGGAAATGGCTGAGCAGGAAATTCAACTTTCGAACATTGTCAATAATCTACCTGTTGAAACTTTTAAACAGGCGGACATTTTTCCATATATTGACCGAGCGATTATCATTTACATAGCTAATGGATTAGTTACACAGCTTGAGGATTATGAAGAATACACGAAACTCATTAAATTGAGAAGAGCTAAGCATTACTATGATAAATTTGCTTCCATATATGAAGCACTTTACTATACTGTTAAAATTCACGAGTTTTATAAAGAACATCATCAAGGGATCCCACAGGGACGGGCTATTGATTTGTACCAGGCATATGTAAATGATTATCATTTAATGGATACATATTACCGTAAGTTTTATGTGGCTTATGATGAAGAAAGCAATCATGATCTATTGAAAAAGTTAAAAGTGCTGGTAGAAAATCTATATACAAACTGGTATATGGGTGAGCTGAGTTCCCATTGGTCCCAAGCGGTTGAGTCCGAAATGACACAGGACTGGTCATTACCCGGTATAAAAAATCAGCAAGGCTTTTATTCTACATTCATTGATTCTAAAGTTAGAAATGGGGAACGAGTTTTTGTTATTGTTTCTGATGCGATGCGTTATGAAATAGGTGTTGAGCTAGCCGATCGTCTTAATACCGAGACAATGGGTGTTTGCGATGTTGAAACATTACTCGGTGTAGTGCCTTCTATTACAAAACTTGGAATGCCATCACTCTTACCACACAAAGAAATTGACATAGATACAAATGCTAGGGTCTTTGTTGATGGAAAAGATTCTTCTGGTTTAGAAAATCGAAAAAAGATTATTGAATCTAAAGTAACTGATAGCATTGTAGTTCATTTTCAAGATGTTTTAGCGATGAATAAAGCAGGACGAAGAGAAACCTTTAAAGGTAAAAAGCTCATATACATCTATCATGATACTATTGATGCAATGGGAGACAAGGCTTCAACAGAAATTTATACATTTAATGCAGTTGAAACATCATTAAACCAACTCTATGATTTAGTAAAAATTATTCGTGATGATTTGAGTGGAATAAATGTGTTTATTACGGCTGATCATGGTTTTCTTTACCAAAGGGATGAATTAGGGGAAAGTGATAAGATTGGTCAGGATTCAATAGATGCTATTGAAGTGAAACGTCGCTACATTCTTTCTAAAGAGGAGCGTAATGTTTCGGGTCAATTGGCTATCAATTTGTCATCCATTATAAAAAATGAGCAGCAATTAACAGCCTATTTGCCTAAAGCAACACTTAGAAACAAAATGCAGGGTTCAGGTATTAATTTTGTTCATGGTGGTGCAAGCCTTCAAGAGGTCGTTGTTCCACTGTTAACGTTTAAAAATAAAAGAACGGGACAAAAAGGTGCTAAGGCGATTAAAAAAGTTGATATTAAACTTACGAATACAACCCGTAAGATAACGAATAGCATTTTTAATTTGGAATTTTTCCAAACAGAAAAAGTAGAAGAAAAGGTAATTCCTCGAACTGTTATCATCTATATGGCTGACGGGGAAGGCAGCGTATTATCTAATGAGGAAACGATTATTGGAGATCGACCATTTGATAATCCAGCAGATCGTACCTTCAAACTAAGGTTTATTTTGAAAAGCATTCCATATGATCGTAATAAAACATACTACTTAACCATAAAGGATACCGAGACTGGTATCTTAGTGGAAAAAATACCATTTAACATCAATCTGGGTATTATCAGTGACTTTGACTTTTAAGAGGGAGGAGGACTGTTAATGGAAGAAAGCACGAATGAAGGATTAACCGTTGATTTAGATAAAAAACTAAATGACGTTTTTGCTGGGAGGGTTGTACGTAAAGATCTAACGAACCTTATTAAAGAGGGAGCGAACGTTCCGGTATACGTGCTAGAATATCTCCTTGGTATGTATGCTGCAACCGATGATGAGGAAAGCATTCATGAAGGGTTAGAACGAGTGAAGAAAATTCTTTCAGAAAACTTTGTTCGTCCTGACGAGGCAGAAAAGATTAAATCAAGAATCCGGGAATATGGTCAATACTCGGTTATCGACAAGGTAACAGTGGCGTTGAATCCAAAAATTGATACATACGAAGCAGAGTTCTCTAACCTTGGTCTGAAAGGCGTTCCCATTTCCTCAATGTACATAAAGGAATTTGATAAGCTCCTTGTTGGCGGCATATGGTGTATGGTCAAAATTGATTATTATTACGACGAAGAGGCACGGAATTCAAATCCTTTTAATGTAAGTAGCTTACAGCCAATTCAAATGCCTAATATGGACATTCATGAGGTATTTGAAGGGAGAAAGAGCTTTACAAAAGACGAATGGATTGATGTATTAGTTCGCTCTACGGGAATGGAGCCAACTCAGTTAGAAGACCGAGTGAAGTGGCATTTATTGCTACGATTGGTTCCCTTAGTAGAAAACAACTACAACATGTGCGAACTTGGCCCTCGGGGTACGGGAAAGTCACATGTCTATAAGGAGTTATCACCGAACTCCATACTGGTTTCAGGTGGTCAAACGACGGTTGCTAATCTTTTCTATAACATGTCCACTAGAAAAATTGGACTTGTAGGTATGTGGGACTGTGTGACGTTTGATGAGGTTGCTGGAATTCGCTTTAAGGATAAAGACGGCATCCAAATCATGAAGGATTACATGGCATCAGGCTCATTTGCTAGAGGTAAAGAGGAAAAGAATGCCTCTGCTTCTATGGTATTTGTGGGCAATGTTAATCAAAGTGTAGACACATTAATTAAAACATCCCATTTGTTTGCCCCATTCCCTGAAGAAATGGCAAATGATTCGGCATTCTTTGATCGGATGCACTATTATCTGCCTGGTTGGGAAATTCCTAAGATGCGTCCAGATCTTATTACCGAAAAATATGGCTTTATAGTTGATTACATTGCAGAGTTTTTTCGAGAAATGCGGAAGCGGACGTTCAGTGATGCAATTGATCGCTATTTTAAACTTGGAAATAACTTAAATCAACGTGATACAAATGCAATCAGAAAAACGGTTTCGGGTATGTTAAAGCTCCTTTATCCTCATGGCGAATTTACAAAGGAAGAAGTCAGTGAGGTATTGGAATACGCTCTTGAAGGTCGCCGAAGGGTTAAAGAACAGTTGAAGAAAATTGGCGGTATGGAGTTCTACGATGTAATGTTCTCTTATATTGATAAGCAAACACTCGAAGAACATTACGTGTCAGTTCCTGAGCAAGGTGGAGGCAAATTAATACCAGAAGGTATGGGCAAGCCTGGGCACGTTTATGTGGCTGGACATGGTCATTCTGGCATGATTGGTATCTATAAGCTCGAAAATCAAGTTGTTAGTGGAACAGGTAAATTTGATAAATCAGGTGTTGGTACCAACCGTGAAGCAAAAGAAAGCCTAGATACAGCTTTTCGTTTCTTTACGGCTAATAGCAAAAGCATTAGTAATAACATTAGCACCAAAACAAAAGACTATCTCATGCACATAAGTGATTTACAAGGTATCGGTTTGACGGATGAACTGGCCATTGCTGAATTAATTGGCCTTTGCTCAGGTGCATTAGGGAAACCTACACAGGAGAGTCTGGTTGTCATTGGTAATATGACTGTTGGTGGAACCATTGCCAAGGTGGACGAATTTGCAAATACTTTACAAGTATGTGTAGATGCTGGTGCAAAAAAGGTGTTGATACCTGCAGCATCGGTTATGGATTTGCAGACAGTTCCACCGGATCTATTAGTAAAAGTGCAGCCTATGTTTTATTCTGATCCAATAGATGCGGTGTTTAAGGCATTAGGTGTAAGTTGAAAGAAATTTATAATTTAAGTATGGATCGGTTTCCCGGTCCTTTTCTTTGGGTCTATTATGAAATTCTTCTTAGGATGCAATGATTTTATTGTTAATGAGGACTGTGTTCCCTTATAAACATTGATTAAATGCTTCCTTCATTTACTTACAGGAAGCGTGAGGTCCTATGTAGTAGTAGAACAATTATATCGGTGCAGCAACATGCTATTGAACCATATAATGATTTTGCTCTAAAAATAGTATGAACGAGTGAAACGAGTGTATTAATGTAATCTATTTTTTATAAAAATATTTGAACCATTTGCATTTTCCCCTTTTTAGCTTCTTTTAATGAATCGTGAACGAACTTTTTTATTAATCAGGTGATTGGTCTTCCTTAGAAAGAAAAGATTCCCTTGATATCAAAAGCACTTTGCACATAGTTGGCTGATAGGTATTGAACAAGGGGAGCTTTATTTAATTAAGTTGGGGTAACAGTCAGATTTTTTCATACGAGTGAAACGAGTGTATTTTCTAATCTATAATACAAGATACTTTAACTCTTTGTTTTGCTTCTATTTACAATCCTTTTATTGGATCCTAAAAGAAGGTCCTCATTAATAAAGGGATTGGTCTTCATTAAATAGAAAAAAGATTCCCTTGATGCAAAAAGCACTATAACATCAGTTGAGATGATAGTCATTCAACCAAATCGCTTTTTAACTAATTAGTTTAAAAGGCTAAACACATTACCTTGACGAGTAAAACGAGTAACGATTCCCATTAGTAATGGTATGCAATCTAAAATTGTTGTTAATTATCTTATAGGGATTACCCCTTTATAGTTCTTTCTAGGCTTATTTAGACATCAATAACGTAAATGGAAGATACACTCTAAAATTGTCCACATCTATAGATATAAAATATACACTCGTTTTACTCGTTGGAGGTGTAAATATTTCTTTAGGTACAAAGGTTGACATTAACCATTAATAGGTGATTATTATATAAATGATCAATCATCATGGTAAGGGGACTTTAAAAAATATTTATAATGAAGACATGCACTCGTTTCACTCGTATTAGGCAAGAAGATTTTCATTCAATAAAATGAGTTATTAGAAGTGGGTTACAGTTAACAGAGAAGTTGCTGTTGCCCTTCATCCTATAAATTGCAGCATTGTGGTTACGGTTTATTCTATTTATCAGACTTTCGTGAATGAAGATTTTAAATACATATCCTTTATTAATAGACATGGGTAAAGTGAAACAAACCACTCGTTTCACTCGTATGGTTGGGCAGGTACCCAATAGTAGAGATTAAGAGCTATTGTATGTTATCCAAGCAAAAATAAGAGGGGTAGAGCATTATTAATTTTGGAAGGTTGCAAATTAGTAGTACAATAAGGTCATGGTTCATTGAAAACATTATTTGGGTATCCTATTCATTGTTAGGGAAGAAACTTTATATTTAGATCCCCTAGATGGGGGATTTGGAAATGCTAACCCTCGTATCCTTGTTTATTGGACTAAAAAATTTTATAGCAGCTCGAACAAAAATGCTATTGACCACAGGCAAAAATGTAGTAATATAGAATTATGGGTAGGCAAATTAATTCCAAGGAGGTGAATTCTTGGAAGGAATGAAGGTAACTGGATTTGGACAACTTATTCTGATGAAAAGGAAATCCAAGGGCTGGTCCCTAGCCAAGTTGGTAAGTGTGGTAGAAGAGTATGGGCATCAAATAAGCGAAAGTTATCTCAACAGACTTGAAAATGGTAAAAGAACAGAGCCAAGTTTAAGTATAGTGATGATTCTTATTGAGGCATTAGGTCTTTCCTTAAAGGAAGTCTTTGAAAGCCTAGATATGGGATACATATACGATAAGGCAATACGTGGTGACATGTCCTTAGTTCTTCCTAGTGATTTAGACAAAATTGATATTGCTGTTGCAACGAAAAGGGATAACATTTCTTTGTCTGATGAACAAAAACAATTAATTGGCAAAGTTGTTATTGACCTATATGAGAGTACACTTTCTGGTGATTCAAATCATTTCAAGAATGAAGCAGTAGGATATGTCCTAAGTTTAGGGGAACTGTTGGAAAAAGAACTTCATTTAATTGAATTAGAAGATCAAGGATTCAAACTATTCTTCGGTGTTAGAGTAATGGTAGAAAAGTATAACCTCCTGAAAGATGATATTAAAGCATCACTAGAACACCTTGATATTAAAGCATTGAGTAATACTGTTATGTCTATCCCTATACCAATCCTCAATGAATATTGGACGACGGTAAGGGAAGATGACCAAATTATAATAATAGATAAATTATCAGAAACCTTGAAACCTTATATAAAGATTTATTAATGGGGGAAACCCCATTATATTTTCATCATTATGTTGCCTGAAGGCAATGAATACAGTGATGAACCACACAATATAAGGAGGAAAACATTATGCTAAAAGAAGAAAAAATTTTGAATCATGATTTACCACAGGAATTAAGAGAAGCTCCAATCTGGGTTTGTGCCAGAACAGAGCATATTGAGAAAGAGACGTTGCTTATTGCTTATGACCCAACTACTGGAGAATCAGTTGATGTAAGTGATCCAACTAACTTAATGCCGTATGAAGACGCACATGATCTAAAGGAAAATGCTCCTGATTTTGCAA
Organism: Bacillus sp. REN16; assembly: GCF_020731355.1. GTDB lineage: Bacteria > Bacillota > Bacilli > Bacillales > Bacillaceae_L > Ferdinandcohnia. The sequence goes on along the minus strand of NZ_JAJFZK010000027.1, from coordinate 7,012 downwards.
ATGCAGGAACAGCCTTAGTATTACGGAAGGAAGACCCCTATATCTCAATTGCGATTTCGAATGCAGTGAATTCAGACAGTGAATTAAGTGAAGTTGCAAGAAAGTCGATTGACACACTCAAAGGCGAATTTTACGGGTGGGTTGAAGGGGCATCCTTGGTGATGATTGTTAAAGGGGATACTGTAAAAAATCAGCAGTTCAAAAATATTAAGGTGAATTACTCTAGTAGCAATCATCTCGTTCCTATAAATGGACATGCGACTTGGAAACCCAATACCCCATGGGTTGTGTCAACTCGATTGGATGAGATAAAACAATATCATTTTAAAATGAATTGTCAAGTTGACGAAAACTCGGAACAGCTCCCAGAACACTATGTAAAAACTAATAGTGGACTAAGGTTGTTGCCAAATGTTCTTGTTTCTATTTTGTTGCAACGGAGAGATTACCTCGTATGTAACTCAATGATTTATGCAAGGAAAAAAGGTAGGGGTATTTTTCAGAAGGTTAACATTGATGAAATTGAACTAGAAATTCTTGATTACCTTTCACCGAAGTATCTGACAAATAGGGATATTGAAGATGTCAAGAAACTTTTGTTGAAAAGAATCCCCAAAGATGAAGGGTTAACTGATCCCAACCGTATGAAGGGGAAAATCAATTTTAAAAATGGTGTTTACGACATTGAAACAGGTACGTTTGGCCCCTATGAATCACACTACCATACTGCATTTCAATTGAATGTTGATTATGAGATTGATGCACAATGTCCAAGATTTCTTGAATATATCAAGGTATCTTTATCCGAAGACGATGTAAAGACCGTCCAGGAGATGATTGGATATCTAGCAACGACTGACATTAAGGCACAGAAGGCCTTTATATTGTATGGTCCCGGCAATACAGGAAAATCTGTTTTAATTGATGTCATTGAGAGAATAATTGGCTATGACTATGTTTCAAATATCCCTTTTCAAGATTTAGGGGCGAAATTCAGTACGGTCAGATTGTTTGGAAAACTATTGAATTCGTACTCGGACCTTCCACAAGGCTCCATTAAGGATACGGGTATATTCAAATCATTGGTCTCCGGGGATAGTATACACGGAGAAGATAAGTTCGAAAAAGGCTTTGACTTTAGAAATACCGCACGATTTCTTTTTGCCACAAACAAATTACCCTCGAATTTTGTTGATCAAAGTACTGGATTCTATAGAAGATTGATTTTAATCCCCTTCCAAAACGTTGTTTCCAAAGAAAATATTGATAGAGACTTGAATGATGTACTATTTCAAGAGCGAGAAGGCATTGTTCAGTGGGCCCTAGTTGGCTTGCGTCGTTTGATTAAAAACAATCATGAGTTTACCGAAAGTGAAGATGCGAGAAAACTAATGGGTGAATACAAAAAAAGTAACAATAGTGTTCTTTTTTTCGCCGATGAATGTTGTCAATTGGATCCAGTAGCAAAAATATCCGGTAAGGTTCTCTACGATGCTTACAAAAAGGCATGTTTAGATGCAAGACTTACATCAGTCTCCCAACGTGAATTTAATGTCCAAATTGTTAGCCAATTTGGACACAAAGGTGTTTCTAAATACCAAGGGTCACAATCAAGAGCAGTAGAGTTTGCTGGAATTAAAATAAAGTAAGATCGCCCAAAGGAGTAAAGGCCTCATATAGTAGAGCAAAGGTCTACCAAGTGAGGGGGTGGGAGAGCTACGATAATCTGCACTCCCCTCCATTCCTAAGAACTTTAATTGAAAGTATTACACCAAATGATAAGGCTAGATTAAAGTGCATATAAGGGTAGGGCAGGTTAAGCCCTAAAAAGTTATTCAAATCGTAGATTATGCAATAAGATGAAGTTAATGATGAGAAAAAAGAATCCCTTTTTTTCATGATCATAGCTTAACATGAAGGACTAAAAATTAAAGCAGAAGGAGAACGATAATAATGAAAATTTCAAGAGAGTTCCATCCATATCGCACCGCATTTAAAGGAGAAAGAAAATTGGCTAAGGATGAATTACAGAAAAGTGAAAAGGCTGATATATGGGAGAAGCAGAAGTTTAACGCTTCAATCGTGTATAGCGATATAAAAAGTCATGATGGGTTTGAAAGGGCAGTAATGGAATACAATGTTTTTCCAATGATATTTGCAAACTTAGAAGATATAAAGGAAGAAACCTTATTTCCATGTCAAATATTCGATGGAAATGAGGCTTGGATTGGTCGAGATTCTGTAGGGAAATACAGATATTTTACGGGAGAACCGTTTAGTGAGGCTATTGGTTATACGGTTTTTGATTTGCTCCTTTGTTTTCAGGAGGTAAAGGGAAAAGGCTATACACAACAACTCCAATTTGTAAGGAAAGAACTAATTAATTTACTGAACGTGTCTTTTGATGATGTAAATTGGGAAAAGAAAGAGTCGGAGAAGTATGTGGAAAATAAATGTATTATTTCCTTATTCAAAAGCCAAGATTTTCAAATGAACTATCCAAAGCTATTTAAAAAAGTTAAAGCATACGTAGATGTACTTGAAGAAATACTTGATCACGGGCAACGATTCATTGACTCAACAAGAAAGGATTCGAATGATAACTCTTACTTTGTTATGTATGCTAATCAAGCTAAAGTGTCAGCCACAAGATACAGGAACGCAGTAACCAGGTTAAAAGAACTAGGATTACTTATCTCCGAACAACGAAAAGTTCCCTTTTACGATAAGGAATCACGTACGAGCTATATGACTACGGCAACGTGTTTCTCGGTTCCGCTTTATTCAGAGAAATTTTTCCGTGAGGTAGAAGAAGTGCTGAATAGCAAGGTTAGTAAAGCATGACCAAAGTGAAAGAACGAACTATTCTGACCTCCAGTAAGTTCAAAACACATTATCCCCATTTGAGTTTGCCTCATCAAGTTATGTGCTTTTCATTAACTCCACATACAAAAAAATCCAATCAAACTTCGGTACCCGTAAACCCAATTTTACGAAATCACGTAAATTAAGTTAAGGAGCAATCATGCAAACGTAGCAATGCTCATATTAAGTAGCAGCTACCTTGCTACTTATCATGGTGTCCTTGAAGCTATCATCTCAAAGTCTATCAAATATGAGTGGTTAAACGGGGTAAAATCCCAAAGGGTAATCATGTCAGACAAAAAGTAATAATATATGTTGAAATATTAAATTGGAAATGGAGAGATGTTCTATGAAAAATAATGCAATTGAAATCCCTGTATACAGGTACAATATGTTCGACTATGATTTTGCTGAGGATGTATTGACTTGTGCATTGGATAATAGTGACTTTAAACCGATTTGTAAGGGTGCTTGGGTAAATACCGACGGGGAATATTTCGATGAAAAGCTCTATTTGGATGCTGTGGATGGTAAAGCAATTTGTGGGAAGTTTTTACTTAGTTATGAAGTAGCATTAGATGGTGAAGTTAGGATTTCCAAGGATTTTTTCATCACTAATTCCGGGGAGTGCTTGGTTTTCTATACCACATATGAAGAGGCCTATGGGGGTAAGAATGATGAAAAGCAGTATAGAATGCAACGATTTATTGCGAGAAACCAAATTCTGTCTGCTGAGGAAAAGTGGGATTGCATTTTTGAAGTAATCTACGGGCTTTATCATCAGGACTAAATAATATCTTATTGTGGGATCAAATCGTAGTCTACCGGAGTAAGTAGGGATAAGGTAACTTCTCTTAATTTCAACTTTGGGTACCTTATCCTTTTTTATCATATTAACAGGAGATGATTTATGTTGAATGAAATAGCAGAACAAATACAGGCATCGTATCGTATGGAAAGGGAACGGGTTTCTTATAGCATTATTGACATTGAAGTGTATTTGAAGACCCTTGCGGAAAAAGGGGAAATCTGGATCCTAAAGGATATGAAAGATATTTCCGAACTTGAAAAGGTTGGGATCGAATATTACTTGAGCCAGCACAGGGCCAATCAGATTTACGACAACCTCGAGGAATTCCTCAATATTCAATCCCCAAAGGAGCTTTCCACAGCAACCTCGTGTAACCCCAAAAAATCAACAACACCTTCAAAAGAAAAACAGATTAAGAAACAGCATCGCCTTGAAGTGAGAGATGTAAAGCAACTCTTCGGTTATAAGAAGGCCAAGGAACTAGAAGAAAAAATAATTGAACTATCCAAAAGTTTCCCTTCATATGAAAAGAAACATGTTGTGGACCAAATTCAAAGGAGTGCTAAATCAATAAAAGAAAGAATTGCTATGGGCGAGCAGGTATATATTGGAGAAAAGTTTAACCAATATAGTATCAGCATAGGATCGGCAAAAGAAACTTCAGCATGGTTACAAATTTCATTGGGTCAAAAATATATAGAGAAAGAGCAATATGATAATCTGGACAATTTGGTAAACGAAGTGGTATCCATCTTAACCAAAATTTTGTGTCATCTAAGGGACAATGAGGGTAAGGGAATGGATTTACCTAATCCTTATACTCCAAATGTGAAAAATTTTGGAGCTTACGAGGATGCTTTATTGCTGGTGGAAAGAATTTATGAGATTACAAGGCAGCAGAAATTTTGGCAGGAAAAAGATCTTTTATATGGTTTGCGGCAATGTGCCACTTCAAATGTAGCCAATCTCGCAGAAGGACACCAATTGTTTCCGCTAAAAAAATTTAAGTTTTTCAATAACGCACTAGAGGCGTTGAGTGGTCTTGAAAGTAGGTTGCAAACATCTCTAAGTAAACAAATCATTACTGAAGAGACCTTTTCGGAGATGGAAGAACTGGCAGTGTCCGTTAAAAGAAGAATCAAAAGGATATTGAAAAATTTAAGTGACCAAAAATTGGATTAAGTGAATTGAGGGGTAAGGAAAAATGGGTTTCTTACCCCTGCGTATTTTCCAAGAACAGAAGGTGGAATTTATTCTTAAAAAGCCTTAAAAAGTTATGTAAAGAGTTTTTTGTTGTCTATTTAGTTTTAAAATGGGTTGAGCACGCATTCTTATATCTTCTGAAATTATGGACTGTCTACATAATTGAATAGTTATTTTCAAAGATTATTTACCCAGGAATAGAAAGCTGCTGATGTCTACGGTACAATTAGATTAGGAGCAAACGATAAAATAATAGGAAGATCTTGAAGGCATTATCAATAAAAGGAGGGTTTTTATGCCCAATCATTTCGGCGTAAAGGTTCTTGAGGGAAAACGTGGATTGAAGTTGACACGAGAAAAATATGCGGTAGTTAGCAACAAAAATTCATTAGTTCGTTTTGACAGGGAAATTTACGCTGACAAATATGGTAAAATCTACACGGATGAGTGGTGCGAAAACCAGCTAAAAGAGGCTTTGGAAAATTACGACTTAAATATGGAATATTTCTCTTTGTTAAATCATGATGAATTTTGTGAAGAAATAGAGGGATTTCTTAACCTGAATAAAAAGTACACTAAGGTTTTTGACCTAAATTTGTATGAGGGAAAATCGGGATATTACATGATGGTGCTCGATGAATATTCGCAAGTGTATATTGGTACAACAAATGATATTAAAAGACGTGTTAGACAACATTGGTCGAATAGCAAACCTTTTGATCGACTTCTATTTCCAATGGGTAACGTTGATTCTTCGATACTTTCAATTGATAGTTTTCGGGCTCTTGATACTACTAGAATTTATGTGTATGAAACAAACAAAACATTTAGTAATGAGGACAAATTCATAAATCAATTTCCAGCTAAATTCTTGTGTAATAGGATGGCTGGTGGAAAAATTACTGGAGGTTTCATCCAAGCAATAGCAATGATGAAAGAGCGGAATTTAAAAGGATAAAATGTGTATCCTGATGTTATGAACTCTTTTACTTTTTGCAAAACGGTTTCATCATATATAATACCGGCGACCTTGTTCAACTAACGAAACAGGTTAATTGAAGATCCATCTGCCATGTTTGAAGGCAGAGGCTTTTGTTGCTACTTGTATCTAGCAAAAGAGGAGGAGTCTTATGTGGATTAACTCCTTCCTTAACTTGTTATTATAATATAATTGGGAGGGGTTTACTTTAGTAATGAAAGAGAACGAAAATCACTCAGAGAAAGAGCAAAAGAAATTATTGATGTAACTTCAGAAGGTGGAATATCAACTGTATCAGAGGTTTTTCTTGATGGTGCTTTAGGAGCAGTTGTGCCAGGGGCAACTAGTGTTATTTTTAGTTACAGACAAAAAAGATTGGAAGATAACTTACTTCGATTAATTTCAGAACTTCAGAATAGGGTATCTATAATAGAAGAAAATTTTCTTAGGATGTCACCTGAAAATCAAAAATTAATTAAGGATTTTTTTGCTGGACTAATTTGTGATTATGTTATTGATGAGCAAGAGGAAGAAAAAATTAGATATATAGTGTAAACAGTCACTTTATATCCTCCAAAAAGCAACTATTATTTTCAAATTCCTCCGGAATTGCATATATACTTCTCTCATATAATGTGCTAAATTTTTTGCATATTGTAAGGGGGAGGTTTTTTTTATGATCATTTCTCATGATTTTGGAATTGGATTAATGGAATATGGCGAAAGAGGAAAAATGAATGAATTTCCATTGTTTGATGAATGCCCAAACTGTAATTGCCCTGGACATGGAAATCTTCATCGTAACGGATATTATTGGCGTTATGGAGTGACTGATGATCTGACATTACGAATCCCTATATGTCGCCTCAGATGTTTACAGTGTGAAGTGAATATTTCAATTCTCCCAGACTTTCTAATACCATATTTCCAACACACTATTCATACGGTTTTGGACAGAGTAAACCAAGTGCTTCAGAAAAAAAGTGCGAAAGGCAGCCGCCAGATATTGAGATTTTACTATAGGCGTTATATTAAGGGGATTAAGTGGATACATAGTTACTTTATCGATTTGGGAATGGTTAGTGGAATGTCGAAAGACATCATAAAAGAAGCCACAAAGTATTTGAAAATGATCCTAGATTTTGGCGAATCAC
>NZ_JAJFZK010000026.1 GCF_020731355.1 Bacillus sp. REN16 | reverse complement strand
AGGTGTCTATGAAAATGTGAGAAAAAAGGAGTATTCGGGAGATATTACTTACTTTATTGAGGGAGGGATGTTAAATGAGTAAGGATAATGCGGTTTATATTGGTTCCACTCCAAAGCATCTAACTCGCGTAGCTAAAGAAATGAGTATGAAAAAAAATTCCGAAAATAACAGACGATTGCTTGAATCACTTGGATACAATTATAAATCAAATATACCTGGAAAAATACCAGGTGGAATAGTAACTGTGAAAAAAGCGTGAGTCCCTTCCGCTTTTTTTCTTTCCACTATAAATTGCTCCACAATCTGGCGGCTAAAATAAAGAAAAAGAACAATTCCTGTCGTTAACGATTACACCCATTTAATCTTTACATATCCAATTCAACAAGCTATGCACCCCCCTTAGCCAAAAAGAGGGTGATAAATTATTAAAACAACCCCTAATAAAATGAGACCAAAGATAATGATTAGTCCACTTGTATCTAATAAAACGCCAACTATTACCCAAATCAAATAAAAAATTTTCGACTTTGTGCTTTCATCCTTATTCTCTTTGTAAGCATCTTTAATTAACCATCCTAAAATACTACATCCAACAATAACCAATATGACGCCAATAGCCATTATCTTCATAAAGTTTACCCCATGGTTAGAGTTCATTTTGCATACTACTACCTGCTAATTTGTCATTTTTAACCTCAAAATAACCCGCCGCATTAATACAATAAGTATTGATTGTCTTTTTTTTACTTTAGTAGCAAGCTCAATTGTAGGACAAACTACATTTGTGTTTCTAGAAAGGCGGCACTGTGATTGAATAAGCTTACATATACATTGAGGAGGGTAACGATGGGAATTTTGAGTGGAAAACCGACAGATGAGCCATTACACTATGGCGAGGTATTTGATCTTTGGACTTCAGCCTTAGTAGGGAACAGCATGATTGCTGGTTATCAAACTGCAATTAATCATGCAGGCGACGATGATTTAAAGAAGTTATTAATGGAAGCCATTGAATTATGTAAGCAAGATAAGCAACAGGTGGAAGAAATCTTAAAAGAAAATGGGATTGGTCTGCCGCCAGCAGCACCTGAGCCGCCTGAAGCGTGCTTGGAGGATATACCGGTAGGGGCTAGAATGCCTGATCCTGCCATTGCTGCAACCCTTTCTGCGGATATTGCGGCTGGTTTAGTTGCATGCAGTCAAGCAATTGGAAAATCAATCAGGGAAGATGTGGCCCTCATGTATGCTCAAATGCATACTCAAAAGGTAGCACTTGGAGCAAAAGTACTCCGTTTAAACAAAGAAAAAGGGTGGCTAATCCCACCACCTTTGCATCCGAAAAAGCAAGGTGACTGTTAGAGGTAGAATGAGCTGAATCCAATATGGATTCAGCTTTTTGCTTCTGTGCAATGGAATGGTAACTAAATGTAAAAAACTACCTAACAGTAGGTAGTTTCCGTATGTGTTGCATAAAAGTTAGATAAAAAAGGCTTCAGGATCATTTATTGTTTCAATTGACCTAATTCCGCAATACACTCTTGAACAAGCGTAACTGCCTGACTCATTACGGCTCCCCCACCGAATGCTGCTGTTACACCTACGGTTTCTAGAATTTCTTCTTCGGAACAGCCTTGATCTAAACAGCCTTTTGTGTGGTAGATGATGCAATACTCATCCTGCGAATACAGACTGATTCCTAGTGCAATCAATTGCTTTTCCCTTTTGGATAGAACACCTTCTTTGAAACATTCTTCCGTGAACGCATTATACCGTTCAGCGAGTGCGGGCATTTTTTGTGTGAACATTCCAATCCCGGATTTATAGTTGAGCAGTGCAGCTTCCGTTGAATTTCTAGCCTCAAATTCCATACTTGATTCGACCTCGTTTCAAAGTTTTTATCAAGTACTAGTATGAGTTAAAATGGATAATTTACACGTAGCAAAAGATAAACCTTTTGCATTTTTAATGTTCAAATGAAAAAAATTGCTGCCTTCACGTTCTGTTTTTCACAAACCAAGAAATTCCTAGTTCATTGACCTAATAGATACAAGACTTTATTTGACTCTAAGAACATTTTTCCCCTTGGTACGTCCACTTTCCATATGCCGGTGAGCCTCAACAAATTGGTCCAACGAAAAACATTTTTCAGTAACGGGTTTTTAGCCGGCAGTTTAAAAAGTACACAGGCAAAAGCCCCTCTGAAATCCAGTAGGAGCGTTTCATAAAGTTATTTACGAATAAAAACCCAGGTACCAATTGGAACTTTAGATGATAATTCCAGAACATCATGATTAAACATTCGAATACATCCATGTGAGACACTTTTACCGATAGAGGCTGGGTTATTTGTTCCATGTATTCCGTAATGGGGTTTTGATAATCCCATCCACAGCACTCCAAAAGGTCCTCCGGGATTAGGTTGTTTATTGATAATCGTTAATGCCTCATTAGGCGTTGGTGTTACCATTTTTCCAACTGCAATTGGATAAACCTTTACCAGCCTCTTTCCATCAAAAAGTTCTAATTTGTGTTTTGACAAAGATATGACAATCCATTTCGCCATGCAGCTCAACTCCATTTTTTATTATCGTATGGAGTGACAAAGGCATTTGTAACTGTAGTCAATAAGAAAACTCCTACTACCCAAAGTGGTCTGGAGTTTTTTATTTGCCAAAAAATGATGTAAAAAAATGCAAACTTTGTAGCGGATAGTCTAAATATTTTCTGAACTTTGGATGCTACTATTTAAAATACCATCAAATAAAAAATACTGATGAAAGAGTGAAGATAAATGTGTGGAATTACAGGATGGATTGATTGGAAACAGGATTTAAATCAGCAAATCATGACAGTGCAAAAGATGGCACAAACTTTAGCAAAGCGTGGGCCGGATGCTTGCAATGTGTACAGTAATCGTCATGCAGCACTGGGACATACGAGACTGATTGTGGTGGATCCTTCCGGAGGCGAGCAGCCAATGACAAGGAAATCAAAGAACGGGGAAGCCTTTACGATTGTCTATAATGGCGAGCTTTATAATACGGAGGATCTTCGAAGAGAATTGGTTAGCCGTGGATATGAATTTCAATCCCATTCAGATACGGAAGTACTTCTAAATGCTTACATCGAATGGCGAGAAAATTGCGTAGAGAAATTTAATGGTATTTTTGCTTTTGCCATCTGGGATCACGCGCAAGAAAAGCTGTTTATCGCAAGAGATCGGCTTGGCGTGAAACCATTATTTTATATGCATTCAAATAGCACCCTCTTATTTGGATCAGAGCTTAAAGCCATATTGGCACATCCCTCTCAAAAAGCGGAAATCGATCGCGAAGGTCTTCAGGAGGTATTTGGATTAGGACCTTCCCGTACACCAGGCAACGGTATTTTTAAAGGAATAAACGAACTTAGACCGGCTCATTTTCTTATATTTGACCGAAATGGGATCAACATAAAACGGTATTGGAATGTGGAAAGCCGCAAACATAATGATTCATTAGAGGAAACGGTGGATCAAGTACGGTTTCTTGTGACGGATGCGATTGAAAGACAGCTGGTTGCAGATGTTCCAGTCTGTACATTTTTATCTGGAGGGCTTGATTCTAGTGCAATCAGTGCAATTGCCTCGAATCATTTTAAGCAGCAAGGCAGAGGAACTCTTCATACGTATTCGATTGATTATGAGCGCAATAGCGAGTTTTTTCAATCAAGCTTATTTCAGTCAGATGAAGACCGGCCATGGATTGAACAAATGACTCACTATTTAGGTGTCAATCATCATTCAAAAATCATCACCCATGACCAGCTTGCGACCCGCCTGGAAGACGCAGTCAAAGCAAGAGACTTGCCTGGGATGGCTGATATTGACTCTTCTCTCCTTTGGTTTTCCGAGGAAATCAAACAAGACTTCACAGTGGCCTTGTCAGGTGAATGTGCGGATGAAATTTTTGGGGGCTATCCTTGGTTTTATCGCAAAGAGTTATTGCAGGCCGACCATTTTCCATGGATGAAGTCGGAAGCGGAAAGACATAAGCTACTCTTACCACAGTGGCAAGAAAGACTGAATCTACAGGACTATGTGCAAGATCGATACAGGGAAACATTACGGGAAGTGCCACGATTAGAGGGTGAAAACTCTTTAGAAGGACGACGCAGGGAATTGTTTTATTTAAATATGGTTTGGTTCATGTCCACTTTGCTAGAGCGAAAGGATCGTATGAGTATGGCCGCTGGTTTGGAGGTCCGCGTTCCATTTGCTGACCATCGATTGATTGAATATGTGTGGAATATTCCGTGGGAGATGAAAATGCTTGAGGGAAGAGAGAAGGGAATTTTACGAAAAGCATTGGAGGGAGTGTTGCCTCATTCCATTTTGTACCGGAAGAAAAATCCGTATCCGAAAACCCACAATCCCGAATATACAAAACGAGTAAAAGACATGCTAACGAGCATCATTGAACGGAAAAGCTCGCCGATTCTTGAATTGGTTTCAAAGCAAAAGGTGAGAGACATCATTGATTCTGACGGCTCTTCCTTTAAGGCTCCATGGTTTGGGCAGCTGATGACAGGTCCACAGCTCATCGCCCATTTGGTGCAACTAAATATGTGGCTAGAACTCTATCACGTGAACATTATCGATTGAATAGGTAAGGTACTAATGACCATGACCACAAAACCAACCGCAAGCACCTGCATTAATAAAAACCATAGGGACCGCCCCTATGGTTTTAAGTTATTTACTTACTTCAACTACATGTTCTTCATGCTCGTGCAGTCCGCTGTCATTTTGAACATGGACAACAATTGTGTAAGCTCCATCTTGTGTAAATGAATGAGTGCCTTTGTATTCACCTGAAGCAGCTTCTACTGCATCAACCCAGTTATGCTTTTCTACGCCTTCTTTAATGATTTCATAACGAACCTGAGCTTTTGTTAATGCTTCATTATCAAGTTGAAGGTGTACAGCTAAATCAATGTCTTGATTTACTTTAATCGCTTCCGGCTTTGTAAAATGCATACTGAATCCCTCAGCATGTCCATGGTCATGACCGCCCTCTGCATGTTCATGGCCTTCTTCTTCACGGGCGGCAGCAGCCCCTTCGCCGATTGTAATAGATGTTTTTGGCATTGTGTGCATACTTCTAGCCGTTGTGTGTGCATACATTTCATAAACGCCATCATGGTCAAATGCTACTTCGGCTGTATACGAACCGTCGCCATTATTTGTTGATTCGACCATTGTTTTCTCTTCATCATTCCCACTTTCCCAGTATTCAAATTTCATCTCATCCGCATCTTTTACTTTTTCATCCCCATATGTAACAATGGCTTTGAGCTGGATTTTCTCACCTGGATCGGCTTTTTCAGGTACGATAAATTCAACTTCAAGTGGCTTTAGTTCCTCAGGTACGACGTCCTTCTCTTCGTTTTTAGCCTCGGTACCACATGCAGCTAATAAGCCTAGTATCAATACGAATAGTAACATTCCTAGTTTTCTTTTCATATTATATTCCTCCGTTTATTTGATAGCTTCCATTATTGCCCATCTTCCTGATGTTTATTGCAGCGGCCTGAAGGACCTTGCATTTTCTGATAAATCACTTCTATTGCGTCCCGTAATCCGTAGATTTCTCCGCCAAAGCCTTTAATGAATTTTTCGGCATGCTCTTTGTTTTCGAAGGTTAGCACCTGTGGTTGACAACAACCGACATTAAGACTGGTATCCATAACAAACCAAGCTAAGGGAGCGCTTATCGTTGTATTCATAAAAAAATCATGACAGATCGCCTGTAACACATCTTCACCAAGCTGGCGGTGTCGAAGGAGTCCACAGTGGGCACAACAAGCAGTTTCAATTTTGTCGTTGGCTAAGATTAGCCGATATGCCATTTTGGAACGGGTTGGTTTATGACAGTACACACATTGGCTTTGATTGGGCAGTACATGTTTGTCCTTTTCAACGAGTGAAATCCCGCCAAAGGTTTTGGAGATCAGGCCTTCTTCTACTAAAGGCTTAATATCTCGATAAATCGTCATTTCAGAGACATTAAAATGTTCGCTTAGTTCACTGATTTTTAATGTCTTTTTTGAATGAATTAACTTTCGAATATGGTTCTGCCTTTCGATTGGCAGCATGTAATCACCTCATTGCTAGGGTGTGATAGTTTGTGATAGAAATATCAAACTACAACATCTATTTTAACATCTATGGAATGAATTGAAATTAGGGGATTCTACATTTGTATGAAAGATTTGTGACAGGATGTTATAAATCACAAACTCAAACAGGATTAAGGTGCCGGACCCTAGTGCAGTAGGTCTTTTTTCGTGTCGAGGGTCTGGTGTTTTATTATGTTGTGGAAAAAATAGGAAAACACGAGAACCGTCCCTACGTTTTTTCACTGTTTTTTGAACGAAATAGTCGCTTTTTTGGGCGGGTATTAGGCTCAATATTTATTACACTATTAATAACGAAGGTTTTGGAAATGTTTTGAAAATCGTGTTAAAATGAGAAAAATTATTTTACTATATTTATATGATGGCTTATCCATATTTTCCAGCTGAGGGAGCATTTAGATTTTTATGAAAAAAATATGGTTCTACTTTACGAATATTTATAATAACTCCAAGCTGAACGTAAAGCTTTTTTTAACGATTTCATTGATCATGGTGGCAGCCTTGGTGTTGGTACTGGGAGGGATTCGATATGCCTTTTCCCTGTATGATAAGCAAATTTATGCAAAATCGTCACAAGTATTGATGATGTCCTCGAACAGCATTGAAGAAAAACTGGAACGAGTGGAACAAGTAAGCTATGAAATTGCAGTCGACCCGCAAATTCAACGAAACTTAATAGAGCTTCAAGGAAATATTGAGAAGTATGATTTTTACCGGTTTGAACAAGAAATAGAAGATGAATTGGTGAAATATATTGGGTCTGAGAAATATATTCAATCTATTTATCTCTATGATTCGAATGGAAGAGAATTTTTAGCGGGCTCTAGCAGGAACCCGATAAATGAGAATGAAAAGGAGCATGCACTGAACCAGGCAGATCAGTATGAGGGGGAGAATCATTGGATCGAGACAGAAGATTCTAATGGTTATTTAACTTCAGTCCGCCTGATTCGATCCTATGAGAATCTAAACTTTGAAAATATCGGAAAACTGCTTGTTATTGTTAATTTAGATAGTATTGTAAGCGGTTTACCGAAGCCGAATGGGGATTTGGCAGGAAATATACTGGTTTCCGATGGGGAGCACGTTTTTTATTCTGAAAAAGGAAACGACCACCTAAATACGTATCATTTCCAAGCAAAAAATAAGCAAGGATACAGGATTGAAGAAATCAATGGGGAAAGATCGTTTGTTAACCATCTCACAACCGATTTTGAGGGATGGACCTATTGGAGCATCATTCCATTTAACATGATGTTTTCAAAGATAACGGCCGTGAAATATTCGTTGGTGCTGGTGTTTTTGGTGATGTTCATTATTCTTATTTCCCTAGGCTTTACTTTTTTAAGAAGAATTACGAATCCGATTCTCGCATTGGCAGACACCATGCAAGAAGTCCAACACGGGAATTTTCAAATTGTAAATTCGTTGCCTTCTTCTAAGGTTTATGAGGATGAGGTAGGGGTACTTTATCAGAACTTTAAAACGATGATCCAACAAATTGACGAGCTGATCGAGGAGAATTATGCAAAGCAGCTCTTAATCAAGGAAACTGAATTTAAAGCGCTTCAAGCCCAGATTAACCCTCATTTTTTATACAATACGCTGGAGTCCATCAATTGGCTGGCGATCACAAACAATCAGAAGCAAATCTCAAATATGGTGGATGCCCTTGGACATCTGATGAGAAACTCGATTGATTTTAAGGAATCAATCATTACAATCGAAAAAGAATTTGAAATTGTTAAAAGCTATTTAACGATTCAAAAATACAGGTTTGACGACCGAGTGGAGTTTCAAACGGACATCCCTGCCAAGTTTTTGACATGTAAGATCCCAAAATTAACCCTGCAGCCACTGCTTGAAAATGCATTTAAGCATGCAGTGGAGATGTCCATCGATACAATTGAAATTAAAGTACTGGCCTATCAGGAGAAGGACACGCTTTTCATCCGGATTGAAGATAATGGTCCGGGCATTGATCCGTACATTCTCCAAAAACTAAAAGAGGGCAAAGCGAAACCAAAAGGAACAGGAATTGGCCTGAACAATATTGATAGCAGGATCAAGCTTTTTGCAGGCGAGGAGTATGGGGTAAGAATTGAAAGTCTAGTAGGACAAGGGACCGCTATTACGGTGGTGTTACCTTTACAAACGGGGTGATCAGATGGCATACAAAGTGTTAGTAGTAGACGACGAAAAGATTATTGTAGAGAGCATTTCAAGTGTAATCGATTGGGCGGCACTGGATTTGGAGCTTGTTGCTACGGCCAGAAACGGGATTGACGCGTATGAAAAAGTTGTCGCGTTAAAGCCCGACATTGTGATGAGTGATATTAAAATGCCCGGTATGGATGGCTTAAATCTAGTTTCAAAGGTTCATGCTCAATTTCCTTCTATGAAATTTATCTTATTATCCGGATATGGCGAGTTTGAATATGCGAGAACGGCGATGCAATATGGTGTGAAAAATTATTTGTTGAAGCCATGTAATGTGGAGAAGATTACAGCGGCGCTTCAGGATGTAATTACTGAATTAACGGACGAAAACGACCAGGATGCTTTTATTCGGCAGCTTCGGGAGAAATATGAAAAAGCGCAGCCCTATATGAAAGCACAGTGGTTAACAGAGTTCTTGTTAAGTAAGAGCCATTCAAATATGGATTTATCCTTCTATCAAAAGCTTTTCGATCATGAGCTTAAAAACCAAGAGGTGAAGTTAATCCTATTCAAGCTCGAAGGTGAATTATCCTATGAGCACTTGTTTGCGATTAAAAATATCGGCTCCGAAATATTTGATTCTCCATTGTTAAATACGAATATTGGAGAATATGAGCTATTTTTAGTGGAAGATGATCACGACTCAGAAAAACTGCATCAACAGATTGAACAGATTAAAGAGCTCCTTTACCAATACTACAAAAGGGTGACGACGGTCGCCATAAGTGAAGGAGATAATATCCAAAATATAAGAAGTCTGTACCGTGAGGCAATCGAATGTTTAGAGCATCGTTTTTATTTTGGAGAAGGAAGCATTATTAGCAAAAAAGATATCGAACCTGCAAATACAGATTCCATTAGTGATTTTATATTTGATGAGCAGCAGATTGTTTTAAAAATCAAGTCAGGGCATATTGACGATGTTAGTGACGAAATCACCAGCATATTTGAAAAAATGGCGGATGAACGCCGTGGTATACACATGACAAAATCATATTGTATCCAGCTCTACATGACGATTGTCCAAACGGTTGATACAGAGACTATGCAAACCTATCTGAAGGGGACATCTGCACTATTGGAAATGGAAACGTTTCATCAGATGAAAGACTATATCGAAGCAGCTGCTAAAAAAATCACGATTGAATACTATAAAAGGTTTAAATCCAAACAGACATCGGTGATTAGTAAAGTAATAGACGTTGTGAATGAAAACCTGGATAACCCTAATCTTACTCTTAAAATGGTTGCCAATAAAATTCTTTTTATGAATCCAGATTATCTAGGAAAACTATTTAGACAAGAAACCGGTCAGCGATTTTCAGCCTATCTGACGAAGCTAAGAATTGAAAAGGCCGTGGATCTGATTTTAGAAATGGATGATGTAAAGGTGGTAACACTGGCTGAAATGATAGGCTTTGGCGGGAACGCACAATATTTTAGTCAGGTTTTTAAAAAATATACGGGATATACACCATCTGAATATCGAAAAGGCTCCTGAATTTAGGGAGTAATCTCTTTTTCCAAGGGAGGGTGGATTTTGAGGAAATTTGGCTTGGCATTCGTAAGTTTCATGTTGCTCTTAACACTAACTGCTTGCAATTCGAGCGGTGAAAAGGATTCTGAAGGTAAAAACGAAAATGATAAAGTTACTCTACACGTAGCCTGGTGGGGTGGACAACCAAGACATGATTATACACTCAAAGTAATTGAAATGTATGAGAAGGAAAATCCCAATGTGGAAATTAAAACGGTCTATGCTAACTGGGGTGATTATTGGAAGCGGCTTCCTCCAATGGCTGCCGCAAGCAGATTGCCAGACGTCGTTCAAATGGATACAGCTTACCTTTTTCAATATAGTAAAAAAGGTCTGTTGGAGGATTTAACACCCTATCTCAAGGAAGGCACGATTGATATGAGTTCGATCAATGAAAATGCGATTTCCGGTGGAATGATTGCAGATCAATTATACGGTTTCACACTCGGCTCCAACGTTCTTTCAGTCATCACCAATGACAATTTGTTACGAGAAGCCGGCATTACAATAGACGAAGAGAACTGGACTTGGGATGACTTCGAAAAAATCGCTTTGGACGTCCAACATCGTACAGGGAAATATGGTACAAATGGAATGAATCCAACGGATGTATTTTTCCCTTACTATTTACGGACACAAGGTGAGCGATTTTATCGTGAGGACGGTACAGGCCTTGGTTACTCGGATGATCAATTATTCATTGATTACTTTGAAAGGCAGCTTCGATTAGTAGATGAAAAAGCTTTCCCAACCCCAGATGTTCAAGCACATATCGATGGACTTGAGGATGAATTTATCGTAACGGGAAATGCAGCGATGACCTGGAACTGGTCCAATCAATTTTCAGGCTTTGCTCAATCTGCAGAATCGGAATTATCCCTACATTTGCCACCTGAACAAGCAGAAGAGGTTGCTTTATTTTTGAGACCAAGTATGTACTTTTCGATTCCTAAGAGTTCAAAGCAAAAAGAAGAAGCGGCAAAGTTCATCGATTATTTTGTAAATAATGTTGAAGCGAATAAGCTAATCAAAGGTGATCGGGGTGTTCCCCTCTCAACGAAGGTTGTTCAAGGAATTAAACCTGAATTATCTGAAGTAGAAACCAAGATCTTTGATTATGTTGAAAAAGCTTCCCAACATGTAAGCAATGCCGATCCGCATGACCCGTTGGGGAATGCAGAAGTGATGAAAGTGTTGAAGGATCTATCCGATCAGGTTTTATTTAAGAAACTAACACCAGAAGAAGCTGCCAAGTCTTTTAGAGAACAAGCAGAAACCATATTAGCAAGAAATAAGTAATCAGAAAAACGAGCCGAGTGCTTAAAATCACAGTAGAATTAGCATGATAATTGCCATAGAAAATGCTCAGTGCCTAAGAACTCTGAGCATTTTTCTTTCGATTGGTATTGTAGAATCGCACCAATTAATAGAATAAAGATTATTAGATTTTATTTCCTAATTTCCTCAATGATTGATTTTCCCTCAGTGGCTTCATCGTCATGCCATTTCCAGTTTTCATATAATCTAATTCGTCCATCTGGTAAAATTTTAGGAGTAGAAAAGCATTTTCCGCCTCTAATTTCATTTTTGTTGTTAACGTGATTATATCTAAACTCTAAGCAATCGTCTTCGTTCGTTACTCCAACTAATGTTCCTTTTACAATTTCCCCTCCACTATATGTTGCAGTGATGATATGCCCCTCTTGTTTGTATTCAAAAATAGTCTCTGAAGATACTTCACCGTTAGCTGTATTTTCAATTGAAACAAAACTACGACCATTATAATCGATCATATTATTCATCCTTTCACCTTATAAATTATTTAATAGTGCAATTTTCTCCAGCTCTAGTTACCTGTTTGTTCAATAAGGAATTCAACAAAAAAGGTGGTTAATCCTTCTTGGATTAACACAAGTTTAGTTGAATAATTACGTGACTTATATACTGTTCATGATTTCCTTTGGTTTATAGATACCGTTCTCAATAATAATGGATTCTCAATCCATTCATATACGCTTTGAAGTGAAGTGGGCACTAGGCATTCATCCAATCAAGGCTTTGGTTCTGAGCATAAACTGGATATTAGTCTAATTTTAATAAGGAGTGAACTTCGAAATATGGAAAATATACGACAAATGCCACTCTATGCACTGAATCCCTTGGGTCTTCAAAATTGCATTTATCGCTTTACGTTTCTGAGGCTAAGAAACGGAGACAATTTCTGGTTTTTTTTAACGACGGTAGGGGAATCAAGAGTTTATGGTTATAGGTTTTTCGGTGGAAGATGGAATCCATATTCGGTTGCTGTAAGAGATATTGTTTCCTTCTATTGTTCTCCTCCGACTCCAACTCTATATTAAAACACTTCTGGGCTTTCGCCTAATCAGATCTCGTTTTTTTTGAATTGAATACTTTGATCACCAAATATTCGCTACCTTCATGTGGCTATCCATCCTGTACAGAACGTTAATCATTTCGGTTAGCGTTCTTTATATTGAAATTGGACTAAAGTCCAAAATGAAAAAAGTTTAATCCTATGGCAGCGTTAAACTACATTTTAGTTGATTAAGAAAAAAAGACCGGTGCGATAATCCTTCTTGGATCATAAAATGGTTCCATCCACATCAAAAATCACATAATTTAACAGGAAGTATCCCTCCTTAGTTTTTAATTATATAGCAGTGTTAGCGTTTATTGTAGATTTTACAATTACGCGAACGTTGGTTCTGAAAAGGTGGTAAAAGACGAAAAAGTAGGGTGTAATCAATGAATGTTAGAGAATTATTAAAGCCAATCAAGAACTTAATCCAGGAGACAAGCATCGTTTAAGAGCAACAAACTTGCTCAACTTCATGATATTAACAGAAAATTCAATGTAATTATTGGTTATTTTTGGTATCATCTTAATGGAGGGAGATGAATAATGAAAGAATTCTCGTTTTTTCTTTTTAGTATTTTGCTAGTCGGATGTACTCAAGGAGCGGAGTATTCAAAAGTAGATGTAATAAAGGACAATAATACATCTTCAGAAGTCCATTTTGTGGCACCAAAGGAGCATTATCTATTAGTAGAATGGAAATCAGACGCTATGGATAGAGGAAACCATGATTACGATACTGATTACCATAGTGAATTAGTAGTTGAACCAAATTACAATCCTCTTGAAAGAGGGGATATTATCTATTATCAAATGATTGAATCAGAAGTTAAAAATAACCCAGCAATCCCTGAAAATTACTTAGGAAGGATTGTCGGTTTACCTGGAGAGACAGTAGTAATTCAAAATGGTCAAGTTTATATAGATAATCAAGCCCTTGATACATTTTATGGTTACTCCACAATACGTGGAATGGATGAAGATACCTATTTTGAGAAACTGAGTGCTTCTAATACTGTAGATGAACAATCCACTCGAGACTATTTCAAAACGAATATGGAATCAATAGTTGTGAAGAATGGTACAGTCTTCGTACTTGTAGACCAGTGGTGGAGAGGCATAGACAGCAAGCATTTCGGCTTGTTACCATTGGAGAATGTGCAGGGAAAAGTTTTAGGCTATTCAAGGTGACTTTAAACTATTATGAATTAATTTAATCTTGAGGATCTCCAACAACAATTCCACGAAAGTTAACTGCTCTTGCGACGTGTAGTTGTTGAGCGATATCCACACCTACAATAAGATGTGTATCAGAAATTCTTTCTATTAGTTGATTTTGTTTGTCTTGCATTTTAAATTCATATAGGGCTTCCTCCTTAAGGGTCTGAGTTAGAGTGGTATCTATACGCTATCTTACTGAGGGGCTCTATATTCTGGCGATGTGGGATATTGTAAACCCCAGATTGATATTTATATAAGGGTTAATTCATTTCTCGATTATAATCCGAATGTTTTATTCGTTGATGACCAAGAGAAAAACCTAATAGCAGCAAGGAATTTGGGTTGGAGTACCTTACTTGCTGATGAAGAAGGTGAATGGACTAAAAAAGTAGCTGAACGATTATATTCTTATTACGGTGTAGTTTAATTAAATTTCAATTTTTCCAAACTAAGAATAAAACCATCTATTATATTCGAAACAATAGATGGTTTTGTGCAGTTTATTTTATAGGTTGGCAACATAAACTACCTTCACCTTTTTCAAGAGCTGACTTTAAGCTACTTAGAACACCTGACCAAGCCATATGATGCCATTCAATTGCTTCTTTCCAATTATCATCTTCTTTAAAACCTGTATGTTCAACAATAACTTTTGTAGATTCGGTATCGACTGGTTCAAAACTAACATTTACAGTAGTTAATTCATTTTCACTATTCATTATGGATTCAAATTGATCTGGGCCTTTCCAAGTAAATCGTAATTCTTTTTCTTCAGCAAGTTTAATTATCTTGCAATCTTTGGTATTCATTTCAGTTTTATTTCCAGGAATAAAATAAAGTTCGTATGCTCCTCCTTCTATAGCTTCGACGACTGCTTCAGGTGCGAACCACTCTGAAACTCGTTCAGAAATTGTCCAAGCGTACCAAACTAAATGTAAGGGGGCATTAATTGTAATCTCATTAATAATCGTTCTATCATTTGTAGTGGTTGTCAAAACAAGTCCTCCTTTTTTTGAAAAATCTCTCATTTGTAGAATACCATCAATATCAAGTTCAATAAAGAATTTTCTGACTCATTTTAAAAAAAGATTGTGAAGGTTTATACCTAAAATAACGGCTGCGTTGATCCAAGAAGGATTATCCACCTTTTTGTTAAAGTAATTGAACTAATGAAGAAGGTTAGTGAAAATGAAGGTATTTGAGAATTTTTTGTAGAAACAATTTATTTACTAATGGAGGGAGAATTCAAAATGTCACAAACAAGATTAGAAAATATGACTATTAAAGAACTAGATGAATTAAAGTTAGTAGGGTTTCGAGTTTTATGTCCTGGTGACCAATATATAATCGAAATACCTAAAGCGTCACTTCAGTTAAGTGAACGTATTCATGAAATAAAAAATGTCGTTAATCCATTACAACAATTTGGTGCATTTGTTGTAGAGAGTGATAATGATGATGAAGATGGATACTGGATTTGTGTTGAAGTTAGAGACTACGAAGATACTCCTTCTGATATGGTGACTCTAACAGTTCCTCCTCAGAGATATGCCGTTTCTAGATATAAAGGTGTTAACTATAAAATAATGGATGCCTATAATCACTTACATTTGTGGATTGAAGAGAATAAATATAGAAGGATCAAAGATAAATGGCATTTAGAAATATTTTATAGTTGGAAAGACACTGAAAATGTAGATGTAGATTTATTAGATACTGTTGAATAAGGGTTGCTGTGGTCACCTTTTTTATTTCTATTGAAGTTTGTAAAGTATTGTACTACGACTAAAGAAGCAGGATACCATAAGAAGCTTATAGAAACTAACGGACAGTTTAGCAACAAGAATACCTATCCCATGTTTTTTGCTCTGTTTAAGAATAATGGTGATTTTTGAAAACTCTCCGAAATATTACTTACAGTTACCTGTCAGATGGTAATAGATATAGGAATAGTATATTACTGGATTAAATAAAATTGAAACAGGAAGAAAAATGAGGTGATTTTATTTTAGAAAAACTCAGGAAAATTAATATGAAAACTGCTGTATTTATGGGAATTATTTTTTACTCTTTAACTATCTTAATCCACTTTCTTATTATAAGCGAAAGTATTCCATTCACATGGGTTAATGGTGGAAGGTCTGAATCATTCGCTGAACAGCTACCAATATCTGTTATAAATATCGTTATTTCTATTATTGGATTAGTTTTTACGTTGATTGTTGGTAGAATTAAACTATATAAATACAAAAGAGGAATAACCGTTATATGTTGGTTTTTTGTTGTACTTTGGTCTTTTGGATTTATACAACAATTGTTTGGAACACCTTTTGAAAAAATGGTTTGTTCGTTAGTATTGCTTATTGGAGTTATCTCGAACTTGCGTATGGCGATTGAAAAAAAATAGATGTAACTATTTAATTAATAAGTTTGTGAACAATTATACTTTAACTAAAGGGTAGCTTTAATTGAATAAGAGAAATATAAAAGTCGATTTTAAATATCGGCTTTTTTTATTTCGTTAAAAGGAACGGTGTCAAAACTTAAGAGTTATAGTTTTAAAAATAATCAGAAATTTACGTTGTTTTTTATACGAGAGGGGGGTATATTGTGTTTAGAGGAGGTTTATAAATGCTCAATACATATAATGTTGGTATTCTACTGTTTGATTATGTTGATGCTTTAGATTTTGCTGGTCCCTATGAAGTTTTTAACTTAACTACTTATAATGATAATGATGTAAAAAAACTCTTCACTAACAATTTAGAGGATAAACCTTTTATGGTAAGTACAGTTTCTCAAGACGGAAAGCAAATAACTGTACATAACGGGTTAAAAGTAAAGCCTGATTACAGTTTTTCTGATGCACCAACATTTGACATCATCATTGTTCCTGGAGGTCCATTAAAAGCATTAGAGTTAGTAAAGAGTAATAAGGAAATAATAAATTGGATTAAAAACTATAAAGACAAGATAGTAGCATCTGTGTGTACAGGGGCATTTTTTTTAGCGCAAGCTGGAATTCTTAACGGAAAAAAAGCTACTACAAATCGGGTAGCCTTAAATTTGTTAGAAAGAAGTTTCCCAGAAATAGAAGTTATTAGGGGAGTTAAGTATGTAGATGAAGGAAATGTTATTACTTCAGCAGGTATATCCGCAGGAATTCAGATGGCATTATATGTAGTTAGCAAATTATTTGACGAAGAGACAGCTAAACGAACTGCTCATACTATGGAATTAGGTTAAGTTGGAAATATAGAGATTTAATAAGAAAAAGAAGTCTTTTCTTATTGAAAAAAACGGGTGCGTTGATCTAAGAAGGATTAACCACCTTTTTTATTGAATTCCTTTATTGAACAAACGGGGCAGTTTAGTTAAAGAGTGCTGTTTAACTTGAGTTCAACAATCGTGCCAGATTGCGGTAACATCTTTAGAGAAAAATTTGATATTTTACTACCTTGCAATGTATAGTACGGGATGTTATATTATACCTATCTACTATATTTTATAGGTAAGTACTGTTCATTGCAAAGTAGTACATATTGCAGTATATAAAGATGAAGAGATGAGGTGAATATACGTTGAATGTGCAATTTAAAAAAGGTGTTCTAGAGCTGTGTGTGCTTGTACTGTTGGATAAAAAGGATCGTTATGGATATGAGCTCGTCCAAAAGATTTCTGACCAAATTGAAATCTCGGAAGGATCTGTTTATCCATTATTAAGAAGGTTAACGAAAGAAGAATATTTTACAACCTATTTACAAGAATCCAGAGAAGGACCTTCAAGAAAATATTATAGGCTTACAGATAAAGGTCGTGCATACCTACATCAATTAGTGGACGAGTGGAAGGAATTCTCTGAAGGAGTAAACCAATTAATTAAGGAGGGAATCTCCCATGAATAAAAAGGAATTTTTATCAGATTTGGAGAGGCATTTACGAAAGCTCCCAAAGAACGAAAAAGAGGATATCTTACAAGATTATGAGGAATATTTTACGATTGGTGTAGAGGAAGGTAAAGCAGAACGTCAGATAGTAGAATCTCTTGGTTCACCTAAACAATTATCTAAAGAATTACTCGCAAATTATCATATTGAGAAAATGGAAGCAACCTCATCCACTCGAAATATGCTCCGAGCCGTATGGGCGGTGATTGGACTTGGTTTTGTCAACTTAGTGATTGTTCTTGGACCATTTCTTGGATTACTTGCCCTTTTAGTAGCAGGTTGGGTAGCTGGTATAGCTGGGATTGTGAGTCCGTTATTAGTATTCACCAGTGCCATCGCCAATTTTGGTGATTTTGAATGGTTTGAAGTTTTCTTTTCAATAACATTATGTGGGATTGGTTTATTCATCTCGATTGGCATTTATTATGCGACAGTTAGCGTGAAAAGAGGATTCCTTCGATATCTAAAATATAATGTGTCCATTGTGAAAGGTGGTAACAAACATGATTAAAAAGTTATCTTTGCTTGCTCTTCTTGTATTTTTTATAGGTGTAATAGGAAGTGTTGTAACATACGGTTCAATGAACAATAAAGTTTCCATTAATGAAAAAAAACTGATTGAAAATGAAAATATCACTTCCATACAAATTGATGTGGATAGTACAGATGTGGAATTCATTACTGTTCGTAGTATGGATGAAGCGAGAGTGGAGTTAGTTGGTAAAAGTGTAGAAAACACAATTAACGACTTTTCTGTGAAAGAAGAAGGAGAAACTCTTTCTATATCATTGCAGCCTGAAAATAGTAAATGGTTTAACTTTAAACTCTATCTCCCAACATTGAAATTAAAGATTTTTGCACCAGAAAAAATGTATAACAACGTATATGTAAATGGATCCTCATCTGATGTAAATTGGCAAAGTCTTAAAGCAAAGTCAATTGAAATATCAACGGTCAGTGGTGATGTTCATGCGGAGAGTACCCATTCTGAAAAAATGACTGTAAAGACAGTTTCTGGTGACGTCTATATGGAACGCATACAAGGAGAAATTGAAACTGTAACAGTCAGTGGCGATGTCTTTATATCAACCAGTGAACTTTCACATTCCATATATGGAAAAACGACCAGTGGTGATATCGATATTGAATCAGTAAAGGAGCCTACCGACATTAAATTTGAAGTAAGTACATCTTCAGGTGATGTAAATTTATTTGATAAATATAATAATAATGCAAAGATGGGAAAAGGGGATGTTTTGATTCAATTAAAAACAGATAGTGGAGATATTACAGCTACAAATAAATAGGCTATAATTTTTGGCTCATTTTACATAAAATGAGCCAAAAATTAATTAGTAAGTGAACATATAATTTCCATTAAAGGATTGAGTTTTTTAGGTGTAAAAAAGATTGTGAAGTAATGTACTTAAAGTAACGGGTGCGTTCGTGCAACAAGGCGAACCTACATTTTTTGGACTTCCAAACAGAGCTAATTATATAATCACCTGACCATAATTATGTAAATTTTTATTCTTGACCCAACCTGACGGCTTGATAATACTCAGTAAGTACTCCCACACACATTTCATAAGCGTTTTCAAGATCAAGCTCAGATAGTTCACCTTCATTTTTAGCTAGATATTCAGGATATTCTTGTAATACACTCCGTTCAGTGCTTGGTGTAGTCTCTGTGTTTATAGCACGATCTGTGGTACTATCTCCTGAAACCACAGATGTATTCTTTTCGTAATTATTATTAGTATCCTTGATACAGGAACTTAGGGTAAATAAGACAACGAACAATAAAGCAAATTTCATTGTAACCCTCACATTTAAAATATGAACTTCAAAGTCTATTCAGTTAATGGTTAGACGATGTTATTGTTCATTTCGTTACAAAAAGACTTATCTTTAACTATTCTGTGTCGCGCAGCTTCGTTAGTAATAAGAAAAAGAGGTGCAGATAAGACAACAATATCTCGAATCAACATATTGTGAGTAAAACTACATCAGCTGGGAAGTATATGTTTGGGATGGTGTATTTACATCATCAGCGTATTCCCATTAGAAAACAAGGAAGTGAATAGATGAATCAGAGTAACGAACGCAAAAACCTTGGTCGTAATGCAGAAGAAAGTGGCAACAATCAAGCTGATAGTAATGCTAATCAAGATGCTAGTGACGTTGTTGAAACAATGGGCACCCTTAATGGAGCCGTTACTGGTGCAATGATTGGTGCTCCATTTGGACTGTTTGGCGCTGTAGTAGGCGGTGTTTCAGGAGGTGTCATTGGTAACCAAATCGTAGAGGGGGATGATGTCGATGACGAAACAGATTCCCAAAAACGTGATGAGAACAATAATAACTCTTTAAATAAGTAGCAGGCACTTTACAAAAATGTATTTGTGTTACTCTCACCAAAAAAGGACCGTCAAAAAAAGATAAGTAGTTCGGTTACGAAGTAGAAAATCAAAAAAAAATATACAATAACATCTTGTTTGATTATAAAAATAAACGACTATTTACAATAGAAATAGCATCAGTATTAGCTGATGCTATTTTTGGCTTTAAAATGCAAGGAGATGAAACTTTATAAGCGAAATACTCGTCTATATAGAGAGAATTTAAACCATAAGGTAGGTTTACTATGAGAAAAATAATTATCTTAATAATTATGTTAATTACAATAATTCCAATTATAGGCTGTAATACAAAAATTAATATAGAGAATGCAGAAGAACAAATTGAAGAAACAAGGGTAATTAAGGAAGAAGAAAAGTTGGTTATTGGAATTGAACAGGAAATGATTGAAATAAGCGACAAAGCGAAGGTAGATGCTGTAATAGGGATACTTCAGAAAGCGAATTGGGAAAATGCTGAGGTTTCGATGGATGGACCTTTTGATTTTATAATAAATAATAAATAATAAATATGTTTTTTGGATAACTTCCCAAAATGATGCACTTGAAGTAATTATCCAAGGACATAGTAAATTTACAAAATTATCGGGTGATGACTCACAAATTTTATATGAAACTATAACAGATAAAAAGCTCGGTGAATAAAAATTCATCAAGCTTTTTTTATCTTAACAAGCTATTTAGTAAAATTAACAATGCTCTCGACAGTTGATCAATAGCTATTGGTCAATCGCTAAATGGTTTGTTAATTTAAGTGTTATTTTTAGGGCATAAGAGGCGGCAAATGGCGAATGTAAACAAAAAATTAGAAAAAAGAGTTGAATAACGACATTGGTGTCGTTATAATAAATTTAGATAAAACGACATTAGTGTCGTTTTTAAAAGGGAGGGTAAGAGTATGAATGGATTAATGAAAAATAAACGTTTTTTAACATTGATGGCGGCTCAGGCAATATCAGGTATTGGTGATTGGTTAAGTATAGTGGCGATTATTACACTAGTTGGTTTGAAATGGAATGCTTCACCGATAGAGGTATCGCTAATCATCTTGTGTCTGGCAGTTCCAATGGCTCTTTTAGGTCCAGTAGCTGGAACTGTCGCAGATCGGTTTAGTCGAAAGGCATTAATGATAACATCTGATCTTGTTCGTGCAGGACTCATTCTTGTTCTTACCCTAGCGGATACAATATGGGTTGTTTATATATGTTTGTTTACAATTGGCGTGTTTTCGGCTGTATTTATTCCAGCAAAAAACGGAAAATTAAAGGAATTGGTTGCCCATCATGATATGAAAAGTGCCATGTCCATCACGTCTATGATTGACTCCAGTACGAAGGTGCTGGGGCCATTACTGAGCGGGATATTAGTAACGGCATTTGGCACAAATCCTGTGTTTTATATCGACTCTTTTACTTTTTTCATATCTGCTCTTTTAATTCTGTTCTTACCAGGAGCGGTTCAGTCATTTGAAGAAGAGATTGGCAATGAGGATCGAGCAGATACTTCCTTCAGAAAAGACTTTTTAGCCGGCCTTAGTTTTATCAAATCCAACACATATATGCTTGTAGGAATGTTTTTCTTAGGATTTAGTCTTTTGATCTTACAGCTATCAGACTCACAAATCATTGTCTTAATTAGAGAGCTTACCACAGCATCACCGGATCTTTTTGGCTATATAGTGGCGTCGTCAGGTATTGGTATGTTTTTATCAGGGCTGCTTTTGGCGAAGAAAACCAATTATAACACCTTTGCTTTATTGCTAATTGGGGTTTGTGGAATTGGACTTAGCTTTGGTATCATAGCCGTATTAACTCATTTTGATGTGCATTTTTCTACTATTTGGGGTCCTTTACTAGGAATGTTAGCAGGATTTTCAGTTAGCTTAGTGTTTATTCCCTTTCAAGCATCGGTCCAAATTGAAACTCCTGTTCATATGACGGGGAGGGTGTTTGGAGTCATAAATAGTGTCACAACAACAGCAACCATTATCGGACCTTTGCTAGGAGGTTGGCTCTCAACCATTCTAGGGGTCGTTCCAACATTTATGATCACGTCCTCTCTCTTGGTATTAGTCGCTTTACTCGGATTTATTTCAAAGAGAAAAATAGAGAGGAGTAAGAAATATGTCTCCGAAAGTCAGCAAGGAACACCTAAAGCAACGACGAGCTAAAATTTTGGAAGCAGCAACACAAGTATTTATCGAACATGGGTATGAACGTACGACCATGAAGGATGTAATGGATGCAGCTAACGTGAGCAGGGGAGGATTATATCAATATTTCTCTAATAAAGAAGACTTATATGAAGCTATATTAAAAGAAAACCTGTCCAGAAAAGTACATGAAACAAAGGAATTACTTGATGAAAAAAATGATTCTTATTGGGATTTGCTACTTTTAAGAATGTTTGGTGAGAATCGGGAGCCCGATGATAAAATGGATCCATTAGCGCCGATAAATTTAGAGTTCTTCATCACAGGGAAAAATGATAAACGTCGAAGAGAGTACGGTACAGAACGTTATCGTTATGGTGTAAATCTATTTGCGGATATTATTAGGGCCGGACAAGAAAGTGGAGAATTCAGCAAAAAATATGATGGTGATATCATAGCCCGATCTATTGTCACATTTATTGATGGGCTTGCACTTGGCCATGCTATACTTCCAATGGAAGATCTAATGGTAAAGGAGCAATCTATTTTGTTCGTGGAAACTTTAAAAATTATACTGGAAGTAAAGTAGATAGAAACCAATTTAGGTGCCAGACCCCAAGTGCAGTAAAGCTTTACCGTGTCGGGGGTCTGGCGTCTTTTTGGAGATACGGAAAAAATAGGGAAACGCGAGAGCGATGCTAGTGTTCTGGAAGAAAATAGGGGAACGCGAGAACTGTCCCTATGTTCTTGGAAAAAAATAGGCGAACAGTAGAACCGTCCCTACGTTCTGCTAAATTCAATCGTTTCGATAAACTTTTCGATGGTTGGTGTTAGGTATGCGTCGGCTCTTCGGATGAAGACGGTTTTGATTTTAGTATATTGTTCTGGGAGTTTATGGAATTTAACGAGCCCATCCTTTTCCAATTGGGTAACCTCTGATTTTGGCACGAATGCAATGCCAAGTCCCATCACTGTACTGCGCAAGATGGTTTCTAATGTTCCGAATTCCATGATCTTTTTCGGGGCTAGGTTTTGATCTTTATACCATTCTGCCAGACGAGCCCGGTATCCGCAGCCTTTGCTGAAGCATAAAATCGGTTCTTCGGTTACTTCTTCAAGGGTGGAAATGCGATTATCGGAAATGAGCACGAGCTCTTCCTGAAATACTTCATGTGAAACGATGTCCTGAGGCAAGTCTGATTCCGTCACAAAAGCCCCATCGAGCTTATGATGTAATACATCTTCAACTAATGAGCTTGTAACCCCTGTAAATATGGACAAATCAACATCTTTATATTTTTTAACATAGCTGGATAAAATTTTTGGTAAATGAATAACAGTTTCCACTGTACCAATTTCCAGTTTGCCAGAAGGTTCCTTGTCAGTTTGAACGGCATGTTTCATTTCTTCTGTTAAGGCCAATATTTTTTGACTATAAGTTAATAGCTTTTTTCCTTCAGGGGTTAGGCTCATTCCTCGCCGATGACGATTAAACAACGGTGTATTCATTTCCGCTTCTAACTTGCGAATTCTCGACGTGATATTGGATTGCACGTATTTTAAGTCTTTTGCCGCTTCTGTAATCGTGCCTTTTTCCGCAACCAACTGGAAAATTTCTAAGTCTTTAAACTCCATGTTTTGTCCTCCTACCGTGATGATTCTATCTTTCTATGATATCACGAAAAATGAACGCGGTTAATCATTATTATTCATTTTACAAGATATCAAAATAGGTAGATAATCAGGTTTATTAGTCATTTAGATGGAGGCATGAGGGAAAGTGAGAAATAATGTTTTATGGGGTGCTGTTCTGTGTTTTATTGCTGCGGTTTCTTGGGGAGCGATGTTCCCGGTCGCACATGCAGCCTTTACGCATATTGATCCGTTTTATTTTACAATCATTCGCTATGGGGCTGTAACGCTTCTGTTGGTAGCGATGCTTTTTTGGAAAGAAGGAAAACAAGCATTTCGATTTGAGGGCAAAGGCCTAAAATTATGGTTCTTCGGGACAATGGCCTTCACGGTCTATAATCTATTCATCTTCTGGGGAGAAGATTTATTGGGTCAACCAGGTGTCATGGTAGCATCGATTAATGAATCGTTAATGCCGATGATTTCGATTGTCATCGTGTGGCTATTTTTTAAAAAACGTCCTCACTCATTCACGCTAACATGTGTAATCGTGTCATTGATTGGTGCGGTATTAGTGATTACAAAAGGGGATATTCAATCATTTTTAAGCGCATCGGATAATTTGATTCCTTCCATTCTCATCTTCCTTGCTGTTGTTGGATGGGTTATTTACACAATGGGCGGAAGCGAGTTCAGCGGTTGGTCAGTTTTACGGTATTCAACATTAAGCTGTTTACTTGGAACGGTAACTGCTGGTGTAGTTGTAGCAGGAGCAACGCTGGTTGGGTATGTTTCGTTTCCATCGGCAGAGGTGATTGTGGCAACATGGCCACATTTACTGTTTATGATTATTTTCCCTGGGCTCATTGCACTGCTCGGGTGGAACGTTGGTGTCAGTATTTTATCTCCAATCAATGCTCTATTGTTCATTAACTTTGTTCCGGTAACGACACTTTTAGCTTCGATTTATCAAGGCTATGATGTCACCATGTTTGATATTTTAGGCACGGTTTTTATCATTCTTTCCCTTTTGGCGAATAATCTGTTTGTCAGATTGCAAAAGAAAGAATACAAGCGTCCTGTTCAAACGAAATTGCGCGAGCGGGCATCGTAGTGAATAATTAACGGAGAATCATTTCCGTTTACATAAGAAGCAGGTTTGAAAATGTTTTTAGGAAGTAGTGAGGGATAATGAAGAATTACGATTTAATATTTTTTGATATAGATGACACGCTTTTTGATTTTACTAAATCGGAGCAAGCAGCTTTTAAAAATGTCTTTGAAAAATATAATCTATTAGACAACATAAATTTATACGAAAAGAGTTACCAAGAAATTAGTAAAGTATTGTGGAGGGATTTAGAAAATGGAAAAATGAGCCTAGTTGAACTAGGTTCAGAAAGATTTAGGAGACTATTCTTAGAACATGATCTTGAAATTGACGCGGTTGTATTCAATCAAGATTATTTAAAGTTTCTTGGGGAACAAACACACCTTGTTCAGGGAGCTGAAAGGGTTATTGGGGCTCTCTCACATAAACGTTTAGCAATAATTACGAATGGTTACAGTGATGTACAAACATTAAGAATTAACAATTCCCCATTAAGAGGTGCATTTGAACATATTATTATCTCCGAATCTACTGGATTCCAAAAACCACAAACAGGAATTTTTGATTATGCTTTTAGTTCGCTTCAGCTTATAAAAAAATCCAACGTACTAATGGTGGGTGACTCGTTGACTTCTGATATTCAGGGTGGAATTAACTTTGGTATTGACACCTGTTGGTTTAATCCTAAGTACAAGGAAAATAGTACATCTTTAAAACCAACTTATGAAATAAACAAATTGGAAAGCCTTTTGGAAATTATAAAATAAGTGCATTTTAAGGTTGATAAATAGACGGAAAAATTCCGATTAATTAGTATCAATAATTAAAAAAGGCTTAAATAGACGGAAAAATTCCGTCTATTTTTTAAAAAAGTGCAAAAATAAGAAGTTTTTCAATGCATAACCGGAAAGCTTCCCCTTATATACTACAAAACGAGCTTCATTCTAAAATTAACCGGAAAAACTCCTTTTATTTTTCTATGCTTAAAATGTTCGCTGTTTTTTTCATTTTTTTCTCTTTTATCGTCAACTTCTTCAATGTGACGCGATGTCATATTTTTTTATTGACAAGTGACAAGGTGTCATATATTATTTGTTTTATAATGTGACATAATGTCATTTATCGAATATCATTTGCAGAAGTAGTAAATAATTAATAGAAAAAGAGACTTTGCTGGAAACAGGATATAAAAATGAGTACAGTCACAAAGCATAAAAAAACGAATGGAATTAAAAAGGTTACACGGGCAATAGCGGTTATGATCGGGGCGTTTATTACAGCGTACGGACTAGAGGCAATCTTAATCCCAAACAACGTCTCAGATGGCGGTGTGACAGGACTAAGTATCGTTGGTTCGCAATTAATGGGGATTCCTCTAGGACTTCTAATCGCAATTCTTAATATCCCATTCATCTTTTTAGGATATAAACAAATCGGGAAAA
>NZ_JAJFZK010000025.1 GCF_020731355.1 Bacillus sp. REN16 | reverse complement strand
ATATGCAATTCCGGAGGAATTTGAAAATAATAGTTGTTTTTTGGAGGATATAAAGTGACTCTTTACAATCAATGCTCTTATTGCTGTTTTATTTAATTGAGGGT
This sequence comes from Bacillus sp. REN16, assembly GCF_020731355.1. Taxonomy (GTDB): domain Bacteria; phylum Bacillota; class Bacilli; order Bacillales; family Bacillaceae_L; genus Ferdinandcohnia. Next base: position 26,731 of record NZ_JAJFZK010000025.1, on the reverse strand, counting down.
TTTCTTTAATAGTGTCTATCCATATATTATAATGGTTTACTTTAATAACATTATTTTGATTTTTCTCCACTGGAATATATGTTTTTGGAGGTAGCCATTTATCTAATAAATTGTTCTTTTGTGCATATTTTTTTATTGTAACTATATCTGCATTAAGAATTCTAGAAATAGGATAGATTCCTTCCCCTTCTTGTATTAACTTGACTAACTCCTGTTCCCACACCATACCAAAGTCTAAAACTTTCCTTTTGCCACTTAAATATCGTCGTTCTTTAAAACCACATTCACACTGAAAATCTCCAAATTCCTGCTTGCAGTCTCTCGAATAATTAATACTAATTAATTCTGTTTTTCTTGAACAAACTGGATTATTACAATCCCAAGGTCCACTCCCAAAAGGAGTATAGGTATATTCTTTTGTAAAAAAGTTAGAAACATTTTCTGCTAATAACATTATCATTAAAATGTGCCTTATTGGATGAAAGGCTTTCCGGTTTTTCTGAATAATCATCTGAACCCAGGTCTGTTCATCGTTAATTTCAAAATCTGAATGTAGCTGCCGAAGAAACTCTTTTGGATAATTTGCCAGAAACAATTCTTTTAGTCCTAAAACATCTACACGTCCAGATGGCTTTGCAATTCCTTTAAATTTAAGGTATTCAATATACCTCAAACGGTAATAATTTAAATCTCTTGGTGACAGATTATTATTAAGAATCCACTCTACATTTTCTGCAATTCTTGTGTGAAGATCATTTATTTTATTTTCTTCAATTGGAACTCTGTTAAGATCTAATTGAGATGCGTCAATAAGACTCCCCACAGAGATATACATATGTTGATTTATTTCATCCAATGAAAATGTTGTTTGTTTTAACCACTCTCTATGTTTATGGCATACATATACTCCAGGACACTGGTGAACTCTATTCCAGAAAACGTCCAAATATTGAGTGTTTTTTTGGTCCATCTGCTCCTTAATGCAAGAGGCACAATAATAAAGGTTCCTTTTATTTGGTATTAAGGAAGCGACTGCTCCAACTCGTGTCATAATTCCTTTCCCATCTTTAAATACCATATCATTTACTATTTTTTCGTGCCGGAGCAAATCAATAAAAGGGCGAAATAAGGGATATATCGAATGGTTGTCTACTAGGTAACTAGATGTATAAGGACTTCCTTTTGGAAAATTATCATAGAGATTATTTAATCCAGAGGGAAAACCCACCGATGCCCGAAACCCTCTTGAACTAAATAAATGTTCTGTTACCCATTTTATTCTGTCTTCATTTAGATAATCAAAATAACGAGCTATCCCACTATATAATATTTCATCCTTATGAAGATATGGAAAGTTTAGTATCATTTTATATCACCTAAATTCCTAGTTCTTGATTTATATCTGGTATGTATCCCTTTCTTTTTATATCATTATATGAATCACTACTTTCTTGATTATTTTCAGATTGCTTTCTTAAGTCTTCTTCCGATAGAACATCTATTTTTTTCTTTTTTTTTGTTTTAGGTGCTGTTTCTTTTAGGTATTCCTTGGCAAGCTCCAAGCCTCTATCAAAATCTAATTCATTCCCAAGTTCTTCAAGGACGTAACTAACAGCAGCCTTTGAACGAGTTTTCGGAAAGTTGGATTCCAAGAGTGCATTAAATAATTCTTCCCTAAAAGTTTTTTTCTGTTGTTTTTGGAGTTCCTTTAACATCCTTCGATGAATAATAACCTCCTGCTTTTTTGAAGATTCTAGGATGTGTTGTTGAATTAACTCTTCCATATCTGGAGGACGGATATCCTCAAATCTCGAAAATGCTTCGAGATCAGTTTTCCTAATCGCATTTATCATAGGCTGAATTAATGCAAAGTCCTTTTTTGCGGTATTCTGAATTAATTCCGTCGTTATTGTTTCATCTTTTTTATCCATTGCTCGTAATTGAACCATCATATAAAGTTTTATTAAAACATCAGTAATTCCTTGACATTCATCATAAAATGTTTCTTCAATTTCTGGAGTAAGGGGTGTTTTAACATTAGTCCACTGATATCTCCACATACCCCGAAGTAACCTTTTCCAATATGGATTATCCTTTTCGAGAACTCCCCATTCAATGCCTCCCTGCCCTATTCCCCTACGTGTGTTTCTAAAATCACCTTGCAAAATAGGATAAGTTTTAGGTGTTCCTACTAAAACCACAGGAATATTTAATTCATTTCTTAAACTAACAAAGAAGTTTAGCATTTGTTCTCGCTCGTTTCCCTTTGCTTCCCTTAAATTCTGTACTTCATCTATAATTAGCATACCTAAACCAAGTTGATGGACTACTAACTTCATTTTTTCTAAGTATTCCTTCGTCTTCATATCTCCTCTTAAATGATATGAATAGCTGTTTTCACCGAATAACATTGTTATTTCGAAAAAGAATTGTCTACACAATGCTTGTATTGATCCATCATAAGGACATTCTAATTTTAAGTATACTAATTGAACAAAAGAGCATTTATGTCCCTTATATTCAGTATGCATTATACATTGCGGGTATAAGGAAAGGACCATTTCTATTGCACTCGTTTTTCCAATACCTGAAATCCCCACAACCGCCAATCCGTTATTACTTGCAGAAGTTTTTTTTGTCTTGTTTATTTGGTAAGGATACAAATTTGTTGGTTTACTTATTGCCTTTGCTTGTTGGTAAAATTTTTTACTTAATGGATTTCTAGAGGAATAACCTGTACACAAGAGAGCTGTTATTTTTTCATACATTTCTAATGTTCTTTCCGTTGGATAATAGTAATCAAACAAATTCTGAACCATTAACTTTCTTTCAGCTACACTAAGTATTCTTTCCTCTTCATCATAATCGGGAAATGATACTAACATTTTTATCACTTCAGCTCGATCTAACAAAGGAGGGAGGGCTTCAATATAAGGATTATTTTTATATAATCCTACATTTCTTTCTGTATATACAGCTTCAAAGGGTACAAGAATTTTATAATCTAAGTTATCCATTTTATGCTCCTACCAACCAGATTCTTTCTCAATCGCATCTAAAATTCCAAAAAGGTCTTGTTTATCTTCTGAAATAGATGAATTTGGTTTAACATTCTTTTGCTTATCAAAATTAATTGATGTAGGAACTTCTTCACCAAAGGTAAAGCTCTCTACTTTCCTCATTTCCTCTTTTTCCATAGAACGATTATCGCGTATACCTTCAGTTCTTTTTTTGTTAGAAATTCCTGTTATACTTTGCTCAGTTTCCTTTATTGCTTGGTTTGTGATTTCGCGAACTCTTGCATTTTTATTAATTTCATCTTCCAATTGTGCCTTCTTTGCATTTCTATTGCGATAATTTTCAAATGCTATTGTGGTTGCGACCTCATCAAAAGATAAATTTGTAAATCTCTCTCTATCAAAGGGAACTAATTGGAAGTTATCTAAATCATCTGTAAGCTCATCCCAATAATAAATATAATTGCAATTTCTTTCATCTACCCGAATTTTTATTTTCCAATTTCCACGAACTCTCGCCCTTGAGAACCACTCTTCACGCATTGCCTTTGAACTTGTATAGAACGCTCCACGGAATTTCAATCCTTGTGGCGTGACTGTTGCTTCATAACTTGGCATTAATGTTAATTTCATTTCTTTAACAGTGATTTTTCGGAGTATGCCTGATTGTTTTTGGACTCCCCAATTCCATAAATCAATCGGTCTAGCAATGACTTTATCTTTTAATAGGTCCTTTGTTTTTCTATATCCCTTTATTAATTGTTTATTATGTTGTAGAACCTCTAAGATAATGGTTTTTGTGAAATCTTGTAGCGTAAGTGCAGCTTCTAATCGATAATCCTTTGCTCCCCTTTCTCTAAAATCCTTGTCCACATAGCCAGGAATAAAAGGCTTGATATTCCCTTGAATAATTCCAAATTTTCTTTCAACGACTCCTTTCAATTCAGCTCTAAATGGCGGTGTGTTTTCAATATCAATACCCTGCAACCTCACCATTTCCTCAGCGTTTTTACTAATTAATTCTCCTCGATCTCCGCGTATTGCCTCTGGGATATGAGCACAAGGCCATTCATCCTCAGTGATTTTTATCCCATACGCTTTACAAAAAGCAACTTTATCTGAAGCTGAATTGACTAAAGCCATCATAGCCCCAATCCAAGATGGACCTTCAAGGCCACAATAAAGCCCAGTGATTAGACGGCTGAAAGAATCGGTCACAAAATAAAGTACTGGTCTTCCAATAATGTCCTCCCTATTAATGCTTGATACAATATAGACATCAGCAATAGTAGCATCTATTTGAAATACACTCCCTGGACCAAATACTTTTTCTTGGGTTACACCTAATATCATTCTGCCTTTCAAATCGAAGTTTTTTGAACCCCATCTCTTTCTTAGAGTATCTTCAGTATATCTAAGGTGCCTAGTATGATATTCAAATTGCCAATATGAGGGGTATTCCTCATCCAATTTAAATCTTGAAACCCCCTCAACTTTGATTTTTTGGGTAAAATGGATTTCAAGCATTTCTTTGTAAGCGGACTCCAATGTAGCCTTGGGATTTTTTTTATAATACTTTTCAAAGGAAAATAATATGATTTCCTTCCATTTCGAACCTTGATCTTTTTTATTTTCTGGCATTCTTAGAACCTGTTTATTTACATCCAAAATTTTCGTCCTACCTAAAGTAGGGATTAAAGCATACTCATTTAACCCATTTTGCCAATATAATCGTAGAATTTTTTTCATATAATTTGCTGAACACTCTAAAGAGCTTTCAAGATTGGTCAGCGTTTTCCAAATTTGACTAATATCAAAGATAGCAGGGGTTTCAATTTCTTCCAAAAGCATATTCAAAATTTTCACCCGCTGTTTCCATAATTCTTCACTTTTTGAAGTTAGGTTAGGTTGTTTAAGAAATGGCTCTTCAACTATCTTTGCATAACCATTTTTGATTAAGTTCTCATATTCCTCAACATTAACAATAAACGGTTTGGCATTTCGATCAAAAATATCAATTAAATACATAATAAGACAGTTTTCATCTATCCAGATTACTCTGAAACATCTGATCTTATCCGGCTCTTGTACCTCCAGAATCATCTTTTTGTAAAGCATTTAATAGATTAGCACCTCCAAGGACAGTTAGTTCATTACAATATAAATTATGTAAATCTATTTTTTTTGACATATCAATTGCAATTAACTTCCTACTTAATAAAAACTTAAAAATCGATAAAAACGTTCCAGCTTCTTTATTTAAACGACCATCCAAACTATGAAGTAAGTTTAAAACCAACTGATTTTGATTATTAACTATCCCCTCAAATATATATGGTGCTAATTCGATTACAGGAAAATTTTTATTAAAGTAATATGCTCCTCTAAAAAAATTCAAATTATAAATTAATTCCGGACATATATCTTTTTCTGTAACAATCCCCCAGTCTATCCCCCTACGTTTCCAATATTCCCTTTCTATTTCCAACTTTTCTAATACTCTTTGCTTCTTTAACTCATTAGATGGCTTAACTGTACGAACTATCTCTTTTATTTTTCCAGTTCCATCATCTAATTGAATTGCGAAGTCACTTGTCATTACTACCGGGATCTTTGTTATTGGATAAAATGGATATGCAATACCTTTTTGCTCCGCAATATATTGAGCATCCTCCCTTTGAAACAGTGGGAATTGCTCCCTTATATCCATTACTTTATTGGACCATTCAAGGATACAAAAATACTGGTGTTCCAGTTTAGACATAAAGTGGTATACCCTTGGTACAATTTTCCCTTTTACTCGGGTAACTACTCCAATCGATGGGACATCTTGTACTGTTAGCCACGGCTTATAGTTCTCTTTATACCCTTGCCCTAATCCCTTTTTTATTCTTTTTTCGATGCTTTCCTCAGTCCATTTGTACCTATATTTCACACCTAAACACCTCCTGAAATTTTCTATTATAAATACATTCGTTACATATTTGTTCTTTTAATAATTACTTTTTTAATAGTAAACGAAGGTTTTCCAACCTTTCATTACACAAAAATTTCTAATGGAAAATTTTACTCTTTTTTTTCATATTAAAAATTATAAATAAATACCAAGAAAATTCATTCTAGGCAATAATGTTTTAGTTCTTTTTTATATTTCCTCGTTGTTTACATACTATAAAATGCTACAATTTCTACGTTTATATACAACATTTTGGTAATTTTTTAAAGAATAAGTTTAAAGTTATATTAGAACTCCTGGTTTTGAGACAGTTCATTTTTGGTAGTCTGTAGTGATTCAAGTTGTGTTTAAGCACTGTATATCTCAGTTAAGTACTATTCCTGAGATTCATTTCCAATTAAAAAAGAGCTCCCTCCGAAGCTCTTAAAAACAGTGAAGAATTCGCTATTACAGAAATACTGTTCCGGTTAGTCAAATAAAGAAAATGCTGCATTTATTGCAGCACCATCTTTACGTATTTGAGTTTAGGAGGCCATATTTTCATCTATTTTTGAATCAATAAACTTAAAATATGGTAGAAATATACCCAATAAGGACACAGCACAAATAATTGAGCCAATCAATAAGTACAATGGACGTATCCCAAAAATTTCACCCAAAAAACTACCGACAAATACACCCAATGGCATTGCTCCTCTAATAATGAAGAGTCGAACCGATGAAACCTTTCCCATCAAGTTATTTGGGACAGTTTGTTGAAATATTGTTATATTTTGCACACTAAAAAAAGCCATAGCAATCCCAGCGATAACCTCAGTGAGAATGGCAAATATGATACTATTATTAATACTTAAGGAGATAAATGTTAGACCACCTACAACTAATGCTCCTAACATTACTACCCTACGACTTTTATATGTCACTTTCCCAACTAAAATTGAACCTATTACATATCCTAAAGGAAAACCTGCCATAAAATATCCATACTCTGAAAAACTCCCCGATAATTCTTCTGTTATATAAGGAAGAGTGATCACCATTGTTACACCTACCCCAAACTGTACAAAAGCTAAGAAAATTCCTAACCAAACGATAATTGGTTGTTTGAAAAAATAGGATATACCTTCTATAAATTGTTCTATCCAAGTCTTCCGTACATCGTAGGATACTTTTGTCTCTTTTATGAATAACAATAATGTTCCACTTGTAATAAGTACGGTACTAACAAAAATTAATGTAGGTATAACACCTATGTACTCTACAACGAAACCACCTAATATTGGAGCAAGGAATGTCATTAATCTTACGGTTCCATCAATATAAGCATTTGCAGTGCTTAGTTGATCTTTACACACTATAGTTGGTGTAATCGCTTGATTTGCAGGTGTATAGATTGGAGTAATCAAGCCTACTATTATTTGAACTGCATATATATGCCACGGTTCAAGATTTCCCACTAGTAATGCAACCAGTGGAATTAGAAATATTATTCCCCTAGCCCATTGAGAAAATATCATAATCCACTTTCTACTCCATCGATCAATAAATGGCCCAATAAATAATTGTAGAATGAGAGAAGGTAAAAAGTATAACAACCACATACTTCCCAATGCCATTGTTGAATTCGTTAGCTGATATACAAGGATTGAGTTGCAAAAAGTACCAAAGGAACCTCCTAATTCAGAGACACCGTTGCCAATCCAAACAAAAACAAATGAACGATTTTTCCAAATCCCACTGCTCAAACCATCACCCCATTATATTTTGGTTACTTATTCAAATAAAGGCTTAACTCTTTAGCTAAAAGTTCAACAGATTTCTTTTTAAGTGAATACTTTAAATCGCTAATTTCTACTAGTTTAGCTGCCCTAAGTATCTTAAGGTGATGGTGAATGGTAGACTTACCAATATTCAATTGATTCGTAATCTCTTGTAAAGTTTGATCTTCTTCATACAATAATTTGACAATTCGCAATCGCACCTCATCGCCCAATGCCTTATGTTTAAGTACCAAAAAGTTGTTTGGAGTGTATTTATCATATGGAGATATACTTTCATTAGCTATTGGATAATAAAATACTTTTGTCCCCTCTATATCTGCTTCTATATTCCAAGGTCGGTAAATATATTGTGGGATTAAAAGAACATTGTTTACACTTGGTTCTGGTAAATAAGTAACTCCTCCAGTTGCCCATTCAACTAGTTCTTCAGGAGACATTTTTTTTAACATCACTTTTTTTGTCTCATAATCCGTTTGTAAGATTTTATTAAGCTTTTCTATATCTTTCTGTATAACAGCCTTATACCATCCTGTCATCACACTAATCAGGTGTTTTTTAAGATCGTCAACATTTGAATGACTTATGAATTCAATATATCGAGGAAAAAAGGGATTATCGGTTGTTAACATTTTCATTTCTTCTATGGCTACCTCATCACCTACAGCAGCTTTCTGTCTAATATCCTGATATTCAATTCCTATAAAAGGTAAACAAATAAATTTTAAATCATTATTAGAAATATCCAGTATGTATGAAGTGAACTCCGTTATATCAGAAAACTTCTCCCTATGTAGTAATTGAAGAACTGCTTTCCACGTATTATTTCTCTCTACAAAATCTAAATGTTCCATTAATTNTATTTCTCTCTACAAAATCTAAATGTTCCATTAATTCTGTTGGTAAAGAACTTTTTATTTCATTCCAATAATCTAGTGGTTTTTCTAATGTCTTAATAAGTGGGGTATTTGTAACCGCCGCTATCCCTAAAGCACATTCCCACAACACTGAGTAATCTAGCTGAATTTTATAAGTTTCCCTTTTCCTACTTGTAAGATTAAGAATATCCAAACATAACACCTCGTTTTCACATATTTATTCGTTCGTACACTTAACATTCTACAATCATCGAACGAAATATTCAATATTTTTAGAACTCTCATTAACAAACCTAAAAACCCATCCTATAAAGGATGGGTTTCTGGTATGTAGCTATTAAATAAACTTGCCCTTAGTACAACAAGCAAAAAGATCGCCGCAGCGATCTTCGTCTTAAACTTGTACCCGCTTATAATGTTAACTAATGTGCTTAAACTTCATTTTGCATTTAACAATGGTCAAATTCTTCTATTCCATCTAAAGTTAATAATAATGTAGTACCAGTATTCCCGACCTTTTGATTTTCAACTTGCTTAATTGCACCAAAATAGACATCTGCAAGATCCTTGAAGGTTGCAAAGCCACCATTGTTTTCTTTTATTTTATTATGTATAAAAAGTTGTGCCCCTTCCCTTATTCTATTTTCTTGCTCTTCGCTTTCCGCATCTACAACTATAGCTGCCTCATACTCATTTCCCTCATAATTGTTATCAGACGAGAAGCCTAATAACAGGGTAGTTTTATTCTCCGAAATATAGCCTAATAAAAAGGTAGATGTTGGTGCTAATCCTGGAAATCTTTCTTCAAATGCCTGCTTACCTTTAAGAAAAGCTTCTCTAAAAAAATTCCTTATATCCTTGTTTTCGGTCATAGATAACAATTTAAAATCGTTATCATTTATGTAGTTTAGTGCTGATTCTGCAATAAGAGTACGACCTGCAAAAGATAGAATAAATTTATTAACTATTACACGAGTTTTTTTATAATCATCTGAATACCCAGTTATATTTCCGTTTACATCTGAGTACGTTACCCTTTTATCTGCTGTCAAGAGAATTGCATTAGAATCATTTTTTACTGCAATCAACATTGTCATATATTAACCCTCTACTTATCCAAATTTATAAAATTATTAATTAACATTTAGGAATATTATACCAAATAATATTCTTTAGTTCTTCAAACAAGTTTTTTTTATATACTAAATTAATAAATTATTATTGTTCAATTATCTACTCGTTTGTTGAAAGAAGGATTTGTCGCAGTAAAGCCTTAACGCTACTTTGAATCAACAAAATCCACAAGTTTATAACTCCTGTGATTCTAAAATAATAAAAACTTGTCGAATTCCCCCCCTATTATGGTATTTTATGTATAATTATTACTATAATAGGGTATAGGGGGAGATTGTTATCTCAATTAGCCAGACAGATAAAAACAATTTAGAAGGTCTAAAGAAGCATAGAATTAAAAAACATAAAAAAATGAAGAATAATACAGTAACTAAACCGCATTTAGCCTCTGTATTAAATGCAACTACTCAATTAGTAGAGGAAAGTAAGCTCAAAAATGGAATTCCCCATTTAATATTTCAAGATTTGTGGAATGAATATAGTTTGTTTGGGCCACAGTATGATAGTTATGATAACGGATTACCCACGAGGGATTATAAAAGAGGAGAAAAAGTTTCTATTGACTTTGGGGTAGGACTAGACCGAGAACTTGCCTTTCCGCACCCAGCTATAGTTCTTTATAACTTCGAACGGATGATAATCGTTGTCCCTACTACCTCTGATGATGGTAATGTTTTGGGATCTGATATGAATCCAGCAATAATAAGGTGTCAAGGTGATGGAAGGATTTTTTTGAATGATACTCTTATAAATCTTCATCATATACGGGGAATATCTAAAAATAGAGTTAGATCCTATCTGAACTGCAATGTCAAAGACTACATTGTTAATCCAACTGAAGTAAGTAAAGTAAATCTTCGTTATGGATTTGATTTCTTATCTCCGACTAATTCAAATTTATTAGATGTTATAGATGCTCAGTTAGGTTGGCTTGTTTCGCCTTCTGTTTCCCAGGGTATTAAAGATATAAATAAAAAATTAAATGGTGAACTTAGAATTAATTCAGAATTAGATGAAAAGCTAAAAGAACAACTTAAGATCAGCTCTGAATTAGATGAAAAGTTAAATGAGCAACTTAGAATTAACTCTGAATTAGATGAAAAGTTAAATGAGCAACTTAGAATTAACTCTGAATTAGAAAAAAATTATGCTGAAGCTGTAAAAGCTCCACTATAATTATTGACAATAATTTCTAATGGATATATAATTTAATTAAGATAAAACTATAACCGCCCACCTCATTTTGAGGGAGTGGCAACCTACTAATATTTAGCCACTTAGTTTCTAAGTAGTGCTAACCTAACGAAAAAGTCATTATCCAATTGGGTAGTGATTTTTTCTTTTTATAAAGCTCTGTTAAATAATATGTTGATATATAATCTTTAAGTAAGGACATAATCATTACAGTAATTTTTTTAAAATTTACTAAACTAACCTTCTCTTTAGTTCAACAAGAAAGAGCAGCCATTATGGCAGCCCTTATCTTTAACTCAAACACCCGTTAGATGAAGAGGACGGGCTAACTTTTCCCCAAAGAAAAACCATTAAACAACTGTCCTCCAAAGGGTTGCAAAACATTATCAACTAATTGTATAATTTGATTTTTGTTACCAGTCTTATAAAAAATATCAAAAGCTTCTACAAAATGATTTGCGAACTCTACATCATAAATCCTTAATGAACGAATTACCCATTTTGATGCACCAATCCATTGACGGTTTGTTCTCAAAACGAATTCGCTTAATAATTCAGCAAGTGTATTAGCTATAAATAATTCTTCTGCTCTATTAGAACAACCTATAAAATCATCCAGTGCATCAGTAATAAAATATCGCTTTGTATTTATAATTTCTTCAGACCATTCTTCTGGTCCTTTATTTAATATATCTATAGCCTCTTTTTTTATGGAATCAATTATTCCATCATCTTTTAGGACAATTCCTTCTGAAACCATCCTTGGCATTGAGGGTCTAGCTCTTTCATAATCCATTTCAAAAAATTGCTTATAAGAGGTTAAGTTATGTACAAAGACCTCTATAGCCCAACCATAGTCTATTAATGACTCTCTGTAAGATGAACTAAGGTTTTTATCGAAAATAACAATATCAAGGTCAGAGGTTTCTGTTGCCTCACCCCTAACAACACTCCCTGCTAATAAGGCCCCTTGACAATTCGGAAAATGCTCATTGATAAATTGATGTGCTACTTCTATAGGGGTTAACCTATTCAAATTGCCCATTAATTTCACCTCTAATTAAACAATTTCTTATATTTGTTCTACATTAAAGAGAAATATACCTTTGAAAATTTCCATTCCTTGTTTAACTCAAGGACGGTTAGCTTAAGTACAAATACTCTCTTTTAGACTACGAAGCACAGTTTTAAAAAAGAAAAGAACATCGTCACATAAAATTGACGCACTTCCTAACTTTAGTAGTGCGTCTGAGTTGATTAAAGAACCTTCTTTATTTGTCATATGGTAAATCTATTGTCATACCTAATAGTTTATCTTCATCTGATTTATCAGTCAGTGTTAGAATTGTATTCTGATCTATCAATTTTTTATAATGTTGATATTCTTCTTCATTTGTAACATCGCTAATAGTAGAAATCATATCTTCATTAATTGATGTGATATATTGAATTTTTCCATTCTTTGTTTCCTCCTCAACTATTTTTAGTAGAGATAACCTCTGTCTCGGATCCATATTAGAAAATAGTCTACTGTCGTGGAAAAGAAAGTTAACATTGTGGTTTTTTAACTTTAATAAAGTCATATCAAAACAGAAAATACACACTTCACTTATTCCATCTGAAGAATCTCCAGTAATTTTTGCATTAATATCAAATCTTATCTGATTAAGACCATCGTTTATTTTAATATCTAAACCGCTTGCTTTATTCTTATAAAAAGCCTTTGAATAGGACCTAAAGGTAGCCATTATATCTTCAAGCATCTCTTTATGTTCTTTTAAATATTTACTAGCTTCTAATTTTTGTTTTTCTATATCTATATTAGCCTGTGCAGATCTATCATCATAAGTTTCTATTAAACTCTTATAATCCGTTACTTTTTCTAATTTATTTCTTAAGGTATTTAATTTAGCATATAATGCATTATACTCTTCAAGGGCACCATATCCTCCAAGAAACTTCATTTTCTTATCTAATTCAATACCTTTTGCAGTTATTTCTTCTTGTAAATCTTCTTTAGCCTTTTCAAAAGTTTCTTTCTGCTTTTCCAACCGTTCTTTTCTGCTTGAGAGTAATTTATTATGAAAATCAGTAACTTCATTGAGTGTTTTTTTAACTTTGTCTTCAAAGAGTAATTTAGCTTCACCATACATTTCAAGTATCTTATCTAATTCAATTTCAGGTTTTATACTTATGCTCTTCTCTATTTTTCTAATTGAATTTTCACTAAGGCTAATTTTATTTCTAATTTCCCTTATTTCATATGAAAGGATATCCGCTTCTTCTTGAATATCTCGATAATTTTCTGCAACTTTAAATTCTTTTACTTTATTCTCTAATTCCTTTACTTCGTCTTTTAAATCAATTATTTCAAAATCTAAATCCTCATTACCAATAAAGTACTCTTTTAATATTGGGTCCTTCTCCACTATTTTTTTATTTTTATCCAATTCATCTATGCCCTTTTTTAATAACATCTTAGTTTCTATTAGATTAACATCTAAACCTAATAAAAAGGCATTATTTATTAATTTTGCATAGTCTGTTTCCTTTTCTTGGTACTTATCATATTTTGTATAACTTGACTTATTTCTCCTTATAAACCGTGAAATTAAACTTCTAAATGTGAGATACTTTATTTTATTATCCTTTTCAAAACCAAATACCTTTTCCAATAAAAGACTTGTGTATTTTCCAACAGTGACTTTTTTACCATTTAATATTACATTATTTTGTTCAGAACAATTTCTTGAGACAATATATTCTTCTCCATTGAGATCAAATTCTAAAGTAAAAATCCAGCCCTCTAAGTTTTCCTTAAAAACATCAATTTTCTTACTGCCTAAACAAAAATGTATTAGTTCAATAGCTAATGACTTTCCAACCCCATTATAGGTATTTTTCAAATCCTTTTCTTCTGGATTCTCTCTTTTCCCAACAATAAAGTTAAGTCCATCTTTAAAATAAATTGTATGGAAGCCTGGATTATTTGCACTAAGCTTTCTTAAATACATTTTATAAGACCTCCATTCTCATTAGTATCCACAACACCAATTGTAAATAAATAATCTAATGAGATTATAAACTTATCAAAGGAATAATTATCAATTATTTTATCGTTACGATTTTTACTCATTAGTTTTTCCCATAATTCATCTATACCTATTGACTTTCGGTTATCAAGTAAACTAAGGATTATTGCCCCCATAGCAAATATAGATTCTGATAACTTTATGTGTTTTTGAGGTAGAATCACTATTTTTCAACCTCCTCTAAGATAGGCTGTTCAAAAATATCACAACTTTCGAAATAAAATGCCATTAAGCATTCCGTTGCTTGTTGTATAGAATTGTTACTGTTTTTAGGCATACATTTATCTAATATATACATATACCTTCGATCCGAATAATTTACTTCATCTTCCTTAATTATTTTTTTGGACTCATCATATAAATCAACAAATTTATTCTTTATCTCATCTCTAAGAAAATCTCCTTGATATTTAAAATATGTTTCAACATCACCATAGTTGATTGCTGCTGCATCTAATCTTCGCTCAATGATTTTACTTATGCTATTAAAAATTATTTTTTCATTAAAATCTGGAACAAATAAATCATCCTCTATATAGTTTTTTGAAGGGAGATTTAATATATGTTGTATTACGTCATTTAAACAATCGTAATCCACGTTATAAATTGAATGTGTTCTCGGTATTAAACCGACAATTGCTATTATATCGTCTTCATTTAATTCAAATAAAATATTTTCTAAGTTCCTTGCTACAATTAATCCTGTTTTTATTTTTCTACTTTCCCCAAGAGTGTCTATGATATCTTGCAGTTTTAATATTTTTTTATGTACTTCTACGTAGGCACCTTTATACTTATCATTTACCACATAATTGAATTCCTTTATTTCGACATCATCCGACCACTTATTTATTAGCCCTTCAAAGTCTTCCTCAAGTTTAGAAATAGCATTATCAATGCTGTTTGATATATTTTCAGGCCCATAAACTTGGTAAAACTGACCATTATCTAAAATATATCCGTCATTTTTCATATCTCCTAATCTACCTTGAGGTTTTACCGCTCTGAAGTCTTTATGTTTATACCCCATAATTTTTGTAAATAGATCTTCAAAATTTTGGCCATCACTAGAATATATTTTATTCTGAAACATTATTCTTGCTAGATATTTATCATCTCTATCCATAAATAGAATTCTCCTTATAAAAGATATCTATGAATATTTTACATTATTAACCTAATATTAACACCTACTTATTCTCGCCTCTCTCATCCAACATAGTCATTCTCAAGTACAACAGGAAATAAAAAAAGCCTGGTTATATAGAACCAAGCCATAATAAGGGCAGTGCTGTTAAATAAATAATAGCTCAAAAGTTCGGCACATCATTAAAAAATGAAAATATACTTAGGAGCATCTAATACTTAATACAGTCCCTCAAATTTATAGGTAACGAATCAAGGGTTAATCGTTGCTTTTATCCTTTATTCCCTATTAAAGGTAATGTTAAGAAACTCATCTACAGTCCGTAGCCTCTTTCCAGTTACATCTTTGTCATTATGTGCACAGGCACTAATTAGTTTTTGAAAAATGCTTTTTAATGTTCTCGTATTTATTTCATCCAAATTTTCGGGTTTTAAGTTCTTTGGTAAAGCTACATCAGTAGTTGCTCTCAAAAGTAATTGCCGCCAAGTAACAGATTTTTTTCCTTTTCTTGCATAAAGGAGTGAGTCTGTTATTCCATTATCGTACATTTGCTCTAAGGCATACATATAAGAATTAAGATTTTGGAATGAAATCTTTATTGTTTCCTTGCTGAGAAACTTTTCGAGTTGGATTTTAAAATCAGCTTTTCTGAGCCGTTCATTCTTTAAATATTTTATATGGTATTCATAAGCAGTTTTCTCAAAAAAAATATAATCGTCCTCGCTCATATTTTTTATTGTTCTAATTAAATTATTTACATAGTCCACATACAAAATTAGCTCACCAATCCTTTACTATAAAAGGACCCAAACTAAGTTAAGTTGGGGTCCTTTTTTGATGTAGCTCTTAGTTATTTTTACCGATGTCTATTTTCACTTTCTTTCAACAAGGAATTTTATCATCTGAACGATCTTTTTCCGTATGAACGAATTTGTTTCTTGTGAACGATATTTTTCCTTATGAATGACTTTTTTCCTTACAGACAAATTAAAAAAACAGTTTTTATTGCTTATTCCACCGTAACACTTTTCGCAAGGTTACGTGGCATATCAACGTCACAATCACGGTGTAGTGCTGCGTAGTAAGCGATAAGCTGTAAAGGAATGACAGAGATAAGTGGTGTTAACAATTCGTTAACGGCTGGAAGCACATAACGGTCATCTTCCATCTCTAAACCTTTCATTGAAATGATGCAAGGATGAGCACCACGTGCAACAACCTCTTTTACATTTCCTCGAATGCTTAGGTTAACCTTCTCTTGTGTTGCAAGAGCAATAACCGGTGTTCCTTCTTCAATTAAGGCAATTGTTCCGTGCTTTAATTCTCCTCCAGCGAAGCCTTCCGCTTGGATATAGGAGATTTCTTTTAGCTTTAAGGCGCCCTCTAAACCAACAAAGTAATCCATTGCACGACCAATGAAGAAGCCGTTGCGAGTTGTTGTAAGGTACTCCCAAGCGATAGTTTCCATTACTTCTTTGTCATCACAAAGAGCTTCCATGCTATTTGCAATGATTCCAAGTTCATGCACAAGGTCCATGCCAACCTTTATTCCCTTTGATTCACCTGTTACATAAGCAAGAATTGAAAGAACAGCTAACTGAGCTGTATAAGCCTTAGTTGAGGCAACTGCAATTTCAGGGCCTGCATGTAAAAGCAATGTGAAGTCCGCTTCACGAGATAGTGTTGAACCAGGGACGTTTGTAATCGTAATGGACTTGTGGCCCATTTCTTTTACATGTACTAACACTGCGCGGCTGTCAGCTGTTTCTCCACTTTGTGAAATAAAGATGAATAATGGTTTTTTAGATAATAACGGCATATTGTATGAGAATTCACTCGAAATATGAACCTCTACAGGAATGTGCGCCATTTTTTCGATGAATTGTTTCCCAACAAGACCAGCATGATAACTAGTTCCAGCAGCAATGATGTAAATGCGGTCTGCTTCCTTCATAGCTTCCGCAATACATGGATTGATGGCTAACTGGCCATTTTCAGTTTGATATTCTTGAACGATTTTTCTCATCACTAATGGCTGTTCGTCAATTTCCTTTAGCATATAGTGTGGGTAGGTTCCCTTTTCAATATCACTTGCATCTAGCTCTGCTGTATATGGTTCACGGTTGATAGTTTCTCCCGCTAAATTTTTAATTGTGACAGACTCTGTTTTAACAATAACAATTTCTTTATCCATTAACTCGATATATTGATCGGTTACTTGAAGCATTGCCATTGCATCACTTGCTACAACATTAAAATTGCCGCCGAGGCCAACAAGTAACGGACTTTTGTTTTTCGCAACATAGATAGTTTCATTGTTTTGTTCATCAAGCATGGCAATTGCGTAGGATCCTTTCAGAAGGCTTAGCGTCTTACGAAACGCCTCTTCTACCTCTTGGCCCTGTTTTACGAATTGTTCAAGTACTTGAACAACAACCTCTGTATCAGTATCGCTTTTTAACTCAACGTTTTGTAAATACTCATCCTTAAGCTGAGTGTAGTTTTCAATTACACCATTATGCACAAGCGTAAATCTTCCTGATGATGCTTGATGTGGATGTGCATTAACTTTACTAGGAACTCCATGTGTTGCCCAGCGTGTATGACCAATCCCAGCAGTGGCAAATACATTATGATCTACCGCTTCACGAAGTGTTGCAATACGACCTTTTTCTTTAAAAACATGAACACCATCATCATTTATCACTGCGATTCCTGCTGAATCATATCCGCGATACTCAAGCTTTTCTAGTCCCTTTAACAAAATTTCCTTAGAGTCTTGATGTCCAATAAAACCTACAATTCCGCACATTATTAAATTTCCTCCCTAAAAAAGGGAACAAGAAAGCACGGGGCTAACTTGCCCCTTTTTTCCGTATTTATCTATTTTCTCAACAATCATTTCCTTTTGTTTGTGCAAAGAGTCACCCCTCTGTTTTACCTAAAAGGAATTGCGGTCGTGATTGATAACAACCGGGAGGCATCCGCCGAAATTTCGATAAACCTCCACCTCGTCAACTAAACCCATAACAATAGCCTATGCTTTGTTACTTTTTCCGTTCATGGTTTAGTTCTGGCGCTTTAATATATAACTGTTCTACTTAATCCCCCCTTTTCAAAAAGAACAAGACTAATCATACAACAGAAAAACTAAACTCGTCAATCAAAACATGGTATAAAACTTCCATGTATACTAAAAAAATATGCAAACCTGGAACAAGATGTGTCAGGTTTGCATATTTTTAATCAAAATCTATGTTATTCAATTCCCATCTCTGTTTTTACAACAGCTACAATACGGTCTACATATTCCTTACATAGCTCTTCAGTTGGAGCTTCTGCCATGACCCTTACCAAGGGCTCAGTTCCAGATGGGCGAACTAAGATACGTCCGTTTCCATTCATTTCAGCCTCTACCTGGTCGATAACCTCTTTGATCACAGGATTATCAGCAACATGGTATTTATCAGTAACCTTCACGTTCACCAACAGCTGCGGGAACTTGGTCATCTCACTTGCAAGCTGTGACAAAGGTTTCTTTGTGCTCTGCATGATATTCACTAACTGCAAGCCTGTTAATAGCCCATCCCCAGTTGTATTGTAATCTAGGAAAATAATATGACCGGATTGTTCCCCACCTAGAATATATCCGCTCTTCTTCATTTCCTCTACAACATAACGGTCGCCAACGGCCGTTTGCACACTTGCAATGTCATTTTGCTCTAATGCTTTATAGAAGCCTAAATTACTCATTACTGTGGATACAACAGTTTGATGCTTCAATCGACCTTGTTCCTTCATATATTTTGCACAAATATACATGATTTGGTCCCCATCAACGATATCTCCATTCTCATCAATCGCTATTAGACGGTCGCCATCGCCATCAAATGCTAGTCCAACATCTGCGCTTTTTTCCTTCAAAAAGGAAGCAAGTGCCTCAGGATGTGTTGAACCTACGCCATCATTAATATTAAGGCCATTAGGAGATGTTCCCATTGTTGAAATATCTGCATCCAGATCAGCAAATAAATGCGTAGCTAGTGAAGATGTTGCACCATGAGCGCAATCCAATGCCACATGAATACCTGTGAAATCCTCGTCCACTGTTTGTTTTAAGAATTGAAGGTATTTTTGACCACCCTCGAAATAATCATTCACCTGTCCTAATTCAGCCCCGATTGGACGTGGAAGCTGATCTTCAGGTAAATCTAAAAGTGCTTCAATTTCATTTTCCTGCTCATCTGAAAGCTTAAATCCATCTGGACCAAAGAACTTAATTCCATTATCTTGGACAGGGTTATGTGAAGCAGAAATCATTACACCTGCCTCAGCCCCTAAAGCTTTTGTTAAATAAGCTACACCTGGAGTAGAGATAACACCTAAACGCATAACCTCTGCCCCAATGGATAGTAGGCCTGCTACAAGTGCACCTTCTAGCATATGACCGGAAATACGAGTATCGCGGCCAATTATTACCTTTGGTCTTTCTTTATCCTTCGTTAGTACATAACCACCAAATCTTCCTACTTTAAATGCAAGCTCTGGAGTTAATTCGCTATTTGCAACACCACGTACACCATCTGTACCAAAATATTTTCCCATTTTAAATGATCTCTCCTTTTGCAGATACTATCAAATGCGCTTTGGCGTATTTGCGCCCAGATTTTTAGGCCCACAGGAAGTGGGTCATAAAGACGTTGCCACAGGATGTGGCGTTTTTAGTCTTTAATCATACTGCTCGAAAACTTTCCTTTAAAAATCTGAGGCATCCGCCGGAGGTATTAACTTTATTCAGTCGAGGTTTGAACCCCACACAAATTATATATTTTTTATCCCCACTTCGGAAAGTAGAGATTACTGCTGAATAAAGTTAATTACCCTTCTTTTTCGATAATTCGTATCTTTGCCTTTTCTTGAGGTAATGCCCAAGTCATATTGTTTGGGCCGTTCACTTCTATATCTACTTCGTGCTCACCAATCCCTAGGTTGGTCACATCGATAAATACATCAAGGTTAGTAGGACTTGTCCCTTCTATAACACCCGGTGCACCACGCACTTCTAAATCTAGAGTCCCTAACTCAGGGTTTAAAAAGGTAAGTGCATATTCGGCTCCTAAGCCTTGGCTTCGAATTAATAAATCTGAGAAGGTTTCCGATACCTCTTCTTCAACATCGACTGTTACTTCAATTTCCTGTGGAGATACCTGTAAAACCCCTTTTGGTATCGGAACCTTCACTTTAATCGTAGAGTCTTCCTTTATTTTATCAAGGTCGATTTCACCTTCAATGGAGGAAATTGCATCAATTACCTCTTTTGGGCCAAATATTGTTACCTGATTTGGCGTCGGTGTGATATTAACTATACTCAGTCCATCCGCAAGCTTTCCTTTTTGTTTAAGGGTAAATGATACGGATTTATTCGGGCTGACAATTGGAACCGTGATTTCAACAACGTTTGGTTCAACGGTAACTGACAATACATTTTGATTTTTATCATACACAGCCACTCGCGATTCTTGTGTAAATGTTTCCGATACTCCCTTAAGGTCGACGACTGCTTTAACTAATGCAATTCTTTCGATTTCCTCTAAGGCACCGGTTATTTTGACAACGCGAGGTGATGCTACTGGCTGTTCAACTGTATATCCTTCTGCTATTTGGTCACGGTTAACAAAGTCAATTTCAACTGGGAATTCCTTCGTTACCTTTTCCTGAATGACGACGGTAATTTCTGCAGGATCAATTTTCACTTTTATTTTATCAGATATATTTCGATATTGTAGCTTTACCTTATGAGTGCCAACCGATAACTGTGTTAGGTCTACATACACTTCCATTTCCTTTTGAAGACCTTCCCTCTTAGTTACACCTGATGGACCCTCTATCGTGACGTTTACATATTGGGGAACTCCTGATACCACTAGATTTTGATCATCATAGTATGTATTGACCGGAATCTCCGTTAATGTTTCCGTGTAATTTGAAAATAACGGCAGCCCAGCAGGACTCTTGGATGCAGGCTGATTTTCAAAACTGACAGATGCAAATAAGAGCAAGGCAATTAATAATGCAATGATTCGTGTAACCCAACGGTTATCAATCCATTTATCCATTTTTCTTCCCCCTCCATTGCCAAAGTGGATGAGAGGTAATGCTTTCATTTGTTGTTAGTTCTTGTTTTAGTAAATCTCGAAATGCATCAGGTTTCAAATCACGGTGCAATTCACCATTCTTTGTTAAGGAAACACTTCCTGTCTCCTCTGATACAACGATGGTTATGCTGTCGGTTACCTCACTAATCCCAAGTGCAGCACGGTGCCGAGTTCCCAATTCCTTTGAAATAAATGGACTCTCCGAAAGTGGTAAATAACAAGCGGCTGCGGCTACTTGATTTTTTTGAATAATAACGGCTCCATCATGTAATGGGGTATTTGGAATAAAAATATTAATGAGTAACTCAGATGAAATGGCTGAATTTAGTGGAATACCTGTTTCCACATAATCACCCATTCCCGTCTGTCTTTCAATCGAAATGAGTGCACCAATGCGACGTTTTGCCATATAATCTGTGGCTTTCGTTATTGCTTCAATTAATTTTACCTGATGGTCATCTTCATCCGTACCGCTTCTTGAGAATATTTTTCCTCGGCCAAGCTGTTCCAATGCCCTTCGCAATTCAGGCTGAAATATAACGATAATCGCTAAGAATCCCCAATCCATCACCTGATCCACTAACCAAAACAAAGTATGTAATTCTAACAAGCTGCTTAATAATCGGATAAAAACGATCACAATAATACCCTTCAACAACTGAACAGCTTTTGTTCCGCGTATGAGGGATAATAATTTATATATCACATACCAGACAAGGAGAACATCTAAAAAAATGCCGAGGTAACCTAATAATGGGAGTTCATTAAATGACATTCTCACACTTCCTCTATGAAATAATCCAAAAAACATAGTTAGCTATAATATTATATCATATAACTTTCATGTACCAATTACAAATTGGTAGGAGGATTAGCTTAAATTCAATTTGAAAAGCTTAATGCTTCAGCATATCGGCGACAGGATAAGACAAGCGCTGACAGAAGGCGCTTTTTACCCTCCGAATAGCTAGACCATAGAGCCGATGGCTTCTTGAGCTAGACATCGAAAAATAGGCCATCGTGTCCGATGGCCTATTCTTCATTGTCAAAAATATGAATTGCATCTGTTCCTACTTTTTTAATATGGTACCAAAGCCATTCAAACATCTGGTTGACTTCTTTAATTTCACCGCTAACATTCCCGGCTGCGGCCATATAATTCTCACCATTTATCACAGTGACATTCCCATCAACGTCACCCTCAATCACAAGCTTTCCGTTCTTAACAACGACATCACCCTTAACTGTTTCGCCCTCAGGAACAATCACCGTATTGTTTTCAACAATTAAGTTTGGTTGCTTTGAAACGGAGAATTGATCGCTTTCACTCCACACCGAAAAAAGACTCCCTGCCATTAATAAAAGAAAGAGCGAAGCAGCTGTGAGCATTGGATGCTCTCTAAACCAGCGTCTAAAACTTGCGGTACGTTTTTCCTTTGGTAGATTCTTCATGATCTTTAATGTAAAATCGCTGGGTGCGGAAATGTGAGAAGTACTTTGTACCAACGCAATGGATTTCTTTAGCTCATGAAAGTGCTGCTGGCATGATTCACATGCATTCAAATGCTCACGTAGTAGCTTCTCTTCCTCTTCAGAAATGTCTTCATCTAAATAATTGTGCATTAATTCAATCACGTTGTTTTCTGAACAGCTCATTTTTTTCACCCCTATACATGTCGAAGCTGGTTTCGTAATGCTTCACGGCCTCTGTGAATTCTTGTTTTTACCGTGCCGACAGGCAAGTCAAGAATTTCACCAATTTCCTTTAGTGAAAACTCCTCGATGTATTTTAAAACAATGACCGAACGATACTTATCCGGAAGCTTCAGTATTTCTGCTTGGATTAATTCTTGAAGCTCCATCGTTTCAAGCTCGTCCTCGGGTAGAGCAGTATCTGCTGCTACCTGCGAATACATAGTTAGTCCATCTGAGCCTGCAAGCTCAGCGTCTAGATAGTAGTCAGGTTTTTTCTTTCGAATGCGGTCAATCGACAGATTCGTTGCTATACGATATAGCCACGTTGAAAACTTTTTATTCAAATCATAGCTGTGAATGTTCACATACGCGCGAATAAATGCTTCCTGTGCAATATCCTCTGCTTCATGTCGATTTCCAAGCATACGATAGCATATTTGAAACACCTTGTCTTTGTAAAATTCTACTATCTCTCCATATGCACTCTGATCTCCATTTTTTGTCTGCCTTATTCTGTTTTTGATGATAGTCTCCATATTGTATACCTCCGCCACTGCGGGTATCATTATTTACGATTGACCTTTAAAAAGGTTTCATTTTCTCCATAATTTTCATTTTAACAAATTTTGGCTAGTTTATGTGTCCAGAATGCAAATCTTTAAAATAAAAAAACACAGTACCTCATTTTCACGAGATACTGAGACGATTTTATAAAAGTTTTTCACCAAATAAAGAACCCATTAATGCAACGGCAACAGAAGCCGTTCTATTTTTATCATCTAAAATTGGATTCACTTCTACGAATTCAGCAGAAGTAATTAATTTTGATTCCTCTAACATTTCCATTGCCAAATGGCTTTCACGATAACTAATACCTCCAAGCACGGGAGTACCTACACCTGGAGCATCATGTGGATCAAGACCATCTAAATCTAAAGATAAGTGGACACCATCTGTTCTTTCTCTTAAATACGCAATCGTTTTTTCCATAACCTTTGTCATGCCCAAACGATCAATTTCATGCATCGTATACACTTTTATACCTTGCTGTTTAATTAATGTTTTCTCACCTTCATCGAGGGATCTTGCACCAATTATGACAACGTTCTCGGGTTTAATCTTAGGACTATACCCAGCTATTTCAGTGAGTCGCTTATGCCCAAGCCCTAGGCTTGCCGCAAGTGGCATTCCATGAATATTGCCGCTTGGAGAAGTATCCGCGGTATTTAAATCACCATGGGCATCGTACCAAATGACTCCTAAATTTTGATAATGTTTGGAAACACCCGCAAGTGTACCGATTGCAATACTATGGTCACCACCTAAAACAAGTGGAAATCTTCCATTTAGAATAGCCTCATTAACCTTCGCTGCCAACTTTTCGCTTGCCTCAGATACTTTCTCCAGGTTTTTCAAATTTTCATCGTTATTCATTTCCCCTCGGGTAGGACGTATAATGTCAATATCACCTAAATCATCAATATCATAATCAAGTCTTTCTAATCGTTCAACAACTCCCGCATATCGAATGGCACTTGGCCCCATATCTACCCCTCTGCGCATCTGGCCTAAATCCATCGGAACCCCAATGATTGAAATATCCTTCTTCATGATAAAATGCCCCCTCTCCCTTATACCTTATTGTAACTGCTTTCATAAGGATGACTCAACTGCACAAAATCGTGTATATCTATGCATAAACTAAGGGGGGGCTGGGCATAAAACATGTTATCGCGCTCGTATCTGGAGAATACTAGGATAGGAGATGGTGTGCATGCAAAGTGGGTTATCATGCTCGCACTTGGATATTAATAGGAGACGGCGTGTATGCAAAGTGCTTTATCGGGTTCGCAACTGGATAGTTTTAGGAACCGTACTCCTGCAAACCACATAAAATTTAGGTAAAAAAAATAATCCGCAAAGGATTATCGGTATTACATTTTAACTTCTGGTGGAGCCTATCAGGATCTTGAACCGCTGACCTCCTGCGTGCAAGGCAGGCGCTCTCCCCCAGCTGAGCTAAGGCCCCTAAATATAAAAAAAAGCAGTTCCTGAAGCGGAAGACATAATCACCACCTTGGCATGGTGGTGTTCTTCCACAGAACTACTTTCCCATAAGAGATGAGCCATGAAGGACTCGAACCTTCGACCCTCTGATTAAAAGTCAGATGCTCTACCAACTGAGCTAATGGCTCGTACTAAATAATATGTAGATAACCAAGTTAATAATCGATACAAAGTACATCTACAACGTCCCAATCTCGGGAAGTTAATGCAAGTAGCAGTTCGATTGGTACGCTGAAGCTTATGCTTCGAAGCCTACTCGTTCGTGCTCTACCAACTGAGCTAATGGCTCGTGCAAAAAAAATTAAAATGGCTGGGCTAGCAGGATTCGAACCTACGAATGACGGAGTCAAAGTCCGTTGCCTTACCGCTTGGCTATAGCCCATTGATTAAACTACATGAAAAAACTTCTTCGAATAAGCTGCATGAGCTACTCCGCAAGAGGATATTTTGGGATATTTCTGCAGGAAATATCACGAAATGTCGTCGACAACCCATAGTATTAAAAAACACTAAGTTTAAAGTGTCTTTAACGCTTAACGTAAATAATTACTTTAAGTACCCTATTATCTTGCACAAACTATCACAAAATATGAGTAATTTTACTAATTAAATGTGCAATTTCCATAAAAATAGCCTACTTCATCCTTTTGAACTTGTCCAAGGAAAGAATAAAGGCTTCTTTAAAAAATAAATGGTGGAGGGGGACGGATTCGAACCGCCGAACCCTGAGGGAGCGGATTTACAGTCCGCCGCGTTTAGCCACTTCGCTACCCCTCCAACCTAAGGTGGTGCCGGCGATAGGAGTCGAACCCACGACCTACTGATTACAAGTCAGTTGCTCTACCAACTGAGCTACACCGGCATTATTTAATATTTAATGGTGGAGGATGACGGGATCGAACCGCCGACCCCCTGCTTGTAAGGCAGGTGCTCTCCCAGCTGAGCTAATCCTCCAACGCTTAATGGTGACCCGTACGGGATTCGAACCCGTGTTACCGCCGTGAAAGGGCGGTGTCTTAACCGCTTGACCAACGGGCCATTTTAAAAAAAAGCATTTTTTAAGCTTCCAAGCGGGCTCGAACCGCTGACCTCTTCCTTACCATGGAAGTGCTCTACCAGCTGAGCTATGGAAGCAATGGCTCCGCAGGTAGGACTCGAACCTACGACCGATCGGTTAACAGCCGATAGCTCTACCACTGAGCTACTGCGGAATAATAATTGCCTAGCGACGTCCTACTCTCACAGGGACAAAGTCCCAACTACCATCGGCGCTGAAGAGCTTAACTTCCGTGTTCGGTATGGGAACGGGTGTGACCTCTTCGCTATCGCCACTAGACTATGNGTGCCTAGCGACGTCCTACTCTCACAGGGACAAAGTCCCAACTACCATCGGCGCTGAAGAGCTTAACTTCCGTGTTCGGTATGGGAACGGGTGTGACCTCTTCGCTATCGCCACTAGACTATGTTGAAGGATTCATTCCTTCAACACTAGATAACGTTCATACATTCATTAGAAGTGATTTGTCTAGCTCCAGAAGCCATATCCTACGTCTGCTTCGCTTCTTCTGTCGAAGTCAAAGAGCGACTTCTCGTCAGAAGCTCCATCATCCTATGGATA
>NZ_JAJFZK010000024.1 GCF_020731355.1 Bacillus sp. REN16 | reverse complement strand
ACACAAAGGATGACAGGGTTTTTTCAACCTTCAAGGCACTCCCCTCCACTCAAAGGAGAAAGGCAAATAGCCCCCTCCATATCAGAATTACACATTACACACAGTATAACACATAATTCCCCTGAGTAGTGAGAGTTTTCAATAGATTACACACAAAGAATTAAAGGTATAAATAATCCCCTAAATCCTTTGGAATACCTTTTAAAGATTACACACTGTTAAATAGACACAACCCCTTGATAGATAAGGTGTTTAATGTAGTTTACACATTACACACACTTACACTTCTCAAAATGGAAGATCATCATCTGAAATATCGATAGGTTGTCCATCATTTGCAAATGGATCTTGATCTACTCTTGTAGGTGCTTGGTTTTGATTTGGGTTCTGACTCTGTCCAAATGGAGGATATCCACCTTGGCCACCGCCTTGGTTTCCACCCTGGTTGCCACCAAAGTTACCTTGATTGCCTCCATAACCTCCGCCATAGTTGCCACCAGAATTACCTCCACCGCTGCGCTGCCCTTCATTCGCATTTCTAGGTTCAAGGAATTGAACACTTTCTGCTACAACCTCTGTAACATATACGCGTTTGCCATCCTGGCCTTCATAATTTCTTGTTTGAAGACGACCATCAACACCTGCTAAGCTTCCCTTCTTAAGGAAGTTTGCTACGTTTTCAGCTGGTCGGCGCCATACGACGCAATTAATGAAGTCAGCTTCACGATCGCCAGACTGATTTGTAAATGCTCGATTCACTGCAAGCGTGAAGGTTGCAACTGCAACTCCACTTGGGGTATATCGTAATTCCGGATCCTTAGTAAGTCTCCCTACAAGAACTACGCGATTCATCATCAGAACCATCTCCTTAACAGGATATTGAAACAGAGTCTATACTCTATAAAAATTCTTATTCTTCTTCTTTAACAATGATATGACGGATAATATCTTCACTGATCTTTGCTAGACGATCAAATTCGCTAACAGCTTCAGGGTTAGACATTACGTTAAGAATCATGTAATAACCATCGCGGAAATCATTGATTTCATAAGCTAAACGGCGCTTACCCCATTCTTTTACGTTTGTAATCTCCGCACCATTGTCAGTTAGAATGCTGTTAAAGCGTTCAACTAAAGCCTTCTTCGCTTCATCATCAATGTTTGGACGGATGATATACATAACTTCGTATTTTCTCATCACGTTACACCTCCTTTTGGACTAACGGCTCTTTATCTAAAAAGAGCAAGGAGCAATTATTTCAATTACTCACAGAAAAATATTATATCACATGAATAATTTGTAGGCAAGATATCTTTAAAATAGAAAAACCACAAAACATAAACTCGTCCTGTGGCTACTTGCAATATCCCTTATACATTAAAACGGAAATGGATGACATCCCCATCCTGAACAATATATTCTTTCCCTTCAAGACGTACCTTTCCTGCCTCACGAGCAGCATTCATAGATCCACCTGCAAGCAGATCTTCATATGATACTGTCTCCGCCCGAATAAATCCTCTCTCAAAGTCTGTGTGAATAATCGCAGCACATTGAGGTGCCTTCATTCCTTTTCTAAATGTCCATGCTCGTACTTCTTGAACACCGGCTGTAAAATACGTAGCAAGGCCTAATAAATGATACGCAGCACGAATTAATTGATCAAGTCCAGATTCTTCAATTCCAAGTTCTTCAAGGAACATTTCCTTTTCTTCCCCTTCAAGCTCAACAATCTCTGACTCAATCTTCGCACAGATAACAATCACTTCTGCATTGTCTTTTTCCGCAAACTCACGAACTAATTGAACATACTCATTTGAGGAAGGATCAACTATATCATCTTCACCAACATTCGCAACGTATAAAACTGGTTTACTTGTTAGTAAATGCATGCCCTTTACATACTTCATTTGCTCTTCCGTAAATTCAATTGCACGTGCTGGCTGTTCATTTTCAAAGGTTTCTTTTAACATCACTAGAACTTCATGTTCTGCAACAGCATCCTTATCCTTTTGCTTTGCAAGCTTCCCAACACGGTCAATACGCTTATCAACCGATTCTAAATCCGCTAAAATAAGCTCTAAATTGATTGTCTCAATATCTGCAATAGGGTCAACCTTACCAGCAACATGTGTAATATTGTCATTTGCAAAACAGCGCACAACATGACAAATTGCATCTACCTGGCGAATATGTGATAAGAACTTATTACCAAGGCCTTCTCCTTTACTAGCCCCTTTTACAATCCCTGCAATATCTGTAAACTCAAACGTAGTTGGGACAGTCTTTTTGGGTTGTACTAATTCTGTTAATTTATTTAAACGCTCATCCGGCACTTCAACAATCCCCACATTTGGGTCAATTGTACAAAACGGATAATTCGCTGATTCCGCGCCTGCTTGTGTAATTGCATTAAAAAGAGTTGATTTCCCAACGTTTGGAAGACCAACGATACCTGCTGTTAACGCCATTGATTTTTCCACTCCTCTTATCCGTAACATACTAACTAGCCTTCAACAATTATAGATATTCCTTATTAAAAACACAAGCCGTTTCAGCTTATTCTACTTTCGTAAGAAACACAAAATCCTATTCTTCCACCTTTTCAATTTCTACAAGGCAATCATATAACGTACTACCAAGTCCATTATCGGAAACCTGATGAGAAGTAAGCTGATTCACACTGCCACCAAAAATATGCCATTGCCCTTCATCAATACACACAATATTTGGAGCTGAATCCTTTAAAATCTGGATGTTCCCAATGATTTCACCACGGTCATTAAACACCTTTACCCTATCATTTGGCTCAAGTCCTTTTTGCTCTGCAATATCCTTTGAAATTTCAACCTTTACCGATTGCAATCCCTCAATCAAATGGTAATTTTGTGAATGATTCGAGCGTAAAGGATGGATTGTTAATAATGAATATGGATATTGCATTGCTAAATCTTGATCAGTATGAATGGATTCTCTCGGATATGAAATTTTCAAACGTCCATCATATCCTTTTATCTCCCCTAGTGATGAAGTAAACTCAAATTTTCCAGATGGGGTTGTAAACTGGAAATCCTGCCATGGAACAAGCTGTACTGGAAGTGGGACATGACTTTTATTTTTAATTTCATCAAATGTAATTCCTTCATCCTGTAATGAACCTAATCCCATTTTAATAAATTCTTCTCTTGAATAGTCAAAATCATCGCCAAAGCCCAGCCTTTTTGCTAATTCCGACCAAATCCAGACATCTGATTTCGCCTCACCCCGAGCTTCAACTAGCTTGGGTCCGTAATTAACAAAGTGATGGTACATGGAGGAATAATAAATATCTTCCTCCTCAAAAACAGTTGCGGATGGAAGCACATAATCTGCTAATCTTGCTGTATCGGTCATAAACTGTTCTAGTACAACGACCGTATCAACTGAATGGAATGCTTCCTCAACAAGCGCCGTATTCGGCACTTGTGTTAATGGATTCCCGCAAGATACCATGATCATTTTTATTGGAGGCTCTGAAGCCGCTAAGACTTTTTCCGCTTGTTCAGCCATTACAAACGCCCTTGATTCTTTCTTCCTTTCTGGAAGTGTTAATGCAGCACTATCGAAGCTTTGGCCAACCTGTGTATTGCCAAAATTAGCACCACCGCCAGGAATTCCAACATTACCGCTTACTGCAACCAGGGCATCAATTAAACGAATTGTATTTCCCCCATTTGCGTATCGCTGCATTCCTAATCCCATGTAAGTTACTGTTGGACCATCACAATAAACATGGGCTAAATTTGTAATTGTTTCACGTGGAACATTTGTGATTTTCTCAATTTGTTCCATTGTTATCGATTGTAAAAGATCCTTTAAGTCTTCAAAACCAACTGTATATGTTGAAATAAAATATTGATCTTGTAGTCCTAAGCGAAGGATTTCCTTCATAATTCCAATCGCTAAAAATCCATCCGTTCCTGGAGTAATCGAAATATATGAATGTGCTATTTTAGCCGTGCCATTATAAATAGGATCAATGACAATGAGGTTGACACCCTTCTTTTTCACTTCCTGTAAGTAAGCAAATAGATGCATATTCGTGCGTGTCACGTTTCTTCCCCAAATAATGACATTTTTACTATTGTATATATCCTCAGGAGCATGGCTAGCTGCATTTCCGAAATCCCAATTTTGTGCCTCAATTCCGGACCCCCAACAAATGCTGCCAATTAACTCAGTCGCACCACCATAACAATTAAAAAAGCGGTCTGGTATCTTTGTTAAAAGTCCCCCGTTTGCATAATCATGACTATGCAACACAGCAGTTGATCCATATTTCTGTTTCACATCAGCGAGTTTCGCTGAAACCTCAATTAAAGCCTGCTCCCACGAAATTCTCTGAAACTCTCCATCTACTTTTTTCAAAGGATAAAGAATCCGTTCATCAGAGTTCGTCCTTGCTTCCAGCATACGACCTCTGCCACAAATTTTCCCTTTTGTAATCGGATGTTCTTTATCGCCATCTATCTTTACAACTTTTCCATTTTCTACTTCAACGACAAAACCACAGCTGTCCCAACAATTTAACGGACATGCAGATTTAAATGTGGTCAATTCATTCATCTCCCCACATAGCTCTAAAGTTTGTAATCTTTATTATAAATGACTGTTTCAAAAATTCTATAAAAAAGATTCACCATAACATACTTATTTTTTCCATCAAAAAAAGCACGAGACTCTATTCCTCGTGCTTAACAAGAATCTTTTTTAATTTTCGCCCAAACTCTTTTCGAGGAATGAGTACACTGTGTGCACAGCCCTCACATTTAATTCGAATATCCATCCCTATCCGAATGATCTTCCATTTATTTGTTCCACATGGATGAGGTTTTTTCATCTCTACAATATCATGTAATCCGTACTCTTTTTCAACCATGACATTCACCCTTTAACCTTTTTATATGTTGTATTGTAACAGGAATTCATTTCAAATTGTAGCGATTTACAATCGGATACAGCAAAATAACCGCTAATAAGTATAAATTTGCAATTCCATATAAAGGATATAAAATCGAAACAAGGGTTGAAAAACCAAAAGTTGTAAATGGAGTCATCAACAAAATAAAGAGAATCGCAATTATCCACAATGGCATTTTCATTTTTTCCTTAAACCTTGTGGACAATCCTAATAATCCTGATGCTGCCGTTGTGAATATCGCACCAAATAGCAGGATTGACATGATAAAAACTGCGACATAAGGGAAATTCTTCAGAATCACAAATAACGGGATTTCATATAGCATAATCTCCTGTGCAATCTCAATAAGAGCCTCATTATAAATAAAGGTAATTACGCCTAAAAACAGTCCGCTTCCAATGCTTGCAACCCAGGCCTCCCCTTTTGATTTCATCTCCTTTCCAATCGCACCTAACACTGCGACAAGCGGCAAAATATTTAATGCAGTAAATGTAAAAGCAGACGGCCAATTGCTCTGTTCATGGAGAATAAAAGAAAACTCTTTTCCACCTGATTTTAAGAAAATAAACAAGACCGTGACTAAAAATAGAATTAAAGCTGGAATTATCGCCATATTAATAGAAACCAAGCCATTTATATTCCATAAAAAAACTAAAACAAGGAGAAAGCCAAATAGGATGATCCCCCACCAAAATGGAATATTAAACAATTCCAAAGTAGCACCACCACCTGCTAACATCACGACCGTGGTAGAAAACAAATATAAAATTGTAATTACATCATACACATGTGAAACCTTTTCCCCTACTAATTCCTTCAACACCGGAACGAAATGCTCTGCCTTTTTTTCATAGCTAATTTTCATAATGATATAGCAGCAAATGATAAAAATAAAGGTAAAGAAAATGATGGCTAAGCCACTCTGTTCACCATAAAATTGCCATATTTCTCTTCCGGATGCATACCCTGCACCAATTGCTGTACCTAATATCAGAAACATCCATCGTATCCCTGCCTGAAACATACAATCCCCCCACCACTCATAATCCTTCACTACTTAAATGGACATATTTTTACAAATCTAAGATTCTTTTTTTCAGATGTATAGAATGTAAGATTCTTCCGTATACTGTAATACAGTTAAAAAGGGGTGAAGAACCTATGAATCTTAGATATAAATTATTCGACCATCAAAAGAATGAACCTTTTCGAATTCCACATGACCAAGAGTTAGCTGACCATCAGATTGCCTTAAAAATCACTTCAATGCTCCCGCTTTTAAAAACCCAACCAATTGTTATATTTTGTATTGGTACAGACCGTTCCACCGGTGACTGTCTTGGACCTTTAATCGGTACAAAAATTGCTGAAAAAGGATTGTCCCACTTTCATGTATATGGCACATTGGACGAACCTATTCATGCTGTTAATCTTCAAGAAAAAATTGAAGAAATAAACCAGAGATATTCAAACCCTTTTATTATTGGAATAGATGCCTGTCTGGGCCGCTTAAAGAGTGTGGGATCAATTACTATCGGGGAAGGCCCAATCAAGCCTGGTGCGGGTGTAAATAAGGAATTACCCCCTATTGGAGACATGCATATCACGGGGATTGTCAATGTAAGTGGATTTATGGAGTTTTTTGTCCTGCAAAATACGAGATTAAGTTTAGTAATGAAAATAGCCAATACTATTTCCAGTAGCATTTATAAGGCTGAGTTTAAGTATCTTCGAAGGACAGAGCTTGATTCAATTGAAAAGGATCAGTTTAGCTTATAAAAAAACCTCTTCTGCTTTAGAAGAGGTTTAAATGATGGCTTGTGCAAAATGTATGATGGAATTCCAATAATACATGGCTGTTACGAGGAGAGCCACTACTAAAATACCAGGTAATAGATTGGCAACACGAATATTTGTTATGCCTAACAGGTTTGTTCCTATTGCAACTATCATTAGGCCGCCTGCTCCCGTCATTTCAACAATAAATGAGCCCATTAACTCTCCAGGTACCCATTTATCAATTTGGGTCGCAAATAACGCAATAGAGCCTTGATAAAGGATGACAGGCACTGCCGAAAATAATACACCTATTCCCAATGTCGTCGATAATATTAAACTAGTAAACCCATCCAAGATTGATTTTGTATAAAGAACACGATGATCATTCCGTATTCCACTATCAAGTGCCCCAATGATTGCCATGGCACCAATTACAAAAATCAACGTAGCTGTTACAAAGCCCTTTGCAATCGTGCCCTCGCCTGACGACGAACCAACTTTCTTTTCAATCCAGGCTCCTAACCGATTTAATTTATCTTCAAGATCCCACCATTCGCCAAGAATACCACCAAACACTAAACTAAAAATAACGATTAAAAACTGCTCGCTTTTTAGCCCCATCTGGATTCCTAACAAACAAACAGCAAGTCCTATTCCATGCATTACAGTTGTTTTTACCTTTTCTGGAATTCGATGTAAAACCTTTCCTAATAAGGTTCCTGCTGCTATACACAACCCATTAATGATCGTCCCTAATAGAACCATTTCCATTTCCCCTACGTATATATTTTATGAGTAATAAAAAACACTGCACGGTTTTATTAAAAAAATAAGAACATGCAGGTTTTCAATTGATCATTATGAGATTTTCGGCGATTCTAACAGTTCAAGAATCCTTTCAAGGTCTTCATTTGAAAAGAATTCAATTTCAATTTTTCCTTTTTTCTTCGTTTGCTTAATCGTAACAGATGTTCCAAAACGATCACGAAGGAAGGACTCTTGTTCTTTAATAAAGATATCCTTTTCCTTCTTTGGCGGTTTAGATGTTTCACGTGGAACATTTTGATTTATTTGATTAACCAATGCTTCTAACTGACGAACATTAAGCTCTTCAGCAATAACCTTATCCACAATCGCATTTAACTTTTCCTTTTTCTTAAGTCCTAATAGCGTACGCCCATGACCCATGGATAATTTTCCTTCTGAAATTAAGTTCTGTACATGCTTAGGAAGAGATAAAAGACGAAGATGATTAGCAATATGTGGTCTACTTTTTCCTAATCTTTTTGCTAGCTGTTCTTGGGTGACTTTTAAATGGTCCAATAAGGAT
This sequence comes from Bacillus sp. REN16, assembly GCF_020731355.1. Taxonomy (GTDB): domain Bacteria; phylum Bacillota; class Bacilli; order Bacillales; family Bacillaceae_L; genus Ferdinandcohnia. The sequence goes on along the minus strand of NZ_JAJFZK010000024.1, from coordinate 21,180 downwards.
TGGTAAGCAAATGCCTCTTCAATCGGAGATAAATCCTCTCGCTGTAAATTTTCTAGCAATGCAATCTCCATCATTTGCTGTTCATTTAATTCACGAACAACAACGGGAACTGTACTTAGTTTTGCTTCTTTTGCAGCTCGATAACGTCTTTCACCCGCTACAATTTCAAATCCTTTTATGCTTTTTCGAACAATTATAGGCTGTAAAATCCCATGTGCTAGGATAGACTCCTTTAGTTCAGCAATTGCCTCTGGCTCAAATGTCTTTCTAGGCTGATATGGATTTGGACGTAGCTGATTTATTTTAATCTCTTGGACAACCTCTTCATTCTTTGCTTCCAATGATGGGAATAAAGCATTAACACCTTTACCTAACCCTTTAGCCATTCACAATCACTTCCTTTGCAAGATCTAAGTATACTTCAGCACCTCTTGATTTTGGATCATAGATGATGATCGGTTCTCCGTGACTTGGAGCTTCACTTAATCGTACATTTCTTGGAATAATTGTTTTATATACTTTATCTTGGAAATACTTTTTCACTTCTTCGATGACTTGAATACCTAAATTCGTTCTTGCATCAAGCATGGTTAGAAGTACCCCATCAATCATTAAATCGGTATTTAGGTGTTTCTGAACCAAACGAATCGTGTTTAATAACTGACTCAGCCCCTCAAGTGCATAATACTCACACTGAACTGGAATGATCACTGTATCAGAAGCTGTTAAAGCGTTTAATGTTAACAGTCCTAATGATGGCGGACAATCAATAATTATATAGTCATATTGGTCTCTAACTTCATCTAAGGCTCTTTTTAGACGAACCTCGCGAGAAATCGTTGGCACTAATTCAATTTCAGCACCCGCTAGTTGGATTGTTGCTGGAATCATATATAAATTTTCAACTGTCGTTGGAACCGTAACATCCTTTGCTTCTACATCATCAACAAGCACGTCATAAATGCATTGATCTACATTTGCCTTTTCTATGCCACAACCACTTGTTGCATTACCTTGAGGGTCAATGTCGACAAGTAAAACCCGCTTTCCGACATAAGCCAAACATGCGCTTAGGTTAACAGAAGTAGTCGTTTTTCCTACTCCACCCTTTTGGTTTGAGATTGAGATGATTTTCCCCACGATGTCACCTACTTTCAATTTTAAACTACAAATTACTACATATTTCTACTTTATAAAACTATCACTTTTTCTATTCTATCATGAAAAAATGATAGGGTTTATCTTTTTTTTACAAAAAATACGCCTTAACGTATTTGCGCCTGATTTTTAGGCCCACAGGACGTGGGTCATAAAGATGTTGCCACAGGATGTGGCGTTTTTAGTCTTTGATCTTACCGCTCGAAAAATTTCCTTTGAAAAATCGTGGCATCCGCCGGAGGCTTAACTTTATTCAGTTGGGGATCACCCCCTACTGAATAAAGTTAAATGTTCCACGTGAAACATTTTTAAAGATAAAATATAAATTTTAACGAATAAAATTTTTCATTCAAAAAAAATTCCCTTACCGTAAATAGGTAAGGAAATGGATTGGCTTATTTATTTTTAGGAATTCGAATTGTAAATTGGAAATAGTCGTCAAATTCTTCTTCTTCTGTATTTAAATTGACACCACTTTCCTCAACCATCGTTAAGGATTGACGAATCGTATTCATCGCAATTCTCATATCACGGCTAACTGCTTTGAACTTAGGCTTAGGCCGTTTTTGCTCCCTTTCTAGTTCAAGGATTTTAACGACACGATCCTCTGTTTGTTTTACATTTAGCTCTTTTTCAATTATTTCCTGCATAAGCTTAATTTGCTTTTCTGGATCTTTCAAAGGAATTAAAGCTCTTGCATGACGCTCTGTAAGTTTCTTTTGCATAAGCACCTTTTGAACTTCTTCAGGCAGCTTTAATAAACGCAGCTTATTGGCAATTGTCGATTGACCTTTTCCTAATCTCTGGGCTAACGCTTCTTGTGTAAGACTATGTAATTCTAGTAATCTAGCATAAGCATACGCTTCTTCAATCGCTGATAACTCTTCTCGTTGCAGATTTTCGATCAAGGCAACGGATGCAGTTTCTGCATCATTGAAGTCTTTAATGATAGCCGGAATGGTCTCCCATTCAAGAGTTTGAACGGCTCTCCAACGTCGTTCACCAGCAATGATCTCATACTGATTATCAGCAAATTGTCGTACTACAATTGGTTGAATAATTCCATGTGTACGTATGGTTAATGCAAGCTCTTTAATTTTATCCTCTGCAAAAACAGTTCTCGGTTGATATCGGTTTGGAACAATCTCATTTATCGGAATTTGTCGTACTTCCTCCAGGTGTGACTCTTCGTCATCTGTTGAATCCATTAATTGAGCTTCTACCACCTGTTCTTGGTTCATTTGTTGTTTATCATCTTTTTCACCGATGCTAAATAACCGTGAAAATGGATGCTTCATAATTCCACCACCCCTTAGAACTCCCACTATTACAAATTCTCTATTTTCTCTCTCATTCCTTCTATTATAACATGAATTTCATAAAAATCTTACTATCTTTCAACTAATTCACAAGGTTAAGGAAATATAACTGTAAAAAAAGTTCACCGCACTTTATTTGATTGGTGAACGATTTGGTGTTCCCGGTTTACGAGGGTATTTTTTAGGTGTTGGTTTGTTCTTCTCGATGATTACGATGTTTCGATCGCTATTTTCCATTGGTAATAAGAAGTGATGTACCTCTTTTACATGCCCACCTAGTGTTGTGATGGCTTTCTTGCCATCCTCTAACTCCTCTGCAACAGATGCAGCCTTCATTGCAATAAATGTTCCATCCACCTTTACAAGTGGCAAGCATAACTCACTTAATACAGACATTCTCGCAACAGCTCTTGCCAGCACAATATCAAACGTTTCTCGGATTTCCCCTTTTTGTCCAAAGGTTTCGGCCCGATCATGATAAAATGTAACATTTTCAAGCTGCAACTCTTTAGAAAGCTCATTGAGAAAGGTAATTCGCTTTTGGAGAGAATCAACAATAGAGATTTTTAAATTTGGAAAACAAATTTTGAGTGGGATACTTGGGAACCCTGCACCCGCTCCTACGTCACAAATCGAATATTCCTTTGTAAAATCAAAATAAAATGCAGCTGAAATAGAATCGTAAAAATGCTTTAAATACACCTCAGGCTTCTCTGTAATCGCCGTGAGGTTCATTTTTTCATTCCATTCAACTAATAGTTTGTAGTAGGTTTCAAACTGACTTAGCTGGGTTGGAGAAAGGGAAATCCCCTTCTCCTCCAACATAGATGTAAATAATGAAGTGTCCATTTTGTGTTTCCTTCCAATGTTAATCAAATAGCCCTTGTGTTTCTAGCAATAACGTTAGTTCACACGTGCGATTTTCCCTTGCTCAAGGTATACGAGCAGAATGGAAATATCAGCTGGGTTTACCCCTGAAATCCTTGAAGCTTGTGCGATCGATAAAGGATGTACCTCTTTCAAATTAGCTCTTGCTTCATTCGCTAAACCAGAAATGGCATCATAATCAATGTTTTCTGGGATTTTTTTGTCTTCCATCCGCTTTAATTTATCAACTTGCTGTAAGGATTTTTGAATATACCCTTCATACTTGATTTGAATCTCAATTTGCTCAGCAACATCAGGATGAACCCCTGAGTCACTTGGAGCTAATTTACGGATATGTTCATATGTCATCTCAGGTCGCTTTAATAAGTCAGATGCTAATATGCCATCTTTTAATTCACTTCCGCCAACAGAACGGATAAGTTCTTGTACTTCATCTGTTGGTTTAATTCGAATGCCTTGAAGACGTTCCATTTCTTGTTCAATCGCAGCTTTTTTATCTAAGAATTTTTGGTATCTCTCTTCAGGAATTAACCCAATATCATGGGCTAGCTCGGTTAAGCGCAGATCGGCATTGTCATGTCGAAGAAGTAAACGATATTCCGCACGTGAAGTTAATAGACGATAAGGCTCAGCTGTACCTTTTGTAACTAAGTCATCAATAAGGACGCCGATATAAGCATCTGAACGACTTAGAATAACTTCCTCTTTACCTAGGGCACGGCGTCCAGCATTTATCCCTGCCATAATCCCTTGGGCTGCTGCCTCCTCATATCCAGAAGTTCCATTAATTTGACCCGCTGAATAAAGGTTTTTGATTTTTTTCGTTTCAAGTGTTGGCCAAAGCTGAGTTGGGATAATAGCATCATATTCAATGGCATATCCCGGTCTCATCATTTTTGCATTCTCAAGACCTGGAACGGATGCAATCAATCGATGTTGAACCTCCTCAGGTAAGCTTGTAGAAAGTCCTTGAACATAGACTTCTTGTGTGTTTCGTCCTTCTGGCTCAAGGAATATTTGATGTCTCGGCTTATCATGGAAACGAACCACCTTATCTTCAATTGATGGGCAGTAACGTGGTCCAGTCCCTTTAATCATCCCAGAATACATCGGGGAACGATGTAAATTTGCATCAATGATTTGATGTGTTTCTTCACTTGTGTATGTTAACCAGCATGGAAGCTGATCGGTAATATATTTTGTTGTTTCATATGAAAAAGCTCTAGGTGTTTCATCACCAGGTTGGATTTCAGTTTTACTATAATCAATTGTGTGACTGTTAACGCGTGGCGGTGTACCTGTCTTAAATCGTACTAGATTAAAGCCCAATTCCTCAAGATGCTCAGATAGCTTAATCGACGGTTGTTGATTATTTGGCCCACTTGAGTACTTTAATTCACCAAGAATAATTTCACCGCGCAAAAACGTACCAGTTGTAATGACAACTGTTTCGGCAAGGAAAGTGGCACCTGTTTTTGTTATAACACCCTTACACACATCGTCCTCAACAATTAAGCGTTCAACCATTCCTTGAACAAGTGTTAAATTTGGTTCATTTTCTAATGTTTTCTTCATTTCGTGCTGGTAGGAAAACTTATCTGCCTGGGCACGTAATGCACGAACAGCAGGGCCTTTCCCTGTATTCAGCATTCTCATTTGAATATGTGTTTTATCAATATTTTTTGCCATTTCACCGCCCAGGGCGTCGATTTCTCGGACAACTGTACCCTTTGCAGGTCCTCCTATGGATGGATTACATGGCATAAAAGCAACCATATCTAAATTTATTGTAAGCATTAGTGTTTTGGCACCAAGACGAGCTGAAGCTAAACCCGCTTCACTGCCTGCATGCCCTGCACCAATGACGATGACATCGTAATGACCGGCATCATAGCCCAATTTGATTTCCTCCTCTTGCAAAAATAATTTCTATTTCCCTAAACAAAATTGGGAGAATAACTGATTGAGTAGGCTTTCGTGAACAGCATCCCCAATTATTTCCCCTAATAGCTCCCATGTTCTTGTTAAATCGATCTGAACCATATCAATTGGAAGATCTGACTCTGCACCAGATATCGCATCTTCAATTGACTTTTTCGCCTGTGTTAACAAGGCAATATGACGTGAGTTAGAAACATAGGTTAAATCATTTGCTTCGACATTTCCAGTAAAAAATAAGGAGGAAATAGCTTCTTCTAACGCATCTACCCCTTTTTCCTCTAATAAAGAGGTTGTTACAATTGGATTCTCCTTAGCAAGGTCTTTAACCTTTTCCATATTCATTTTTTGCGGCAGGTCCGTTTTATTAATAATGACGATGGTTTCCATCCCTGAAATAGCCTCAAATAGACGTTCGTCCTCTTCTGTTAGCTCATCTCCATAGTTTAACACTAGAAGGATGAGATCCGCCTTTTTCAAAACCTCACGTGAACGCTCAACACCAATTCGTTCCACGATATCTTCCGTTTCACGAATTCCCGCTGTATCCACTAGACGTAATGGGACACCACGTACATTGACATATTCTTCAATCACATCACGAGTTGTACCTGGAATATCTGTTACAATTGCCTTATTTTCATGGACAAGACTATTTAATAACGATGATTTTCCAACATTTGGCCTACCTATAATAACAGTAGATAAGCCTTCTCGTAAAATTTTCCCTTGGCTGGAGGTTTCTAATAACTTGATGATTTCGTACCGTACGTTATTGGCCTTTTCAAGTAGGACACGGTGGGTCATTTCCTCAACATCATCATACTCTGGGTAATCAATATTAACCTCAATATGTGCCAAAGTTTCAATCAATTCTTGACGCAGCCGATTAATTAGGGAAGATAATCTCCCTTCCATCTGCCCAATTGCTACATTCATCGCACGGTCAGTCTTAGCACGAATTAGGTCCATAACTGCTTCTGCTTGTGAAAGGTCGATACGACCATTTAAAAAGGCACGTTTTGTAAATTCACCAGGCTCAGCAAGTCTTGCCCCATTTACAAGGACGAGTTGGAGGACCCGATTAACCGACACAAGTCCACCATGGCAATTGATTTCAATTACATCCTCTCTCGTAAAGGTCTTTGGTCCCCTCATCAAGGTAAGCATTACTTCCTCTACAACTTGGTTCGTATCTGGATCCACAATATGTCCATAATGAATCGTATGTGAATCAACCTCTTTTAGATTCTTCCCTTTGAATACTCGATTTGCAATATCAATTGCTTCATCCCCACTTAACCGAACAATTGCAATTGCTCCTTCTCCCATTGGAGTTGAAATGGCTGCTATTGTATCAAACTCCATTTTCTCACCTTCTTATATATCAACATTCCGAATAATTCGTTTGCTATTATCAAAATGAAAACTGTGAATAACATTTATCCTAGTATTACCTATTTATCCACAACGAAAACAGAACCTTGTTTTCCCAAAATAAACTACACTCCATTTTATCTTATCCACATGTGAATAACAACATTGAAGAATTCACCTTACCGCACCGATTAACTGAAAGGATCTGTACTATAACAAACCGTTCTTTAAAAAGTCCAAACTAAAACCCTCAAAAAAGGCACAAAAAATACCTAGGCAAACGCCTAGGCTTTTATTTTTTATTTATTCTGCTGGTGAAATCACGATATGTCGATTCGGATCAGAACCATTAGAGGTTGTTTTAACCTTCATATGATTCGCGAGGGCTGTATGAATAACCTTTCGCTCGTAGGAAGGCATTGGTTCCAATTTGACATCCTGCTTTGTTCGACTTACTTTATCGGCAATTCTTTCTGCCAGTTGGACCAAGGTTTCTTCACGACGGCCTCGGTAGTTTTCAGCATCCACCATAATGTTCAAATAATGATCTGAAAACCGATTTGCAACCAGTTGTGTTAAATACTGTAATGAATTTAAAGTTTGGCCTCTTTTTCCAATTAAAATAGCCATTTTTTCACCGGATAATTGGAAAGTCACATTTTTTCCGTTCCGTGTAACGTCTAATGTTGCTATAACACCCATTGTTGAAACGACCTTTTCTAAAAACTTCTGTGCCTCTTCAACCGGGTCAATTTTTACAGTTACTTTTACAACAGCAGGCTTCGTTCCAAAAATCCCAAATATCCCTTTTTTACCTTCATCGATGATTTGTATTTCGGTGCGGTCTCTTGTTGTGCTTAGTTGAGCTAAAGCTGATTCTACTGCTTCATCGACGGTTTGCCCTGTAGCAGTTACTTGTTTCACTTTTTGGCTCCTCCCGCATCTCCAGATTTAGCTGCTCTAATATCTGGACCTTTAATTAAATACGTTTGAACAATCATAAAGATATTACCCACGACCCAGTATAATGATAAGGCTGCTGGGAAGCTGATCGCAAAGACAACGATCATGATTGGCATTAACCATAGCATCATAGCCATTTGCGGATTATTATCCATACCCATCATTGTAATTTTCTGCTGGATGAATGTTGTTACCCCGGCAACTAAAGGAAGAATATAATATGGATCTTTTTCGCCTAAGTCAAACCACAAGAAATTATGATTAGCAATTTCGCTTGTTCTCATAATCGCATGGTAGAAACCAATTAAGATTGGCATTTGAATCAATAATGGGAAACATCCCGCTAGTGGATTGACACCATGCTTTTGGAAGAGCTGCATTGTTTCCTGTTGTAGCTTTTGTTGTGTCGCCTGGTCCTTTGAGCTGTACTTTTCACGAAGTGATTTTAGCTCCGGTTGGATTGCTTGCATTGCCTTTGAACTTCTAGTTTGTTTAATCATTAATGGCAATAAAGCAAATCGAATTAATAGAGTTACAATGATAATTGCTAAACCATAGTTATTACTGAAAAGTTCAGCAAAATACGTAATCAGCCAGGATAATGGATAAACAAAGTATTTGTTCCAAACTCCTGTACTTTCTGCGGTAATCGGATCATTGACTTGGGCACACCCAGATAATAAAAGAATCAATCCTATTAGCGCACTTAATAGTAATATTCGCCTTTTCAACTACTTTTTCCTCCTAGTATCTAAATATCCTAAAGGTAAATATATATTGTAAAACATATTCATTCGAAGAAAAATCAATATGTACCCTTGTATTCTACCATCTTTATTGGGAAAATTCTTTCTTTCCACTGAAAAAAGTCGACTATTAAGGGACTTTTTTTAACACTTTTGCCACTCTTAAGACATGAAGCATGCTTTTCTTTACATCTTCATAGCTCATCTCAGCAACTGGCTTTCTGGCAATGATCACATAATCCTTGGTTTGAACCTGATCTTTGTGTTCAAGGAAGAATTGACGAATCAATCGTTTAATCCGATTTCTAGTAACAGCGTTTCCAATCTTTTTACTTACAGATAAGCCAATACGGAAATGCTCTAGCTCTTCCCTATTATAGACATAGACAATAAATTGCCGATTGGCTGAGGATTTCCCTGATTTAAACACCGTTTGAAAATCTTGATTCTTCTTTATACGGTATTCTTTCTTCATTCTTTACAACTCCCGTACGACAAGACAATTTCTTATAACCATAATTCAGGCGCTCACAATCTGCGCCTTTTCTAGTATAGTCATAAGAAATTTTGATTAAAACTTTTTTATATGAAGTATCATCTATTTTTGCTTTTTTTCTACTAAGGCACGGTTCTTTCGGGCAGATCCTATTTAGAAAAAAAGACCACTGAGCTTTCAGTGGCCTATGCTGATAATACTTTTCTTCCTTTTTGACGACGACGAGCTAGAACTTTACGTCCGTTTGAAGAGCTCATGCGACTACGGAATCCGTGAACTTTGCTGTGTTTACGTTTCTTTGGTTGATACGTTCTTTTCATTATATGACACCTCCCTGAGGAATTAACTCTCAAAATCAAATACGCTTTAGCGTATTTACGCCCAGATTTTTTTCGAGCATGCTCGAAAAGTTTCCTCTAAAAAATCTGTGGCATCCGCCGGAGCTTTAACTTTATTCAGCCAGGGTTTGAACCCCCACTGAATTATATACTCTCTTTGCATTCATCCTCCACGTAAAAGTAAGGACTTCTGCTGAATAAAGTTAAACATCAGACAGTCTTACTAATTATATTGAAAACTAATAAAAAATGTCAACCTTATTTGAAATACTATATTTTGGATGGAAAATAACGATCAGAAAAAAAGTAAGTTGAGATTCGTAACTTCTTCTTAAATTTACTAATAAATCATAATTCCTTCTTTAACTTTTCTTACATGTCCAGCTCCAGCGACTAGAAACTCAGGAAATTTCACCTCCTCTGGCAGAGGCAAGAGAACGCCTCTTTGTCGGAGCCTCCGACGCACAGGAAGTGCTAGTGTCGACTTAGCCACAGGACGTGGCGATTTAAGTCGACCAGTTTCCTCATTTCTGTGCAAGGCGTTTCAGCTTTTCGTTGTTGTGGACAACTTTTTTCGACAGTTTTTTTAATCCACAACATTTATCGACAAGTTTTACACATCATCTTGTGTTGTGGATAATTATTTTCCACAAGGTATTGATTATGTGGATAAGTTTTTAAAAACCATTGATTATGTAGTCATTATCTGATATTATAGTTTTGTTTTCACTCGTAATAAGTTATCAACATTTTTTGTTTATCCACAGAATGTGGATATCATGTGGATAGCTTTTTACACATTGTGAATGGATGCTTGTCCACAATCAGTGGATTATGTCGAAAAGATGTTTTTCTACTATATTATATAGTTATTCACAAATTACCAAGGGTGCATATTTATAGCCCTTTATTCATTTGAATGCTAACGACTGCATAAGGACTTATTTTTATACATTTGATGAATGATAACTATTAGAAATACGCGAACAAAGGAGGGAGATTGTTGGAAAATATTGAAGATTTATGGGCCAAGGCTCTCCAGGAAATTGAGAAAAAACTTAGTAAGCCCAGCTTTGAAACGTGGCTGAAGTCTACAAAAGCTCATGCCCTGCAAAAAGATACACTTATTATTACGGCCCCCAATGAGTTTGCCAGGGATTGGCTAGAATCTAGATATTTACATCTAATCGCAGAAACGATTTATGATTTAACCGGTGCAGAACTCGGAATCAAATTTATTATTCCTCAAAATCAACTGGATGAAGAATTCGAATTAAAAACACCAGAGAAAAAAGCTACGAAACAAGATGAACCAGCTGAACACTCTCAAAATATGCTAAATCAAAAATATACATTCGATACATTTGTAATCGGATCTGGCAATCGCTTTGCACACGCTGCATCCTTAGCAGTTGCAGAAGCACCAGCTAAAGCCTATAACCCACTCTTTCTATATGGTGGCGTCGGATTAGGTAAAACGCATTTAATGCATTCGATTGGCCACTATGTTCAAGAGCATAATCCGAATGCAAAGGTTGTCTATCTCTCCTCGGAGAAATTTACAAATGAGTTCATTAACTCGATTCGAGATAATAAAGCTGTTGAATTTCGAAATAAATACCGAAATGTCGACATCTTACTTATAGATGATATTCAATTCTTAGCCGGAAAAGAATCAACTCAAGAGGAATTTTTCCATACATTTAATACTTTGCATGAGGAAAGTAAGCAAATTGTTATTTCTAGTGATAGACCGCCGAAGGAAATTCCAACATTAGAGGACAGGCTTCGTTCCCGCTTCGAATGGGGATTGATTACTGATATTACTCCCCCTGATCTAGAAACTAGAATTGCCATTTTACGTAAGAAGGCAAAAGCAGAGGGACTAGACATTCCAAATGAAGTCATGCTTTATATCGCCAACCAAATCAACACAAATATTCGTGAGCTTGAGGGTGCGCTTATTCGTATTGTTGCCTACTCATCGTTAATAAATAAAGACATAAATGCAGACCTTGCTGCAGAAGCTTTAAAGGATATCATTCCAAGTTCAAGACCAAAGGTCATTACAATTTTTGAGATTCAAAAGGTCGTTGGACAGCATTATAGTATTAAACTTGAGGATTTTAAGGCAAAAAAACGGACAAAATCAATTGCCTTTCCACGTCAAATTGCCATGTATTTATCAAGGGAAATGACAGATAATTCTCTTCCTAAAATTGGAGAAGAGTTTGGCGGGCGTGACCATACAACGGTTATTCATGCACATGAAAAAATCACAAATTTATTAAAAACAGACACACAATTACAAAAGCAAATAACTGAAATTATTACCCAATTAAAGGGTTAAAACATAAAAATGTTTCATTTTTTATTTTGGACAAGTACTTGTAACCTGAATACTGTGAATAACTTCTTTGTTGTTGCACACAGTCTGTCCACATGTGGATAGACTGTTTTGATTTGTTTTATCCCGGTTATCAACATATTCACAGGCCCTACTAGTACTTCTACGATTTTTCTTTTAAAAAAAATAAATATATAACTAACAAATGTATTCAGGTGAAATCAAAAATAGAACTATCTTTAGGAGGATTTTTGATGAAATTTATCATTCAAAGGGATCATCTTGTACAAAGTGTTCAAGATGTGATGAAAGCTGTATCTTCAAGAACAACTATTCCAATCTTAACTGGAATCAAAATTGTAGCAGCAGATGAGGGTGTTACTCTTACAGGTAGTGATTCCGACGTTTCAATCGAATCTTTTATTCCTACTGAGGAAGCTGGGGATGAAATTGTTGAAGTGAAAGAAACAGGAAGCATTGTATTACAGGCTCGTTTCTTTAGTGAAATTGTTAAAAAGCTACCTAAGGATACTGTTGAAATTGAAGTTCATACAAACCTACTTACGATTATACGTTCAGGAAAAGCTGAATTTAATTTAAATGGTCTTGATGCCGATGAATATCCACATTTGCCACAAATTGAAGGTAATCAAGGATTTAAAATTCCAGCAGATCTACTAAAAAATCTGATTCGTCAAACGGTATTTGCCGTATCAACTTCTGAAACTCGCCCTATTTTAACCGGAGTAAACTGGAAGGTTGAAAATAATACATTACGTTGTATTGCGACGGATAGCCACCGATTGGCAATGAGAACCGCAACGATTGAAACGGGCTCTGAAGATTCTTATGGTGCGGTTATTCCAGGGAAAAGTTTAAATGAATTAAGTAAAATTCTAGATGATACAATTGATTTAGTAGATATCGTCATCACGGAGAACCAAGTGTTATTTAAAACAAAGCATTTATTGTTCTTTTCTCGTTTATTAGATGGGAGCTATCCAGATACATCTCGATTAATCCCTACTGAAAGCAAAACTGAAATCATTTTAACTACTAAAGAGTTTTTACAATCCATTGATCGTGCTTCCCTGCTTGCAAGAGAGGCAAATAATAATGTCGTGAAGTTTACAACTTTACCTAATGGTGTTGTTGAAATTTCGTCCACTTCCCCGGAAATTGGCAAGGTAAACGAAGAAATACAAAGTAAATCAATCGAAGGTGAAGAATTAAAGATTTCATTTAGTGCAAAATATATGATGGATGCATTAAAAGCGATAGAAAGCTCAGAAATTCGAATTAGCTTTACAGGTGCGATGAGACCGTTCTTTATTAAAGCACTTGATGATGAGACAGTCTTTCACTTAATTCTTCCAGTTCGCACATATTAACTTGATCAAAGACTAAGAACGCAACGTCATTTTGTCCCACATCACGTGGGCCTCAAAACTACTAGGCTGTAAAAACCTAGTAGTTTTCTTTTCTAGATGTCTAGCTCCAGGCGCCATCGGCTCGAAGTCACAAGCCAATCGCTTCGGAAGGCAAAAAGCACCTTCTTTCAGCGCTTTTCTTGTGTTTGTCGCCAATAGGACGGCGCCTTGCGCTTTTCTAGTTGTGATTTCTTTAGTAAAATAAAAGAAAGTAGGCGAAAAAATGGCAAAGGAAATAGAAATTTCGACAGACTTCATCGCTTTAGGACAGTTTTTAAAACTTGCAGAGGTGATCCAAACGGGTGGAATGGCAAAATGGTTTCTTGGTGAACATGAAGTCTACGTAAATGGGGAGCTAGAGAATCGCCGTGGAAAAAAGCTAGTAAATAAGGATGTAGTAGACATTCCTGGCTTTGGAACGTTCGTCATATCAAAAGCATGAGCAGCGAGGGATTGCCTCTCGCGCTTATGCGCAAAGGGTGAATCCATTTGTTCATTGAGGAAATAGAACTTACGAACTATCGTAATTATGAAAAACTATCCATACACTTCGAAGATAAAGTCAATGTTATTTTAGGTGAAAATGCACAAGGCAAAACAAATGTAATGGAATCCATCTATGTTTTAGCGATGGCAAAATCACATCGTACCTCAAATGATAAAGAATTGATTCGCTGGGATGAAGAATATGCTAAAATAGAGGGTAGGGTTCAAAAAAGGAACGGTCCCCTAACATTACAGCTTGTGGTCTCTAAAAAGGGTAAAAAGGCAAAAAGCAACCATTTGGAACAACAAAAGCTGAGCCAGTATGTTGGAAATATGAACGTGGTCATGTTTGCCCCTGAAGATTTAAATCTAGTCAAGGGAAGCCCACAGGTGAGAAGACGATTTATCGATATGGAAATTGGTCAAGTTTCAGCTGTCTATTTACATGATTTGAGCCAGTATCAAAAGATCCTCCATCAGCGAAATCACTATTTAAAGCAGCTTCAAACGAAAAAACAACACGATCAAACAATGCTTGATGTGTTAACCTCACAATTAATTCAAGCAGCAGCAAAAATTGTCAAAAAACGAATTGAATTTCTCTTGTTATTACAGAAATGGGCTGAACCCATCCATCACGGAATCAGCAGAGGACTTGAAACACTCCAAATTGAATATAAACCTTCAATTGAGGTATTAGAAACCGCGGATTTGTCGAAAATGGTAGATGTATATGACGAAAAATTTGCTAAAATAAGAGTGAGGGAAATTGAAAGAGGCGTTACATTAGCGGGGCCACATCGGGATGACCTTGCATTTTTTGTGAATGGGAAGGATGTCCAAACCTTTGGATCACAAGGCCAGCAACGTACGACTGCCCTATCACTGAAGCTAGCAGAAATAGAATTAATTCAATCAGAAATTGGGGAATACCCCATTCTATTATTGGATGACGTTCTTTCGGAACTGGATGATTATAGACAGTCCCATTTATTAAATACAATCCAAGGCAAAGTCCAAACCTTTGTCACAACAACAAGCGTTGAGGGAATCAATCACGATACACTGAAGCAGGCAGCAACTTATGCTGTGTCTTCGGGAGTCATAACAAAGCTAAAATGAGGTGATGAAATTTGTTCATACATTTGGGAGATAATGTAATGGTTCGTTCATCAGATGTCATTACGATATTAGATCGACAGCTTTTAAAATCCTCCTCTATCGTTAATGAATTTTTAGACGTGAAAAAAGACAGAGTGGTAGAATTGTCTAATGGAAATACAAAATCAGTAGTGGTAACGGTAGATAAAGTATATTACTCACCATTATCCTCTAGTACATTAAAAAAACGTTCACAGCATGTATCCGATTTTGAATCGATTTTAGAAGAAGGATAAGGAAGATAATTCATGATTTAGTTCTATCTGTGTCAAGTGCCTTATTGTCCGGCGCTTGCACATTTGTTCTTAAAATAAAGTGTAGGTGATATTCGTGGCAATGGAAGAAAAAGAATTGCAACAACAAGAATATGATGAAAGTCAAATCCAGGTCTTAGAAGGATTAGAAGCGGTAAGAAAACGCCCTGGTATGTATATTGGTTCAACCTCCGGTAAAGGTCTGCACCATTTAGTATGGGAAATTGTCGATAACAGTATAGACGAAGCATTAGCAGGTTATTGTGATGAGATTAATGTCATAATTGAAGAAGATAATAGTATTACCGTAAAAGATAATGGACGTGGAATTCCAGTCGGTATTCAAGAAAAAATGGGTCGTCCTGCTGTTGAAGTTATTATGACAGTTCTTCATGCCGGCGGTAAATTTGACGGCGGCGGTTATAAGGTTTCAGGTGGATTGCATGGAGTTGGTGCGTCTGTGGTTAACGCCCTTTCCACAAAACTGGAGGTATATGTACATCGTGATGGCAAAGTCCACTACATCGCTTTTGAACGCGGTCATGTTGTTACTGAATTAAAGGTAATTGGTGAAACGGATCATACGGGTACAATAACCCATTTTAAGCCAGATGGTGAAATCTTTACTGAAACACTTGAATATGAATTTGATACACTAGCAACCCGTCTTCGAGAGCTTGCCTTTTTAACAAGAGGCGTTAAAATTACAATCGAAGACAAACGTGAAGAAAACAAGCGTAAGGAATATCATTACGAAGGTGGAATCAAATCATACGTTGAACACCTTAACCGAACAAAAGAAGTGATTCATGAAGAGCCAGTATTTGTAGAAGGTGAAAAGGAAGGAATCGCAGTAGAGATTGCCCTTCAATACAATGATAGCTATACAAGTAATATATATTCCTTCGCAAATAACATTCACACCTATGAGGGCGGAACCCATGAATCCGGATTTAAAACAGCATTAACGCGAATTATCAATGATTATGCACGCCGAAATAATATTTTCAAAGACAATGACGCGAATTTAACAGGTGATGATGTTCGTGAAGGATTAACAGCTATTATCTCTATTAAGCATCCAAACCCGCAATTTGAGGGACAAACAAAAACTAAGCTCGGCAACAGTGAAGCAAGAACAGTAACTGAATCCGTGTTTTCTGACAAATTTGAAGCATTCTTACTAGAAAATCCAGCCGTCGCTCGAAAGGTTGTCGAAAAAGGAACTATGGCAGCAAGGGCACGAATGGCTGCTAAAAAGGCACGTGAATTAACAAGAAGAAAAAGTGCGCTAGAGATTTCAAGCCTACCAGGAAAGCTGGCGGATTGTTCTTCGAAGGACCCTTCTATTAGCGAGATTTATATCGTTGAGGGTGATTCAGCGGGTGGTTCTGCAAAGCAAGGACGTGATCGTCACTTCCAGGCAATCCTTCCACTACGAGGAAAAATTCTTAACGTGGAAAAAGCAAGACTTGATCGAATATTATCGAATAATGAAGTACGGGCAATGATCACTGCGCTAGGAACAGGTATCGGAGAAGACTTTGATATTACTAAAGCCCGGTATCATAAGGTCGTAATCATGACAGATGCCGACGTTGACGGTGCACATATACGGACTTTATTATTGACGTTCTTCTACCGCTTTATGCGTCAAATTATTGAAAGTGGCTTTATCTATATTGCACAACCGCCTTTATATAAAATTCAACAAGGTAAACGGGTTGAATATGCATATGATGATCGTGAGCTTGAAAAGTATTTAGCAGAAATGCCAAATAATCCAAAGCCAGGGATTCAACGCTACAAAGGTCTTGGAGAAATGAATCCTGAACAACTTTGGGAAACGACGATGGACCCTAGCAACCGTACGATGCTTCAGGTTACACTTCAAGATGCAATCGATGCGGATGAAACCTTTGAAATGCTAATGGGCGACAAGGTTGAGCCAAGACGTAATTTCATTGAAGAGAACGCACAGTACGTGAAAAACTTGGATGTATAACTTATTCAGTCGGGGATCATACCCCGACTGAATAAGGTTAAAGCTGTGTTTTGGTTACATATATGAATGGGTTAAAATAAGAATCAATATTTTGATTCGACTAACATTCAGTTGGAAAATAACCCCCACTGAATGATGTGTCTCTTTATTTTATACCCCTGAATAGGGAGGTTTCTATTTATGTCTGAAAGTCAAAATTCGCATATTCATGAGATCAATATAAGCCAAGAGATGAAAACATCATTTTTGGACTATGCGATGAGTGTTATTGTGTCACGTGCCCTACCAGATGTTCGTGATGGTTTGAAGCCGGTCCACCGCCGGATCTTATATGCTATGAATGACTTAGGTATGACAGCTGATAAGGCCTATAAAAAATCAGCGCGTATCGTTGGTGAAGTAATTGGTAAATATCATCCACATGGTGATTCTGCCGTTTACGATACGATGGTTCGTATGGCACAGGATTTCAACTATCGCTATATGCTTGTTGATGGCCATGGTAACTTCGGTTCTGTCGATGGTGATGCAGCAGCAGCAATGCGTTATACGGAAGCACGTATGTCCAAAATATCAATGGAACTTTTGCGTGATATTAATAAGGACACCATTGATTACCAAGATAACTACGATGGTTCAGAACGAGAACCTGCTGTTCTCCCTGCCCGATTCCCGAACCTTTTAGTAAATGGATCAGCGGGTATTGCGGTAGGTATGGCAACGAATGTTCCACCACATCAACTAGGTGAAGTTATTGATGGTGTATTAGCTGTCAGTAAGGACCCAGAGATAACCATTGCTGAGTTAATGGATATTATTCCAGGTCCAGACTTCCCAACTGCTGGTCATATTCTTGGTCGAAGTGGGATAAGGAAGGCCTATGAAACTGGAAAAGGCTCCATTACTTTACGAGCAAAAGTGGAAATTGAAGAAATGAAAAATGGCAAGGAAGTTATTCTCGTTACAGAACTTCCATACCAAGTAAACAAAGCAAAATTAATTGAAAAAATTGCTGAACTAGTTCGTGACAAAAAGATCGACGGCATTACAGACCTTCGTGACGAATCAGACCGAAACGGGATGAGAATCGTGATGGAAGTGAGAAGAGATGCGAATGCGAACGTTCTTTTAAATAATTTATATAAACATACTGCATTGCAAACCACCTTTGGAATCAACATGCTTGCTCTAGTAAACGGGCATCCGCGGGTACTAAACCTAAAGCAGTGCTTACAATACTACTTAGACCATCAGGTCGTAGTAATCAAGCGCAGAACGGCTTTTGAACTACGGAAAGCTGAAGCAAGAGCTCATATTTTAGAAGGATTACGAATTGCGTTAGACCACATTGATGAAATTATTGCGCTAATTCGCGGCTCTCAAAATACTGATATTGCTCGCGAAGGCTTGATGACAAGATTTAACCTTTCTGAAAAACAAGCCCAAGCGATCCTAGATATGCGCTTGCAGCGTTTAACAGGTCTAGAACGAGACAAGATTGAAGCAGAATATCAAGACCTTGTTGCATTAATCGCGGAATTAAAAGCAATTCTTGCAGATGAAGAAAAAGTACTAGAAATCATTCGTGAAGAGCTGCTAGAAGTAAAAGAACGTTTTAACGATACAAGACGTACTGAAATACTAGCGGGCGGACTTGAAATGATTGAAGATGAGGATCTGATCCCAAGAGAGAACATCATTTTAACTCTCACAAACAAGGGGTATATCAAGCGTCTTCCGGTATCAACATACCGCAGCCAAAAACGTGGAGGCCGAGGAATTCAAGGAATGGGTACAAATGAAGATGACTTTGTTGAACAACTATTATCGACATCTACCCATGATACAATTCTATTCTTCACGAATAAAGGTAAAGTCTATCGCCTAAAAGGATATGAAATTCCTGAATTTAGTAGGACTGCGAAGGGAATACCGATCATTAACCTACTCGAAATTGATAAAGAAGAATGGATCAATGCGATTATTCCAGTATCCGAGCTAGTCGATGATTGGTTCCTATTCTTTACAACAAGAAAAGGGGTTTCAAAACGAACTCCACTTTCATCCTTTGCAAATATTCGTAAGGGCGGATTAATCGCCGTCGGACTTCATGAAGGTGACGAACTGATTTCTGTCCGGCTAACAGATGGATCCAAGGATATAATTATTGGAACGAAGGACGGCATGCTAATTCGCTTCCCAGAATCTGATGTTAGATCCATGGGTCGTACGGCAGCAGGAGTTAAAGGAATTAACCTATCCGAAGGTGACGAAGTTGTAGGAATGGAAATACTAGAAGACAATCTAGATGTTCTCATCGTCACTGAACATGGCTATGGAAAACGAACTCCAGCAAGTGAATACCGTATCCAGAGCCGTGGTGGTAAGGGACTCAAAACAGTCAATATCACAGATAAGAACGGTAAGGTTATTGCAGTTAAAGCTGTAACCGTGGAAAATGACCTTATGCTTATTACTGCTGATGGTGTCCTAATTAGAATGTCAATTAATGATATTTCACAAATTGGCCGTACAACCCAAGGAGTTAAGCTCATCCGTTTAGATGAAAATGGACATGTAGCAACGGTAGCAGTTGTTGAGAAGGAAGAGGAAGAAGATCTCGAGACTGATACTGAAGAAACTGTTAGTGAAACAGTGGAAGAAACAGTCACAGAAGAACAAAAGGATACCGAAGAAGAAACTGAATAAACTTCCTTAAAAGAGAAATGCTGCAGTGCAGTATTTCTCTTTTTTTGGTAAAATGGTTCTAGTATTGTATGAGAGATGAGGGCGGAAATAATATGCGTGTGAGGATAAGTCAACTACAAGAAGGATGTATTCTATCAAATGACATCTTTTCCTTAACAAATAAACCAATCATTCCTAAAAAAACGGTTTTAACAATCGAGCATATTCAAGTTCTTCAAGTATTTTTAGTGAAAGATGTGCAGGTTGAAACATTCTTAATCAATGGTGAACCCTTCACCCCTAATGAGCAGATAGAGGAAATTGAAGTTATCGAAAAGGAAAATTCAATTGTGGAGGATTATCTCAAATCTGTTAAAGAATATAAGCAATTATTTCAAAGTTGGCAAGCAGGTGCACTTGTGGAGATTGCCAAAGTTCGTAAAATTATTCTTCCCCTATTTAATAGAATGCTTGAGCAACCCAAAGAACTCTTCTCCTTACACAGATATACAAATCGAGAAGATTATATATACCACCACTCTGTCATGCTAGGCTTGCTTTCAGGATATTTAGGGGGAAAACTCAAATACGGCCAGGGTGATTGCAACCATCTAGCCATAGCGGGTCTGCTAAGTGACTGCGGAATGGCTAAAATTGATCCTAAAATACTTGTAAAGAACTCATCCCTAACATTGACCGAGTACAATGATGTAAAAAGGCACCCTTTATACAGCTATCGGATGATTGAAAAGATCTCTCTAATAAAAGATGGTGTAAAATTAGCCGTCCTCCAACACCACGAACGTATGGATGGCACTGGCTATGTACTAGGGGTTACCGGGGAAAGGCTGCATCCATTCAGCAAAATAGTAGCAGTAGCTGATGTGTATTCGGCGATGACCCTGGAAAGACCCTATAGCAACCGCCAAACCCCTTTCAAGGCTCTCGAAGAAATCAGAAGGGAATCGTTCGGACAATTTGATATGGAAGTAATAGATGCACTAACAAATGGAGTTGGGAACATTTCGATTGGAACAAAAGTAAAGCTTTCAAATGGTCAGTCTGGGGAAATTGTATTTATAGATAAAAGCTACCCGACAAGACCACTACTAAAAATAAGCGAAACTGAATTTTTAGACTTAAAAGCCTACCGGGAACTCTTTATAGAGGAAATTATCTAACCCTCCGCATACAGAGGTGTTTATTTTTGTAAGAAATGAAGATGAATAATAATTGCAAAACAAGTACTTGACTATAATGGTATTTCGGATTATACTTTTAAAGTTGTGTCCGAGGTTAATTATTATTTTAAAAAAGTAATTGACTTCATTATTCATAATATGATATATTAATAAAGTCGCTTGAGGGTGACGACAANTTCATTATTCATAATATGATATATTAATAAAGTCGCTTGAGGGTGACGACAAAGTTCTTTGAAAACTAAACATAATACAAGCGTCAACGTTTTAATTCTAAGTAACAAACTATTGAGCAAGATCGTTGCTTCATGAAATATTTCTTCGGATTTTGCGAAAAATGCCGGAGGTATTTTGAGCAATCAATACTCTTATTGGAGAGTTTGA
>NZ_JAJFZK010000023.1 GCF_020731355.1 Bacillus sp. REN16 | reverse complement strand
CACGCCGCCAGCGTTCATCCTGAGCCAGGATCAAACTCTCCAATAAGAGTATTGATTGCTCAATAAATTTGTTACCTTAAATTAAAACGTTGACGCTTGTATTGTGTTCAGTTTTCAAAGAACTTTTTGACCGCCGCTCAGAAGCGACTTTATTAATATATCATGGTGATTTATTAATGTCAATAATATTTTCAAAAAGTTTTTACCGGCTGATTTGTGTTTCTCAGCGGCGAAATCTAATATACCACGGGGATCAATAATCCGTCAACACTAAAATCAAATATTTTTCTAAAATAATAAAAAAACCTTTGATATGAATAACACCCAGCCCCGCTAATACCAAAAGAGTTTACGTGCCAGTGAATATACCTATGAAAATAAAATCAACAATCTTGTACCCACTCTACTAAACGCACACCTAAAAAAACCCCTTCAATATGACTGAAGGAGTTCACTATGTTTATCTATTAACATTGTATGTTCTATGGAAAACACCTTTTCCTTTTGTTTCGATTGTTTCTACATTAATAAAATGTTTATCGACAAGGAAATCGAGATAGACCTCCAGGTCGACTGAATATACTTTTAACTCAGGAAGTTCCATAATCTCACCAAATGTCCAGGAGTCATTTCTTTGAGACAACACATTAAGAATATGAATGGCTCCACGTTTTGCTCTGGAATGTATAAGAAATTCACTTGCAAGGAAGAGAAGCTCTAGCCGTTTTTCAAGTGATTCTTCACTTTCTAAGAGCTCAATATACAGTTTATATATTTGTGGATCAATTTGTTTCACTTGGTTCCAGACGGTTATTTCGGGATGAAAGCCATTTTCGATAATCGCTAATCGTGCTAAATGATGAAGTGCATGAATGACATAATTATAGGCGTCTAGATGTTGTTTTGCATTAAAGAATGCTTTACCGTCCTGATATCTGCGAATTAGTTTCGCAAATTCGATTCCCATCTTAATTTGTCTTTCTTCAGTTGGAAATTCATGAAGCTCAGTTCTTAAGTCCGTAATGTATTCATTTCGATCAAAAAGTACTTTGCCGTTTACAATCCAGTTAACAATCTTCCGGTTAGAACCGAATAAGAGCCATTCTTTAAGTTGACTTTCTTTCACTGTATACAAGGTTGCTTTGTTTTTATCATAGTCATAATGTTTAATAAACACATTTTTCTCTGCCTCTTTTACTATTACAAGTAGGGCTATGTCAAAGTGATCTGTATGTGAAAAAGCATCCTTTCCCTTTTCTATAAGAATAACCCCTAACGTATTGGGTTGGCTTGCTCTTTCTTGGTAAAGAGGTCGAAGTAAATCCTCCATTTTGATTTCCTCCATTCAAATCCGATGCTAATATATTTCGACGCACAAAAAATAAAACCCTGCACATTTTAGGCAGAATCTTTTTTTTATTTTTATCTTTCTTTTTTATATTGTATAGTATATCTAGGAGGTTGTTTGAAATATGGGTGTAAAATATTCTAGTAAAATTAATAAAATTCGTTCTTTTGCTCTTGCTTTGATTTTCGCTGGATTTATTGTCATGTACGGGGGAATCTTCTTTAGAGAAAATGTTATCCTTATGACAATCTTTATGCTTCTTGGCCTTGTATTTATTTTAGCAAGTACAGTTGTTTATTTCTGGATTGGCTTGCTTTCGACACGAACCATTCAGATCATTTGTCCTTCTTGCGAAAAGCCAACTAAGATGTTAGGCAGAGTAGATGTATGTATGCATTGTAAGGAACCATTAACTCTTGATCCAGCACTTGAAGGGAAAGAGTTTGATGAGAAATACAATAGTAAAAAATATTCTAAAGTAGAAAAAAGCTGACAGGATGACCTGATCAGCTTTTTTTAATGTGCGCACTTTTTTTGACAATCTTGGCATGAACCGTAAATTTCCATTCGATGATGGCTAACCTTAAAGCCAGTCACATGTGCTGCCAATGCTTCCACTTCATCTAAACCTGGGTAGTGGAAGTCCACAATTTTCCCACATTCTTCACAAATTACGTGATAGTGCTGTGTTGTGATAAAATCAAAACGGCTTGATGAATCTCCGTAAGGCAATTCCTTCACTAAACCAACTTCACGGAATACACGAAGATTGTTATATACGGTTGCAACGCTCATGTTTGGGAACTTTCCTTCAAGTGCTTTATAGATATCATCTGCAGTAGGGTGACTCATTGAATTAATTAGATATTCTAATATCGCATGACGTTGCGGAGTGATTCGAACCCCGGTTTCTTTCAACGTATCAAGCGCTTCTTTCAAAAGATGTTCTGACACCGCCATGCACCTCTTTTCTAGTAAACATTATTACTTTATAATCCTTATAATTAGTGTATCTTGATTTCACTACTTTTGTCAACATATCTACCATTACTATATGACTAATCCCAGTGAAATACGCTTGTTTTACTGATTTTTTCACTGATGGAGTGTTGGTTCGCTTTGGCCAAGCTTCTGATTGACATAGCGAGCCGCAACAAAAAGAAAATCGGAAAGGCGGTTTAAATAGGATATTGCCAATGGATTTACGTCTTCCCCAACAGCTACGGCATTTCTTTCAGCTCTCCTTACAATGGTTCTTGCCACATGGAAGGCTGCACCCGCTTGATTGCCTCCAGGTAAAACAAAGTTTGTAAGCGGAGGATTCTCAGCATCCCATTTATCAATTGTTTCTTCTAATAAAGTAACGTCTTCCTCGGAAACTTTCCATTTTACTTCTTTCCCAGCAGGTGTGGCTAACTCTGCACCGACGTGAAACAAGGTCGTTTGAACTTTTTTGAAAATCTGCTCAACCTCAGATTTGCCATCGAATTGTGTAATATGCAGGTGACTTAAGCCTAATCCAATCATAGAATTTGCTTCATCACATGTTCCATATGCTTCAACACGCATATCCGTTTTTGAAACCCGCTGTCCATATACGAGTGAGGTCGTCCCTTTATCACCTGTTTTTGTATAGATTTTCATCTTAATACCCCCGGTTCAAGTCAATTTTATTGATAAATTCATTGCCGCCTTGTTTATATATATGAAGATTTTTTTCAAAGATTTCAAATGATCTTGGTTGATAATATTGTGACTTACTTGAGATATGCGGAGTTACGGTGACATTCTCTAGCGTCCAAAATGGATGGTCGGCAGGAAGTGGTTCCTGTTCAAATACATCCAATACGGCATGTAAAATTTTCTTAGATTGCATGGCCTTTAATATGACATCTTCTTTCACTAAATCTCCACGACCAATATTGATGAAAATGGCATCCTTTTTCATACGATCAAAATGGCTTTCGTTGAGAATATATTTTGTTTCATTGGTACTTGGCAGGACCGAAACAAAATAGTCAGCATTTTCACAGATATCATTTAGCCCATCAAATTGAACCATTTCGTCTATATATTCATGCTTTCTGCCGCTGCGAGTTAATCCAATGGTCTTCATGTTAAAGGCTTTTGCAAGTCTTGCAATTTCGCCGCCAATCGCACCAACACCTAAGATTCCGATTGTTTTTCCATATAACTCGCCAACTGGAAAATGGGTGAGCCGATCCCAGCTTTTATGCTTTTGCTGTTCAACGATTGTCTTATTTTTCTTGGTAATATGCAGCATCATGGAAAGGGTGTATTCAGCCATTGGGATTTTGTGAATGCCTCGAACATTTGTGACGAGGATTCCTTTTTCCTCAATCGCTTTAAAAGGCATTAGCTCAAGTCCCGCTGAGATCACCATGATCCATTTTAGATTCTTTGCCATTTGAATATGCTCAGGGATTAAGTCCTCCCCATATGTAAGTAATATGTCTGCGTTATGTAGTTTAGGTAAGGCTTTCTCAATATCCTCACAATAGATAAATTCTTCATCCGGAAACGCCTTTTTCATGTTTTCTGTAACTTCGTCGATTGGAATAAATGTTGATAAGATTCGCATAATACGCCTCCTTACCTATATAGTAACAAGTTTGTTTAAAAGGTGAAAGCAAAAAAAGGTGCGAGATTTCTCTCGCACTAAAATTCGCTAACATCTGAGGAGGTATGCCCTACACTTATAAGATACGTCCGTTATATCGAAAGTGTATAGACGTTTGACTCTGTCTGTGAAAAATAGGCTACCCTATCAGTCCGTCCACTTGAAGTATTTTAATCCAATCACTGTTGATACAATTAAAATCCCCAGTAAGATTCCAATGTCAAAAAGTGCATCTGTTGTAAAAAGTGTTCCGTTCCAGCCATTTCGTAAGACGTTTACAACATAGGTTAATGGTACGATGGCAGCAATTTTTTGAAGAACCTCTGGATATGTTTCCAAGGGAATCGTTGCTCCGGATAAAAACATCATCGGGTACATTGCAATCATCGCAATTCCTAAAGCTGTCTGCATACGCTTTGTCACACTTGAAACGATAAAACCAATTGAGAAAAATGTAACCGCACAAAATGTTAAGGCTGCAAAAAACTCAAAAGGATGCTCAGTTAATACAGAATTAAATCCGAACTTTGCAATTAATAGAATTTCAGCGACACCAACATAGATAGCGATAAAGCCTTTTAAAATCGTTGCAGTAAAAATCGCATGTTGATTAATAGGTGTTCCCTTTAAGCGTTTGTATACACCTTTTTCCCGGTCAATTACAATTTGCAGTCCCATTGTGAAAAAGGCTGTGGTAAAAATAATGATGGCGATCATGCTTGGAATATAGGCTTGAAAGTAATTTAGCCCTTCATATGTGTTTGATTCGAACATGAATCCGAACACTACAAAACTGACGGCTGGGACGATAAAGGTAAACAGTAAAGCTAATGTCTCACGAAAAAATAATTTTAATTCCATTTGTGTATGTGTAAGAATTGATTGCATGTTAATTTCCCCCTTATTGTGAAACCGCATATTTTAGGTATACATCTTCCATCGTTCCTGCACCTTGCAGGTAAGAATCAATTAGATTCTGCGGCTGGTCGCAAGCGACAAGTTTTCCTTTTCTAATAATCGCGATTCGGTCACAGTGCTTCTGCGCTTCATCCATGTAATGTGTAGAAAGAAGAATCGTTTTTCCTTCTTCACGGTAGCGATTGATGCAAATCCAGAGATCACGTCTTGCCTGTGGATCTAAGCCGGTCGTCGGTTCATCGAGAAAAATAATGTCAGGGTCGTTTACAAGTGCTAATGCTAATGATGTTCGTTGCTGCCAGCCGCCTGATAGATTCTTAACATATTTATTGAGATAAGGTTGAAGCCCGAGCGTTTCGATGATTTCCTGTAAGTCTCGTTTTTTATCGTAATAGGAACTAAATAGTTTCAAAGCTTCCTTGACTTTAATTCGGTCGTAAAGCGCTGTTTGTTGAAGCTGGATGCCAATTTTTTGTTTAATTTCGTTCGATGCATCATCGACGTTCATCCCAAGGACTTTTACGGTTCCAGTGTCTGGTTTGCGAATGCCCATCATGATTTCGAGGGTAGTTGATTTTCCGGCACCGTTTGCACCAATGATTCCTAGTACCTCTCCTTTTTTGACTTGTAAGCTGATGCTGTCAACTGCTTTTACGTCTCCATAGCTTTTTGATATATTTGTAAGTTCGATTACATGTTGATTCATTTTTAGGTCCTCCTTTTAAGTTCCCTTTGCTTTGTTACCCTTATCATAGACAGCGAACCTTAACTAAACCTTAAGTGAGACTTATATCTTGCTTAAGAATGAAAAAAAGGTAAGCCTGCGGCTATACCTTTTGAATTGGGAGTTCGATTATGAAGTTTGTTTTTCCTTGCTTTGGTGTGGTGTCGACATAGATGGTGCCATTATGGAGTTCCACGATTTTCTTTGTGATGGCAAGACCGAGACCGGATCCACCGTCGTTCATCCTGCTTTTATCCCCTCTTACAAACGGATCAAATAATGTTTGGGCGATTTCCTCACGAATGCCAACCCCATTGTCACCGACTTCAATGAAAATGTTATCTTCTGTTTGAATTAATGTAAGATAAATTTCCGTACCGTCCGGATTGTATTTATTCGTATTTTGGAGCAGATTGGATATCGCTCGATTAAGTAGTTTTGGATCGAATGGATACATCAATTTTTTATCAGGAATGTTGATCTCAAGCTCCATTTCTTTTTCCTCAAATAAATCAAAATGCTCCGCAATGACCCCACGGTAAAATTCGCAAATGTCTTTCATCTCTTTTTGAATAGGCACATCTGGGCTATCCAACTTAGAAAACATAAAGAGCTCATCAATCAAGGATGTTACCCGAATAGACTTGTCATAAATGTATGTTAAGTATTTTTTCATTTGCTCTTCTTCTGTTACTACACCTTCATATAACGCTTTCGAATATCCTTGAATCGTCGTAATGGGTGTTTTTAAATCATGGGAGATGTCTGCAAGCATTTGCTTTTTACTTTCTTCCAGTCTCGTCATTTCCCGATTTTTCCGCTCTAACTCTTCTGCCGTTCTCCTTAAGACTTCACTCATTTCCTTGTACTTAATGGACCCCTTAATAATAAATGGTAAAATACTGCCACCGAAAATAGGAGGTCCTAAATTTAGGATGGCGTAATATTCTCCGGATAGGACAACTTGATAGACCAAGATAAGAGCAAAAAATGTGAACAAACCGCACACAATATACATCCATTGCACCGGAAGACGAGTCACTTGATACACAACAATAAAAATCATAAACGTATATAAGGGATCGTACATGAATCCAAATAATAGAATGATTGATACTTGGACAAGAACGAACGTAAGTATGTGCTGCGGGCTCCAGAAAGCCTGCCGGTAGGCGACAACAAGGATCGCCATTAATAACAAGCCAAATAGCAATTTCCCCTGGGATTCTTGAAATAAAAAGTAGAGTGGAATGGCCAGGTTCGCGATGTATATATACGGGATGAACCCTTCTTTTTCCGGAAAAATCCGATCAACTATTTTTTTCATTGATTTCTTCCTCACGATTTCACTATTTCTGATTTATAAATTTATAGCCTAATCCTCTAATCGTTTTAATGTAGATGGGTTTTTTCGGATTTTCCTCAAGCTTTTCTCTTAGCTTTGAGATATGTACATTGATCGTATTGTCCTCTTCGCCGCCCATATAGTAGTCATCCCATGCCCGTTCAAAGATTTGTTGTTTCGTATAGACCCTTCCAGGTGAACTCATTAATAATTCAAGAATCCTATATTCGATTTTTGTGAGAGTGATTGTTACATCCCCCTTAATTGCTGAAAAGGAATTTTCATCTAAAACAATATCGCCTACTTTAATTTGAAGATTTTCACTTTCGGCTGCTGGCTCCTGCTTGTAGCTGTAGCTTCTTCTAAGCTGAGCCTGAACCCTTGCGATCACTTCTAGTGGATTAAAGGGCTTTGGAATGAAGTCGTCTGCGCCGAGCCCAAGCCCTAGAATCTTATCATTGTCGTCATTCTTAGCAGAGATGATAATGATCGGGATATGCAAGTTCTGTCTCACTCTTTTTATGAGCTGATAGCCGTTAATGTTTGGCATCATCAGGTCAACAAGCATGAGGTCGATGGTTTCCTTCTCGATGATTCTTAGTGCTTCCCTACCGTCAAAGGCTTCTAGTATTCTATAATTCTCTTTTTCCAAATAAAGACTAAGCAGCTCGACAATCTCCGGCTGATCGTCCACAATCAAAATCGTCCGACTCATCCGAGTGCCCCCTTTCAACAATTCCATTTTCTTTCCAGTATAACAAAATCAAGGGTATCTTGGTGTATTTTTTTAAGGAGCTTGAGGTTGCGGGACATTGTTGGGTGGTTATCACCTGAGATTGTACGGTGAGAATTCACTTGCAGGACATGTTTGAGCTATTTTAGCTCTAGCTTGTACCGCAAGAACACGCTTTTGGTACATAGCTCTTATCTTTTTCATCCTACCTTGTACCGCAAAACCATTTGAAAGCTCTACTTTTGGATATTTTAGGAAAAAGCCATGTCATAAGAAGACTATTTGTCATGACTTTTGGATAATACTGTAAAAACCACCACTATAAAGGCATTATATACAATCACTTATGGATAAAATAGGAAAAACCTATGCCTTAAACGCACTATATGCTATTACTTTTGTTAATAACCGGAAAAAACTGCATCTTAAAACCTACCCACTTTCCCACTCCTAAAAATTAGAAACCTAAACCCCATTTCAAATAAAAAAAGCCGCCCAGAGAATCAGTTTTTACACTGATTTTCCGGACAGCCTTCATTCACAGCTTATTTTAATTCTGCTAAGATTTCTTCAATTTTTGCAAGCTCAGATGTTAAGCCGCCACCGCTTAGGTACCAAAGTACACCATCTAAATAAATGATATGTTTGTTTTGATATGCTTGTGTTTTCTGAACGATTGCGTTTTCCATATCTTTGTCAATATTAGATTGGCCGCCTACTGCTGCAGTACGGTCGATAACGAATAGCACTTCTGGATCAAATTCTAGAATGGCTTCAAATCCAAAGTTTGAACCGTGGGAAGAAGCTGCGATATCTTCGGTTACTGGCGTGAAACCGTAAATATCATAAATGTAACCAAAACGTGAGTTTGAAGCGAAACCTGATAATTTACCTTCATTGTACATTGTTACTAGAGAAGTTTTATAGTTGCCAGATAAAGCCTTAACTTCTTCTATAGCTGATTCAATTTTTGCAATATGCTCTTTTGCTTCATCTTCTTTATCAAACATTTTCGCAGCTACATCTACTGAAGCTAGGAATGTGTTCCAGTAGTCATCCTGTGATGTTCCAACAAATACAACAGGTGCGATTTCTTTTAATTCCTCATAGTATGGTGCTAAACGACCTGAAATGTAGATAACATCTGGACCGATTTCAGCGATATCTTCAAGTAATGGTTCTTTTAAAGTTCCGACATTCACGTAGTCATCGCTCGCATATTCTTCAAGGTTTTCAGGCAAGCTGGAATCTTGAGGAACCCCTACAACACCTTCAACACCAAGAGTATCTAATGTATCTAGGAAACCATAATCAAAAACGACGATTTTTTCTGGCATTGCATCGAAAGTTTCATCTTCAAAATTAACAGTACCTGCTTCTTCACTTTCAGAAGACGTAAGTGTTGGAGAAACAGTCATTGGGTATTGCCCTGTTGCTTCACTAGTTGCTTGTTCTCCTGCAACATCTGTCTCATTTGCTTTTTCCTTTGCAGCCTCATCATCATTCCCGCACGCCGTAAGCGCTAACGTCAGTGCTAAAACTGCACCTGCTAATTTCCACTTTTTCATGGATTTTCCTCTCCTTTATAAACATTATGTATTTTTGAAATAAAAATGAGAATCATTATCATTGATAACTATTCTCATTATAGAGTCATACCCAACTTCCGTCAATACAAAATAAACAAATATTTTTTCTTTATTCTGTAAAAAATTAGAGACATAGAATGCCTATTTCTTTTGACCTAAAAAAAAGACCTAGAGACTGAATTCCCTAGATCTTTATGCATGTGAATTGAAGTAAACGCAAATTCGACAGCCATTTTGTTCTTGAACCGGAATTTCCATATCATAGATTTCACGCAGTGCATCACGATTAATAATTTCATGTGTTGGTCCATTTTTTACAAGCTTGCCATCTTTTAACGCGACAATTCGATCTGAATACACGGATGCAAAATTAATATCATGCAAAACGATCACAACGGTTTTACCAAGCTCATCAACAAGCTTTCGTAAAATCTTCATAATTTGAACGGAGTGCTTCATATCTAAGTTATTCAATGGCTCATCAAGCAATACATAGTCTGTATCCTGTGCAATAACCATTGCAATAAAAGCACGCTGCCGTTGTCCACCGGAAAGCTCATCTAAAAACATATCCTGGATATCAGTTAAATTCATATATTCTAAAGCTTGGTTAATGAATTTTTCATCTTCGTCTGCCAGGCGGCCCTTTGAATAAGGATAGCGCCCAAATGCAACAAGCTCACGAATCGTTAAACGTACATTTAAATAATTGGATTGTTTTAAAATCGAAACCCGTTTTGCAAACTCGGATGACTTCCACTTTTTCACATTATTTTGATCAAGTAAAACTTCCCCAGTATCAGAATCCAATAATCGACTTACCATAGAAAGAAGCGTAGATTTACCTGCACCATTCGGTCCGATAAACGATGTAATCGTACCCGGCTCTATGTTTATAGACACATCTTCGACAACAGGCTTTTTCCCAAAATACTTCGATAAACCTTTGATTTCAATCATCATGCTGACCTACTTTCTTTTAATAGTAAGAAAATGAAGTAAAGACCACCGATAAAGTTGATGATGACACTTAATGTGGTACGTAATTCAAAAATATGTTCAACGAGGAACTGACCACCGACAAGAGCAATGACACTCATTAAGCTGGCCCCGAGAATGAGAATCGAGTGTTTATACGTAACCAAAAATTGATACGCAAGATTCGCGACAATTAAACCGAAAAATGTAATCGGACCAACTAATGCAGTTGAAGTCGCAATTAACACCGATGATAAAATTAAGATATTCATAACCATCTTGTCATAATTTACGCCAAGGTTCATCGCGTTTTCACGGCCCAGTGACATGACATCTAACTTATCCATAATGAGGTAACCGTAAATAAAGGCAATGAGTAAAATCCCAATTGCAATATATAAAAGCTCTGCCTTCACATTTGTAAAGGTAGCAAATAAGCGACTTTGCAGACTTAAATATTCGACTGGATCGATCATCACCTGTAAAAATGTGACGAGGCTTCCCAACAAGGTTCCGATGATCATCCCAATTAATAGAAGTAAATAGATCGGATGTTTGTCTGACCGGAATAAGAAACGGTACAGGATGAGCGCAAATAATACCATGGCGATAATGGCTGCACCGAAGTTTAAATATTTATTTAACACCCATACAGACATTGAACCTGCAAAGAAATAGATTAATGTTTGTACGACTTCATACATCGAGTCGAGTCCCATCATCGAAGGAGTCAGAATACGGTTTTGCGTAATCGTTTGGAACACAACGGTCGAATATGCAATCGCAATTCCGGTTACAACCATTGCTGTAACCCTGGTCATCCGTTTCGGGAAGGCATAATCAAATCCACCTTTTAAATCATAAAATCCATATGCCACGATACAAATGATGGCAAGGACGGCTAAGAGAATCAATTTTGTACTATTTCGCATATGCTTTCCCCCTAAATAACATCGTTAAGAAGATCGCACTGCCGATTACTGCAACCGTAACATTGACCGGTATCTCGTAAGGATGGACAATGACTCTACCTAAAATATCACAGATTAATAGAAACACTACCCCTAAAGCAGCTGTATGAGGAATCGTTTTTCGTAAGTTATCCCCTAAATAAAGCGATACAATATTCGGAACAATTAATCCTAAAAAGGGAATGACTCCAACCGTTAATACCACAGTTGTTGAAATAATCGCGACGAGAACTAGACCTATATTTAAGACAAATTTATAGCTTAACCCAAGGTTTTTCGCAAAATCCTCACCCATACCAGCAACGGTAAATTTATTCGCAAAAATATACGCTAAGATAACTGCTGGAATCGCTATATATAAAAGCTCATAGCGTCCTGCGATAACCAAAGTGAAGCTTCCCATTAACCAAGATGAAATGTTTTGAATCAGATCTGCTTCATATGCAAAAAATGTTGCGATGGATGACAGGATATTTCCGTACATAATCCCGATTAAAGGAACGAAAATTGCATCCTTAAACTTAATTTTATCTAAAATTTGCATGAAAATGAGTGTACCCACTAAAGCAAATGCGAAGCTAAAAATAATCTGTTGTGTATAGGAAACATTTGTAAAGAACAGCATTGATATCAAAATCCCAAGCTTTGCTGCATCTAATGTACCTGCTGTTGTTGGGGATACGAATTTATTTCTGCTCAAGCTTTGCATAATTAATCCTGCAATACTCATCCCTGCTCCCGCCAGAATGATCGCCATTAACCGAGGAACCCGACTAATTAGGAAAATCTGTGTCTCATCTGATTCCCAATCCAGTAAATGCATCGGTGTTATATCAATAGCCCCAATAAATAGCGATATGAAGGAAAGGACGATGCCAGCGATAATTAACATCCATAGTTTCATATGTAAATCCTCATAACATGTATTTTATTAGTATATGACAAATGAAAACGATTATCATTACTAATACCTTCATTATAAGTAAAGAATATTGTAAAATCAACCTTCAAATAGGAATACGAGTGGCTTATATCACACCACCCGCATCCTATCCAAGCACTGGCCCCACTTGTGTTTATAGCGATACCCCAGTGAGGTTTCGACCAGTACTTTCCTATTTAATTTCACAAAAACTTCACAAGTTTTCTTTTATGTAAGATAGAGCTTCCTCAACATGGCCTTTGACTGATACTTTGCGCCATTCTTTTACGAGATTTCCTTCTTTATCAATAATGAAGGTGGAGCGCTCAATGCCCATGTATTCCTTGCCGAAATTTTTCTTAAGCTTCCAAACTCCATATTTTTCAGCTATTTCATGTTCTTCATCTACTACTAATAGAAACGGCAGATCATATTTATCAATGAATTTTTTGTGGCGCTCTAATGAATCCGTGCTAACACCTAGTATCACAGTGTCTAGTCCACTGAAGCTTTCATGTGCGTCTCTAAAATCACACGCCTCTGTGGTGCATCCTGGTGTCATATCTTTCGGGTAAAAATAAAGCACGACATTCTTTCCTTTAAAATCTGCCAGTGAAACTTTTTCTCCATTACTACCAGTAGCCGTGAACTCAGGTGCCTTTTTTCCAACTTCAATTGTCATTCCAATTACCTCCTGTATTTTCCTATTAATGATAGGTTACATAATTTTATAGGTATATACAAATAAACCGGATTTGGGATTTGTGCTAAAATAGAATCGTTGAGTTCAAAACTAGGAGGAACATATTAGATGAATCATTCAAATTCAGAAGAATTATATAGTGAAGCACTGGAGCATATCGTTGGAGGTGTAAATAGTCCATCACGTTCGTATAAAGCGGTTGGCGGTGGTGCACCGGTAGCAATGGAACGTGCAAAAGGAGCTTATTTTTGGGATGTGGACGGAAATAAATACATAGATTATTTAGCAGCATATGGCCCAATCATTACTGGTCATGCTCACCCCCATATTACCGAGGCCATTACAAAAGCAGCTGAGACAGGTGTTTTATACGGAACGCCAACACCACATGAAGTGAAGTTTGCAAAAATGCTGAAAGAAGCCATGCCTGGCATGGATAAAGTTCGTTTTGTAAACTCAGGTACAGAAGCTGTGATGACAACGATTCGTGTCGCACGTGCTTATACAAACAGAACGAAAATCATTAAATTTGCAGGCTGCTATCACGGTCACTCTGATCTTGTGCTTGTTGCAGCCGGATCAGGTCCTTCAACTCTTGGAACGCCTGACTCCGCCGGTGTTCCAAAGAGCATCGCCCAGGAAGTCATCACGGTTCCATTCAATGATATCGAGCCTTTTAAAGAGGCACTTGCAAAATGGGGTCAAGAAATCGCAGGCGTTCTTGTTGAACCAATCGTTGGGAACTTCGGAATCGTCGAACCGAAGGAAGGCTTTCTGGAGCAAGTCCTTGAGCTTTCGCATGAGGCAGGTGCACTCGTTATTTTTGATGAAGTCATTACGGCTTTCCGTTTTATGTACGGCGGAGCTCAAAATCTATTAGGCATCACACCTGACTTAACCGCGCTTGGAAAAATAATCGGTGGCGGTCTTCCAATTGGGGCTTACGGCGGTAAAAAGGAAATTATGGAGCAGGTTGCCCCACTCGGTCCGGCTTACCAAGCTGGTACCATGGCCGGGAACCCGGCATCCATGCTTTCCGGAATTGCTTGCCTTGAAGTCCTTCAAGAAGAAGGGCTGTATGAAAAATTAGATCAACTTGGCACAATGCTTGAAGATGGAATTCTAAAGCATGCTGCAACCTACAATGTACCTATTACGATTAATCGCTTAAAAGGTGCTTTAACTGTTTTCTTTACAGATGAAAAGATTGAAAACTATGAGCAGGCTGAGAATACGAACGGAGAAATGTTCGGACGCTTCTTCAAATTAATGCTAAGCCAAGGCATCAATCTCGCTCCTTCCAAATATGAAGCATGGTTCCTCACCATTTCTCATACGGAAGATGACATTGTTGAGACACTAAAAGCTGTTGAATACGCGTTTAAAAATCTTTAATATGTTTTTAGAACCTGCCGGGTGGCAGGTTCTTTTTATTTTTAGTGCTGAAATAAGGAATTGCGCTTTGGGGAGTGGGAATTGCGCTTTAATCGGTTGGAATTGCGCGTTATTTTTGGGAATTGCGCTTTAATCGGTTGGAATTGCGCTTTATTCGAAGGAATTGCGCTTTATTTTAATTATTTGCGTTTTACGCGGGCCATTCGCGTCAAATTCATAGTATTATCATACCAACAGTGGGCAGTGCAATTGGGACATGTTTCTCTTGCTATAAGCATAAAATCATTGTATGATACATTATTGGTTTAGATTATGGAGAAAAGGCTAAGTATAAGAGAACAGCTTTTTTATAGAAAGGATTCGAAACAATGAAATTTGGTGCCCGCATGCTAAAAACGGGAATTGCCATCACGCTTGCGTTAATGATAGCAAAGCTTTTAGAGCTGCCCTCGCCGGTATTTGCTGGGATTGCAGCTGTTTTTGCGATTCAACCTTCGATCTACCGCTCTTACTTAACGGTGATTGAACAGGTTCAGGCAAATGTAATTGGTGCATTTTTTGCGGTTCTTTTTGGAATGTATTTTGGCAATAATGCATTTATCATTGGACTAACTGTCGTTCTAGTAATCGCAATTAACCTTAGATTTAAGATGGAAAAAACGATTTCTGTCGCAATTGTGACGGTCATCGCCATTATGGAAAGTCCAAGTGAACAGTTTATCGAATTCGCAAGTCTGCGTTTTCTTGCCATTCTTTTGGGGATTTTATCCGCATTTTTGGTTAATCTTATTTTTCTCCCGCCTAAATACGAGAAAAAACTATATGACGCAATTGTCGAGCAATCTGAGGAAATCTTTAAATGGGTCCGTGTTAGTACAAGGCATGCTTCAGAGTACAATACGTTAAAAGACGATATCGATAAAATTAAAGAAAATATCATTCAAATTGACCAGTTATTTCTCCTTTATAAAGAGGAACGGAATTATTTTAAAAAGGTAGAATATGAAAAGTCCAGAAAGCTTGTTTTGTTTCGACAAATGATTGTATGTACAAATCGAGCCTTGGATACACTTAAAAGACTGCACAGGCATGAAAATGAGCTTCAAGAATTACCGATTCGATTCCAGCAATTATTTGTGAAGGAAATCGATGATCTTCTCCATTCCCATGAGCAAATTCTCTTAAAGTTCGTAGGAAAAGTGAAGGTTCAAGCACCTGAGGAGTTAAGGCTGGATTTTGCATTTGATCGAAAAAAGGTCATTGATACGTTGTTTGAGCACAAGCGACCAACAGCTGAAGAGGATGAAGAAACCTGGTATCACTTAATGACACTTGTATCTGCTATTTTTGAATACTCGGAACAGCTCGAGAGATTAGATACGTTGGTAGATAGTTTTCAAAATTTCCATAGCGAAGTGATTGTGGAGGAAGTTAAAAACAGCTAACACGAGTTAGCTGTTTTTTATTGCTTCATTTTTGGATCAAGGGCATCTCGCAACCCATCACCCATTAGATTAAAGCCAAGCACTGTCAGCATGATGGCAATTCCCGGAAAAATCATTGTCCACGGAGCCTGTGTTAAGTAATTCTTTGAATCTGCAAGCATCTTTCCCCATTCCGGATTTGGCGGCTGTGCTCCCATACCAAGAAAGCCGAGTGCTGCCGCTTCAATAATGGCTGTTGCAATTGCAAGTGATGCCTGGACAATAATAGGCGCCATACTATTTGGCAAAATATGATGAAATAAAATGCGCCGGTCCTTCATTCCGACGGCACGGGCGGCGGTTATATATTCCTCTTCCTTCACACTCAATACCCTTGACCGAATCAGCCTTCCGAAGTTTGGCACATTGATGATCGCAATCGCAATCAACGCATTTCTTAGGGACGGGCCAAGAATTGCAACAATCGCAAGGGCAAGTAGAATACTTGGAAATGCTAGTAAAATATCAAACATGCGGCTAATTAAGTTATCCACCCATCGCCCGTAGTAGCCTGCTAGAATCCCAAGCAAGCTTCCGACAATGGCTGAACCCATTACTGCAAAAAAACCAACCCTTAGTGAAATTCTTGCCCCAAAAATGATTCTTGATAATATATCCCTTCCAAAGTCATCCGTACCAAGCCAATGATCGCTAGACGGCGGCTGAAGGCGGTTGGCAAGGTTTTTTTCATCAATCCCTTGAGGAGCGATTAAAGGTGCAAAAATTGCAAGAATGATAAAAAAGAAAACAATACAAGTGCCCACAAGGGCTAATTTATTTTTTCCAAAGCTTCGCCATGCTTCCTTCCAAGGTGAAACAGCCTCAGTTTTTTTCATTGCCAGATCCGTGTTTGCAAGCTCTGCCATTCTTTCACCCCCTCCTTTTTAACGATATTTAATGCGCGGATCAATAACCGCATATAAAAGGTCTACGATTAAATTAATAAAAACAAAGAAGGTGGCAACCACTAAAATTCCTGACTGTATGACAGGGTAGTCGCGGTAATTGATGGCTTCATAAATATATCTTCCAATTCCAGGCCAGCCAAAAATGGTTTCTGTTAGAATCGCTCCTCCTAGCAATAAACCTGTTTGTAAACCGATGACTGTTAAAACAGGGATCACTGCATTTTTTAATGAGTGCTTGTACACGACCCAAAACATTTTTACACCCTTTGCACGTGCTGTTCGTACAAAGTCTGAACGCATCACGTCAAGCATACTTGAACGGGTAATCCTGGCGATTATTGCCATTGGAATGGTGGCTAGCGCGATACTTGGGAGAATTAAATGCTTTAACACCGTTACAAATTGGTCCGATCTCCCGTTTAATAAAGTATCAATTAAATAGAGACTGGTGACCGAATCAACTGGGTCCCTAACGTTTTCCCTGCCTGTTGTTGGCAGTAAATCCAATTGCAGTGCAAACGCCCATTGCTCCATTAACCCCAACCAAAAAATTGGCATTGATACTCCAATTAAAGCAAGGACCATCGCCGTGTAATCAAACCAAGAATTTTGAAACCATGCGCTTATGATGCCTGCGTTAACTCCTATTACAATTGCAATAATCATCGCAACAAAGGTTAATTCAATTGTTGCAGCCAGATATGGCCAAATTTCTTCACTTATTGCCGTCTTCGTCCGGATTGATTCGCCTAAATCCCCAGTCAACAGCCCCTTGATATACTCGAAATATTGGATGTATAACGGTTGGTCGAGACCAAGCTTGGTTGTAAGGGCAGCGATGGACTCTGCAGTAGCCCGTTGCCCAAGAATGATTTGCGCCGGATTTCCCGGGATTAGGTGAATAATCGAAAAAACAACGAGTGTCATGCCGATCAACACTGGAATGACCATACCGATTCTGCGCAGTGTATATGCGAACAAGGTTATCACCCCTTTTAAAGTAGACATTAAAGGGGAGTAACAAAAACTCCCCTTTAACAAGTCTCAAATCTTATTCGAACTCAACCTTCGTTAATATATCCGAACCAGTTGGGTGTGGCAGTAATCCTTTAAGATTTTTCTTACCAGCGAGCAATGGTGTTGAATGTACAAGCGGTACCCAAGGAGAATCCTCATGGATGATTTCTTGTGCTTTTTTATATAATTCATTACGTTGTTCTTGATCAGGAATAGTTTGAGCTTTAATTAAAATATCGTGAAGCTCATCATTGCTGTAAAATGAATAGTTATTGCTTCCAATGCTGTCCTTATCCAATAATGTATAGATAAAGTTATCCGGATCACCATTGTCCCCTGTCCAGCCTAGCATATAGGCATCGAATTCACCTTTAGATGCTTGCTCTAAATACGTCCCCCAGTCAACCGATTTGATTTCAGCTTTTACTCCAATTTCAGCAAAGCTTGACTGAATAATTTCTGCTACTTTCATACCATCAGGCATATATGGACGTGGTACAGGCATTGCCCAAAGATCCATTTCGAATCCATCTGCGAAGCCTGCTTCAGCTAATAATTTCTTCGCCTTCTCTAAGTCATATGGATATGGTTCAATTTCATCATTGTACCCTTCTAATGCTGGTGGAAGCGGATTTTTTGCAGGTTCTGCAAGGCCGCCATAAAATGCCTCAATAATTCCCTCCTTGTCAATGGCATGGTTAAGCGCTTGACGAACCAGCTTGTTATCAAATGGAGGGCGATTTACCGTAAATCCTAAGTAACCAATATTCATTGAAGGTCGCTCAAAGGTTTGAAGATCCGGATTTCCTTGAATTTGTTCAAGATCAGATGGATTCACTCCATCCATTAAATCGATTTCACCAGCTAGCAACGCATTTAAGCGCGCAGAGTTTTCTGGGATGGATCGAAAGATAACCTTGTCTAACTTCGGATAACCTTCCATCCAATAATCAGGATTCTTTTCCAATGTAATTCTGTCATTTTCTTTCCACTCTACAAATTTGAAGGGTCCCGTACCTACTGGGTTCTTCATAAAATTATCGCCATATTCCTCAAGTGCAGCCGGACTTGCGATACCGAATGGAGACATAGCCAGGTTCTTTAAGAACGGTGCTTGCGGTCGATTTAAGGTAAATTGTACAGTAAACTCATCGACAGCTTTTACCTCTTTAATGACGTGTCCTTCATCCCCTTTAAATCCGCCAAACATCGTGTAGTAAGGGAATTGATCCGCATCGCCATTCATCCAACGCTCGAAGTTCTTAACAACTGCTTCCGCATTAAAATCCGTTCCGTCGTGGAATTTTACTCCTTCACGCAGCTTCAGTGTATATTCGAGGCCATCATCGGATGGTGTCCATTCAGTTGCCAAACCTGGATGCAATGTAGTATCCTGCTCGCCATAGTTAATTAACGTTTCAAAAATATTCACTGTTACCTTAAAGGTTTCCCCTTCAGTGGTTGAAATTGGATCTAAGGAAACAGAGTCCCCGCCACGTCCGAAGACAAGCTCCTTCTGTACTTCTGCATCTGGTGTTTCCGCTGACGGTTTTTCACCCTCATTCGGACTTTCATTTCCTTCTTCACTTCCTCCACTACAGCCAACTAAAGCTGTTGAAACTAGGAGCAGGAATAGAAGTGAAAGCAGTATGCCTTTCTTTTTAAACAAAGAAAATTCCCCCTTATAGCCTTTTTTTATCATGAATGCTGCCTGCCATTAATAGAGATGACAGGCAACAAAATGACCATCTTCTACCTCTTTAAACTCTGGGCTTGTCGTTTTGCAAATCTCCATACAGCTCCGACATCTTGTGTGAAACGTACATCCTGCTGGCGGATTGGATGGGCTTGGAATCTCTCCAGTAATACCAACTGACTCTTTTTTATATTCAGGATCTGGAATTGGCACCGCATCTAATAGGGCTTCTGTATATGGATGAAGAGGCATATTATAAAGCTTCTCACTATCTGTCAATTCTATGATTCTTCCTAAATACATGACTCCCACTCTATCACTTATATGCCTGACTACCCCTAAATCATGTGCAATAAATATATAGGTCAAGCCATATTTCTGTTGCAAATCCTCCATCAGGTTTAGCACCTGAGATTGAATCGAAACATCGAGCGCAGAAACAGGCTCGTCTGCAATAATTAAGGATGGATTGGTCATTAATGCCTTTGCAATACCAATACGTTGACGCTGACCTCCGCTAAATTGATGTGGATATCGCTTTGCATGATAACTGCTTAAGCCAACAACCTCTAGCATTTCTTGAACCCTACGTTTCCGTTCCTTTTTGTCACCAATTCCATGAACAATGAGAGGTTCCTCTAGTATTTGTTCAACTGTATGTCTTGGATTAAGGGAAGCATATGGATCCTGAAAAATGATTTGCATTTCACGTCTTAGCTTCCTCATCTCAAGTTTTGATAGATTCGTAACATCTTTGTCATTAAACAGAACCTGCCCATCCGTAGGTTCCAATAGCCTTAAAATAAGTCTTCCAGTTGTCGACTTTCCACATCCGCTTTCCCCAACGATTCCTAGTGTTTCACCCTTATTCACAAAAAAGGAAAGTCCGTCAACCGCCTTTACATCTCCTATCTTTTTTCCAAACACGCCCCCGTTAATCGGAAAATACTTTTTTAAATTATGGACTTGCAGTAAAGGCTGAGTCATGATTGCTTTCCTCCTCTCCAATTTGTAAAAAGCAGCGAACACGATGCCCCAATTCATCAACCGCATAAAGCTCAGGATTTTCTGAAAAACAGCGTTCAAAAGCAAACTCACATCGTTCAGCGAACCGACATCCTTGTGTAATCGAACCCGGCTTTGGTACATTCCCAGGAATCGAATAAAGCCGCTCATTTTTGTTGCGGATATCGGGTACTGATTTTAACAAGCCTTTCGTATATGGGTGCTTTGGATTTTTAAAAATGGACGAGACTTCCCCTTCTTCCACAATCTTTCCGGCATACATCACAATTACCCGTTCGCAAATTTGGGCAACAACACCTAAATCATGAGTGATTAACATAATCGCCGTATTCATTTCAACGTTCAATTCTTTCATTAGCTTTAAAATCTGTGATTGGATCGTCACATCCAGGGCAGTTGTTGGCTCATCTGCTATTAATAGTTTTGGATTGCAAGCCATTGCCATTGCAATCATTACCCTTTGGCGCATACCTCCTGATAGTTGATGGGGGTAATCGTTCATCAGTTCCTCCGCACGTGGGAGTCCAACCCGTTTCATACTTTCAATTGCCTTTAAGCGAGATTTTTTCTTATCCCATTTCATATGGATCTTGATGCCTTCAATCATCTGGTCACCAATCGTAAATAGTGGATTTAGAGATGTCATGGGCTCTTGAAAGATCATTGCGATGTCATTGCCTCTGATTTGCCGCATCTTTTTTTCAGAGAAATGAACGAGATTCTCACTATTAAAAATAATTTCGCCACCGACAATTTTTCCAGGAGGAGCAGGAACAAGTCCCATTATTGATAACGAAGTGACACTCTTTCCGCAGCCCGATTCTCCCACCACTCCTAAAATTTCACCTTCGTTTATATGAAAATCAACATGATCAACTGCTGGTATTTCTCCTTCATCCTTAAAAAAAGAGGTACGGAGACCCTTCACCTCAATAATTTTTTCACCCATCGATTACACCTGCCTTTACAAGAAGTTTTATTAAAAAGTTGTCTCAATTATTACCCCAATGACATAAAAAGGCTTCGAGAATCGAAGGAAATATTCCGCTATTATCTGACACGATTTCCCTGGAAATAACATAAAACATTGAAATTTGTCGAAAGAGAGCATAAAAAAAAGACACGGAATTTTTTCCATGTCTTTGGTCTTACCTTAATCATCGAGTTGTTGAACCTGGAACAGATCGTAATAATGGCCCTTTTGGCTCATTAATTCCGCATGTGTTCCAATTTCGACGATTTCTCCATGTTCAATGAGGACAATTTTATCTGCATGTGTGATCGTAGATAATCGGTGCGCGACGATGAAGGTCGTCCGATTTTTCGCGAGTTCCTCTAGTGATTCCTGAATCAGATGTTCACTTTCAAGATCTAACGCCGACGTCGCTTCATCCCAAATTAATAATGGCGGATTTTTTAAGAATACACGAGCAATCGCAATTCTTTGTTTTTGACCGCCTGATAGTTTTACGCCTCTTTCCCCTACTTTTGTATCATAGCCCTGCGGCAGATTTTCGATAAACTCATGGGCATTGGCCGCTTTAGCTGCTTCAATAATTTCTTCATCTGTTGCACCTGGTTTTCCAATCAGAATATTATGCTTTACCGATTCACTGAATAAGAAGGTATCTTGATGAACCATCCCGATTTTATCTCGGAGACTTCTTGCTTTAAAGGACCGAATATCCGTTCCATCTAACAGTATCCTACCTTCTGTCACATCATAGAATCTCGGTATCAAGCTTACGAGTGTCGACTTTCCGCCACCACTCATACCAACTAAGGCGACTTTTTCCCCGCTTTTTATATTTAAATTAATATCCTTCAGGACAATTTGGTCATTGTCATCATCCCCATATGAGAATGAGACATTTTCAAACTTCATAGTCCCAGACACGTGTTTACACTCAACTGCATTTGGCCCATCCACGATATCATATTTTTCATCAATAAATTCAAATACACGATCCATGGACGCAAGTGCCTGTGTTAATGTTGTAGAAGAGTTCACAAGTCGTCTTAACGGATTGTAGAGTCTGTCGATATAAGCAACAAACGCCACTAACGTACCGACTGTTAGATCCCCTTGAATAACCTGATATCCGGCAAACCCGATCACAAGAAGGGGTGCGATATCAGTAATTGTATTCACGACGGCAAAGGTTTTTGCATTCCAGCCAGTATGATCTAATGCCTTTTGGAGAAAATTGCTGTTTTGTTTATCAAAAAGTTTTTGTTCATGGTCTTCAATCGCAAAGCTACGGATAACCGGAATCCCTTGAACCCGCTCATGCAGATATCCCTGCACCTCTGCCAGCGCCTGTGAACGTGCCCTTGTAAGATGGCGAAGTCTCCCATAAAAATACTTAATCGAAAAGC
The DNA here is from genome assembly GCF_020731355.1 of Bacillus sp. REN16. Lineage (GTDB taxonomy): Bacteria > Bacillota > Bacilli > Bacillales > Bacillaceae_L > Ferdinandcohnia. Next base: position 10,531 of record NZ_JAJFZK010000023.1, on the reverse strand, counting down.
CATACAATGGGAATAAAATAATGGACACGATTGTTAATGGAACATCTAATGTCAGCATAATGACAATGGCAATTACGATCGTAAACAGGTCGAGCCACAGGTTCATCAGTCCGGTGATTACAAAGGTCTTCGTTTGTTCCACATCATGAATGACCCTTGAAATCACTTCACCCGCTCTTGTGTTGGCATAATATCGAAGACTTAGTTTTTGAATATGGTCAAAAAGCTGGTCACGGATATCATAAAGTATTTTACTGCCGACCCATTGAGCATAATATTGACGAAAGTATTCAACAGGTGGTCGCAATACAATAAAGATGAAGAGCATGATTCCCATCGCAAGGTAGAGCTTTGATAGTTTTTCATCCTGCGCTATATCTGCTGCGATGACATCATCCAATACATATTTTAGTAATAATGGTGTAAGCATCGGTATTGAAAATTTAATGATCCCAATGATAATCGTAATAAAGATTTGAAACCGGTATGGCTTCACGAATTTCATATAACGTCTAGTACTCCCCAACCCCAAGACCTTCCCTTCTAAGTTGAAGTAAGTATGTATAAAAATTTGAAAACCTGTTGGGTCTCAACAGGTCTAAGTTAACTTATTAACTTATTAACTTCTGTAAGTTAAATAACGTTCATACCAGATATCAATAAAGTCTGGTGCGAATGGACCTTTTCGTCCACGAATCCATTGGATAAGCTTGTCCACATTATTTTTTAAAATCTTATCGATGACATCCGGATAATTCATTTCGCGACGATGTTTTTCATACTCATCCTCGTCCAATAAAATAAACGTCATATCCGGAAATACCTTAATGTCCAAATCATAATCAATATATTTCAATGCTTCATCATCGGAAATGAAAGGTGAACTGATATTGCAATAATAATATACCCCGTCCTCACGTATCATTCCGATAATATTAAACCAATGGCGCGCATGAAAATAGCATATAGCCGGTTCACGTGTAATCCAGGTTCGACCGTCAGATTCTGTCACAGTAGTGCGATCATTTCCGCCAATTACAAGACTTTGTGTTCCTTTGAGCACTCTCGTTTCTTCCCAAACACGGTGAATATGGCCATTATGCTTATAGCTATGGATTTGTATTTTGTCTCCTTCCATGGGAATACCCATTCTCTCTCCCTACTTTCACTTTGGGCAGCTTTGCTCTATACATTTCATCATTATTGTGTTTTATCTGACAGGGTTGATCCCGAACCCCCTTATCAGAAGTATAAAAACAAAGAAAAACCTTTTTCTCTTATTATAACGGTTCATGTAATATTTTATCAAATACGACTTGACGTAATTGTGCCCAGATTTTTTAGGCCCACGTGATGTGGGTCACAAAGACGAAGACATTAGGACGTGGCGTTCTTAGTCTTTGATCCTTTGCTCGAAAAGCTTCCTTTTAAAATTTGTGGCATCCGCCGGAGGCTTAACTTATTCACCCAAAAGGTGAATAATGTTAAAACAAAAGAGCCATCGGAAATTTTTCGATGACTCCTTTCCTCTAATCAAATGCGCCTTGGCGTATTTGCGCCCAGATTTTTTCGAGCATGCTCGAAAAATTTCCTTTGAAAATCTGTGGCATCCGCCGGAGGCGTAAATTTATTCAGTTGGGTATAGCCACGACTGAATAAATTTACACTATTTGATGAATTTTTCCCTGATAGGACCGGATAACTTCTTCGGTTTGTTTTTGGAATAAGTCATGAATTTGCACAAGTTCTTCCTGCATACGCCTGATCTCTTCTTTTATCGTTTCGAGCTCTGTCTCTTTTTGAAGTTCCAAAATTTGAGTCTCAAGCACCTGACATCTTTCAATTTCGGATTGAATGAAAAGGAGCTTGTCCATTGTTTTTAACTGTTCACCAACAAGGTTATTAAAATCGCTCATCTTGTAATCCTCCTAATTGTCTATGAAGCAATATTAACGTTATACCCTATAATTTCTGTAAATAGACTCAATTTCCTTTGTCTTTGTATGTAGAGAAATAGGAGGTTTTGTCAAATCCAGATTATGAAAGACTTTTCGCTCTTGATCTCGCTCCGGAATGTCCTTCATCCGAACTTCATCTAATCCAAACGCCCAAAAGTGAAAAACACTTCCAGCGGATGCATGGAAGTGTTTTGGTGTTAAGTATTATATGCTTTGTTTATGTCAGCCTTGTCCTTTGTTAGACTGAGACTTTTGGTTTTGACGTCTTACTTCTTGAGCGTTTGTTTCGCTAGCAAATTCAGTACCGAAATTTCCTCCAGCACCTTGAGATTGAGCATTTTGTTTTCTTACTTCCTGAGCGTTTGTTTCGCTAGCAAACTCAGTACCGAATTGTCCTCCAGCACCTTGAGATTGAGCGTTTTGTTGTCTTACTTGTTGAATGTTAGTTCCAGCTGAAGACTTGTTTGGTTGTTTAGCCATTGTTATCACCTCCACGTCACTTAATTTGTCCAGATTCGAAATTTAATATCCAAAAAAAGATTATGATTTTTAAGGATATTTTTTCATCAACTGGATAATCTTATTAATTGAACAAGTGAATATTAAAGGAGGGTAATTGAAGATGTATGCTGGTCGTGACATGACTCATTTATCAATGATCCCAAAAAATGAATGGAAGGAAAGCGAGCTTGCTTTTTTCCACCATTCCTTTCAACAAATTGTTCCATATTTAAATGCGGAGGGACAGTCCCTTCACCGTGAAATTGTCCAAGAGATTGCAGCTAGAGGCGGTTTTCATCGTAACTATGACTATACAAGTGATATTCGAATGTCTTATGACTGAAAGAAAAGCATAAGGTGCCCGTCTATCGGCAACAAGCATAAGACGAGCGCTGACAAAAGACGAAATTTGCCTTCAGAAGTAATTGACTTATGACCTCGAGCCTATGGCACCTGAAGCCAGACATTAATATGAACAAAAAAGCTTTCTCATTTAGCGAGAAAGCTTTTTAATATCTTTTGATGAGAAACGGGGAATGTATATTCTTCCAACTCCTTTAGACTGACAAGTTTTAAATTGTCTGTTTCATCCACAATGCCTTCGATTTTTCCTTCAAAAACAGTGATATTCCAAATTAAATGGGAAAATACATGTTGAATTGTAGTAAATGCCTGGCCTATTTTTACATCAATCTCGTATTCCCTTTTTAAAAATTCACCGAGCTGTTCCTTAGGCGCTTGAAGGTCTAAAATGGTTTCGTGATTTGGAAATTCCCATAGGTTTGCTAAAAGTCCTTTTTCCGGTCGTTTATGGATTAGAAAACGCCCGTTTTCATCCATCACCACAACTGCTGCCATTGTAACAGCGGTTGGCGCCTTTTTCTTACTTTTTACTGGGAGCTCTTTTTGAACCCCTTCAGCAAATGCACGACAATGCTCACGTACCGGACACAATAGACAGGCAGGGTTTCCAGGAACACAAATTAATGCACCTAATTCCATTAACGCCTGATTAAATGCAGATGGGTTCTCTTTTGAAATGATTTCTCTTACAACTTCTTCAAATAGCTGACGAGTTTTTGGTTTTGCGATATCATCCCAAATCGATAAAATTCTTGAAAGAACACGCATCACATTGCCATCAACGGCGGGCTCTGGAATTCCATAAGCAATGCTAAGAATTGCCCCAGTTGTATAAGGTCCCACACCTTTAAGACTTGAGATTTCCTTAACTGTATTTGGAACCTTGCCATCATATTCTGCGGCTACTTCTTTCACTGCCGCATGAAGGTTTCTGACGCGCGAATAATAACCCAATCCTTCCCATGCTTTGAGGACCTTTTCCTCTTCGGCTTCAGCAAGATCCTCAATTGTTGGAAACTTGGAAACAAAATTCTCAAAGTACGGAATGACTGTATCGACCCTTGTTTGCTGAAGCATGATTTCAGATACCCATACTTTATATGGATCCTGATCCTCCCTCCACGGAAGGTCCCTCTGTTCTTTTTCAAACCAATTGATTAAATCCTTTTGAAATCTATTTATCGAAAACTTTTCTAACATTTTCATTTATTAATACCATTCCTTCTCCCAAGGTGTTATTATTGAAATAATTTATCTAAATTGAGCTAGTTGGTTACATTATACTTAAGAACATATACGAAAAGGAGGTCCCATTTTTGGATACAGGAACACATGTCGTTATGGGTCTTGCATTAGGCGGGATTGCTACCTTGGACCCAGTTGTTACAGTAAACACCGCTACTACTCATGCTGTAATCCTTGGAACGCTAATTGGTTCACAGGCACCAGACCTTGATACCATACTAAAATTGCGGAACAATGCTCATTATATAAAAAATCATCGTGGAATTACACATTCCATTCCGGCCGTATTATTGTGGCCGATCTTAATCACAGGAGCCCTTTTATTCTTTTTTCCTGAAGCGAATCTTTTTCATCTTTGGATGTGGACCTTTATTGGTGTGATTCTCCATGTCTTTGTTGATATCTTTAATGCGTATGGAACACAAGCATTAAGGCCCTTTTCTCATAAATGGGTAGCTTTAGGAGTTATCAATACATTTGATCCATTTATTTTCCTCATACATTTGGCAGGGATTGTCGTGTGGAAGCTCGGCTTACATCCGGGAGTTACCTTCTTTTCCGTCTATGTCATCCTGCTTGTCTATTATATCATCCGGTTTCGAATGCGGAATAAGGTCGACTTAGCGGTTCGTGCAAAAATTGATGATGAAATCACAGAAATCATCATTTCGCCAACCTATCGCTTTAATCAATGGCATATTGCAATCGTAACGGAAAAATATTTTTATGTCGCCCGCGCCAAAAACAATGAAATCATTATCCACGATCAATTTGCGAAGCGCCCAATTCCCGATACTCCGGTAATCAATGCGGCCAAAGAAGACAAGAACCTGGCAGCCTTTCTTCACTTCTCACCAGTTTATCGTTGGGAAATTGACGAGTACGACGATCATTATGAGGTTCGCTTTATCGATCTTCGTTATCGAAGCAAAGGGCATTACCCTTTTGTTGCGGTTGTTCAGTTAGACCTTGATTTAAACATTATAACATCCTATACGGGCTGGATTTTTAGTGAAGAAAAGCTTCGTAAAAAACTAGAGCTTATTCCAAGCTAACTGATTTTCCCCATAACAATCATTGTTATGGGGATTTCCATTAATTCACGCTGTCCATTTTACATGATAAGAAGGGAAGTTCTCCATACTAGTAGTACGTGTTTAAAGGAGTGAACTGCCTTTTTGCACGATTTTTATCCAATTTTGCTTATAAGTTTATTCAGCAACTACTGAATAAACTTATAGCCGCTGGCAGATGCCACGATTTTTCAAAGGTAGTTTTTCGAGCATCTGCTCGAAAAAAATCGGGCGCAAATACGCCAAGGCGCATTTGATGAAGGAGGTATTCGCATGCGGAACAAGAAACGAGGATTCCCAAATCAAAATAGTAATAAATTTGAAGGTGAGCCTAGAGCAAAAGCAGAATACGCTTCAACAAGAGCAGATGGTTCCATTAACACACATCCACAGGAGAGAATGAAAGCTTCAAGTGAACGACACGATTTTTAAAAATGGAGTTTTGTTTCTAAAATCGATTCGAGAAAAACTTGGAGGTGCGTGTAATGGGTAAAAAAGGATATAAACAAAATGAATATAACAGTCCGTTTCAAAAAGCTTGGGCTAATCCAAAACATTCTTGGGCACAGGTGAATGGAGAAACGCGACTGACCCAAAACCTCATCATATTAGAGCGTGAGACCAGAAAACGCTCCTAATACGCAGAAAACCAGAGAGATCTCCTTAAATTAAGATATTGAATCATAGGATAGTTAGTCCATTATAAGGGCTAATTATCCTTTTTTGTTTACATCTTTTATTAGTAAAATAAAGGTTGATAAAATGGTACAAGTTGTATAAAATGGAATTTCAAATAAGAACATTGGTTTGGTTTTAAGGGGTGGAGGACAGAAGCCTCGGTGCGAGGATAGCACTCCGCAGAAACGATAGTTTCGAGGACCTTAAAGAAATAACAATAACGGAAGTCACTTTAGGTAGAAATACTATTAAAAAAAATAATTAACAGGAGAGTGTTCTCATGAGAGTGGAAGAAATATCTGTCGACAATAGAAAAGCCTACCTTCTACTGGATACAAATGGGTTGCCTATTGCGCCTGTTGCAAAGTACATGAAATACCTTCATAACAGAGAGAGCAGCAGCAATACTTTACGGACCTACTGTACGGCTTTAAAACATTACTTCACGTACCTAAAACAGGTAGGAATTGGCTATCAAGAAATCAACTTTCAGAGACTATCTAACTTTGTTGCTTGGCTTAGAAACCCATATGAGAGTAATAAAGTTGTACCCCAAAAAAGAACCATAGCTAAACGTAGTGAGAGTACAGTAAACAATTATCTGACAGTGGTTACATCCTTTTATGATTACTTGTACCGAAATGAGTTAATTGACTCAGACGTTGTTGAAAAACTCATGAAGAAAGTATTTGTGGGTGCTGGTGGCACCGGATACAAGGGCTTCCTACACCACGTAAATGAAGGGAAACCAATATCTAAAAACATCCTTAAATTAGATGAACCGAGAGAAAGAATAAAAGTATTTACAAAAGATCAAGTTGATTTAATCTATGAATCTACTACTAACATTAGGGATAAATTTCTGGTACATCTTCTCTATGAAAGTGGATTGCGTATCGGGGAGGCCCTCTCCCTGTTCCTCGAAGATTTTCAATTCGATGCTAAACGAAGAGAACACAAAATCCAACTAACTGATAGAGGTGAACTACCAAATGGGAGTAAGTTGAAAACTGGAGGGAGAAGAATAGACATCTCTCAAAGACTCATGGATTTTTATGACGATTACTTATATGAAGTGCTTGATGAATATAATCCAGACCATAACTTTGTGTTTGTGAAGATTTGGGGGAAGAATGCCGGGGATCCTCTTACCTATTCTGATGTCTATGCGACCTTCAAAGAGCTTGAGAAGAAAACAGGCATACATATCACTCCACACATGTTCCGGCACACTCACGGAACGATTTATTACCTTCAAACGAAAAACATTAAAATGGTGCAAGAGCGTTTAGGTCACGCACAAATTCAAACAACGATGAACCTATACCTCCATCCTTCCGAAGATGATATCCGTAAGGATTGGGAGAAGGCTTCCCATGCCTTTGAGATTGGACGTAGCAAAGAGAAAGATTTCAATCAGATATCCCTGATGAAATAGTTCCTTTTTAACTAGACTGGTATTATAGGAGGAAATCAATTGGATAAAATCATAGCAAATAATTCACTCCCCCAAAGCGATTATTTGGACTTAATCACATCCACCCTCTCCTCTTACGAGGTTAAGGATATATCCAGTGATGGAAAAGTAACAAGAAGTGTTGTGAATGATGATTACTTTTTAGTCAATGATGTTTGGAATGTAACTGATATTGGAAAAATTCCTAACTTTGTAGGGCAATTTAGTAAATACAAAGGAACAGGAAGATATGTAAAGTTTTCTACCGAAAATCACAACATCGGCTTAGAACTTAAATTTGTGCTTTATCATAAATTGTTTAGCGATGAACTGAGTGTTGCCTCCTTATTTAATGGTTACAGGTTTATGATAAATCAATTGGTTTTATTCTTAAACGAAAAACATTCTCGCCTCTCTTCCTTACTTGATTTAGATGTTGAGAAATTTGAAAAACAGTGGATTTGGTGGTTAAATAACAAAGGTGTAAAAACAACTCGTATAATCAAAAATATCAAATATGGTGAACTCGAGTACAAAACACCAATAGTATACTTCTTTCGTCGCGTGTATGAGAAATTATTCAATTTAACGGACACTCGTGAAGAATGGGTAAAAGATAGATGGGATATTAGGGTGTTAAATACCAATTACGGGGTGCGTTACAATCTCTCGGCAGAAACTTACTATATCGACTTCACAAAAATTGAAAACGTAGTTTTTAGACAATATTTTAAAAAATATATTAAAACTAGATTGCTAGGAGGAGGGAAGTTTTCATGGGGAAGCGCTCTAAAATATTTGCAACATGTTCCGAGGTTTTTAAATTTAATTAGTAAGTTTAATCCTGAATGGAATGATTTAAAAGGATTAACAAGAAAGCACATTGAGAAATACCTAGAATACCTTCATCATCATGCAAAAAACAATCTAAAACAGAAAAATGCTAATCCAAACCGACACATCAGTGAAAATCTTAATTGTGTATATTTATTTATAAAAGATACTCAACGCTTTGATTATAGCATTGCACCTGAGAAACCAACTATACAATTTCTATACCCTGAGGATTATCCCAATCTGGGTAAAAAGTCAGATGATGATATTGATTACATTACTGATCATGTATTAGAGCAACTGTTTGATAATATAAACGACCTGCATCCAGACGTACAACCTATCGTGTGGGTTTCTTATAGAACTGGATTGCGTATAAGTGACGTATTAGGATTAACACAGGGCTGTTTAATTCGTTTAAATGGGAAATACTCTATAAAAACCGATATTGAAAAAACGTATGTAAAAGGTCATACTATCCCAATTGACGACCAATTAGCAGATATAATCGCTGTTCTAATACATAATTCTCTGGAACTCAGCAATGAGGATAATAACCCTGATAAATTAATTTTCGTTCGATACAGTGGTCGCCGTAAGGGAAAACCATTTTCTCAACATTGGGTACGAACAGAACTTAATAAGCTAGCACTCCAAAAGAACATTACTGATGAAATGGGTAATGTCTTTCATTTTAAGAGTCACCAGTTTCGCCACACCTACGCCGTAAAAATGTTAAATGGCGGAGCTGATATTTTAACAGTACAAGAGTTATTGGCACACGCCTCACCAGAAATGACTATGCGATATGCCCGTCTATTGGATGATACGAAACGCAAGGAGTTCGAAATGGTCGTTAAGCAAGGTGTATTTTCCTTTGACTTAAACGGAGAAATTCATCAAGTTTCAGAAGTTAAAGATATCCCCGAAGACATTATGGACATGATGTGGAAAGACGAGAAGTTAAACGCATTGGACAACCCTTACGGGACTTGTCGTGCCAGAGTAAATGGAAACTGTCCATTAGCAGCAGAACCTCCTTGTCTCACAGCAAATGATGGAAAGCCTTGTTTTGATTTAGCTGTTGGTATGACGAGTTTTGATGTTAAAAAGTATGAGCTTCTAATAGAAACTACTACAAAATGGATTGAAGCATCAAAAGAATATGGTCGTGAAGATATGGTTAAAGCAAACGAAAAGAACTTGGAAAGATACCAAAATATTTATGAAACAATCAAGGGTGGAAATGTCATTTTTGGACGTTTTGACCGAATGAAGAGACAATTAGAACGTAAGAAAAAGAAAGGTGTTAAGCATGTCTAATTTTGACCGAGAGGAGCAATTGAAGCAGCTACACGAAAAAAGAAAGCAAACAACCAAGGATAAGGTTGAAGAAGCTATTAAACGCCTTACAAAGTATTCTAAGGCGATTAACTTTAATAGTGTGGCACAAGAAGCAGGAGTGAGTAAAGCAACTCTTTATAACCATCATGAGCTCAAAGAGCGTATCAATTTCTTGCGAAATCAACAAGAAAAAGCATATGTAGACTCTAGGATTAAACGTGATGAAAATAATCAAAACGCCATCATCGAATCTCTTAAAAGAAGGATTGAAAAGTTGGAAAAAAGGAATAAAGAACTGGAGAATGAAAACAAACAATTACGTGATAAAGAGAAAGAAAACCTGTCTGACTACTTTGTGAAGTTATAAATCCTTGTTCAAATAACGGGGCAGATTAGTTGAATATCAATTGGTTTTTTGTGGTAAAATAACGTTATGAGGGAGTGAGAATATTGAAAAAATATCTTTACGCAGGGATTTTACTTGGAACTATTATGTTAGCTGGATGTAGTGCGAATGAGGAAGCAGAAGAACAATTACAAGCAAAAGAAGTTGAGACTTTACCTGATACGAATAAAGAAGAAGTTGTATCAGTAACTCCATTAGATTTAACTCAAGAACAAAAAGAAGATTATTACAAACAATATGTTGAAATTGTAAAAGAAATAAATGCAAAAGAAGGTACAAATCATCTGGAAGTTAGCCCAATTGATGAATTTAAATCAGAGGATTGGGTTGAACCAGAGAAATTTAGACAAATGGCAGAAGATAGGGCAACTTGGGAATTTACCTCAAAAACTTTTGGTGGCGACCCCGTTGATTAAACGTAATCGAAATAAATTTAATTCTTAAACTAAAGGGTGCGTTGATCCAAGAAGGATTAACGCACTTTTTTGTTGAAGTTATTAAACTAAAGGTGCAGGTTAGTTGAATAATAATTTGGTAATATTTTATATTCAACGAACGAACTTATGTTACAATTAGTGTAAATTTACACATTTGTGCTTTTGGAACATAGGAGCATTCCTGTAATGAAGAAATTTGAGGTTTGAACAAAAAAAGTCCCCTTGGTATGATACAA
>NZ_JAJFZK010000022.1 GCF_020731355.1 Bacillus sp. REN16 | reverse complement strand
GCAATTCCGGAGGAATTTGAAAATAATAGTTGTTTTTTGGAGGATATAAAGTGACTCTTTACAGTACTGTAATCAAAAAAGTTACTTACTAAGTCAATTGTCATGTGGTTATGAAAAAGCTTTAACTCTGTTATTTTCGCTAATTCCTGCCCAACCGTCATTTTCCCAACCGCTTGTGGACCAAAGATATGGACAAATTTCATAGGCCTTTCCCCTTTTCTTTTTGAATATTCTACCATAATCGCAAAAAATTTCACGCAATATTTTCAATTTGTAACCTATTACTCCAATTACTCGCCTAATCGGAAGAGGTGACGATATGAAGCAAATTGCTATTCTTATTATTTTGTTGCTAGTTGGTTGTGGTACGAGTGATCAAAACGCTGATGAAATGACTATAACCGGCTATATACTCGAGGTCGGTGAACGCATTCTAGTAAATGAAAAAATAACTGGCGAGGAATTCGTAACAAAAACAGAACAGGAAATCCATGATGAATACTATTATTCAAGTACTTTTTTCAGTGTTGATTCTATCGATCAGTATGTTGTTTCAAAGCTTGAAGTCGGTCAGAAAGTAAGGATTGTGGTTGATGGCGTTATCGCTGAGTCTGCACCAGCACAGGCGAAGGCAAGTAAAATTGAAGTAGTAGAGGAATAGGGGCTGCGACTTTTTTAGTGGCAGCCTTATTTCATTTGCCCCTATTACCTAAATTCCAACTGCCTTTTCCTCCGTAAAATACATTTTTTTCGTTGGCTGAGATACGAGAATAATGACAAAAACAGCAAGTACCACGCTAATTACAGATAATGTGACAATCGTGTATCTCAATGGCAACAGGTCGCCCATGATTCCAATAAATAAAAGAAAGACGACGGACACCCCACTCTGCAGCACACTTACGATACTTGTGACACGCCCCATAATTTCCACAGGCACATTGTTTTGATAAAAGGTGGTAAAGCCTGTATTTGAAAAGGCAAAAAAGAAGCCTAAAATGATAAAACCGGTCGCTGCCATTGCAAAGGAAGTAGCCAATGAATAGATTAAGTAACCTCCCGCAAGCATTAATAGCCCCGTTCCGATAAGAGCACGAATTGAAAGAAATCTTGAAATAAAGATGACCAATAAACCTCCGGCAGCATAGCCAATACCGGTGACACTTACTAGTAAACTATACTCCACCTCAGTTAGACCAATCACCCTTTGTGTAAAAACAACCTCCTGGGAATCCATCGCCATAGTAAAAATATCAAAGATAATAAAGCTCGAATATATGGTCATCACAAATGCCGCCTTTTTACAAAAACGTATGACCACTCGCCAATCTTCTAGTAATTTTTTAAATTGAAGTTTTTCCGTTGTATCTTTTTCACTACTATCGATATTTGGTAAAAATGCAATGAGGATTGCTGAAATTACAAATGATATTGCATTACAATAAATAGCTAATTCAAGACTACCAATAATAAAAAGCGTACCCGCAATGGCTGGGCCCGTAANAAAAAGCGTACCCGCAATGGCTGGGCCCGTAATAAATGCACCAGAAGAGACCAAGCTTCTAATCGAATTAAAGGTCTTCCGCTGTTCCTCTGGAATCAGCGCTGTTATGTAGGTAGTTGATGTCGGGTTAAAAAAGGATTTTGCAACACTGATTACAAATAGCAATCCATAGATCATCCAAATACTTGGAAGTAGTGGGATAATGGCAACTGCAATAGCTCGTACAATATCGGTGATAATCATGATTTTCCGTTTATTAGAGCGGTCTATGATACTCCCGGACCATCCATTTACAAGGATTGATGTGATGGGACCGACAACCCATAAAGCAGCAACTGCCGCTGCCGATCCCGTCATTTTTAACACTAATAGATTAATAGCTATGAGATATATAAAATCCCCCAAGGAGGATAATCCCAACCCGGTTAAAAGGATGGCGGGGAACTTCCAATTTGTTAACTGATTCATTTAGATACCCTCGTTTTCAAAATATTTCCTCTCTCCTGAATATTACATGAAAACCTTTATGAAAAGAAGTCCAAACTTGAATCTCACTCTTGCATCAATTACGATTATGGTAATCCGTACATAAGGGAGTGGAAAAAATGGCTAGTGTGTATGATTTTGATGTAAAAATGGCGAACGGGGAAATGAAATCACTCAGGGAATATGAAGGACAACCACTTTTAATTGTTAATACAGCAAGTAAATGTGGATTCACACCACAATTTCAAGGATTGCAGGGGCTTTATGAAAAATATCAAAAGGATGGCTTAGTTGTTCTTGGGTTTCCGTGTGCTCAGTTCGGGAATCAAGAATTTGAGAATATTGAGGAGACGACGTCTTTTTGCGAGATAAATTATGGGGTGACATTCCCAATGTTTGCAAAAATTGATGTGAATGGTGAGAATGCAGATCCGTTGTTTCAATTATTAAAGGACGAACAAAAAGGGTTATTGTCAAATGCGATAAAATGGAACTTCACAAAGTTTTTGGTGGACCGCAATGGACAGGTTGTGGAACGCTATGCCCCACAAACCGAACCGGCTAAAATAGCAGAAGACATTGAAAAGGTTTTATAGATATTCTTTGATGATTTTCCACTCTTGGAGCTTGCCTTCAAGAGTTTTGTTATATTTACCGGGCACAGGACTCGTTGACGGAAGCTTAATAACCTCAATCCCTGGAATCTGGTCAAGTCCAATATATTTTGAATAGCTTTGGTAAGACTTTGTTCCATTACAAATAATTAAACGAAGGTTAAGATGATTTTTAACAAAATCCACAATTTGGTTCGGCTCTTCATTTTTAATGTTTGAATCCAGACTTCCTTCCCTGTGGCAGCTATATAGCACATCCCAAAGAGCTATTCTTTCCTCTTTTAAAAAGGCAATCTTTTCTTCGTAGTCCGTTAGTTCATGACTATCAAAAAGCATAAACATGATTTTCCAAAAATGATTCCGTTTATTACCGTAGTACTCCTGTTTCTTTAATGACTCTACACTGGGCATCGAACCAAGGATCAGTACTCTCGGTTCTTCGCCGACAACAGGTTCCAGGCCAAAAATTCTCTCCACAAACATCACCTTTCCTGCTATGTTAAATGTATTATATCACTCGAGGTACTTATAAAATGAAACAATCTATCGTTATCAAGGCACCCAATACAGATGTATTTGACTGCATTGCGACCGCCAGCTCACGTGAAAAATGGTTTCCAAACGTGACTTCTGTTCGTTATTCGAACCCTAAGGATGAAACGAAAGCAGGGGCTTCCTTTCAACTGACAGCTGAGGAAGGGAAGGAACATGTTATGTTACAGGGGAGAAATAAGGAGGTCGCGCAACCCACGTTTTTCGCATTCGAACTTGAATCTCAAACCTATATCATGACTTTTTCGTATCGCTTGCAGCAGCAGGGTAATCACACCGTTGTCGAGCAAGAGTTTGAAACCAAGTATCATCGCTCTGTTATGAATGTGATTGATAAGCTTTTTAAAAGCTCGACAAAACAGACTGGTGAATTCGTTCTAAAAAGTTTAGCGGACTTTTGTGAAGCTAGGGTACGACCTGAATAGGTCCTACCAATAAATAAAAGAGGACCAGCAACAACTAACGGGTTCCGTTTCCTGTCGCAAAACCCGAAAATGTTGCCCATTTTGTACTGCTTCTTGTATCTGTTTTTGCAATTAAAAATAAGGTGGCTCAGTTCACTGAGCCATTTTTGATTGGAAAAGGGGTTAGGTGGGCAGCTTACGCACCGGATTTTAGAGGTAGAAATTCCTCTTAATTTGTAAATAAGCTAAAAAATAGCGTAAATAAGAGTAGAAATTTCCCCTATTGACTCAAGTAACGTAAAAATTGGGGATTTTTCTTTGCATAAGCGGAAAATTCCCCCCTATCAACCCCGAAAAGAGCTCTATTCTGCATTTAACGGAAATATCTCCGCTTATTTTAAATATCACTGGGTATTCAATTAAGGATAGGATTTCTTATGTTCTAAGTACTTTTGTAAGATAAAATGTATGCCAAATTGTAGGGGTACAACAGCCATTGTACCCCTACAATTTGGGGGTCATTTTCCTATACAAATTTTTATGTAATTTCGGCATAAATGGCTTTACTCCAATAAAAAATGAGCGTCAATTTCATATGCAAATTGGCAATCATTTTAACTTACATTTTTAATGTTTGTGATAGTTAACGGAACCCGTTAAGTAACAACGATCCTCTTTTTCAACTTTTGCACCATGTTTGGCTTATAAATATTCTCTAAGATTATTGTACTCTTATTACAAGTGTAGTAGGCATCTCCTAATGAACTTCCATCAACCTTTCCTTCCAACACTCACTTTGGCAAAAGTGTTTGATCAACATCACTTTATATCTATTTCCTCCAATATTTCTTTATTACCATCTTCTGTAACTATCATCACTTCTACTTCTTTCACTGGGCTAATGGCATACCAAAACCTTTTATCTCCTTCAATTGTAAGAACTTTCGCTTGAACCTCACCTGCAAATACTTCTTTTACAGAGTTATCGCTCAATGCGCCAGAATATATATATGGCATTTGGTTCATTGAAGACCAGTTCACACGTGAATTCCACTCAGCTCCTCTTGTTTGTTTCCATTCCCATTGATTATCCTGTTTCTCAAAATAAGCTATAAATATCTGTTCGCCGTTAAAGTTATTCTCCTTAAAAACTGCAATTGCGTCATCCTTATGAACTGCATTTAACTCCGTATGAATAAGTAAGTACGAATAGTTCTTTTCCTGTTTATGCATTTCTTTCATTTTTTGATGAAAAAAGCTTTTAAATGTTTCTATTTCAGAACCAGAGGTATTGTATGAATCTCCACCCATTGGAATAAAAATGACACAAAATAAGAGTAATGCAGCCAAACTTGCCACCACTGCTGTTATACGGTTTAATACATCTCTTCTTCGCTTCTTTAATTCATAACTTCTTGAAAATTTCATAAGGTTATCATGAATCTTATTTTGTTTATTTATATCAAAATCCTTCTCAAAATCTGGATCAGGAAGCGATTGTAATTCATCAACTATCTGGCTTTCCCACTCATTATCTTTCATTTTGAAGGTCCTCCTTCTTAGCCTTTAAGACCTTTAGGGCTCGGTGATAAGTAATACGTACCTTATTTTCATTCCAACTTAAAATGTCTGCTGTTTCAGAAACAGATAATTCCTTTATGGCTCTGAGAATAATTACATCACGGTAGTTGGGCTTTAATGAATGAATGACTTGATATAAAATTCTATTATTTTCGTTCAATTGAAGCATGACTTCTGGTGTTTTTTCCTCTTTAGGTTCAAATCCTGTGAAACTAAAAACATTTCTAATTCTGTTTCGTTTTCTTCTTCTAATCTCATCAATACCAACATTTCGTGCAATCGAAAAAAGCCAAGTTTTCACGCTGGACTTCGATTGATATGAATTAAATCCTTTGATTGCACGTATAAAAACTTCCTGCACTAAATCATCTATATCTCCTGATCCAACATAATAAAACAAGAAATGGTATACATCTTTGTTGTATAGATAGAACCATTCTGAAATTTTGTCACTGGTCATCCATTTCTCCTCCGGTATATTATTCAATCATTAGTCGAATCAACTGTCTAAATTATTTCACTTTAGCTTAAAAGATTTTATATTTTTTCAAAAAAATGTTTTTAAAAAAGCACAATCACTCTGATTCCCCAAAATAAAGAAGCCTGGAATAAGTGCACCAAGCTTCCGGAATTGTTATTTTAGGTCCTACCCTGCTTTTTTCTTTTTAAGTACAACTTTTAATTTATTAAAGTTTTCGATTGCATCTGTTAAAGTTGGTCCAGCTATTTGAATACCTCTTTCAATCGACTTTTCGGCTTTATCAAATAAATTAGCTTTAATCTGTGCATCGGCTAGTGTATACCAGTAAAAACAGGCTTTCATGTTTGCGATTTTCTTATCAAAAAACCTCTCAATTTTAGGATAATATGCAGCATATAATTCTTCATCAAAGATAAATTCCTGACCATTCCATTTCAGCACATCAACAAAATACGTATCTGCGATATACCTTTGCCAAACGGCAATTCCGGTTTCCTTTTTACCAGGAATAAGCTCCATCATATGATATGGAATCTCTGCCATTTCTTTTAATGAGTGATTCTCCCATTTAAATACTTCCAATTTGTTTCCTGCGTCAGCCCCAATTGTTACACCAAATAGATATTCCTTCGTACCATCACCTGTTAGATAAGTAAGTCCTGAATAATCCAGTCCAACACCAATGGCATTTGTTTCCCACACTTTCTTCCACTTACCGTTTTCCTTTTTGATGATAATTGCCCCGTATAGTGATGGCGATAGTTGCTTAATTGCTTTTTGAATATAGTTAAGCACGATCTCATTTTCTCCATCTTTGTCAAAGTCATAAAGCTGAAATAATCCAGTCGACTTTGGATTATCGGGACTTATTAACGATACATTCTCAGGTATAAAGCCTTTAACAATTTTATATAAGTCCTCTTCTTTCTTCACATTCATAGCCTGGGCGAAAATGGCAGGTTGAGTAAGCATGACAAACAATAGGGTGAAAAGTATTCCTTTTCTCATTCATAATCCCTTCTTCTTTTAGTCTTATGAATAATTGTTCCCTAGATTTGTTTGGATATTTGTAGGGCGTTTTGACCACCGATTATCGAAGTAATTATATGCAAAGAATCCCATTCACCTTCTGACACAAACGTAATTGGGTATTTTTTTCGAAAAATCTTTTGATCAATTTCGTCAAAGGAAAGTCCTTTTTCATACAGATTTTTCACTTCGCCGCTCAAATTTTCCAGATACTCCAATTTCCGTCGCATCCTCTTTTTTCCATCTTGTATGTATCCGGCATGACAGCAAAACATTGAGCCAAAGTCATGAGTGAGGACTGTTCTGATGGATTCCATGATTTGAGGAATCGATTCAGAGCGCATGATGACTTTTGTTTTTGAAGATACAAACAAATCACCTGAAAAAAGGGTTCCTGTATCTTCATTCAATAGGGCAATATGGTCATCTGCATGCCCAGGGGTATGTAGCACTTTCCATTCCTTTTTCCTGGATTGAATCGTATCTGAAATCGGCAGCGGATTAAATTCCTTTCGCATGCCCCATATTGCCTGACGGTATTTCGGGTAAGGCGCTGGTTGTGAGCATATGCTGATACCGAGTGGTGATATATAAATTGGGATGTTTAGGTTATCTTGGATCCAAGCTGCTGTGCCGGTGTGGTCCTCATGACTGTGCGTTAACGCAACGACATCAAATGAAACTTCTTTTAAAAAAGGAATTATTTTAGTTTCATAGCTTTGGGTACCTGTATCAACTAGCATCCCATCCGTTACAAATATAAATAGATTTGGTAAATTCGGTACCTCAATTTCAATAAAAGCAACATTTTCTTTTTTGTATATTTCCAACAAATTGACCCACACTCCCCATGTAAATTAGTATAATGATCTCGGGCTTTCGGACATTGTGTTTGCAAGAATAATGTAGATTAGTATATTTACAGGCGGTAAAAGTAGAAAGATGAGTCTCACTGCAAAAGAAGATATTCCCAAAAACTCTGCGATTCCTCCACAAACACCCATAATAGATCTATCTTTTGATGATTTTCTTAATTTTTGGTTCAATCAAAATCTCCCTCCCATTTAAAAAGGTGCTTTTCCTCTCATGAAGAAAAGCACCTTTTACATTCCCTATGAGGCTTTGTTATTTATATGATTCTTATTACTCGGTGCAAACCAACCGATTAGAGCAATTGCAACTAACACTCCATAAAAAATAATTGTCCAAAGGGTACTATGAGGAAAATCATGATTCAAGATGCCAATATCCTCATGTGCAAGAGTAATGACTGCAAGTTTGACACCGACCCAGGCAACAATGGCATAAGCTGTTGTTTCTAGCGCAGGACGTTTTTCAAGAAGCTGCACAAACCAAGTCGCTGCAAATTTAATGAGGATCAAGCCGGCAACTCCTCCAAGTACGACAACAATAAATTGTCCTCCATCCATTCCGCCGAAATCGCCTAATGGTGAATCCGGAAGACCAAGGGCAAGAGCGACAGCTGCGAGAATCGAATCAATCGCAAATGCTAGGTCGGCTAAAGCGATTTTCCCCGTTGTCGGCCAGAAACCTTTACCAGCCGCTTCCTTCTTATCATCTTCATGAATATTTTTATTGTCTTTTCCAAACTTTGCCTGGATGACATGCTTTAACCCAAGATAAAGGAGATAGAGGGCTCCTATCGCCTGAATTTGCCAAACGTTTGCGATAAATGAAATGGCAAAAAGCGCACCAAACCGGAAAACAAAGGCCATAATAATTCCGTAATTTATCGCTCTTTTTTTCTCATCTTCTGGTAAATGTCTGGCTATAACTGCTAATACAAGGGCATTGTCGGCTGATAACAATCCTTCTAAGCCGATTAATATTAACAAGGCCCAAGCATATTCTAGCCATATTGTCTCCATTCATTTCGCTCCCATCGTGACCAAGAATGACTTTCATAAATGTCACTAATATTAGATTTTCCCTTATTAGAACTGCTATCCTTTCATTTTTAAAAGGTTGTAATTACCAGAAAAATTAGTAAGGATTAGTAAACAATATAGTTAGCGCCATCTTTGAAAAAATCCATCACCCAAATGATTCCCATGAATAGGATCCAAATAAGTAACGGAATGGCTAGACCCATGAAAGCCTTGCTCCATTTGTATCGACTCTTCTTTTTTCGTAAAATGCGATCAATTATAAAATACAGGATTGCTGCCCCCAGACTAACCCATTGGAGGATCGAACCGAATAGTAAATGAAAAACAAGGGACAAATATGGTTCTAATTGTTTCAATCTGTTTTTCGTTATAATTCCTGATAAGAAGTCACTTATAATAGATGTTGCCGTTCCGTAAACAAAGATGACTGGAAAGCTGTATATGAGGTAGAGTGGCACAGATGCTGTAAATCCTAACAAGTATTCTTTTATGGAGTTAACCTCACCCCAAAATGAGGATGGAAAGATGCCCAGTAAGACTGCGAAAAGCGCACCTGAAATGGAAGCTGTAAGAAGTTTTCTTGGTAGTACGTGATTTATTTTTTCTTTAAATGTCAATTTCCATCCACCCTATCCAAAAATTACCTTTGTTTCGAGCGTAACACAGGTACCCCAAATTACACAACGTTCGATTTAGGATTTTTTATCAAATTTCCATTAATTTAAAAGCCCTGCATAATACAAGACAAAATACATTCCAAAACATAAAATCGAACTGATTAAAAATGGACTGATTTTTAAAGTCATTTTTTCGTGCTGTGGCTTGTACCTGCCGAGCAGCAAATCAAAAACGGCTACTTGAGTATTTTTTGATAAAACATCGCCAGTGGAACTCATTAAAAATGCAAAAATAATAAATATGCAGGAGCCAAGGAACATGGTGTTGACGAGGTTTGTATCATAAAATAGGGAGATACCAAAAAGGACACTTAACTCGAAAACTAACACTACAAACACAAGGATCATATATTTTTTCAACGAACCCACTCCCTTCTCTATACATTTACGTAAAATATTGGCAGGGGTTTCAGATTTTTCACATTTTTTATTCAATAAAAAAAGCGCTAATCTGACAAGATCAACGCTTTCGAAGTTTTGTTTAATGATTAGATGAACCACTTTAATTAGCATCTACTTCCTGCTTTAAAAAGGAGCAAAGCGTTCATCCATTCGGACCAACGCTTTCATACCGGGTTATTGTTTACCTCTTTTAAGTTCTTCTACAATATATCTTACACCTAGAATCGTACAAAGGATAACAGTAAAGATTAGCGTTACTAATAATGCATACGTTTGTAGGTGATAGGATGACTCAACCGAAGAATAGCCCATATTGGACAGAATAGGTGCTACTAGAAAAACACTGATAAAAAATAGGGCAATTGTGCTGAAAAGCGAGGTTCCTATTGCTTTCATGGAAAATACTCCTTTCTATAAGGATATTTACCTATATATATGAAGCTGATGATAATAATTGCTCCAAATTCGTTCAAGTGTAATATGCTGATCTTGTTTTAATATATATACATCGGCCATTTTAAGAATGAATTGGTTCTTCAACTCCCCTGACGAGCATCCACCTACCGTTTGTTAGCTGCCAAGTCTCTATCGTGAATAGCCTTGCTAGTGTGATTCCTGCTTGGATAATCACACCTTTGAAAGTTTGGACATATAAAATTCATCGACATATACACCATTGATTAATAGAGAATGTCTTTTTGTACCTTCGATTTCAAATCCCATTTTTTTATATAAGGATACAGCTGCCACGTTTTGAGTCACAACGGTTAATTCCAGCCGATGGATTTGGTGAGTTAACGCCCATTTTTCCAGTTCATAAAATAATTGGGTACCTACCCCATTACCTCTTGATTCTTTCAAAATCCCAATAACGATGTACACAGAATGTTTGTTTCTCCTTGCATTGCCGCCAATCGCCATTAAGAAGCCGATTAATTTCCCTTCTTCCTCAGCACCAAAAATCGTTGAGTTCTCATCTGACTCGATTCTTTCTATCATTTTTCGTTGCTGATCGGGATTTGCTTTTCTTTCTCCCGCTTCCCAAAGCATATATTCTGAGCTTTCTTCAACCTGCTGTTTGAGCTTAACAAATTCCTCCGCATCAGCAGGTGTAATTTCTCGAACTAGCAATCTACTTCTCCCCCTTATTTATTAAATCCTTCTCCATGATAACGTAGGATTTTCCGCCTTTTGTAAAAGTTACGTTGGTTTCTTGTAATCCAAATTTTTTATAAAAACCTATCTTATTCTGCCTGGCATTACACCATATTTTCTCTAGGTTACGATCCTTTGCTTCTTTTATCACATAGTCTATCAATCTACTTCCATATCCTTTACCT
Source organism: Bacillus sp. REN16 (assembly GCF_020731355.1). Classification (GTDB taxonomy): domain Bacteria; phylum Bacillota; class Bacilli; order Bacillales; family Bacillaceae_L; genus Ferdinandcohnia. The sequence continues at coordinate 34,146 of NZ_JAJFZK010000022.1, read as the reverse complement.
TGTTCATTTTGAAGCGTCGCAAACTTACGAAATTGAGCCTCTTTATTATTTATAAAAAGAGAGATAACAGATATCAGCTTGTCCTGTTCCAAAAGACCAAAATGAATCCCTACATCATCATCTTTTACCTTTATGTAATCAAAGTCCTTGTCTGGCCACATGACCTTATGCCGGATTTCCCAAGCTTTTTCCTTATCGATCGTTGTAATAATAGTTTCCATTGTTCCCTCCTTATGGGACATAGGGACAGGTACATTGTCCCCGTGTCCCGCTATAATCCCTTCGTATACAGGATGTAATCTGTAAAATAACCATCAACTTGGAGTGTTTTCATCCGTGTTTGTTCTGCTTTTTGCGTTTTCTTATTTATAAAATAAACATGCACTAGTTTCCCATTTTTGTGAAGGTTCTCTACAATTCGGCGCGTGATGTTGGTTGATTCAATACCTACAATTGGGTAGTTTGATGAAATAGCCTTATTTAAATCAAATTTCCCTTTTTTTATTAATAGGGTAAGTGGAAGATCAGGTGCTAACGAGTGAATCTTATCTAGACTTTTGGTAGAGAAGGATTGAAGGATTACCCTGTCTTTATCAAGGAGGTTATATTCCTTTAAGAGTTCAAGTAATTTCTCCTCCATAACTAACTGATTATTCACGAGCCTTGTTTCAATATAAAAATTCTCCTTTTTAGAAAAAGAATCAAAGATCTCTCGCAAGCTTGGTATTTCTTCTGTTACCTTCTTATTATTAAAATTCGACACCGTTTTGAACTTTTTTAGCTCATTCAATGTATAATCAGAAACCTTGCCCGTTCCGTTTGTTGTTCGATTGATGGTTTCATCATGCATGGCTACAAGTTCACCATCTTTTGTCATCCGCAAATCAATTTCTAAATAATCCACACCGTCTTCAGAAGCAATTTTATAGGCCGTTAATGTATGTTCATTATACCGATCATTTGCTCCTCTATGTGCAATGATTGTATGTTCATGTGTAATCAGAGGTTCTTCATAATGTTCTGTCATGGCTAATGCTATGGTGGCAAAACCGATACTTATTAACAATGTGAGGATCAAATATCGTTTTATCAAACTAAACCTTCCTAACGTTTTTTAATAATTCTATATGATTTACATTTCCCATAAATACTCAATTTATTTAATCAAGAAAAAAGCAACCACACAAGAGTCTCTACTAGTTTAGCAGGCAAGTCTCTCCTTTTTCATCAAAAGCGTTCTTAAAATCAAATGCAAAAGGAGAAGATCCATGTTGAATATAATAATCGTATCTCTTGAAAGCCTCCTCCCAAGAGACATCCTTCACCTTCTCTGTCCACCACATGACATATGAAAGGTGTTTCTCTTGATTAGGCTCCATCCATTTGTTTCTATTTCTTAATGCTTGACTATGCTTACCAGAATAGGTAAACCGATATAAGGTCTGTAAGCTTTCCCAAACGGTTAAGGTTAAGACAGGATAACCTATTCCTTTAGCTTCTATGAATGGCACTCCCTCTGATGAAAGATCCTCTATTAGATACCCTGATAAATATGCCTGACGCATAACTTTATATCCCATTTCATAAAACTCACGAGATGCAGGGTGGTCATATGGGTGACGTAACCCTCCTACGGTATAAATTGACACAAAAGCCATACACAGCCCTCCATTTACAGTCTAGAATAGTATATTCAAGTTAAAAGGGTTCTTATGACTTCATTCAAATAAATCCACTCCCGATACGAGAGTGGATTCAAGAATTATAGATATATGAGTTCTTATTGAAAATCGTCAGCGGATAGACTCCATTCTAGTTTGTTAGGATCTGTTTTTCCGCCGAGCAAGATTGTATACGCTTCGGATTCCCTCGCATCAAATATAATTTCACCCGTTATGGAATCGCCTTCCTTCATTTCCCCTGAAATTTGGGTACCAAAACTGAATTCCTTTCCGGCTGTTACATTGTTCCAGTTAACGACGTCATCTACAAAGATTTTAAATGGTAAAACTTTTTCAACTGTTACCGCTGTTGATGTTCTGCTTGTTATGGTTGCATTCGCAACCACGTATGTACCTCTCAAAGCCGTTTCACCATCTCCACCTTTTTCATATTTCACACTGTTTAGCGTTACCTCAAAATCACCTGATGTCGTTTTGAATAGGCCTGTTTCACCAATGGTTAAGGTTCCATCCTCACTAATTCCTTCTCCAGCTGTTTCTGTACTCCCCCCACAAGCACTGACCACTAACACCAATAAAACAAGCACGAACCAAAGACTAATTTTTCTCATTCCCCAAACCCCCTTTTTATATTTAAAAATTAATAATATTCAGAAATATTATATCAAAAGTCTTGTATGAAAGAAAGCTAATACATGCCATTATCACTAAAAAAGATTGTACTGAAACGCAGCATATAAAAACATCAGCATTTCAGCCTAAATTATATGTGCATTTACTTTAGTAGCTGTTAAAAAATAGGGTCACTTACAAAGTTATCGTCTCCCTGGCTTTAGAATAAAGGCTCTTCATGATTAGCTGTTTCAAGATAAAAAGGATAGATGACTATAAAAAGAGTAAAATAACCAAACAGAATAAAAATTGTGGCTAGTTGAGAATCAAAATAGGAACTCAGAAGAGGCAATATAGGTGCAATAAACACAATAGCAGCTGTTCTCTTTCTAGTGCGGGAGGAAATATATTGATTTTCCCCACAATAGGGGCAGATCATTGTTCTTTTAAATGTTAAGGATGTTTTAAGGGTTTGTTTCCAACCCCATGTTTCATTACACTTCTGGCAAGTAGGCATGTAACTGACCCCTTTCATATTAGTAAAGGCTATTCAAACACACTGGTCATTCACTCTAACCCCCTAATTTTTTCGGTTGTTCTTGTTTCACGATTTCCACTAAGATAGATAATTGATGCATTTTCAAAACTAGTTGAATCGTTTCTATCTACTTCGACTACAACCGTTCTAGGTGTTGCATCAGCATTACACGAACCACCTTTTCCTCTAAAATAAAAATTAATTTCTTTTTTATAATCATTCACAGTTACATCCTTTAATTTATACGGACAACTGCCCGATTCTTGAATACTCACAAAATAGTAGTCATACGTTTCAAAATCCCCTTTAGGAGGTTTCTTCTTCATCGAATAATAATCCCAAGCTTTGGTTAGTTGCTCCGCATCTGTGACTCTATGTACTAAAGAAGTAAAATTAGGGGATTCGTTTGGTCGACTTCCTATTTCGTGTATATCAGACGGAGCCGTTTTTTCACTCGCGACAACTTTTCCTAAATCAGAGGAACACCCTGTTAACAAGACTAAGAGGAGAGCCCCCCACATTAAGTTTTTCAATACCGATGTCCCCCTAACCACTCTTGACATTTGAATCCTTTATCTCTTCTATCTTTTTATCAATCTCGTTCAGCTTGTTTGTGACATTCTTCATAAAATGGGCGACTCGTGAAATTAGATAAATGATTAATATGAAAAAAACTAAATTTAATACTGCTGAAATTGGATCAAACATACCTTGACCTCCTGAAACTATTTATAGCTTTTCATGGACTCTCCTAATTCTAGAACTTTTTTCGAACTTGCAGCTTTCCATCCTTCAACAATTGTTGTGTTCATGCAAACCTGTCCACATTTTTACGTTGATAGAATTATTCATTATTTTCTCCTTTAGCCCTAGTTGAATACATGTATTTAATTGTTGTTCTTAATGGATGCCTGTCTTCAATAATTAAAATTTTATCTTTATAAACTTCATACTTATTCAGGAAACTTGGCTTCCCCATCTCTTCAAAATGGCGGTTCCATTTGAACATTTTGAGGAATATTTTCCAGGTTGGTTTGTAATTTGAATGTTCCAATCGGAGCTTTTGTTTCAGAAACCTTTTTATGATGCGATAGGTTCGGATTGAATAACTGGGATCTAGAAAGAGTATTAGATCAGCATGATAGAAACTACTTGATACCCAATCTTCGTTATGTACCCCTTCAATAATCCAGCTTTCCGATTGAAGAATCGAGTTGAGATACTCTTCTCTCTCTTTTTCGGTTCTCCTTATATCCCCAGACTTGTCCCTTATCCAGACAACATTGTCTAGTTCATAAAACGGGATATTCAATTTTAAAGAAAGATGTTTCGCAAATGTTGTCTTGCCGCTTCCGACCGAACCAATAATGTGGATTCTCTTCGGGATTTTATTTTCCAAATCCAACCACCTTCCATAATATGTATATTCGATATCGACAGGATTTTTCCTTTAACACGGAGAAACCTTTTTCAATTTTAGAAGGAGTAATAGTGGGAATACCTTTTACATAGGATTGGGCAACAAGCATATTTTCATCATAACCACAAATTAAGCGGAATTTTCCCTTTAATTTATCGACTTGAATGGGCAGAAGCTTGTTAAATAAAAAGCGTTAATCAATTAGATTAGCGCTTCGTTATCTTATCTATTTAGAACAGGTTCAACCAAGTGGATTCTTGAGAAATCCACAACATCGTCTCCATCGTATACAAATCGATGTTCATAATTCGTTTCGTCATTAAGAATCTCGTGTACAAAGTACTTTAGATTAGCCAATCCTACATTTTTCGGATGCAAAATCCAGGACAAGTCTTTCCAATCCAAAATACCTTCATCGGTTTTTAGTGGAGTCTTGTATTCACTGGCTTCTGGTAACTCGGCTACAAATACATACATACCATCCAAATATGAATGTGTAGGGTTTGTCCAGGTAATGTTACCCTTATGCCAAACATTTTTAGGGTTCATCTCAATACCCGTTTCCTCCCTAATTTCTCGAATAATACATTCGAATGGGGTCTCACCTTCTTCTAGCTTACCACCAACACCATTCCAGATTCCCATCCACTCAGGGGACTCCCGATTGAGCAGCAGTATTTTATTTCCTTGCTTGATAAAACAGATCGTATACGAATACATTTGAAATTCCTCCGTGTAATAGACTCCTAGTATATATTTCAACGAAAGTGCCGTTAATTATTATTTACTAACAAATGCTCTTCAATTAAATCAATGGTCTTTTTATCGGTAACGAAGTTAAGAAGATGATCTTTGATATTTGGATATAGAACAATGTCTTGCAATTTAGATAGCGGAATCCATTTAACATCCGTTTGATTTGGATCCGGGTTACTAGGAAAACTTGGTGTAAAACTTTCTTTTATTTCACACTCAAATAATAGAGATAATGAATGTGTTTCACCATATTTATTAGAGTTACTATGAGGAGCATATTCATAAACAAACGCTAATGGGCCGACTTCGACATCAACTGATGCCTCTTCCATTGCTTCCCTTTGAACTGCTTCAATCACTGTTTCATTAGGCTCAACCCCACCAGATGGCAAATTATAATGAAGGCCGTTTTCATCTTTAAACTCAACTAAAAGAATTGAATTGTTTTCAATTATCACTGCCCCCGCTCTTACACGTATGTGATAGGTCATGACACCATTCCTTTCGTTATTTTTCCCCAACTATTATTTCAAGTAGCACTTCTGAGTCTTCTTTGTTAAGTTGAACATACTCATCGCTACCCCTTTTTAATTCTAGACTGTATTTATTTTCCCAAAGCTCATATAGCACTGCTTTAGCCTCAATATTAGGGTTTTTAAATTGAAAGATGAATTGGTAATCAGGGGGCCGATTCATCTCTACTTTTGCTTTTTCCCAATCCGCTTCATTTAATATTTTTTTCACCTTCTGAACTTGATCGTTATCGGTTATTTTCTTAAAATCCTCATAATTATTTTCATTGCCTATGCGCTTTTGGATATCTATGTATTGATCTTCGTTATCTGGATTGCTTAAACACCCTGTCATCACAGACAGTATCAAAATGAATAAGATAGCATGTTTTATGACCCTTCCCCCTTAACTTTGTAAAATTAAAACGAGGAACAGAGGCTCCTTAACGTGTGCAGTCTTCCGGTTAAGAGAAATAAATCGTTGTAATTCCGCTCCACATATTCCTCAATAACGTCCAATCCCTTTTTAACATCATCGACTAATAGGTTGGTGTACTTTGCATTCCAAGAAAATCGATTTATTCTCCGCAGTTCAGCTGCATTAAGCTGGAACTTAAATTCTTCAATTAACAGCTTGACCTGATACCATTTATCGGGATTTTCCACATAGCTTTTATGTTTATTATCATAGTTTTCTTGAACAAATTGAATAAAGCCTTCAATCTGTTCGGCCAGCATGGTCGCAATTCGCATCTCGTAACTCATTCTGCCATCTCCCCTCTGATACAAGACTTAAATTAGGAGAACTCATCGTAAGTAATTATATGTATCTATTATACAATCATGAGGAATTCTGACTACAAAAATTCAATCGTTCCCTTCCACAAAAAGACGATTGCCTTTATTTTAGCAATCGCCCTCGGTTGTCTTATTTCGATTTTAAGTATTCTTTCCAAGCAGTGATTCCGCCTTCTAACACAGCAACTTTATAATCGTGATCTGAAAGAATGTTCGCACATTTGGTTGCAGAGTTTCCTGTTGTGCATGTTACGATTATTTCTGTTTCCTTTGACAAAGAATCAACCGGCTTGTTAAAATTAAAAATTTCGGTCTTATGTATGTTTTGACTCTCAATGGTAGGACCTTCTATATGGAAATCATTGTACTTCTCCTCGTCTCTTACATCTAAAAGGACAAGTTTTTCTTGCTCATTCATTCTCTGGAACAATTCATCAGGTCTAATCTTTTTAAGGGGCATTTTGGGTTCCTCCTTTTACGAATAACTTCCTGGACCTTTTAATACTAATCCAACACCATTTTCATTTTCTTCTTTGTCTAACGTTAAAATTTCAGTTCCTGTTACACTTGGATCGAAAGCTACTTTGATTCCTTTAATCGTTTGAACCCGGTCAAATTCATGTGGCTCTTCTATCGCTAAAGCAATTTGCGGTCCATCACTGTCACTTGGAACGGTGTAAAGGCGAATTCCCATTGCACCCGATTTTTCCAACAATTGCTTTGCTTCATCAGTTATGTACATCGATTTCTCCTCCTAAACAACTATACCCTTATTATAATGCTTAATAGCGTCAGACCCAAGCCTTGAAACATAATTATCGATAGGGATAAAGAAATGATTCCAAGGCAAGATAAAAGTAAAAAAATATTGGGGGTGTATGTAAATTGAAAAAATCAGTACTTGGTTCTTTAGTAATCGTGTTGTTATGTATTTTTCCGAGTTCCTCTTTTGCAGAAAGCCAAGAGGAATTGCTTAACGATACTTTTCTAATTACTTTATCCCCTCATATCACCAACGCTGTTACTGGCCACTACGGGGAATTAAGGCTCTATACCGATGAAAAAGTGATAAGCATCACCAGAAGTAAAGAGGGGGGAAATGATTTTGATGTGATCGTAACAATTACACCATTTGTAGGCGCACATAATCCTATTGGGATGGACACGTTAACCATGAATATTACTCCAGCAGGTGTTATCGTTACAAATTACAAACATGAAAAATACCAAGAAAAAAGGTAAAACAACTCCTAATTATGTTTATAAATAGCTTAATAATCTATCAAAGGAATCAATCTCAGCATACGGTTTTATTTCGGTATCATTCTTAATCCTATGCGGGTTAAACCATATTCCTTTTATATTTGCATTTTGACAACCGCCCATATCCTTCTCTAGGTCATCACCAACAAATAATGCAGCTTCTGGTTCCACATTAAGCTTTTTTAATGCTAATTCAAAAATACGTTTATCAGGTTTACTAAGTCCCACTTCTTCAGAAATAATGATTAGTTCAAAACAGCTATTTAAATGAGTGTTCATTATTTTAGCTTTTTGCCTCTGAGTGGAGCCGTTTGTTATAATTGCTACTTTTACTTTCGTCTTTATAGCATTTACGATATCAATAATATTTGGGTCTATTGAAAAACATTGAGGAAAATGATGATTCCAAAAATCTTGAATGTCCTTGTTTGGCAATCTATGTTTTGGTGGAAATTCATCGAAAAATGCTTCTAAGACCTTCGTTTTATCGCTAACACCATAGCTTCTATGATCATAGTCTTTGAATTTCTCTAACATTTTGGTCTTTACTGAATCCTTAACATCCCCATACCATTTTTCTAAAATAAGTAAAAACAATTTATCTACTGCCTTATCCCTGTTCAGCAAGGTATCATCTAAATCAAATAGCATTGCTTCTAATCCATTCAAATATTTCACTACCTTCCCTTATTTCTATTAATAATCCCTAGTTCGCACCTTTTACACTTGTTTAATAAGTTCAACAAAAATATGCGATAATCCTTCTTGGATCATCGCACACGTCATTCTATATATACTTTTTCACTTCTTCTGATTATTTACTTTATAATTTTTATGATTGACTATGGTTGTTATGGGTTCGTCTTTTTCTTTATTGTATCCGTACTCAACAATTACAGAATTTTCTCTTACAACCGTAACCTTACCCTCATAGCTTTTCCCTTCACGCTTAAATGAAATATTGTCCCCAATATTAGCAGTTGCCATTTTATCACCTCTGAACTTATTATTATCAGCAGCGATAAAAAAATGCAGGAACACTAAAAATACAAGTTGTAATTATTTCGTATTGACGTACAAAGTTCGGAAAAGTAAGGTACTTTTTAAACTTAGTTAAATGTAATATACGGTTAATAATTACTGTCCCCCATCATTTAACTTTAATTACGATTTTTCCTTTTGCATGATTTGTTTCACTTAACTCATGTGCTTTTTGTAACGATTCTGCTGAAAAATCAAATACACTACCCACTTGAGGCTTAAGTATTCCTTTCTCAAGCAATTCGCCTAGTTCACTTAGCTGTTTACCATTTGGCGTTAACCAATAGGAGCTCGCCGTTACTTGATACTTTTCTGTTAATGCTGGATCAGGTTGTCCGGCAATAGTTACTAGTCTGCCACCAGGTTTTAATATTTCGAAGCTCTTATTTAAAATATCGCCACCCATAGTATCAATGACCACATCATAATCACTTAATTCTTCTTCGAACTTTTGCATACGGTAATTAATAAACTCATCTGCCCCCAGTTTTTTTACATAGGTTTCATTTTTTTCACTCGCTGTTGTAGCAACATAGGCACCTAAATGTTTTGCCATTTGAATGGCCAAACTTCCTACACCACCAGCACCAGCGTGTATGAGTACTTTATCTCCTCGCTTGACTTTAGTTTTATCTACTAAGCACTGCCAAGCAGTAAGGCCTGCTAGTGGAATAGAGGCAGCTTCTTCAAATGTTAAGTTACCAGGCTTTTTGGCAAGCAATTCTTCATCCACAGTAGTATATTCGGCATATGTACCTTTTGGGGTCGTATCAGGTCGCGCAAAAACTTCATCCCCAACCAGGAAATCCTTCACTTCATCACCGACTTCCACTATTTTACCAGCAACATCCCAACCAAGGATGATAGGGAACGTCCAATCAAGCATCTGCTTCAAATAACCCGCACGAAGCTTCCAATCAATTGGATTAATGGATGTTGCATAAACCTCAACTAGTACTTGGTTTGCTTTAATTTCTGGTTTCGGCAACTCCTGCTCTACTAACACATTCTTACTGCCATATTCATTGATAACAACTGCACGCATCAATCGCACTCCCTTTTACAAAATGTATGTAAGCTAAGTATTTGTTTCTTTCCGAGAAGTCATCCCTTCTCGACAGAATTTGATAAAAACTAAACCAAGTCAGTAAACAATTACAATTAAAAAGACGATAATCCTTCTTGGATCATCGCACCTTATAGTTTTTGTTCTAGTTCACACTTCTGACGTAAGTGATGGCGAAAATGCATACCGACAAGATCGAACCACTCCCTCGCGTTTAGCCAGCCAAAACCTCCATGTTCAACTTTGTAATTCGGATTAATTGCACCTACCTTAGATTCCCATTGCCTCAACCTCTGCATTACCTGATCTAACCTACCTATAAGGTCTTCTTTACTATCAACTTCAAAATAACTATTGATTAAACAAGTCTGCCTATTTAATTAATAGCTTTTTGGATCTATCCCCTTTTATTATGTCAGCTTCCGAAACCGTAAAATAAGAACAGGCGGAATCTCATTCCACTCAAACTTATTGGTTTCTGTTTGGAAGCTGGGCTCCTCCATACCGTCTAGTACAAAATTGGATTCAAAAAATAGATTCAGATAATACGATAATGGGCGATGAAACATGAGATGTGGAATCGATTGGCCTTTTATTCCAATCGCTTTATAAGGTACCGGAGTGAGATATTTCGAGATCTGGATACTGTTAGTGGTGACCACATGCCCATTTCTATCTTCCGTTTCCGTAATTTTTCGAACACCTGGTGGTTGAAAGCAAGGATGTGTAATAGAAAAAACTAAAATTCCATTGGGCTTTAACATTTTATGTAGGGACTTTACTAATGGACCAATGTCCGCAATATCCATTAATGCCATATTGGCGACGGCGCTATCAAATTTTTCAGATCCTAGTTCGGCCAATTGCTCGTAATACGTGGCATCTATCACTTTGAAATTGATTTGATTCATGTATTCCTTTGTTCTTATTTTTGCTCGTTCTATCATGTTTGCAGAGTAATCAAATGCAACAACATGTGCTCCTAATTCTGCTAATCTCTTTGAAAAATTCCCATTGCCGCACGCAATGTCTAAAATGGTCTGGTCTGTTCTCACATTTAATAGTTTTTCAGTATAAGGACGGATCAGTTCTCGGTGAAATCGATTGCTCTCCTCCCCCATATAATCATCCCAATGTTCCGCATTCTGTTCCCATCTTTCTTGAGATTCCTGGATAAGGTCTTTCCATTCACTCAACGAGCATTCTCCTTTCATGGGTCATGGGGACAGGTTCATTGTCCCACATTAACTTGTTATTACTAAATTACGAATATATTCTATGTTCTTACAATACATGGTAAAATAGCCAATAGCAATGATTATAATGGTGTGAAAGGGGATTGGTTTTATGGAATTTAGAGGGGCAAGCGCATATGACCAAGAGGATTTTTTTAGAAACTATATGAAGCGTCGGGGCAGAAAGGATAGTCCCAATAATGCAATCGAAAGTCCGGTCGTCTATGAACTGATCGGTGATTTTCAGAATAAAAGGATTCTGGATTTAGGTTGTGGGGATGCTTCATTTGGTAAAGATTTACTCCATCAGGGTGCATCTTCATACATTGGTGTTGAAGGGTCTGAACAGATGGTTAAAGCTGCAATGCTTAATTTGGACAGTTCAGGCGGAACAGTTATACACGAATCCATGGAGACATACAGATTCCCTTCAAACGAATTCGATATTATTACTTCCCGCTTTGCAATTCATTATGTTTCAGATATTCATACCCTTTTTCAAAATGTGTATAAATCATTAAAAGAAAATGGAAAATTTGTGTTTAGTGTGCAGCATCCCCTCATCACCTCTTCTTTCATAAGTAAACAAACAGGCGAGAAGCGTGAGAACTGGGTTGTTGATGATTATTTTTTAGATGGCGAAAGAAAGGAAACATGGATTGGCCAGATTGTTGTCAAATACCATCGGACCATTGAACAGTATTTCCGTAAACTGACAATGTCTGGTTTTAAGCTCGTTGACTTGCGTGAGGGAACTCCTATGCTTGAGCATTTTTCCAATGAAGAAGAGTTTAAAAGAAGGCAGCGGATTCCGATTGTGTTGGTGTTTTGTTGTATGAAGTTAGCGGAGTAACCGGTGAAATTATCACGTTCGACTATATTACTAATTATGAAATGATCCACAATCTATTTGCTATCTGCCCTTAAAGCGGGTCTGTATCGTGTTCGCCAAAAAAAGTTTTAAGGGCAAACCCTGTTAAAGCAGAATAACAGGCATCAACCAAAACCAAATTTTCTTCATCAAGTACTTGATAGACTATAATTACATTATTGATGTAAGCCCAATAATATCCATCAAATTCAAATCCACGATTATCAACAAATCCCAATGCCTTATCTTTTGGCTTCAGAGCCAGTTGATCTTTTGAATTTCGAAATACAAGTTTTGGATTTATCTTAAAGGGTTGCATTTCCGCAAGTCTAACCCTCGCCTTAATCCCCCATACTACCTCATAACGTATTTCATTACTTGTCATTGTTGACCTCATCTATCAACTTGTCGAATTCATTTTCATCGCCGCTATAATATGAAAAATCCCTATCTCTGTTTTTTCTTGCGTCTCTTAATTGGTCCAGTACATCCTCATTTGAAAAGATTGCTTTTGTTATTTTCGCTTTTTGGTCTTCTGTAAGGTTACAATCGTCACCCTTCCCATTGGCTTCTGTTAAAGTGAGGTAATACGCTTTATTTTCTGTGATAAAGGTGTATTGGTTATTGTCTGTCTTAATTGCCTCGTGCACTGTTCCATCATTGTTTTTAACATATATTTTCATTTAGAAACCGCCTCCTTTTTATATTATACCTAGAATTTGTTCTGTATCATAATCATACTTATAATTTTTATTTATAACGCCGATACGTATATTCGTGAGCTGTCTCCCCAAGGATGGTAGCCTGTGCCGATATGCTTAAACCCATATTTTTCATATAATCCGATATGATCTGTACAGAGGTATAGGTTCAAAAAACCACCTTTTTTTGCATCATTCTTAGCTCGCTCAAGCAAAACTGCACTATAATTATTTCCTCTATATTCCTCTTCAATATATACAGCGCACACCCAAGGATACAGGTCCATTCGGCTAATAAAATCATTTGTAATCAATCCTGCACAGCCAATTATTTTATCGTCATCCATCAAGAGATACCATTGAGGCAATGGATTTGGGCTCGTAATGCAATGTTCAATACAATCTTCATATACCTTCTTGCTTTCCTCACTTGCCCATTTACTTTGAAAATAGGTGATCCCACTTTTCATATATTCAGGATTTTCTTTAACGGATATGACTTTCATTTCCGAAACCTCCATTCAATCTTGTTACATTTCTAGGGTCCTGTATATTTCACCGATAATCCCATCCAGTTGATGAACCCCTAATTCAGCGTTCGTCATGATCACAGCACCGCTCTCTTGATGGGGAAATGCGGCCATCATACATTGAAATCCTACTCCCCAACCAAGTGAAGAAATTTCAAGTTCTGTTCCTTCACCGCTTAAAAACACTCCTAATCCACACCACTCCTTGCCCCTTTGAGAGCTTATCATTTCCTTTGCTAAACTTGCAGAAATGCCGATTTTACTTTCATCTTTTAAAGCATTCATTAATTCAAGAACCAATCGTGCGAGGTCAGTAGTAGTTGTCCAGAGTCCTGAAGCCGTTGGGTATGCATAAATCGGATAGTTTCCAGCTACAACTACTCCATTTCTGTTATGTCCACTAGAAAAGTTTTCATTTCCTATATCCGTGGTTTGCGTTACAAATAGGCTATCTTTCATCCTTAATGGATTAAATACAAGTTCATTCACAATCTGGTTAAATGGCTTTTCTGTCACGTCTTCAATCAACTGTTGAATTACACAAAAGCCTGCATCCGAATAATGGAATTCACTTTCGGGTTCATATTTTACTGCTATTGGCTCGTGGCAATAAGGTGTTTTTCCCGCTAACAAATCGACCATTGAAGGAATACCTTTCCCTGATTTCAGCTCAGAAAAACTATGTTTAGGATCCACAATTCCAGATTGATGGCTAAGCAAGTTTCGTAAAGTAACCTTTTTAGTTTTAGTGTATTCATTTTCAGGTACGTTCCAGGTTTGTAGTTTTGAGTTTACATCTTCATCTAAATCGAGATAGCCACAATCGGTTAAGTTTATAGCTACTATTCCGGTTAAAAACTTACTGATTGAACATGCACTAAAAATGGAATTTTTGGTAACATATTTAGTCGTACCTGCCTCTAAGACACCATAGTTTTTTATTGCACTGATTTGCCCTCTTTCAATTAAGGCAAGACTCAAACCAGGCACATGATAATGATTCATAAGCTCTGGTATATTCATATTTTTTAATTTCATAGATTGAGTCCCCTTTACCCATCGAAAAAATATTTTATATATGATGAACCTTTATCTTAGGCCAAATTGATTTCCAGTTTTTCTTAATTATGCGCTCCTCATAAATCGCAATCCGTGCTTTCGTTTCTGTAAAAAACGCTGTGGGCTTTACTTCCAAATTTAAAACATCCTCTAGTCCACAAGGAGCCGTCAGAATTACCTTTTCTGTATCGTCTATTTTTACCCCAAGAGCAGTTGCTGTTTCAGGAAATTTTGAAATGGCATCAACAGCCGATGTATAAGGGGGAATCTTGTTTACGACGTGCATTCTTGCTTCATTTTTTACCGACCATGGAATGTCAGGAATTATACTTCTTAATTTATCTTCAAAGAGCTTCTCTATTGACTCTTCCAAGTTATCCTTATCAAAATATATAACATCTACATCAGGTGTATTGGTTCTTCCGCTAAAATCATGTAATGTATCCCATATTTTTGAGCGTACAAACCCTGCACAAATCCACCAATCAGGCAATTGTAATGATTTAGCAGCCTTTAGTATTTCCATCATCCTATCATCTTCGGAAATTAGTTTTATAACATCTTCTTCGTTTCTTAACATTATTACCTCTCTATGCATGATTTTTTATTCGCATATTAATCTTGCTTGTCTGCGTTATTTTGTTTGTAAATTTTTTTAAGCGTGGAGTTGATATTATTTAAAGCTAGTAATATAAACCCTAACATGATAAATGTGACTATTTCACCGGTAAAAAAAGATACAACCCCTAAAACCATGAAGTAAAAGCTATACCACCAATTGTTCATTTTCATTATTTGCCTCCATTTTTGCTATGTTAGTAAAGTAAATCATCATGAAAATATTGTGAGAAAAATAATCAATAAAGCCATGAATATAATTAAGATGGAAGAAGAAGTTTTCCTTTTTTCAACCAACCACTGAACCGCATAAATGATTAGATTTAAAGCGATTAAAATATGTACAATTTTTATTAACCAATCAAATCTTGAATTTGTAAAAATGAGTATTACCAATAATGCAGGAATTATTGAAATCACAATTTGTATTTTATCTAGTGTGGTAAAGCGCTTTTTGATTCGTAATCGATTATTTTGTTCCAATTTATATCACCGTCTTCTAAAATTTGGCATATACTTCTTATTCTCCTGATCTTTTTGAAAACCTTCTTTAAAAATGCAAAAAATATAAATAAAAAGAGCACGATTTGAATAACTCAAATCGCACTCTTTGTTTTGTAAGTATTCTTTTCCTTACTTTTAACCGAAATGACTACGGTAATGAATGATAAGATGATAAAGATTCCGCCCGCAAATGGATTTACTTCAACTGACAGTGTATCTACAATTCCTGCTCCAATTACTGAGCCAACCGCAACACCCAAATGAAGGGCTGAATTATTCAAGCTTTGCTGAATTTCCGAAGATTCAGGTGCGATCTCAATCAAATAGGATTGCATCGCTGGCGAGATTGCCCAACTGAGAATCCCCCAAACAATAAGGACGATGAGAAATATCGGAACGATATCTGTTGTATATGGAAATATAAAGAATACCGCACTAAAGACAACTAGAGAAATTACCATCGTTTTTCGGGATCCAAACAAATCTGCCATCACACCGCCAAGCCCTCCGCCACTTACTGCCACAAATCCAAAAATGAAATAGATGATACTTATCCAAAAAGCGTTAAAATCAGTGGTTAGTTCTAAATAAGGCTTAAAATAAGCATACATAATCGTATGACCTGTCATATACAGAAATGTTGTCGTTAGCCCTAACGTAATTTTGTGTTTTTTTAATGCTGCTAGTTGTTGTCTCAATGGGATTTGAGGTTTAGGATTTATACGTCCCATAAATAAATGTACACCGATAATCGATAAAGCCGTCAATACAGTAATAAGTACGAATGGTGCTCTCCAGCCAAAATTATTACCCATAATCAGCCCGATTGGCACCCCTAAAACCAACGATGCACTTACTCCCATAGAGACAATCCCAATCGCTCTACCTTTATATTGTTCACTAACTAAGCTAGGGGCCATCACTAAACATAAGATAATTAATAACGCACCACTAAACGCTAAAATAATTCTTCCGATAAACAAAATAGAAAAAGTTGGCGCAAATACTGTTACGATACAACCAACTAAAAAGATATATAAACAAACCAATGTTAGCCGTTTTCTTTCGATTTTAGCTGTCATGACAAGAAGTATTGGCGATGCAACTGCAAAAATGACAGCAAAAACAGTGATCAGCAAACCAACTTGTCCGATGCTCACATTTAAATCTTCTGCAATTAAGTCTACAATCCCACTAATGATCAGTTCAACCATCCCAATGATAAAGGCTATGATCATTAAAAAATATATACGTTTATCCATGTTGTCTTCCTTCCTAATGAAATCCTACATTCTATACTGTCTGTTGATGAAAGTATACTCAAGAATAACATATTAAAATTGAAAAAACTCAATTACATTACTCTTAAGAGACTGGAAAATATACGAAATTTCAGTAGTAGATTTCTATGCGTCATAGTAAGATAGGATAGGAAAGGATTGATATAATGGAAGCGATTCTGCATGGAATCATCTTAGCATTCGGACTTATTTTACCCTTAGGGGTCCAAAATGTATTTGTTTTTTCACAGGGTGCTACACAGACAAAACTACTTCGAGCCTTTCCTGCGACCATCACAGCTGGATTATGTGATACACTTTTAATTCTTTTAGCTGTATTTGGTTTATCCGCTATCGTTTTACAATTTGAATGGCTGCGGATTACCCTGATGAGTGCCGGGATTTTATTTTTACTTTACATGGGATATGCGATTTGGCGGTCTGAGCCAACTGAAAATGAAACGAACCAAGCCTTACCAATCCGGCAACAAATCATTTTTGCTTCATCCGTTTCATTGTTAAATCCCCATGCCATTTTAGATATCGTCGGTGTGATTGGGACAAGTGCACTAAAATATGTTGGAACAGATCAAATCTTATTTACCGTTGCTTGCATTTTCGTTTCATGGATGTGGTTCTTTGGATTAACGTTTGCTGGTGCAGTTATGAAAAAGATAGATGGTACTGGGGTTTTAATGAAGATATTCAACAAATGCTCTGCCATCTTTATCTGGGGAACAGCGATTTATCTGTTGATTGGGTTGGTGTGATACATCTCCAATAGCAAATTTTTTACGAATTGTGGAAAGCTGTTACTAGCTTGTTAAATTTATCACGTTCTTCCCAGAAAGCACCATGACCGCTATATTGAAACGGAACAAGCTGAGAATTTCTTATACTTTGGTTTAGCTCGTGTGCTTGTGCAAATGGAATTACCTTGTCATGAATCCCATGAACGATTAAAGTGGGAACATTAACTTTGAGAAGATCGGCATACAATTTTTCATCTCTTAAAGTATTTACAATAGCAGCCGTCGACCAATTTGCAGCTTCTAAGCCCATTTGAAAAAACCAATCCGAGAAAGGTTTAGTAATATACTGAAAGAAAAAAGCATCCGTTATGTCTTGCATCATTTTAGGGCGATCATTTGAAATTTGTTTAAGAAAAGTATTCGCCGTTTCTGTGGTAAATCCGGTTGGAGCAGCTGCGTCAACAAGAACAAGCTTTGATACCCCAAAACCGTTGTGACGAGACATATATCGAATGGCGATCGCCCCACCAGTCGAGTGACCTACGAGGGTAACATTTTTTAGTTGTAGTACACCAATAAGTGTTCGGATATCATCTGCAAGTCTGTTAAACGTATAACCACTAATTGGTTTATCAGACTTTCCGAACCCTCTCCAATCAATGCCAATACATCGAAATCCCATTGCAGGAAGAACATTATACTGATACTCAAACTGTTTATGGCTTAACGGCCAACCATGCAAAAACACAATGGTCTTACTTCCCCCAGGGTTTATATCTTCAACATATAAATTCACGCCAGTATCTACGGTAACAAAATATCCCATGAAGACTCCTCCTTCATCTTAAAAAGGTTCCATCATTAAAATATTCTTTTTTGAAAAATGGGTGAATATACAACTCATTAATAGAAATGAAAAAACCATATAAAAAATTTTACTTATATGGTTGAATGTATTGAGTATTTAGTTATCATCTTTATTAAAATTGCTAAATATATCAATCTTTTATCCATTCAACTTCCATTACATGACATAGGGTTCATATGGTTTATAAAGATAACGTTCGATAAACTCCGCTAATCCATCGTTTTGGTGGTGTCCTGTAACAAAATCAGCCGCTGCTTTAACATGATCATTTGCATTCCCCATTGCTACACCTGTACCGACGTGACGAAGCATCTCAATATCATTTGGTCCATCTCCAATAGCTACCGTTTCTTTTGGGTTAATTCGGTATGCATGAAGTAAACTTCTTATCGCAGACCATTTCGAAACTTTAGGAGCAACCAATTCAAATCCATCATGCCAATCGATGACTTCTGCTTCCTGTTTAAAAAGAGCTGAAAACTCAGGAACTGCTGTGCCAGTTCGAACACTATATTTAAGAACATCTTGATAATTTGCTTGCCTTAAATCCCCGATATACAGCGGTGGAATTTGCCCAACTTGTGTCCAATAATCGATTTCTTCATTTGTTTCCTTACAATAAAGACCATCTGCTGTATGAATGATAACATTACAGGGTCTTTCAGTGGTTAGATGATGAAATCGCTCTTCGTTTAAACTGACAGGTCTCATTTGCAATGCTTTTCCCGTCAAAGCTTCGTGAATAGCAGCGCCATTCAAACAGATCATCGGCGTTCGCAATCCAATTTCTTTATGGTAGGGAGCCGTTACTTCATAGTGTCGGCCAGTGGCCAGAAAGACCTTTACTCCCTGATTAATCAGCATATAAATGGCTTCCAAATTTCGTCGGGAGATATTATTTGAGGCTGTCAGCAGTGTACCATCCATATCAATAAAAATTGCACGCACATTCATTTAAAATGCCTCCTCATTCGTTGATAAACCAATCATATCAACTAAATGTTAAAGGCAAGTAAACTCCGTGTACAGATTATATGAAGTTTATTAGG
Source organism: Bacillus sp. REN16 (assembly GCF_020731355.1). Lineage (GTDB taxonomy): Bacteria > Bacillota > Bacilli > Bacillales > Bacillaceae_L > Ferdinandcohnia. Next base: position 14,991 of record NZ_JAJFZK010000022.1, on the reverse strand, counting down.
GAGCAAAGGGTGGTCTAAGTCGTGTAGTGTAGAAATAATTTGGACAACTATGTAAACTTTTCGAACTTTAATCAGCTTGTTAAAAACGGACGAATAGAACTCCCGAATCAGATTTTACTTAATTCGTGTATGCCTCTTATCAGCTGCACTTAGAACAAAAAGAAAAGCAAAACCCCAGATAACGACTTGAATAATTATAATCGTCCAATTAGCAATTGGGATCATTAGTGAAACAAGAAAAAGAAAGATTGGACTAATTATGATTATAGACAAGCTAATCATAAATGCCGTCTTCTCTGGTAACGCCTTTATTTTTGCTATTATGATGATCACCTCAGTTCATTGCATTACTTTCTTTGTTTTTTCCTCTTTCTTGCTTTTCTTTTATCCAAGCCAAAAGCAATCGCGCCAAATAGATTCTCAAGAATTGTATATATTGCATCCAACAAAACCGCCCCTTACTTGTATCTTAATTGATTATACGAATTCATAAGTAGAAGGTTTCATATCATTGGGAAGTAACAAAAAAGGTGCTTACGCGCACCTTTTTTAGAACTTATTTATCAATTATCTTAATCTCTTTAATCGGCCATACAACAACATTCGTGGTTCCAACTACCTTATCGATTGGAATCGCTCCAATATGACGACTGTCCATACTATTTCGACGATTATCTCCCATTACAAACAAATGTCCTTCTGGCACCACATCACTCCCCACTGGAGTTTCTTTTAAAGTGAAGGAATTGGTTAGTGGGCCATCCTTTACCTCTTCTTTACTTTTATCCAAATAGGGTTCTTCGTAAGGCTCCCCGTTTATGTACAACGTATCATTTTTATATTCAATACGATCTCCTGGTAACCCAATGACTCTTTTGATAAAGTCTTTTTCCCCGGTAGCATGAAAGACCACCACATCGAATCTTTTCGGTTCTCCTATTTTGGTGACAATCATTCGATTTTGGTCGTGCAAAGTAGGCTGCATCGAGGCTCCTTCAACGACAACAGGAGTAAAGAAAAAAGCACGAACAATAAAAGCAATTACGATAGCAATAAAGAGAGCTTTAATCCATTCCCAAATTTCATTTCTATTTTCAACCATTTTGTCACCTTCTCACTATTCTCTATTAATGGATATATTCCACAAAATAAGATAAAATCCCTTCCTTATGTAATAAATATATTACTATACCACTCCTAATTAGTAAAAGTTCTTTACTAGCTAATAGTTTAATCCAAAAACGAATTAGTATTAGCCTATCTCTAAATCATAATGATAAAATTGAGTGTCTTTTTTGTATCCATTTCTTTCATATAATCGTTGAGCAGGATGGTTATCTGGTGCTGTGCTAAGACTAAGGCTTTTAGCACCAGTTTCAATTGCGTATTCTTTTGCTTTCTGTAAGAGCATTTCTCCTACTCCATGTTTTCTTGCCTTTGTATCAACATATAAATCATTTAAAATCCAAGCTCTTTTCATAGAAATAGATGAAAATGTAGGATAAAGCTGAGTAAAGCCGACATAGTTTTGTTCGTCTTTTACAACAAATATAACAGACTCCTTACCTTCTATACGTTTTTTTATGTAAATCATAGCGCCTTCTAAGTCAGACTTTTGTTGATAAAACATCCGATACTTATTAAATAAATCTGACACTCCCTCTAAATCATCAATTGTGGCTTGATATAATTCCATACTTTCTACCACCTCATAAACTATTATTTTATTAACTAATTCTATACTAATTTTAAGTTTGAGTTCATGTATTATTCCACAATTTGGTCGTTATATTTTATAAACTTTCACGAAAAAATATATAACATAAAACCCTCTGGTGTTATAATAAACAAACAACACTAAAAGGTGTTATATAAGATTAGGAGGCACACAGAATGGACAAGAATGCTCAGGAAATGTTTTTAAATTTTATTTTACAGAGGGTCCAAGAAGGCAAAGAGGATGAGGCAAGAGAAATCCTTATAGAAAACTTCAAAAAGCAAGAGGAAGGCACTTTTTCACAAAAGGAAATTCAAGAGTTTATCCCTAAAATGATTAGTTTATTAAAACCGGAAAAGTTGGAAGAAATAAAAGCAGTTGTCAAGAATTTTGCTGGGGATTTCGAAAATAAATAAGGTCAACCAGTGAAAAAGTCCTGCATCAAACATCGTTATTTGTATCCATTTTATACCAGATGGCAAATAAATGCGATAATACTTTAAGGACTATCGCTCCATTGACTGCCTTGTCAAAATTTTATTAAGTCCTTTAAAGGCAGAGATGCTGACCTTCTTCCAGATCCAGCTATACAATATGGAGAAAGCAAATGTTCCTAAAACAACCATACTATTAAAGTGTGACGTTACGGATGGTCCGAGGATTGGAAATTTTAACACATATAATAAAGTACTGATCCCTAGTGTTAAACATAAAGCAGCAAATAGAATAATAAATATGCTTTTCTTTAAGTATTTAAGACCAATACCTAGGCTGACTCCTAATAATCCTGTTGTAAAAAGGAACACCAGTAGCTCACTTGGTTGGAGCATGGCTAATAGAAATCCGGTTACGAAATAGGTCATCGCACCCATTCTTAGTGACAGCAGGCTGGCAAGTACAAGTGGACCTGTGCTCATCATACTCAGGAGATAACCAACACCAGTAAAAATTCCAGCTGATTGAAAAATAACGGATATGGATCCTAATAAGGCACCAACTGCAATTCTCACTGTTTTCGAATATCGGTCAATGGGTGGAATTCGTTCATCTCCCCAAACACTTGACGTTACTTTTTTGAATAATGACCTCACTTTGACACCCCCAATAATAGGTAAATGCAGCAGGACAAAAGTTTATGCTTGAAAACGTTCGAGACCCATTGTTTTTCTAGTCAATTTCTTAAAGATTCCACAACCCTAATGGGTACTAATAGAACCCTTCCTCTCATATTCTGTTAAAAGAAAACAATGAGAAGGGGTGTAAAGTTTGTTGAGAAAAGTTAAAGTTCGTTTACGTCCCATTGTAAGTCGGATCAATTTACCCACTGTTTTAAAAACAACCATACTTCCGGGTGACTCCATTGAACGTTTATTTATCGCAACCCAAGTCGGAGAAATCTTTTACATAGGAAACGGTGAGATTAAGACATTTTTAGATATTCGCCATCGTATTCTAAAATTAGGAGGTCCTGGTGGGTACGATGAGCGAGGATTGCTAGGACTAGCGTTTCACCCTAATTTTTATTACAACGGCTTGTTTTATCTTCATTATTCTGTAGCTGGATCACAAGGTCCGGGTGCACCACCTGAATCTTTCAAACCAAACCCGTGTGACCCCAAAACATTAAACCTACAATGGACAAATCGAGAAACTCAATATGATCATATCGATACAGTTGAAGAATGGATTTTACAAGCGAATGGTCAGCCACAAAAACGACGGACATTGCTTAACGTACGAAGACCCTTTTTAAATCATAATGGTGTCAATAGCCTAAGTTTTTCACCTGAAACAGGAAAACTTATTTTGACAAATGGGGATGGTGGATTAGGCTATGATCCGTTTAATCTAAGTCAGGACGAGATGGAAATTGCCGGTAAAATCATTGAAATTGATGTTAGCAAAAATACATCTATCAATAATCCACCCGTGGTCACTCGTTTTAACGAACTTCCGGTACCTATTCAAGAAACTCTTACGGTCATTGCCAAAGGGGTTCGAAACATACCTGGGATATCCTTTCAAAGATATAATAATCAATATATGAAATATGTAGGAAATGTCGGGCAGGATTTGGTCGAATCGATTTTCTCATTTACCCAATACAGACCTATGCCGGTGACACAGCTTGTGGGTCACAATTCCACTAACCAGGAAGGATTTATTAACTTTGGCTGGCGAGGGTGGGAAGGGGATTTACCTACTTCGACCATCAATCGCTGCAGTGAAAATCAGGATTTGGATGAAAAAATCATGGCTTATTACAATGAAGCCATTCAAACATCAGTGAATCGGATTCTCCCCTTAACTTGTTATTATCACGAGGATTCCCGGCCCGATAAAATTGCGGGAACTGCACTTACAGGTGTCCAGCCATATATGGGAAAAGGAATTCCCGCTTTAACAGGAGGCGTTGTGTTTATCGACGTTGCCCGGAAGGAGGAATCTCTATCAACGTTAAAAGGTGCTTTAGCTTATACCAGGGTACGACCGGATTGTAAATTAAGTGATTATAGTGTGATTGATATCGATTATAATTTTGGGTCTCAATCTGCTTATTATATGAGCCTGGGAACGAATCTTGACCAGACGAGATTATATTTAGGGGTCTATGGGTCTATGAATGTAAGTGATTTAAACCAAGGAACTATTTTTGAAATTATCCCTTGATGCAAATAACAAAGGAGAATATACATGGAAAAGCTTGGTGACGAGGCCATTCAGGATAAACTAGCAGATAATCAAAACTGGAAGCTGATCGATGGTAAGTGGATTGTAAGGAAGTATCGATTCAAAGAATATTTAAACGGGATTGAATTTGTTCAAAGCGTTGCCCAACTATCGGAAAAAATGAACCATCATCCCTTTATTTCCATTGACTACAAACTGATTTCCATTAAAATTACTTCTTGGCATGCAAGGGGATTAACAGATTTGGATTTTACATTAGCAAAAAAATACGATGAGTTGTATGTACAGATAAAAAAATAAAAGGAATGATCGTTATATTAACAGCGGGTGTGTTTTTAACACCTGCTGTCTGTGTGTTACAAATTTAATAGATTTAAAAAAGGCATCAATCCTTCTGGATCAATACCCCGATTTAAAGCTAAGCTTAACACCTTACATATTTGCGTTTGAAACCAAGCCTTCCTCGATCTAATTCTTTTTGAATACTTTCGTATGAATTTAAAAAACTGCTATTCTTCTTCTCTCTTTTGACTTCAACGATCCCAACTTCCTTTGCGATCTCGACTGCCTTTTCATGCAGTGGTACATAGGAAATGGCTACAGTGTTTAAAAAAGTATTCATCGCTGATTTCGTTCGTTCTGGTGAATCATGAATTGTATTCTTCACTAAATCAAGCATATCGGAAAGCTTACTTTCTGAGAATTCATGGTCTTTGCGATTCCCTAATAGCCAGCAGTAACAGCTCCAGCCCCCTGACATTCTCAGCTCTTCACCACTTGCAATCCATTTATCAGCAACGTCTTGTGCAATATCTGACTCTGACAAAGTTACCGCAACCACATAATCAGACAGCATGTAAAAATACGCATCATCCATCCACCGATCATAATCTGCCTCTGTCATGGCCTTTGGGTCTGCAATAATGCCTGCAAAGTACATTGCATCGTAGTTACCTGTTCCATAAAGCTTTTCCGCTAGAGGCTGATTTATTTTTATCTTCTTTGAAATAGGTTTCATAGCACCCGTAGCTACGCCAAAAACCGGCTCATGCGCACCATTGGACATGTAAATTTTTTTAGTCCGTTCTTTACCTAAGGCTTCAAGCTCCTGCATAACTGTTTCGAAATCCATCACTTTACACTTCCTTACTCGACTTGTTTATCCTTTTATTATCTACAATTTCATCATGATTTTCAATTGGGACGAGGAATTGTTTGAACCGTCCCCTTGTCCATTCACAAGTCAAGGATCAAAAGGAGTCCGCTCTTATCTATTAAGGGATCGGGTGAAGCACCCGAACCAATAAATAGACGGAATAATTTCTCTTAATAACTAATTATTATTAAAAAGGGCTTTAATAGACGTAGAAATTCCTCCTATTGGCTAGTAAAAAGCGAAATTGTGGATTTTTCTCAGCATTAGCGGAAAACCTACCCTTATTTTCCGAGAAGTAAGCTTCATTCTGGATATAACAGGAAAAACTACGCTTATCTTAAGGAATTAATGTCTCGTTCAAGTCCCTTTATCCATTTGTAATCCAAAGGTTCATTCACTACCTTGTAAACCCTGTTTGATACAACAACATCCCGTTCAAGTGTATATATTTCATATGCACCATTTTTATATCCAAGGTGGAGTTCAAATCTTTCATTTTCATAATTGGAGATCCAACCATCCTGATTAGTTAGCTTTACTTTGTATTGATTTAAAAAGTCAGCAAGTTTAGTAATAATTTCTTGGTCTACCTTTGAAATTTCAAATTCATAAGAATCCTTATACTCAGTAATAATATGAATCTTATCAACGTTATCCATATCTAATAACTCATCCAAGCTTTGCTCACGGTACTTATAAAAATTAAATAAAACAACACCGATTATTAGTAGGATCAGAGAAGCGAACAAATATTTTTTCAATTATATCCTCCGCCTTTTTTTCAGCATGCTTGAAACTCTTGTTTCTGTATTGGCTTGGATTCGCTTCCAATTTTCAAGATGTTTATAGATGCATAGCAAGGTCAACGCGAATGTGATTAGGGTTGCATAAATTGGGTAACCGAATAGAAAAGTAAAAAATACCCAGCATAGATACATCACAAGAACACCAATTGGAAGGTAATCACTGATAAGCGTAATAATAATGAGAGCGGCAAAACCAATTAACCCGACCTTCCAATCGATTGCAAATACAACTCCAATCATTGAAGCCGTCCCTTTTCCACCATTAAATTTCATCGTTACAGGAAAAATGTGACCGATAATGACAAAAGCTCCCGTTAAAAAAATGAAAAGATAGAAGGTGCGATCATCTAAGGAATAACTGCTTAACCAGTTTTTCATAAATAAAATCGGGACGATACCTTTCCCTATATCAATTAATGCCACAATGATTCCGTACTTCCACCCTAAAACAATGGTGGTATTAGAAGCACCCGCGTTTTTTACTCCACTTTCCTTAATATTCACCTTCTTAAGTTTGCCAACAATCGTTGAACCATGGATACACCCAAATATGTAACCGACTATGATACTTACTAGACCTAACATACATCACCTTTTGACGGGACACAGACATAGGTTCCGTGTCCCGCCTTACCTTTATTTATTTTTTTCGTCTCCTTCATCGATAAACCTTAAGACATCCCAGAAAATGATATTGTCCGATAGTGTCAGCTCTTCCCTGACCACGTCCAAATAAGGTTCACATTGTTGAGGGTCCACATCTTGACCATCTAGCTTTCCATAACAACTATTATTCTTATAGATGTAATTTTCGGATATAAAACTGCCATCCCGAAAAATGACTGGATGATCGCTATTCCTTGTAAAAAGATTGTGGCCAAATGAATAACGATTATCAATTTTTATCCCAAGGAGATGGAGTAGGGTTGGACGGATGTCGATTTCCCCACCTTGAGTCGTAATGATTTCCCCTTCTTGACCCGGCACATGGATAATCAACGGGATTTGTTGATGCTCTACCTGATTGGTAAGGGTATCCTCTTCATCCAGCAACTCATTCAGACCGTCATAATATTTTTCAGATATCCCATAGTGATCGCCGACTAGCACGAACACAGTATCTTCGTACATGCCTTCGTCTTTTAACTTTTCAAAAAATGTTTCAATCGCTTTATCCAAATAACGAACGGTCGTCACATAGCGATTTACAACATCTTCCTTTGTATCTGCTGGATCAATAAACAGATCTTCCTCATCTAATAAAAACGGAAAATGATTCGTCAAGGTAAGGAATTTCGCATAATACGGCTCAGGTAAAGTCTTTATATGCTCTACTGACTGTGTAAAAAACGGAATATCCTTCAATCCATAGTTAACCGAGTTTTCTTCTGTTACCGTGTAATCTTCTTTTGAAAAATAACGATCATATCCTAGGGCATTGTACATGACATCTCGATTCCAAAACGTGCTTACATTCCCATGAAATGTTGCGGCATAATAATTCTTATTTTCTTTTAAAATATGAGCAAGGCTATAAAACGTATTTTCAGGTCGTCTTACAAAAACAGAGCCGCTAGCTAAGGGATAAAGACTTGTATCAATCATGAATTCTGCATCGGATGTTTTCCCCTGGGCTGTTTGATCATAGATTTGATTAAAATAAAAACTATCCTCAATTAAGTTATTAAGGAATGGCGTCACTTCTTCTCCATACACTTTTTGATTAATGACAAAATCCTGCGTGGATTCCAATGTGATTAACACGACATTTTTTCCTTTTGCGATTCCGAATAAATCCGTTCGCTCGGAATCTTTTAGCTGTAATTGTTCCTGCAATGCAACTGCATCCGCCTCAGTAACAAGTAACCGCTCAAGAGGGGCTACGATGCCAAGCCCAATATCATACACATGATATGTTAGCGGCCCCAACGCTTTCACCATCTGCTCCCGGTCGTAGACTTCTGAAAAAAGATGAACAGATTTTATCAGACCTAAACAAATGGTCAAAACGACAAGCGATGAAGAAGCTAAAAAATACTTTCTCTTGGTTTGTTTTTGAACGGTAAGAGCGGACTTTGTTCTTAAAAGGAGCCATCCAACAATAAATAAATCAATAAACAAAAAAAGATCCCACGGACTCATCAACTCAACCGTACTGGCACTCAAGCCGCCCACATTATTGAACTGAAATAGAATCGGTATAGTGACAAAATCAATATAAAAACGATAATAGAGAAGGTCCCCAAACAGCACACCTGTCCCTACAAATAATAGGCCAAACAATATAAATCTATTTACTTTTTCACCAAAATAAAAACTAAAACCCATGACGAATAACAGGGAACCAATGGAACTTGTTAGGATTAAAACAATATCAAAAAATGATTGGATGCTAAGATTAAAACCGACAAAACAAACGATCACCGTCTTTAACCAAAGGATAATCGTGACGGTTAAAGTAAGTCCTATACCTGATGTATTTTTGCGAAACATTGGATCAAGCCCTCTCATTTAATTAACCTTTAAAATCCTTTACAGATATATTAACATAAAATCCCAAAGACTTTACCAAAAAGAAAGACCATCATTTAGATGATCTGGAATTGAATAACGCTCCAGTTTTCATTTCACATTCATTTATTCATTTTTGTATACTTTGTCTTCTAATACTTCTATTCTTTCCCTTAACCTTGCATTATCCTTTTTTACTTGATAAGAGTTATAAAATGCTCCTGCTGCAAGTGAAAAAGCAAACCAACCCCATAACCAATCCATTTAAGCCCCTCCAAAATAATGATAAACAGCAGTACAGCTTTTCAAATGCTTGATTTGAGATTTATCCCGCATTTGCTTAAGTATTACGTGAGGATTGGCAAAAAAATCTCAACTTCTTCCAAACCATTTTCCATAGGATGGTAGGTTTCTATAATATAAGCATTTTGATTTCTTATATACCCCTGGTCTTCTATCCATTGCAATAAATCGTTATGTAGGTTAGCGATTTCATTTATGTTTCCGCGTGTCTTGAAATAAACTTGATTACTCTCTATATACTCCATCCCTGATGGAACTTTGGATAAAGACTCATTCACAATGAAACCAACATAGTAGTTGCCTTCTAGATGGTTTCCATTTTGTTTAGGTTCAAAAAAAGCAATCTCAGTACCCGAGCAATGTTCAATTTCATCCATTCGCTTCATCACTTGGCGTGCAAGTTTTGGAACTTCCACATCAAAATTGACATACGCACCATATCCTTTTATCCCTACAACCCTAAAACATCTCTTAACCTTTTTATATTCCAATATGATCCCCCTTTGTATACGGCACTTTCCATTAGGAATGGAGTACTTTGTCAATCCAGTACTTTGCAGACTCATAGTCTTTTTCCCTAACTGAAACCACATATTGTTTTTCATAATTGTTGTTAATTCCGATACTCCCAAAGTTTCCCCTTGTCGTTCCTCTTCCCAACATTTTTCCCGATCCATTAATCACATTATATTTATACTTAATACCTTTACTCTCTAATTGATCCCTTACCTTTGATAATTCCTCCATCGAGTACCCAATATATACATCCTCCTTATTAAAGAAAAACAAATCCATCCCCCCTTTTGAATCTTTAAAATCCACTTTATACGTATCAAAAAGGTACATATCACTCAATATAGATGGTTAATTAATCACCACCATTTCATTGTATGGATACCTCTTTTTCAAATGAAAGACCTAAATAATTATAATGAATGATCACCCTATTTATACTTTCTGAATGCACTAAAGTAACTGCATAAATTGGATCATCCTCAGTCGCAGTACCACTATTTACCTTATCTAATTGCTCTTGGGGGTCAGTTTTTGGCTCTAACTTCAGTTCATTTATATCTTTAAAGGTGTACTCGCTTGCTTCATCACCATTAAAATGATTGGTTATAATAAATCCATTATTAGGATTACTTAGCTGCAATTTCATATCTGAAGGCTTACTGTTGTTATTTACTAATACATCTTGGATTTCAATTTCTCCGAATGCATTTTTGTTTCCAACCTCGACTAACAAAACTTGTTTGTCTGTTGAATAACCGCTTTGAAAAGCGACTAATGGCGGGGAAAATTTCAAATAAACAAAACCACCACCGATCAACAAAATAGCCAAGCTAATGAGACTTAAAGCTAGCTTTTTCAAAACATCACCCCCTTCTTATTAAACATCCCTTATTACTTATACGATTAATACTTATTATAGTTTCAGAATTATCAATATTTTTAGTGTACCAACATAAAAACGACTACCATAAAAGATAGTAGTTTGAAGGATCACATTATTTATTTTTCTCCATAACTGCAAAGTAATTTTCTTCGTTATCAGCAAAGTTAAATACTTTTCCCGAAGGCATATTTACAATTTCTCCGACAGTTAAGTTTTTATTCTTTAAGTCGCTATATAATTGATCAAGGTTCTCTGTGAAAAACATTAATGATGGTGTACCCAGATTTACTCCAGGCGACATTTTTTCAACGAATTCCTTGTTGTGCAGAATAATGCTTGTCTCTGTGCCACTTTTCGGAGCAATTTCAATCCATCTCATTTGACCATTATCTTCTTCAGCAATAACCGTAAAGCCCAATTTTTCTGTCCAAAAATTTGCGGCCTCATCTTGATTATTGACATACAACATAATTTGACCCACTTGACTAAAGATAGTTTTCTGCTCCCTTTCCGGTAATTTTCCGTCTAGAAATTAAATTTCTCTACTTTTAAAAGTTCCAAACTAAGTATACACATCTAGTGCAGACTATAAAATTGACACTAATTGAGTAACTCTTGTACTTTATCCGATATGTAATTTCTTAACACCCAAAGTTCTTCTTTTTCAAGAATATCTACTTCTTTATTCTTCACATAACAGCCGACTACTTTATTAATCGTAGTCCCCATTTCTTTTGGTAAGGTTAATAAACCCCACTTACCTGCTTCTAGCTTTGAAGAAACAACACCTGCTTTTAAATACCAAAACACTCTGAGCATATTTAATGTACAGTAGATCGGATCCCGCTCAATGTTTACTAAGCAATCCGCGAAATCTCCCATTATCGAGGATGTATAATGCGACTGTGGAACCGAAGGAAAAACTTCAGCAATAGGCTTTCCTTCAATACAAATTCCGCGTTTAGTTGTTATCGTTATATGAGCTGATAAATCGGCATCAGTTTTAGTATCTTCGTTTAAATATAGGTAAGTCCCGTTTTCCAAATCATCTTTATAACGTTCCCTCCAATATTCACTATAATGAAAGTCAAAGGATGAGGGATGTTCCCAATTTTTTAATTGGCTTTCATTCAAACAACTGATTTCAATTGGGAAAGGTTGATTTGAGTGTGTTAGGCATAATTGCGCGAACTTCCTTTTGGTCATATCATCTATGGAATTACTCGTAACAATTAGAATATCAATATCACTGCTGTTCGAATTAAATCCACCCATTGCTAAAGAACCGTGGATATAAAAACCGACGAATTCATTAGTTAACAATTCTTTAGACTCTCTTAAAAGACGCAAAATAAAATCCTTAATTTCTGACGAGCACGTTTCCCAATTTGCCATTGCGATTCCCTCTAATCCCTCATCATTTCTTCTAATCAACCGTACAAGTATAGTTAGTTCTCATTTTATAACCCCCAATATGGCATTTTCTAGTTCAACTAAAGTAACCATTTTAGTCTAAGAGCTTTATCAACTGATCCGTTCGCTTAATAAGAATTTATTTAATAGCTCATTCTAATAGAAACTTGGAACGGAGGGTTTTTATGAAAAAAAGCCTTTTGATGTTGATTGCTAGCTTCACTCTTTTGTCTTATTCACCCGTTAAAGCTGAAACCGTTACTAAAAATGATTTAGAGCTGCGTGATGATTTGATTTTCATTATGCTTTATCCCTCAATTCAACAGGAATTGAAAAAGCAATATGGCGAAATCAAACAAAATATGTGTGGTAAAATAATAAAAATTAAGCAACTTCCAATAGGCAGTTACTCCTTTAATGTCACTGTGCAGGTAACAACATTTGAAGATGCTCACAGTCCCCCAAATGATTTAGTAACGATCACTTTTAGTAATGAAAAAACCATAGAGTGGCAGGCTATCGATTTCAAAAAGAGAAGGTTAAAGCCGAATGAAATAACTAAATGCATGCACCCTTTGTAAATAGGGTGTTTTTTCTTTAGTTATCTTCTTCAAGTACAAGACAGTTGTTGAATAAATTCAACAAAAAAAGCGATAATCCTCCTTGGACTATCGCACCAGTTAGTTTTGGTGAAATTTTCACAAACTAATCACTGGTTAAATTGAAAAATGAAGGATTTTACGTTTAAAAATCCTTCATTTTAAATTTTATTGTTCCATAACATTTCTAACAAACAATTGTTTGTTTTTATGAACGATTGTACATACAATTGCTAGCAATAAACCTGAAATACCGAATACGATTCTAATTCCCAACAAATCTGACAAGATCCCCATTATCACGGAACCAATGCCAAAAATTCCTGTTCCGATGGCACCTAATGAGGTGTAAACAGTTGACAACTTTTCTTTCGATACACTAGTTTGCACAATAGTTTGTTGTGGAATGTATTTTAGCTGACCGAAAAGCCCAATACATAATGATAATAGTAAAGCGAGCATCGGTATACTGTTTAAACTAAACAATATTGTGACGATACAAGTGGCTAATGAACCAGCAAAAACAAAAGTACCTAATCTTTTTTCAATCAATGATGAGTATTTGATACAATAAATACTTCCCAAAATCAAACCAATAAAGAAAGCACCATTAATAAACCCCCACCATTTTTCACCAACATTTAAAGCGTCATTAACAAATACATATAAAATAGCGGCAATCCATACCGTACCTGTAATAGTTTCAAAAAAGTCAATCCAAGCAATTTTTCTCAAAATTGGAGTGTTGGATAAAGTTTTCCTTCCTTCTTTTATCTGTTCCCACTTTCCCTTTGAATCGGTTGTTGTTTGATGATTAATGTTTTCTAAAAGACATAACAACAGACTTGATAAAACAAATAAACCTCCAACTAACCAAATAAGTTGCTGTGAACCTAATAGGACTAAAAGTAAACTACCTACAAACCACATCGCCGCTTGAATTATTTGTGTAACTGTTTCAGCAATTCCATTTGCTTCGATTAACTGTTCAGAATCTACATAATGTGGAATCAATGTGTGCCTTATTGGATTTGCACAACCATCAAGAAAGGCGATTAAGCCCATGATCAGGAACAGTAAATAATAGTTAGAATCCATTATGATCATTAGCGTAAATCCTAATAAAATTAGCAATATTGTTTTTCCAATTTGAGAACCAGCCATTAACCACTTTAGATTTACTTTTCCGAATAATAGAGGTGTTAATAAACTAGATATAAACATAGATGAAGTAATAGTAAATGGCACAAAGGAAGCAGCCGTTGCAGAATCAGTTAAAATAAAAATTGTACTAATTACACTTACCATATATAAAACGTCACCAATATCGGCAAACGAATTTCCAATCAGCAATAAACAAAAGTTTCTATTCAATTTCATTGTATAATCCCCCATAAATTTTAGCTTTTTTTAAAATGAGGGGGTTTTTAAATTGGACAATTCATTTTTATGCTCCTTTCAAAAAACAGATAAATCTGGGGGAATATGATTTATCATGAAATTTTGTTATCGACTTACACTTATTTGAATTTTACCATAACCGCTGGCTGACTAACGTTATTAATTGGCTATTCATTCACATTTACTGGAACTAATCTGCGCCATTAGCTATCCTGCCGGTTCAATAATTTCAACAAAAGGTGCGTAACCTGTCTTGGATTATCGCACCCTTTACTTAAAGATTGTTTTTATTTTTCTTCTAAATCATAAATCCTCTTTTCAAGTTCTTTCACCTTGTTACTATTAGTCAACGCTGTCGTAAAAGCAATAAGTCCAAAAATAAAACCCGCTGCTCCGAAAGTGAAACCCATAAGTCCAAAAATCTCCACATAATCCCCCCATTAAAAGTCTACGATCTTTATGTTTATTTATCTTTCAACGTCCTGCCCTAAATTTCAACAAAAAAGTGTCTTAAAGAAAAGCACTCAATACTTAAAAACGAACTATTCATCTCCTTTATCCTTCGCTTTTTTAATATACATCATTAATCCTGATACAATAAGGATCCCTATGAGACCTAATACAACTACACTAGCCAAAAGTTGCCAATCTACCGTTTCATTTCTCCATAAACTCATTGTGATTACTGCTATAATTATACCGACCATCCACGTTATACAAAATTTCAATGTGTTTTTCACTATTACCCCTCCAAATCCTTGAAGTGATGTATATCTATTTCCCGCTACGTATTTTACTAAAATCCCCGCCATTTATTTTTCCGAACTTATCATAAAATCTAATTCATTCATTTATTTGAACTTACCTTTCAAATGTAAAAATGTCTAAACTACTTTTTTCCAATCCCATGAGCAAGCAATGCAATTGGTGTTAATGACATCATGAAATGTCCAGAAAATGACGAGATATTTTGTCCTCATTTTGACGGAAACCCT
>NZ_JAJFZK010000021.1 GCF_020731355.1 Bacillus sp. REN16 | reverse complement strand
CCACATCCTGTGGCAACGTCTTCATGACCCACATCGTGTGGGCCTAAAAATCGGGCGCAAATACGCCAAGGCGCATTTGATTATTCCGTTTTGTTCATAATAGACGTTCAAAGATTAAAGGGGGTGAATAGCATGTGGATCATTCCTGAGTATGAAGTGATTAATACGGCTGCTGAGGTGACTATGTATTCCTACATCCGCGAGTAGGAAAAGTGGAAGTACATTTAAGTCAAATTGAAGGGATGGAAGCAAAATTCGAATCAGGGTTTTAGGCGTAGCTGCGGGAGGAGGTTTTCCGCAATGGAATTGTGCATGTCCCAATTGCCGCGATGTACGGGGTGGGGACACTGCACTGAAACCGATGTTACAATCCTCCCTTGCCATTAGTCCGAATGAAAAGGATTGGTATCTCGTCAATGCGGGTCCGGATGTAAGCAGACAGATTGAAACCTTTTCTGCACTGCATGCGGGCCCTGGAATTAGGGAAACACCGCTTGCTGGTGTGATTTTAACCGATGCAGAGCTTGACCACTCAATCGGTTTATTGTCGTTAAGGGAAGGATCCCATTTAACGATATATGGGACGGAAACGGTGCGGAAATGTTTAGACACCTCGTTTCCGGTCATTCCGATGCTGAAAAATTATTGCTCATGGGAATGGCAGACACTTGCTCCAGATGTGAAAGAACGAATCGGGGATTCAATCCTCATTGAGACTGTACCTGTTTCAAGAAAGCCACCGCTTTATGCCAAGTCAGATAATGAAGAATCTGAAGGAGTCTGGGAGGTGGGCTTACTTTTCCAAAATGAAAGGTCCGGCAAATGTGTGGCGTATTTTCCGACATTAGATACGGTGACATCAGAAATTGAGTCTGCTTTACATAAGGCAGATATTTTGTTGGTGGATGGAACGTTTTGGTCTGAGGATGAATTGGTTTCATTGGGAGCAACAAAGCGAAACGCAAGAGATATGGGACACCTGCCAATTAGTGGCCCGTCAGGCATTATAGAGAAATTAGCTTCTTTTTCCGCTGAACGAAAAATATTGATCCACATTAACAATAGCAATCCTATCTTGAAAAAAGGGTCAAAGGAATCAGAACTATTGAAACATCACGGAATTGAGATTGCCTATGAAGGTATGGAAGTGGAGGTTTGATTATGCCACAACAAGGAGGGTTAGCAGGGGTGTCTCATGATACGGGAAAGCCATGGTCTCGAGAGGATTTTAAAGAAAGATTAATCGCTGTCGGGCGGTCTTCCTATCATGACAAACACCCCTTTCACGTGGCGATGCACGAAGGAACATTAAGTCGCGAGCAAATCCGCGGCTGGGTAGCGAACCGATATTATTACCAAAAGTCTGTCCCGATTAAGGATGCGGTTATTTTATCGAAGCTTCCGACAAGGGAATATCGGTGTGAATGGATTCAGCGCATTATTGATCATGATGGTAACCATGAGCAAGAGGGAGGAATCGAGGCATGGTTACGACTTGGAGAAGTGGTGGGGCTATCCCGTGAAGAGGTGTTAAGTGAGGAACATGTGGTACCAGCCGTCCGATTTTCCGTCGATGCTTATGTGAATTTTGCAAAGGAAAAACCGTGGCTTGAGGCTGTTGCTTCTTCATTGACTGAACTGTTTTCTCCCATTTTGATTTCAGAGCGGATAAAAATACTTGAGCGGTTGTATCCGTGGATTGACCGTTCCGGACTCGGGTATTTCAGAAATCGATTAACGCAGGCCCCAAGAGACACAGAATTTGCACTTAACGTAGTACTGGATTCCTGTAAGACGTTAAAGGAGCAACAGCTGGCGGTTTCGGCTTTACAATTTAAGTGCGATGTCCTTTGGGCACAGCTGGATGCAATCGAAAAAGCTTTTCCTAACCAATAAAGGATGGTGGTGGGGTATTTTGACTAGCAGTTTTCCAAAACTTGCACAAAAGGGGCGACTGAAATTCGATAAGGTAAGAGAAAAGCATCTCCTTTTGTTGCCAGAAAAGGTGGTGGTTTTGAACGAAACTGCCGCATCGATTCTTGCGCTTTGTGACGGAAATGAATCCATTCACACCATCACCGAAAAAATGAGAAATTCGCTAGAGTCAGAGAACAGACCGGAATTTGAAACGATGATGGCGGATATCACGAATTTTATTTTGAAAATGGTGGACGAAGGATGGGTGGTGGTGCAGGATGCTAGAGTCAAAGAAACTTAGGGTGCAACCGCCGTTTTCGTTACTTGCTGAGCTAACGCATCGTTGCCCGCTGCATTGTCCGTATTGCTCAAATCCGATTGAAATGACATTAAAGGAAATGGAGCTGTCAACAGGGGATTGGCTCAGGGTCTTATCGGAGGCGGCAGACCTTGGGGTGGTTGAGGTTCATTTTTCTGGCGGTGAGCCACTATTATGGCCGGACCTAGATGAGCTCATCGAACATGCGAGTTCACTAGAAATGTACACAAATCTGATTACGAGCGGGATTGGATTAACAGAGGAAAAGGCTTTGCGATTAAAGGAAGCTGGGTTAGCCAATGTTCAGATCAGCTTTCAAGCAGGAGAAGCAGAGCTTTCGGATAGAATCGGTGGATTTAAAGCATTTGAAAAGAAGCGGAAGGCCGTCGAAGCGGTTAAACGTACGGGAATGCACTTATCGTTAAATGTCGTCTTACACCGGTTAAATATTGATACGTTGGATGAGATCATTACGTTTGCCCATGAAATGGGAGCAGAGCGGTTAGAGTTAGCAAATACACAGTTTTATAATTGGGCCTTGCTCAACAGGGAACGGCTCATGCCGAGTAAAGAGAAGATCGAGCGGGCAAGTGAGATTTACGAGTCAGCAAGAGCGCGGTTCGGAAAAGAAATGGAAATCATATGGGTTATTCCTGATTATTATGAATCAACACCAAAGCCTTGTATGGGTGGATGGGGAGCGATTGCACTAACGGTAGCACCAAATGGAGATGTCCTTCCATGCCCTACGGCCGGGATGATTGAAGGAATCTCTTTTGAAAATGTGCGTCAGCGAGCATTAAATGATATTTGGTATGAATCGAATTCGTTTAATCGATTTCGAGGGGATGAATGGCTGCCGGAAACGTGCCGGTCGTGTGACATGCTGCATCAAGACGGCGGCGGGTGCCGATGTCAGGCGTTTGCCCTGACTGGAGATGCGGGAGCAACCGATCCCGTCTGTCACTTGGCGCCAGATCATCATATTGTTGAAAAAGCAGTTCAGGAGGCAAATAATAAGTTGGTTGAGGAACGCGAACCGCTGATTTATCGAAAAATAAAGTAAAAAACCAGATACTAATGGCCATTTTTATAAAATGCCTTTGGTATCTTTTTTTAATGAAAGTGTGGAATTTTTTATTGGGGTTTGTGAAGGGGAAAACGGGGTGGGGATCGCGTCTGAATCCTCTTCATCGGGGTTATGAAGGGGAAAACGAGGTGGGGATCTCGTCCAAATCCGTTTCATCGAAGTTATGAAGGGGAAAACGAGGTGGGAATCTAGGGCAAACCCTCTTCATCGGAGATATGAAGAGGAAAACGAGGTGGGGATCTTGGTCAAATCCTTTTCATCGGAGATATGAAGAGGAATACGAGTTGAGAATTTCGTGGAAATCCATTTCATCGGAGTTATGAAGGGGAAAACGAGCTAGGTATCACTGCAAAATCCTCTTCATCCCGGAAATGAAAGCTCGAACATCGCTGGTCCTCCCCCGGAAAGTCCTTCATCGCGTAATGAAAGCCCGAACGCCGCGAGCCCGCCATCGGAAAGTCCTTCATAGCCGTTATGAAGTCCCGAACACCGCCATCCTGCCCCCGGAAGGTCCTTCAACGGTGCTATGAAAGCCCAAACACCGCAACCCCCACACCTAAAAGTCCTTCATGCAAAATTAAAAACCAAATTCCTTACACACACACCATCCTGTGAATAATTACCACTCCACTTTGGAAGGCTTTTAAATAGACACTTCAATTTCCTATTTTGTCCAAATCCTAAACAAATTCTGCATACTAAAGTGGTGAAAAAATGCTAATTAGAGAAGACAATCCCAATAAAATACATCCAGTGGTCAAAAAGCTGATGCTGGTCAACACGATACGCAGCATTGGACAAGGCATGATGGTGGTTGTGCTAGCTCTGTACCTTGACGCTTTAGGGTGGAGCGCTGTGACAATCGGTGCGGTGCTTGCAGCTGGCGGGTTGCTTGGGGTCTTCCTTGCGCCGTTGATTGGTGTAATCAGCGACCGAAAAGGCAGGAAACCCTTTATCCTTATTTCCGAGCTGTTAACCGCGGGATGTGCTTTGATTGGAATCATGACAACCAATCCGATTCTTTTGTTCATCGCCATCACATTTTCTGGTTTTGGAAAAGCAGATGCCGGTTCGGCAAGTCCATTTGCCCCAGCAGAACAAGCTTGGCTTGCGGCCTTTATCAAACCGTCTGAACGCGGAAAAATTTATAGCCTGAATAATGCACTTAGTTTTTTCGGGATGGCGACAGGTGCGGTGCTTGTCGGAACGATGAGCATTGGGGAATTTGCTCCCCAAGCTTCTACCTACCAGCTTGCCTTTTATGTTACTTTTGCCTTGTCGCTTGTGACGACCTCAATTATTTTAACGATTTCGAGTGAAACCGAAACGCGAGTCATACAGAAGCAGCCGTTGGACAAGCAACACAGAATCAAAGACCAAAAAATTACCAAGGAAGAAAATACAGCCATTTTAAAACTAGCAGGGATCAATGTTTTGAATGGAATTGCAATTGGATTGACAGGACCGATGATGGCTTATTGGTTTTCTGTAAAATTTGGGGTGAGCAGCGTTCAAATTGGCAGCACATTAGCCTTAACATTTTTCGCAACCGGGATGACTTCAATTTTTCAGGCAAGGATTTCGCACAAGCATGGCACAGTTCATTCAATCGTAATGGTCCGTTTCATGGCGTGCCTTCTTTTAGTATTAATGCCGCTGTTTTCTTCATATGCGCTCGTTTCGATTATTTATATTCTACGAACTGCCTTAAATCGAGGTTCACAAGGAGCACAACAAGCATTAAGTGTGAGCCTTACCCGAGGTCACCGCAGTGGCTTTGCATCGAGCATTAATCTTCTTTCAATGAGGCTGCCCATGTCGATCGGCCCATATATAGCGGGCTACCTTTTTGGATTAGGTGCCTTGGCCGTTCCTTTTTATATTGCAGCTGGCCTTCAAGGAAGCTTCGCTTATTTTTACGGCAGGATCTTCAGCGCCTATGAAGCAAAAATGAAGCTTAATCCTTCTTCAGGATGAAAAAACGACAAGTACCGATGAGTACTTGTCGTTCTTCTCTTATAGAAAACTAAACAGAATGATGATCGCTAGCGGGACTAGAATAATTAAATAGCCGATTGGGTTTCCAAAGTTGATCGTCATTCCAACCCCAAAGCGTTTTTCAACAAAGATGGATGGATCATTTCGATTAACATAAAAGAGTCCGCCGACCCAATTTGCATCATCATCATAATCCCTGATTCCTGCATTGGATTCATCAATATTAATTTTATCGGAACGACCAACTTTTATGGCAAAAATAACCGTAGAAACCAAAGTTACAACAAGGAAAATGATTGGAACTAACATGACAATTGTTCCATCCACGATGTCAGGGTGAATCGTTCTTAATTGAAAGAAACTAAACATCCCTGTTAATAAAATGGTCGTTAAAAACATGATCCAGCTTGTATATTTTCGTAAAGTAAGTTGTCTTGCTCGTGAAGCATTTGATGCCGTTGCACTTAATTTAATTCCAGACTTTTTCGTACCAATTTGAATCCCTAAAAACATAACCTGCATCACTAAAAGCATAAGCAGCGATGAAATAGCCGAAATTGGTGTTTTTTCAGTAAAGGCATCGGCTTCCCCGTTAGGGCCCCAGTGTGTTGGAATAAGTCCTGGAAGAAGATCGTATTGGGCAATTGAATATCCAATCATACCAACCGTAATAACCATCGGTACTAAAAACACGTACCATGGTAGCATTTCATCCTTCGCGCGAGCAGACAAATCCGCGATTTGCACCTGCTTCGCATTTTTGCCCCATTTCATTTTCTTTTTTAACTGAAGTGTTTTTCCATGAAAATAAAAATAGAGGGTGAAACTGAAAAGAATAATCGCAAATTGAATTATGGTTCCAATCAGAACCGTTTGTTCCTCAGAAGGGCTGCCTGTTAGTACCCATACAGCGTAGCCGGCCAAAGCCACAATTGATAAAAGAGATACGAGCAGGGCGTATTTCTTTTTATAAGAAGAAAGTTTTTCATCCTTGATATTTTTTTCAGGAACCGTAATCCCAAAGATAACCGTGCGCTTCACAAGAAAAGGAACAGCAGTTTGAATGCCAGCTAAAATGACTGCGATAATAAGAAAAATAGCTAAAGTCATCATAATACCTCCTTATTTGGTGAGTCTTTAAAATGTTTAATAGTAGAAGCAACTAAATCTTGAATTTGTTCAGTAGACATACCAACAACAAGGGACTCTGCAATGAGTAATTGATAATCTTCCTTTAAATGATCAAAGGAGGATTCGGTAAAATCTTGTGGGGAAGAGATCACCGCTCCAGACTTTGGTACGATTCGGATCATTCTCTTTTTCTCTAACTGGTGATAGCTTTTGTTGACTGTGTGCATGTTGATCCCAAGATCCGCGGCAAAAGTCCTCACGGAGGGCAGGGATTCACCTGGCTGAATGGATCCTCTGGCAATTCCTTCTATTATTTGATTGGTTATTTGCTGGTAAATCGGAACGTCGGATTCATGCTCAATTCGAATAATCATTTTCGATCCCTCCAATTCTGTGGGACAAGGCACCTGTCCCTATGTGTCTTCTGTTATACATCTATTATAACACATTTGTTCTATATTATCTATAACAAAAAAACTTCTTGACGAGATGGAAAATCATTGTTAGACTTTTTCCATTATATTAATATACTAATTTTGTATATGTTCGGGGATATGGCCCGATCGTTTCTACCAAGCTGCCGTAAAAAGCTTGACTACAAATGGTTTGTAAGGATATGAAGTATCCTTATATGCATTTGTTCATGCTTTGGTAGATCTACTGCCAAGGCTTTTTTTGTTTTGTAAAATAATTCATATCAAAATGGGGAATATAGACATATGAAAAATTATTTTGATTTCACTATACGACAAACATCATATAAGCAAGAATTTATTGGTGGATTAACCACCTTTTTATCCATGGCATACATCCTTGTCGTTAATCCGCTAGTATTAAGTGAATCTGGAATGGACAAAGGGGCTGTGTTTACCGCCACTGCGATCACCGTTATTATTGGATCATTGCTTATCGGGATTCTTTCCAATTATCCTATTGGGATTGCCCCTAGTATGGGTCTTAATTCATTTTTTACCTATTCGGTTGTTATCGGAATGGGAATTCCTTGGCAGACAGCATTAACGGGTGTTTTTGTTGCAGGTATTTTATTTGTTTTATTAAGTGTGTTAAAAATCCGCGAAAAAATCATTAATGTCATACCACAGGATTTGAAGTATGCAATTGCGGGTGGAATTGGTTTCTTCGTTGCTTTTATTGGATTGAAAAATGCGAAAATTATCCAGGGGAATGAAGCGACTTTTGTTTCATTAGGTGATTTTACGTCAGGGCCGACCGTTCTTGCGTTATTTGGCTTTATTATCACCTCTATCATGCTTGTTCGAGGGATTCGAGGCGGAATTTTCTATGGAATGATCATTTCCTCCATTGTAGGGATGGTCTTTGGGATCATTGAAAAGCCGACTGGCATTATCGGAGGTATTCCAAGTCTTGAACCTACATTTGGAGTTGTTTTTTCAGAGTTGCCTAATGTATTTACACCAGATTTAATTATTGTTATTTTTACATTTTTATTTGTTGGATTCTTCGATACAGCAGGAACATTGATTGCTGTGGCGAGTCAGGCAGGAATCTTAAAGGATAATAAAATTCCAAATGCAGGGCCAGCATTGTTATCAGACGCTTCCGCAACTGTTATCGGTTCTGTTTTGGGGACTTCTCCGACAGCTTCCCTTATCGAATCAACAGCAGGTATTGCAGCAGGCGCAAGAACTGGATTTTCATCGCTTGTCATTTCAGGATTTTTCTTTTTGGCTCTTTTTTTCTCGCCATTATTAGCGGTTGTAACATCTGAAATTACGGCTCCAGCCCTAATTATTGTGGGTGCGATGATGGTTGCAGAGGTGCGGCATATCGACTGGACAAAGCTCGATATCGCGATTCCGGCATTTACGACGATTATTATGATGCCACTAACATTCAGTGTCGCAACAGGGATAGCCTTAGGGTTCATCATGTACCCTGTTACTATGCTTGCATTAGGAAGACATCGTGAAGTACATCCGATTATGTATGTTCTCTTTGTAACGTTCATTGCTTATTTTATATATCTCTAAAAGCCAGGGGTGCTCTCCCTGGCTTTTCTGTGTTTAGATGAACAATTGGATTTTTATTTGATTGACCGTGGATGTTTGATAAAATAATCGGGAAATGGAATGTAAATAAATGAAATAAGGTGTTTCCGTGAAAATTTTACTAGTTGAAGATGACAAAACGATTGCTTCTGGTTTGGATTATTCGTTAAAGCAGGATGAGTATGAGACGATTGTTTGTCATAATGTGAAGGATGCCAAGAAGGCTATCTCTGAGAATTGGAATGGAATTGATTTATTTTTATTTGATTTATCTTTACCAGATGGGAGTGGCTATGAATTATGTGAGTTGGTAAAGAAACAAGGGGATAAGCCTGTTATCTTTTTAACGGCCTTAGACGATGAAGTAAATGTTGTCATGGGACTTGATATGGGAGCCGATGACTATATTACGAAGCCATTTCGAATTCGCGAGCTGCTGTCACGGATTAAATCAGTGTTTCGCCGCTATAATATGAATTCGGCTGTACAACCGAAGAACATCATTGAGATTGAAAATATCCGAATTAATACGTTAGAAGGTAAGGTTTATAAGGACGGGGAAGAGGTCCTTTTGACAGCTCTTGAGTACCGTCTGTTCTTAATTTTTGCAAATCATATTGGTCAAGTCCTTACGAGAACACAGCTTCTCGATCGAATCTGGGATGTTGCTGGTGATTTTGTAAATGATAATACATTGACCGTCTACATCAAGAGATTGAGAGAGAAGCTTGAGGACGAACCACAGAGCCCTAAAATTATTAAAACGATTCGCGGAATGGGCTATAAGGTGGGTGACTGACATGCTGCGTAACCGTGAAATCCAGTTCTTTTTATTTTTCATATCTCTCCTATCGCTTCTTGCCGTTGTGGCAGCGTATTTTCTGTTTTCTTGGGAAGTTGCACTTTACATATTTGTCTTATCGATCCTGCTAATAGGAGGCAGTTTATTTTTTACAAAATGGAGATATAGAGAAATTGAAAAGCTTTCTAGCTATTTGCGTAAAATCACAAGTGGAGATTACAGTTTGGACGTAAGGGACAATCATGAGGGTGAACTCAGTATTTTGAAAAGTGATATTTATAAAGTCACTTTAAAGTTATCTGAGCATAGTTCCCTTTTACAACAGGATAAACTGAAATTAACGAATGCGATATCAGATATCTCTCATCAATTAAAAACACCGCTTACCTCCATGATGGTCATGGCTGATTTATTAGGGGATGCAAAATTAGACGATGAAAAGCGCGCCGAATTTACAAATAATATTCGGGTTCAATTGGAAAGAATTGAGTGGCTCGTATCCTCTTTATTAAAGTTATCGAAAATTGATGCCGGAACTGTTCATTTTAAAAAAGAAATTGTGTATGTTTCTGAATTGATTGAGCGGGTGATTCATCCGGTTCTTGTACCGATGGATATTAAACAACAAGATCTTAAAGTGTACGGGGAAAAAGAGGTTTCCTTTATGGGTGATTTTAATTGGACTGCAGAAGCCCTGATTAATATTTTAAAAAATTGTGTTGAACACACACAAGAGGCAGGAGAAATCTCGATTTCTTTCTCTGAAAATGCTCTGTATACCGAGATAATCATTGCGGATAACGGAAAAGGGATCGCCAAAGAGGATCTTCCCTATATATTTAAACGTTTTTACAAGGGGAAGAATGCAGGAGAGGATAGTGTAGGAATTGGCCTTGCAATGGCACATAGCATTATTAAAAGTCAGCAAGGTGACATTGAGGTAAAAAGTGCTCAAGGAAAAGGGACCACTTTCATGATTAAATTTTATAAACAGGTTATCTAGCTGGACCTCTGGTTCGAAAGTGAATAAATTGTCACTTTAGGAGTCACTTTAAAGTCATTTTAGACAGATATACTGAACTCAACATTGAAAATATGGAGGTTTACGATGAATATTTTACAAATTGAAAATCTGTCTAAGGTGTACGGAAAAGGTGAAACAGCTGTTAAGGCTCTTGATAATGTGTCGTTTTCAGTGAAAAAGGGAGAGTTTGTAGCAATCATTGGGCCATCTGGTTCAGGAAAATCAACGCTTTTACATTTGCTCGGTGGCGTTGATCGCCCAACTAGCGGCAAGGTTCTTATTGATAATACGGACATTTATGACTTAAATGAAACTCAATTAGCGATTTTTAGAAGAAGGCAAATCGGATTAATCTATCAGTTTTATAATTTGATTCCCATTTTAACTGTAGAGGAAAATATTACGTTACCAATGCTGCTGGATGAGCATAAGGTTGACCCGAAGCAATTAGCGGATGTCGTAAAAATACTCGGTCTGGAAAAACGCTTGAACCATCTGCCAAACCAGCTCTCTGGCGGTCAACAGCAGCGGGTTTCGATTGGTCGTGCCCTGATTAGCAATCCCGCCATTATGCTTGCTGATGAACCGACTGGAAACTTAGACAGTAAGAACAGCGGAGAAATCATTGAACTATTAAAAATGTTCAATAAAACCTATAATCAAACATTACTCGTGATTACTCATGATGAGCGAATTGCCCTGCAAGCCGATCGCGTTATCTCAATAGAGGATGGAAGGATTGCGAACGATGAGGTGATTCGTCCATGAACATCATCAACAAACTGACGATTCGTCATTTGAAGGAAAATAAACGAAGAACGCTAGTAACGATTATTGGTGTAATCATCTCAGTGGCCATGATCACAGCTGTTGCCACTCTTGGTGTTTCGTTTTTAAATCTGATGATTCGAGATCATATTGCCACAAATGGAGAGTGGCACGTTAAATATAATGATGTCAATGCGGAACAAATCAAAAAGATTAATAAAGATAGTCAAACAAAAAAATTGATTCTTTCAAATGATCTTGGTTATGCAAGCCTGGAAGGTTCAGAAAATAAGAGCAAACCCTATTTGTTTTTTAAAGAATACAACACGCTTGGGTTTCAACAATTCCCGATTGAGATAGCTGAGGGAAGGCTTCCTCTGGCAAAAAATGAAATAGTGATATCCGAAGAAATTGCGAACAAAGCAAAGGTTGAATATGAAATTGGCGATAAGCTAACGGTTGACATCGGTCAAAGGCGGATGACTGGAGAAGAGAATCCGCTTGGTCAGAATTACTCCTTGCAATCAGACGAAAATGGGATTACGGAAGAACTGAAGACGGAATCCACAGAAACCTATACCATTGTCGGAACCATCAAACGCCCAACTTGGGAACCATCATGGTCACCAGGCTATACAGTCATTAAATACGTAGACGAAACCGCATTGGGCACAACCCATACAGTAGATGCAGTTGTCGTATTAGAGAAAGTAAAGGGCTCATTATATAAACATGCAGAAACGCTGGCCGAACAAAATGGAATCCAGTCCGTTTCCTATAATGATGATTTATTACGCTATTATGGAGTCACAGATAATGATAGTTTGCGAATGACCTTGTTTTCTTTAGCAGGGATTATCATGGGCGTAATTATTATTGGTTCGATTGCATTAATTTACAATGCATTTGCAATCAGTGTATCTGAGCGGTCTAGACACTTAGGAATGCTTTCGAGCGTAGGAGCGACCAAAAAGCAAAAGCGCAACTCAGTCTTTTTTGAAGGGGCTGTGATTGGTGCCATTAGTATTCCTATCGGCATTCTAGCGGGTCTGGCGGGAATTGGGATAACCTTCTCATTTATTAATTCCTTTCTCAGTGCTGCACTTAATGTCGCTGCAAAATTAAAGGTCATCGTTACACCAGCCTCATTATTAGTGGCGTGTGCGATCTCAATTATTACAATTTTTATATCAACATATATCCCAGCGAAAAAAGCATCCAAGGTGTCAGCAATTGATGCGATTCGCCAAACACAGGATATCAAATTATCGAGAAAAGCAGTAAAAACATCAAAACTGGTTCGTAAAATTTTTGGAATCGAAGCTGAAATCGGCTTAAAGAACCTGAAGCGAAATAAAAAGAGATATCAAGCCACTGTTTTCTCACTAATAATCAGTATTGTTCTCTTTTTAACAGTCTCATTTTTTACAGAAAATCTTAAAAAGTCCTTGGAGCTATCTCAAGACGACATTAATTTTGATATTCAAGTGATAAGTGATCAAATGGGCAAAGAGGATTTAATGCAGTTTACGAATCTTGATCATGTAACAGAATCGACGATCGTTCAAACAGCGTATGTAAGTGCTCCGATCGAGAAGGCTCAACTTCCAAATGAACTGAAAAAACACGTCGAAACAGACCCGACCTTGCTTAAAGATGGTAAATACAATTATTACGTAAGGTTATATGGTTTAGATAAAGAAAGTTTCAAGAATTACGCTGCAAAAGTGGGCACGAATGTGACGCAATTAGAAAATACAAATACACCGTCTGCCATCATTATTGAGAACATTAACTACGAGGATGGAGAGACTGGAAAATTTGTTGAGACTAAATCGATCCAGACAAAAGTAGGAAATGCGATTGATTTATATACGATGAGCTATGAAGAAGATGAAGAACCACAATTCATCCATACAATAGAAATCGCAGCCTTAACCGATCAGCTTCCTATGGGGGTTAATACGGGTGGACCAGGCGGATTAGATATTATTGTTTCAGAGGAAGTTTTAATGGAAATTGTGTCAAATAATGAGAAGGTAAAAAATGAAGTCCAAGCCGAATTATTCATGAACAGCTCAGATCCAATGGCGACACAGGAAGAGTTAGATAAGGTGACAGATTCTGGTACGCATGTGTACAATGTCCAACAGAGACGACAAGAACAAGAGCAGCTAGTCTTACTCATGTCCGTCTTTACGTATGGGTTTATCGCCTTGATTTCATTAATTTCGGTTGCGAATATCTTTAATACGATCTCAACAAGCATTTCGCTTCGAAAACGTGAATTCGCAATGCTGCGATCAGTGGGGATGACACCAAAAGGCTTCAACAAAATGATCAATTATGAGAGTATATTTTACGGGATAAATGCATTGCTGTATGGTCTTCCGATTAGCCTGCTGATTATGTATTTGATTTATCGGTCACTTGGAAATACGTTTGAATATGGATTTAATCTCCCATGGATGAGCATCCTATTTGTTGCCATCACTATCTTTGTCATCGTGGGAGCGGCCATGCTGTATTCGATACAAAAAATTAAAAAAGAAAATATCATAGATAGTTTGAAGCAGGAGAGTATTTAAAGGGTATCTCTTCAAAAATAGGCCTGACCACTACTGTGGTTAGGCCATTTTTAACGATGAAGAAACAAATCCATGGGGTGACCTAAATTGTTCTGTTATAATGGAAAATAACGAATGACACATATTCAATAATACATACCATGGAGGGGAAAGTATGAAGTTTATAAGGAAGCAACTACTAGAATATGGTATGGACCCAACGTGGGCGCATTATCTTTCGATTGTTTTAATGATCCTTTTTATCGCGCTAATTTGTATCGTGGCCAATTTTATCACTAAAAAAGTGATTATTAAAATCATCACACGTATTGTGACAAAAACCAAATATCAATGGGATAATATGCTTTTAGAAAGAAAGGTATTTAGAAGGTTATCTCATATTGTACCGGCGATCATCATTCATCGCTTTTCCACAAGCTTTCCAAACTTTGAACACCTGATTCAAATGGGCGCGAATACGTATATCATCATCGTGGGATTAATGGTTATTAGCAGCATATTAAATGCGATTAATGATATTTATCAAACCTATGAGGTGTCTAAGACCCGTCCAATCAAAGGGTATATTCAGGTTGTGAAGATTGTTGTTATCATATTTGGGGTTATTTTAGTGTTTGCGAACTTAATGGGGAAAAGTCCCCTTATTCTATTAAGTGGTGTCGGTGCGTTATCCGCGGTACTTATGTTGATTTTTAAAGATTCCTTATTGGGCCTTGTGGCAGGTGTACAGCTGACAACCAATGATATGGTTCGGGTAGGGGACTGGATTGAAATGCCCAAATATGGGGCAGATGGAGATGTAATTGATATCTCTTTAGTTACAGTGAAAGTGCAAAATTGGGATAAAACGATCACGTCAATTCCAAGTTATGCCCTTATTTCCGATTCTTTTATAAACTGGAGAGGGATGCAAACATCTGGTGGTCGAAGAATTAAACGTTCTTTATTTATCGATAAAAATAGTATTTCATTTTGTACGGAAGAAATGATAGAGAAATTTAAACAAATCCAACTTATTTCCGATTATATAACAAATAGAGAACATGAAATTGCAGAATACAATATTCAGCATGAGATTAACCTTAACAATCCGGTGAATGGAAGAGCTCTTACGAATATCGGTGTATTCAGAGCGTATGTTAGTAATTACCTACAACAACATTCTGGCATCAATCAGGAAATGACACTGATGGTTCGGCAACTAGCACCAACTGAGCACGGTTTGCCGCTTGAAATATATGCATTTTCGAATGATGTAAGATGGGCTGTATATGAAACGACACAGGCTGATATTTTTGACCATCTCTTTGCGGTTGCACAGGAGTTTGGGCTTCGCTTATTCCAAAATCCATCTGGACATGATTTGAAAACGATGATTTTAGAAGAAAGAGAAGAAAATCAGGACGGAAAGGTCCGAGGATTAGAAAATCAATGAAAGTGAAACACTCAAATTCTTATCGGGACAGTGGATCTGTCCCCCCAAGACCCTACTAGGAGAAGGAAAAATGAAAGCGAAGTTAAGTTTTATAGTGGTGATGCTGATTTTTGGCAGCATTGGTTTGTTTGTGAAGAATATTAATCTGTCCTCGAGTGAAATTGCTTTGTTCCGGGGAGCAGTTGGCAGTTTATTTTTAATTGGTGCAAGTTTTCTCGTGAAGCAGAGGTTTTCTCTTAAAACCACTAAAAAGAATCTTGTCTTGCTTCTTTTATCGGGGGCAGCATTAGGCTTTAACTGGATTTTTTTATTTGAGTCATACCGCTATACAACGATTGCTAATGCGACTTTAAGCTATTATTTTGCTCCAATCTTTGTGATGATTTTGGCACCTTTTTTATTAAAGGAAAAATGGACATGGATGAAGGGGCTCAGTATTCCAATTGCATTTTTAGGGTTACTCCTGGTTGTGAATCCCGGAGGTGAAATGGCGATTGGTACTTATAACCATCCTGTTGGGATTATGTATGGTTTACTGGCTGCGGCTCTGTACACAAGTGTCATTCTCATGAATAAATTTATTCAAAACCTATCAGATTTTGAAACTACAATTATGCAGCTTTTGACTGCTTCGATTGTTTTGTTTCCGTATGTCCTATCAACGCAAAACCTAAACTATGCTGGCTTAGGTATAAAATCATTGAGCCTGCTGCTCGTAGTAGGAATTATACATACCGGTGTCGCGTATCTGTTGTACTTTTCAGTATTGAAAAAATTAAAGGGTCAAACAATCGCGGTATTAAGCTATATTGACCCCATTTCTGCGGTGATCATGGCGGCTATCATCTTGAATGAAAGTATGGGATTTGTACAGATTGTAGGTGGAGTATTAATTTTGGGGTCCACTTTTATCAGTGAGATGAATTGGAAGCTAAGCAGAAAAGCATAGAGCTATTTTTCAAAATTATTTAAAATTGATGTTGACAATTTCCAATTGTAGGCTTAAAGTTAATTCATAATTTAATATTTCGAAATTTTCTTATCCAGAGAGGTGGAGGGACTGGCCCTGCGATACCTCGGCAACAGACGATTAAGTACTGTGCCAATTCCAGTAGCAAAATGCTAGAAGATAAGAAGAGCAGGTCGTTTCTATTTGTCTATTAAACCCTCTTCTTATATTCAAGAAGAGGTTTTTTTGCATTTAAAATTATTGATGAGGTGATTGTATGTCAACGGTAAGAACAGAAAATGAATTATTAAAAGCTTTTGACATTCTGAAAAGTAAGGAATGGGTTGATCTTACACATACGTTTGGTCCAAATTCTCCCCATTTTTCAGCTTTTCAAGATGCGGAATTTAAAACACTTTTCACACATGAAGATGGATTTTTTGCACAAAGCTTCACTTTCCCGGGACAGTACGGAACCCATATTGATGCGCCAATCCATTTTGTTCCGAACCAGCGTTATTTAGAGGAACTGGAATTAAAGGAACTTGTGCTACCCCTTGTGGTGATTGATAAGTCAAAGGAAGCAGAGGAGAACCATGATTTTTCTTTAAGCGTTGATGACATTCTAAAATTTGAAGAAGAACATGGAGAAATTGAAGCAGGTACATTTGTGGCATTGCGGACAGACTGGAGCAAGCGTTGGCCAAACAAAGAGGCATTTGAAAATAAAGATTCTGAGGGTAATAGTCACGCACCTGGTTGGGGAATTGAGGCCTTAAAGTTTTTATTTGAGGAAAGACAGATTAAAGCTGTTGGCCACGAAACATTTGATACAGATGCAGCAATTGATTATCGAAAAAATGGCTCATTAATTGGTGAATACTACGTGCTTGAGCAGGATACATTTCAAGTGGAATTATTGAGTAATCTTGATAAAGTACCGGCAAAAGGAGCAGTGATTTTCAATATTTGTCCAAAGCCCGAAAAAGGAACTGGATTCCCAGTACGCTCATTCGCTATTTTGCCATAAAAGCTTTTGAATTCAAAACTAATAAAATAATGGACTAAAAGGAGAATAAAATAAAATGACAAAAACATTAGTAAAAGCACCATTTCGTGCAGATCATGTAGGAAGTTTACTGCGTCCAGAAAGAATTCATCAGGCAAGAAAGGATTTTCAAGCAGGGGCAATCACTGCAACAGAACTTCATGCCATTGAAACTGAAGAAATTAAAAACGTAGTTGATAAACAAATCGAAATTGGCTTACAAGCTGTCACAGATGGTGAGTTCCGCCGCCGATTTTGGCACACAGATTTTTTAGAGCATTTAAATGGCGTTGAGGGCTATGTTCCGGACACTGGGTTTAAATTTAAGGGTGAGGAGACGGAACGCTACGATGTGCGTGTTATTGGAAAAGTTTCATTTAATCAGGATCATCCCCATATTAAAGATTTCAAAGAGTTTAAGGAAATTGTGGGTGACCGTGCGATAGCGAAACAAACGATTCCAAGTCCAAATCAACTTTTTAACGCTGGAATCCGTGACAAAGAAATTTACCCGAACCTTGATGAATATGCTAATGATATTATTCGAACATATCGTAATGCAATAAAAGCATTTTACGAGGCAGGCTGCCGTTACCTGCAATTAGACGATGTGTACATAGCAGGTTTGAACGCACCGGAAATTCCATTTAATGATAGTGGTGCGACTCGCGAGGAATTAATCGAATTGGCATTAAAAGTGGCAAATGGAGTACTTGAGGGAAAGCCAGAAGATTTAACAATTACGACTCATCTCTGTCGCGGAAATTACCGTTCAAATTGGGCATTTGAAGGCAGCTATGCTAAAATCGCGCCAACTTTATTTGCAAAAGAAAAAGTGAGTGGCTTTTTCCTGGAATATGATGATGATCGTTCAGGGGACTTTACTCCACTAGAGTATATCCCAAATAACGGTCCACGTGTTGTACTTGGTGTATTTACATCAAAACGTGGAGAATTAGAACCGAAAGAAAACATCATCGCACGCGTAAAAGAAGCATCACAATATGTACCACTTGATAACCTATGCATCAGCCCGCAATGTGGTTTTGCTTCAACCCACCACGGCAATATTTTAACGGAAGAAGAGCAATGGGCGAAATTGAAATATATTGTTGATATTTCAAAAGAGATTTGGGGATAAAAGGGAAGGAGGGACAGTGTACCTGTCCCTTCGACCCAATTTTTTTGAGAATTAAACCGAGTAGTCGCACAGGAATACCGTTATATATATCATGATGGTATGGAGGAATTTAGGTATGTATTGTATGGATCTAACAGGAAAAGTAGCCATTGTAACGGGTGGTGCACAAGGAATCGGGAAAGCGATTGTGGATGCTTTCTTGGAGTGTGGAGCGAAAGTAGCTGTTGCAGATAGCAAAATAAATACGGAAAATACCAATGAACAGCTAGTTTACTTCCAAACAGACGTAACAAAAAGCGATCAGGTTGAAAAAACGGTTCAACAAGTAGCGGGGCATTTTGGGCGTTTAGATATTTTGGTAAATAACGCAGGAATTTCTAAAATGGATTATGCCATTGATATAAAAGAAGCGGATTGGGACCAGGTCATGGATGTGAATGCTAAGGGTGCATACCTGTTTAGCCAAGCAGTTGGACGAATCCTAAAAGAACAAGGACAAGGAGGAAAAATTATCAATTTATCCTCTCAGGCAGGGAAAAATGGGTACCGATTAATGGGGAGTTATGTTGCTTCTAAACATGCGGTCCTTGGTTTGACGAAAACGATGGCAATAGAATTGGCTCAGGATGGCATTAATGTAAATGCGGTTTGTCCTGGTATCGTTGAAACAGATATGAAACGAAATGAAAGAGTGATTGGCGGAAAGCTAA
Source organism: Bacillus sp. REN16 (assembly GCF_020731355.1). Classification (GTDB taxonomy): domain Bacteria; phylum Bacillota; class Bacilli; order Bacillales; family Bacillaceae_L; genus Ferdinandcohnia. The sequence goes on along the minus strand of NZ_JAJFZK010000021.1, from coordinate 26,324 downwards.
GAGACCTAGATGCCGAGCTAATTAGACAAGAAGATTTTTCCCAGGTTCCATTGGGAAGAACGGCTGAACCCCAAGATATTGCGAATGTTGTAGTATTTTTAGCCTCAAAATTCTCGGACTATATGACAGGTCAAGGGATTAATGTTACAGGTGGAATGACGATGCACTAATCTGGATACATAAAAAGGAGTTGTTAGAAATGACTGATGAAAAAAAAGGTAGCCTATCTGCGCTGCTTCCATTACTTATTTTTGTTTTATTATTTGTTGGCACAGGGGCAATTTCCGGTGATTTTTCAAATATGCCTTTAAATATAGCGATTATTATTGCTTCTGCAATTGCATTGGTGATGAATCGGAAGGAAAAATTATCAACGAAAATTGATATATTTACAAAAGGTGCTGGACACCCCAATATTATGCTATTGGCAGTTATCTTTATTTTGGCGGGTGCATTTGCTGAAACGGCAAAAGGCATGGGGGCTGTGGAGTCTACCGTAAATTTGGGGTTAACCTTCATTCCTAGTAATCTGTTAATGGTAGGGTTATTTATTGTGGGTTGTTTCATTTCGATATCAATGGGGACATCGATGGGAACGGTTGCTGCACTTGCGCCAATTGGCATTGGCATTGCAGAACAAACTGGAATACCGTTGGCTTTAGCAATGGGCACAGTCATTGGTGGGGCGATGTTTGGAGATAACTTATCAATGATTTCTGATACTACAATTGCAGCGGTTCGAACACAGCAAACGAAAATGAGTGATAAATTTAAAACGAACTTTCTAATTGTTTTACCTGGTGTTATTGTTACTGCTATTATTCTTTGGTTAGCTACATCTGGGAACAATGCCGAAGCCTTGGGGAGTTACTCATATGAATTAATCAAAGTAGTTCCATATCTTGCCGTACTTCTTGCAGCATTATTAGGGGTGAATGTACTAATTGTTCTGCTCGGTGGGACCATTTTTGCAGGGATTATTGGTTTATTGGATGGTTCTTACACACTATCTGGATTTATAAAAGCTGCTTCCCAAGGCGTCATTAATATGGAGGATTTGGCGATTGTTGCGATCTTAATCGGTGGTATGATTGGGATCATCCAGCATAATGGTGGTATACAATGGCTATTAAATTTTGTTACTAGTAAAATTAAAACGAAAAAAGGTGCTGAGTTTGGAATTGCTGGATTGGTCAGTGCAACTGATTTAGCGACTGCAAACAACACCATCTCAATTATCATCACAGGTCCGTTAGCTAAAAACATTGCTGATGAATATCAAATTGATCCAAGAAAATCTGCAAGTATCCTTGATATATTTTCTAGCAGCTGGCAAGGCCTTGTTCCATATGGCGGACAAATGCTAGTAGCATCAGGGTTAGCAGCAATTTCGCCAATTAGCATTCTGCCATATTCCTATTATCCAATTGCTCTATTGATATGTGGTATTATTGCCATTCTAATTGGTTTTCCGAGATTTGAACAAAACAAAGCTGAAAAAATAAAAAAAGAAATAGCATAACAGTTTTTCCATTTATCCATTATGGATTACATTTAGGGCAGAAATCTTGATAGAATTTTTTGTCATTAAATGTATATTTTGTTTTTTAATTGCAAAACCTAAAATTACTACATATAAGGAGCGATTTAACTATGAGTGGATTACAACGTTTTGCGCTTGCTTTAGTAATTATTGGGGCAATTAATTGGGGACTCATTGGTTTCTTTCAATTCGATTTGGTAGCAGCCATTTTTGGTGGACAGGATTCGTTAATGTCTCGAATTGTGTACGCTTTGGTGGGGTTAAGTGGTTTATACACTCTTATGCTTCTTTTCAAACCTGACCGAGAAGTTGAACCAAGTACTAGCAGAACTTAATTGAAATGAATAAAAGAGACCTAAAATAGATCAAGCCACATGGTTTGATCTATTTTACATTTAGGGGAAAAATAAGAAAATATTCATGATGGTATAATAGGAAAGAATAAAGTATGCCATTATTGAAGGGACATTGACCTGTCCCGTATCCCTGGGAGGATTCGTAGATGAAAAGGATTTTTGCTGACGTGATTCAGTTTCGGGGAACGTATTATGATTTCGGCTATATGCAGGGGAAACTGCTTAAGGATTCATTTCTAGTGAGAAATCGCGAGCAACAGTGGAAGGTAAGAAAACCGTTATTTCGAATCGATGTAGAAGAGACGAAACAAGTATTTGAACGATTGGCCCCGTTTATGTGGAACGAGTTTTTGGGGCTCCAAGATGCATTGGAATGGTCGATGGAGAAGGTCTTGATGGAATTTGGAGGATATCGGGTGAATATCAGGCCCTCCGGGTGTTCGATTTTGGTAGGAGAAAACTATATGATCCGGAATTACGATTATCATCCAAAGACCTATGATGGCCGTTTCGTTGTTTTTCAACCGACAGATGGTGGGCATTCAACCCTTGGCTTAACACAAAAAATTACTGGAAGATCTGATGGGATGAACGAAAAAGGGTTAGCGATGGGATATACCTTTATGAACCGGAGAAGACCAGGAGACGGATTCGTTTGTCATATGATTGGACGACTTATTCTTGAGCTATGTGCAAATGTAGAGGAAGCAGTCAAGCTGGTAAAGGAAATTCCGCATCGAGGTTCTTTTAGCTATGTTTTATTTGATTCTTCTTGTGAGATGCCTTCAATTGTAGAAACGTCCCCAAGAAGAGTTGAGGTAAGGCAAGGAACTACTTGCACCAATCATTTTAAAATCTTAACCGTAGAAAATCGCCGTGTCCTTGATGATTCGAACAAAAGGATGCAAGCAATTGAAGAAAAAGAACATTTAAATGGGCATGAGGCGTTTCGACTTTTAAATGATTCAGATAAAGGGGTTTTCTCGAAGCTCTATGGGAGCTGGGCGGGAACGATTCATACGTCTGCCTATTTTCCAGAAAAACTAGAAGCATGGTGCGCTCTCGGTGGGGATCAGGAACCTACTAGATTTGATTTTGCCGATTGGCTAAAGGGAACAGATTTTCCGATTACAAAAATCGAAGGGGCAGTTGATACAGAAATACCTTTTGTGAATATGGAAAAGGCAGATTGGTATAAATAAAATTTTTAGGACAGGTTTATTATTCTGTCCTTTTTTCATTTTGGAAAGCCCAATTTCCAGACATTCATTTTGGGCTATATATGGTATAATGACGAAAAAATGGGTGTAGGTGACTTCGATGACAGAATTTGCACATGTGTTTCACGGAACAGCTTTCACAAGCCGTTCCCCAAAGGAAGTAGAGGTTCTGAAAGACCATCTATTTTGTGTGAATGAAGATGGGATGATTGAAAAGGTGATTGGGCCTGAGCATAGAGAGTATCAAGAACTGTTAGATACCTATCAACATACAAGTAGCTACCAAAAGTTAGCAGACGGTCAGTATTTTTTACCGGGTTTTATTGATCTGCATGTTCATGCCCCACAATGGGCGCAAGCTGGTACGGCATTGGATATTCCGCTCTATGATTGGCTGAATACATATACCTTTCCCATTGAGGCAAAATTTGAAGATATTGGATTTGCAAAAAAAGTGTACAACGATGTGGTTGAAACACTCCTTGCAAATGGCACGACAACGGCACTATATTTTGCAACGGTTCATAAAGAAGCAAGCCTTCAGTTGGCAAAACTTTGTGCTGAAAAAGGTCAGCGTGGCCTAGTTGGTAAAGTGGTGATGGATAACCCAGATCAAACCGAGGCGTTTTATCGGGATCATGATACAAAAACAGCCTTAGCTGAAACGGAAGAGTTTATTTTAGCTGTTAGAGAATTAGCGAAAACAACAAAGCAGGGTGTCTATCCAGTGGTTACTCCACGATTTATCCCGAGCTGTACGAATGAAGCGCTACAAGGCTTAGGGGAACTAGCAGCGAAATATGATACGCATATCCAGTCGCATTGCAGTGAAAGTGATTGGGAGCATGGGTATGTCAAGGAGCGCTTTGGTAAACACGATGCTTTTGCACTAAGTGATTTCGGGTTATTGAGTGAAAAGTCAGTAATGGCACATTGCAATTTTTTATCTGACGAAGATGCAGATTTATTTGCCGAAAAAGGTACTGCGGTTTGTCATTGTCCGATCTCCAATGCCTATTTTGCCAATAGCGTAATTCCGATTGCACGTCTTCAATCAAGAGGAGTAGAAATTGGCTTGGGTTCAGATATTTCAGGTGGATTTTCTCCAAGCTTATTTGATAATGTAAAGCAGGCCGTCGTTTCTTCCAGAATGCTAGAGGATGGAGTAGATTCGAAACTACCAGCAATTGAGCGCGGTGTACCTGAATCACGTATAACCGTGGATGAAGCCTTTTATTTTGCAACCGCTGGTGGTGGTGAAAGCTTAAGCCTCCCGATTGGCCGCCTTGCCGAAAACTATGTGTGGGATGCACAAATGATTGATACCACCGTGGAAACTTCCAAGCTTCCACTTTACGATCCAGAAGAAAAATTACATGACATCTTCCAAAAAATTGTCTACTTGGCCAGACCAGAAAACATTCGCGAGGTCTGGGTTCAAGGAGAAAGGGTTTTGGATAGAGGGACAGGTTCATCGTCTCACAAGAAAAACATCGAAAAGGAGTAGAAGCTTGTCGATGTTTTTTTATCTGGAAATACGTGTTGGTACTTGAGCACTGTGTTTGAAAAATGGAACATATTGCTATAATGTGGAGATATTAATGATTTTTTCAACTAGGGAGGTAAAAGGGATGAACATCGTAACACTCGTAGGAAGCTTAAGAAAAAGTTCGTTCAATATGCAGATTGCAAAGACCATGCAAGAACGATACAAAGAAAAATTAAACATACAAATCGCCGATATCGGTGCTTTACCTCATTTTAATCAAGATGACGAATTAAATCCGCCACAGGTCGTCAAAGACTTTAAGGCATCGATTGCAAATGCAGATGGTGTCATCATTATTACACCGGAATACAACTGGTCCGTTCCTGGCGTGTTAAAAAATGCTTTGGATTGGACATCACGTGTGGAGCAAGTATTCGTTGGCAAGCCGGTAATGACACTTGGTGCGACACCTGGGATGATGGGAACAATCCGCGCTCAATTGCATTTAAGAGATATTTTAGTAGCGCCTGGTATTCAGGCAAATATACTGCCCCCAGGCGCAAATGAAATCTTGATAAATTTTGCAAGTCAAAAAATAGATGGAGAAACAGGGCAATTGGTCGATGAAACAACACTTGGCTTCTTAGACAGTAAGGTTGATGCATTTGTTGATTTTGTGAAACAAGTATAAAGGAAAAACGTCTGCCCACTGATAATAATAAGTGCGCAGACGTTATTTTTTATCCGCGATCGATGACTTTCAAGCCTTTATAAAACACCTTTTTTATTTGCTCTACATCGGTTATTTCAATTCCCGGTATCCCCTCAGCGACCAATAAATTTGCCTCAAGACCCGGTTCCAGCCTGCCAAATTGTTTTTCTTTTCCTAGAATCCTTGCTGGGTTAGAGGTTAATAATGCAAGTACCTCATTTTCGTTGTAACTGTTTTTCAAAAGCTTCATAGAAGGGCTGGCAATCAATATTAGTGAATCAGGTCCCTTTAACGAACGGTCCTGAAAAGCCAGCCACGCAACCCCAGGATAAGGTGGAAGATAGGCATCTGTTGATATCGAAACGGGAATGTTCTTTTCAACTAACCTCACAATTTCTTCCGGAGAGTTAGGTGATAGATGTGTTCCCCCCATTGGGGTGGCCACGATTTGGATTCCTTTTTCTGCAACTTTATCAATCTGCTTATCTGTAATCCCATGGGCGTGGTGTAAGACATCGAAACCTGCTTCAATCGCCATTTCGATTCCCTCTTTCCCCGCAACATGGCACCCAATTTTTTTACCTGCACTGTGATAAATCGAAACAATTTCCTTTAGTTCCTGGGGTCTATAAATAATTTCTCCGGCCCTTGGTACTACGTCTTCTGTAAAATTGGCCGGGGTGGCATTGATAAAAAGATTTTCGCCAGGATAATCACTGTTTTCAGCCATTTTTTTTATAAGACTAGGAGAAGATAAATCACGTTGGGAAACTGGAGTTGATCCGGTAATTGATGTAAAATGTGCAAGTTCTTCAAAGCCAATCGAGATGCTCGTCGTCGCAAACGAAATATCCATTGGAAAATCGGCAACTGAATCCCGATAATCTTTTATTGAAAAATTACATAATGGATGACCGCAGATTTGCTCTCCTAAAGCTGTGATTCCTGAGGACAAAGCCGTAAAAAGAATTGCTTTTCCAGCTAAAAAATGTGTCTCAGGGGTTACTGGATATAGGGAAGTAGGAGCAAATTCAAGTAAATGTGTATGGCAATCGACAAGTGATGGTGTAATAACTTGGTTTGAGCAATCAATTACTTCAATTTCAGGGAATTGTTTTATTAAATTCTCCCATGGGCCGACTTCTTTTATAATCCCATCCTGTATCAGCAATGCCCCGTTTTCAATCGTTCCGGCATTTGAAACTGTAACAAGCTTTTTACCACGAATTATATACTTCATCTACATCACACCAAAAATGGAGTAAGCCAGTAGCCAAGTGCACATGCTGTGGCAATACGGATGATGAGTCCGATAACAGCCGCGCCAAGTGTTTCTTTTTCCGTAAGGTCTGAAGATTCGGCCCATGTTACTGGCACCTGACCAAAGATGACCGATAGAGGTAACCCCGAATTGGCAAGAACAAAAGAACCAACGATTAATCTTGGATCAATAGTTGCGGCTACATCCGCAAGTTGTGCGACTGCTAATGTTGGTGCGGCTAGAACGGAGACGATTCCGGTAGAGGGCTCGATACTTAGGAAGGTAAGGCTTGATGAAAGGCCAGCTTCGATAAAACTCCAGACGCCTGCAAATTTTAAAGCACCAATGAAGAAGAATACTGCCGCTACCGCAGGAATGATGATGAGGAAAAGAAGCTCTGCTCCTTCTCTAGCCGATGCAAAAATGGTGTGTAAGAACCTTGTATTTGGTGTAAAACGAGGTAATTCTGTGAGTTCAACTTTTTTGGTATCACGGTATAGCGTTCTAGAAAGCAGGAAAGGAATAACAATAATTGGCACAAAGATTGCTAAAATCACCAACGGAAAAGCATTAATTCCAAAAACGGAAAGGGCGATAAGGCCAAGTACAAAGGTTGCGAAGGATTGTGGTGACTGAATCATGGTTGCTACGGCTATTTTTTGTTCAGCCTTTGTTGCTTTTGCTTTTACTAAAATAGGTCCAGAAATTTTTCCAGCAGCATTAATATCACCAAGGATATTATATACACTTGGAATGATAACCGAAGGATTGATTTTGAACCACTTCATAATTGGAACAAAAAGTCGAATTAGCCCATCCGTAAATCCCAGTCGTTCTAGAATGCGTCCAACGATTACACTGACAATAATCGCAATCCCTATTTCACTAGTCAGAAAAACATCTACAACCACAGGTTTGACTTCTTTAATGATGGTGTCGAATAGCTGCGACATTGAATTTGGAGCAAGTAAAAGAAGAACCAATAATCCGAAAACTAAAATAACGCCAACAATTTCCCACATCTGCCATTTAGACCTAGATTCTTTTGGCATTTGTGGAGTTTTATTTTCCCCCTCCATAAGATAACCTCCAAACATATATTTATCATAATCAGCTTATGCCTAGAGAAAAGAGAAGTGCATGTACCGCGATTACAGGGGAGTCAGTGTACAGAATTTACTTTTCCTAGTACACAAAGTCTGTCTCTTTTCAGAATAATAAGCACATCTCCTATGCAAGCGGAAGAAGTGATCGATTCAAGCCGAAGACATGCGGAACAAATAAAAAAATTATTACAAATTGATTGAACTAAATAACACACCTACCATTTTTGTGTAGGTGTGTTTTAACATTTCACTTATTTGTTCGCTCTTTTCGCGTTAGGATCAACGCTATTTCCTCCGTAATCTGGAACATGGCTTGCGTGTTCTTTATGGTACTGTGAACCAGAGCCAACATCACTGTTGCGTTGGTTGTTCTTTTTTTGCTTTGCCATTTTTTTCACCTCTTGAAATTTGTTTGGGACAATGGACCTGTCCCCGCGTCCCATAGGAACTCGTGTCCCCAGTATTGTTACCTTGGTTTATGTGAAGTATTCTAGCTTTGCTTCTGGAAAGAATTTTTCCATGTAGGAGTACAGGTGTTTCTTGATATCTTCTTCTTCATCCTTTTGATAGATATATTTTCCGATTCCATATTTGCCCCATTTATATCTTCTTTTTTCTTCGTCTAATTCTAGTTTGGTCATCGGGTAGTTTTTCTCGATGACTCTTTTTGCCGGTTTTGTAAACCGATGTTGAATGAATTCAAAGGTTAAGTCCTTTTTTGCTTCCGATGGCAGCTCGGCTGCTAGACGTTCGAACATCTTATAATATCCATCTTCCCATCCTTCATGAAGGTATATGGGGGCTACGATAAATCCAAGTGGATACCCGGCTCTCGCTACTTTACCTGCCGCTTCAATTCTTTTCTCTAATGGGGAAGTTCCTGGTTCAAAATTTTTTATAATAAAATCAGCATTCACGCTAAAGCGAAACCTTGTTTTTCCATTATGTTTGGCATCTAGTAAGTGATCAACGTGATGAAATTTCGTTACAAATCTTAGTTTCCCTAGTTCCGAGTTTCCGAAGTGTTCTATAGCTCTTTTAAGAGTATGGGTAATGTGATCAATTCCAACGATATCGGATGTACACGATGCTTCAAACCTTGTGATTTCAGGGGCGCGTTCCTCCATGTATTTATCAGCGGCCTCTAAGATTTCCTCTACATTTACATATGTACGAATATATGGCTTAGATCCCATCGTTGTTTGTAAGTAGCAATAATGGCAATGCCCCATACAGCCAGTCGCAAAAGGAATCGCATATTCTGCTGATGGCTTCGAGGTATCAAATTTAAGGGTTTTCCGAATCCCGACTACAAGGGTTGATTTGGCAACACGATACTTTTGAAAATCATTGTCACCAGGCAGGTTTCTGATTTGATTGTGTGAAGTGGTATACCGAATTTCAACGTCCATGTTTTCAAATTTCTTGAGAAGTTCTTTTCCTAATGGGTATTCTAATGCGTTTGGTTCAAAATAAACAAGCTTTGGTAAGAATGGTGGTCTGTCCATTAATCCAATGTCCCTTCTGTGTAATTCCCGTAATAATAGTCATAGGCTTGGTTTGCTTCCGACTCAGAGGAATAAACAGCAACCTCGTCTGATAATGGGTAATACGTTTCATACAAAAACAGGGCCAATTCATTCGGTTTCTCAGGGTTATTTACAACAGCAGCGGCCTGTATATTGGCTACATCCTGTGTATGAGGATTTCGATAAAATACATAAACCACATCTCCAGCTTGATACATTTGACATCACCTTCCAATTTGATAAAAAAACGTGTAAATCCTTCTTACTCATTTTTTCTTTTCGATTATTAAGTTATGTCTACTTGTTTATGGAAAATTGGGTTTAATGTATGGTAAAGCGTTATTTTGAAAATAATACCAATAGTAACTATGATCATTTGAGGTGGATAAGTATGATTACATTGAATTCTGTTATTGATGGAAAAAAGGCTAATTTTGGTGCTGTTCGGGATGTATTTGATGCTCACGGATGTAGTTTTTGCAGTAATTTTGAATATGATCAAGGAAAATTCGATGCGGTATTGAATCGTGAAAATGGTGAAACCATCTATTTGCGCGTTCCTTTTTTTGTTGTGGAGGGGATGCTTGACCATTCAAGTGCTCTCATTCAATTCGGAACACCCTATGTCATTAAGCATATTGTCAATTTTGGTCTAGATTATGATCAAAACTCATTTTTGACTGCAACGACTGGACTTGATCAGTTCCAAGAGCCACTCGACAAGGACGGACAAATTTCTGATAAAAGCAGATGGGAACAAGCGGGAGTTGAAGTAGTGGATCGTATTTACAACTCCATGAGGGACTTAGTATCGTAAAAGGGACGAAGCTTTTTCTAACGGGTTCCGTTACCTATCGCAAAACTGAAATTGCACAAGAAAATGTATCTCTTATTGCACCGCATTATGCGGTGCTTTTTACATACAAAAATAGCTCAGTAATTACCTAGCTATTTCCTTGTGCTTATTTTTAATTACTTACTGAACTAAAGCTACCCGATAGTTTAAATACAATATTTCACAAACTTTTTTAAAGTCCCCCATTGCTGAATATTTGAAAAGCCCTCTTAGTTTTGATATTTCCCTTGACAAACCAAAAAATTATTAATTTTCTTTTCCATGCAATAATACATAATTGATAAAAAAATACCAGATACTTGTTATAGAATATAAAATTAATCTTAAAAAGGAATTGATTATATGGATAATAAAAAGGCTGCAAAGTTAACTGCGGGTGAGTTAGCACACTGTTGGGAACAGTTCATGAATAATAGTATGTCAAATGTTGTTTTGGAGTATCTTACCCTAACATCAGAACTAGAAGAAGTTAAATCTCTTTGTAGTGAGGCGGTTTCTATTTCTAAATCTGCTGTACAATTTTTTGAATCTGTTCTACGAAGTGAAAACTATCCAATCCCTAAAGGCTTTAACATTAAAGATGATTTAAACCCAAATGCCCCTAAGATGTATACGGATGTTTTTATACTATTTTATTTAAATAATATGTCTAAAATTGGAATGTCCTTAACAAGTATGGCACTATCCGATTCAGTAAGGGAGGATATCCGCAATTTTTTCCATGAACGATTAAAAAACGTTTCAAATTTATTTGAACGTACAACAACTATTCTATTAGAAAAGGGAGTATTTGTAAGACCTCCTTCAATTACCTCCACTCATGAAACAAACCCAATTGCAGATAAAGGATTTTTGGGTAACTTCTTTAATGATAATCGAGAATTAACGGCAAGAGAAGCAAATGAGCTACACAAAAATGTTTTTATGAATTATATTGGTAAAAACTTATTAATTGGATTTATACAATCTACATCTAATCAGCAATTAATGAGTTTATTGCAACATGGAAAAGAATTATCTTTAAATATTATAGACAAATTAGGTGATATTTTAGTTCAAAATGATTTGCCTATTTCAATGACTTGGGATACGAATGTTTTGGATGGTAAAACATCTCCTTTTTCAGATAAATTAATATCTTATCAATTAGACCAACTTAATCGTGATGGTATCGCCAGTTATGGATATAGTGCAGCAGTAAGTATCCGAAAAGATTTAAAAACTACATATGCAAAGATAATTGCAGATGTGTATCAATATGAAGAAAATATAAAAAACTTTTTGATAAAAAATGAGTGGATGGAGAAACCTCCTGTTGCACTAAATAGAGATAAGCTTGCTCAAGACTAAAAAAAAAATAAAGCTACCAAAGTACGGTAGCTTTTTTGTTTTTCAAAGGAGTATTCCAAATCTCCTTTAAGAAATGGTGAGTAGTTATTTCAAATAAAAGGAAGAGCCATCAATCATTTCTACGTCATCCCTCGTTTTGATTTCCGCAATTAGTTTAAAGAGGGCTGCGTCTTTTTGCTTGGCTTCAATCATACAGTCGATTTGTGGCACACTTCCTTTTATTTCTTTTAAAAATGTAAAAAACATATCGATATCGACATAGTCAGCATGATGACGAAAGGTTTCCGGACCCTTTGGACTTGAAATATGCATTTTGATCGGAAGTGGTGAATGCTGCCATGTCTGTACCACACGAGCCCAATGATTTTCCCAATTGGGATTTTGATGGTGAGCTAAGTGGTGGTGATAATCAAATACAAGTGGAATATTTAATTTTTCGCATAGATAAAGGGTATCTTCCAGGGTAAAAGATGTATCATCATTTTCCAGCATCATCAATTTTTGAATTTTCGCAGGAACTTCCATCCAATTGGTAACGAAACGTTCAAGTGATACATCTGTTTCTTTATAGTTTCCACCGACATGCATAACACAGCGATGAATTGGCTCAATTCCCATTGCCTTTAATAAGAGATAGTGAAGCTTCAACGTACGTATTGAGTTTTTTAAAATGTCTGTTTGAGGAGAATTAATCAGTACAAAGTGATCCGGATGAAAATCAATACGAATACCATGTTCCTTTGCAAAATCCCCAATTTCCCGAAGACTCGATTTTAATGGTTTCATATAATTCCAATCGAGAAGCTCTTCATGATTAGCTAATGGAATGAGGCGAGAAGTGAGTCGGTAGAAATGAATGTCAGATGCTGCATTATGCTTTAACAGCCTTAGGGTATTTTGAAGATTTGTTAATGCGATACGCTCCAATTTCCGAATCGCTGCTTCACGGTCGTCTATTTTTTGAAATTGAGCGAATGTCATCGTTTTTGAGGGAGACGCATTTTTCAGTTCTGTACTCATTGCCACATATCCAAGAAGCACCATTGTCACCGCAGTTCACCTCCATTTTTATGTACTTATAGAACAGCGACATGAAGACCCTACCACTCCACTGCTGATCCAGAGATTCGTTTCACCCCTCTTATTGAGGAGATGTCTTCCACGAGCTTGTGCATGGCAAGGTTCTTTTGTTTCGCTTCAATCATAATATCGAAGTCATGATTAAGGTCTTTAGCCATTTTTAAAAAGGGCATGATAAACTCCAGTGATACAAAATCAGCATGTGAACGGTAGGCTTTATCTGATTTGGGTGATGAAATATGTACTTTTGGGACTGTTTTTCTGTTGCTCCATGTTTGAAAAATACGCTCTAAATGGAGTGTGAGATCAATCCCATCGTTGTTCGCCATGTGGTGGTGATAATCCAGAATCATCGGGATGTTTTCCTTTTCACAAGCAAGCAGTGTTTCCTCGACATTATACGTCTTATCATCATTTTCGAGTGTCATTTGATACTTGATGTTACCTGGTAATTGTTTGAGGTTTTGTTGGAATCGAACTAATGATTTTTCTTTATCACCATAGGCGCCGCCAATATGTATATTAAGGATTCCTTTTTCCAAAGCTTTCAATGCTTCAAGCATCTTATAGTGAAACTCCATGTCGATAATCGCATTTTCCGTGACTTCATCCCTTGGACTTGTGAAAAGGGTGAACTGATTGGGATGAAAGCTAACCCTCATTTTATATTGATTGATGAGCTGTGCAAGCTCGTCCCATTCTCTCTTGAATGGGGTGATGTAGTCCCACATCACTTCAGGATGGGTGGCTAACGGAACGAGTGAGCTTGAAAGCCGGTAGAGCTCAATTTCATGTGCGATATTATAGTGTAAAATCCTTTTTGTATGAAGTAGATTCTGCGCAGTAACGAATTTGAGTTTATCCATTCGTTCGTCCTTCGGAAGTGCTGCATACCGTGTAAATGTTAATGATTTAGAAGGACTTGCATCCCACAGGCCTAGTGCATTAGCGACATAACCAAAACGAATTTTCATTTGGAGGGTTCCCCGTCTCATTTTTATATTTGTAGCGGGACAATGAACCTGTCCCTTTGACCCATTGTTTTGTTATATTTAATGTAGGGAGAATAAGCTGTTATTATACAGATTTTTTTATAGGGGAGATGATGGGGATCGATAGGTATATTCGGATTTTTGTAGTTCTGGCGTTGGCTGGGAGTTTGGTGTTGAATTTTACGTTATTATTTAAAGTAAATCAGCTTGAGGAGCAGGCAGGTTATATTTCTGGTCTTCAGCAAGACATATCTTATCGAGTTGAGAATCAAGCAAGTGTGGTCTACAATGCACTTGAAGAATTTAAAAATGAACAAAGCTGGATAAGTACGATCTCGATGCAGATTGATAACAAAAAAATAAAAGACGGTGAAGCGATAGCCACGTTTAATTGGCAGGTAAAAGAGCTTCAAAATAATTCAATGGTAGAGTTTCATTATTCTTTCGGTGGTGATGGTGAGGTATATACATCCCTCCCCGCAGAAGAAGTACAGAACGGACTTTTTCAGGTAATGCTTCCATTTGAATTTGAAAAAGAACCACAATGGCGGATTGGTCAGATCACTTCGGATTCCTATTATAGTGAAGAGGTTTCAGAAAAAGAAGCAATTGAAGGTCTCCAAAATACGATTAATTTTTATGTGACCATTTCCCATGATGACCTTGTAAAAAGCAGTGAGATTCAACAAGAATTTTTAGAAGATTTGAGATCAAGCTTTTATGGAAGTATCCAGACAGATGTTCATCTTTTTAACTCAAAATTAGATATTACCTTGATCAATTATTTAGTTGATGATAAATCGATGTACGTGGAAAAGGCCATTCTTCTAAAATATAAAGGAAATACGCTAATCGGAGAAGAAGAGCTTCAAGGGATCGAGGAAAACGGATCAGAAAACATGGAACGGTTTTTCCACCTTAATCAGGTTGATAAATATGAAGATATTAGACTAGTAATGAAGGTCATATATAGTAATGGTGAAACGTTTGAAAAGGAAATATATCAATAAAGGAAAGGGGTCGTGGGACAGAACCTGTCCCTCTGACCCTATCAAACAATAAAGTAAACAATAACAGAAAGTGCAACCGAAGTGAATGACATTGCGACAAGTGGCGGTAATGCTTTTGTCCTCAATTCTTTTAAACTAACATTCAACCCGAGGCCGACCATTGCTGCGGTCAACAGCCAGGTAGTTAGTGTAAAGAGTCCATCCATCACATAATCTGATACTGGAATGAAATGGCCAAATACATAGCTTCCTAGAACACTAAAAACGATAAATCCTACTAAAAACCAAGGAAATTCAATCTTTGAACCTGTTGACTCTCTATTTTTATACTTCATAATCGCAATTAAAATAAAGCAAAGCGGGATAAGCAAAAAGACGCGCCCTAATTTTGCAAGCATACCAATTGCAATCGCATCGTTACCTGCTGGAGCTGTTGCAAGTGCCACATGAGCAACTTCGTGCAGGCTTGTTCCTGACCATAACCCATATTGAAGGGCATCTAATGGTAAAAATGGGCGAAGAATGATATAAATAATTGAAAATACAGTTCCCATTAATGCAATGATACCGACACTAATTGCTGTATCCTCGTCCTTTGACTTTACAATTGGCGCAACCGCGGCTATGGCAGCTGCACCGCAAACTCCAGTTCCAACTCCCAATAAAAAAGAAATCTTTTTGTCAGCTTTGAATAATTTCGCAAGCCCAATTGTTGTTAAAATGGAAAAGCTAATCACACCAGCATCACGAAGTAAGAGCCAGACCCCATCTTGTAAGACAACCGCCATGTTTAATTTTAATCCGTATAAAATAATTGCAGTTCGTAGTAAATGCTTTGATGAGAAGATTATTCCAGGTTTTAAAGCTTCGGGATAACCAAAGAATTGCCGATACGCAACTGCGATGATAATCGCACATGCTAATTGTCCGACGTGATTAAATCCTGGTATCAACGCAAGCAAATATCCTAGAAATGAAATAAGAAATGTAAAAGCAACCCCAGCACTCCAAGCCGTCTTCGTACCTAATGTCTTTTGGAATTCTTCTTGTGTATTAAATTTGGGTAATCCCATTACAAACACCCCCTATCTTTACTATATATGTGATGTTTATATAAGGAAAATAAGTATCTGTGATTCTTATAATAAGTAAAATGTTATAATAGAGCGAAGGAGGGATAGAAAGTTGGACCAACAATTACAGGTTTTTATATCGGTTGTAGAAAATAAGAATTTCTCACGAGCAGCAGATGATTTACATATGACACAGCCCGCAGTCAGCCAGTATATCCGCACAATTGAAGAAAACCTGGGAGTCAGACTTCTTGACCGAACCAACAAATATGTACGTGTAACAAAAGCAGGTGAAATTGTTTACCATCATGCGAAGGAAATTGTTGGTTTGTATACGAAAATGGGAAGCTTGCTAGATGACTTAACAAATCAGGTAAAGGGTCCTCTCTCAATTGGGGCAAGCTATACATTTGGTGAATATGTCCTGCCGCATTTAATTGCGGAAATGAAAACACAATACCCCGACATCAAGCCCACAGTGACAATTGGAAATACCGAAATAGTTGCAGAGCTAGTGAGAACTCATCAAATAGATATTGGGATTATAGAGGGTCAATTAAAAAAGGAGAAACAAATGGGAAATCAAGATTTTGCTGAAGACCATATGATAATCATTGCATCAATCCACCATCCGTTGGTTCGGAATAATGAAGAAGTAACCACAACAGAGCTGGAAGATGTTGCATGGGTATTGCGCGAAGAGGGCTCCGGTACTAGGGAAGCAGGCGAAAATATTTTTAAACTACTGAAGATTTCTCCGAAAAACATCATAACCTTCGGAAGCACACAAGCAATAAAAGAAGCAGTTGAATCAGGGTTAGGAGTTAGCTTATTATCACAGCTAACTGTTCGAAAAGAACTGCAACATGGCACCCTTAAAATTGTGGGATTTCCGGGATTACCGTACATAAGACAATTCTCGTACATCACGAATTCCCCATTCCAAACCAAAGCTCTTCAAGAATTCATAGCCATCCTAGAGAGGGACGGTGGGACAAGTCCCGCATCCCAAAACCATATTTGATGGGGACAGCAAACTTGTCCCTGTGTCCCGTGTGAAAGGAGTTAACAAATATGCCATTAGAGATTGTTCGAAATGATATTACCCAAATGAAAGTTGATGCGATTGTGAATGCCGCAAACATCCAGCTGAAGATGGGTGGTGGGGTGTGCGGAGCGATTTTTCGGGCAGCTGGAGCAGAAGAACTTCAAGCGGCATGTGATGAAATTGGCAGCTGCCAGGTAGGACAAGCGGTGATTACAAAAGCTTTTAAGCTGCCATCAACATACATCATTCATACTCCAGGACCAATGTGGCAGGGGGGTTCTAAGAATGAAGCTAAACTTCTTCAATCCTCCTATTATCATTCTTTAGAACTAGCGATGCACCATAAATGCGAATCAATTGCGTTTCCACTTATATCCACTGGAATTTATGGCTATCCGAAAGAGGAAGCCTTACAAATCGCAGTTTCTATGATTAGCTCATTTTTAATGGAACACGATATGCTTATTTACCTTGTCGTTTTCGATAAAGCATCCTTTGGCGTTAGCCAAAAGCTATTTACCTCCATTCATCAATATATTGATGAACATTATGTAGATGAAACGGAAACAACGTTTAGCCGTTCCAGAAACATAGAATTGTATAGCGCTGAACCTATACAGGACGTGCCTGAAGAACTGTACGAAATCGAAGAAAGCCGTCATGTTCACAGCAATTTAGCGGATCTAGTTAACCATTTAGATGAATCATTTTCTAATAGACTTTTTCGTTTAATTGATGCTAGAGGTATGACGGATGTAGAGACGTACAAAAGAGCGAATATTGACCGTCGACTATTCTCTAAAATTCGCAATGAAGTGGACTACACACCTAAAAAGAAAACGGCAATTGCTTTTGCCATTGCCTTACAATTAAATGTTGATGAAACCATTCATTTACTTTCAGCTGCCGGCTACACATTAACCCATAGCAGCAAATTTGATGTCATCATCGAATACTTCATAAATGAATCAAATTATAATATTCACGAAATCAATGAAGCTTTATTCATGTTTGACCAACCATTACTTGGAGCATAAAATGTCGCTTTTGAAGCGACCCATTCCTTTTTAAAACTTGTTATCCTAACCATGTGATTAAAAACAGAACGGAGGATAACAAGATGAAAACAGAATTAGTGTATATTTTAGATAAAAGTGGCTCAATGGCTGGACTTGAAGCTGATACAATAGGCGGTTATAATGCAATGCTTAAAAAGCAAAAGATGGCAGACGGCGATGCCTATGTCACCACCGTTTTATTCAATCATCATTATGAATTATTACATGATCGTATAAATGCAAAAGGGATTTCACCAATTACCGCTGAAGACTACGAGGTTAATGGAACAACTGCATTCTTAGACGCAATCGGGTTTACAATCCAAAAAATAAACAATGTTCAAAAACATACTAGTAAAGAAGAACAGGCTGAAAAAGTTCTTTTTGTGATTACAACAGACGGTATGGAAAATGCAAGCCGAGAATTTACAGCAGAAAAAATCAAAAAAATGGTGCAGCATCAAAAAGAAAAATATGGCTGGGAATTTATGTTTTTAGGTGCGAATATAGATGCCGTTTCAACCGCTGCCGAATTTGGAATTGATGAGGATTTTGCGGTGGATTACCACGCTGATGAACAAGGAACACAATTGAATTATCAAATGGTAAGTGAAGCTGTTACTAATCTTCGAAGTGGAAAGAAAATTGACCGAAGCTGGAAGGAAGAAATCGAGCGAGATTTTAACCAGCGAACTAAGCATTAAAAGAGGGAAGGCGCCTGAACATAAAATGAACAGGCGCCTTTAAATTTATCATGACTTATTTACAAGGACTTTGATTTTCCGATCTGCATATCGTACAAATAGATAGGCGAGGAAGAAGGTAAGAAAGCTTAATACTGAGTCAAGTACAGTATGCTCGGCTTTTACAACGTCAACATATTTCAATACCATATCATACGCAATATAGCTTACTGCGATAAAAAGAAACCAACCATTCCTTGCCTTGCTAATACTCAAATAGGCAAGTACAATCGCAAAAATAAGACCAGTAAATGTTGTTATTGCTGAACTGCCACGATGTAGTTGCTCGATCCACTCAACATGATAAGTTCGCATTTTTAAAACGGCGTGTAAAAGAAAATGTAGTGGAATAAATATTCCATAAAATGATAAAAGTAACGTACCAAAGTGAATCGATTTCTTTTCTAGATGATTCCACCATAATCTTGCAACAGGAAAATAAATGAATAGACCAGCAACCGTGTACCAAGGACTCCACCAATTGGTTTTAAAAATCCCCCATTTCGAAAAAATGAGCTCAATAAGTGTGAAAAATAGTGCCAACGGGATGCTCCAGTACCACTTTCGCCTCATAACGACAAAAAGAGCAGCAAAAGCTGGAAGTAAAAGACCATTAACCATTGCACCTAAATGTGAGTCTGCCTCATGATGTAACACATTAAGCTGATAAACATAAGCGTTTCCCCAAAGATAGATGAAGTAATCGAATAAAAGTGTAACTCCTGCAACGGTAAAATACAAAATGATTATCTCAAATGATTTAGATTTCCAACATGCAATACCTAAAATGAATAGTCCTATAAGAAATAAAATGAGATACGCCCACTCACCAAGACTCAATCAACTATACCTCCGATTTGTTTATAGGTATTTTTACCTATTTTTGCTATTCCAATACTTATACAATACTAAATACACCGTCTAACCATGTATTTTATGCTAAAATTTAAATTGGATACATCATACTAAAAAGTAAGAATATAGGAATTTTTTGGAGGAAATAATGAAAACTTGGATATGGATTATCTTTTTTGTGATTTTAATAGGTGCCACGATTGGACTAACGTATAGTGTATATAAAATGTTCGACGGCAATGACACTCAGAAGGCAGCTTCTTCATCAAAGCAGGCCAGTAAAGTGGATGAATTTAAGGAACAGACCAAGAAGATCGGTGGAGTTACATACGATCTGAATTTAAGTGAATCACCGGAAGAACGAGAAGTTATAGAAGCGATGCATCATATGACCCATCAAAAGGTTAAAGCCGACAAAAAATGGGGCGCAAAACCAATGATTCCCGAAACCATCAATGAAATTTTTGATATCGTCTCTAATAGTGATTTTGCTAGAAAAGAAGAGTTATTGGCCATTTTAGAACGATGGAAAAATGGAGATTTCAGCTTAGCAGATGTGGATCATAATTATTTTTGGGGTTATCAAAATGGAAATACCGGAAAAGCGTATGGATTAATGAACGAAGCAGAGGAAAGAAGATTTATTTTAGAAAATTTTGGCGAGGAATTTTTGCCTGAATAAAAGGATAGTTCATTGCGAACTATCCTTTACATCTTCCCCGATTTTATCAAGGAGGGAAATTGTATTAACAAGATGATTATTAAAAATCTGTTTTGCTACTGAAAGAAGCTCAACAATCATTGGATCTCTAAGCGAGTAGATGACACGATTGCCATCCTTTGTTCCATACACAATGTTTTTAGCACGTAGTACAGTTAGTTGCTGGGACACAGCTGACCCTTCACTGCCGATTAGAGTTTGAATTTCATTCACATTTTTATCTCCCTCAGCAAGAAGCTCTAGGATTCGTATTCTTAATGGATGTGCAAGAGCTTTAAAAAAGTCAGCCTTGAATTGTTGCATTTCTAAATTCACTGTTTTACCTCACTTTCTGCATTAACCCAGGGAAACACTTCTCTTCTTCCCCACATTTTCCTCAACGCCTGACAGGATCTGACATTCTTTAAATGCAAAATGTCTGCAGCCCAAACATTTATTGTGATTAATCTGAGTAAGTGCATAATTAATAGCATCACCTGTATGATCAAAAAAGTTCTCTTCCCCAATAATCTCATATAATCCCGTTTTTTGAAGAACGCTTTTAGGCTGTTCTTTTATTCCTGAAATTAAGACAATCCCATGCTTTGAAAAATCCTTTACAATACTTTCAAGTCGCGCTTCACCTGTTGTATCCATAAACGGAACTCTAGCAAGTCGTAACAAAAGGACCCCAGGCTTGTAATTGATTGATTTCATAATTTGTTGTTCAAAAGCCTGTGCAGCTCCAAAAAATAAAGGTCCCTCAACATTATAAATACTAATTTGCGGACAATCATGTGAATCTGTCACAATATGAGTATCCATTTTTTCATGCTTTATTTCCGGGTTCGGCAACGCTTTTTCTGTCACTATTATATCACTCATTCGCTTAGTAAAAAGAACAACGGCCAAAATCAGTCCAACCTGAACCGCAACCGTTAAATTCATAAAGACTGTTAATAAAAAGGTGACAACCAGCACAAGTGAGTCTCCTGTTTTTGTTTGTAATACATGATAAAAAACACGACGCTCACTCATGTTCCATGCAACAAGCATAATAATCGGTGCCATACTTGCTAACGGAATTTTTGAAGCATATGGAGCAAATAAAAGTAAGACAAGCAGAACCACGACACCGTGTATCACACCGGAAAAAGGGGAAACGGCTCCTGTTTTAATATTAGTTGCGGTTCTTGCAATTGCGCCTGTTGCAGGTATACCACCGAACAAAGGAGTAACCATATTGGCAAGACCTTGACCGACTAATTCGCGGTTGCTATTATGCTTGCTGTTTGTCATTCCATCAGCGACAACGGCTGAAAGAAGCGACTCAATTGCTCCTAACATCGCAATCACAAACGCTGGTTGAATCAGTTGCTTTATGCGCTCAAACGTTATATCAGGAAATTGAAAGCTTGGTAGTTTACTAGGAATGTCACCAAACGTTGAGCCAATCGTCGCCACCTGGGTAGGATAAAAAAGTGCCGCAATACCCGTTGAAATAAGTAAGGCGATTAATGAGCCTGGTACTTTTGGGAAGAACTTTGGAGTTAAGAGCAGTACCGCTAAACAAACAGAAGCAGTTAAAATGCTATAAAGATTGATTTCAGAAATATGGAGGACAATTTCCCTCATATTATCCAAAAATAATTCATGTTTCTTAATCTTATCAAGCCCTAAAAAATTCGGTACTTGCCCGACAAAAATGATAATCGCGATACCGGATGTAAAACCAATCGTAACGGGACGTGGGATAAATTTGATGAGAGAGCCCAATTTGAAAATCCCCATCAAGAACAGAATGATCCCCGCCATAAACCCCGCAATTAATAGATTTTCAAATCCATAGGTTGCAACCACCCCGAACAGAATCGGAATAAAAGCACCTGTTGGGCCCCCAATTTGGTATTTAGAGCCTCCAAAGAGTGAAACAAGAATACCCGCGATGATGGTCGTGTAGATCCCATATTCAGGTTTGACGCCTGAAGCAATCGCGAATGCCATTCCCAGAGGAATCGCAATAATCCCAACAACGACGCCAGAAATAAGATCCTTTTGAAATGATTGAATCGAATACCCTTTAAATCTCCCTGAAAAAGCCCATTTTTGTAGCATTTTTATCCTTCCTTCTGAATAATAGAATATCTGATTATTTGAATATACATATATAAAATCTACTCCTATTAATCTATAAAGTCAAAAAATTTTTATGAAAAATAAAAACGGACTCCCTTGGAAAATGGGGGAGTCCTTGAAATATTTATTATTTTAATAAACATTAATTGTAGGGTTTGTTACGTTAATGACATAAACAACGTGAAAAAATTTTTTTGGAGTTACTATTGCAATAAAATTTACAAGTGTGTATAATAACTCAAGTAGTCAACGAAAAAAATACTTCGACAAAAAGTTACAAAAACATCTTGCAATATATTTGCACGGTTGTTATAATTTTAACATAATCTTTTAAAAACTTAATAAATTTTAATATGCGGGTGTAGTTTAATGGTAAAACCTCAGCCACGAGCAAAAGCTTCAATGAATTTTCTTCGAGTTGCCTCGACGGATTCGCTTCTTGAAAAAGCTTGTAGAGGAAGAGGCATGTAAGGCCAATAAGCGTAATGAAATTTTTATTAACTTAATATCTATATGCGGGTGTAGTTTAATGGTAAAACCTCAGCCTTCCAAGCTGATGTCGTGAGTTCGATTCTCATCACCCGCTCCATACATATATAACGCAGTGTTTCGTTTCTTAGATAAACGAAGTGTTGCGTTTTTTCATTTTTACCAGGCTTTTATTCAATAACAAAAGCCTGAACTGTTCCGCCATGCACCTGTGTAAACATTGCCCCTAGTGAAGTGATCAATTTCTCACCACTCTCAAATTGCAGAGAAGGCTTCAAATACACAATCTGAATTGCATTTTTTGTTTCAACGGTTACGGCCGTTCTCTGGGAATCGACGTATGGGCTTCCGAACGCGCCAATGTCATCACCAGATAAAATTTTATCCTTCATCGAAAGGACTCTGCCGTTGATCCCCATGTACTCATCTTCAGGTTGACCAACTCGAATTTCAATATCACCGTTGATTTTATCAGTGTCATATATCCCCACTGGAATTTCGTATTGAATCGAGAAGAAATTATTAAGGTCAGCAGCGGAATGAATTGAATTCAAAAAGTTTTGCTTTTGAACCCGACGGTACATGGCTTCCACAGATGGACGATAGCGATTAGGGTCAGTCCCAACCTGTTTAAAAACATCTCTCCATTCGGCTATCCCTTCAATATTTGTCACAGGCTTGTCCTCTAAATCGAAAAAGAGCGACTCTTGAAACGTTTGTAATCTACCACGAATCATTTGTGGAGAATCGCCAACTTCGATATGATCGTATTGAATAATCCCCACCTTGATATTGGGGACAAGTTCCTTTAATTGTGGCGAAATTCGAATTTCCATCAATTATCCCTCCAAAAATTATTGTAAATAGTGTACCATAAATCCTAGTGATTCGATAAATGGAACGGCTTATTATATGAGAGAAAGGAGGTTCCAAAATTGGATATATTAAAGTTTCAACAAGAGTTAATTGAATACAGTAAAACGATTGGAATCGATAAAATTGGTTTTGCAAGTGCATCCCCGTTTGAGGAATTAAAATCAAGACTTTTACGACAACAGAAACTAGGCTATCAGTCAGGATTTGAACCAAAGGATATTGAAAAAAGAACAAATCCGGAGCTGCTTTTACCTGGAGCAAAATCAATTATTGCGATTGCTTTGGCGTATCCGGCAAAGCTCAAGGATGCACCAAGAAGCACACGAAATGAGCGTCGCGGTATGTTTGCTCGTGCTTCTTGGGGAGAGGATTATCATCATATTTTGCGTGATCGGCTACAAAAGCTCGAGTCGTATATTTTAGAAAAACTGCCCGATGCAAAGCTTCAATCTATGGTAGATACAGGTGAATTATCTGACCGTGCTGTGGCTGAAAGAGCTGGAATTGGCTGGAGCGGAAAGAACTGTGCAATCATTACTCCAGAGTTCGGTTCATATGTGTATTTAGGGGAAATGGTTACGAATATACCATTTGCTCCTGATACACCGATTGAAGATCAATGTGGTTCATGCCGTGCATGTCTGGATGCATGTCCAACGGGAGCATTGGTGCAGGGCGGACAAATTAATGCACAGCGATGTGTCAGCTTTTTAACGCAAACAAAGGACTTTTTACCCGATGAGTTTCGAACCAAAATTGGTAATCGGCTATATGGCTGTGACTCCTGTCAGACAGCTTGTCCGAAAAACAAAGGAATCGATTTCCATTTTCATGAAGAAATGGAACCTAATCCAGAGGTTGTGAAACCACTGTTAAAACCGATTTTATCAATTAGCAATCGTGAATTTAAGGAAACCTTTGGTCCGTTATCTGGCTCATGGAGGGGAAAGAAGCCCATCCAGCGAAACGCGATTATTGCATTAGGCCACTTTAAAGATGTTGGTGCGATTCCTGAATTAACACAGGTGTTAAAGGACGACCCAAGACCGGTCCTACGTGGAACAGCAGCGTGGGCCCTTGGAAAAATCGGCGACGAGAGCGCGGTTGAAATACTAAAAGAAGCGAGCTTGAAGGAAAAAGACGATCAAGTGCTAGACGAGATCGAAAAAGGATTAAATATGTTAAATAGCTAAAAAAGGATGCGACGATGCATCCTTTTTTAATTCCTCTTCTTTAAGAAACAAACCCTGTCCAGAAAAGATGACGCAATCCTACATCTTAAATATTTTCCTACTTAAAATCCATTTCCTTTCATATTGTGTAATATCACAGCTTGAAGGTGGTGTTGTTGATGAAGTCGACTTTAGCGAAGGTAATGGAGGCAAAAGCTCAATTATTAGTTGGAAACATACGAAGTGCTCCTTCTATAAAATTGCCAGAGCAAGACCTTAAGTTCATTCAACGAAAAAAAGAGCTTATGGATAAACGATTTGCTGAGATCGTCAAATGCAATACAAAGGGCCAAATCATTGGAAAAAATGAAGTGGATGGTAAAATGCATCTTAACTACCTGGTTCATTATCAATATTTAATTCGTCAAAATAAAAATCTGTACATTGAGGAGCATTGTGAGGAAAGAAAAGCTGTATTTACATTAAATAAATTAATAAGTGATGAAGAGGTTCCAAAGGAAACGGATACCCAATATGAAACCATGGAGCGGGACACCCCAGAAGAAGATACACGAGAATTTAAATATAACCGACTTGATGCGGTCCAATATGCAGAACGTTGGTGGAATGACTACAATCCAAAATATAAAAAGTTCACAGACAACTGTACGAACTTTATTTCGCAATGCCTCCACGCAGGTGGTGCACCGATGTATGGATACCCGAATCGCAGTAAAGGCTGGTGGATGCAAAATAACAATTGGAGTTATAGCTGGTCTGTTGCTAATTCATTAAGGTGGTATTTAGCCGGATCCAAAAGAGGTCTTCAAGCAAAAGAGATGTCCTCTCCTAAGGAACTGCTATTAGGAGATATCATTTGCTATGACTTTGAGGGAGACGGTCGCTTTAATCACAACACGATCGTCGTGGCAAAGGACTTTGAAGGCTATCCGCTCGTCAATGCCCAGACACAGAACAGTCGGATGAGGTATTGGTCTTACTATGATTCAACGGCGTATACACCAAATATCAAGTACAAGTTTTTTCATATCACAAATAACTGACTGATTCTGATATAATAACGTTTGAGGTGAAAGAAAGTGGGACTACACGTCGTATTATACCAACCCGAACTCCCTGCAAATACTGGGAATATCGCACGGACATGTGCAGGAACAAATACAACCTTACATTTAATTCGACCACTTGGCTTTTCAACTGAAGACAAAATGCTGAAGCGTGCGGGATTAGACTACTGGGAGTTTGTAAAGATTCATTATTATGATTCATTAGAGGCACTTTATTCAACATATAAGGATGGAGAGTTTTATTTCATCACAAAATTTGGTGAAAAAACGCATTCTTCCTTTGATTATAGCGATGCACAAAAAGACTATTTCTTTGTATTTGGAAGAGAAACAACGGGTCTGCCGAAGGACCTGGTTGACAGCAACAAAGACCGGGCTGTACGTCTTCCAATGACAGAAAAGGTTCGCTCCCTAAACTTAGCAAATACCGCAGCGATTCTCGTCTATGAGGCGTTAAGACAACAAAATTACCCTAGGCTTGCGTAAAAAAAAGACCTTTACCATAATTGGTAAGGTTGGACTAACCTAAAATAGTGAGACAATATAAAACACCTCCAAAATGGCAATACTTGAGATAAGTAT
>NZ_JAJFZK010000020.1 GCF_020731355.1 Bacillus sp. REN16 | reverse complement strand
TTTGAGTGAGGGCCAAATTTCAAGCAGAACAAGGGGACGGCTCCGCTGTTCGCCTATTTTTTTCCATCAAAAAAAATAGAGGATAATCACGGTGACGTCCCAAAGTTATTTAAACAAATGTTTGTTTGACGATTCAACACCAAAGCCCCAATCATTTCAAACTTCAAACAAACGCTTGTTTAAAGGAACCTATTAAAGAAACTAAGGAAATCGAGATAATGCTAGTTATACCATTCAGTATTAACAGGGAACAAGAGGACAGTTCCACTCATTTAATTTCATTTTTAATTTTGCGAAACAAGGGGACGGTCCAACCTTGAGTTTGTGCGAATGTGCTAGAGAAGATTATCCATACGTTTGTCCAGCCATCCCATAAAAGGCGCGATTGTTTGCGGGATAGTTTGCTTTTTCCTTAACCATTAATGGGCGTGTGGTTATTTCTATATCTCCTTGTTGTTCAACTAATTTGAGAAACGATTCGTGCTTTGCTGGTATATCCATTCTTATATTGCCTTGATGCTTATCGGCTAATTTATTTACTTGGAGGAGAGCAATTTGATCATTTGGTGCAATGATAGGGCCGATTACCAGTCCTTTATCTATTTGAATGCATAAACCAAACCCTATAAGTTTCCCGTTCTTGTTCCTTGCAATGATTGATTTTTTTGCTTGTTTTAATCTGTGGGTGATTAATTCTTTTCGATTAGCTCCGAAAGTTTCTTCATCTAATTTAACAACTTCATCGAAATCCTGATTTTGAAAAGAAGTTATTTTAACTTCTAGTTCAGAGGCTGTGGGTTCTGTTCTTGGTATAGTTACTACTTTGTGTACAACGTCAATAGTCGTAAAACCTAATTTTTCATACAACGGCTTACCGGCTTCAGATGCCACTAGCATAATGGGGGTTTCCGCAGGTACTGCGTTTATGCAGCTTAGGACAACTTCCTTACCTAATCCAAGTCCTCTATAATGTTGATTCACCAAAACCATTCCTATTGATGCGATGCGGTTGTTATCATAAGGAATGATTGCAGCACATGATACAATTTCGTTCTGTTTGTTTTTATGTCCGAAGATTTTTCCTATCGCAAATAATGTTTCTAATTCCTGTCGATTATACGCCCATCCCTGCATTTTTGTATGTAAGATCAATTGTTCAATATCCTGCTTAGTAAGTTGTTCTATAATCATGTTCAATACTGTTTCCCCCAATCAGAAAAACCCAAGGGACTTTCCTTGGGTTTTATATAATGGTTGTTATGATTTAATTTCAAGTATGACTGTCTCGCCAGCAATAGCATTTTCATTTATGTTTCGGTCTAAATGATTTTCTGGTGATAAATTTGTTATAACAACTGGTGTAATAATAGATGGTACTTTGACTTTAATCGATTCAAAATCAACGTTAACAATTGGCTGCCCTTGTGTCACTTTATCTCCTGGTGAAACAAGTGTTTCAAAGCCTTCTCCCTTTAGTTCAACCGTGTCAATTCCGATATGAATAAGGATTTCAGCTCCTGCATCACTTTTTATGGCAACAGCATGTTTAGTTGGGAATATCGTAATTATTTCTCCATTAACTGGAGCTACAATAGTTCCGTCAGTGGGCTCTATCGCAATTCCGTCACCGAGCATCATATTTGAGAAAACAGAATCAGGTACTTCCGATAACGGTATGATTTTTCCAGTTAGAGGAGAAACAAGTGTATCCGTAATCGTTTTGACAGGTATTGTAGCAGCTGCTACTTCTGCTTCTGCCTTCATTTCTTCTTGATTCCGCTTTGGTCTATTACTGCCGCCTGCTATGACAGAATTAATTTCATCTTTCAAGGCATCTGACTTGGTACCAAAGATTGCTTGGAAGTTGTTCCCCATTTCCAAGACACCAACGGCTCCAAGTGTTTTCAACTGTTCCTTTTGAACATTTGCTGGGTTGTTAACTGTTACACGTAAGCGAGTGATACAAGCATCGAGATGAGCGATATTTTCTTTACCTCCTAATGCCTCAAGGACATCGTAAGCTAGGTCATCGCCATTAATTACTGGTTGATCGTCAGTATCTCCCTCGGTAATTTCTCTTCCCGGGGTTTGTAAGTTCCATTTTTTAATAGCAAAACGGAACAGAAAATAATATATAATACCAAAAACAATACCCACTGGGATGGCTACCCACCCATTTGTTGACAGACCATAGTTTAAGACATAGTCAATTCCGCCGCCTGAGAAAGTGTAACCGTGTTTAACATGGAAGAGATCCATAATGACAAACATACTACCAGCTAAAATGGCGTTAACTAAATAAAGTAACGGTGCGACGAAAAGGAATGCAAATTCTACTGGTTCCGTAATCCCTGTTAGCATCGATGTTAATGCTGCTGAAATAAGAATACCGGAAACCATTTTGCGTTTTTCGGGTCTTGCAGCATGAATCATTGCTAAAGCTGCTGCTGGAAGACAGAAAATCATATATGGGAAATCCCCCATCATGAATCTACCAGCAGTAGGATCTCCAGCAAAGAATCGAGCCATATCCCCAGTGACAATATTACCTGTATTTGGGTCTACGTATTCACCCATCATAAAGTAGAATGGAGTGTAGAAGATATGGTGTAAACCGAATGGTATTAATAACCGATAGATGGTTCCATAGAAGAATAAACCAATTGTAGAATCTGAAATCAATGTACTTAAAGCATTAATACCATTTTGAATAGGTGGCCATAAGAATGCAAAGACAACACCTGTAAATAATGAACTTATTGATGTAATAATGGGTACAAATCGTTTTCCTGAAAAGAACCCTAAAACTTGAGGTAATTCTATCTTTGAATACTTATTATATAAGAAGGCAGCTAGTAAGCCTATGATAACGCCACCAAAAACCCCCATATTAATCAAGTGTTCTGCACCCTCATAAGGGGGCTCCAAACCGAGTAAGGCTCCCATGTTATCGAGTGTTTTTGTTAAGATCAAATACCCGATAACAGCAGCTAAACCTGCCACACCGGCTCCGCCGGATAAACCTATCGCGACACCGACAGCAAAAATGAGCGGAAGGTTATCAAAAATCACGCCCCCTGCATCCTTTATTATTGGCAGATTCAATAAGTCCGTGTCACCAAATCGGAGCAATAGTCCAGCAGCCGGCAAAACGGCAACAGGCGTCATCAAAGCCCGTCCAAGTTGTTGTAAAATCTGAAATGCTTTTTTAAACCTAATTGCCTTCCTTTCTTTTTTTAGGGGCAAGCCCCAACCTAGGTAAAGTAAAAGTCATTAAAGTGAAGTAGAGGCGGCACAGAATAATCACTGCGTGTTTGATGTTAGGGTCTTAAATATAAAAATAAAATAATGAACGATAACGGTTACAAATTGAAACAACGAAATACGAGGTAATTCTATAAATTATTTTAAAAATTATTGTGTCATCAAACAGCCTGTCCTCATCACTTGTTACTACAAATATAAAAATGTTTTATATTGTTATAATGAATTTATCATCTTGTTATTAATATTGT
Organism: Bacillus sp. REN16; assembly: GCF_020731355.1. Taxonomy (GTDB): domain Bacteria; phylum Bacillota; class Bacilli; order Bacillales; family Bacillaceae_L; genus Ferdinandcohnia. The sequence goes on along the minus strand of NZ_JAJFZK010000020.1, from coordinate 49,486 downwards.
CAATTGTATTTTTATTCTTTAATTTGTAGTTACCTTATTGGTTATACCAAGGATGATTCCCTTCTTATATCGTCAATCCGTACTGTTAGGTGTGTAATTTTTGTTCAAATGTTACAACAATTGTTATATGATAGAGCTATGATAACTTTTAAAGGAGGTCCCTTGATTGAACAAAAGCGAAGGGGTAGCCTTATATACCACTATTAAAAATAAAATTATTGAACTAATTAAATCTGGAAATTACGAGGTTGATCATCAATTACCAACGGAAAGTGAATTTTGTGAGGAATATAAAGTAAGCAGGACGACTGTTCGCTTGGCATTACAGCAATTAGAATATGAAGGTTATGTGAGTCGAATTCAGGGAAAAGGGACATTTGTCTCATTAGATCAAATATCAGCTTCATCGCGTAACCAGAAATTCCGAAGTTCTGCAGAACTTCAAATGAGAGGACAAAACACTGAAACAGAGGTGTTAGGGCTTGTGGTTATCCCAGCTGATCAATCCATTGCATCTACCCTGCAAATCGCAGAAATGGATCCAGTGATCAAATTATATAGGATACAGTATGCGGACAAGGTACCGATTCAATACATTACATCCTATATCCCTTGGAGAGTTGCTCCGGGACTTACAGTTGAGGAATGTAAAGGTTCGCTCATTGAAACCTTACATTCAAAGTACTCAATCAAGATTGCCCGCGGGACTGAATTAATTGAGCCCAAGTTGTCCGATGAAGTAGCAAGCAGCTATCTAAAGATCCCCAAGGGTTCACCAACATTCTTATCAGAATCTAGAACCTATGACGACAAAGATAACATAATTGAATACGCTCACATTATTACAAGAGGGGATAGGGCAAAGCTTGTAGTTGAGCAGAGTTATTGAAAAGCGAAACATAAAACAAGGGGACGGAAAACAAGGGGACGGTTCCACCGTTCCCCTATTTTTTTCCAACTCTATTTTATAATGTTCCCCCGAACGCCACGATATAATATTTAACCATGACAAGATTGGATAGTGGGGAAAAAACTCTCACTTCGGTCCTTTTATTTACCTCATTATCAATCTTTACAGTCACTTTGTGGTTTTCCATAATCCGGTTGGAGGTTAACAATCCAAGCATGGTTCCTTTTTCAAAAAACCCATCTATTTTTTGGCTCCCATTCTTTGAATCAATTTAACAATGAGTACAATAACAGCAATTACGAGTAGAATATGAATTAATCCGCCGGCGATATGGAAAGCGAATCCTAGAATCCAAAGAATAAGTAAAATACCGATAATTGTCCAAATCATTTTTTTATCCTTCCTTTCCCAACGTGTATTGTTAAAATACCCTAATTCACAGATTTTAAACTAAATTGGAACGATCCATTGAGCCCGACACCCGGTAGGATTTTACAAAAGAAAAGTATAGGGTATTATGCGCGAGAAAACCTGAGAAACAAGACAGCACCTCTCCAAATAGTAGGAGGGTGCCGATTTGTTTTAACGCATAGACTATTATTTGGATTGGCTAGTGGGCAAAAAAACTCTCACTTCGGTCCCTTTATTTACTTCACTATCAATCTTGATCGATCCATTATGGCTTTCCATAATCCGGTTGGAAGTTAACAGCCCAAGTCCTGTTCCTTTTTCCTTTGTTGAATAAAAGGGTTCACCTATCTTCATTAATCGTTCTTTCTCGATCCCGCATCCATTGTCAATAAAGGTAATTTCTACTCCGTCTTCGCCGATATTCTTTAAATAGATAAAAATGTCCCCATTGGATCCAATCGCTTCGATCGCATTTTGCAGTATGTTAATAAAAACCTGTTTAATTTCATTCGGGTTACACAATATTTGGTTAGAATGCTCTATTTCTGAATGAATCATAATATTTTTCAGGTTTGCCTGACTCTCGAAAAGAGTCATTACATTTCTAACAAGAGTATCAATAGGTTGAAGAGATTTTGGTGAGTTTTCGTTTGGTTTAGCCAAGGATAGATATTCGGAAACAATAGACTCCATTCTCGATATTTCACTTAACATGACTTGTACGTAATCACGCTTAAATTCTCCACCTTGATCAACTAGCTGCATAAAGCCTTTTATAGAAGTTAAAGGATTTCTTATTTCATGTGCAACTCCAGCAGCAAGCTCACTTACGACAGCAAGCTTTTCTGATTTTAAAAAAAGGTCATACGATTTCTTTTGTTCTGTAATATCGCGTCCGATGACCAATAAGTTTTTCCTGCTGCCATCTGCAAAAAAAGTAGGAACCTTCATAATATCAAAAACAGCGGAGAAATGATTTTCAATTGAAAGGTCTAATTCGAATCTATAAGGCATACCCTTCTCCCAAGCAATCTCATCGTTGGAAAAGCAAGTTTGAAAGTGTTTAAACCATTCATTTTTGGTGAAAAGCTCTTCTAAACGCTTATCACGATAATCAATATCCTCCAATTTAAATAAAGCTTTAGCATACTGATTCATTTCAATAAATCTTCCTGCGCCATCCTGAATATAAATTAAATCAGGCATTGAATTGATGAGTGCTAAAATTTGTTCTTCGTTATCCTTTTTTACTTCCTCTTTTTTTGCATCATCAGCTCTTTTTACCGCTCTGCTATAACGAATTTGCAGGAAAGCTACGATAAAAGTAACAGAGAGTGTAAACAAAAAGTAGGAAAAGTCACCTTCACGATAAACATAATTAAGACGATCTCCGTATTGATAATAATGTGCCCCAATAAAAATACTCAGGATGGTCATTAAAATGATCGGGCGATAATCCTGATATAAAGTTAAAATAAAAATGACTAAAAAAATGAGGTAGAAGTTAGAGATAACAGGTTCATTGTCTATAAGGACAATTGTAACAAGCGACATCCCCATTACACATAAATACATTGTTTGCTTAATAAAAAGTTTCTTGAAAACAAATATTGATAATGCTCCACATACCAAAATCCCACTACCAAAAAGGATACCGATGAAAACAGGGTCCTTATGTTTTATAACTTGGACAAACATACATAGTATAAAACATCCCCATAAAATACGAATCAGCAAAACATTTTTACTATGCAGTTTTTGAATGTTCAATATGAATTCACCTCAGAACAAGGGCAGAACAAGGGGACGGTTCCGCTGTTCGCCTATTTTTTTCCATTGAGACAAGTAGGAGATAATCACGGTGATGCCCCAAAGCTATTTAAACAAATGTTTGTTTGACAATTTACCACTACAGCCCCAACTGCTTTAGCCTTCAAACAAACGCTTGTTTGAAGGAAGCTATTAAAGACTTACGGAAATCAGGATAATTTTAGTTATACCATTCAATAATAACAGGAAACAAGGGGGCGGTTCCACTCATTTTGGGGCCAATTTTGGGGCCAGACCCTCGCAGTGATAACATGGGGACGGTTCCTGTGTTCGCCTATTTTTTTCCATAACGTAATTTTTCATCAGCAAGGTGTCATAGCGACGCCCTGTATAGCTGGGAATCTTATACTAAAAACGAATTATTATAATAGAATGCCTATCAGGCGAGTTAAGAAAATCTGTACTAATCGGGCGTTTTTCAAGAACCACAATTTCAAACAAACGCTTGTTTAGCAATCTAGGTCAGTGATATAGCGAAACTAAAAATTCAAACAAACGTTTATTTGATTTTTGGGGGTAAAGAATAATGGATTGTGAATTCAACTGTTATACTATTAATTTAGTATCCGGAAATAATGTATACTGGATTCTTTTGAAACACTACCCAACTCTTGTTATCCTAGTAAAGTTCTATATTTATATAAAGTTTGATAGTTTTAAATAAATTTATAGGAATTTATAAACCTTTCAAAACAAAACATTAAATGTAATCCATTACATTATAGCTTTGAAAAATATCTTTTTAGGTCTACAAATGTGGAAAAAGTCATCGGGAATCCGATTAAAAAAGTTATTAAACAGTAAAAAAGGTTACAAAAAGCTTTATTTTCAGACTTTAAATATATTTATTTAAAAATATATTATAAATTTTTTGCAAAAATAGTTGATTTTCAAATTGTAATCGATTACAATTTGAATCAAGAGGATGATAGAGAAAGGAAACAGAGAGAGAGTATGGTAAGAATAGCAGATGTTGCAAAAAGGGCTAATGTTTCGACAGCCACGGTTTCGAGGGTTTTAACGAATAGTGTTTCCGTAAGGAAGGAAACAGCGGTGAAGGTCTTAGAAGCTATAAAAGAATTAGATTATCAACCTAATTTATTGGCAAGACAACTAAGAACGATGGAGACAAAGACAATTCTGGTTGTTATTTCCGATATATCAAACCCTTTTTTCTCTAAAGTTCTTCGTGGAATTAAAGAAACGGCATTACATAATGGTTATCAAGTTTTACTAGGCGATATCATAAACAAAGTAGAACAAGAAACGAATTACCTAAATATCATGCGGCAAAGAAAAGCCGACGGTTTGATATTATTAACAGCAAGAAGTGATAAAGAGTCTTTAGAAAGTATTGCAAATGAATTCCCGGTTGTTCTTGCATGTGAATATATTGAAGGTGCCACGATTCCAACGGTTTCAATCGATAATATAAGTAGTGCAAGGAAAATAACCGATCATTTAATAAAGCTAAATCATAAGAGAATAGCAACTATTACAGGTCCGCTAGATGTAGTGTTGGGACGCGATCGATTAAAGGGATTTCAGCAAGCGATGTCTCAATACGATTTGCCGTTAGAACCGTTCCTTGTACAAGAAGGTGATTTTACATTTGAAAGTGGTTATAATTTGATGACAAAATTGCTAGCATCCGCTAATCCTCCAACAGCAGTCTTTGCAGCGAGTGATGAAATGGCTATTGGAGCTGTTAAAGCAATTAAATCAATGGGTTTGAAAGTTCCAGAGGATATTTCCGTAGTGGGATTTGATGATATCAGATTCGCTTCAATAATTGAACCACCCTTAACTACTATTGCTCAACCAGCGTTTGAGATAGGATCTAAGGCAATGGAATTGCTTATAATGCTGTTGAATGATAATGAGTTGAAAAATCGTCAATTTATATTAGAGGATAAATTAATAGTTAGAGATTCATGTGGAGAATGTAAATTATAATTTTCCACTAGTAATTTAATAATAAATGCAATCGATTACAACATATTTAATGGTTGTTGCTTAGTTTTAATTGTAATCGATTACAAAAATTCACATGACAATCCTTAAATTGCCGAGATCTAAAGGTGGTGATAAAGAAAAGTACATGGAATCACATTTCTATTAATCTAGAGATTCTAAAATGGAGGAGATATACATGACATTCAAATTTGGTTATCAGACAAACACTTGGGGAGGAGTAGTTGGTCATCCGGGTGGTGTTACTTCCATCAAAGATGTACTCTACCTTGCTAATGGATCAACTGAAGAGGCAGCACAGGATATTGCTAGTGCAAATTATGATGGAATTGAATTGTTTGATGGAAACCTTTTGCAGTACATAGATAGAAAAGAAGAATTTCTTTCTTTATTAGAAAAGAATTCATTAAAGCTTGTAGGAGTTTATACAGGTGGAAACTTTATTTATTCTGGAATTTTAGATGAGGAACTAAAAAAGATTGAAAAAGTGGCGGCTTTTGCTGCTGAAGTTGGAGCTGAACATCTTGTAATCGGGGGTGGAGCAGTTCGTTCTGAAGGTGTTTTGGAAAGTGATTTCTCAGACCTAGCAAGTGCACTTGACCAAGTGGTTGAAATTGCAGAAAAATATAATTTAACCCCAAGCTATCATCCACACCTAGGAACTTGTGTTGAAACACCGGAACAATTGGACAAGTTAATGCCCTTAACAAAGATTTATTTATGTCCAGATACTGCACATATTGAAGCAGGTGGAGGAGACCCGGTTGAAGTTATTAGAAAATACGTAGATCGTATCAAATATGTTCACTTCAAGGATTATGGAAATAAAGAATTCCAGCCACTAGGAGTTGGTCATCAAAAGTTCGATGAGATGGTTGCCATCCTGAATGATGCAGGTTTTGAAGGCTGGATTACAGTTGAATTAGACAGCTATTCAAATCCAAAAGAAGGCGCGGAAATTAGTAGAAAATATCTTTCAAAATATGAAAACTAAAAATTATTGGTAAACAGGGGGAAATTTTATGAAAAAGATTCTATCAATTTTAGCAATAATTGCCTTGATTGGTATCGCACTAGTGGGATGTAGCCAGGAGGGTTCTACAGAAAAGGAAGACCCTTCTGCAAAATCAAGTACTCCATTAAAGGATGAAGGTCCATTAACAATCAATCAGGACATTCCTGGTGATCAGGAAATCCTAAGTAAAGGTCCAAACGGAGAGACTGCGGAACCTGCATTAAATTTAGAACTTACTGAAGAGGAAATCGCAAAAATTAAAGAGGGAAATTATAAAGCTGCAATTGTAATGCACTATGCAGGAAATGACTGGGCAACTGCTCAAATTGACGGACTAAAGGCTGCATTTGAAAGAATGGGAATTGAAGTGGTAGCAATCACTGATGCGCAATTTAAACCTGAAAAGCAACTATCTGATATAGAAACAGTTTTGGCAAAAGACCCTGACATCATTGTTGGTATCCCAGTAGATGCAGTTTCTTCTGCGAGTGCATTTAAAAAGGCAGCAGATGCTGGGGTAAAGGTTGTATTTATGGATAATGTACCAAATAATTTGGAAGCTGGAAAAGACTATGTGAGTGTGGTTTCTGCTGACAATTATGGAAATGGTATAGCTGCCGCAGATATCATGGCTGAACAGCTTGGAGGAAAAGGAAAAATTGGCGTTATTTATCACGATGCGGATTTCTTTGTAACAGCTCAACGTGTAGAAGCTTTTGAAAAGACAATTACAGAAAAGTATCCAGATATAGAAATTGTAGCACGTGGTGGTATTGCAGATGAAAGCGATGGCGATAAGGTAGCATCTGGTATGTTAACAACTAACCCGGATCTAGATGGTATGTTCGTTGTTTGGGACGTCCCGGCAGAAGGTGCTCTAGCGGCAGTAAGAACTGCTGGAAAAGAGGATTTAGTTGTTACAACAATCGATTTAGGTGCGAATGTAGCGTTAAACATTGCGCAAGGTGGTAACATCAAAGGTCTAGGTGCACAGCTACCATATGACCAAGGGGTTGCTGAGGCTATTTTAGCGGGATACGGTCTTTTAGGAAAAGAAGCACCAGCATATGTTGCTGTTCCATCCTTAAAGGTAACGCAAGAAAATATTTTGGAAGCATGGAAACTAGTTTATTCAAAAGAAGCACCGGCAGAAATTCAAAACGCAGTAAAATAATAACTATCTTTGGAGGAATAAATTATGAAAAAATTAAATGTTGGTATGATTGGCGGAGGATTTATGGGGAAGGCACACTCATTAGCATATGCAGCGATGCCAATGTTCTTTTGGCCAGCACCGGCAATTCCGCATCGTCATACTTTAGTCGATATTAGTGAGGAAATCGCAAAAGATGCGGCTGCAAAATTAGGTTTTGAAAATTATTCAACCGACTGGAGAGACCTTGTTAACAACCCAGAGATTGATGTAATTGACATTGTTACACCAAATAATACGCATGCAGAGATTGCAATTGCTGCGGCTAAAGCTGGTAAACACGTAATCTGTGAAAAGCCTCTAGCTCTAGGAGCTGAGGAAGCTAAAACGATGTTAGATGCAGTTACAGCGGCTGGCGTAAAGCATATGGTGGCATTTAACTATCGAAGAACTCCGGCAGTAGCTTTAGCGAAACAGTATATTGAAGAAGGAAGAATAGGAAAAATCCTTAACTTCAGAGGAACGTATTTACAAGACTGGTCAGCAGATCCAAATTCACCATTATCATGGCGTTTTCAGAAAAAGGTTGCTGGTTCAGGTGCTTTAGGTGATATTGGAACACATGTTGTTGATTTCGCTCGATACCTTGTTGGGGAAATCACAGATGTCAATGCACTTGCAAAAACTTGGATTCCAGAAAGACCAATTCAAACCGGTGGGGTTGACAAATTAGGTACTGTTAAGAGTAACGATGATGCACCAAAGGGTGTCGTTGACGTGGATGATGAGTTCATGACAATGATTAAATTTGAAAATGGTGCTGTTGGAAGCATTGAAGCAACACGTAATGCATGGGGACGAAATAACTTCTTAACATTTGAAATTCATGGAGAAAAAGGTTCCATCTACTTTAACTATGAGCGTCGTGATGAGTTACAAGTTTGCTTTGCTGATGATCCATCTGATGCAAAAGGATTTAGAACCGTATATACAGGACCATCAACTCCTTATGGTGAGGCTTTATGGCCAATTCCAGCACTTGGCATTGGTTATGGTGAAACAAAAATTATTGAAACACATGATTTCTTTAAATCTATTGTTGAAGATACAGATGTTTCTCCAAACTTTAAGGATGGTTATCGCATTGAGTTAATAGCTGATGCAATTTTGGAATCTGCTGAAAGAGGCGAATGGGTAAGTCTTGAGAAAGTTCCATCTGCAGTAAAATAATACGTTTTTTAGTAAATTGAAATCTATGAAATGTGAGGCTACTCAAATGAGTGGCCTCTCTTAAAAGAAGGTGAATTTGTGGAAAACAATGTGCTTGAAATGAAGAATATTTTCAAATCATTTAATGGAATCAATGTGTTAAACTCTGTTAATTTTTCAGTCCGAAAAGGTGAAGTACATGCTTTAATGGGTGGAAACGGAGCGGGTAAATCTACCCTCATGAAGATTTTAACTGGTGTGTATAAATCCGATGGCGGAGAGATTCTGATTAATGGTGAAAAAGTAATAATAAATGATATGAAGGACTCAAGAAAGAATCATATTTCGATGATTTTTCAGGAATTCAGTCTTATACCAACATTAACTGTTGCTCAAAACATCTTTTTATCCAGAGAATCAAAAAACTCCCTTGGATTGTTAAATGATAAAGAAGCCATTCAAAAAACAAAAGAATTAATGAAGGAATTGGAAGTTGATATTGAACCAAATGAACTAGTCGGGAATCTAGGTGTCGGTTATTGGCAAATGACTGAAATTGCAAAAGCACTTTCCCAAGATGCAAAAATTTTGATTATGGATGAACCATCATCTTCATTAACTAAGAATGAAACGAAAATTCTCTTTAATTTTATAAATAAGCTAAAAAGTAAGGGAATCTCGATTATTTATATATCCCACAGAATGGAAGAAATATTTGAGGTCTGCGACCGTATTACTATTCTACGAGATGGTAAAAATATCATTACTGAGAATATTAAAGATATAACAATGGATAAGGTCGTTCAAAATATAGTGGGTCTAGAGATGGACAAGGCATTTGAGTGGGTTGAAAGATTCTACGATACTGAAGTATCTCCAATAATGGAAGTGAAAAATTTAGCTTCTGGGCGGAGAGTTCAAGATGTGAGTTTTAAACTATATCCTGGTGAAATATTAGGGATTGCAGGGTTAATGGGGAGCGGGAGATCTGAAACTGCGCGTGCCATTTTCGGAATGGATCCAATTGATAACGGTGAGATACATATTAAAGGTGAGAAAAAATCGATACATTCCTCCAAAGATGCAATTAAATCAGGGTTGGCGCTCATTCCAGAGGATAGACGTGTTCAAGGTCTTGTGTTAGATCTTAGTGTTAAAGATAACATGATCTTGCCAATCCTATCTAAGGTGAGAAAGGGCTTCACTATTAATAATAAAAAGGCAAATGAAATTTCGGAGCAATTAGTAAGGAAGTTAAACATTAAAACAGATGATATCTTCAAAATAACTCGACTGTTATCAGGAGGTAATCAACAAAAAATTGTTTTAGCAAAATGGCTAGCAAATGACCCGGATATCTTAATTTTGGATGAACCGACAATTGGAGTAGACATTGGAGCTAAAACAGAAATCGTTGAAATTATCCGTGAACTCGCAGATAACGGAAAAGCTATTCTCGTGATATCTTCTGAACTGCCAGAGCTTTTAGCAGTAAGTGATCGAGTACTCATTATGCATGAGGGCAGAATTCTTAAGGAAATGAAACGTAAGGAAATTGATTCAGAGGAGGCTTTACAACATGCAATCCAAGGATATTAAGGTTAATAATCAGCAAACAAATCTATCATTAGGTTTTCTTTCAAAACTAGACTGGCGGAATTATATTGTATACATTGCATTTGTTGGGGTATTAATCTACTTTTCTATTACTCTACATGATGATGGATTTTTAACAACGGCAAATATGATGAATATTGTACGTCAAACGGCAATGATTACAATAATGGCTGTAGCTATGACCTTTGTTATTGCCTCTGCGGAAATTGATCTTTCAATCGGTTCCATTACAGCCCTATCCTCTCTTATGGCAGCACTAGCGATTCAATCAGGATTTGGACTTATTGGTGGCTTATTAGCAGGTCTTGCAACAGGCTTAATTGTTGGGTTAATTAATGGTTTATTAATTACAAAAGTAAACATCCCATCCTTCCTCGTTACACTAGGAACAATGGGGATTATTAGTGGTACTGCAATGTGGATTACGGACACAGCACCGGTTCCTATTTTAAATGAGTCATTTAATTTCTTTTTTGGTTCCGGTGGTATTGGTCCTATCCCACTTCTATTAATTTGGACTTTAATCGTAGCAGTTGTTGGTCACATTCTTTTACGTAAAACATCATTTGGAAGACAAATCTTAGCAACGGGTGGAAATGAAAGTGCATCAAGATTCTCGGGCATTAATACTGCGAAGGTTAAGTTGTATGCCTTTATGGGAACGGGAATTGCAGCGGGATTCGCAGGTATTTTATACGCAGGAAGAATGCAAGCTGGTCGTTATACCTTTGGAGAAGGTGACGAGATGTCAGTTATTGCGGCTGTTATTCTTGGGGGAACAGCACTAGCTGGAGGCGTTGGTACAATTATTGGTACAGTGGTAGGTTCATTAATGATTGGTGTTATTAATAACGGTTTAATAATTATGGGTCTTGATGTCAGTCAGCAGATGATTATCAGAGGGTTCATTATTGTTTTAGCCGTCGCTCTTGGACGTAAAGCGATAAGCAGATAATACAGATATGAACTATTACGACAGGAGGAGACGGGATGTTTAAAATTAAGGTCGGTGTGATAGGAACAGGTTTTATTGGACCTACTCATATTGAAGCAATTAGAAGGTTAGGTTTTGTTGAGGTGGTAGGAATTGCCGGATCATCTCTTGAAAAGGCAGAAGAAAAGGCGAATGAATTAGGTATCCCAAAAGCCTTCAAAGATTATAAAGAAATGTTACTGGATGAAGAGATTCAGGTTGTACATAACTGTACTCCAAATCATCTGCACTTTGAAATTAATAAGGAAATTATTTTAGCTGGAAAACATGTAGTTTCAGAAAAGCCATTAGCAATGAACAGTCAAGAGTCAAGAGAATTACTTGACTTGGCAAAAAAACACGGGGTCGTTCACGGTGTAAACTTTAATTATCGCCAATTCCCTAGTTTGCAAAACTTACATTCAAAAATTGCAAACGGTGACTTTGGTAAAGTTAATATCGTTCATGGGGGATATTTACAGGATTGGTTACTCTATGAAACGGATTATAATTGGCGTATGAAACCGGAGTTAGGTGGGAAAACGAGAGCAATTGCCGATATTGGCTCACATTGGTGTGATACGGTTCAATTTGTAACTGGGAAAAAAATTGTTGAAGTTTTTGCTGATCTTGCTACTGTATTACCAATTAGAAAGAAATCGAAGTCTTCAATTAATACATTTAGCTCACAGGGTGAAGTGGAAGTAGAATATGAAGACGTACAAATTGAAACAGAAGATTATGCATCAGTTCTTGTCCGATTTGAAGATGGTTCAAGAGGGGTATTCACTGTTTCTCAGGTAAGTGCTGGTCGAAAAAATTATTTGCACTTTGAAATCGCTGGAAGTAAAGCAGCGGCTGCCTGGAATCAAGAAGAGCCTGAAAAATTATGGATTGGACATCGCGACAAACCGAATGAAATCCTTCTTGCAGATGCAGCCTTATTCGTACCCGAAGCAAGAGGATCCATCCATCATCCAAGTGGACATAATGAAGGTTGGCCAGATGCATTAAAAAATATGATGTCAAACTATTATTCTTTTATTAGGGATGGTAAAAATCTCGAAAAGGATAAACCTAATTTCGCAACATTTGAGGATGGACATTTCTCCATGTGTATTACAGATGCTATTTTACAAAGTAGTAATGAGAGCAAATGGATTAAAGTCCAAGCAAAACAGGGGGTGTCAGTATGAGAGTAGGGCTATTTACAGTACCTTATCAAGAATTGCACTTTGAGGATATGCTAGATAAAGTCGTGGAAATGGGGATTGAGGCAGTCGAGCTAGGAACCGGGAACTTTCCGGGGAACAGCCACTGTAATCCAGATGAATTGTTGGGGAATCCCGAGAAGGCAACAGCTTTAAAGGATGCTGTTGAAAAGCGTGGCTTAATTATAAGTGCACTCAGCTGTCACGGGAATCCTTTGCATCCCAACCCTAGAATCGCGAAAGAGGCTCATGATGTTTGGAGAAAAACCGTCCTTCTTGCAGAAATGTTAGACGTTTCAATTGTGAATACATTTTCAGGATGTCCAGGAGATCAGCTGAATGCAAAAGCCCCCAATTGGGTGACTTGCGCTTGGCCACCAGACTTTATGGATATTTTAAATTGGCAGTGGGATGAGGTTGTTATTCCATATTGGAAGGAAGAGGCAAAATACGCGGAAATGCACGGCGTGAAAATCGCATTTGAAATGCATCCTGGATTTGTCGTCTATAACCCCGAATCACTGTTAAAATTAAGAAAAGCAGCTGGTAACAATATCGGTGCTAACTTTGATCCAAGCCACTTAGTATGGCAGGGGATGGATCCAGTCGAAGCATTAAAGTACCTAGGGAAAGAAAATGCAATCTTCCATTTCCATGCAAAAGATACTTATCTTGATAAAGCAAATATAAGTATTAATGGTGTGTTGGATACAAAGCACTATGGTCAAGTATTAGACCGGGCATGGACATTTAGGTCCTTAGGGTATGGACAAGATGAGAAGGTCTGGAAAGATATGATTAGTGTTCTTCGGTCCATTGGATACGATTATGTTCTTTCCATTGAGCACGAGGATTCCTTGGCATCTATCGATGAAGGCTTAAGCAAATCAATCAATTTACTAAAAAACAATTTATTCAGAGAACCTATGCCAGAAATGTGGTGGGCATAAGGGATTAAAACACGTGAATACATCGGTACGGTTCTTAAAGGGGACAGCCGGAAATTTTGTACGAAAGAAGGCACATCAAGCTGTTTTAACGCTCGATGTGCCTTCTTCACTTATGGTCACAGTGACGCCCCGAAGTTTGTCGAAGATTGATAGTTAATGAGGGACAGGGGGACAGGGGGACAGGTACAGTGACGCCCCGAAGTTTGTCGAAGATTGATATGTAATAAGAATGGTAGTATATGATAAACTGAAATAGCAACTGAATATTGCAGGGTGGTTGGTTGTCGCACTTCTTTCTTCTGTAGAAAGGAGGTGATAGTCATGGAAACGTTTCTTGAATTTCTACGTGAGGCTTTGAAAGGAATTACTCGCGAAGTAGGCGCTTATTTCTTTCGAAAAAACATACTAGAAAACAAGAGAACCACCCCGCGCCGTAGGAAGCAAAAGGGTGGTTCTCACAAATAGGTATACATTTTTGACAACCGCCACCCTGACGGTAGAGGTTGCAAAGAAGAAGTGTTATCAGCACTTCTTCTTTTTTATTATATATCCATTATACATGAATTTATTCCTTGTGAGAAGAGGGTTGAGGGAAGGACAAATGTATATGACCCAGTGACGTCCGCAATTCCGCTATTCCAATTTTGGGGCCTGACCCCACTATGATAAAGTTTACGGTATTAAAGTAAAGTTATGGTTACAGTGGCCCTCTGAAATTTGTCGAAGATGGGTAGTAGAAATCAGTAACTGATCTACTTCGGTAATTTATGTAATTTTCATTATTTAAAGTGTAAAGTTCGTTGTTTGTTAAAGGGATAGCCTTAACCCATGTAAGTCCACTCTCCTTAACTACGATAGTCCACACTGAAAAAAATTGTCCTAACTCAAGGGTTACTGGATTGTGATTTTCTATTAAAGATGTTTTCTCCTGATAACAAAGTCGCTCCAAACCTCTTTAAAGAATTTAATGAAAGAACAAATAATGATCAATCTCTGGAAGTGGCAACGAATGAAAGAAGACTAATCGATGAAAAGCAAGACTAAAAATTAAGGAATTACTAGGAGCAATGGAAATTCCACATGTAAAGAGCCTGCCCAAAGAAAAAAGAAAAGAAATACTCCAAAAGGTAAATGGAATTAAGGAATATCAATGCGACAGGCAGCAAGGATATTGAGGATCTCTTTGAACCTTGTTTTTAAGGCTTGACCATATGTAAGATGAAATAAGGCAAAAAAAGGGGACTATCCTTACCTATATTAGAAGCGTAGAGACGGCAAAAGTTGCCGCTTATTGCTACAATCCTACCCATAATTTTAATGGTGGAAAAAATAGGAAAACACTAAGAACCGTCCCCTTGTTTATTGTTTACCCTTGTTTAAGTTGAATTATAGCGACAAACGATTTCGAACGGTATCGATTTGGTTTTTCGTCTGGCTTTTAAAGAACCCTAGGTCATTCATGATGGTCACAAATTGGAAACCTTGCTGAATTCGTTTTGTTGCTGCTTCCGCCGATCCGGTAACGATCCCGGGTACGATATTGTGTTTCTTACAGGCTTCTAGTACTTTGTCAATCGCTTCTTGTAATTCCTGGTTGTTGTTGTCGCTAAAACAGCCTATATCCTGCGACAAATCAGCGGTTCCAATGAAAATACAGTCAAGACCCGGTGTTTGGCAAATCTCCTCGATATTTTCGACGCCTTTCCTTGTTTCACATTGCATGATGACATAGGTGTTATCATTCACTTCGCCTTTGTTGTAACTCTCATACCATCCCCATCTTGGTCCGCGGCCGGCACCAATCCCTCTTTTTCCTAGGGGTGCAAGCTTCACATTTTCAATAATATAGTGGGCGTGCTCTTTCGTCTCCACCATGGGAATCATCAACCCATGAATGCCAACATCCAGCATTCGGGCCATCATTGGGCCGTCATGTGGATGATATACGCGGGCAAGCGGCGCCATGTCGTATAGTTCTGCGGCCCGTATCATATTCACCATGGTTTCCATATCTGTTTGGGCATGCTCCTTATCAATAAGGACAAAATCGAAATCATTTAGTCCTAAAATTTCTACATTCGTCGGGGAGCCAGAAGCCACGAACACCCCCAAAACATACCCGTTTTTCGCAAGCTTCTCTTTGACCAAATTACGCATCTTCATTTCATACTCTCTCCTTTGAACTAAGCGGTTGATAACAACGAACGAATCAGTCGCATTACCTAAGGCTTTGATTCGTATTTACTTACGGTAGTTCTCAATGAATTTACCGTAGGATTCATTGTACTCTTCTCTAAGAGGATAGAAGATGTCCATGTTTAGCACAGGTACAGGGCTGTCGTAGACATCAATATAATGTTCCACACCTGCTGGAACGGTAATCCAAGAACCTTTGGTCATCCGGTATGGATGCCCATCGACATAATAGTCACATTCCCCTTCCAAGATCAGCGCAATCTGTTCATTTTTTTCATGGGAATGCGGATTCTTCTCATTGCCATTCTCAATTTTATTGATGGTAACGTTGATATTTTCTGCGCCCATCCCGAATACTTTCCGTGTGATGCCTTCTCTCACAAATTGCCAAGGTAGGTTATCCAAATTCCCGTAATCCAATTTTGTCAATTTTATTCCTCCTGTTTGATAGAATGATTGTTTGCTGTTCTTATTGGAAATTAAACAGCTCTTTCGGATTCTTCTTGGTCATGATGTTAATTTCTTCTTCAGTGATGCCAAAATGTTCTTCTAGGGCATTGACGAAATTATACATTCCTTCAATCGGGGAGCCATTTGCAGCCTGACCATAGTCGGTATCGATAATGATGCGGTCCACACCACAAGCATCAATCATCTCTTTTGCTACGGATAGATCTGTTACGGCTTCTACTTTCGAACCGCTATCTTTAAACACACAGGCGTTAATTTCAATATAGGCACCCATTTCTGCCCATCTCTTCATATCTTGTATAGTTGCTCCTACTTGATAATGCGGATGTGTGACCAGGACACGTTTCATTCCCAATTCAAAAGCTTTCTTAACGGTTGCGTCCACTTCAATCTCATTGCCATGTCCAGTGGCCAACACCATATCATACTTTGCCATGTACTCAATGATCTCCACAACTTTAGGATTGAGATTTCCATTTTCATCTGCGATCACAATTGGCTCTTCTTCTACATCCGAGGCACCTGCGCCGCCAACAAATCCCGATCCTTTGTGATTGTCGATATGCGTTTTAGAGGAGACAGTCGGTAAGTAAACCATGGCCGTGCCCATTTGTCTGGCTTTATCTACAGCATTGACATTCAAGCCACCAACGGCATTATTCAGAACCAGACATCCGTAAACCTTACAGGTCCCGTTTCCTAAATGTTTCTCCACCATTTTCGTTCCTAAGAGGGCAGGAACATAGTGATCCTTTACGACGAATCCTGCATACCCGACTTCTTCCGCCAACTTAAGCATCTCCGCAGCATCCACTGATCTCTTCGCTGTGGATGGTCCACAGTGCACATGCACATCATACATTCCTATTAAAATACTTCTATCCATTTTTTACTCCTCCTTACAATAGTAGACTGAATCAAACTTTATGCTCAGCATGTCTCAATGATTCTATGATTCGAACCACTTCCTTCAATAACGAATGGAAATAAGTTTGATAGCTTTTGATTGACAAAGAGCAAGCAGAATTATAAGCCTGCCGTGATTTTATAGATGCTGGTATTGGCCAGAGTTCCAGCGATGATGGAAATCCCGATGGCCACTAGGAACAACTTATTAAAGACTTTCGTTCTTTCCTCAGCACTTGGTTTGAACAATGTTCCATAGGCTGCCAGAACCATGGCGCCGCCCAGCGACAAGGGACTAATGGCAGCTGTGAATCCACCATTGATGACGGTGCTGATCAATTCCATATCTAGGAATGGATTCCCGCTCGAAGCATTCAACGCTTCAATTGTAGGGATCAAAGTCGGAATAGGTCCTGCAATCGCTAGGGAGAAGAAGGACATAATCGACGATGTGACCCCGAGTAAAGGGGCCAATGTCCACTCTGTTGAAATAGAAGACAATAAGCTAGCCAAAAGGGATAACCCGCCCAACGAATCAATCACGCTCAGGAGATTTCCAATCCCAATACAGAGGAAAATGGTTTCCCAGGGAACACCCAGAAAGGCATCCTTTTCGTCCGCAGACTTCGCCAGCAGCAGAATAATACTGAAAAATAGCGCCGTGAATCCTGCGTGTGTTTTTAAAAACATGATGGCGATGATCATTAATACCAACATCAGCAAGGTCAGTTTTTGCTTGCCATTAAAAACGGGAAGGTCGATTGGATCTGCATTTCCGTCTAAAGTCAACATGCCGCCAGGATGTTGGTTTCTCTTCCAGCCGCGGAACCCAATATAAGCTAAAATCCCCGCAATTGAGAAGAGAATGGCTCCATTTAGCAGAATTTGTGTCGCGTAGTTGGGAAAGCCAGCATCTTCGATAATCAAGTTGGCTGTATTCCCAAATACACCTACTGGTGTCATAAGCGTAGCGTTCGCTCCAAAGATGGTGAGCACTCCGATTAGAATGGGGTTGTATCCCATCTGGTACCCAACACTCATGGTAATCGCAGGCAACACCACATAACCAGTCAAACCACCTGGATCGACAACGGTGATAAAAGCACTTACTAGAAAGACCATAAGAGGATACAAGGTGGCATAACGGCCCAATGAGGCAAACAGTTTCTTGGACAGCAGTTCCAAAGATCCATTATTTTGTGCAATCGCGAAGAAGAAAAACATTCCAAATAAATTCAGGAATAGACTCGTGGGGAAACCTGCTACTACATCATTGCTAGAGATCCCACCGATCATTCCCAGTACGATTGCCATTGCAAGGGAGAGAATTCCTATATTCTTTTTCGTGTAAATCCCTAATGCGATGACAAAGATGAGGGATAATAAAGAAATAATTTCCATGCAATCCCATCCTCCTATCCTTTTTATATAGCCAGGTTGCCAATACAAATGAAGTTTTGTAACACCGTCCATTTGCTATTTACAACTGTTTTCGTAATTATATCGTACAAAAATAGGAAAGCGCTTTCTATATCATTTGATACATAGTTTTTATTATTTTCATTAAATTATGAAAAGGAGATATTGAAGAGAAAGAATGGTTTAGTATAATGAATAAAATGGGACAGGATTTCCTACCCATGTACCTGCTTTCATTGAATTACTTTTATAGAGGGAGGAATGACCAGTTTGCTGAAAAACAATTTATTTTTCGAAAATCAGTTTACAGACTTTAAGCCTCTATTATTGGAAATCGGGGAAAGGTATTTGCTAGAGAAAGGCAGTGTCATCACCAATAATATCGAACCCTTATACTTGTACTATATAGAGAAAGGCATCTTCCGATTATCAGTCAATCATATTGAAGGTGTCAGCAAGACGATTTGCTTCCATGGCGAGGGTTCTATTTGTCCCTACTCCTTAAGCAGACCGATCAATGGAACATTCCAAATTGATGTCGATTTCTTCGCGATCACGGCCATTACCGACATCGACACGATCCGTATCCGGCCGAAAGATTTCCATCAGGCTCTGAAAGAAAACACTGATTTAGGCATAGCCATGCTGGATTATGTCATCATGCACTCCAATCTATTTATGCACGAAACGCTTACCCTTAGCTATGATTCCGCCTTCGTGAAAACCTGCAACATTGTTTACATCTATACCCACTACTTGAACAAGATGGGGATTAACCTTACCCAGGCAGAAATCGGTGAGATCATTGGGGAGACAAGGCTAGAGGTTGCGCGATCCCTAAAAAAATTGCGCGACGATGGGATCATCAAAACATCCCGAAATTGCCTCGAAGTCCTCAATCCGGAAGCCCTTAAGCTCAACTGTAGTCCGGATTTTGTTTGATGGAATTTTAGGTCACAGTGACACCCGTGAAAGAGGAAAAAGGGGGGCCTGACCCCCGCAGTGATAAAGTTTTACCGTACTAAAGTTTTTAAAAATGCAGAGGTAATACGTTTGATAGCTTAGTTGCATTTTTTGGCGGGAAATATGCCATCTGTACTAATTGGGTGCTTTTTGAAAAATGTGATTTCAAACAAACGTTTGTTTAAGGGGTTAGGCTAGTGATAGCTTGAGACTAGTGATTCAATCAATCGTTTGTTTGATTTTATTTTGTGAGGAAAAGAGTTGTGTAAGTGATGCTGTTATACTTTGCCTGATGTTAAAGTTCGACATTTTTATTTTTAAGTTGAGGCCCACATGACGTGGGTCACAAAGACGTTGCCACAGGACGTGGCGCTCTTAGTCTTTGTTCCTTTTATTTGATAAGTTGGATTCGGAAACAGAAATAGTTAAGAGAAGGAGATATTGAATGACACGAAAGCATAGAGTTTGGTTTCCAGGTGCTATGTATCATATCACTGCAAGGGGAAACCGAAGGTCTTCACTTTTTAATCAACGTGATGATTATCTTTCCTATTTAGAAACCCTCGAGTTCACACGTTCTATGTACCCTTTTACACTTCATTCCTACTGCTTAATGACCAATCATATTCATCTTCAAGTTCAAACAACGAATTTCCATATTAAATTAATCATGAAAGAGATGCACTCAAGGTATGCTATTTATTTTAACAAGAAATATCATTACGATGGACATGTTTTCCAAGGGAGATATGGTGCAGAGGTCATAGATACCGATCAGTATTTTCTTGAAGTATGCCGCTATATTCATCGAAATCCACTTGAGGCTAAGATGGTAAGGCAACTATCATCCTATGAATGGAGTAGTTATCCGGCCTATGTAAATCTAGTCGATAATCACCACGTTTTTCTTCATAAAACACTTCGCTATTTTCAAGAACCAATTACATTAAATTATCAGCATTTTGTTGAGAATTCAATTTAAAGTGCAGGTGTTATCCGTGTTAAAATTCCAGCAACTACATGTTTTATTGGGGCGTTATCCCTAGATGGTTCCATTTTTCCATTTGAAGGTTTGCCAGCAGCTGAATTGGCTGCGAAGAAATTAGGGTTTACGATCGTTTACATGCCATTTGACCCCAATCTGCCGGAAATCAAAATGGAGGGGCTTGAGATCGTGTTTGTTGCCTCACTTCATGAAGTCACTCAACATCTATCAGGTCAACTGCTTCTTCCTTTTCTTCCTCCTCAGCCAGTTCTGGAGGCTAACTTCGAATATGAAAGGGATTTTAGGGATGTTATAGGTCATGAATTCGCAAAACGAGCACTAGAAGTTGCTGCTACTGGTGAACATCATGTATTTATGACGGGACCACTTGGGTGTGGAAAGAGCTTACTTGCTGAAACCTTTCCATCGATTCTACCCCCTTTATCAAACGAAGCACAGTTGGAGAAAGTTAGCCCTGTATCATTTAGGTGGCAGTGAAATCGGACGAATCAATCAACCATCATTTCGCAATCCACATCATTCCGCATCCAGTGTATTAATTATAGGTGGTGGACAAAACCCTAAGCCGGGTGAAATATCCTTAGCACATCGTGGTGTCCTGTTTTTAGATTAAATGGCCGAGTTTTCTAAGAAAACATTAGACATGCTGCGTCAACCAATTGAAACACAAAAGGTCACGATTAGCAGAGCGCGTTCTACTGTAACCTTTCCAGCCGCCTTTCTTTTAATCGGTGCCATGAACCTCTGTCCCTGTGGTTACCAAGGTTCAAGTTCCCGCCTCGCCCGCACAATATCAGATATGCGTGCGGAGAACCAAATATCAGAAGAAGCAATATGGGAAGCTATGACACTAAGCCGCTCACACGAAAATAACCAAATTGAATGGAGAAAACAAAACGTGAGGGAGTATTAATGGGACAGAGGAATTTCCAGTGGGCCTGACACCCGCTGTCGAGTAATTGTATTTTATTATACAGCTACTTGGTAGTTTTTTTGTTTGCGTTGTTAGCTAAATTTTATGAAATTGTGGTATGGTAAAAGGATCTAAATAGCTAGTCCGTATTGGGAGGCAAATACTATGTACAACGTATCCAATGATAAGGCAATAAAAATAGGTGCTACGACTTTTTCAGAGCTTAATTATAAAGAAAGTGATATCGAAGAATTATTACGAAAGAATATCGATATGATATGCGATGAAGAAGAATCGATGCTCATTGTTGGTAAACAAGTAAGGAACGCCCAACATGGCATTAGTGATCTTACCGCTGTTGATAATAAAGGGAATATTGTATTGGTTGAGATTAAACGGGACCGCAAAGACATTGAGGCAAGAAAAGAGGCCTTTGAATTTCAAGCCATCAGGTATGCGGCAAGCTATGCAACGATTGAAGACCCCGAGGATTTAGTAAACAAAATTTATGCCCCCTACATCGAGAAGTATCGGAGTGAATTTGAAAGCGGTCTTTTAACGAGTGTGGAACTTGGGGCTCGGAAGTTAACGGAATTTTTGCGGGAAAATGGTGCGGAAAGCAACTTTAACAAGAATCAAAAAATCATATTAGTAGCATCCGATTATGATGAGCAAACTTTATCAGCAGTTGCCTGGTTAAATAGTAATAATGTTGATATCACCTGTTTTAAAATGATTCCTTTTAAGATACAGGATGAAGTGTACATAAATATTGAAAAGATTTTGCCAGTTAATACATATAAAGATTATTACGTTAATTTCTTAGACAGCCCAATAAAAAGTAGACAGAAAAAAGGCTTCACACGGAGAACACTGCCTAAAATTAATGAAATGCTCGAATGGGGCGTTGTTAAAGCTGGTGATATAATTGTTGCAAAAGGCCGGGATGATGAAGGCACACTCTTGGCTAATGGGAATGTAGAGGTTAATGGCGAAGAAATCTCCATGCAGAAATGGTTAAAGGAGCTCTTTGGTTGGTCCAGCATTCAGACTTATGTGTTTGCTGTTCATAAAGAGACTGGAAAGACGCTTTCTCAGATACGTGAGGAGTATATGGACAGCGAACAGAGTGTCAGAGAGGAGATATAAAAATGTGGATTGATGATTATGTAAAATTACAATTCCCACTTAATCCTGATGCAATGCGTATCGAATGATCCATTTCAAAATGTTGTAGGGTAATAAATATAGAAGAAATTCGTCTCGACAAGCTCATCACCTTAAAACGGTGGCGAGCTTTTTTGTTTGCTTCATTTATTAATACATCTATCACGCATAGTATCTATTTTTGCAAAAACATCATTATATGAAGATAAAAAAGACGAATTAGATACAATATATAGTGTTTTTGAATAGATATAATTCCGTATATAGTTTTCTTATCTAACTAGTATCATGGGGTCACTTTTGAACCGCATTCTGAACAACACCAGAAGGTAAGAAAATTAAAAAGCTTTACAAATTTTTTTAATCATAAATCCTCCCCCTTTGAGTTTGAATTAAACTGAATAATCCACTTCAAAACATCCTGTAAAACGGTTGAGTTTAAGGAATATGATGATGGTTTTAATCCAGACACAGACAGTCAAATCTAAAATGACCATGAAGTCAATAATAAAAAGTGTTAATGGGGGGTATGAAAATTAGGAATAGTCTGCAAATTGTTATTGTTTTTTGAATATTGTGTGTGTTAAAATAATTGTATACATTCATACAATTATTTTTAAGGTGGTGAAGTGAATTGAAGGGGGAAAAAGGGACTGGTAGGGTCTCAACTAAGGATGTCGCTTATGAGGAATTAAGGAAAAGAATCATAAAATGCACTCTGGAACCTGGTCAACCTATTGTAGAAGATGAGTTGGCAAAAGAGTTAGGAATTAGCAGGACACCACTGAGAGAGTCTTTACAAAGACTTGAAATAGAAGGATTAGTAATCCGAAATGTGAATGGTAGGAGTAACGTTGCACCTGTATCCATCCAAGAAGTAAAAGAAATATTTATTATACGGAGTAATTTAGAGGGAATTGTAATTGAAGATGCGATTGATAATATTACTGAAGAGGAAATTGAACACTTAACATACCTCGTTGAAATACTCAAGATCTCTGCAAACTTAGAAAACTATGAAACAATCGATAACCTTGGTGGCCAATTTCATGAATATATTTATCAAGTAAGTCGAAATAAAACAGCTGTAAAGTTTCTATCACAGCTAAACAGCTTAATCAACAGATACAGGCGTTTGGCACATAGGCATATTATTGATACTAAAAAGTCAGTAGATGAACATAGGTATATTCTTGATTACATAATTAAAAAAGATAAGGTTAATGCAGTAGCAGAAATTAAAAAACATATTTTAGGCTCTATGAACCAGGCAATAAAGACAGTCGAAAGTTACAAAGAATCGGCTGCTAACAATAAATAGGTTAATAGTACAAGATGTAAATCGATTGGGAAACAAAATTTGCAAGGAGGAAAATAACATGACATATGCCGTAATTGGTGGAGGTAATACAGGACAAGCTATAGCGGGATATCTTACATTAAAAGGGGAAAGCGTGAGGTTGTATACACGTGATCCAAATAAGGCGCAAAGAATATCAGAAGAGGGTTTAGAAGTTACAGGGGTATATTCCGGAAAAGCACACTTTAATGCGCTCACTTCCATGGAAGAGGTTATTTCGGATGCTGAGTTTATCATTGTATCTACGACTGCAATGGGACATAAACCAGTTGTAAATCAAATTAAACCATTTTTGAAAAACAATCAAACCATTGTGTTTTTCCCTGGATATTGGGGTGCGATAGAATGTGAACAGATATTAGGTTCCGAAATAATTCAAGATAAAAACATTAAGATTGCTGAAACAAGTGCCATGCCTTTTGTTAGTCTAGCGGATAATGCTGGTTCAGTAAATATAAGTAAAATTAAAAATAACGTGCTTATCAGTACATTAAACAGGGAGAATTCGATTGCGACATCATTCATGAATAGGTTTCCACAATTAGTTCCAGGAAATAGTGTTTTTGAAACATCATTGAATAATTCAAATTTTGTTATCCATCCTCCAATTACCGTTTTTAACGCGGCAAGGATTGATGTGGCAGAAACTTTTCGATTTTACCCAGATGGAGCGTCACCTTATTCAGTTAACTATGTTGAAAAGATAGATTTAGAGAGACTGCAAATTGCAAATTTACTTAAAGTTGATACTCAAAGTATTTTGACTGTCTTGAATGAATTTTATGATAAAGAGTATCCAAGCCTGTATGAAGCCTTACCAGGATTATTCCCATCTGGAATAGCTCCTACCACCTTAAATTATAGGTATATGACAGAAGATATACCATTTGGCCTTGTTCCTATTTCAGAACTAGGAAAAATATTGGGAGTTGAAACACCGTATACTGATTCCATCATTAGTACGGCATCATTACTGATGGATAGTGATTACAGAAAGGAAGGGATTCATTTTAATGGGCTAATCAAGGAGGACCTACTAAGTATGCAAAAGGTGTTAAAACCAGAATAGTATTATACAAAATGTTTGGGGGAGGCGGTTATTATTTTAACTATAAAAAATTTGCGAATTTCATTTAATAATAATGAAGTTTTAAAAGGAATAGATTTATCGGTTAACAAGGGGGATGTAGTGTCCTTTATTGGACCAAGCGGAACAGGTAAAACAACCTTGTTAAAATGTGTTAATTATTTAGAAAAGCCATATGAAGGCGAAATTCAATTGGGTGATTTATATCTAGACTATAAAAATGTAAAAAAACAAGATATTCTTATGTTTCGCCGAAAGACTGCCATGGTATTTCAACATTTTAATATTTTTAAACATAAAACGGTCATACAAAATGTGATGGATGCACAAATAGCAGTTCAAAAAAAATCTAAGGAAGAAGCATACGAGAAAAGTTATAAGGAATTAGAAAAGGTTGGTTTAAAAGAAAAAATAGATGAATATCCTTCTAGTTTATCTGGAGGGCAATTACAGAGGGTAGGCATTGCACGTGGTCTGGCGCTTGACCCAGAGTTGATTTTATTCGATGAACCAACATCAGCGCTTGATCCAGAATTAGTAGAGGAGGTGTTGCGGGTAATTGAAGATGTAGCGAAATCAGGCATGACGATACTTTTAGTGACACATGAGATGGACTTTGCAAAAAGCATCTCGAATAAAGTTGTTTTTATGGAAAAAGGACACATCGTAGAAGAAGGGCCTCCTGAACAAATTTTTGGAAATTCAAAGAATGTGAGAACAAGACAGTTTCTGAAAAACTTTTATGCAAATGTAGAAAAACAATAACAATTTTAAAAAGAAAGTGGCTGATTACAATGAAGAGAAAGTTAATTACGTTCACTATTTTTATATTAGTTTTAATACTAGCTGCATGTAATTCTGATTCAGTTGATAATGAAACAACTAAAGCAGATAGTGATAGTGATTCAGAAGTTAGAACAATTAAAGTAGCAACTGGACATACTTCTAAACCATTAAGTTGGGTAGATGACGATGGTGAAGTTACTGGTTATGAACCAGAATTAATAAAAGAACTTGATAAAATACTAGAAGACTATGAATTTGAATTAATCGCTGTTGAAGATTCAGCAGGTGAAACAGGGTTAGCAACTGGAAAGTATGACATGCTTGCTGGTGGTTTAGGTTATACCCAGGAACGTGAAGAACAGTATTTAATCCCTGAAGAATCTAATGGGCGTGCTCTGATCAAAATTTATGTTGGAGAAGATAGTGGTATAGAGGGAATGGAAGATTTAGCAGGAAAGAAAATTTCACCACTTTCACCAGCCGGAGCAACTTTGAAAGCGGTTCAGGACTTGGAAAAGGAAAATCCAGAATATAAACTCGAATATGAATTAGCAGATGTTGGTATACCTATTGCGGACAGACTTAAGGAAATAGGGAACGGTAAATATGACGCATTGTTTTATCCATCAAGTTATGGACAAATCAAGATCATAGAGGAACAGAATTTACCTGTTCGTGCTACTGATCCAATAAAAATTATTCCAACCTACTTTATGATACACAAATCAGAAGAAAATGAGAAGTTGAGAGATGCAGTAAGTGAAGGTATAAAAGAATTGAAGGATAATGGCACACTCTCTGAGCTATCTATTGAATTTTACGATGAAGATGTATTCCAATATGATTAAACTAATTAATGATATCGGAATGTTCATTAGTAAATAGCTTGTTATCCGGGGTTATTTAGTTAAGTATTGAGCCCCCTCAAGAAATTAGATACATCCATATTCTCTTTTATGAAGCCTTTAATTCTGGGAATCAAATAGTGAGAAGAGAATATGGATGTAAACAAACACTAAAATAGATATGCCTCGCAAGACAATGTCTTTAATGATATTAATTCTAATTTAAAGAAGCCAATCATCGCAAACTAGCAAAACATCTACTAGCAATACTACACTATATACACAAATCGAAATATAGACAATCATCATTGGAGGGAGGAATTACATATGGACATGCAGGGATTACTACTGGAGTTTTTAAGGGTTTTACCCATTAATATTATTATTATAATTATGTCGGCGGCACTTGGATTGCTATTTTCTGTTTTGTTAACAATGGTAAGAATAAAAAGGATTCCTGTAATAAGTCAAATAGCGGATTTATATGTTTCTTTTGCCCGAAGTGTTCCCGGGTTGATATTACTGTTTATTGCCTATTTTGGTATTCCAAAAGTTGTAAGTTTAATGGGTTTTACGGGGGAAGTAAGTCCAATAAACGCTGCAATTATCTCCATGGCATTTTATCATTCAGGATATATATCCGAGGTATTTCGTCCAGCATACCTATCCGTTGCTAAAGGGCAACATGAAGCGGCAGACAGTTTAGGCTATACACCTACTAAAAAGTTTTTCAGAATTACCCTTCCACAGATGATACCTGTCGCCCTTCCTGGATACGGAAATGGTTTAGTTTATTTAATTCATGACACCTCACTTATCTTTGCAATTGGTGTAATTGATGTGATGGGAAGTGCTGAACTATTTATAGCGAGATCCTACGGTACAAATCAAATACTCATTTACTTTATCATCGCCTTGATATTTTCTGCAATGTGTTTTACAGCTGATGGGCTAGTCAGAATGTTTGAAAATAAAACAGCGAAATATCATTCAGATAGTGGTATAACGAAATCGAGCTAGGGGGCCAAAAATGTTTGACTTAAAAGCTTCATACGATATGTTTTTAGGGATACTGACAGTACTTCCCCAAACCTTGCTATTAGCGATAACAATACTTGTTTTATCAACCCTTTTGGGAGTGGTTATGGCTATAATCCAACAATATAAGGTTCCAGTATTGACCCAACTAATTGGATTATTTAAGTTGTTTTTGAGAGGGACACCCATGGTTGTTTTTTTATATTTAATGTACTATGCATTGCCAGCAATTGGGCAAATTGTCGTATCGCTACTAGGTATTAATTATAATATGGATAATTTATCGCCAGTTATTATTTTAATCGTCACGGTTAGCCTAACATTATCCACCTTTCAAACGGAAATTATACGAGGTTCATTTTTAGCGGTAGATTATGGACAAATCGAGGCAGCCCACTCTCTAGGATACAGTTTCTTTCAAACTTTTTGGAGAATAATTGTCCCACAGGCCTTTGTACATGCAGTACCCGATTTCGCAAATTCTTTTACAGTTGCAATTAAAGCCACGTCACTTGGTTTTTTAATCACAGTAATCGATATATTTGCAAAAGCAAAAATTATGGCAGCCCAGAATTTTCGCTTTATTGAGGCATTTTTAATGGTAGCACTAATATATTGGGGTGTGGGTACATTAATAACGAAGATTTCAGATAGGTATGAAAATGATGTAAGAATAAAGTGATCGAATGGGGGTATATGGTATCTCCTCTCTATTTCTATAAAATAGGAACCGTCACAGTGACGCCCCGAAGTTTGTCGAAGATTGGTAGATATATAGGGTAGCGGGATAGAGTAAACTGCAATTGAAACTGAATATCGGAGGGTGGTTGGTTGTTGCTCTTCTTTCATGATCTTTCATGGGTCGGAAGGGAGGTGATAATCATGGAAACATTTCTTGAATTTCTACGAGAATTTCTGAAAGGGATAGTGCGAGAAGTCAGCGCTTATTTTTTTCGGAAAAACATACTAGAGAACAGGAAAACCACCCCTCGCCGTAGTAAGCAGGGTGGTTTTCGAAAAACAAAATAGGTTTTGACAACCACCACCCTGTCGGTAGAGGTTACAAGCACTTCGTCTTTTTAGTATATTCTTATTATACATGAAATAAACCATGATATAAAGTGCAGTCTGTTTGGTTACTGTGAATAGCTAGTTTACTTTATAAAACTTTTTTTGCATATTTTGCAGGATTTTGTATGGTTTTGTAGAATAGGGGATTTATAAAAGCGTTCTCCGTTATTCTCCGAAAGAAATTTTCAATCTATTAACTGTGATAATTCACCGGTTCGCCCAATCTTTTTGCATTTTTCTTATAACGAATCTAATTTCCGGCATTTTTAAAAATAAATAATTGGAGGCTTCTGTATGACTGTTAAGGTTTCAAGTATTGGTTTAAAAGGTCTAGAGGGTTACCGTGTTCAGGTAGAGGTGCGGATTACGCATGCTACGAAAGGGATGGTGATTGGAGGGCTACCAGATGATTGGAGGGCTACCAGATGCGTCTGTAAAGGAATCACGGGAGCGGGTATTGGCTTCGATTGCTCATTTTGATCTTGATGTGACCGATAAGAAGGATGTTGTCAATCTTTCACCGGCTGATCAAAAGAAAAATGGCGCACTTTTTGATTTAGCAATTGCGGTTGCAACATTGAGGGAATTGGGTGAGATTAAGAGTGATATTTCGAGTGAGGTGGCATTCATTGGTGGTTTATCGCTTGATGGCACGGTGGTAAGCGGTGATGGCATTTTGCCTGCTGTACTTGTTGCTAAAAGAGTTGGGATTTCTAAAGTGTATGTACCGTATGATTGTGATTTGCCGCTTCATATGATCAAGGATATGGAATGTATTGTTGTACACCATATTGAGGAGGTCGTCCAACACTTAGAAGGGCAAGAGCAATTTTCATTTTCCCCCTTAATCTCTTCTGTCACCCCGCCCATACAAACTTCAGAAAACCATCAAAAGGACTTTTGTCATGTGATTGGCCATGAACAGGCTAAAAGGGCCTTGGAGATTGCGGCAGCAGGTGAGCATAATCTCCTTATGAGTGGTCCACCTGGATGTGGAAAAAGCATGTTGGCTGAAACCTTTCCGTCCATTTTCCATCTTTAACAAATCAAGCTCAGTTAGAAGTGATTAGTCTGTATCAGTTAGCGGGTGAGAAACGTACACAGAATCAAAATGTTCCCTTCAGGCACCTACATCATTCTGCATCAGTTGTATCTATTATTGGGGGTGGCTTAAATCCACGACCAAGTGAAATCTCAATGGCTCATCGTGGGATTCTTTTCCTTGATGAGATTGCGGAATTCTCCAAGAAGACACTTGATATGTTACGCCAACCACTCGAAACTGGAACGGTGCCGATTAGTCGGGCTCATTCTACTGTTACATATCCTTCAACTTTTATCCTTATCGGGGCAATGAACCCTTGTCCATGTGGCTACTTAGGCTCCACACATCATTACTGCACATGTTCTCAAAAACAAATTCAGACTTATCGAAATCGACTATCAGGTCCAATCTATGACCGAATTGATATTCTGTTGTCGTTACAATCAGTAAATATCAACCAGTCATCGAAGCAGCAAGAATCATCATCTGATATACGAAAACAAGTAGAATGTGCTCGTTTACGTCAGCATGATCGATTTAAACAAGAAGTGACCAATGCAAAAGTACCATTTGATATTTTAATGGAAACGAGCTCTTTAAGTGGGGAACAGAAAAAGATGCTGACACATGTTTCAGCCAAACAAAGCTGGAGCAACCGTGTTCAACTAAAAATCATTCGCCTTGCAAGGACGATTTCTGATTTGGCAGAAGATGAAAGGATTTCCGATCAAGCCATTTGGGAAGCGATGACGCTTAGGCGATGGGAGTTGAATAAACAACAAGTGATTGCGAGGGAAACATAATGCCTTATAAGAAACGAATTTTTATACCAGGGCAGTTTTACCATATTGTCTGCCGGGGGAATCGTAGAGATCCATTATTTCGAAATGCTAGTGATTTTGAAGCGTTTCTCCACATCATTCAACAACTCTATGAAAAAAAACCTTTTGAAATGGCCTCCTATTGCCTCATGAACAATCATTATCACTTACAGCTACGCTCATTTGAAACACCTATTTCCAAAATCATGGGCCTGATGAATAAACGCTATGCCAATTACCATAATACAAAATACCGTCTCACTGGCCATGTATATGAGAAGCGTTTTTACGACAAAGTAATTGGGACAAAGGAAGGCATGTTGGAGGTAAGCCGTTACATTCATCTCAATCCCGTCGAGGCTAAAATGGTAAAACTGCCAGAAAACTATCCGTGGAGTAGCTATAAGTATTATAAGAATGAGAATAAAGACATTCCGGCTTTTATGAATGTTAGGAGTATACTGGATTACTATGAAGGGACACCATCGGAACAGAAGAGGAAGTATTGTGGAGGGGTGGGGAACGGTCACAGTGACGCCCCGAAGTTTGTCGAAGATTGATGGATATCTTATGGAATTATTGGTAACCATTGTTGGTTTGACGAATTGTATTGCATCAATTAGAATAAATTCTTTTTTAATCGCTATATACTAGAAGGCGGTGGGAATTAATTGCCTCAAAAGGTCCCACCACTTTCTTAGGAGGTGCTATTTTATGGTTCTAATAAAGGAAGCTGAGGTTGTGCCAGGTCTTACAGGATGGCTGCTTATTGAGTTCGATAACGGGATCCGAAAACTTGTAGACATCAACCCACAAATGGAAGGAGTCTTACAAAAGCTAAAAGATCAAGAGTTTTTTGAACAAGTATATGTAGATCCAGAACTTCATACAATTTCATGGCCAGGTGAACTGGACTTAGACCCAGATAATCTGTACATCGAGGGAATCAGTATTAAAGTAGCCCATAACCTTGCAAAAGCCATTAAAACAAAAACAATCTTTGCAGATTTCATTGAGCAATTGTAGGGACTGAGGGACTGGTTCACTGTCCCAAATCATTATCAACACCATATTTCATCAAAAATAAATTATTATAATAGAATATCTATATCGCGATTTAAGAAAATCTGTACCAATCGACCATTTTGCAAAAACACTAATTTCAAACAAACGATTGTTTAACGGCCTAAGTCAATAATATCGAGTAACTACAAATTCAATCAAACGTTTGTTTGATTTTTTAAAGTAAAGAATAAAGGATTGTGAACTCTACTGTTATACTATTAATTTAGTATTCTACGATAGGACCGAAGGACCTGTCCCTCGGTCCCACTCAATTAGGAAAACAGACGAGCTGTACTTTGTTTACAATAGTAACTTACAAGAAAATTTTAACTATTATTGACAATTCATTTTTAATAGAGTAAAGTAATTTCCATAATTTAATACTTCTGATTTTTTCTTATCCAGAGAGGTGGAGGGACTGGCCCTTTGATACCTCGGCAGCGGACTTATTTAAGAACTGTGCCAATTCCAGTAGCTTTAAAGCTAGTAGATAAGAAGAGTAGGTCACTTATATGTAATTTACCCCCTCTTCCTATTTTTAGAAGAGGGGTTTTTTTGTGCTTCAGGGATAGAGGGAAAGTTCCACTAGCGTTGCCCGATTACAAAATTGGCAAAATATATTACTTGTGTATAATAAATGCGAAATAATTTATAGAAAATTCAAAAAGATGATTGACACCCCGAAGGTTTCTTTCTATAATCTACATACCAAAAATAGAAATGAGTGTTTCTATAATAGAAACGTAAATTGGTTTTAGTTTTTATGAAGTACCAACGCAGTATAGGATTTTTATATAGAAGGAGGAAACATGGTTAAAAATAAAGAACATTATCTTTTATTAAAAGATGGCGAAATATTAAAGAAAAATAATAATGAGTGGCATGTGGTGAAAGAAGATGTATTGATTCGCAATAACCGAATTTTACAAGTTAAATCAAAGATTGATCCAAACGAGGATCTTCTTCATGGGAAGGTAGAAATAATTAACTGCCAAGGGATGGTCATATTCCCGGGGTTGCATAATTGCCATTCACATCTGTTGGAATATTGGCAGCGAAGTGTTCGCGATAATCTTCCATTAGAGCCTTGGGTACCATTTAAATCGGCATTAGATGTAGCCGTTAATTTAACACCAAAAGAGGTTGAATCAATAGAACGGCTTTCGGCATTGGAGTTGTTAAGAAACGGAGTGACAACAGTGCTCGACCACATGTTTTTACGTCCGGCTTTAACTGGTGAGTCGATTGAGTCCGCTTATAATGGGTTAAAAACAAGTGGGATTCGTGGGATTTTAGCCCCTAGCATTGTGGATGTATCCATGCAAGAAAATTATAGTCTCAAGTCATATCAAATTCCTTTGGAACATCGAGAAATTTTTGAAAAGCCCCCAGCTCTTACAGGAAATGAACAGCTTCAAATTGTCGAGGAGTCAATCCTTATGGCAAGAAAAGATGGAATTGAGCGAATGCAAGTAATTGTTGGACCAGGCGCCCCTACCTTCTGCAAGAAAGACACCTTTGAGAAATCAGTAGAATTAGCACACAGATATCAGACATTATTACATACTCACTTACTTGAAACGAGGCGTCAACGTATCCAATCACAAACGAATTTTGAAGGAGGAATTATTGCTTATTTAGACCGCATCGGAGCATTACACAACAATTTTATTGCTGCACATGTCATATGGATTGAATCCCAAGAAATGAGACAGCTAGCTGAGCGAGGCGTACATATTGTGCATAATCCATGCAGCAACTCACGAACAGGTAGTGGATTAAGTCCTGTTCTTCATTTAAGGGATGAGGGCCTAAATATCGGATTTGGCACAGATGGTGGTGATTCCAGTGATGCATACTCAATTAGCGATCAAATGAAATTAGCCGCACTTATTCATCGGTTATCAACACCGAATCCAGATTATTGGATTTCCGGAGAAGAATCCTTTGATATGGCGGTAACAAATGGCGCAAGAATGTTGACCAATCATGAAACTGGAAATATTGAGGTAGGCAAATTAGCGGACTTAGTCGTAATGAGGAGAGATTCTCGTTTCCAAAAGCCAGGTATGTTGGCTCGTCAACTTGTCCATGTTGGGCTTGGAGAAATCACGTATGTATTTGTTGATGGAGAACTTGTCCTAGACCATGGAAAACCAACACAATTTGATGAGGGAAGAGATGTCGAGGTTCTATATAACGTGATTGAGCGTGGTATGAAGGTTTATGATGATTCAATGATTCAAGCTGAAAAATTAAAACCATATTTAAGAAGCTTATATGACGAGGGTGTTGAAAGAATCAATCAATTCTATACTCCTCCAAGTCAATATCCAAATACAGCTAAACTAAAAAAATGATAATAGGAGGTGCGTGATGATTACTCTATTCACGATTGGTCAAACTCCACGACCTGATTTACTTGGACCATTTCAATATGCAAAATTTGAACAGGAACTGAATCTAGTAGGAGTACTTGACGAGCTTTCCGAGCAAGAAATTTTAAAGCTTCAAGAGCATGGGGGAGAACCATTGCTTTTTGTTCGAACAAGATACGGAACTGCCAATATTGGACATGATTATATTGAATCCAAAATGCAAGAATTAGTTAAAAAATATGAAACAGTCTCATCGGCTGCGGTCATTCTTTGTATGGGTGAGTTCGATTGTTCATCCAAAAGGATGCAAATTGTGCAGCCAGTTTTGGAAATGAGGGACAAAGGCAGAGAAGTACAAGACACGAATCGAG
The DNA here is from genome assembly GCF_020731355.1 of Bacillus sp. REN16. Classification (GTDB taxonomy): domain Bacteria; phylum Bacillota; class Bacilli; order Bacillales; family Bacillaceae_L; genus Ferdinandcohnia. The sequence goes on along the minus strand of NZ_JAJFZK010000020.1, from coordinate 15,325 downwards.
TATTAGTTTTTATTCCATTACAAGATCAGTTGGAGGATACAAAGAAAAAGTGGAGTGCTATAAAGGGAGAAAAAATCATTCGAACTGTAGAACCGGGAGCAATTGATACGCTTGAGCAAATGAAATCTCATATTGAGACGTTACAACCAGATTATGTTTTTCTAGACTGTTATGGATACGATGTTGAATTTTCAGATAGACTTGAGCAAACGTATGGGTGTTCGGTTTATGGACCGCAGAGCCTTGCAATTGAAAAACTAAAACAGATTGTCTTTCATTCTAGTAAACAACCAAGCAATTGATAAAAAATGTTAAATGAGGTGCTTCTTAGATTGGATAAATACCCTGATATTCTTCAAACATTAGATAAAGGACTACAAGTTATTTCATATTTAGCACAAATTAATCAATCAATTACAGTCGGTGAATTAGCTGGGGAGATGAAATTCAATAAACCCACTACTTTTCGTATTTTAAAAACTCTTCAAAAAAGAGGGTTTGTATACCAGTATGACGATGGGAGCTATGGTTTACGGGTTGAAGAATTTCAAATGATTGTTGACAAATTTGATTCTTCAATTAGTTTACAACGAATTGCTAAACCGGAGCTTGATAGGCTTTCACGGCTTTGTAACGAAACAGTCACTCTTTCCTCCCTTGTAGGAGACAAGGCGCAGTGCTTAGATAAAGTTGAAAGCGATGCACCTGTTCATGTTACACACTTGGTAGGTAGATTTTCTCCACTCTATGCTGCTGCAACAGGGAAAGCAATGCTAGCTTTTCTTCCAAAAAAAGAGTTATTTGATTATATTACCGAAACACCACTAGAAGCTTTTACTCATTCCACGGTAACCTCAAAAGAAACGTTAAACAACGAGCTTTTGGAGTCAAGAAGACGAGGTTATGCAATCAGTCATGGAGAACTTGATTTGGGAGTGAGTGCGGTTGCATCTCCAATCTTTAATAAGGATGCTAATGTTGTTGGGGCAGTGAGTATTTTGGGCATTACCGAGAGAATATCGATGGAAAACATCGAAAAATACGGAGAGCTTGTTGTGGAAGCGGGTTTGTTAATTTCGAAAAAATTAAATTACAATGGAACGATTCATTTGAAAGAAAGGAGTTACACTTAATGGCACATTATGAACAAATTATAAAAGGGAAATTACCACTACCAAATGGAACAATAGCAGATAACGCAGTTATTGCGATAAATAATGAAAAGATTGTAGCAATTTATGATGGAAATCAAGATGTAACGGCGGATTCAATTCTCGATACGAATGGCTCTTGGATATTGCCTGGAGGAATTGACGCCCACGTACACTGCTATAGCGAACCGCGTGAAGGAGTTAAAGGCGCAACCCGATCGGCAGCAGCAGGTGGGATTACTACAATTATTGAGATGCCATATGATGCGGATGAACCTGTTTGGAGTGCCGAAAAATTTAATAAGAAGCTTGATTTGATCCAAAATGAAGCGCATGTAGATGTTGCGGTTCTTGCCACTATTCGCCCAGGCGGTGATTTATCTGTTATTCATGAACTAACAGAAATGGGTGCATGTGGTTTTAAGATGTCAACATTCAATACACATTCATATCGTTTTCCACGCATTCATGAAGGTGAAATGGTAGCAGCTTTTAAAGAATTAAAAGAAGCAGGAAGAGCAGTTGGGTTACATGCGGAAAATGATGATATCGTTCGCTACTATTCTAAGCTAGTGGAAGACAAGGATCAAAAGGATCCGATGATTCATTGTGAAGCAAGGCCAGCAGTTGCCGAAGCAGCAGCTGTTGCGACGGCTCTAGAGCTTGCTAAATGGACTGGTGTTCACTTGCATTTTCATCATACAACAATTCCCCGTGCGATAGAGCTTGTTAAAAGATATCAAGAGGAAGGTGTAAAAGTGAGTGTTGAAACCTGTATTCAATATTTAACTTTTACAGAAGAAAATATGAAAACGTTTGGGGCAAAAGCAAAAATTAACCCTCCACTACGTCAGAAGGAAGATATGGAAGCCCTTTGGGAAATGTGTCAAACAGGGGATATCAGCTTTGTTGCATCTGACCACGCTCCATGGCAGCTTGATCGTAAACAAAGTGAGGTAATTTTAGAAAATGCCTCTGGTTCACCAGGTGTTGAGACCTTATTTCCAGTTCTATTCTCAGAGGGTGTCATGGAAGGAAGACTATCTATCTTTGATTTTATCCGTTTAATGTCTACAAACCCAGCCCGTGTATACGGATTGTCTGATCAGAAAGGTTCAATAGAAGTAGGTAAAGATGCTGATATCGTTATTATCGACCCTAACCAATCGTTCCTCATAAAAAATGAAAACCAACACAGCTTTGCGGGATGGAGCTTGTATGACAGGTATGAAGCAAAAGGGAAAATCACTCATTCATTTGTACGAGGAAAACTAGTTTATGACGGAGAAAATGTGGTTTCAACACAAGGACAGGGCCGTTTTGTTCGCGCAACACATGATTCACTGCTTCCGATTAAAGGTAATAAAGGGACTGTACAAGTGTAAATTGTTAAGTTACTAGATTATGAAAATTGTGGAGGTGATAGAAATGAACATCATAAATGCGGATCGCTTATGGCAAGATGTGATGGAATTAGCAACGTATACAGAGTCAGGTCAACCCTGGACCAGACGTTCTTTTTCAAAGCTCTATAATGAAGGGCGTGATTGGTTAATTCGAAAAATGGAAGCCGCTGGGTTAGAAATAGAGGTAGATGCCGCAGCAAATATCATAGGTCGGAGAGCGGGACAAAACCCTTCTTTACCTCCAATCGTTATCGGCTCACATACAGATACGGTACAAGATGGCGGGAGGTTTGACGGTATTTCAGGTGTGTTGGTGGGACTAGAGGTTCTCCGTACCTTGAATGAGAAAGGAATCATACTTGAATACCCAATTGAATTAGTTGATTTTACAGCGGAAGAACCATCTGAATATGGTTTGTCCACTGTAGGCAGCCGCGCTTGGTCAGGGAATTTGACTGAAGATATGCTTTCATATACGAACAAGGCAGGAGAAACATTAGCTGAAGCCATTAGACGGTCAGGCGGGAATCCAAAAGAAATTCATACAATCCAACGAAAAGCAGATACAATCGCCCTTTATTTAGAACTTCATATCGAACAGGGACCGGTATTGCTGAAAAAACAATCCTCATTGGGTGTTGTTTCTGGAATCGTTGGGATTCAACGTTATCATGTGACAGTAGAAGGACTGCCTAATCATGCGGGTACAACGCCAATGAATATGAGGAACGATGCATTGAATGGGGCATGTGAAATGTCTCTACAGTTAGAAAGGATTGCTAATGAAACCTATGATGCTCCTGTCGTAGGAACAGTCGGGGAATTTAATAATTTTCCAAATGGTTCAAACGTGGTTCCTGGGAGGGTGACCTTTTCCGTGGAAGTTCGTAGTATTTCATCAAATGTTATTGATAAGGTGTGTGAACATTTTATTACACAAGCAAATGCTATTTCGAATCGTCGAGGATTAAAAGTAACAATTGAATCAATTTCACGTTCGACTCCAATTGTCGTGCAAGATCAAATTAAATTAATGTTGCGCGAATCATGTGAGAAGGTCACGAATCCTGTTATAGAACTTCCGAGTGGAGCCGGACATGATGCAAATCAAATATCGTTAATTGGGCCTGTGGGTATGCTATTTATTCCATGTCGGGATGGTCGAAGTCATTGTCCGGAAGAATGGGCAGAAAAGGAAGATCTTGCCCTAGGTGCAACAGCCATTTTAAATATGGTACAAAGTTTTTCCAAAACTATATTAGAAGGGGGATTGATAAAGTGAGTTTTAAGACAGTTCCGGAGATTGGGAAGGAAATGCGTTGTAAAAGTTGGCTTACGGAAGGGATTCTAAGGATGCTTGAGAACACGTTGAATAATGGAGAGCGTCCTCAGGATTTAGTTATTTACGGTGGAACCGGAAAGGTGGCTAGAAACTGGGATAGTTTTTATCTGATTGTAGATGCCCTTAAAAACCTTAATGAGGATGAAACTCTAATTGTACAATCCGGTAAACCAGTTGCGGTTTTAAAAACACATCGCTATGCACCAAGAGTCATGATTGCTAATGCTCATTTAGTTAAATCATGGGAGACGTTTGGTCGTTTTCTTGAAATGGAGAAGCAAGGTTTGATGATGAATGGAATGTTTACAGCTGGTTCATGGTGCTATATTGGTACTCAAGGAATTTTACAAGGTACCTATGAAACCTTTGCAGCCTGTGCAAAAAAAGATTTTGAAGGTTCAATGAAAGGTCGGATCGTACTAACCGGTGGACTTGGAGGGATGGGTGGTGCCCAGCCGCTTGCTGTTAAGTTATTAGGCGGTGTTTGTCTAGTCGCTGAGATAGACAAGGAAAGAATTAAACGTCGTTTGGAGACTGGCTACTGTGATACTTTTACGGAAAGTATTGAAGAAGCGATTCAGCTTGCAATAGATGCAAAAGAAAAGGGAGAAGCAAAATCGATTGCCATTTTAGGGAATGCAGCTGACGTCTTTTCATCACTCTATGAATCTGGTTTCCGCCCAGATATTGTAACAGATCAAACATCTGCACATGATCCATTGTATGGATATATTCCATCTGGTTATTCGGTTGAAACGGCAAAGGAATTACGAACCGAGGATCCAGACGGTTATATCGAAAAAGCAAAGGAAACAATCGTTCGTCATATTGATGCAATGGTTCGTTTCAAGGATGACGGGGTCACGGTCTTTGAATATGGTAATTTTATTCGATATCAGGCAGAAGAAGCTGGATACCAATATTCAAAAAAAATAAAGGGATTTGTTGTTGAATATATCCGCCCGCATTTTTGTGAAGGCAGAGGTCCTTTCCGCTGGATTTGTTTATCTGGGGATGTTGAGGATCTGCGGAAAACAGAGGATGCCATTATGGAGGCATTTCCAGAAAATCAAACGATGATTAACTGGATTCAGATGGCAAGAAAGGTAGTACCAATTGAAGGCTTACCTGCACGGATTTGTTGGCTCAGTTTAGGAGAAAGGGCAAAGTTCGGGAAAATCGTGAATGACCTCTATCGACGTGGGGAATTAAAAGGACCTGTTGCTTTTAGCCGAGATCACTTGGATACCGGATCTGTTACAATGCCAAACCGAGAGACAGAAGGGATGAAGGATGGTACGGATGGGGTAGCCGATTGGCCCATTTTAAATGCATTACTTAATACGAGCGGGGGAGCAGACCTTGTGGCAGTCCATGGTTCAGCGGGAATGAACTCAGAAGGGTGGATGTCATCTGGATTAATTGTGATTGCGGACGGGACTGACGAAGCTGAAGCGAAAATTGAACGTTGTCTTACAAATGACCCAGCTATTGGAGTAGTTAGACACTTTGATGCTGGTTATGAGAAAGCGATAGAAACAGCGGAGCAATTTGGATTGAAAATACCGGGTCAGAGGTAATCGTTTGTTTTTTGAACTTTTGTGAAATTCAAAAATAGAGGGGGGAAGTATATTGGAACTTTCTAATTCTACCATTTTTATAGATACAGGAAAGAGAAATACATTACACGACATAATTTGTGTAGCTAGGAAAAATGCAAAGGTATCTGTTAGTGCAGAAGTCATGAAAAATTTACGGGAAGCACATGATAAAGTCAAATCATTTATCAAAAGTGAAACTTCCATTTACGGATTAACAACTGGTTTGGGATCACAAAAAGAGATCCGATTATCAGAAGAAAATCTTAGGAATTATAATGAAGCGATTATTATAGAACATGCAAGTGCAGTTGGACCAGAAGTATCAAAAGATGTTATTCGGGCTACGATATTTAATCGTTTATATGCTCTTGCCCAGGGAGGGTCGGGAATTTCTCCAGAAACGTTTCTGGCATTACTTAATTTACTAAATGCAGACATTACTCCAGTAGTGAACAAGTGGGGTTCAGTGGGCGAAGCAGATTTAGGCCAGCTTGGCCAGATCTCTCTTGTTTTACTTGGACATGGTACAGCCTATATTAAGGGAGAGAAAGTATCTGGAAGTAAGGCGTTAGAAATGGCCGGATTAAAGCCAATCATATTGCAACCAAGGGACGCATTAGCCTTAATTGGAACAAACAGTTTTTCCGCTGCAATCGCCGGATTAGCCATTTGGGATGCACAATCATATATGGATTGGTCATTGAAGACAACTTCCCTATCCTGGATTGCATTCAAGGCAAATCCGTCCCAGCTTCGGTCTGATGTTTTAACAATTCGAGGTAATGAAGTTTCAGAGATTGGTAGTCGCATACAAGAGTTGATTTCGGGTATTGAATACAAGCCTAAAAGTATACAGGATCCCCTTTCTTTCCGATGTGTCCCTCACGTTCAAGGAGCTTTATTAAACTATATGAATCGGTTTGAAATTTGTGTGCTAGATGAAGTATCCAACCCACTAGATAATCCATTTTTTAAAAAGGAAACATCCGAGTTAATTTCAATTGGAAACTTTGATCCTACCCAATTTACCATTGAATGTGATGCTTTGCGTAATGCGTTATTTAGAACAATTCTACTTCAGGAGAAGAGAGTAGGAAAGTTATTAACTACCTATTTCTCTGGATATCCAACTGGATTAGCTTTTCAAGAAGGGTATGCTGGCTTTGATGTCTTGCATCATACAGTGTTATCACTGGTTGGCAAAGTTGCAAGACTTGCACAAGTAACGTCACCACAATTCGGAATGGCTGCAGAAGGAGTAGAAGACTATGGAGCAATGGCGACAGAAGCCGCACAGGCATTGGAAAAAATGGTGCAAATTTGGCGTTTAATAATTGCGATTGAATTAACAGTCGCTACGCGTGCCTTAACGTTTTCTTCTGTTACTTTAAAAGGTCCTTTAAAGAGTTTAATGGAGGAATTGACTAGTTTAACAGTTTCACTCATAAGCCCATCAGAAAAAGTACGTGCTGTTGAGAACATGATTATTAATAAAACAACCGTATAAACTTTACTAAATAAAGCAACGGCATTGCTAATACTTTTAAGGGATCCTTCTACCTCTTGGATTACACTTAAAGAACAGTATTTAGAGTCGTTTGTCATGTGAAAAATTAAACCAAAAGGAGGTTATTTAATGAGTAAGTTTCGTCTTAAGGTAATTTCTGTTCCGATCATTATTTTTTTAATCATTATTGGTTCTAGTATGATTAATTCCAATGCGACTGCTACCTTTGTTACGGATATCTATCTTTTTATAGCAAAGTATTTTGGTGCTTTCATTCAGATTACATGTTTGATTTTCCTAGTTGGAATTGTTTACTTAGCTTTTTCAAAAACAGGACGTATTAAATTCGGTGGTAAAGATGCAAAAGCAGAGCTTTCTACCTGGGCCTACTGGACAATTGCTCTTTGTGCAGGAATTGGTACAGGTATTATGTTTTGGGGACCAATTGAACCACTCCTATTTACTTATCAAGTCCCACAAGGTGTAGACTTAGAGCCTGGCAGTGCGAGCGCCATTCAATTTGCTATGGCAAAATCATTTACACACTGGGCTTTTACACCTTATGCCCTTTATACGCTATGTGGAATAGCCATTGCTTATGCCGTATACAATATGAAAATGCCAAATACAGTTAGTAGTGGAATGACTCTTTTCTACGGAGAGAAGTTTCTTAAAAGTAAATGGAAAGATATTGTCGACATAATTGCCCTGATCGCTATATGTTCAGGTCTTGCAGGTGGTTTTGGAAATGGGCTTCTTCAGTTAGGATCAGGCGTTGAAATGCTGTTTGGAATTCCGTCAGGTCCAGTTGTTTGGATTCTACTTGCTATTTGCATTACGGTAATATATACAATTTCAAGTGTTTCGGGACTTCAGAAGGGAATAAAGTTCCTTTCTGATAAAAATACATGGATTTTTATTATTTTTATGCTGATTGTGGTTATCGCAGGACCTACTAGATACATTATCGACCTCACAACACAAGGTTTTGTTCATTACGTTAATAATATCTTTGAATCAGCTGTTTTTCTATCACCTGGTAATACGGATATGTGGCCAGAATGGTGGGATACATTCTATCTAGCTGATTGGTTATCGTTCTCACCTCTTATTGGTTTATTTCTGGCTCGCATTAGTTATGGGCGAACAATTAGAGAGTTTATTTTAATCAATTTAATTGCTCCGGGTATGTTTGCTGTCTTATGGTTTGGAACATTTGGTGGATTTTCCTTAAATTTACAATTAACAGGTGCGTTTGACATGATGAATTATATAAACACAGCAGGGTTTGATGGTGTAATGTTAAAGGTTGCGGAGTTTTTACCGTTAGGAAATATTATACAACCTCTTATCATTTTAACAGTTATGTTATCGTACGTAACAATGGCCGATTCTATGACTTCCTCTATATCGGTCATGTCATTGAAAGATTCCAATGTAAAAGAAGCTCCAATTTCAATTAAGGTTTTCTGGGGTACACTTATGGGTGCTTTAGCAGTAATATTTGTTACGGCAGGTGGTATTGAGGGTGTGAAAACACTTCTTGCTATTTTCGGATTACCTGTTCTAATCGTGATGATCATGTTGTTTGCGGGTATTTTTAAACGACTTGTTTTTGATGAGAACTACTCATTTGAAGAGATTGCAAGTAAAGGAGATAATCAAATGCAATCCTATTCAAAAGGAACTATTCCTTCAAGAACTGAAGATATACAGAAAGAATTTGAAGGTTAAAAGAAATGCTTAGTAATGTCGGGGCCTGACCTCGACTATGTATGTCGTTGGGAAATTTCTCCAGGGGATTAAAAGAAACAAAGGGGGATATAGGATGAGTCAAACAAATATTGATGCAAAGGGTAAAATTGATTTGCAAAGTTATACAGTTTTGGATATTGCAAAATTTTTATTAGCAAGTATGTTGGGGATTTTTATCTTCTTTATCCCAGTAACAATAGGGGGAACCTCCTCTATTATGTTGGACCATATAGTGACAGCAATAAGGAATACATTTCCTTCGATTGTGCCCTTTTATGCATTAATGCTTGTTCTTTTAGGCGCTGTTTATCCTTTTGTTACGAAACAATGGAATAATAGTAATACCGATATTGTTTTTAGTATTTTTAAAGTACTCGGCTTAATTTTTGCAACGCTTATCTATTTTAATTGGGGGCCAGGGTGGCTTCTCGCTGAGGATTCAGGGCAATTCTTATATGACAAACTAATCATCCCTCTTTCCCTCTTAGTTCCAATTGGTTCTGCATTTTTAATATTGATTGTTGGATATGGGTTGTTGGAATTCATTGGTGTTTTATGCAGACCAATCATGCGGCCGGTATGGAAGACACCTGGGCGATCAGCGGTTGATGCTGTTGCATCTTTTGTAGGAAGTTATTCGATAGGACTATTGATTACCAATCGAGTATATAAAGAAGGAAAGTATTCGATTAAAGAGGCGGCAATCATTGCTACTGGATTTTCTACGGTGTCCGCACCATTCATGATTGTAGTTGCAAAAACACTAGGATTAATGGAAATTTGGAATTTATATTTTTGGAGTGCTTTGGTCACTACATTCCTAGTAACCATGATTTCTATCAGAATACCACCTTTGAGTAAGAAAAGTACCGAATTTTATCTAAATAAACCAAACCTTGAGCCAGAAGTGAAAAGTAATTTAATTAAAAATGCTTGGAAGGAGGGGATGGATGCTGCCGGTAAGTCTCCTAGTATCTTGTCCAATCTCCAGTCAAATATGAAAGATGGATTTAAGATGACAATGAATGTCCTACCAACTGGTATGTCCATTGGGTTAATTGGTATTTTATTATCAAAGTATACTCCTATCTTTGATATATTTGGATATCTATTTCTGCCATTTACGTATGCACTTCAAATTCCAGAGCCAATGTTGGCAGCCAAGGCAGCATCCCTAAGCATTGTCGAAATGTTTATGCCGTCATTATTAATCGTAAGTGCTCCATTAATTACGAAATTCGTTCTCGGAATTGTTACCGTTGCCTCTATCATATTCTTTGCAGGAACAATTCCTTGTATAGTTGCAACAGACATTCCAATTAAAATGTCTGAACTAGTCATTATTTGGTTCCAACGTACCGTTCTTGCTTTAATTATCGCAACACCAATCGCCTATATATTCCTATAAGATGATCCCGTAGGCAATGGGACAGAGGGACAGGTCCCTCGTCCCATATTCTAGGTCACAGTGATGCATCGAAGTTTGTCGAAGATTGATAGAGTGTAATGTTTGCATCATATAATAAATTGGGAATGCAGCTGAATATTGGAGTGTGGTTGGTTGTCGCACTTCCTTCCTGTAATGGAGAGGAGGGGATGATCATGAAAACATTTCTTGAATTTCTACGAGAAGCTCTGAAAGGGGTAGTGCGCGAAGTAAGCGACTACTTTTTTCGTAAAAACATACTAGAGAACAAGAAAACCACCCCTCTCCGTAGTAAGTAGGGTGGTTTTTATTTTTAACTAATTTTATTCCTTTGTGCAACTTGATAATTATGCAGCGTTACGCTTAATCTTTTAATGTCACTAATGGATAAATCAATAAACTGGACACCGTATGCAACCGATTTACCTTTTATATGATCTTCTCTTCTAATAATTTTACCTTTTAATTCGAATTCTTCACCATGAAGGGTAAAGCTTATTTTCATTATAATATTGTATTTAACTGGGAATTCATAAGATGAATGAAACTTTAATCCGCCAATACTAATATCATTTATCATTCCATTGAAAGACTTATTTTTTAATGCTCCTAAAGAATGGTTCCCAAAATCTATAAGGGTAAATGTGCTTTCTATCCCAGGTAGACCGATTCTAAAAGAGTCTCTTTTTTCAAGGGGCTTGAACTTTTTTACTTTCATTAGTTGGCTTTTCAATGATTTGTTATTGGTATGCAAAGTCTCAATTAAATGAGTTTGCTTGACTAATCTATGTTCATCTCTAATAAATAAAATTAACAAAAAAACTAATAGAATAGTTTGCGAAAAAACGATGTAGCTCAAAAATTGTCACCTCAATTAAACAACTTTAAGGGATTTAGGCCTCCCTAATATATAGCCTTGGCCATATTTAACACCAATGGCTTTTGAAATAGCTAAATCCATTTCCGTTTCTAGANTAATTCTTGTTTTTTGGGTTCTCTGTATAAGTTGTTAGAAAAATATTTATCCAACTTAACGAAATCAGGATCTAACTCAATTATTGATCGTAGATTAGAGTTCCCCTTACCCACATCATCAATAGCAAATTTAATACCCTCTGTTTTTAATTCGGCAATATTCTTTTTTAGATTCGAGAAATCGGTAATTGCTTCCATTTCACTAATTTCAAAGATGACTTGTTGACTAAAGTAGTTGTTATCGGTAATAATTTTCTTTATAAAGGGCAGAAAATTTGTATTTGTAATGGTAGATGGAAATACATTTAAAAACAAATAGCCGTCCTTTCTGGAAAATCCTTCCGAATGGTAGGTAAATACAGCTTTGTGAATAGACCGCGAATCTAATTCATAAAGCTGTTTTTCTGTTCTTGCCAAGTTAAAAGTTTCTTCGGTATTTACATTATGTGAGGTTCTAATAAGTCCTTCAAAACCTATCCTTGTCCATGTCTGCATATCAATAATAGGCTGGAAAAAGTGTGAAAATAATTCATTTTGTATCAACTTTCTAATCATTTTAGTAATCACCTCCTTCGTTCCAATCTTCTGAACAAAAAAAGATGACTACACCGAAATAAAACGGGAGTCACCTTTTCTCCACTAATTTCGGTAACCCGACTACCATTGCAGGATTGCTGCTTTAGGTTCGTAGCTTTGCGTCCTTATCTTTCAATAAGTTTGCCTTTATCGTATAGCTCATTCAAATATAATTCTTTTTCCTTATATAGGATAAGACAAAAGTCGCGCTATTTCAACAAAAAACGACAAAATTAAACATGGAAACATGGAGACGGTTCCACTGTTTGCCTATTTTTTACATAATGCAAATATTCATAGTGGGGTGTCACAACGATGCCCAGTATAGCTGGTACTTTATTAATAAAAACGAATTATTATAATAGAATACCTATAAAACGATTTAAGAAAATCTGTACTAATCTGGCATTTTTCAAAAACTCCATTTTCAAACAAATGTTTGTTTAGCGATCTAGGTTAGTAATAACACGAAACAACAAATTCAAACAAACGTTTATTTGATTTTTTCGGGTAAAGTATGAAAGAGTGTGAATTCAACTGTTATACTATTAATTTAGTAGCCTAAAATAGTGTCTGCTGCATTCCTTCTGTGGTATTACTGATATCTTGTGATGATGACACCATCTACGTTGTTCCCAGAAACCTCATATTGAGACAAGATTGGTTCTACAATTTTTACTGTTTCTGAAGCAGGGTGGTATGTGATGAAGTATTCTTTTTCATCAACAGTTGTCTTCACGGTCTTTTCCTTTTTCAGATATTCTATGTATTCCTCCAACACGAGGTCCATTTCTTTCATGATCGCACTATGGGGCAAACCCACATAGCGAAAATGCCATGGTTCATATTCAATCCCAGTAATATCTGTTTTGTCCTTTGGATACCGCAGAATAAACCCGTATTTCCAAGCGCTTTCTTCCATCCATTTCCCTTCAGGTGCACTTTCCATTTTCATTAAGGTTGAACCAACATCTATTGATAACCCTAGATTATGTTCACTATATCCTGGTGGCAAGGCATAAGCAGAACCTAACTCATTATAGAGTCTTGCTTGCTCTTCAAAGCTGCGAAACCCACTATTCACAGAAAAGTGGACCAAACCATCCTTATTCGCCGCCTTCATCATGTTGGAAAATGCGAGTCCTACCTCTTTTGATATGGAGATAGAATCAATGCTTGTCCCAAATTGTTTCTTCATTTCTGCTATTGAGGATAACGGTGCGATGTCTTCTTTGATACTATTTTGCTTAATCGGAAAGGTATTGTTAACTAGCAGCAAGTCACCTCGAAAAACCTGATTCTTATAGATATCAATGGTTTTGATTTTCTGTACTGGCGGCTCTCTTTTGACCAGATTAGAAACAATTTTTACCTCAGGCTGTGCTCCTCCATTTTTATGAAAAAATGGACTGAAATTCACAAAAGAAATGCTAAGAATTAGACTCAATACTACTAGCGAAACCCACTTTTTGATCTGCTGCAATTTTTCCACCTCCTTGCAGAAAGCTGTTTCGGAACATGGGGACGGTTCCTGTGTTCGCCTATTTTTTTCCATTACAGTCAAATGTGCAATTATCTATATCTTATAATATCGCAACAATTGATATTTTTCTGTTACTTGTAGAAAATCTAATAATTTCCTTCATTTCATCGAGGTTATGGTGAATACTAAAGCTTATGTGAAAAAACATACAGCCGCAACTGTTTCAAATTTCAAACAAACCCTTGTTTGGTTGTGTTGGAATTAGGGTTAGTAAGTGTCCTTGTTTCTGGCTAGTATATTTTCGACCTGAATAATTCGCGCAAAGAGGTTTCATCCTAAGCCAAGGCAGTTTATTCACAAACGGGAGGTAAGGCGAGGGATGAACAAGAAACGCATTGAAACAATTGAAAACAATATAATCGCAGCAGCTATCGGGTTTATGATTGCCTATGTGATTGGATCGTTTATTTTTCCCTACGACCTAGGATCAGGGGCATTTTGGCAATTGTTTGAGTAGGTGGAACTATGAAGAGGGTTTAATTAGTATCACCCTTAGACTTTTCCGCATTTTTAAACGTTGCTCAAATAATGCCTTTTTCTCTTCGAAGCTAGGATTTAGTGGGTCAGAGGTTTCTTGTCCCTTATACTTTTTTAATCGATCCTCAAGTATTCTTTTCTTTTCTTCAAAGTCAGGGGTATGTTCAGGTTCATGATCTTGGTCACGATAATGATACCAGTCTGGAAGAAGTTCATGTCTGGTCGGCTTTTTTCTAGATTGGTGGTTCATTTGATTTTTATAGGCAAGGCGTGCAGCATGTACATCATCTAGGGTTTGGTGTCCTTTATCCTTCCAGTCACGTAGGACTGCTTCTACATAGTTCCAGCGCTTTGATGAATTTTCTACTGCCAGTTTCATAGCTTCTATCACAAGGGTCGTCCGATAGATCAATACACCACATGTTTATTTTTTTTGCTAGAAAGCCACCGATTGTTCCAAATCCATTTACCTCGAAGAATTGGAACGGGTCTTCTTTTTCACTGTTTTGCTGTAAATCTTCTGAAGAAGAAGAAGTCTCTGATGTAATCTTTGAAGTAATCTCTGTTGTAGTCTCTGGTATTGGTGTGGTCAGATTGAATTCCTCTGCGTGCCAATTTTACTTGATGGACATTCCATATCGACCATCTCGTCTGTCCATTCTGAATACTCCACTTGTTCAGGATGGTCTGAAGAGGAAGGTTCTTCTGCAACGATTGCATGGTCATCGGTCATTTTATCAATTTTTAGTTTCTCTATATTTTCATAAAGGATTGTATACCACTTTGTTTTGTCTATTTTCAACTTGTTGAAGTTATCGGAATGCAGGTAGCCGTTGTCTTCTAATTTTAGAATGGTTCTTTGAATGGTGCTTTTTGAGAGGAAAGGAATTTGTTCCATCATTTCATCGTAAGTGAAATACACCGGGGGGAACGTGGGGACGGTTCCGCCGTTCCCCTATTTTTTTCCATAAGTAGGACGGAGGGACAGGATCGTCCCACCTGATTAGATTCCTAGTAATGTATACGGGTGCATTTTTTCTTGAGGTGCATATTGTAAGATGCACATGCCGGTTCGTGTGTATTGCTTTTCTAACAGATAGTGAGATTCATTCATGGGTAGCACTTGTTGATTTTTGAAATGGATAATGGATTGGATAGTGTTGCTTGTTTGTTGGGATGGCACGATTGCTTTTATATGGTGGTAGAAGATCCAGTTGCACTCAAAAGCGGTAGGTGAGTGAGTGGGGAACGCGAAGATGTTTCTACGTGGGTTAATAGGGATGGGTACCTTTTGAATCGCACCAGTTAAGTGAGTGACGGCCTTTCGCCTGCCTTCGTATGTGGCGCCGCCTTCTAGGCAGGCTGCTTTGATGATTTGTAATGGTGTTTGCCGGACATAGATGATTTTGTGTTCCTCTTTGACAATCGCCGAGTACTCGATTTCCCTTGCAGGAAGGATTGCCATTGTTTGGGGGTTCACTTCATAAGTAGGTTGAATAATTTTCATGTGTTCGCTCCTTTTTTGTGGTGGTGGTGCGGGGGATTTAGAATTACCGAGTTAATAAG
>NZ_JAJFZK010000002.1 GCF_020731355.1 Bacillus sp. REN16 | reverse complement strand
CAAATTTGAAAAGTGGTATCCGAAATAATGTGCTTGTTTACAACAGTACAAAAGAGGGGAAACGTCTCGTCAAACTGTTTCGTCAGGAAATTTTTGAAGAAGTATCAAAAAGTGATTTATATGGCATGATTTTCACCTATGTCTGGATGTTCAATCTAGAATCCGATTGGGAATATGTAAAGGGACTTTCCGAGCTTTTTGAATCAAGAGGAGCCACTGTATATTATGTGGAACTTGAAGCTGACTTAGAAGAAAGACTAGAAAGAAATAAAACGCCAAATCGATTGGAACACAAGCCGAAAAAACGTGATATTGCATGGTCGGAAAATGATATTAAAGAAACGATGGAGAAGCATCGCCTTAATTCATATGATGGTGAAATTACGTTTGAAAACTATCTTAAAATTGATAATACAAACTTGAGCGCTGAAGAAGTAGCCGAAATGATAAAGGAAAAGTTTCAATTATAAAAACGCTTGGAAAACCTCTTCCAAGCGTTTGCTTACCTTATTTTATCTCGTCACGAAGCAACCCTAGTTTTTTCTCTAATTCGTGCGTGAAATGATCGCGTGCCTGTTTTGCATCCATGTCTGGTGATGCAATGAAAATGGGGTCACCGAAAATAAGCTTTGCCTTTTTAAACTTTAATAATTCTTTCACTGTGTTTGGTCCAATATACACAGCGGGAACAACAGGAACCTTGCTTCGTTGCGCAATCGTAATGGCTCCTTGCTTGAGTGCTGTTTGCTCATTCGTGCGCGTTCCACTTGGGAAAATTCCAACAATCTCACCCTTTGAAAGTAATCTAGATGGGATTTTTAACACACTTGGCCCTGGGTTATTACGATCAACCGGGAATGCATTTAGCTTTGTTAAAAAGCCTCCAATTAGCTTGTTCGTGAACAATTCCTTTTTAGCCATATAATGAATGTGCCGTGGCAGCAATGAAACACCAAGCCACAAAATATCGATATACCCTGTATGTGTACATGCAACAACATAGGCGCCATCCTTTGGCAGCTTCTCTTTGTTATAAACCTTAATCCCACCTGTTGCTGTAAGTATTCCTTTTAGAATGGATGCAATGAAATGATACACGTTGACTTACCCCTTTTTTAAACTGTTAACCTAGTAAAATTATAGCATGAAATAGTAGGTCAAAAATACCACTAAAGCGAGGGAACGCATGAAAAAAATCATGGTTATCGGAATTTCAGCAGGTGTTGGAAAATCAACATTTGCCCAAAAATTAGGTAACAAGACTGGAATTGACGTGCACCATTTGGACAGTTATTTTTGGAAACCAGGTTGGGTCGAAGCGCCGCATGAGGAATTTAAAGCAGCCCAAGAGGAAATCCTCACAAATGACAGCTGGATTATCGACGGAAATTATAGTAAAACCTTCGAACTTCGAGCGGAGCAGGCTGATACCATCATCTATCTCGAACTTCCTCGATATCAGTGCCTGTACCAAGTATTGAAACGCTACGTTACGCACATTGGTAAAAAGCGTCCAGATCTCGGCTGTACAGAAAAAATAGATTGGGAATTTATCAAATTCATCTGGACGACCTACAAGCCAAGAATACATAAAATGCAAGAAAGATTAGACCGTTTATCCCAAGACAAAACAGTGATTGTACTAAGAGGGAAAAAAGAAATAAATGACTTTATAAATAAAAAACACCCTTAAGTTGGGTGCCTTTATCTTAGAGTATTTTTGATTCATCCTTTGGAGCTTCAAGCTTCATAAGTTCAAGCTCCGCGCGCATTTTCTCTGTTTCCAGCAAGTAATTATTATGCTTTAGCTTCTCTAACTCTAACTCGTCTTGGATCATTTTATGTTTATATTTAGATTGTGTTTGAAAGTGGCTCGTAATAATCGCAACAAGTGGAATTGAAAATACCATCACAACCGCAACAATACCTGTCATCATATGACCTCCTTACAAAAATGAAAACCGTTTCTTTATATATCTTTCATTATATCAAATATACGGAAAAATAAGCGGTTTGGTTTCAAAATCTGTAACCTTTTTTTGAAAGTTTCGTCAGTTTAGTAAAAGTGCACAATTGGAGGACGCATAATGAAAAAATGGATGCTTGTACTTTTAATTGGAATATTGTTTGCGCTTGCGGGTTGTAGAGATAATCAGTCAAGCAATCTAACTGGCGGTGAACCACCTGCAACGATGGTGAAAATTGGGGATGAAACATATCCAACGAAACTCGGCACCTATTGCTGGAGCGCGAAGAACGAAAGTGTATGTGTGGATACGGCAGGACCAGAAGCACTTTTAGAAGGAAAAGATCCGATTGTCGTGCAGCCTGGTGAAGAAATTACATTTGTGATGGATTATGAACCAATGCCAAATGAAGTGCATGTCGCATATTACGCTGGTGACAAGGAAACCGAAGTCGAAGTAGAAAATCATCGTTTTACCGCGCCCGAGGAAAAAGGGGTGTACTACTATTCTTACGGCGTTTGGTGGATGGATGAAAATGAAGAAAATGTATCAAATGGAGATGCATTTTATGCCTTTGCACTAGAAGTGAAATAGGAGGACATTATGAAAATAAGAAAAGCGATTTTATCCGATGCAAAAGGTATCGCCAAAGTACATGTCGATAGCTGGAGAACAACTTACAAAGGGATTATTCCTGATGAATTTCTTCAGCGCTTGTCCTATGAATCTAGGGAAAAGATGTGGGAAAGAGGAATCCCAAACGGACATATTCTTGTTGCGGAAAATAACAGTGGAGAAATCGCAGGATTTGCTTGCGGTGGAAAAGAGCGCAGTGGGAGTTATGAAAACTACCAAGGTGAGCTCTACGCCATTTATATTTTACAAGAATATCAAGGGCAAGGCTTGGGTAAAAAGTTAGTAATCCCAGTTGTAAAGCAACTTTTGGACAAGGATTTCAACACAATGCTAGTATTAGTATTGGAAGAAAACAAGTCCTGTTTATTTTACGAAGCACTTGGAGCTCGCAAACTCAATACCTTTGAAGTTGAAATCGGCGGGAAGAATTTAAAAGAAGCGGTATACGGATGGGACAATCTGAAAGCAAACTTTAACACGACATTCTAAAACTAGGAGGTACACCATGCTCGCAACTCTTACAAAAAATGAACCAAACTACATAGCAACATTCGAACGCCATTACCCCCACTCAATTGATGAGGTTTGGGCAATGCTAACGGATAACGATAAGCTGCCAACTTGGTTTGCAGAATTAAAAGTCGATGAACTTCGAAACGGTGGCCGATACCTTTTTGATATGGGAAACGGAAACTTCGAGGAAATGACCATCACCGACTTTAGTGATCGCTCTGTGTTGGAGTTCACCTGGGCAGACGACAGTGTCCGCTTTGAGCTTACTCCTGAGCAGGAAGGTTGTAAGCTACTTTTAATCGAAACAATCACAAAGCTTACCGACCATACGCCAAGAGACTTAGCAGGATGGCATGTATGCCTTGATGTCATTGGCATGTTGCTCGATGGCAAACAGGTGGAAAACCGCAAGCTAATGTGGGAGCCATTGTACGAACAATATGTTCAAGTCATTAAGAAAATTACTACCTGAAGCCTGTCCTAATGGATATGGCTTCTTTTTATTTGCAAAAAATAAAGGAAAACCAATACATAACTAGAAATACAATACATAATGAATTCCATGTGAAATGGAGAGAATGCCCATGATCTATATTTTTCTGGCTATCATTGTTGGAGCCGTAAGTTTGTCTATTTTTAAAATTATTCGAAAGAAAAAACTGCCCAGTAATGAATTCACGCCATTTGATGACATAACGATGGGGAGAACGGAAGAAAAGGAATAGAAATAGCAGGAGATTTCATTCTCCTGCTTTAAAATGTTTATTCAAAAAAGTTTTTCTAAATTGACTTTGAAACTTGGCAAGACTGCAGACTGAATTGTACCACTTTGTTTTGCAATATCCATTTGTCGGTACTGACCGTCATTCTCCAGTGTGTAAACCTGCACAGTATTGAGTAAAGGATTCACAATCCAGTATTCTTTCACACCGTATTGCATGTAGAGATTCAATTTAAATACTAGATCATGTGATTGGTTAGATGGGCTAATGATTTCAATAATTAATGTAGGCACGCCAACATAATTATCCTCATTTAATCCAGTTTTATCACAGATAACTGATAAATCAGGAATGATAACTTTGGTCCCATCCATTTTTTCCGAAGTTAATTCAACATCAAATGGAGCATGGAAAACTTCACAATCCCCGCCATCTAATAGGGTGAATAATTGAGCATGCAACCTTCCTGAGATTCGTTGATGCTTCGTAGAGGGGGAGGGTGACATATACACAACTCCATCAACATATTCCAAAAGGTTTTTAGTTTGGTCTCTTAGTTTGTAGAATTCATCAAGTGATATATAGCTTTCTTTAGGTATATTCATCGAACGAACCCCCTTGTGGATTAAACCTAATCTTGTTTTAATTATAATACAAAATAAAGCTGAATTACCAATATTGAGGGATTTTTTAAAAAAAGAGGAATGCATTCACATTTATAGAAAATATGAAAGGAGGGCGCTAAAATGTCACAAACACTCCTACGTGTTGGAACAACCTATCTACCAGTTACGAATGTCCAGCGTTCGGCGACCTGGTACACCGAAAACCTTGGGGCAATGTTGAACTATATGGATGAGGATAAAGCAATTCTTGATTTGGCGGATCAAAGTTTTTTCCTTGTTGCTGCATCAGAAGGACAAACGTCAAATTTCATTGATGAAAAAGGAGATGAACGTTTTTCACTTACCTTTGAGGTTGATGGAGTACAAGCACTAGAGAAATTACATCAAGAATTCAAAGAGCGTCATATATTAGTCGGTGAGATTGAAGATCGTGGCCATGCTGGGAAAAACTTTGTATTTAGCGATCCGGATGGCAACCAATTTGACGTCTGGAGCGAGCTAAGTCCAAAGTTTAAAAAGAGGGGGAGCGAGAATGCAAGCATTACTAGTGATTGATGTACAAAACGGGATTGTGAATTTTAAAGACTTTACGGAGGAACTTACTAAAATTCAACAAATCATTCAGGATTTCAAAGCAAAAAAGCTGCCGGTTATCATGGTTCGTCATTTCGACGAGGTGGAGGAAAGTCCGCTATATCGGGGATCTGAAGGTTCCGAACTCCATGAATCAGTCAGGGATTTAAGCGATTATGTAGTTGAAAAAACAACCCCAAGTTCATTTTTCAATACAAAACTTTCGTCCCTTTTAGAGGAATTAGGTGTAAAACAGGTGTTTATCACAGGCTTTAATACGGAATTTTGCTGTATGTTTACCGCTATTTCTGCTTTCGACCGCGGATATGATGTTACCTTTATTGAGGATGCGACCGGTACGACTAACGACGGTGAGACATATGAAATGGCCGACCTTGATATTAATGACTTTGTTGGAACGGTTCTGCAATGGTCAGATGTGATTGAGGTGCTAGATTTTGATGAATACCAGGAGACTTATCAAAAATGAAGACCGCTTTACAGCTTAGAAAAGAGGGCAGGCTCAAAGAATCGAATGAACGGCTGTTGAGATTACTAAAGGAGTCCCCTGAGGACCCGCAGATACACTATCAAGTTGCATGGAGTTTTGATGTACTGGGATTAGAGGGAGAAGCTGTTCCATTTTATAAAAAGGCAATTGAACTTGGTTTACAAGATGAAGATTTAGAAGGGGCATTACTTGGATTAGGTAGTACTTATCGGACGCTCGGAGAATATGAAAAATCCGAGGCGACTCTGTTAAAAGGGACTGAGCTTTTTCCTGAAAATCATGCAATGAAATCTTTTTACGCAATGACTCTTTATAATCTGGAGAGACATCAGAAGGCGATGGAGCTTCTATTAAAAAGTTTAGCTGAGACGGCGCGTGAGACGTCGATTCAGAAGTATAAACGAGCCATCGAGTTCTACGCCGATAAGCTAGATGAAACTTGGAAATGAAAGAACCCTCCTGCTCAGGAGGGTTACACTTCGATTATAAACGGGAGAATCATCGGTTTGCGTTTAGTTTGTGCGAATAAATATTGACCAACTGACTTTTTAATTTCCTTTTTCATTGCGTTCCACTGGTATTTGTTTTCACTTTGAAGGTCAAGAATTGCTTTTTTCACAAGCCGGTTTGTGTCACGTAAAAGTTTTTCAGAATCCCTGTTAAACACAAACCCGCGCGTAATCGTATCTGGACCTGATAGGATTTTCTGATCTCTCTTACTCATCGTGACAATAATGACGACCATGCCGTCC
Organism: Bacillus sp. REN16; assembly: GCF_020731355.1. Taxonomy (GTDB): domain Bacteria; phylum Bacillota; class Bacilli; order Bacillales; family Bacillaceae_L; genus Ferdinandcohnia. The sequence goes on along the minus strand of NZ_JAJFZK010000002.1, from coordinate 393,506 downwards.
TCAGATAGCTGCTTACGGTCCCGTAAAATAATATCCCCAACATCCCCAACACCAACACCATCCACATATATATCACCAGAAGGAATTTTCCGAGTTTGTCGTGCCTCCGAATGTTGGACGTCGACTACGTCACCATTCTGGATGATAAAAACATTTTCCGGCTCTACCCCAATGGAAACAGCAAGTGACTTATGCTGATGAAGCATCCGATATTCCCCATGAATCGGGATAAAGTAAGTGGGTTTCATTAACGTCAACATCAATTTAAGATCCTCTTGGAAGCCATGACCGGAAACATGCATCCCAGTTGCGCTTCCTCCATAAAGCACAACAGCCCCAAGCTGAAACAAATTATCAATGATGCGTGATACATTTTTTTCATTGCCAGGAATCGGACCCGCCGCTAATATCACTGTATCTTCTGGGAGGATTTGCACATCGCGGTAGCTCGAATTTGAAAGACGCGCTAACGCAGCCATTGGTTCCCCTTGGCTACCAGTACATAGAATACAAACTTTCTCAGGTGCAAGACTTTCCACCTCTTTGGCATCAATCAGCATGCCATCGGGAATATGGAGATAGCCGCGCTCTACCGCAACATCCACGACATTCACCATACTTCTCCCAAGCAGGGCGAGCTTTCGATTTGTCTTCATTGCTGCTTCCACAACTTGCTTAACCCGGCTGATATTCGAAGCAAACGTCGAAACAAAGACTTTTCTCCTGGCTTTCATAAAAGCTTCCTCAATCATATGTCCAACTTTTAATTCGGTTGGAGTCGAACCTGGGCGCTCCGCATTCGTGCTTTCCGATAATAGGACAAGTACACCCTCACGACCGATTTCAGCCATCCGATGAATGTCAGAATGCTGATCATTCACCGGTGTCAAATCAAACTTGAAATCACCAGTATGAACAACCTTACCTTCCGGCGTATCAAACACGATGCCAAGGCAATCCGGAATGCTATGATTGACTTTAAAAAAGGAAACCATCAGTTTTCCGAAGTCGAGCTTAGATTCAGCGTCAATCGGAAACAGCTCGGTATCCGCAAGAAGACGATGCTCGGTCAGCTTCAACTCAATTAATCCCAGCGTAAACCGTGTTGCATAAATCGGCACATTAAGCTTTTTTAGAAAATAAGGAATCCCGCCAATATGATCCTCATGCCCATGCGTAATTAGCAACCCGCGAATTTTTTCCTGATTTTCCTCTAAGTAAGTGAGATCCGGTATGATCAGATCAATCCCAAGCAAGCTCTCATCCGGAAACTTTCCCCCACAATCAATGACAAGAATATCATCCTCATATTGCAACACATACATATTTTTTCCAATCTCATTAATCCCGCCCAGTGCAAAAATCGACAATCCATTCTCCACTATACACGCCTCCTACCGTTTACATCGTGTCCTTAGTTTAAGCAGAGGTGTTAAGATTTAACCTTTGTTTTTTGCTAAAAACCATAGACTTGGAATAAAAACCATAGAATTAAAATAAAGACCACAGATTTGAAATAAAAACCATAGAATCAAAATAAAAACCATAAGAAAGAAACCTTTAAAAAAAAATTTGAATTATTGCAGGAATTTCGCTTAATTTGTAGAAAATTGATGTATTAAATATCAAAGGAGCAAACTAAATGAACAAAAAAGAACTAAAAATTCCACGTAGGGTAAGGAAATTAAAAGCTTTAATTAAAAGATTGGTAGAAACCTATCCAAGATACCAAGAAATTAGCGATGAGTATGGTAGAAGAATGGCAGGATACCGTGGAGAACAATCTTTACAGTACTACTTAACCTTTTTAATAGAAAAAAACTACTTAATCTTCCACAATCTTCGTCTACCCGATATCTCCGGCAAGCACTACTTTGAAATAGACATACTTTTAATTAGTCCCACATTCATTTTAATTATCGACGCAAAACATTATCGAGGAGAATTATATTTTGACGGAAAGTTTGATCAACTAATCCAAACATACAAAGATACAAGAAAATCGTACCAATGTCCTGTTGCCCAAATCACCAGACATCAGCAGCAGCTTAACAGGATTCTAAAAACCTTCAAAATTCCCACCATTCCAATTGAAACTTTAGTTATCTTCACAAACCCAAACACGATAATTGATGCTAGCACAAATTTTAAGCATTACCAAAAAGTAATCAAAAGCCCGAGTTTTATCCAAAAGATTGAGTTGTATGAGAAAAGGAACAATCAAGATGTTTTTGATAAAAAGCAAATTCAAAAACTATCAAAGTTACTATTAAAGCATCATACACCTCATGACGAAGATATTCTGAAACATTTTGGGATTACTCCAGCCTCACTAATAAAAGGAGTGTTTTGTCCGAAATGTGGAAGGCTTCCGATGGTACGTTCGGAGAGATTATGGCATTGCCCAGCATGCAAGCTTTCCTCGAATTCAGCTTATCATGATGCAATTGAAGACTATGCACTCTTGATTGGTAACACAATTACAAACCAACAATTACGGGAATTTCTTAATCTGAAGTCAAGAACTGCCGCGAAAAACATCCTAAAATCATTAAACCTCAAATATGATGGCGACCAAAGGCACCGAGTTTACCACTTGCCACCCAATGAATAGAAAATCCTCAACTTTCCCTAATCTACAAGTATACTAAAAATAGAAAAATTACTTTATTATGGAACTTTTTCTAATGCTTCTTACTCTAATTGTAAAGAGGCAGCCTGGGAAGGAGAAAAAACATTGTGGCCACGATGATTACGGATGCAATTATACTAAGGAAAATCAAAAAGCAGGATATGAATGCTGTTATAGATTGGTTTGATTCTAGAAGAGGAAAGTTTTATAAAATTGGCTGGGCATATTTAAAAAACCATCACGATGTGGAGGATGTCTTTCATAATACCATCCTAAAGGTTCACGATAAGATTTCACAGTTAAAAGAGGATAAATATTTCGATACGTGGGTTACTACGATTTTTATTAATGAATGCAGGGATCTATATCGAAAAAATAAACGAAAGGCCGCGGAACAGATAGGAGTTTTAGAAGATATGAGTGAGTTTGAAACCAAAATTCAAGTGTTCGATGGCTTAGAAAAATTAGATGAAAAGTACAAAGAAGTTATTATTCTGAAATACGTTAGGGGTTATTCCCAGGATGAAATTGCAGAAATATTAATGGTCCCTATCGGAACGGTGAAATCCCGAATATATCGGGGATTGTTACTACTCCGTAATGCAATCGAAGGTGGTGAAGGACATGAAATGTAATGATGTTCAAGATTTTATCGTTGGCTACATCGAGGGTATTCTTGATGAAGAAGATACAGTAAAGGTCAATTCCCATTTGCAAACATGTGAAACATGTCAACAAGAGGCAAAAGAAATAGAACAAATGATAGCATTGATAGATGATAAAACAGAATCTATTAAGCCACCAGATCATTTTATGAAAAATGTTCGAACGAAGGTAGAAATCACTGAAAATAATAGACGTAAGAAAATGAAACGTACGACTATCGGAGGTCTGGTTGCTGCTCTATTTTTAACCTTATTTGTAGGAACAGCGGTTGCCACTGAGGGATTTGCAACATTCATTGATTGGTATAAGGATTTAAGTAATAAGGAAACAAGGCAAGTCGAACAGCTCATTGAACAAGGACTCGGTGAACAACTGAACCTAATTGCAGAAAGTAATGGAATCAAAGTCACCATAAAAAGTGTTGTGGCTGATGACATTCAAACTCTTATCTATTATGAAGTTGAGGATTTATCCAAAAAACAAAAATTTATGATCAATTATAGTCAAGGGATCAGGATAAATAATCAACAACAGTTTTGGAAGAATCAATATCTAACAGTGTCTGATACACCCTTTAACAGTTCGTTTCACATGTACTCCAACCAGAACCATGTCTTTGCAGGTAGATTAGGTGCCATGCCGATGAGTGAGGAGGAAGGGGTTATTAAATTCCAGCTCAATAAGGTTGAAAAAGTAGTCGATGATCCATCGAATCCAGGCACATTAGGGAATGATGAAAGAGGAGAATTTGTACACGGTGATTGGTATTTTGAAATACCTATAAAAAAACATAAGGCAATCGTTCACGAACTTAATATCGAGACCGAGGTAGATGGCAATCCTGTTTTCTTAGATGAATTAACAATTGCCCCAACAACAACGATTTTATCGTATCGTTATAGGGATGGTCATGATGATAAAAAAATCCGGAACATTCAAATCAAAGAGATTGAAAGTGGAACGAAATCAATATACTTAGATCCCCTTAGTGGTGTAAGTGGTTCCAGTGAGGAAACTGGTGGCATGCAGAGGGTAAATGAAACATTTAATTCAATCTATTTCGATCAGCCAAAGGAACTGGAAATTCATTTTGGGGCAGTTTCATACTTTAAGGAAAAACCTCAAAGTTTCACGATTGATATAACGAAGAGTATGCCACAAACCTTTGAATACTTGAATAATAAAATCTCGATTGAAGAAGTTGAATTTGGAGAAACGACAAAAATTCATATGACGGAAGAACTTTCAAAGAATCGGCAGTATGAAATCTTCAATTATGAAATTCTTAACGAAAATGAAGAATGTTGTACCGGATCCACGATTGATGTAGATGGATATATTGTTGATAAAGATGGTGAAAAATACGATGCTAAAGAATTCTATCGCATGTCAGAATTAGAACAGCCACGTATTTTTACAACAAGTCATCAAATTGAACTATTTAGTAATAAGGTAGAAAATTTGATGTTGAAAATTGATGGTTACACTACTACAACTTTTATCGATGAGACCATTAATGTTACATTAGATTGAATATAGACAGACGGGAAAGCCAAGCTTCCCGTCAATTTTTATTTTAAGCAGGAATCCCCCCACAATGTCTTGAATTACTTAATCATGTCAATCCTACTACCACCAAGGAGGCCAAAAATATGTACGAATTAAAAACAAAAGAAAACGACGCAAGTGTCATTGAATTCATCGAAAAAGTCGACAATTTAAAAAAGAGGGAAGATGCCTATAAGCTGTTAGATCTTTTTACAGAAACGTCGGGGTATCCAGCAAAAATGTGGGGGCCAAGTATTATTGGGTTTGGATCCTACCATTACAAATATGCGACCGGCCATGAGGGGGATGCGCCCCTTGTTGGTTTTTCACCGCGCAAGGCAAAAATTAGTTTGTATTTTGCAACTGGGGATACGAAACGTGAGGGGCTACTCGAAAAGTTTGGTAAACATACATCAGGAAAGTCCTGTGTCTATATCAACAAAATGGCGGATATTGATGTAAATGTGCTGAAGGAGCTAATTACTCAATCCATAAAATTTTTAAAAGAGACATATCCGGACAAATAACGAAAACTTATACAAATACATAAAATTAATCAAATTTAGTTATCCCCCGAAATAGAGTACGATGAAAGTAACAAACCAACTAGGGGGATTAAAATGACTTTTACAATAAGAGCAATCGACCATATCCAACTTGCGGCACCAAAAGGGAGCGAAGATCAAGCGCGCGACTTTTATGCAACGATTTTAGGCTTCCAAGAAGTCGAAAAGCCGGAGACACTTCGAAAAAATGGCGGAGTTTGGTTTACCTACGGCTTCGTGCAAATTCACATCGGCATCGAGGTACCATTTGTACCTGCGAAAAAGGCACATCCAGCTTTTGAAATACAGAATCTTACATCTTTGAAACGGCATCTTCAAAACAACAACGTGAGCACAATCGGAGACAACAATCTTCCAGGTGCCAATCGCTTTTATGCATATGACCCGTTTGGAAACCGCTTGGAATTTTTAGAATGGAAGAATGAATGAACATCAGGCTGATTGCCAACAATATGGCTAATGTTGAAAATTTCCATCGTTGGAGGTGGTCAGTTTGCCGAAGGATACAAAGGAAGAAAGCATTGAAATCTTTTCAAATCATGCACTTCGAGGAAAACCCTATCTTGATACCGATCGTGTCATTACTGAAGGAGTATCAGCATTTGCTGAAAAAGAAACGAAGACAAAGGAAGTGTAGAGGCTTAAGGCCTCTTTTTCTTTGCATAAAAAATAGCCCATCACAACAAAAGTGAGGGCTATCATGTAGCGTCCCAGATTGGAATCGAACCAACGACCTACAGCTTAGGAGGCTGTCGCTCTATCCTACTGAGCTACTGGGACATGATCAAATTTTACAATACTACAGAAATTAATTATAAAAGGAATTCACGACAAAGGTCAAGACATATAACAAACAAATAAAAAATCCACTCCCCATACGGAAAATGGATTGGTCGGTAATTAGGAAAAGCCACAATTGCCGTAATACCCTAAGAAAGTTTAAAACCACCACTCCTCAAAGTGGGTGTTTGCAGAAACGTTTCTGTATGTCCTTCAAGTCGCCATGGACGAAGGCCTGCCATTCCAGCTTCAATGTTAAACTCCCTATTTCAGTTCAAAGGTTAAACTTTATTATGATTACGTACAATGTAGCTTGTATTTGTATAGTACATCATTGAATTCATGAATGCAAATGTAAAAAAAAACCAGAATGTTGAACTTTGTCACAGAATGTATTGGAACAAATAGAGTGGCGTCTCAAACCTTGATGAAACAACCGCAAAATAAAAAATTATCCTATATTTTTTGTCGAAAAATATTTCAGGAATCTACATTTTTGAATACTACCGCTTATCTTGCAAGATACTAGATAAAAAAGCGAAGGGGAGTTTGGATATGAAATCCAGCGATGAACAACTTACTTCAGCTGAGATGGGTAAGCTGTGGGCGGTGTATATGGGAAATACAATGGCCATTTGCGTGTTAACTTATTATCAAAAACATTGTCAGGATTCTGACATAATGGAAATCCTAAAAAAAGCCAAAAACCTCAGTGAAAAAATAATAATGGAGATTACAAGGATCTTTAATAAAGATAATTTTCCAATACCAATTGGATTTGATGTGAAGAAGGATGTTAACCTCGATGCCCCTAGGTTGTTTGCAGATGAATTTTACCTTCATTATTTAAAGTATACTGCAAAAGCAGGGCTTAGCCTTTATTCTACTGCGATTCCTATGATGATGCGTCAAGACGTTAGAGAACTGATACTTAACATAGATAAGAATACAATAGAGTTTTTAGTAACTCTAAATGAAACGATGGAGGAAAAAGGTTTTTTAACAAAACCACCAGTCATTCCAATTCCGAAAGAAGTAAGTTTTGTGGAAAAACAAAGCTATTTAGCTGGTTTTCTTGGAGACGTAAGACCCCTTCATGCTTTAGAAATTGCTCACCTACAGGATAACCTTGAAAACAATGTCGCGAGTAAAGGACTCTTGATGGGGTTTAGCCAGGTAGCGGACCGAAAAAAGGTGAAGGAATTCATGCTCCGCGGAAAAGAAATTACGATGGACCATATTAAAGATTGTTTGGCAAAACTTCACGAAGAGAATCTGCCTGGTCATCCATTACTGGATGATTTAGTAGGGGTATCGACAATTCCGCCATTCTCAGATAAATTAATGACCTTCCATAAAATTGATATGTTTTCGATGAAGATTCGGTCATATGCGAATGCAATGTCGCTTAACGGTAGACGGGACCTTGGATTGTTGTTTAGTAAATTCATCCTAGATATTGGAAGATATGTTGAAGATGGTACCAATCTTATGATTGATGAAGGATGGTTTGAGAAGCCACCACATGCCGTTGACAGAAATTCACTTGCTGATAATGAATAATGAAAAGTCAGGCTGAATTGGCCTGACTTCTTTTTACGGTAATGTAATTTCAAAAGGCTGAAACATTATTGGGTTCGGAATTTCATAAGCCTTAAATTTAACGTTTGTATTTTTCGCAGCTTTAAATTCCTGCCTAAATAAGTGTCCTTCGATTCGTTTGGCTAAAGGATTCTCCGGGAAGGATAGATCCTTGCCATCCTCCGATTCTAACCATGTTCGATTCCTGGTCAAGTTATCATCATAAGGAAATTCACTTTCTACCGTAAAATAAACGACTGTTTTTTGGTCAAGGAATTCAACATCTGTGACCGTAATTTTTCCTGCCTCACCTTGATTTATTTCAACTGGAAGTGTTTTGTTTAATGGAACAGAAAGCTCTTCAAAAGTACCCTTTTCAATTGAAATTTTATAAGGAACGATCTTCAGGCTTTTCACTCCATCTTTAATTGGCGTATAAAGATAATCTAGATTTGCAACCTCAACTCCGTCGATAGTCTCACCATGCCCACTGCCATTTAGGCTTCTTAGAACTCTACCCTGATCATCGATTATCACGAAATTTAAATCCATATAAGGATCCAGTTTTGTATTGGAAGGTTCTACTTTTACTTGAACAGCTAAATCTGTTCCAGCTGGCCCGATCTTCACAGACTCTACTTTCACTTCTGAATCATTAATCATGTTTGTTAAGTCCGGTCGAATAACTGTTACTTCATTTGATTGCTTCACCGGAAATTCAAATTCCCAATTACCAGGCATTAGCCCGACAGCATCAATGATGACCTTCATATCAAATTCTACCGGTAGTTCTTCTGTCGGGTTAATATCCATCACTATTTCATGTTTAGATGGAGTGATAAATGTGCCTGTACTACCTGAACTAAAATTTATCTCTTTCCCGTTCACTAAAATAGTAGGTCGTTCAATATCGCCAATTGCGATGAGTGACTCGTGTGTAATGCCAAATGTTAACCGCGTGCCATCATAGAAAATCTCATTCATTGTCAGTGTCACGCCATTGTCTTTCGCTGTCTGATTAACTACTTGAGTAAGCCCACTTCTTCCGGCAATCTGTAGCCCTTCATCACCAGTTTCATTGAAGAAGGTTCCGACTAAAGGAATTTCAGAAGCAACTTTGGCTAAAGTCGGTGATAATGTGGCTGATGCTAAAAACAGAATAAATGCTGCTGCAACTGAACCGATTGTAGTAAGTACGATCTTTTTACGTCTGGGTTTCTGTCTTCGATGCTCATGAATGGTTTGTTGAATAATGTCATCAAGCTTCTCAACGGGAACTGGAATGCTTTCCAGCTCTTTATTAAATTCAGGGAATTGTTTATTCATTCACAATGACCTCCTTTAATTGATCACGTAATAGAGCAATGCCACGATGTATATTTGTTTTTACAGTTCCTTCTGGACAATCAAGGAATTCGGCGATTTGTTTAATGGTATAGTCCTTGTAAAACCGTAAAACTAAAACAGTTTTATATTTTTCATCTAATCCTTTAATTGCGTTCAATAAGTCGGAATCAACCTGCTTATCTGTGTATGAAGGAGCTTTGTTCTCAAGGAAATCCCGTTCCATTGGAATCACTCTTTTTTTTCTGAGAAGTTGGTCAATCGCAGTATTAATCAAAATCCGAGTTATCCAAGTTGAAAAATATGTATCATTTTTTAGATCTTTAATCGAGGTGAGGGCTTTATAAACGGTTTCTTGAAACACCTCAAGTGCATCGTCCTCATTCTTCATATACAAATAGGCCATTTTATAAAGCTTTGTTTTTTCGGTATCAATCAATTCTTGAAAAGCACGGTTATTTCCCTTTTTCGCCTTTGCGACCAGTTTACTTATAGTCAAAACTCTTCCTCCTTTCTTCTAATAGTTAGAGAAACCAGACATGCAAAACGTTTCAAATTTATTAAAGGATTTTGACCATTATTATCGAAATACATATAAATCTTATCATTTTCGAAAAAGGACTGAAGATAAAATGTCAGGTACACATTTATTTGTGTTTGGGGGAGAGCCAAATTATAAAACTGTACAACTGGTTGGAAATGAAGGAAGCGAGCCTCATTTTTCATGATTAGACAAGCGGTTGGGGCAATCATCTTCAAGGATGATCAATTTTTGGTCGTACATAAAATAAAAATCGGATCTGAAAAAATACCTGGTGAGTGGGATTTCATCAAAGGCGGAATGGAAGACATTGATGAATCACCTCGACATGCGTTGCTTCGCGAACTTAAATAGGAAACGGGCTCGACTGATTTTTTCATGATTAAGGAGTTCGAAGAGAGAATTTGCTTTGACTTTCCCGAAAAAATTCAAAGAAAAATCGGATTTAAGAGACAAGAGACAACGATGTTTTTAGTTGAATTTATAGGCGATGTTGAAAAATTGTCGCCTATTGATGAAGAAATCGCGGACGTACAATTTTTGGAAAAACATAAAGTTGCGAACAAACTCACTCATAATGACACCCGTAGCTTTTTTATTAAAAATCTGTCCTAACTAAGCACAAAATGACAGGATAGAAGAATGTGTCACATTTAGAATAGAGGTAAGGAGTGAGGGAGAATGAGTTGGCTAGAATCATTACAAAGCGCCATTGATTTTATGGAGGACCACCTGCTTGAGGATGTCTCAATCGAAGAGATAGCCAGTCATGCAAATGCGTCACCGTTTCATTTTCAACGCACATTTTCGATTTTAACAGACATCACAGTGGGGGATTACCTGCGTCGGCGCCGGTTATCACTTGCAGCAGAAGAATTAACGAAAACAGAAACGAAGATTATTGATCTAGCCTACAAATATGGCTACGACACTCCCGAGGCTTTTACAAAGGCTTTTCGGAAACAGCATGGAGTTTCCCCAAGCGATGTCCGAAAGGGGATTGGAAAGCTGCAATCATATAGCCGCCTGGTCATCCAGGTGAGTTTGAAAGGAGCAGATCCAGTGAAATATCGAATTGTTGAGAAGGAAGGATTTAAAGCAGGAGGAGTAAAGCGCAATTTTTCATGCGTGAATGATGAGCATCTACGCAGAATTCCGAAGTTATGGGACGAAGTGAATTCCGATGGTACATGTGATTCATTAATTCCACTGAATAACGGCGAAATTAATGGGATTTTAGGAGTTTGTGTAAGTGGGCAAAACGCCAGAGAAATCGATTATTGGGTGGCAGTGGAAAACGTAGATGGGCAATCAGGAAAGTTTGATACGCTAGATATTCCTGCGTCAAAATGGGCTGTATTCGAAGTGCATGGTGCGATGCCACATGCGATGCAGGATGCGTGGAAAAAAATCTACTCGGAGTGGTTTCCGTCAAGTGGATATGAATTTGCAGGTACAGCAGAATTTGAATTGTACCCAGCTGGAAACGCATATGAACCTAATTATTACTCAGAAATTTGGATACCAGTGAAATAAAGTGTGAGCCCCAAGGAAATTCCTTGGGGCTTTGAGGTTAGTGACAGTATTCCTGAATTAGTGACACTAAATTGAAGTTAGTGACAGTAAATTTTAAATAGTGACAGTAACTTAAACAAATGAGGGAGATCTTTACGGAATCTTTGCTGAAAATTTAGCCTAGTAATCAATTTATAGCTGATAATTAAAATATACGGCTGATAAAAAAATTTTATAGCCAATAAAAAAGATTTTCGGCCATTAAATTAAATTTATGGCCATTAAACAAAATACAATAATTAGACGGAAACTTCAGATAAACATATAATGGAAATAACAAACAAATTAAGTGAGGTAACTACGAATGAATCTTCACTATCAAGAATACGGTGATACGAGTGCGCCTCTGATGGTTTTCTTGCATGGCGGCGGTGTAAGTGGCTGGATGTGGGACAAGCAGGTTCACTATTTCTCTCATTTCCATTGCCTCGTTCCAGACCTGCCTGGTCATGGAAAAAGCATCGCAATTCCATTTTCAATCGAAAACAGTGCAGAAAGAGTCGTAAACTTAATCGAAGAAAAATCAAACGGGAAAAAAGTAATCCTGATTGGCTTTTCCTTAGGTGCTCAAATTATTGTGCAGCTCCTAAGCATGAAACCCAATTTAATCGATTGTGCAATCATTAATAGCGCTCTTGTTCGACCGATGACTTATGCAATGAAATGGATTCAACCGACTATTAAACTATCAGCTCCACTCATTAAAAAAAGATGGTTTTCCAAACTTCAAGCAAAAACGTTATATGTTAGTGACAATGATTTCGAAAAATATTATGAAGAAAGCAGTCAAATCACAGCCGATGCCCTTACCCGTGTATTAGAAGAAAATATGTCATTTACCATCCCGGCAAATTTTAAAGAGGTTACCACAAACATATTGGTGACTGTGGGTGAAAAAGAAAAGTCGATTATGAAACAATCAGCCAAAGATCTCGTAAAAGCAAACCAACATGCTAAAGGTGTCCTCATTCCAAACATGGGACACGGGCTTTCCATGGCAAGGCCAAATTTTTTTAATCACATGGTCGAAACGTGGATCAATGAAGGGGCAATACCTGAAGAATCTAAAAAATATATGGAGGAATAAAATGAACCTAACACATATCCGTCTATTGGTAGATAACTATAAGGAATGCTTCCTGTTTTACCGGGACGTACTAGGCTTTGAGGTATCGTGGGGAGATGAACACTCTCGATATGCTGATTTCACTGGTATCGGTGGGGTGAAGCTTGGACTTTTTGAAAGACAACAAATGATGGCGGCGATTGGGGCAGAATACACACATTTAGCACGGAATCAGGACAAAACCACTTTGATTTTTAAAGTAGAAAGTGTAGAGGATACATATGAAAAAATGAAAGATAAACTTGAATTCATCACAAAACCGCATGAGCAGGCGGACTGGATGCTGAAGGTTGCGCATTTCCGAGATCCGGCTGGCAATCTGATTGAAATCTACGAAAATCTTTACTAACTCTTGTAAGACCATCACTCAGTACTTGTTATTTATCTTTTAAAGGGTGGAGAAAAAAAGGTGCCAATCTTCAGGTAAATAGTAATACAAACCCGCGTTGACTTTATGGTCAGCGCTTTTTGTATGTACCAAGTACTAAAGGGGAAAATATCTACAACTTAACATCAAGGGGTGTAGGACTTTCTATGAATTTAAAGACAATATTTTTAGTTTTAATGATCGGCTTATTGACTAATAATGCTGTTGTTGGTGCGAAAGTAAAACCACTCAACGTAGGGGATGATGTGGTATCTATGAAAGTAAAAAATCCACAAGGTTTTCGTGAATTTTCAATTAATGATGGATACCAAGAAAAAGTAATGAGGAAAGTCGTAGAATGGATTAATTCCGCAAAAAAAGTGGAAGTAGCATCTAACAAGATGAATTTAGTAAAAAATCCAATCTCTTTAACATTGAAAATGAGAAATGGTGACATTGCAACTATCGAACCTGTTTTCAATTGTACTCTTCAGGGAGATTCAAAGTACTGTGTACCGACAAGTGGTGAGGTTATAATTTCACAAAATAAAGAAAAAATTCTTTTTAAGGCACCCGAGCTTCAAGATTGGCTTGTAGTAGGTTGGAAATACGAGGTTGAAGGACCTCGTCATGACGTTTTACTGGAGGAAACCTTGTATGCCAGATATTATACTTACCTTGATAAAGCATACTCCGATTTTATTTCGTGCCCAAGAATCGATAATATCGAGAGGATTGAGGGTGATACGAGAAGACATATTGTTTACGCGAGTGCATTAAATTATTCAGGGCATCATAATGGACATTTTGATAGAATCATCATCAAATTAACAGACACTCCAGAACATGACGTTCAAATTAACAAAGTAAAAATACATAAAAGTATTTCGGAAAAAGAAAGCCTCAAACAATGTAGGTAAACAAAAATAATAGAAGCTATCAGTAACAGGTTTATTTATGGGGTGCAAAACAATTAAAATCACAAAAAGTCTAATAGTAAAAATCACATGTGAAAAGAGTTTGTATCCCAAGTTCTTTTTCATTTGAAAACATCTAATTAATAGCTGCTTAAGGAATATGAAAGGCGAAATGTTTTCAGAATTTAATTATATTATTTGAAAAATGAAACTCTTTAATATTATTATTCGTAAATAATAATATTAAACAATTTACATAGGGAAGGAGAAAAAATGCTACAAAACATTAATAAGGCATATTGGGTAGTTCTCTTGATCATCAGCACAATCGTGGGTGTAATATCTGGATTTATAGGACCTAATCTTGTGCAGCAGGTTCTCTTCAAACATAGCGGGACCTTTTTAGTATTGACGCCTTTTATTTCGAACATCTTTACATTTATAGCTTTTGGTTTTTTTATTTTATTTTGCATTGGTATGATAGTTGAAAATAAAATATGGAATTATATAGGGATCTTATTTTTGGTAGCTTCGATTGGGACAGGTTATTACGCCAGTGTCGCCAACTATACACTTATCTCAAATAACGATATTACTTTTAAGAAGCAGATGTCCGAAGATGTTTATAAATGGGACGAAATTACCGAAGTTGCTTATCTTCACGAATCCCAAGACCCTATTTATAAAATTCAATTGATTTTTGAAAATGGGAAAGAAGAGTTATTGGAAATAAACAGACAACATATTCAAGAATTCTATCGAATACAACAGAAATTTATTTAGAATGATATTAATTACTATTAGTGGTGAGAATAAAAAAACACATTAGAATTCCTGTACGAATTGTAATGTGTTTCTCTTGTTATTTACTTGCTTGCACATCTGAAGGAAACTCGTTTAAACTTTAACCCCGCTGTTTTTCATTCTCCACAATCGATTGTTTAATCAACGCCTTGCAGCACATCGCAATCCCAGCCAGAAATGCCGTAATGGTGTAGCCGAAGGGCAGGTAAAAAAAGCAAAACAGGGTTGAGGCAAATAGCCAAAATAACCAAAAGAGTAACTCTTTACTCATGAGACGAGTTCACCTTCTCGGCATCGATAATATGCTCACTAATCACCTTTGCAAGTGCCTCAACTGTATTTTTTAATTCCTTCATATCATTGTCGACTCCACCAACCTCGATGAGTATAGAGTTTTCCGCTAAATCCTGATTATAGACGCCATTCCCTTGATCTAGTCCTTTTGCAATCACACCCCTGCTGATTCCTGGAAACTGTGATTTTATTGCCGTGTCTAAGGATTCGGCTAATGCATAGCTTTTTTCAAAATTACGACTTGCTTTTCCTACGACGAAGAAAACCCTAGCATATGGCTTATTGTTGATGGAAACAGTCGTCAAATCTTTTCGAACACCATCACGGTGGATATCGATTAAGAAGTCAATCTCGGAGTCACTTGCCATTGCAGATTGGACGATCCCGCGTGAAACGGCATAAGCCTTTGGCGTTCCCCACCCTTTTTTCTTCAATTCTTGCCCAATATTCGTTGTGTCTACTACTGCACCAACCCCGTGCTTTTTAAGTTCACTCCCTAAAAGTTCACCGACAAGCGTAATATTCGTTTTCGAATCAGCCGATTTATCCATATCGGGATCACCAGTAAGCCCTAGAAGCGGCAAGTAGGATTCATAACTATGAGTGTGATAAATTAACACCTTTTTATCAGTTACCAGATTCACAGGCGGTGTTTTCGAATCATCCTTATTTAGTTCCTCCAATTCCTGTTGAGCCATTTCCCTCTCTTGAAGCAGAACATCCAAAGGCGGGGCTGATTCGTACGGAAGATTGGTGAAATCTGTACCTTCACCAGGAATCAGAATTTCAGTGTGGTACATCGATAAACCAGGTAGTTCATTACCGAAAAAGCTTCGCAAATCCCCATAATTAAATTGAAGAGTTGATTCTACAACCATTTTCGTGAAAGATTCTAGTTCCCCGTTTAAAGATTGTCCGAAATAGCCATTCTCAAATTCAAGCAATTGAACAAAAACTTCGTTAGGCAGACTTCGAATATTAATATCGAATTGCCGAAAATGGATCGAATCTTTTTTAATAGAGGATATGCTTGAAGCGACTGCGAAACAGATGATTACCATAAAGAAAAACATAAAGGCAATTCTTGAAATAAAAGGTGGCTCATATCCAGAACTTTTCATGATATCCGTCCTTCATGGCTTTTGGACAAATATATGAAACACACAGATAAATTAGAAGCTGATTCAAATAAAAAAAGCATGGCGTAACCATGCTTCCTCTTTAATGTCCTTCCCCATTTCCAAAATTACTGCCTGTCACGTCTGCCATATTTTCGATTGCGATTAAAGCACTTGGATCAATTTCATGTGCAATTTCCCTAAGGGTGGAAAGTTCAATCCGGCTAACAATGGTATAAATAATTTTTTTAGGTTCATTTGTATAGGCTCCTTCACCATGAAGAAAGGTGACGCCACGACCCATCACTTTATTCAATTCATTCGCTAGCTCATCAGGCGAATCTGAAATAATCGTCACTGATTTTAATTCTTCAATACCTTCCACTACAATATCAATCATTTTAAAGGCGATATAATAGGTAATAATTGAGTACATCGCTGTTTCCCAGCTGAATACGAGTAATGCAGCAAGGATAAAAATAAACACGTTCATGACCATAACAGTTTGTCCAACAGACACTGGTCGTTTCTTGCTTACAATGATCGCAAGAATTTCAGTACCGTCCAATGCACCACCAGTCCGGATAACCAAACCGACACCTGTTCCTAATATAACCGCACCAATCACGGTAGCTAAAAATAAATCATCTGTGACTGGTTCAAAATGATGCAAATAAGCAGTAAATGCCGATAAGACTAAAACACCAAACAATGTATGTAATGTAAACTTTATTCCCATTTTTCGGTATCCGAGAAGCAAAAACGGGATATTTAAAACAATAAGAAAGATACTCATTGGGACACCAAATATCTTCGATGCAATGATGGAAAGACCAATAACCCCTCCATCCAAAATATCATTTGGCACTAAAAATAATTCTAACCCAAAGCCGGCGATAAGTGCCCCAATGGTAATCATAATAAGTTGTTTAATTTCTGTTAGTACTCGTTTTTTCTTTGTTTTTACCATAAAAACCAAGCCTTTCAATTTCAAGATAACATTTCCTTTTTAATATTACCATAAATCAAGGGTTTGCTTACAGAAATAGAAGGAAATTAATACCTTAATGTGGAAAATAGGAATATAACCAATTAATAAAGGAGAACAGAATGAACCAATTAGATAATTTTGAGGAATACGAGAATCCGATTCTTTACGATCAAGAAAACGACCCTTTCCAAGATGACGTGAAACTACTACAAAAATGGGCGTTAAAAGTGAACGGCCCGATCATTGATCTAGCGTGCGGAACAGGACGAGCAACCATTCCCCTCGCGGAAGCGGGACATACCCTGATTGGGGTAGACATTCATAAAGGTATGCTGACCCAGGCAAAAAGGAAAACAGAACAAACAAATCTAAACATCGAATGGATGGAACAAGACTGTACAAATCTTCAATTAGGAGTAAAGAGTCCGCTCATATATATTGTGGGAAATTCATTTCAGCATTTCCTTACCAACGAGGAACAGGATCAACTGCTAGGTTCTGTCCATAATCACCTTGAACAAGAGGGGATCTTCATCTTCGGCACAAGATTTCCAAGTCCGGATGAATTGCTTCAACCGGCTACCGAGGAATATTGGCGAAGCTACAAGGATGAAACGGGAAAAATGGTAGATGTATACACAATTAGTAACTATGACACAATCCAGCAGGTTCAACATTACATGACCATTAGAAGACAAAAAGATGAAAATGGAAAAATGATAGATGAAAAGAAAACTAATATCAAATTGCGATATGTATACCCTCAAGAAATGGATCGGCTTCTAAAAGGAAACGGATTTGAGATTTTAGCCGTTTACAAGGATTGGCATGAAACACCGCTGACTGAAGACAGCCATCAAATGATCTATGTATGCAGAAAGGTTGAGGCATAGTGGTCGTAACGAAAAAATTAGCCCGAACTTTGGAGACATCTGAAATCGAGGTGTTGAAATCAAGGCTGAAGGCGATACAGGCAATCGAAGGAAATCCAATGGACGTTGAAATTGTACAGTTTGGAAATGCAACAGCCTTTTCAGTAAAAAACATTCCGGGACCCTCGTTCAATACAGTAAAGGGTTTATCGGATGGAGATGAAGACTATGTTGAACAAATCATCCGATTTTACAAACAAAAGGACATTCCAGTTCGATTTGAATTAACACCTGGGCATGTTTCTTCGGAATTACTTACATATTTGAGCAACAAGGGTTTTTACCAGCATGATTTTCATACAACCCTGTATTCAGATTCACTATCCCAAACCAGCAATCATTCAAAAATTTTGATCCGTGAGTTACATAAAGATGAGTTTGATTTATTCGCTGAAATCTATACAAAAGGCTTTGGGATGCCAGCATTTTTAAGAGAAGGAGTTGCCCAAAATAATCAAGTACTTTACGGCACTGATTGGACATTCTATCTTGCAAGTATAGATAATACACCTGCAGGAATTGGAGTTTTATTCACCAAAAACGGCGTCGGAACCCTAGCTGCTGCCACGACATTACCGGATTTTCGTAATCACGGTATTCAAACCGCATTAATTGATCAGCGAATGCAAAAAGCGCTGGAAAAAGATTGCAGGCTGATTGTAGGTCAGGCAAGATTTGGTTCTGTTAGCCAAAATAACATGGAACGAGCAGGTATGAGAATAGGGTATACTAAGGCAATTTGGATCATGAAATAAGGGAGCGATGAAAATGGCAAGAGTCGTAGGTTTTGAAATGAGTAGCCAAGACCCTGAGAAGGCAGTTCAATTCTATTCAACCGTTTTTGGGTGGGAAACCGGAGATCCGAATTGGGGATTTTGGCCTATTAAAAGCGCTGGTCTAGTAGAACTTCAAGGTGGAATAAGCAAAGGTCCACATGATTATCCCCATGGTACCAGAATTCAGATTGAGGTTGATTCGATTGATGATACGATCACCAGGGCAGTCGATAACGGAGCGATGATTGTCCGTGAAAAAATGGAATTTGATGAGTTTTATTTGGCTTATTTAGTGGATCCAACTGGAGTGGGTTTTGGTCTAGTTGAGAGAAAATAATATCTGTACTTAGGTCGTTAATCCAGCTGAATTAACGACCATTTTTTTATTTATCTTTCCTACTAAAATATGGACCACACCAACCTGTTTCGTGCGTAATTACAAAAGTCCACCTAAAATCTTTATCCACAACATAAATATCGGTTTCGTCACCCAGGTCACTTGCGCATAACCTTGAGGCATTTTCAACAAGGAGCGCATAGTCCCAATGCTGGTAAAAGATATAGCATTTATTTTTTTGCTCAAGATTAAAAGCTTCCTCAGCATCATCTCCGTCAAAGCACTTCTTTTTTTCGTAACTAAACAGATGCCACAAATACCCGTTGCTCGAGTTTAAATGGATGATTCTTTTTTCCGCATCGTTGAGGTGAGCGGCAAAATGGGATTCCCACTCACCCCTTAGGTAAGCACCCCATTTTGGAAGTTCCAATACCCTCATTTTTTTCTTTTTTAATCTATTAAAAAAGTCCATTCAAATACTCCTTATTCTTGGTCTGAATAAAAATCGTTAGGAAAATAATTGGCGTTATTGTTGTATAGGGGAGGAAAGCCACCAGATCCCTTATATTTGTCCAATTTCCATACTAGTACTAAAAACATAATCTCCATGATAAACCCTAAAGGGATTGTAAGGAATAGGTATCCTACTATAATGTTGTTTGAAAGGTTCATCGCAAATGTATGTGTAAATGTGATGATCAGCATTACCGTCATGTAAACTTTAAATATTCGCGAGCTTCTGCTTGCTATAAATTTATCCTCGATTGTAGTAACAAACTCCATGATTAAGCGAAAAACAAAATATACAAGAACTAATCTTAACCATTCAAAGAGGAATGAATAATGATCCCAAAGTGAAATTCCAGCGGATGAACCTAAATCATTTTGTTGTATAAACAAGGTCGGAATACTAATAATCATGAGTACAATCAAAAGTTTTTTTAGCTTGTTGCCAATTCGATTTTCTGGCGAAACTGCACTAATTCCTGAGTAGATAAAATAATATCCAATTGGATCAGGCAAAAGATCGATGACAAACAAATGGATTTCGATAAGAATAAAAATATAACCCCAGAATATACGCTTAAAATTCATTTGCTATCACGCTCCTTACCCTTAATGATTCGATTAATTGCCTTCTGGTCTAAATAAGGATGATTCATTATCGGAAGCTCACTGACAAATTTTTCTCCCGATTCCGTTTGTCCAATCAGTTTTATACTAAACTGGAAATAGCTGTCCCGTTCAGGATTAAACTGCATGAAGAAACGGATATATTCATTTTGCTCTAGGTTAAAAGGTAATAAGTCATCGCGTAGTAAAACACCAGGCAAGTCACTCCATTCCTTATCGCGTTCATGATTAAACCACTCAGGATAATCAGAAACCTCCATAGGATTTTCAAGTTTTCGTAAATTTTTCTGTTCACGATCAACCTTTAGTAGAACGTTATCCGGAATATTCTCAGTAAATGGAATCTCAATTTTTTCAATGGTGACTGGCTGCTTTGATACCAGCAAGGTTTCGGAAGTGTGCTGGTTGCTGCTTGAACCCATTCGGAAGTCAAACACTTCAGGATTTTCGCCCCTTTTATGAAGGATAACTCCTCCAATATCCGCTTGAACGGTTTTTCCATCTGAAAAATGGACCTCCATTTCCGAAAAAGAAAGAGGTTCATTACCTTCATACTCGGTTGGGAACGACACAGAAACTGCTTTTAAATAATGATGAGTAAATTCCTGAACATACTGAGGAGCTTGCGAATCCCACATAAAAAAGTCATGATTTGAAACGGGAACAGTCTCAATGCCATTAATCATTACAAAGTTTGCTGTCGACGTATCCGACTTGTTTGTTAAGTAATAGAAAGTGAGCGTCGTTTCATCTTCTTCATTTAAGGTGAGCTCATAAAAATGCTCCAAAAAAACTGGGGAATCCAATTGTTTCGATTGGAAATAAAAATAATTTCCAAAATAGCTAAGGATGATGATCGAAATACTCGCCCAGAATATTTTCTGCTTCAAATAAAACCCCCCCAATTCTAAAAATCTCTAATCCTATTTTACCATCATTGTTGGAATATTTTTTATTAATTACAAGTTTTTAGAAAATATGTGATAATGGAGGGAAATAAACATTTGATTGAAAATTCTGTGTAAAAGGGGGTTTTCCTTTAATGATTTACGATAGCATAAGTGACGCCTTTTATGTGTTATTGTGTTGGTGGGCGGTGTTTCTATTTTTTCAACGAATTAATAACCGTTATCCAAAAAGCAATCCGTGGAAGAAGGATATCATCCTAACGTTCATACAATCATTAGTAGTCACGCTCTTGTTTCCATTTATCATGATACTTATAAAATACATAAAAGGATGGGAATAGTGGTCATTTTCTAAGGAAAGTGGCTTTTTTTTGCTTAGCTTAAAATTCTTTTCGAAAAAGTGCGATATCTGTGAAGGGATATCGTCTAATAGTATAAAAGGAAAAATAAATTGGGGAGAAAATTTGGATATGGGAGATAAAGAGATCATTTCAGATTGGTTCCATCAATATAGTGATGACATTTACAATTTCCTGTTGTATCGATTGGGAAAAGCAGATGTTGAGGATTTAGTCCAAGAGGTGTTTATTCGTGCAATGAAGGGGCTTCATACCTTTAAAGGGAACTCTAATCCAAGAACTTGGCTCTACAGTATTGCCAGAAACATCGCGATTGATGAAACCAGGAGAAGAAATCGAAATAAATGGAGAACAATGTTGTCACTTGATTCCAGTCATGAGCCTAGGACGGATCGAACACCAGAGCAACTACTTCACTTATCGGAAGAAAACAGGGCGCTATATAAAGCGATTCAATCCTTAAAATCTAGCTATCGTGACGTGATCGTTTTAAGAGGAATAAAGGGCTTGTCAGTTCAGGAAACGGCAGAAATTCTGCAATGGAGCGAAAACAAAACGAGGTCAACCTATCATCGAGCCAAAATTGCCCTTCAGCAGCGGGTAGGAGGTGCTACATATGAATAAACATTTGGAAAATCAACTGCGATCAATGCCAACAGCCAAACTGGGTTTTGAAGATAAAAATAGGATACACGACGCATTGATGAATTTCGAGGAACATCCTGTGCAAAAGACGTTGAAAAATATAAAGTGGCCCCTTCATACAATTGGAAGTCTAGTAGCAGTTGCGCTTTTAGTCTTTTTCATTTGGACATTGCCACAAAATCCAATTTCAAACCAGGCATTTTTGGGTGAAGAACAGATTATGCAAATAAAGGAACTTCAAATGATTGAGAGAAAGATTAAACTTCCTACGTATGCACCTTTTGTAGTACATGAGGTTGAATTTATGGAACAATACTTAGGACCTCAATCTTTAGAGGATGGTGAACTCAAACAATTAGAGCCAGATAATCCGAAGTTTCATGTTCAAAATATTAGCTACCTATCTTTTGAAGAACCTTTTAAAAGCATTCATCTCATTCTTGCAGATAGTACGGTAGAAAGTGTTGATACGAAGGATTATGAAAACGTTCAATTAAGCAATGGCAGTACTGCCTATTATATGTTTAACGGAAATGCTCAAATGCTCTTTTGGATTGAGGAAGGCATAAACTATCACCTCAATGTATTCGTTAAAAACAAAGATAATACCAGCTTCCGAGAAGAACCAATCCCAAGAGAAGAAATTATCAAAATCGCGGAGTCCTTTAGAGTTTACAAGAAATAAATTTTGAAAAAGGGGGATGATTGTTTGTATTTGCTATTAATGGCCTTGTATGCAATTGGTATTGGTGCGCTAGGTTGTGCAGTCCTTATGTTCATGGTACAGAAGGAAAAGAAGAAAGCATTAGTCATTGGTATCGTTGGACTTGTGATCATTATAGGAGCAATGGTATCTAATAAGCTGCGACCTTCCTATGAAAAAGAAAGTTCCATTTTGGTTGAGGAAACAGCCGTTACAAACGAAAAAAATAGTGATGGTTATTACGAATGTAAAGTCAATGACCCTTATACAATGTTTCAGTATTTTGACGAGAGCAAAGGGAAGGCAGAAGACTTTTGTTCTCAGTTTAATACTGGTGAAAGGTATGATATAAAATACCGTTTTAAATCAGGGATATATACAATTTTAGAGGTTAAATAAGATAATTGTCTAACTACCAAGGATAAATTAAGTTTTTAATGTAAATACCTCATTTATACTAGGGAGCTAAAGGCATTTGGAATATCCCTAAATGCCTTTAAAGCTTCACAACTCCCACGTAAACCAGCTTCCATGTCCTTCGGTTTCACCCACAACATTTTTATATTCTTTCCCATCCAGATAATAATCCAGATGTAGGTTTCGATCGAGAATATTGTTATATAGATGAAATATCTCGCGCACGGCTCCAATACGCTGAACCTGCTCTAGCAAACTAGTCCTCACATTAGACGGCATTTGGTTAGCGACATGAGTGTGAAATACACAAACTGCGTACTCCTTTGGAATTTCACTTGACAGGTCCCGAATCAATTCAACCCCGTTCCCCTTAATCAACCGTAATTCATTTGCCTTCACATATTCCGCTGCTTTTTCAAACAAAGCACGTCTTTCATGGTGTTCTGGCCAAATGAGGGCTTTAAGCCAAAGGGCATTTTCATTATCTCTTAAATCAATAGGATGAAGATCGATGCCGATACGAGCAGCAACTGGTGGAATGAAGTCCTGCAGATTAGGAGTCTTGTCTCCCCTAACCTCTGCGGTAATATGTAATGCAGAATCCTTATTGCCGTATACCTTATCCGTCCCATAGGAATAGCTGTACTGATCCCATAACAGCTGCAACCCAGCGCTGGTCCCGATTTCAATTAACGCCAATGGCTTCTTGGCAATATCATAAATTGATTGAAAGGCTGGGAAGAGATAGGAACACCGTCTAACCTCATTTGTCTGAACTAATTTTTCCTTCAAAAGCTGGACGATCTCTTCAGAAAATGTAAGACAAAAATTTTTAAAAGGTAAAAAGGATTCCTCCACTTTTCGAGGATTCTTGACTAAACTTGGATAAAACTCTCGAAGGGGATGGTCCATTCCTTGTAATAAAAGATAATGTACAGCACCAAATATGAGGTTGGACGAAGGCTGGCCTTCACGTGCATGTGAAGCTAACTCCAGAAGGTCGTCGTCCTCGGCAATTTTTAAGGACAAGAATTCATATAATCTACTTGAGCCTTTACATTCGGTAATGGCGAAGTTTCGAAATTTATTAGACTGAGTGATTTTCATATTTTCCTCCAACATTTTTTTGAACTTGACCCTCAAACCTAGATAAGCCCATCCGAATCATATAGTGAAAGGTTTGGTGGGCTACATGAACGAACATGCTATTAAGTTTAGTTATGATGAAATCGACCTACTTATTGAAGCTATGGATAAGGAAGTATGGAAAGATATAAAATGGAAATTCGTTTCTGACGAAGAAATGGACTCTTTATTAAGTACCCCCTAAGGCGAAGCCATAGGGGCTTATTTTATGTTTTCATTCATCCTGTACCCACTCTAGCTCTTTGTTTACGATCATCTTGTAAAGTCTATTTTCACCACTTATCTCATAATGCTCTCCATTTATCTCAATATAATCTTCGTTTAAAAAGATCATGGAAGATTTGTTATCATGGAAAAATGTTATTTTCATCTCGTGCAAATTAAAATTCGTATAATCCGACTTTATAAGGTCCATATCTGAAGGTTCAGTTATCAATGTATTTATGATCGCTTTATCATCTATTGTGGTTCTTAAGTATATGTCTGTGTTGTTCTCCGTTTCTTTCGGCCAAAGAATGGTTATCTTATTCGTTTCTTCCCCTTCTAATAACTCATTTATTTCCTCACCAAAAGTGGTATGCGTGATAATGTCATTTACATAAAAAATAGCAAAGACAGAAATCGCGCTTACTGCCATTAGTAAAAGGGATAACTTAAACTTTTTCCCCTCTACATATTTCCATTCCATGAAGGACTGAAATCCCCAAAATGAAATAAGAAAAAAGATAAGTAGCCATTTCGCATGGTTCAAATTTTCCAAATCAAACATTGTATATGCGATCCCAAAATACAAGATAATGATCAGGATGCCCCCTACACGGAATTTTACCTTACCATCCGATTCTGCCACATTATATCCTGGTTCCAACCGCTTACCTATGAAACTATCTATTCCATTAAGGATTAAGAATAATAATAAAAGGATGAGTACCATCGAAAACCTCCTAAAAGGGAGTAAGTATTTTATGGGAACTGTCAGAATTGTTTACACCCTTTTAATTATATTTTAATACGGAAAAATATACCAGGCAGTTTATGAGTGAAACAAATTTTTTGTACAAATCCCCCTAACATGGCAAAATGAAATGGAAATAGGATAGACTGTGAAGAAAACGAAAAAGGAGTGGACGAAATTGAGTTCCCTTTTTAAAAGAGATATAAAAGATCATTGGTATGTAAAATACAACAATAATGGCAATCCGCATGTACAACAAGGTTTTGTGCTGCCGCCGAATCGGTTTGAGGAATTTGATCCTTTTTTAATTATGGCGGAAGATTGGTACAAGCATGGAGCATTTCCAGACCACCCGCACCGTGGATTTCAAACAATTACGTATGTCATTGATGGACGATTAGAACACATTGATAACCATGGCGGCAATTCAATCTTAGAAGCTGGGGACGTCCAGTACATGAATGCCGGAAGTGGTGCCAGACACGCAGAAGAACCAGTTGACGACGATATCGCCCATACACTCCAGCTTTGGTTGAACCTGCCAAGTTCATTAAAAAATACGAAAACAACCTACCAAAATGTTTACGTAGAGGATGCGCCAGTTGTCCAAGTCGAAGGTGGAAAAGTAAAGGTATATTCTGGAGAAGTTGCAGGTGTTAAAGGACCAATGAATAGCCTGGTACCAATTACGATGGCTGAGATTTCGTTAGAAAAAGGAGCAACCTGCGATCACATTTTACCCGAAAATCAAAATGCATTCGTTTACGTACTTTCAGGTGAGCTTGAACTTGGTGAAAGTAAAACAACGTTGAAAAAAACCGGGGCAGCAACTCTCACATTTAATGAAAACGGTGCAAACGATAGCGAGTTTAAAATCCAAGCAAATAGTCGTTCGAAAATCCTTGTCTTATCAGGAGTTCCGCTAAGGGAAGAGATTGTTGCATATGGCCCATTTGTCATGAACTCAATGGAGGAAGTCCAACAAGCATATCGCGATTTCCATTCAGGGAAATTTGGCCCGCCGGCAGAAAAGGAGAATTTAAGTAATGGCGAATGATGTAATTGTCTATACGACAAATGATTGTGTTGAATGTACGTTTGTAAAAAAAGTCCTCACTGAAAATGGGATCCCATTTGACGTTCGAAATATTGCGGAAAGCGAAGTCTTCCAAAAAGAAGTGGAACAATTCGGATTCTTAGGTGTACCTGTAACAGTTGTGGGAGATCGCGCTGTTAAAGGTTTTACCCCTGAACTAATTAAACTATTGGATCAATTGAAAAAGAATTAATATGGTAACAATTGGGAAGCCTATTTAAGAATTCACACCTTATTAAAGAAGGAATAAAATATGGAATCAAAATAAATAGGTGACTTATGGAGAAAATCAAAAACTGGGCAAAAAACTTAAAAAAACAAATCTACATTTTATTCTTTGCATACAAGGATGAACGTGTACCTTGGTATGCGAAGCTTTTTACAGCGGGAGTGGTTGCTTATACTTTCAGTCCCATCGACCTTATTCCTGATTTCATTCCAGTCCTTGGATACTTGGATGAGGTCATTCTTGTCCCCATTGGAATTATGTTCGCAATGAAAATGATCCCAAAGGCTGTTATAACGGACTGTGAAGTAAAAGCAGAAGAATTAATGAAAAACGGCAAACCTAAGAATTGGGTTGCAGGATCGCTTATTATTCTGCTCTGGACGCTCCTGTTCATCTGGATTGCTATAAAAGCATATCAATATTTTCTATAAACCTGCATTTTAATCTGAAAATGCGGGTTTATTGCGACAAAAAAGAATTTTAGCTGACAGAACAAAAAATAAAGATGATAAAACAGAAATGTCGACAATAGTATTCGCATGATTAACTAAAAAAGCGCTCCCACTTATCAAATAATTATGATTAATTTTTAATCCAATCTGATGTTTATACTGTTTTTTAGTGGTATAATGATTAAAGAAAAATGAAGAGTGAGTGTTTAGTAGACAAGGCAAAACTGGTTTAACATTTTCTCAAAGCCAAACTGGGCCATTGGAGCCCCTTGGAACCAGTGGATGAACTTCTCACTTTTAACCGGCTTTTAACTAGCCTATAATTATCTTATATTATTGAATTATAAGTCTTTAAAAACTGCCATCCTGATATGGCATTGATTGCGACGAAAAAGAGGTTATCCGACAATGATGAGCTCGATTTTGTGACCGCCTTCATCTTTTTTGTCTAAATTTACAAAGAAAAGGTTGATAAAAATGAGCAACATAGAAACTAAAACAGATGTCATTTTAATCGGCGCTGGTATCATGAGTGCGACATTAGGAACACTCTTAAAGGAATTGGTGCCTGAATGGAACATTACCGTTTTTGAAAAGCTCGACAAGCCAGGAGAGGAAAGCTCTCAAGAATTGAATAACGCCGGTACAGGGCATGCAGCACTGTGCGAGCTTAACTACACCGTTGAAAAACCAGACGGAACAATAGATATTACAAAAGCAATTAATGTAAATGAACAATTTCAAGTTTCCAAGCAATTTTGGGCATATCTTGTGAAGAATAATCTTATTCGTAACCCACAGGATTTTATCATGCCGCTGCCACATATAAGTATGGTGCAAGGTGAAAAAGACGTTGATTTTTTAAAGAAACGTTTTGAAGCGTTATCAAATAATCCATTATTTACAGGAATGGAATATTCGGATGAACCCGAAAAATTAATGGAATGGATACCGCTTATTGTGAAGGAGCGCACATCAAAAGAGCCAATTGCAGCTACAAAAGCAGACTCTGGCACGGATGTTAACTTCGGAAATTTAACACGCATGTTGTTTGACCACTTAAGAAATAAAAATGTCAAAATTAATTACAACCATAGCGTCAAAGATGTAAAACGTTCAAATGACGGTTTATGGGATTTAAAGGTGAAAAATGAAACTAGCGGTTCAGTTGAACACCACAAGGCAAAGTTTGTCTTCATCGGCGGCGGTGGAGGAAGTCTTCATTTACTCCAAAAATCCGGTATCCCTGAAGGAAGGCATATTGGTGGATTCCCGGTAAGCGGAATTTTCATGGTATGTAAAAATCCTGAAGTCATTAATCAGCATCACGCGAAGGTGTACGGAAAAGCAAAGGTCGGTGCGCCGCCAATGTCTGTTCCGCATCTTGACACAAGATACATCAACAATCAAAAATCATTATTATTTGGACCATTTGCGGGCTTCTCGCCAAAATTTCTAAAAACCGGTTCAAACCTAGATTTAATCACGTCTGTAAAACATGATAACTTGTTAACGATGTTAGCTGCTGGTGTAAAAGAAATGTCTTTAACAAAATACTTGATTCAGCAGGTTTTATTAACAAAGGAACAGCGTATGGAAGAATTGCGTGAATTCATCCCAAATGCTAAGAGTGAGGATTGGGATTTAGTTGTGGCTGGTCAGCGTGTTCAGGTCATTAAAGACACCGAAGCTGGCGGCAAAGGAACACTCCAATTCGGAACAGAAGTGATAACCGCAGCTGACGGCTCTATTGCAGCCTTATTAGGTGCATCACCAGGTGCTTCCACAGCTGTTCATGTTATGCTAGAAGTGATCAAGAAGTGTTTCCCGGAGCATATGTTAGAATGGGAACCAAAAATCAAAGACATGATTCCTTCATTTGGAATATCTCTTATGGAGCACCCAGACCTCCTTGCTAAAATTAATGCTTCAGCCGGAGAAGCTCTAGGACTGGTCGAAAAAAAAGAAAAGGAACTTGTCCTAAATTAGTCCATTAAGATTAAGAGAAAAATAGATAAATAGAACCTTCAATCTCGATTGGGATTGGAGGTTTTTTGTGGGGAATCAATCTAACAATTCTTTTTTATATTCTTTAGTTTCAAATGTGGTGAAATATAGGCTTTGAATATTGTTAAATTCCTCTAAAGCCTGATTGGTCCATATTATCTCCATTAAAGTTCACCTTCATTGCCGTCTAGGATGTCTTTCTTTGCTTGCAATAACTTTTGCTTTAGCACTGGGTCATTTTCTACATCCTCAGCTACAGTTGTCTTTTGCTCCCCAATTAAAGAAAAAATATTTTTTTCCATCAATTTCAAAAATGGACTCACCCTCACGTATCATTTCTTTAAGTACTTTTGCTGCATATCCTTCTAATTTCTTCATTTACATACCTCCCGACCAATGATATTTCTTTTATTATAATTCATTGGAATGGGGGAAAACAGGGGCGAGGGAATAAAAAAACTTACCAGTTTGAGCGTTTTTATGAAGGATGAGCCCTTTTTTTGTTGAATTAATTAGGGTGGTAAATCATTTTTAATTAAAAAGGGGAACTTCAATGAAGATTACGCTAGCCGATGTAACAGAGGAAAATTTTTTTGATGTCATCAAGTTAAAGTCTGATGAAAACCAAGAAAAATATTTTCAAATTTATGAAAGATGGGTGGGGTCAAATGCCTATTTTCTAGCAGTATGCCAAACATTTGGTTTCACACCAAAAGCAATTTATGATGGGGAAACGTTAATTGGGTTTACTTCACACGGGTATCAAAAAGAAACAGACCGATATGAGTTAATTAGTATGATGTTAGGACATCAGTTTCAAGGGAAGGGCTATGGAACACCTGTGTTGAAGGCAATTATTGAGGATATGGTAAGTACATATCAATGCACTGAAATCTATTTATCTGTCATTTATAACAATGAGCGTGCAATACGAACCTATGAAAAAGCGGGTTTTAAACCGACTGGTGAGGTAGAAGAGGGGCACCATCCGGAGCCAATATATTGTTTGAAATTATAATTGAAAAATAGTAGAAACCTTATGTGTTTCCAACTAGAACTACCTTCCTTCAAAAGATTTCTCGTTTTTTTAAAAAGAAAATTCATCATTACTCTTGGAATATTAGGTAAAATAATACTACATAGATGAAAATGTAAAATATTTTAAGGGGGGTGTTGTAATGGAATTTTGGCAAAAGGTTTTATATCGCATAAGTGATCAAATTTCCAAACCAAGTTTTGAGACTTGGCTAGCGAACACAGTCGCGGAATGTAAAGAAGATGTTGTTTTTGTAAAAGCGCAAAATGATTTTCAAGCTGATTGGCTCGATTCACGTTATAAGTCGCTGATTTCTAAAACAGTAGAAGAAGTAACGGGGAAAAGCTTGGAAATTGTAATTGTTGGAGAACGATTATCATTTGAACGGAACGAGGTAAAAAAAAGCACAGGAAGCAACGAATACGAAGAATTATTGAAATTAATAAGAGCACAACAACAAAGGATTAATGAGTTAGAAGAAAGAATCACACGATTAGAAAAAACAGAGGTTTAACATCTTCGGCAACATTATTGTATTGGAGTTCAATAACGATAAGGCGGTGATCTATGGAAGGATCAGCGCCTTCTTTCTTTTAGTATCCTTTTGTGGCTTAGTTTTTTTAGAGAGAGTTCGAATGAAAAATACTCCTGCGACTAGAGCTAGTAAATTTAACGAATCACCAAAATTAATCGTAAACTGAAAATTATTATTAACACGTATATAGTTTCTGTTATCCGATTTCGCATGTGCTACTTTTTCATTGGTATCCAACATGATCCCCTCCAATTTTAAGAATGGTTGTCCTACTTCCAATATATGAATAACTAAATCTCCATATGCATCTTACGGGATTATTTGTCCCAGATGAAAATGGAAAAAGAATCTTATCCTGGCAGGATGATGGGCTGCATTATGAGATCGTCTACTACCCTAAAATAACGCCAAAAGAAGTTAGTAAAAAACAGTTAATTAGAATGGCAGAATCCTTTGAATAAATATTCTCAAAAAAACAAGAACATGGGATATGTTCTTGTTTTTTGTGTGGTGTTAAAGGTTAACGATAGAAGCAAGCTCCTACAATGATTAATAAGATAAACAGCACAACAATTAATACGAAGGAATCGTTGTTACAAGGTTCTGGACAACCATATCCATAACCATAACTTGGAGCAGCTAATTCATAGCTAGGGGCCATATGAGTTGGTTGTGGCGCTACATATGGGCTCTGGAAAGATGCCGCATTAACGTTATTAAGATTTAGTTCCATGTTCATTCTCCTTTTCTTTATCGTGAAGATTCCCTACAGTATACTCACCTAGTAATAAATTGCCACGTTCTGCCGTGAAAATGGGTAATTGCCCCACGTACTTTTGGGCACTTACTGAATCATGGATTTTTTAACAATAAAAATACTAGTTTGGTAAGATGTTTATAACATTCAATAGGTATTAAATAATATACGGAATAATCTGAAACCAAATGATGGGTTTTATCGTATATATTAGAAAGGGTTATTCCATTCCAAGGGGGGACTGCTTTGGCAGATGTCATTCTCTTTTTTATATTGATGATTCCATTATATGCAGTGCTGATTTGGACCTATTTTTATCCCGAGGAAAGCATGCTATTCGGACAAAGATGGATGTACAAAGAAGATCCGGAGTTTTCAGATGATGCGATTCGTTATACGAAGTTTGGGGCGATTGTAGGTATTTCCCTGATAACCATGGTGTTTGCACTTTCTATCATTGATCATTTCGTGATTCGACTTTTGATCATTTTAGGATTTGTTTCCTTTGTCATAATCGGTGGATATAGAGTGTTAAAAAAATATTTGGAATCTTAGAAATTTCAATTGGAAATAAACGAAAAAAAGATCATTTTTTGTAAAAGATTTTTGTATAATGGATTTATGCACACAGGGAATCTGGGGTGCTTCCTTTTTTAGCTGAAAAATGGAGGGGACATTTAATGGAGAATGAGGTTTTTGTGGATAAAGAAAAACAGGAAAAGCCAAAGGTGAAGCTGGAACGGAAAGAAGGGGAACCGACCGCAGCTTTTAAAGGGGCCTCGTGGGGAGCGTTGTTGGTAGGTGTTTCCGCGTATCTCATTGGTTTATTTAACGCAGCAATGGAACTGAATGAAAAAGGGTATTATTTTGCTATTTTGATATTCGGTCTTTACGCATCGGTTTCGTTACAAAAAGCAGTCAGGGATAAAGAAGAGGGAATTCCAGTGACAAGTATTTACTATGGGATTAGCTGGGTTGCCTTGATTGTGTCCATTTCATTGATGGCCATTGGATTATACAATGCAGGAAGTATCGTATTAAGTGAAAAAGGATTTTATGGAATGGCATTTGTTCTGAGTATCTTTGCAGCCATTACCGTTCAAAAAAACATCCGTGATACACAAAAAGCAAGAGAAAGAGATTAAGAGTAAAAAAGGGCCATCCAGGTCTAAAATGGATGGTCCTTTTGTGATTTGTGACTTTTCCGTTTCCATAATAGAAATGGAATCCAACTCAACAAAAAGATTAAAATGACAGAAATACAGGTAATGAAAACGGTGTCCGTCATTAGGACACTCGTATAATCGCTTAAATCCATGTCTCTGGCAAAGACCTGATATGGGTTATCGATATTATAAATAATTGGTATCTCATTCGTATATTTGTTATAACTATGCCATGTCACACCTTTTACGAGAAAAATTGGATCATGGTCTTTGGGTTGATACATCAAGCTGATGTAGTATTCACTACTGTCGTACTTTGACGTTCTTCTATCAAACCCATGTTCTGTTATAAGAGCAGTTGTTTCAGCATGATTTTTTCCAAAGTATTTTTCATATCCATTTTCAAATGCTGATTTTGTTTCAGTTGAAAGAAAAAGGAGGAGTGCTGCGATCAAGCCGCCAAATACAAGAAAGGGAATAACAAAACCCGCGATTCTATCTAGGTATAAACGCCTTGAAATGGTACTGAACAATTCCCATATAACTTTAACCTTGAAGAGCCAATACAAAATATAGCCGATTGGATACAGACTAAAACCGGTTAATAAGATATAAAACCAGCGAACTTCCTCTTTTAGCAGTGCATCTGTGTGGAACTTTCCTTCTACGTCGTAGCCTGGTATGGTATCTCCAACGTTCACCTGCTCGAATAAATCCCGACTTATCGTAACCATCGAATCATTATGTTTAGTGGGGATACTACTTTCAGGTAAAGCACCTATTTGGACGGAATAGATTGGACCTTCCAATAGCCGGTTCACCACATACTTACGCCAAACCCTTTCTTCGACCTGATTTTGCTCGGCTTCTTCTAGGAACGCCTTATGTTCCTGAAGGTTATCGTAAATTGTAAAACAAATAAAAATAAAGGCAGCAAATGCAAGCAGCTTTGGCCAACTTAGATTTCTCATATTAAACATCCTTAACTTTCATTATCCTTTTAGTATATGAAACTATTTAATTGAATAAAACAGGACGAAAGTATCATGGTTCTTTTTAACTCTATTGCGACTGATTAAATTATATAATAGAAAATGGCAGTGTTGTGTTAAAATTGGATCAAAATGGAATGTACATATGAGGTGTGTTATGAAGAAAATTCTAATTTTATTCTTAGTGATAGGAATTCTAATAACATTTTTTGGTTTCCTGCCTTTTGTTTTTGAATATCCGTTTAGTAAAGACGCTAATTCTGGTCCGAGGAATTATTGGGAACTAATCTTAATGATCTCCTATGAGGGGAAGGGAAAATATTTAGTTGTTGGGGTTTTGTTACTCGTATTAACGATTCCTGCAATTGTTAAACAGAAACAAAAGGAGAGGTTCTCTTGAGATGTGGTGCTAAATGCTTTGTTGTCGAAATAGAGGTAGACGGTAAATCACAGGTAGAGACAGTCAACGCAAGAACACCTGCTGAAGCCCGAAAAAACATTCGAAAAAAATGCGGGGTAGAAACTCATATTCTAGCAGTTAAGCAAATTAAAGGAGGTCAATGATGAAGAGTGAATTAATTCGAGATCTATACCCTCTTAAAGGTAGAAGAGTACTAATTACTGGAGTTAGCCGTCGACAAGGGATTGGTTATGCGACCGCAAGTCAAGTGGCAGCATGGGGAGCATCTGTGATTATTCATCATTTCCAGCCTCACGATAACGAACAATCCTGGGGCTCCGATGATTTGAATGAAGTAGTAAAAGGCATAAAAGCTGAGCTAATTGACGATGCGTTTCTGTATGACCTAAGCGGGGATTTTTATGACCCTGAGGAACCAAAAAGGGTGATGGATGAAATCAATAATCATAGTGGTCATATAGATGCCCTTGTTTGTAATCATGCGATGAGTGGCAGTGATGGTCCAATTGGGGAGTTAACAGTTGAAATGCTTGATAAACACTGGGCCGTTAATGCACGTTCATCTATTTTACTGGCACAATATTTCGCGAAACAGCATGATTCTAAATTAGGCAGAGGCAGAATCATTTTCATGAGTTCGGGTCAAAGAATAGGGCCAATGCTGGGGGAAATCGCATATGTCGCATCAAAGGGTGCACTTGCAGACCTTACGTTAACCATATCCGACCAACTAGCTGATCAAAATATAACTGTCAATACAGTGAACCCAGGACCTGTTGACACTGGGTATATGACAAAGGAACTGTGGGAAAATCTGAAACCCATGTTTCCATTTGGAAGAATGGGTCAGCCAGAAGACCCCGCAAGACTAATTGCATGGTTATTAACAGATGAAGCTTCATGGATAACTGGGCAAATTATAAATACTGAGGGTGGATTTGGACGTTGGCGTCCTCATTCTTAATTATGGAGGAAGCTACATGTTTTTAGAAGCAGAAGTGTATCCAATGCTTTAT
This sequence comes from Bacillus sp. REN16, assembly GCF_020731355.1. GTDB lineage: Bacteria > Bacillota > Bacilli > Bacillales > Bacillaceae_L > Ferdinandcohnia. Next base: position 358,637 of record NZ_JAJFZK010000002.1, on the reverse strand, counting down.
TGGGGATTTTGGAGTGTAATGGCAACCCAATTCATATTTTTGCTTGGTGTCTGGATTAGCAAAAGATTTGATTTCCGTTCTTTTACTTATCTCCTTATTTATATAGTATTATTTGGCCTTGCGGGAGAAAATCTTCTCACGTCAATAAACACTTATGGTCATGAAACCAGTATGGCCTCAGAAGAAGCGTCATTCCATATGGGAGTTGCAGGTGTCACTTGGGCAGTAAGTGTTCTATTTTTATTATTAGGTATCTATCGGCTTACTAAAAAGTAGGACATTGGAAATCAGAAAACCAACTTAAATCTATTAGGAATAATGTCATTACCTAAAGAATAAACGTTATACTACAAGCCTTCCTAATTTGCTTTACTAAGGTGCTGATTTTTTGAAAAGAAATAAAAATATTCATGCAGCAATCCTATTGCTGATTTTGATACTTATTGTCCTGATTGTCCATGTGATTCTTCATGTGAATGTGTATGTTGTATACAGCGCAAGTCTAGGTACCATTTTTATGATCGGACTTATTATATTCCTCGTTATATTGCTCATTTTAAAAACATAAATGGACTAAAGAAGTGTTATCCAAGCAGGAGTAACACTTCTTTTTGTTGAATAAAAGATTCGAGGGGGGATTATCTTGCATAAAAAGAAATACTTCATACTTTTGTTACCAACACTAATTGTTGGGCTCATTTTGTTATATATACTTCCATCAAGCCAACGGCATAATGTACTCCTCGTCCCGGTCGTTTTTTGGATTATTTATTATAGTTGGGTGTACATCGAAAAAAGACAGAGAGAAAAAAATTTATAAGAAAGCAGGAGGCTTCTATGGCACTACTATTTTGGCCGTTTATGATTGCTTCACTTATTCTATCAATAATAGCAGTACGTAAAACAAAGCCAATATTACTTGTCGTTTCTTCGGTTTTACTAATACCCCTTTCACTATATCTGGCAGCTACACCACGGTTTGAAGTCTGGGGGCTCATCTTTCCGCTTTTTTATGTGGGAGCTGCAGTATCTCTTGCCAAAAGAAAGACCTGGTTATCCATCTTACTGATTGCACCAAACTTTATATTAATTGGTTGGATAGGATATTCTGTAATGAATCAATAGATTGTCCTATTGAAATACTCACAACTAGGGAAGAATTAAGGTCAATCTCGATTATAAAAATGAATTTAGTAATAGGATATTAAAGTGGAATGGAGGATAGCCATGATTTATGTTGCTCTTCTACGAGGGATAAATGTTGGTGGAAAAAATAAAATTGATATGAAGTTGCTTAAACAAACATTTGAACAAACCGGGATGAATGATGTGGTTACATACATCAATACAGGTAATATTATTTTTTCATATAAAGGTAAATCAAAAACGGATCTTGCATATATTTTGGAAGAGGCCATACATAAGGATTTCGGATTACAAATTAAAGTAGTAGTTCGCAACCTCGATGATGTTAGAGAAATCATTAACGAAATACCTGACTCATGGAAAAATGATAAGGATATGAAAAGTGATGTCATGTTTTTATGGGATGAAATTGATGATGAATCTGTACTAAAGAATTTAGACATTAAACCAAATATTGACAAGGTGAAATATGTTCCGGGTGCGATTCTATGGTCCGTTGAGAAGAAAAATGTGACCAAAAGTGGAATGTCAAAGATCATTGGAACTAAGGTATACAAACAAATTACGGTAAGAAATGTCAATACTGCTCGTAAAATATATGAACTCATGCAAGCTCAAAATAGTTAGTTTCTTAAATTATAAAGGCACTATACTCATTCAGTTTCAAGCTAAACCTGACCTTATTTGGTTGTAAAGTTTCGAAGAAAAGTTATAAGCCTAATTTCTTGCTTGCAGCACATAGAAATTAGGCTTTGATTATTTTAGAAAAGCAACTTAGTCTTGGAATAAAGTAATCCATCCTTTTTACTTTACTCTACAATGAGTTTTTTTAGCCCTCTAATGGTTCCTACATGCATTCCTTCATGATAAATCGTGAAAAGTAGTAACTCTCCAATAGTTGATAATGATTTAAAAGGTTTTACAGCCTTATCCTGCAACTGTCCTATTAAAGCTTCCTTCATCTTAGCTGGCTGTTCAACTAGAAGTTGTTTCAACTCATCGAGTGTCGGTACTTCACCTTCCCAATCGACCGGCCTTGTCCCTGGGGCGAATAGTTCAAGATAGCGATGAGGAGTTTCTATTTTCTTCCCGCCATATTTTGAAAGAAACATATTTTGAACCGTGTAGATGTGACCAAGATTCCAACGGATTGTATTGCTGAATCCTTTTGGCATTTGGTCTGCCTGTTCTTCCGATAAATTTACCATTTCATATAGTGTGATTTGCCTGATGAAGTCAAGTTGCTGTATAACCATGTCTTCGTTTATCAATATAATGCACCTTCCCTCTTTCTTTACTTATACCCAAATTGAATTAAGATATTTTACTAGTATCTATATATTATTTCACTTTGAAGTATTCGTAAAATTGTAATTTCCGAAGTTCTCCTGCATTATCAAGTTTTATAGAAATATCTTTGAAAATAGAAAAAAACTGGTATCGATGTTGTTAATAAGGTTGTAAAGACGGAAATGTCATCAAGAGGTTTTGGATAGAATTATGGCTTGATTTACCCTGACAGCCTTGCTACCATATTCATGGACGCAGTCCAAAGCTGAAACAAGGAGTCATTTTCATGATTAGTGAACCTCTCCAACTAAATCATAGATTTTGATGGAGCACCCCTTATCTTAAATACAGTACATACCAAGCAATTAAGCCACCTTCGGTGTCTCTAGTGCCTGGATAAGACTAATTAATGAAGACAAGGTTTGAAATGTTCTTTTTGCCAATACAGGAACTTTTGCCTGCAAGGACAACCACGACTTTTCAGACATGGATTTTTGGTAAGCTCGAATAAAATAACGAGCTGAAATGTTATAGCTGGCCGACAGGTCAGCATGATATACCTTTCCCGTTGTAAATGCGGCAAGGTCTTTTTTATAGTTGCGTTCTACTGCTCCAGAACCATCATATGCTAACGCACTTGTGTTTCTAGCGTTTACTCTCGATATCCGCATTCCAACATAGTGAGCCATTTCTGTTACTTTATTTTGAATCGCAGATTTTCGCCAGTACCTCAGTTATTTTGATCGGAAATTTCATGTTTGCATCCGTAATATCAGCATCAACTCCTGGTTGGCAAATAATAGTGGCATTTATAATTTTCTTTCTTGGGTTATCAATGGTCATGATGCCATCACAAGCAAACGCACTAAACCAGTTGCCACGTGAATTATATGCTGATGGTTCGGCTGCTATGAACACCTTGAATCAAGTAGCTGGGGCGGCAGGGACAGCCATCGCGATTACGCTATTTACGGCTGGCCAAGGTAGTCATGTGGTCGCGGTTCCTGCTGCATCAGAGCCGGAAATCAAGCCGCAGGTATAAAATATGCATTCTATTTTGTTACTGGAATTTCAGTTATTACGTTCATTTTAGCTTTATTTGTAAGACAGGCTTCCAATATAAAGGAAAAATCCGCCTCAACAGTAAAAGCAACCGAACCTGTACAATACTAGTTAATATCGAGGATCCATTCGTAAAGGGTTATCTTTGCGAATGGATTCTTTTTATAGCATTAGAATTTTATCTGTTATATTCTGAATAATATCCCCTCGGCTAAGAACACCTATAACGCGGCTAGCGCCGTTAACTACCGGCAGTTTTTTGAAGTGATGTTTGGACAATAAACGCATTGCACTTTCGAAATCATCATCGGGGGAGACGAAGAGGATATTTCTCTTGGTCATGATTTCCTTTACAGGTGTATCTAACTTTTCCTGCACAACATCTTTTAATTCCCCATACTCACTTAAATAAACAACCCCAGCAATCCCAGCAATCCCCATGTGCTTTGGAATCAGGTAGCGTAAGACATCCCCATCTGAGACCATTCCGACTATATTCCCTTTATCATCAACTACCGGCATACCGCCAATTCGATTTGTTTTAAGGACAAGTAATAATTCTTTAACAGTATTCGAAGGTTTTACAGTAAAAACATTAGTAATCATGAAGTCTCTAACCTTCATAATAATCTCTCCCTTTCCTTTTAATTTACAAAATCCTATCTATATTATTCCATTAATGATTGGAAATGAATTTCAGTTGACCAAATAAAATGTGGTTGTTATGATTTAATTATCGTTTAGTAAACTTTGTTTCGTATTAGAAAACTTTTTTGCATCCTACGATTACTATAGAAGGTGAAAATATGAATCTACAGACAGATGTTTGCATAGTAGGCGGAGGTCCGGCAGGTGCTTTACTTGGCTACTTATTGGCTAAGAAAGGAATATCTACCATTGTTGTTGAGCGCACTTCAGGGGATAATCGTGAATTTAGAGGAGAGCACATCAACGCAGAAACTGAAGCCATTTTAAAAGAACATAATCTTTTCGATAAAATAGAAGCACTTGGATTATTAAAAATGAAAAAAGTTGAATATTATTATGGAAGAAATATTGTAAAATCAATCACTCCAACACGAGAGGATCATGTTGGAATCCATATCCCGCAGCCACATATCTTGTCCGCTGTTTCAAACGAAGCTGCGCAGTTTCCAAATTATAAGCTGCTATTAAATACGAGTGTAACTGGGCTAGTTCAGGACGAAAATGGAAACTACACAGGTGTAACAGCAAAACAAAATGGAAAAGAAATTAATATCTCAAGCCGGGTCGTTGTAGGTACGGACGGTCGTTATTCGACCGTAAGGAGACTTGCTGACATTACTGCCTCGGAGGAAACACATGGGTATGATGTACTTTGGGCTAAGATTCCAGCACCAGTAGGGTGGGCACCTTCAACTAAAATGGTCTTTGTCAATGGTCATCAACTTGCCTTATTCACACAAACAGGTGGAATGATTCAAATCGGCTGGAACATTGAAGAAGGCACAATTGCCTCTTTACGGAAACAACCGCTGGAACCATTTTTGGAACCACTTTTAACAAGTTTTCCAGAGTTAGAACCAATCGTTCATGACCATATCCAGTCTTGGAAAAACTTTGTTTGCTTAAAAGTGTTCAGCTCAAATGCAGAAACGTGGGTTAAGGATGGTCTAGTCATTATAGGCGATGCCGCTCATACCATGACTCCAACAGCTGCGATTGGAATCAACTGTGCAATAAAGGATGCTTATGTGTTAGCACCGATCCTCGAACAAGCCTTAATTGATGGTGATTTTAGCGAAACAAAATTAAAAGAATTCGAGATCGAAAGACGGGCTGAAATTGAACAACAACAAAAAATGCAATTTGAAAAAGAAGAATCATTTAAAGACCACTTTTTAGAAGTAGTCGGAATATAAAAGTATGCAGATTAACGCTGCATGCTTTTTTTTCGTATTGAAGGTACATAAAAGAAAGGATTTTCTCTATTCATATCGAATAAAAAATATATGAATAGGTAAAATGTTGGAAATATACATTTAACGAAAACAGGGGGAGCAGAATGAATCTGGTCAAAATTAAAGGGGAAAAAGTAACATTACGCCAAATTGAAAGTGAAGATCTGCCGAGTCTTTGGGAGTTTCGCTATGCTGATCCAAATCCGGAATGGAAAAAATGGGATGCACCTTATTTCAGCCATAAGTATATTGATAAAGAAACGTATTTAAAAAAGGCAGAGCATCAGCTCACAATGCAACACTATCCATTAGATCAAATGATTATTGAAGCAGATGGTCAAATCATTGGTATTGTTACTTTTTACTGGGAAAGTGAAGCAACAAGATGGCTTGAGATGGGGATAGTCATCTATCTACCTGAATATTGGGGTGATGGCTGCGGAACGGAAACAATTAAGCTTTGGATTGACTATTTGTTTGAAACAATCCCGTACATCGAAAGAGTCGGGTACACCACTTGGTCAGGAAATCACCGCATGATCAAGGTTGGCCAAAAGCTTGGCATGACACTCGAAGCGCGTATGAGAAAATGCCGTTATTATAATGGCTTCTACTATGATTCAATTCGCATGGGACTTTTGAGGGAAGAATGGGAACAAGGCAAATAGTATGTTGCACCTGCATTTCAAGACGGAATGCAGGTTTTTTAATACTTTTTCTAAAATGAATTAATTTCCAATTCCTATTGACACATTTTATCTCGCATCTTAATATTATGTATGAGCATATGTTCATATAGTTACCATTCCAAAATTGCAGAAAACCCTATCTGATTATGTTTTCTGAATTCATTCATTACCATACGGATGTAAAGAACAATAAGAAAGAAGGTAAAAAATGGAACAAAAGGAACATTCATTTTTATCAGAAATGACTATTGACGAAGCGTCACGGATATTTAAGGCACTTGCCGATCCAACGCGGATAAAAATCCTCTTTTTATTATCTCAAGAGGAATGCTCGGTCACTCATATTGCAGAGGTCCTCGAAATGTCACAGTCGGCGGTATCCCATCAACTTAGCCTTCTAAGAAATCTGCGCTTAGTGACATACAGACGCGAAGGAAACTCATTCCTTTATACATATGATGATGAACATGTCATTACCTTGCTGCACCAAGTCATTCATCATATCGAACACGAATAGGAGGGGAAACGATGGGACATCACCATCATCATGGACACGACCATCATGGTCACCATCATCACCATCATTTCGATGAAGTGAGGGAAGGAAACAAAAAAGGTTTACTCATTGCTCTCATTATTACCACCGGAATTATGCTGCTTGAATTTTTCGGGGGACTTTTTACAAATAGCTTAGCCTTACTATCAGACTCAGGTCATATGCTGAGTGATGCAAGCTCTCTATTATTAAGCTTGGTTGCGTTTTGGTTTGCGACAAGGCCTGCATCACCGAAGAAAACCTACGGATTTTACCGGTTTGAAATTTTGGCTGCTCTATTTAATGCGGTTACACTGTTCATCATCGCGGGCTTTATCGTGTATGAGGCAGTTCAACGCTTTTTTGAACCGCCCACAGTGGCAAGCGGGACTATGATGATCATTGCTGGAATTGGGCTTTTGGCGAATTTGCTTAGTGCCTGGTCATTGATCAGCAAAGGCGATGTGAAAAATAACGTCAACCTTCGCAGTGCATATTTGCATGTCCTAGGAGATGCTCTAGGGTCGGTTGGGGCGATAGTAGCTGGTCTATTGATGTTGCTCTTTGAATGGTATATTGCGGATCCGATTATTTCAGTTGTGGTTGCGATTCTCATTTTAAAAAGTGCTTGGGGTGTATTAACGCATTCGATTCATATTTTAATGGAAGGTACACCAATCACAATTAATCAAAAAGAGGTAAAGGCGACACTTGAAGAAATTGACGGGGTTCTGGATGTTCATGACCTCCACATTTGGACGATTACATCTGGCATGGATTCACTTACCTGTCATATTTTAATCAAGGATGACCACGATAGTCAGGAAATTTTACAGCAAGCGATTGATAAAATTCGCGATAAATTTAAAATAGAACACACCACCATACAAATTGAAAAGTCAGCGATCGAACATGGGGAAATGAAGGTGTAACACTTTGGGGCTAAGCTCACTAGCCCTTCCATACATAGGAGGAATTTATGAGTCAAAAACTGCAAAGTTATATGAAATCACTAGCTGATCAAGGTTATTTTAATGGGGCTGTACTTGTGGCGGAAAAAGACGAAATCCTGCTTTCAGAGGGCTATGGATATGCAAGCTTCCAATATGAGGTGCAGGCGACTTCAAGAACGAAATTCAGAATCGGTTCCTTGTCTAAGGCATTTACGGCAGCAGCTATTTTGAAGCTTGTTGATGAAGGCAAGCTTGCATTAACGGATACAGTTGATCTGTTGTTACCGAACTTTACGTATGGCAATCAAATCACGATTCATCACTTGTTATCCCATACATCAGGAATCGCTGATTTCACTTCATCACCGGACTATTGGGCGAAATCGATGCGGCTGCCCTCCACACTTGATCAAATCATAGACTCTCTTAAAATAGCACCACTTGAGTTTGAGCCGGGGGAGAGGATGGAATATTGTAATGCTGGTTATCTAGTATTAACGGCAGTAATTGAAAAAATTACAGGGAAATCCTATTCAGATTTTTTAAAGGAAACAATATTCCATCCCCTCGGAATGATGGATACAGGTGTCGATGATGGAAGAACCATTGTTCCACATTTGGCAACGGGCCACACATTACATAAAACGATCATTTATACAGAATTTATAGACATGTCATTTCCTCTTGGTGCATACGGTTTATACTCGACTGTTGAGGATCTATTCAAGTGGGGACAAGCTATACGTAAGGGCAACATTTTAAGCAAAGAGCTCGTCAGCCAAATGTTTACTGCTAACCTCGATGGATATGGGTATGGTTGGTTTTTACTAAATAACCCTGAAAAAGCAGCCTGTCATTCTGGTGATATCAACGGCTTTGTCAGTGATTTTTATTTATATCTAGATAAGGATGTAACGGTCATTGTATTATCAAATCTAAATCTTACACCTGTTGAAAAACTGAGTGATAATCTTTCGAAAATTGTATTTGGCATTGATATAAAGCCTATTGCAGGCAGGGAAAAAATAGAAAATGATATTGATTTCACGCCATTAGTAGGCAAGTATGAAACTGAAAGTATGATGCTTACCGTTCACCAAAATAACGGCAGCTCCCTATTTTTAACAGCACCTAAAAAGTATGGTGTTCCCTATACGTATCCTATTAATCTTGTAAAAGTAATAAACAATCAATTCAGTTACCAAGCTGTATATCTGTATGAAACCTTGATATTTGAAATAAGTGATAATCAAATAAAACTGCATTACACTGATAGTTACGGACGTGAATATCAGTTTATAAAAAAATAAGCACTCCTTTTATAAATAAGAATTTGTATAGTAAAATAGAAGTATGAATGGTTCGATATAGGAGTTGTAAACATGAAAGTTCTTGTTATAGAAGATAATGAAAGTGTTTGTTCGATGATTGAAATGTTTTTTTCTAAGGAAGGCATCGATGGGGAATTTGTCCATGATGGTCTAAAAGGCTATAACCGTTTTAAAGAGGAAAATTGGGATTTACTCATTGTGGACTGGATGCTGCCTGGGATGGATGGAGTAAGCATTTGCCGAAAAATTCGCGAGGAGAAAAGCACTGTTCCAATAATCATGCTGACAGCGAAGGATAGTGAATCTGATCAGGTATTGGGACTTGAGATGGGAGCGGATGACTATGTCACAAAGCCATTTAGTCCACTGGCCTTAATGGCACGGATCAAAGCAGTCACTCGCCGCTATAATAATCGGAATGTAGATGATGCAGAAGCCGACACTCTTCAAACCGGATATTTTAAAATTAATAAGAATACAAGAGAGGTCCGCCTAAATGGGACAGCTATTACCAATTTAACACCTAAGGAATTTGATTTATTATATTATTTTGCGCAACATCCGAAGCAGGTGTTTACAAGGGAACAGTTATTGGATCGTGTGTGGGGCTACCAGTTTTATGGGGATGAGCGCACAGTTGATGTCCATATTAAGCGGCTTCGAAAAAAACTGGGTACAGCAAACCAGCCCTTTTTTCATACAGTATGGGGTGTTGGCTACAAATTCGATGAGTCTGTCGAGGAAGAAAAATGAAATTTCGGTACATGTTTCAGCAGCTTTTTAGCCACATAAGTGTGATTGTAGTTGCATTTATTATTTTAAGTATTGTGTTCGCGCATTATGTTGGGAATCTCGTCTTTGAAGAAAAGGTCGATGAATTGACCACATATGGAGAGAATATCATTGCAGATCTTAATCGCACCTCAAATGTTGATTCACTAATTCGGCAATACTCAAACATGCTGGGTGAGCGGAATATTTATTTTACAGTATTTGACGAAAATGGAGTCAGTTTAAGTGTCGGTGGTGGATTTGTACCGCAAGTAAAGCTGAAAAAGCAAGAATGGGACAAGGTTAGAAGCGGACATATCGTGTCCGTGAAACAGGATTATAAGCGTTTTGAGCAGGAAGTGACATTTATCGTTATGCCTTATATGCTTGGTCAAACCTTTGTCGGTGGGGTCCTGCTTGCATCACCGATCAGTGGAACACAGGAAATGATACATGATATCAACCGATATTTATTTTATACGATGTTTTTGGCATTGGCAGTGGCACTTTTAATGAGCTGGATCTTGTCTACGATTCATGTAAAGCGGATTAAGCGTCTAAGGAAAGCAACTTCAATGATTTCTGCAGGGGATTTTTCCGTAAAATTGCCCTCATCCGATTTTGATGAAATTGGTGAGCTGTCACAGGATTTTAACGAAATGGCACAACGTTTGCAGAAATCGATGCAGGAAATCGAAAGCCTTGAGAGCCGAAGACGTAAATTCATGGCTGATGTTTCTCACGAAATGCGGACTCCACTTACAACGATTAGTGGTGTGATTGAAGGATTAAAAAATGATCTGATTCCTGATGAAGAAAAGGAAAAGGGTGTTCAATTAGTAAGCCAGGAAACAAAGCGCCTAATACGCCTTGTGAATGAAAACTTGGACTATGAAAAAATTCGCTCCAATCAAGTGACCCTCCAAAAGGAAACAATCGAATTAATTGATGTATTTGAGGTTGTAAAAGATACACTTGAGCCACAGGCGGATGAAAAAAATAATCAATTAATCGTTGAGGTTCCTGAAGCTTTAACAATAACAGCTGACTATGATCGTTTGATACAAATTTTAATTAATATTATCAAGAACAGCATCCAATTCACCGAGAACGGTACAATTTTGATTCGTGGAAAAGCAAGCGAGCACGAAACGATCATCGAAATTGAAGACACTGGGATGGGAATTGACCGAGAGGAAATCGAAAATATCTGGCATCGTTTTTACAAAGCTGATGTCTCAAGAACTGGAACGCCATTTGGTCAATTCGGTCTGGGACTTTCAATTGTTAAACAGCTTGTCCAGCTACATAACGGAAAAATTAAAGTGACTAGTGAAAAAGGAAAAGGAACTAAGTTCGAAATTCGAATTCCATTTGAGTAAATCCATCAATTTTTTGATGGATTTTTCCATGTCTTTTCAAGGTTTGTTAATATTTTGTTCATAATTTTTGGCTATTATAGATACAAGGAGTTAATCAAGGAGGAATTCAAAATGGAAAATGATAAACGTTTTGATGAATTTAATCATACAGAAGATCAATCTACCAACCCAGAAAATAGAGAAAATCAACCTGAAGAAATTCAGTACGAACAACAAGAGATGAAATTAGAATCAGATGCAGAGAAAGTTCCATCTAAACCATTTGAAGCAGAAACAATTCAGCAATCAGCAGTTACCGAAGAAACGACACTTCGCTCATCGAAGCCTAAACAGAAATCAAATGGTAAAATGAAAAGTTTTTTGTCAATGGTATCCGCAGGCATTCTGGGCTCTGCATTAACACTTGGAGTCGCACCACATATTGATGGATTACAAGGTTATTTCAATTCAGATGCACCAGCAACTGAGAAGAACACAGAGGTAATTGAAGCTTCTGGACCGGTGAAAATTCAACCAACTGCAGTTAATGACTCAACTTCTTCAGTTGCGGATATGGTTGAAGATGCATCAAAAGGAATTGTTGGAATTACAAGCATGCAGGCTCAACAAAATCCGTTTAATAGAAGTAACTCACAAAGTGTGCCTAGCGGAACAGGTTCTGGAGTTATTTTCCAAAAGGAAGGCGATAAAGCGTACATTGTAACAAATAACCACGTAATTGAAAATGCGAATGAAGTGGAAATTTCCCTTTATAATGGTGAAAAGACAATGGCTAAATTAATTGGAACAGATCCGTTAACTGATTTAGCTGTTTTAGAAATAGATTCTAAAAATGTAGAGGCGGTTCTGCAATTTGGTGACTCCGAATCACTGCGCCCTGGTGATCAGGTGTATGCCATTGGAAATCCACTTGGACTTGATTTATCAAGAACAGTGACATCAGGAATTGTAAGTGCAAAGGATCGCAGTATTTCTGTTGATACCTCGGCAGGCAGCTGGGAGCTAAACGTTATTCAGACAGATGCTGCGATAAACCCCGGTAACAGTGGTGGTGCCCTTTTAAATACACAAGGACAAATCATTGGTATTAACAGCTTAAAGATTGCAAACAGTGGGGTTGAAGGATTAGGCTTTGCGATCCCTAGTAATGATGTTGTGCCGATTATAAACAGCTTAATTGAAAGCGGGAAAATTGAACGTCCATTTATCGGCATAGGTTTAGCAGACCTTGCTGAAATTCCAAGAATGTATTATGCCGACCTTCCTGAGAATATCAAGGAAGGAGTTATCGTAACAAGTGTTGCACAGAACTCTGCAGCTGAAAAAGCAGGCTTAAAAATGACCGATGTCATCGTGAAAATCAATGATACAGAAATTAAAAGCTCAATGGAGCTTCGCCAATATTTATATTCAAAAGTGAAAATAGGCGACGAAATTGAGTTAAGCTTTTACCGCAGTGGCAAACTCGAAACAGCAAAGCTAACTTTAACAAGCAATAATACAGGACTTGAATAACGCTAATTAAGAAGATAGCAAAGACACAATTTACGAAACCTTGTTTGATCAAAAAATCTCAGAAGAATATACAGCATGGCTTACTGAAAAAACAGGGGAATAAAGATAGAGAGAAATTTATCTTAAATTATAGGAAGGTCCCAACCTGAAATATGGTTCGGACCTTTTCGTATTTTTCTTTTTGAATACATCCGACAAATTTCTCATTACCGACAACATTTCCCGGGAAACGACAGCATGTTTTTGATAATGACAATAATTAAATGTGATGGCGTTAATACTGCATCATGTTAAATAATATGAAAATTCGAATTTTATTTTATACCTAAATATGTTATTATTTCTACAACTAAATCATTTTCCAATAAAAGGAGAATTCGCATGGGTTATATTGAAGATTTAAGAGAAGTTATCGGTAATCGACCGCTTAATTTAGTTGGTACTGCTGTGGGTGTTATTAATGAAAATGGTGAAATCTTACTTCACCGACGTTTGAATGGTGATTGGGGTGTTCCTGGAGGGTTTTTAGAATTAGGAGAATCTGCTGAAGAAGCAGGTAGGAGAGAAGTACTAGAAGAAACAGGGCTGCGAATCGGAAAATTAGATCTTGTCGGTGTGTTTTCTGGTAAAGAACACCATGTGAAACTGCCAAATGGAGATGAATTTTATCCAATTACGATTGCTTATGTTACAAGGGAGATTGTTGGCGGACATCTTGAAGTAAATCGTAGCGAAGGATTGGATGCCCAGTTCTTTGGTCTCTATACTCTTCCGGAAAACATAAATCCACTTATACCGAATTTACTACATACGTACCTGCAATCTAGAAAAGTATAAAAAGCACTTGACAATCATAGAAAAAATAAAATAACCCATGTTTTTTTAGTTCGATAGTATGATATGATAGTGGTATGTCATCAAAAGGCCTTTCATTCTTAGTGCTATTAAGAATGAAAAGGGGATTTTTGATTTGAAAAAAAGAACATGGACATATGAGGAAATAGAGTTTTTAAAAGACAATGTAGGTCGTATGAAGATCTCAACGATTGCTAATCACCTTCATAGAACGGAAACGGCGGTTGAGTTAAAGATTAAGAGACTTGGGCTATCGAATACGAAATCCTTCACCGGCCAGTTAACGATGCATGAATTGGCAACTCTATTAAAAATTGATCCAAAGTCTGTAAAGCTATGGATTGATAACCATGGACTAAAGTACACAAAAAAGGCAACACGAAATACACGCAAGTTTTACTTTATTAAACCTGAAGATTTTTGGGATTGGGCTAAGAACAATAAAGACCGAATTGACTTCTCTAAAATAGAAAAAAATGCGATTGTTCCTGAACCTTGCTGGGTTGAAGGGGAGCGTTCAAAGCAAAAGAGGGTCAATTACAGAGCATGGACAACCGTTGAAATACATTCCATGATTGAGCTTGTAGCAACGGGAACACCATTTTCAGACATTGGAAAAAGACTTAACCGTAGCCCAATCAGTATTCAGCGTAAATATCAGCGAATGAGTCAAGCCATTAGATAGACAACAAAGATAGACGACCAAACTATACAAAAGGCAAAATTGTTGAAAGGCAATGACGCAAAGCCACGGGCCTAAGGAAGAATCTCTACGGCGGCCGGGTTGCTATAGAATGGAAGGGTACCTTTATTTGATGACGAAAAAACGGGAGAGTCTAGTTGAAAAACTAGACTCTCCCGTTTTCATTTTTTAAATTATTGATCTAGTGATTTTCTATCTATTTCTTTAATACCGTTCATAATTTGTACCGTAAAACCCACGCAAATAAGAATAACACTTATAAGTATAAAATAAGCTGCAAACATTAACACTCACCTCATAATTGTTTTTCTGTTTCTACCTTTAGTATAGTGGGAACCTGTATAGTAGACTGTGATTTGTATCACAGATTGGCCACCTTTTTTTACTTTTCTTCGGGTAAAATTGGAATCAATTCTCGTTGTAGTTCTTATTTAATTGTGATATATTTTTTTAGATACAATTCGTGATAACGGAAGGGAAATTTGCATGAGTTATATAGATGAAGTTCAAAAAAGAAGAACCTTTGCCATCATCTCACACCCGGACGCAGGGAAAACGACGATGACAGAAAAACTATTGTTTTTTGGAAATGTCATTCGAGAAACGGGTACGGTAAAAGGAAAAAAATCAGGAAAATTCGCTGCATCGGACTGGATGGAAATCGAAAAGCAACGTGGAATCTCAGTAACATCAAGTGTTATGAGTTTTCCGTATGGTAACTTCTATGTCAATATTTTGGATACACCGGGACACGAGGATTTCAGTGAGGACACCTATCGTACGTTAACCGCTGTGGACAGTGTTGTGATGATCATCGACTCTACAAAAGGGGTTGAGCCACAAACCATTAAGCTATTCAAAGTTTGTCGCATGAGAGGAATTCCAATTTTTACATTCATTAATAAGCTTGACCGTGAAGGTAAGGATCCACTTGATCTGTTAGCGGAGATTGAAGAGGTTCTGGGAATTGAATCATTTCCAATGAACTGGCCAGTCGGTATGGGAAAACGATTTTTGGGAATTGTCGATCGTTATAACAATCGTTTTGTTCATTTTACTGGGAATGAAGATGAAAAAATCATTTCATTACAGGACCTAGAAGAAGGCAAGTATCCAGCGATTACAGATAGCCCTGTTTATGAAAGTACACAAGATGAGCTGCTTTTATTAAATGAAGCAGGTAACGATTTTGATGTCGAGCGTGTTGCAGGCGGTGAGCTAACACCTGTTTTCTTTGGTAGTGCGCTTGCAAACTTTGGTGTGGAAACATTCTTTAATACATTTTTGCAATTTGCCTCAGCACCAAAACCACGCAAAACGAATCTTGGACTTGTTCCGCCAGAGGACGAAACATTCTCGGGGTATATTTTTAAAATCCAAGCAAATATGAATACGAAGCATCGTGACCGGATTGCGTTCCTGCGTGTCTGTTCCGGAAAGTTTGAGCGCGGAATGAGTGTTAACATCACCCGTACCGGTAAATCAATCAAACTGAATCAGACTC
Source organism: Bacillus sp. REN16 (assembly GCF_020731355.1). Lineage (GTDB taxonomy): Bacteria > Bacillota > Bacilli > Bacillales > Bacillaceae_L > Ferdinandcohnia. Next base: position 342,958 of record NZ_JAJFZK010000002.1, on the reverse strand, counting down.
AGCAATTCATGGCAGCAAGCCGTGAAACAGTTGATGAAGCATTTCCGGGTGATATCATTGGAATATATGATCCAAACGTGTACCAAATCGGTGATACATTAATTGCTGGTAAAGAAGATATGCACTATCAGGAACTTCCAGTGTTCCCGCCTGAAATGTATCGTAAGGTTCGAGTAAAGAATGTTATGAAGGCAAAGCAATTTAGAAAAGGAATTGAGCAGCTTGTTCAAGAGGGTGCGATTCAATTATTCAGACAAGAATCAAATGATGAGTTCATTCTTGGTGCGGTTGGCCAGCTTCAATATGATGTGTTTGAATATCGATTAGAGGCCGAGTACAATGTATCCGTTGAATTTACTACACTTGGAACTCGAATTCCAAGATGGATTGCAAATAAAAATGTGGATACTCGTTTATTTGATTCAAGAAGCTTACTTGTTCGCGACCGTAATGAGCGTTACGTTGTATTATTTGAAAATGACTTTACGTATCGCTATTTCCGGGACAAAAACAAGGATATTGAGCTCGTTGATTTATACGAAAGCAACGACTATAAAGGTGTATAAAAATACGACGTGTAAACGCTCAGAATCTTCTCTGGGCGTTTATTTTTTATATAGAAAGCGAAAAAGTTTCAATCAGGATGGACCGAATCTGAAGGTTATTACAATTCTGTTGCTTGTTATAAGCATCGTTTCCATCCTCTTGGCGATTGGATTCTGGCCTGTTTCTGTTAATTCGTTTACGGTGTTAAATAGGGTGGCTTTATTACGTGTTTTACTTTAATAGTTTTGTTATAGTAAACCTATGAAATAATTGAAAGGATACAAATTTAATGCTATTGAAACTATTGCTGGCGCTCATCCTTCCGGGTGTACTCGTCGTTTTCTTCACAAGGGTGACCTATAATCATTATGTGGGAGTATTCCTAGCGGTTGCGCTGATTGCTGCGTCTATTTATAAAGGGTACGCAGAATCCATTTTTATCATTATTATAGATATCATCTCACTTGGAGTAGGTTTCCTGTATGCAAGAAATATGGGGAAAAAAGATAGAAGATAAAAACCTGTAGCTTTCGAGTTACAGGTTTTAACTTTATTCATGAAAAGTCCCCAACTTTGAAAAATGTGGGGAGAATGAAAATTGTAAAAAAAGTCGAATATCAGTTCGTATTTTTGTTTGTTTTATGTCAGTTTGTGGTACAATGTTTTTATCGAGAAATAGTCAGTGAAAAATTACATAAACACTTCAGATATACGTTAGAAAATGGATGGGAGGAAAGTAAATGAAAGATCAATTTGAATTAGTTTCGAAGTATTCCCCACAGGGTGACCAACCGAATGCAATTAAAGAACTTATTGCTGGTATCAAAGCGGGAAAAAAATATCAGACCCTGCTTGGTGCAACTGGAACAGGGAAAACATTTACGATCTCAAATGTGATTAAAGAACTTAATCGGCCAACCTTGATTATTGCGCATAACAAAACTTTGGCAGGACAGCTTTACAGTGAGTTTAAAGAATTTTTTCCGAATAACGCTGTTGAGTATTTTGTCAGCTATTATGATTACTTCCAGCCAGAGGCATATGTTCCATCTTCTGATACATATATCGAAAAAGATTCAAGTGTGAATGATGAAATTGATAAATTGCGCCATTCTGCAACATCATCGCTATTTGAACGTCGCGATGTCATCATCATTGCAAGTGTGTCATGTATCTATGGCTTGGGTTCTCCAGAGGAATATCGGGAACTCGTTGTTTCCCTCCGTACTGGAATGGAAATTGAGCGTAATGAACTGTTACATAAATTAGTGGATGTTCAATATGAGCGAAATGACATAGACTTCCGTCGCGGAACCTTCCGTGTAAGAGGGGACGTTGTTGAAATATTCCCGGCCTCACGTGATGAACACTGTATTCGCGTTGAGTTTTTTGGAGATGAAATTGATCGGATTCGTGAAGTCGATGCTTTAACGGGTGAAATTCTAGGTGAACGGGAACATGTCGCCATTTTTCCGGCATCCCACTTCGTAACCCGTGATGAAAAAATGCAAATTGCCATTAAAAATATTGAGGCGGAGCTTGAAGAACGGTTAGCAAAATTCCGTGAGGATGGTCAGCTGCTTCAGGCACAACGACTTGAGCAACGAACAAATTATGACCTTGAAATGATGCGGGAAATGGGCTTTTGTTCGGGAATCGAAAACTATTCACGTCATCTGACCTTACGACCACCGGGTTCGACACCCTATACATTACTGGATTATTTTCCTGAGGATTTATTAATTGTTGTAGATGAGTCACATGTAACATTGCCGCAAATTAGAGGGATGTTTAATGGTGACCAAGCAAGGAAACAAGTATTGGTCGATCACGGTTTCCGTCTTCCTTCCGCATTGGATAATCGTCCATTACGTTTTGAAGAATTCGAAAAACATATTAATCAAATTATTAATGTTTCAGCAACCCCTGGACCATTTGAAATTGAACACACGGATGAAATGGTAGAACAGATCATTCGGCCAACAGGACTGCTTGATCCAATTATTGATGTTCGGCCAATCCAAGGTCAAATAGATGATTTATTAGGAGAAATTCAAGACCGTGTGAACAAAAATGAACGCGTTCTAGTGACAACATTAACGAAAAAAATGTCTGAAGATTTAACGGATTATCTGAAGGATATAGGGATTAAGGTAAATTATTTACACTCTGATATTAAAACCCTCGAACGGATTGAAATCATTCGCGATCTTCGAATGGGTAAATATGATGTCCTTGTTGGAATTAATTTACTCCGTGAAGGATTGGATATCCCAGAGGTTTCACTTGTTGCGATTCTTGATGCCGATAAGGAAGGGTTCCTCCGCTCGGAGCGATCACTTATCCAGACGGCGGGTCGGGCAGCAAGAAATGCAAACGGGAGAGTTATCATGTATGCCGATAAGATTACGAATTCAATGGAAGTCGCGATTAATGAAACAAAGCGGCGCCGTGAGATTCAAGAGGCATATAACAAAAAGCATGGTATAACACCTCAAACAATTCAAAAAGAAATTCGTGATGTCATTCGAGCTACGGTTGCAGCTGAGGAAACGGAAAACTATGAAGCAGCACCTAAGTTAACTGGATTAACGAAGAAAGAACGCGATAAAGTAATTGCAGACATGGAAAAAGAAATGAAGGAAGCAGCAAAGGCACTTAATTTCGAACGGGCAGCTGAATTACGTGATTTAGTATTGGAGTTAAAAGCGGAAGGATGACAGTAATATGGTATTAGATAAAATCATTGTGAAGGGCGCACGGGCGAATAATTTAAAAAATATAGATATTACGATTCCAAGAGATAAATTGGTTGTAGTTACAGGCCTTTCTGGATCGGGAAAATCTTCCCTTGCGTTTGACACTATTTATGCCGAGGGACAAAGACGCTATGTTGAGTCCCTCTCAGCATACGCACGTCAATTTTTAGGACAAATGGATAAACCGGACGTCGATTCTATCGAAGGACTTTCACCTGCGATTTCAATTGACCAAAAAACAACTAGCCGTAACCCGAGATCAACCGTAGGAACAGTTACGGAGATTTATGATTATTTGCGTTTATTATATGCGCGCGTCGGGAAACCGATTTGTCCAAATCATGGCATCGAAATTACTTCGCAAACCATTGAGCAAATGGTTGACCGAATATTAGAATATCCAGAACGCACGAAGCTCCAAGTACTCGCCCCTGTTGTATCTGGTCGCAAAGGGGCTCATGTCAAGGTTTTAGAGGATATTAAAAAACAGGGATACGTAAGGATTCGCGTAGATGGAGAAATGCTGGAGATTTCTGATGATATTGAGCTTGAAAAAAATAAAAAGCATTCAATTGAGGTAGTTGTTGACCGTATTGTCATAAAAGAGGGAGTGGCTTCAAGACTTGCTGATTCACTTGAAGCAGCACTTCGTCTTGGAGAAGGAAGGGTCATTATTGATGTAATGGGAGAAGAGGAGCTCTTATTTAGTGAACTCCATTCCTGTCCAATTTGTGGCTTTTCAATAGGTGAACTTGAGCCAAGAATGTTCTCCTTCAACAGTCCGTTCGGCGCTTGTCCTGAATGTGATGGTTTAGGAAATAAGCTTGAGGTCGATCCTGATCTCGTGATTCCAAACTGGGATTTATCCCTTCGAAAGCATGCGATTGCTCCGTGGGAGCCGACAAGTTCCCAATACTATCCGCAATTGCTTGAAGCAATTTGCAGCCATTACGGTATCGATATGGATATCCCAGTAAAGGACATACCCAAGCCTTTAATGGATAAGGTTTTATATGGAAGTGATGGAGAAGAAATCTTTTTCCATTATGAAAATGATTGGGGTCAGGTTCGCGAAAATTATATTCAGTTTGAAGGCGTTATTCGAAATGTAGAACGACGATACAAAGAAACAAGCTCTGACTATATTCGGGAGCAAATGGAAAAATACATGGGTGAAAAGCCTTGCCCTTCCTGTAAAGGTTATCGTTTGAAAAGGGAGAGCCTTGCCGTTCTTATATCTGGAAAACATATTTCGCATATTACTGACTTTTCAATTAATGAGTCTTTAGAGTTTTTCTCAAACATTGAGCTTTCAGAAAAAGATATGCAGATTGCAAACCTGATTTTTAGAGAAATTAAAGAACGACTTGGGTTCTTAGACAATGTGGGACTTGATTATTTGACACTAAGTCGTGCGGCAGGGACCTTATCTGGCGGTGAGGCACAGCGGATTCGTCTTGCAACCCAAATAGGTTCACGGTTAACCGGAGTTCTTTATATTTTAGATGAGCCATCGATTGGTCTGCACCAACGGGACAATGACCGACTCATTGATACATTAAAAACTATGAGGGATATTGGAAACACATTAATTGTGGTGGAGCATGATGAGGATACAATGCTTGCAGCAGATTATTTAATCGACATCGGCCCAGGTGCCGGTACTCATGGAGGAGAAATTATTTCAGCAGGAACTCCAAAAGAAGTGATGAACGATCCAAGTTCCTTAACTGGTCAATATCTTGCAGGTAAAAAATTCATTCCGCTTCCGGTCGAAAGAAGAAAACCAGATGGCCGTTATATTGAGGTTGTTGGAGCGAAGGAGAACAACTTAAAGAATGTAACAGTGAAGTTTCCTCTTGGTATGTTCGTTGCGGTAACTGGGGTATCAGGTTCAGGTAAAAGTACATTAGTGAACGAGATTCTTCATAAATCTCTTGCCCAAAAGCTAAACCGTGCAAAAAGCAAGCCAGGTGAACACAAAACAATTAAAGGACTTGAGCACTTAGAAAAGGTTATCGATATCGATCAGTCCCCGATTGGACGTACACCACGCTCGAATCCTGCTACATACACAGGGGTGTTTGACGATATTCGTGACCTGTTTGCAAATACAAATGAAGCAAAGGTAAGAGGCTACAAAAAAGGGCGCTTTAGTTTCAATGTAAAAGGTGGACGCTGCGAAGCTTGTCGTGGAGACGGAATTATTAAAATAGAAATGCACTTCCTGCCTGATGTCTATGTTCCGTGTGAGGTTTGCCATGGAAAACGCTATAACCGTGAAACTTTGGAAGTCAAATATAAAGATAAAAACATCTCAGATATATTGGATATGACGGTTGAAGAGGCGGTTTCCTATTTCGAAAACATCCCGCGTATCAAGCGTAAGATTGAAACACTTAATGATGTGGGACTAGGTTATATCAAATTAGGTCAACCAGCTACAACCTTATCGGGAGGGGAAGCCCAGCGTGTGAAGCTTGCTTCCGAATTACATCGACGATCCACTGGAAAGACATTCTATATTTTAGATGAGCCCACGACTGGACTACATGTGGATGACATTTCAAGACTTCTAAAGGTATTGCAGCGACTAGTGGAAAATGGCGATACAGTCCTTGTTATCGAGCATAATATCGATGTGATTAAAACAGCAGACTATATCGTTGACCTTGGACCAGAAGGTGGAGACAAAGGTGGAGCGATCATAGGGACAGGCACACCAGAAGAAATCGCAAAAATCAAAGCCTCTCACACCGGACACTACCTAAAACCAATCCTTGAACGCGACAGCCAAAGGATGAAGGAGTTAATTAAAGAAAAAGAAGCAGTTACAAAATAAACTCTAAATCCCGATTTGCAATTAATCAGATCGGGATTTATTTGCTTCCTCTATTATGTAAATCATGTCTATTAATAATTGAAATAATAGGTTAGAAATAAACGTAAAGTGAATGGGATGCTCTTTTTGAAATGAGTATCTATGGAAGATATAATTATAAGAGGTATTAACAAATTAGCCGTTTATTAAATCGTTAATTTTAAAGCGAATATCATTCATAATTTCGGGTCTCACCTTGTTTATGAATTGTTCCAAACTTCATCATCTATATCATTTTCCCAAAAATCTAGACTGCTTTCACTTGCTCTTGTTAAATCCTCGACTAAGCAATTTTCCTTTTTGGCTTTCAATAATTCTGCGTAATCTAATATTTTCACTACTTCATTATCTGGAATTTCGTCAATGATTTTCAGTAGACGATCCTTAGCTGTATTCAAATTCTTTCACCCCTTTATAAAGTTAAAATAATTATATCACCTTCATCTTTGGAAACAAATGTGCTCTTTGATAAATTTATAGCACATTTTTTTAGTAGAAAAGAGAAAATTGCCATAGACAAAATTTAAAAAGATATTAAGAAGTTATTATTATTTATGGAAAATGTGTTCTTTTTTACCACCGGAATATTCCTCTGGTTCCATAGCTATCTAAGTCTCGAGGCGTATTTTTATAAAATGTTGAAACCATTATTGTTGAAGTTTCGTATATAGAGGTGTAAAGGGGAGATGTAGAGTGAATACAGATAAATTAATTGCAGCGTTGTGTTACTTCAGTATTTTCTTTGCAGGGTTTATTTTACCAATCGTTGTTTATATTCTTGTAGAAAATCCAGCAGTTAAAAAGCATGCCCTCCATGCGTTGATTTCACATATTATTCCAGTAGCAACCATTGTTTTTATCGTTATTCCGTTTTTCTTTATGTGGTCAGTGGAGGTATTTGCAGCACTCATAATACTGGTTTTCATACTGTTAGCCATCATTAACATCGGAATCGTAATTTGGAACATTGTAAAAGGAATTCAAGTCTTAGCCCATGATCAATTTTAAAGGAGGAATTTACTCATGAAAGAGGAACAAAAACGTATTTTAAAGTTAGTTGAAGAAGGAAAACTGACAGCAGAGGAAGCGATCATTCTGATTGAAAAGCTTCATTCTGGAGAAGAGTCAGGGGACCCGGCACAAGAAATCAAGACAGAGCTTTCAACTCAGGTCCATTATGAACAATCCCAACAACAGCACAAGAGCTCGTATGATAATAAAGGCTCTGCGAAGCACAAGTTTATGGATTTTATTGATACAGCAGTTAAAAAAATTAAGGACCTTGATCTCGACTTTAATTTTGGAAATGCAGTTGAAGTGAAACATATCTTTCAACACAAGGACGTATATATTACCAAGCTTGACCTTGACGTTTCCAACGGAAGTATCACGATTATACCTTGGGAAGAGCGGGATGTTCGCGTGGAATGTGAAGCAAAAGTGTACAATATTGAGAACCAGGAACGAGCGCGAAAAGCATTTTTGGAGGATGTTCTTTTCTCAATTGAAAACGGAGCACTGCGTCTATCGATTCAGAAAAAGCAAATGAAGGTACATGCGAAAATCTACGTTCCGCAAGAAAACTATGAGAGCATTAGAACTCGTATGTTTAACGGACCCATATCTGGGGAAAATTTACGTGTAAAGGAATTCCGTGCAAAGACAGCAAATGGCGCCATTACTCTTTCAAACTTTGAGACCGATTCGGTTGAAGTTGAAACAGCAAATGGTCACATTAAAGCGAATCAAATCACAAGCAGGGATTTTGAAGCTGAAACAATTAATGGCACTGTGACAGCCAGGGGTCAATTTGAAAAGGTAGATCTCCAAAGCTTTAACGGGAATATCACATGTGACCTGCACGGAGATGTCTGTCATACCGCTTTTGTAAAAACGACAACAGGCGCCATTGATATGTTTGTTGCAAACGACTACCAGGTGGATGGGGAATTAAAATCAAATCTAGGTAGCTTCAAGTCAGAACTTCCAATGATGTCGATCATTGAGGAGAAAAACGAGGTTGTACAAAAATCACTTCGCTTTAAGGCAAATGAAGAAAAAGTCCAGAAGCTTCATCTGTTTGCGGAGACAAAAACAGGTTCAATTACGATAAAACCACTTTGAGGTGTTGTTTATGAAAAAGAAATTATACCGCTCTACCCGAAATAGAATGCTAGGAGGCGTCCTTGGGGGCCTTGCCGATTACACTGGAATTGACGCTTCACTTTTGCGTATTCTTACGGTGGTTGGGTTTATAGTGGGAGTGGGTTCTCTAGGCCTCATCTATCTCATTGGTTATTTATTGTTCCGAATGAAGGAGATGTCTATAAATAATGAGGTGGCTTGCCAGCATAATTGTAAATAGCATCGTACTCATGGTTGTTGCAGGCTATGTTGACACTTTCCATCTAGAAGGAGTTAGCGCAGCAATCATAGCAAGCGTCATTCTATCGATTTTAAATGTGATTGTTAAACCCATTCTCATCCTCTTAACCTTGCCTGTAACGGTTCTATCATTAGGTTTATTTTTATTCGTCATCAATGCCATTACTTTAATGCTAACACAATCTTTAATGGGCGATTCCTTCATTATTGAAGGCTTCGGCACGGCATTATTGGCAGCAGTCATAATATCGATTCTAAACCTTCTGATTCAAAAAGTAATCGTCGAACCACTTCAGGAGAAAAAGAAAAAATAAATTCTTAACAGTGTTGTCCAAGGGGATAACGCTGTTTTTTTTGTAAGAGAGTCAGAAAAGTTTTGGGGTTACACAGAAAAATGCTAAAATAGGAGAATGAGTTTGAATTATCATTGTCAACGAATCACAAGCCCATATAAGCAACAGTTTTTTAGGGCTTTTCATACATAAATCTACATGAATCACATTCAAGGAGGAACAGCTGTGCCAAAAGTTAGCACAAAGGATTTAATTGAAAAATTTAAATTAGAGTTGGTTAGTGGGGAAGAGGGAATCAATCGTCCCATCACCACAAGTGATATATCAAGACCAGGTATCGAGCTTGCTGGATTTTTTGATTATTATCCAGCAGAGCGGATTCAGCTTTTAGGAAAAACAGAGCTGACCTTTTTTGAAAAATTGTCACATGATGAAAAAATGTACCGAATGGAGAAGCTCTGTACCGATATTACGCCTGTTATCATTATTTCACGTGATATGGAAGTCCCGCCAGAGTTAATTGAGGCTTCTGAGCGCGAATCCGTTCCGGTTATCAAGTCGTCCATGAAGACGACCAGACTCTCGAGTCGGATTACGAATTTCTTAGAAAGCAAGCTTGCTCCAACAACTGCAGTTCATGGTGTTCTCGTGGATATTTACGGTGTCGGGGTTCTAATTATCGGTAAAAGTGGTGTTGGTAAAAGTGAAACCGCGCTTGAGCTTGTAAAACGCGGTCACCGTCTTGTTGCAGATGACTGTGTGGAAATCCGCCAAGAGGATGATGACACACTTATTGGAAGTGCTCCGGAATTGATCGAGCATCTTCTTGAAATCCGCGGTCTAGGAATCATTAATGTAATGACCTTATTTGGTGCAGGAGCAATTCGTAACTTTAAACGCATTACTTTGGTTATCAACCTTGAGCTTTGGGATCAGACAAAACAATATGATCGACTTGGGCTTGATGAAGAAAAAATGAAAATCATTGATACAGATTTAACGAAATATACGATTCCTGTTCGACCAGGACGAAACTTAGCTGTAATCATTGAGGTGGCAGCGATGAATTACCGTCTAAAACGGATGGGTCTAAACGCAGCACAGGATTTTACAAACCGTCTATCTAGTGCAATTGAATATGGCGAACATGACGACATATAAAGAAAATTGAGACAAAGGGAGTTGAGAAAGTGGATCGAACTATACAACCATTAGACCCAACATTTTTAGAACTTGGTGCATTACGGATTCAATGGTATGGACTAATAATCGGGCTAGGAACCATGCTTGCTCTTTATCTTGCCATCAAGGAATCAGAACGCAGAGGCTTGCATAAGGATACATTTATGGACCTTATGTTGTTCGCAGTACCGATTGCCATTATCTGCGCAAGAATTTATTACGTTATTTTTAAATGGGATTATTACTCACAAAACCCTTCCAAAATCATTGCGATATGGGAAGGCGGTATAGCCATTCATGGTGCCCTAATCGGTTCGGTTGTAACGGCAATCGTTTTTGCGAGGGCAAAAGGGATATCATTCTGGAAAATTGCCGACATTGCAGCACCAAGTATTATTTTGGGTCAGGCAATTGGCCGTTGGGGAAATTTTATGAACCAGGAAGCACATGGTGGTCCAATTGCTGAAGGAAGCATCCAAACCTTCTATAATGTGCTGCCAGACTTTATTATGGATCAAATGTACATAAAAGGTGTGTACTATCATCCAACTTTTTTATATGAATCCATTTGGAGTTTAGTTGGTTTTGTATTATTGCTCATGCTTCGAAAAGCCAATTTAAGACGCGGAGAAATGTTCCTCACTTATATCATTTGGTATTCAATTGGCCGCTTCTTCATCGAAGGCTTGCGTACCGACAGCTTAATGCTTGGAGATATACGGGTAGCTCAGTTAATTTCAGTTGTATCCATCATAGGAGCATTAATTGTACTGGTTTATCGTAGAAAAAAAGGATATTCACAAGAACGTTATTTAGAATAGCATTATTCAATAGGGTTCAAGCCCCTACTGAATAATGTTAAAGCCTCCGGCGGATGCCACAGATTTTCAATGGAAATTTTTCGAGCATGCTCGAAAAAATCTGGGCGCAAATACAAAAAGGGAGAGGGGAAACTTGCTAGATATGGTCAAGAGAGGCTTCACCGTTGGATTAAAGACAACTTGGACACTGGGGAAAGTAATTTTTCCTGTTACCCTTCTTGTTACATTGCTTCAACATACACCGGTGCTAGATTGGGTGATTCAGTGGATTGCACCAATTATGGGCTGGTTTGGTCTATCAGGTGATGCGGCAATTCCGCTTGTATTAGGAAATTTCTTGAATCTCTATGCGGGAATTGGAGCGATTTTGACACTGGATTTAACTGTAAAAGAAGTGTTTATTTTAGCGGTTATGCTATCATTCTCACATAATATGATAATCGAGTCTACCGTGGCAGCAAAGGTAGGAATGAAGATTTGGATCATTGTATTAGTAAGACTTGGACTTGCGTTTATGTCCGCCTTTGTTATTAATTTAGTTTGGAATGGCGGGAGCGAACTAGCAAAATATGGATTTGTATCAGGATCAGAGGAACAAATTTCAGGCTGGGGCAGTATCCTGTTAAAGGGTATTGAAAAAGCATCATTTGGGATTCTGCAATTAGCTCTCATTGTTATTCCGCTTATGGTAGTGATTCAAATCTTAAAAGAATTAAAATGGTTGGATGTGTTTTCAAAATGGATGACACCCATCACAAAAGCACTTGGTATGAAGGAAAATACATCAACAACCCTAGCATCAGGTATTTTGTTCGGCTTAGCTTTTGGAGCAGGTGTAATGATTCAGGCGGTAAAAGAGGATAATGTAAGTAAGAAGGATTTGACATTGGCGTTTATTTTTCTTGTATCCTGCCACGCAGTCGTTGAGGATACACTTATCTTTGTCCCACTAGGAATTCCAGTTTTACCGTTATTGTTAATTCGCCTCATCACAGCAACGATTTTAACAATGGTCGTCGCTTTCATCTGGAAGCGTGTCGAGCAAAATAATAGAAAGGAACCTATTTATGGCAATTAATACACTTTTATTCGATTTAGATGGAACGTTAATTGATACGAACGAACTGATTTTGCAATCTTTTTTACACACATTTGAAACATATTTCCCAGAACGCAGCTTTACTCGCGAGGAGATTCTGCCGTTCAATGGTCCAACCTTACATGAATCCTTTTCTTCTGTGGACCCGGACCGCGCTGAAGAAATGATTGCAGAATATCGCAAATTTAACCATGACAAGCATGATGAACTTGTAACAGAGTTTCCGGGTGTGTTTGACACCATTAAAACACTTAAGGAAAAAGGCTACAAAATTGGAATCGTCACAACAAAAATCAGAAACACAGTAAATATGGGATTGAAACTAACAAAGCTTGATCAATTCTTTGATGTCGTGGTGACTTTGGATGAGGTTAAAAAGCCGAAACCAGATGCCGAACCAGTGCTATTAGCACTAAAGTTATTGGGTTCAACTCCTGAAGAAGCCATCATGGTTGGTGACAACTATCAGGACATCGTGGCTGGGCAGAATGCAGGTACGAAAACAGCAGGAGTCGCCTGGTCACATAAAGGAAAAGATTTCTTATTGGAATACAAACCTGATTTTATGCTCGAGAATATGAGTGATTTGTTGAACATAGTTTCAGTTAAAGGATGAAAAAAACAGTGAAACGACGAACCACACGTTATTATGTTTCCGGTCCAAATTCGCTTTGGCAAATTTATAAAACCGTTTCGTTTTGGAAGGTTGTAAAAAACTTTATCATCATTCAATTGGCGCGCTATACGCCGTTTTTAGGAATGAAAAATTGGCTATACCGGACCTTTTTAAAAATGAAGGTCGGGGAGAAAACAGCCTTTGCCCTCATGGTCGTGCCAGACATCATGTTCCCGGAAAAAATCAGTGTCGGGAGCAACACTGTCATTGGCTTTAATACAACAATCTTAGCGCATGAATACTTAATTAAAGAATATCGGCTGGGTGAGGTTAAAATTGGCAGCGAGGTTATGATTGGCGCCAATTCTACAATCTTACCAGGCGTAGAAATCGGGGACGGGGCAATTGTGTCAGCCGGTACATTGGTCCACAGGGATGTCCCAGCCGGCAGCTTTGTCGGTGGAAATCCGATGCAAGTGATTTATACAAAAGAGAAACGGGAACTGCGTGAGAAACAAGAAGAGATACTTGGCCATTAGAACTGTGGCCAAGTGTCTCTTTTTTTTGACTTGGTTTATGGGTAAAATCAATTCTATGGACGATATTTTCATGCTATGGTCGTTAGCTGTTCTTCAATGGCCATTATTTTTATTTTATGGTCATTATTTCATTTCTATGGTCGATAGCTCGATCCACCACTTTGCATCCCTTTTTCTTTCATCTTTTTTACGTCATTCCCAAAATCTGTCTCCTTTCTTCCTCTCTTGCTTACAAATTTCCAACCCGTTTATCAACATTATCCACAATATCCACAAAACGATACTTAGTTGCACACAAAATTCACATAAAACCTATCCAACCAAATTAACTTAATTCTGACTTTTTCATTGACGGATGAAAGGGATAGGTGTAACATATACTTTATCTCGGTAGTATATTAACGAACTAAAGTAAAATGAAATTTTGGGAAAAGTATGAGAAAATAGATAAAGACAAACTTTGGTGGTGACGAAAATCGTGTTTATGTTTGAAAAACCGTTAGGGATGAGAGATACATTACCGGCCTTATATGAAGCAAAAAAGAAAATTCGCGATGCAATGTCTTCTCAAATTGAAAGCTGGGGTTATCAATTTATTGAAACACCAACACTTGAATATTATGAAACAATTGGTGAAGCATCGGCGATCCTTGACCGTCAATTATTTAAATTATTGGATTCACAGGGACATACACTCGTCCTTCGACCTGATATGACAGCTCCAATTGCTAGAGTGGCAGCGTCCCGTTTATATAAAGGGGAATACCCACTGCGCATTGCGTACTCAGCCAATGTATTCCGTGCCCAACAGCATGAGGGCGGCAGACCAGCAGAATTCGAGCAGATCGGGATTGAGTTTATTGGCGATTCAACGACCAGTGCAGATGCAGAGGTTATATCCCTTATGATTGCAGCACTTAAACAAGCGGGACTTACCAATTTTACTGTACCGATCGGCCATATTGGCTATGTAAGGGCATTGTTTAAGGAGATTGTCGGAAATGAAGCAAGAGCCGATGCTCTGCAACGCTATTTATATGAAAAAAATTACGTTGGTTACAGAGAGCATGTGAAAAAATTACCGCTCTCTTCTATTGATAAACAGCGTCTGATGTCCCTATTACAATTAAGAGGAAATGAAACGAAAATAGAGAAAGCAAAAGAATTAGTCGAATGTGAAGATGGAAAAAAAGCAGCTGAAGAACTTGAAATGCTGTGGAAAAAATTAGAGGCATTCGGTGTAACAGAACATATTAAAATAGATTTTAATCTTGTCAGCCATATGAGCTATTACACAGGAATACTTTTCGAAATATATGCGAAGAATGTTGGCTTTATAGTTGGAAATGGCGGACGCTATGATCATTTATTTGAAAAATTTGATCGTTCTGCACCAGCAACAGGTTTTGGCATTCGGATTGACCGACTACTGGAGGCACTTGATCTGCCACAGGAAGAGCCCGAAATTCATTGTGTGATATTTAGTGCAGAACAACGTGAAGAAGCAATCCGTTTTGCCATGAGTAAACGAGAACAAGGTGAGCGGGTCATCCTTCAGGATATCGCCGGCATCAAGGACGTGGATTCATGCACGAGCGCATTTGCAAAAAACACATTTTTCTTAGGAACAGCAAGAAAGGGGGAGGATTAAATGACCGACAAATTAACCATTGCGATGCCTAAGGGCCGTATATTTGAAGAAGCGGTACAGCTTTTAAAAAATGCAGGCTATAATCTTCCTCCTGAATTCGAGGATTCCAGAAAGTTAATTATCGACGTTCCTGATGAGCCATTTCGATTCATGCTTGCAAAGCCAATGGACGTGACCACTTATGTAGAGCATGGCGTGGCGGACCTCGGAATTGCGGGGAAGGACGTTATGCTTGAGGAAGAGCGCGATGTATATGAAGTGCTTGATTTGCAAATTAGCAAATGCTATCTAGCGGTTGCGGGTCTTCCGGATGTGAAGGTAAAAGGAGCGGTGACAAAAATCGCTACGAAATATCCTACCATTGCATCGAGCTATTATCGCGAAAATGGAGAACAGGTAGAAATCATCAAATTAAACGGTTCGATTGAGCTTGCCCCATTAATCGGATTAGCGGACCGAATTGTGGATATCGTATCTACCGGACGAACCTTAAAGGAAAACGGACTAGTCGAGCTTGAACATATTGCCGACATCACATCCCGTCTTATCGTGAACCCAGTGAGCTATCGCTTAAAGGATCAGCAAATCGACGATATCGTAGAAAGACTTTCAAAAGTCGTATCCCAATAGAAAGGACCGAGCTTAGTATGCGAATTGAACGTGTAACCAATACTGTTTCGCTCAAGCGGACAATTGATAGCGGGACTGAGGAACAGAGAAAAGCAGTCTTAGAAATACTTTCTGAAGTACAAAAGGAAGGCGATAACGCTCTTCGTTACTATACCGAAAAATTTGATAATGTTTTACTCGAAAATATTAAAGTTACTGAATCAGAGATAAAAGATGCCTATCAAAAATTGGACGAGAATCTTGTACCAATCATTAAAGAAGCAGCTGAGAATATCCAAGACTACCATAGCCGTCAGGTTAAGCAATCATGGATGACAATGAAGGAAAATGGCACGATACTTGGCCAAAAAATCACCCCACTAGATGCGGTTGGTGTTTATGTACCAGGTGGAAAAGCCGCTTATCCATCATCTGTACTCATGAATGTGATTCCGGCACAGGTAGCAGGTGTTGAGCGAATTGTAATGGTCTCCCCTCCTGGTAAGGATGGTACGATTCCAGCAGGTGTATTGGTGGCAGCCGATATCCTAGGTGTTAAAGAAATCTATAAGGTTGGCGGTGCCCAAGCCGTTGGCGCATTGGCATTTGGGACGAAGACAATCAATCCTGTTGATAAAATTGTCGGACCTGGCAATATTTTTGTGGCCCTTGCAAAGCGTGAAGTCTATGGAAACGTGGATATCGACATGATTGCAGGACCTAGTGAAATCGTTGTGTTAGCAGATGAAACAGCTCTTCCAAATGAAGTTGCTGCTGATTTACTATCCCAGGCTGAGCACGATGAACGGGCATCAAGTATTCTCGTTACACCTTCCATGGAGCTTGCCGAAGCAGTTTGCATTGAGGTTAAAAGACAATTAGCGCTTCTTCCTCGTGAGGCAATTGCTAGGGCTTCGATCAATGATTTTGGTGCAATATACGTCACAAGCGACTTAGATGAAGCAATAAAGGTTGTAAACGAGTTAGCTCCTGAACATCTTGAGATTGTGACGCAGGAACCAATGGAACAGGTGGGGAAAATCAGACATGCCGGTGCGATTTTTGTCGGCCGTTATAGCTCTGAGCCTGTTGGAGACTACTTTGCTGGTCCAAACCATGTCCTTCCAACAAACGGAACAGCTCGTTTTTCAAGTCCACTAAGCGTGGATGATTTTACAAAAAAATCAAGCATCATCTCATATAGTAAACATGCGATCGAAGACAATGGACCCAAAATTGCTGCCTTTGCAAGATTAGAAGGGTTAGAAGCACACGCAAGAGCAGTTGAGGAACGATTAAAATAGGAAATTCAAAAAGTCCGGTGAAAATGACACATGAATAGAGGAACTTCGACTATATGCCGACACGTCCTGTGTCGAACGTCGAAGTCACCACATCCTATGGAAGCGCGTTGGCTTGCTTCTCCGTTCCTCACGTATTAATTGCATACGTTCCGGTACTCAAAGCTGCGCCGCCTTGAACTTCTTGGTCCTTTTCATCCTCCTTTTGAACATTTATTAAAATAATTCACAAAATTCCACTAACGATTGTGGATAATGTGGATATTGTGGAAAATAATCCACAACCCTATATAGGTTAAGGAAATATTTGCCTTTTAGGTTGTGGATAAGAATACTTATGGCAGGTGTAATCATGACTAGACAAGCAAAAGTTGAACGTAAAACAAATGAAACAGATATAAAACTAGATTTTACAGTAGATGGAGAAGGTATCTCAAACCTGGATACAGGTGTACCTTTCATGTCTCACATGCTCGATCTTTTTACAAAGCACGGACAATTTAACCTTACAGTTAATGCTAAAGGCGATACAGAAATTGATGATCACCACACAACTGAGGACATTGGAATTTGTTTAGGACAAGCATTACGCGAAGCACTTGGCGATAAAAAAGGAATAAAGCGCTATGGAAATGCCTTTGTTCCAATGGATGAAGCACTTGCACAGGTTGTCATTGATCTTGGAAATCGACCACATTTTGAGTTGAAAGCAGATTTCCCAAGCTCCCGAGTTGGGACATTTGATACAGAGCTTGTACACGAATTTTTATGGAAGCTTGCATTAGAGGCAAGGATTAATCTCCATGTCATTGTTCATTACGGTCACAATACACATCACATGATCGAGGCGATTTTTAAAGCATTAGGTCGTGCATTAGATGAAGCAACTTTGGTTGACCCGCGAGTTAAGGGGGTCCCATCAACGAAAGGGATGTTGTAGATGATCGGCATAATCGATTATGGCATGGGGAATTTATATAGCGTTTCTAAGGCGCTAGAGCGGATGAGCTATGACTATTTTATTTCAAGTTCACCAGACGAACTCGGAAAAGCAGATGGCCTGATTTTACCAGGTGTTGGCTCCTTCAAGGATGCGATGGAGATTTTACATGAAACAGGGTTGGTTCTTTTTATAAAAGAATCTGTTGCAAAAGGGACGCCACTCCTGGGAATTTGTCTTGGTATGCAGCTTTTGTTTGAAGAAAGCGAAGAAAATGGACAAACAAAAGGCCTTGGTTTTTTAAAAGGAAGAATCACGAAAATTCCTGGTGTAACAGCAAGTGGCGATTCCTACAAGGTGCCACATATGGGATGGAATGACCTGGAGCTAAAAAATCCATCCCCACTCCTGCAAGGCATTGCAGGTGGTCATGTCTATTTCGTTCACTCCTATTATGCGACCACTGACAATAAGAATGTGATCGCAAGCAGTACCTATGATGTTGAGGTTCCGGCGGTTGTCGGAAAAGAAAATGTGTTTGGAACCCAGTTTCATCCGGAAAAAAGCAGTGACCTTGGTTTGAAAATTCTCCAAAACTACGCTGCAATCGTGGAAAAGAAGGTGACAAGATGAGTACTTTTACAATTTACCCAGCAATCGATATGCGTGGCGGCAAATGCGTTCGTTTGCTTCAAGGGGATTATAATAAGGAAACAGTATATGGTGATTCTCCATTTGATATGGCAAAAGCGTTCGCAGATGCGGGCGCAGAATGGATCCATATGGTGGATTTAGACGGGGCAAAGGCAGGCAAACGAGTAAATGATCAATATGTGCTTGATGTTGCTAGAAAACTAGACGCGAAAGTTCAAATTGGCGGCGGTATCCGTACTGAAGAGGATGTTGCCTACTATATAGAAAATGGCGTTGATCGTGTGATTTTAGGAAGTGCTGGGATCTCTAATCCGGAATTCGTAAAAGACATGCTGAAGAAATACAAAGAAAAAATTGCAATTGGAATTGATGCGAAAAATGGATATGTGGCAACAGAAGGTTGGTTAAACACTTCTTCCGTAAAAGCAACTGACCTGGGTGTAGAACTTGCAAATGCGGGTGCGCAAACGTTTATTTTTACAGATATCGCAACAGATGGTATGCTAAGCGGCCCAAATATTGACGCGGTTGCTACACTTGCTGTTGCAACGGGCAAAAGAGTGATTGCTTCCGGTGGAGTAAGCTCAATTGAGGATTTAAAAGCACTTAGTAAGCTGGTGGATCAAGGTGTTTCAGGTGCAATTGTCGGTAAAGCGATTTATACCAATCAATTTACCGTCCAAGAAGCGCTGGAAGAGGTGAAGGGCTGATGATTACAAAACGAATCATTCCATGTTTGGACGTAAAGGACGGCCGTGTTGTAAAAGGAATTCAATTTGTGGGGCTTCGTGATGCAGGTGACCCTGTTGAACTAGCTAAATTTTATGATTCAGAAGGGGCTGATGAGCTCGTTTTTCTTGATATTTCTGCTTCCCATGAAGGTCGTAAAACGATGGTTGAGGTTGTCGAAAAAGTCGCAGCCGAGCTTGCGATACCTTTTACAGTAGGGGGAGGAATTAATTCCTTAGAGGATATGAAAAAAATCCTTCGTGCTGGTGCGGACAAGGTATCACTAAATACAGCGGCAGTCACAAATCCTGATTTAATTAAAGAAGGTGCAGACTTCTTTGGGTCTCAATGTATCGTCGTTGCAATCGATGCGAAATTTGATGAGGAGCTTGGCAGCTGGCGAGTATTTACACATGGAGGACGCAAAGCAACTGATTGGGAGGTTGTTGCTTGGGCACAGGAAGTGGTCAAACTTGGGGCTGGCGAAATATTGTTAACGAGCATGGACGACGACGGCAGCAAGGTTGGCTTCAATCTGGAATTAACGAGACGAGTAAGTGAAGCTGTTTCCGTACCTGTCATTGCTTCAGGTGGTGCCGGAAATGCCGAGCATTTTGTGGAAGCATTCACTGAAGGTAAAGCAGACGCAGCACTTGCTGCAAGTATTTTTCACTACAAAGAAACATCAGTTAAAGAGGTAAAAAACGTTTTAAAAGAGAAAGGGGTCAATGTCCGATGAACATACCAGACATCAAATTCGACGAAAAGGGACTTGCTCCAGCAATTGTTCAGGATGCCGTAAGCAAAGAGGTTTTAACGCTTGCTTATATGAATGAAGAATCTTTACGAAAATCTATTGAAACACGTGAAACCTGGTTTTATAGCCGTTCTCGACAGGAGCTTTGGCATAAAGGCGAAACCTCCGGAAATACCCAAAAGATTGTCGATATGAAATATGATTGTGACAAGGATGCGATACTGGTTTTGGTTGAGCCAGCAGGACCTGCATGCCACACTGGGAGCTATTCATGCTTTAATGAATCTCTGCTTGGTGATGCAAAAGAGGTTACTTCTGATCGCTTTGCCATCCTTAATGAACTTGAAAAAGTGATCGCAGAGCGTGAAGCAGAGATGCCTGAGGGAGCATATACGACATACCTATTTGACAAAGGGGTAGACAAGATCCTCAAAAAAGTCGGTGAAGAGGCATCTGAAGTCATCATTGCAGCTAAGAACCGGGATCACGAAGAGTTAAAATGGGAAGCAGCTGATCTTATTTATCACTTGCTCGTCCTACTTCGTGAACAAAAGCTACCACTTGATGACGTATTGTCAGTCTTACACAAAAGAAGATAGATATTCGAAGGGGATACTTATCCACAGATGAGTCCCCTTTTTCAATGCCTGATTTTACTGGAATGTGAATTATTTATCCACGATATCCACATTATCCACAAACGGATCTGTAAATTTGTGCATATGTCCCCTCAATTCAGTAACAACAAGAGATGATTCACATAAAAAGATAAAGTTGTCCACATTAGTAACATTACCCACAAATTACCATGAATATTATCTAGAAATGTTTCAGTTTTAACCAAGCACCCCTATGTTCCATCCGCTTTTATATGTTATACTACGTTGGGAAATATTTTATTTAGCAGGGATTAAACCCCTGCATCGCATTTAAAAATGGAGGACCCCGATGGAAAAACAAAACGTAAATAAAAGACAGCATGGTTCAAAGGTAATTCCGTTTATCCAGACGGGAGAATATTATTTTAAAAAAGGATTAAAGGCATATCGCCAGCATGATATATATAAATCGATAAAGCATTTTAAACGTGCAATTGAGCTTGAGCCGAAAGAGCCGATGTTCTTGTGTCAACTATCTGTTGCCTTGACAGAAGTCGGTGACTACGTTCTATCAAATCAATATCTTAAAAAAATAGTTGATGAGCCTAATTTTGATATGCCAGAGTGCTTTTATTTTATGGCTAATAATTATGCACATCTAGGGTTGTTCCAAGAGGCAGGAAAACATGCAGAATGGTATTTAGACCGTGAACCTGATGGTGATTTTGCTGAGGATGCGGAGGATTTACTCGACTTGTTAGCTTTCGAAGAAATCGACTTCGAAGATTCAGTAAACCAACAGGATGAGCTTATTGTGAAGCAGGAACAAGCTCGTGATTACCTTGAAACAGGAAAATTGGATGAAGCGGTGAGCCTTTTAAAAGAAATTATTCGCGAGTACCCTGAATTTTGGTCTGCTTATAATAATTTGGCGCTAGCCTATTTTTATTCAGGAGATGTGGAAAATGCATCTGAAATCCTAGATGAGGTTTTGAGCAAAAACCCTGGGAATCTGCATGCACTCTGCAATTCTCTTGTCTTTTTATATTACCAACGAAAAAATCAGCAGGTAAAAGAGCTGACGAAACGTTTATCGCTCATTCATCCGATTTTGTTTGAGCACCGCTATAAGCTAGGTGCAACATTCGGGTTAGTGGGACGACACGATCTTGCTTATAAATGGCTTCGCAATTTACACCGCAGCGGGTTTGAAGGGGATGAAACCTTCTATTACTGGCTTTCCTATTCTGCCTATTTTACAGAGCATCATGATGTTGCACAAAATGCGTGGAAGCGAGTGCTGGAAGAAAATCCAAATAAGAAGGGTTCAGCTCCTTGGGAATCTGACCGCACAAAACCAATTAGCGATGTGCTCGATCGTTGGTTAACTGGCGATTTTATTGAAGAACGCCTATATGGATTATTTTTAGCGAGTAAAACGAATTCTTCCTTAGCTCGGAAAGATTTAAAGCATATACAATTTCATGCAACACTTGAACAGGAATTTGCAAACTACGTATTAGCTAAAAAGAAAAAAAACGAGAAAATCCCGTCTTACATCATTGATGGTTATAATATTGCTGACACGTTATTTACAAAAAATAAACATGATGACTCTGCAAATGAAGAGCTCTATTTAACATGGTTAATGATATACGACGAAGCGGTTAAGCGGCAGTTCAATGTTTCAAACTGGCAGGCGTGGGCGGCTGCAACAGAATACATTTGGCGAAATCACGCGTCACGGACGATTACGCAAAAACAGGTAGCAGAAAAATATAAAATTTCGAAGGCGACCGTTATGAAATATGTGAAATTTGTTAAAGAACTCCTAAACTGAGCATATTTATAGCGGATTTTGTCAGGATTTTATAGGATAGGGGTAGGAAATACTAAGCGATATAACAAAAAATTCTACTCATGGAAGTAAGGAGAGACGAAAAAATGACGGAAGAAAAAATTTATGATGTCATTATTATCGGTGCTGGACCAGCAGGTATGACTGCAGCGGTCTATACTTCTCGTGCAAACCTATCTACATTAATGCTAGAGCGCGGGATCCCCGGGGGTCAAATGGCCAACACAGAGGAAGTGGAAAACTATCCAGGCTTTGACCATATTTTAGGTCCTGAGTTATCCACAAAAATGTTTGAACACGCGAAAAAATTCGGTGCAGAATATGCATATGGTGATATAAAAGAAGTAATCGATGGTGAAGAATATAAAACAATTGTGGCAGGCAGCAAAGAATATAAAGCTCGTGCGGTAATCATCTCAACTGGTGCTGAATATAAGAAAATTGGGGTACCAGGTGAAAAAGAACTTGGTGGCCGTGGGGTTTCTTATTGTGCTGTATGTGATGGCGCGTTCTTTAAAAATAGAGAGCTCGTTGTAATAGGTGGCGGAGACTCAGCGGTTGAGGAAGGCGTCTACTTAACTCGTTTTGCTTCTAAGGTAACAATTATTCACCGTCGTGACGAGCTACGTGCGCAAAAGATCCTGCAACAACGTGCATTTGATAACCCTAAGGTGGACTTCATCTGGAATCACACAGTGAAGGAAATCCATGAAAAAGATGGTAAGGTAGGTAGCCTAACTCTTGTGAATACACAAACTGGTGAGGAAACAGAGTTTGGCGCTGATGGTGTATTCGTATACGTTGGAATGCTCCCACTTTCAAAACCATTTGAAAGCCTGGGCATCACAAACGAGAACGGTTATATCGAAACAAATGAACAAATGGAAACGAAAGTACCTGGCATTTTTGCAGCAGGTGATATCCGTGAAAAAACACTACGTCAAATCGTTACAGCTACTGGCGACGGAAGCATCGCTGCCCAGGCAGCTCAAAGCTATATCGAAGAATTGATGGAAAAAATAAAAGCATAAATACGAAAACACCTCCATGGCGGAGGTGTTTTTTTGCTAATTAGCTACACTAGCCTTAACCTTATTCACTGTTTTTGCTTGCTGCTTCCAAAATAAAGTTAAAACAATCCCCAGAGCAAGGATAACTGTTGCAAAATAGTAGGGATAATTAAGGTCTATATCGAATAACATTCCACCAAGAATGGGTCCACTCACATTTGCCAAACTTGTAAACATAGAGTTCATTCCACCGGCCCAGCCCTGTTCATTTCCAGCAATATTTGAAAGATAAGAAGTAACCGCCGGTCGGAATAAATCAAACCCCACAAATAGAATAAAGGTAACGAGTAATATCGAAAAATACGAATGGACAACGGTCATTAGAAAGACAAGTAATGCGGATAAAAGTAAGCTGTAACGAATCAGTTTTATTTCACCCCAAATTCGGGTTAGCCGATCAAACAGCAGCACCTGAGATACGGCACCGAAAATGGCGCCACCGGTAATCACAATGGCTATATCGGATGGTGTAAATTGAAATTTGTGATCCACAAATAAACTAAAGAACGATTCAAACGCAGCCAAACCAAACGAGGCAATAAAAATTAATATAAACGCAATGAAATATTTTGGAGCAAAAATACGCTTGGCTCCAATTTGATCTTCTGAAGGTTGTTCATTATTTTCAGTTGCACGCTCAGGTTCAGAAATCAAAATAATGGTTAGAATGGCAGCTATTGTT
This sequence comes from Bacillus sp. REN16, assembly GCF_020731355.1. Classification (GTDB taxonomy): domain Bacteria; phylum Bacillota; class Bacilli; order Bacillales; family Bacillaceae_L; genus Ferdinandcohnia. Next base: position 318,987 of record NZ_JAJFZK010000002.1, on the reverse strand, counting down.
CCAAGTGCACCAGCAAAGAAGAATGGTGTACGGGTTCCAAATTCCGCCAGAAATCCACCGATACCTGGACCAATAATAAATCCTGTACTAATTGCAGCTGACATATAACCGAGCGCTTTCGGGCGAGTTTCCAAAGTTGTAATATCAGCAATATAAGCAGTAACACCCGGCATAATGAATGCAGCACTTACCCCACCTAATAGGCGTGAAATAAATAATATTTCGATATGCTTGCCAAGCCCAAATAATAACTCTGAAAAACCGAAAATAAATAAACCAAGTACAATCATAATTTTTCTTCCGTATTTATCTACAGCTTTTCCTGCAATTGGTGAAACAAGTAATTGGGAGATTGCAAAAGCGGCAGTTAGATAACCAACCGTAGTACCACTTATATTTAATTCATCCATCAGCGTTGGAAAGACCGGAATGACAAGACCAATTCCCAAAAAGGCAATGAATAAATTCATTAATAATAACCCTAATGTCAATTTATAAGACTTCATTTTATATTCTCCTTATCAAAACTTTACTGTTATTATCCTAGTGTATATAGTAACTATATAGTCAAGGATGGTGATGTAAAAAATGAATGAAAAAAATGTAAAGTTTTTAACGACAGGTGAATTTGCAAAGCTATGTAAAGTGAACAAACAGACACTCATTTATTACGATCAAATTGGTCTGCTGTCTCCGATATTTAAAAATGAAAAAGGGTACCGTTATTATTCAATCAATCAAATTGAGCTTTTCTATGTGATTGATTTATTGAAAGATCTAGATATGTCGCTGCACGATATTCAGCAATACACGCAAAATAAATCTCCCGAAAGCTTCTTGACTTTGATGTATCTGAAAAAAGAAGAGATCGTGAAAAAACGCCAGGAAATTGAAATGAAGGAAAAACTGATTGAAACTAAAATAGCCTTAATGGAGGAGGCCTCACAACTGGACTTTTCCAAAATCACACTCGAGCACTTACCAGAAGCAGCCCTCTATTTAAGCAGAAACATTGAAGACATTACCGATGAAGAATTTATAGAGGTGATTACAGAATTTATTGGGGAATTGAATGAGTCACAGCTTGATACAGGATATCCGATAGGTGGAATAATAAAACGGGAACAAGTCTTAAAAGGAGAATTCTCCAGATATAGTTATTTATATATAGAACAACCGCATCTAAAGGAAGGATATCCATATTTTCAAGCTGTAAAGGGTGATTTTCTGATTGGATATCATATTGGAGAAGATAAAACAATCCATCATACATACAAGAAACTTCTTTCAGAGATGGAACGCTTAGGTTTAGCTTTAGGGGATTATGTTTTTGAAGAATATGTTTATGATACAGTTGTAAAGAATCAAAAGGAACAGTATATTACTAAAATTATGATGCAGGTAGAAAGAAATACACTCTAGTAAATGCAATAAACCTATCCACATGTGAATAACTTGAATGAAAAAACCGCCTATCTGAAAAGGCGGTTTTTGACTTTACTTACACACTCCGTTCAACCCTAAAAATCGCGTGATGAAGCATTTCAATCAGTAGCTCGACTTCTTCTTTTTTGATACAAAGTGGAGGTGCAAAGACAAGGGTGTCCATTCCGTCAAATACGACCGAACGACAGATTAGCCCAATTTTTGCAGCCTCATTCACGATTCTTGGGGCAAGAGGTCCTTTTACATGCTGTGGGGTATTGATTTCAACAGCGCCCATGAGCCCCAATGCACGAACATGACTGACGAGACTTGATTCACCCTGAATCCAAGAAAAGCCAGCGAGCATTTTCGCCCCCATTTTCGCTGAATTTTCTATTAATCCTTCATTTTCAACAATCTCAATATTTTTCAACGCAACCGCACATGCCATCGGATGACCACTATACGTATATCCGTGTAAAAGTGTACCGGAAGAAAGCTCTTTTAAACTTTCAAAAATAGCTTCAGATAGGACAACTCCGCCTAGCTGGGCATATCCGCTTGTTACCCCTTTAGCAAAACACATCATGTCAGGCACTACACCGTAATGATCAACTCCGAAGTATTTCCCTGTCCGTCCAAATCCGGTGATCACTTCATCGGTTATCCATAAAATATTGTATTCATCGCATATCTCCCGAACTTCTTGAAAATAGCCATCTGGTGCGATATGAACACCGCCTGCCCCTTGAACCGGCTCTGCAATAAATGCAGCAATTGTTTCCGGTCCCTCATCCTCAATCGTTCTTCGTAAGTCCTCTGCTGACAAATTATCGGTATGATAAAAGTCAGGTGCTAATGAGTTTGTAAAATCCCGGAATGGCTTCAACCCTGTTGCGCTCGTTGACCCCATTGCCACCCCATGATAGGATTTTTTTCGAGAGATGATTTTCTTTTTCTCAGGGCTTCCCCGTAAAATCCAGTAATGCCGCGCTAACTTATAGGCCGTATCATTTGCTTCTGAACCACCGGAGGTAAAGAAGGTGGTTGATAAGGTGCCTGGTGAAATTTCCGCAATCTTTGCTGCCAGCCGAATTGCAGGTTCATTGCTAAACGTTGCAAAGCATGAGCTAAATGCGAGCTTGTTCATTTGCTCCATCGCCGCTTGTCCCAATTCACTCCGCCCGTGTCCAATATTGACATTCCATAATGAGGACATGCCGTCAAGCACCCGTTTCCCATTTACATCCTCAAGAAAGACACCTTCTCCTTTTGTAAAAATAAATGCAGGACCAAGATCCTGCTGTTGCCCGATCGGTGAGGTCGGATGTAAAAAATGTTTCTGGTCAAGCTCAATCAATTCCTGGCGCACCATCAATTTTTCGTTCATTTCCATTCCTCCTACGTTCATTTGGCTGTAACTAAAATATATGCAAAAAGTTCAAGCTTCTGAACAAAGAAAAAGTAAACAAACTAGTCCCATCAGTATTTATTTCTTCAAAGTAAATTTAAAACAAAAAACGTAATTTTGTTTTAACCCTCCTGTAACACGAGTGAAATATATTTTGAGTATGATAATAGTAGTAATTGACCCCCTTTTTATAAATAGATTTATTTTGGGCACAGGGTATATCCACTGTGCCCCCTTTTTTTGCCCATTTTTAGATTAATGGTATCGTTGTCCAGCTCCAGGCACCATCGGCTCGAGGTCATAAGCCAATCGCTTCGGAAGGTAAAGTGCACCTTCTGTCAGCGCTCGTCTTATGCTTGTCGCCGATAGGCGGGTGCCTTGCGCATTTCTTTTAAACAACATGAAAATCTTGTTCGTTGTGAGTACCTGTTAGAAATAGTATAATAATAACAATAAGATTGCTTACAACGGTCTACCTATATAAAGACCGACTTGGGGTGAAAAGAAAGTGCAAAGAGTAACAAATTGCGTAGTACGCAAAGATAATAAAGTATTGCTTTTACAAAAGCCACGCCGCGGGTGGTGGGTTGCACCCGGAGGGAAAATGGAACCGGGTGAATCTATTCGTGACTCCTGTATCCGTGAATACCGCGAGGAAACAGGATTGTATCTTAAAAATCCTGACATTAAAGGTATTTTTACATTTATTATTAAAGAAGGCGATAAGGTAACCTCTGAGTGGATGATGTTTTCTTTTTTAGCAAATGACTTCGAAGGAGAAAATGTCGACGAATCTGAAGAGGGAATCCTGAAATGGCAGGATATAAAAGAGATCCCGAATTTGCCAATGGCCCCTGGTGATTATCATATTTTGGATTACGTACTTAAAGGTTCCGGGGTCATTTATGGAACATTTACATATACACCAGATTTTCAATTACTTTCATACCGATTAGATCCTAGTTAGAAAGGGAGGCAGGCAAAACGATGAGTGTTGGATCAACAAATGAAATACAATTAGTGATAATAACGGGAATGTCAGGCGCTGGAAAAACGGTTGCCATTCAAAGCTTTGAGGATTTAGGGTATTTTTGCGTAGATAATCTACCCCCAACCTTACTTCCCAAGTTTCTGGAGTTGATGAAGGAATCTGGCGGAAAAATGAATAAGGTTGCACTCGTGATGGACCTGCGGGGCCGTGAATTTTTTGATAGCTTATTCTCGTCTCTCGATGAGCTTTCAGAAGTTTCGTGGATTGCGCCGCAAATCTTATTTCTTGATGCAAAGGATACAACCCTTGTTACACGATATAAGGAAACAAGACGTTCGCATCCGCTTGCTCCAACTGGTTCGCCACTTGAAGGCATCCAGGCAGAACGGGAAATCCTTGAAGAGATGAAAGGGAGAGCCCAGTATATTTATGATACCTCTGGTTTGAAGCCAAGAGAATTACGCGAGAAAATATTAAAGCAATTCGCATCCCAATCACGGCCCACTTTTACAGTCAACGTGATGTCGTTTGGATTTAAATATGGTATCCCGATTGATGCTGACCTTGTGTTTGATGTGCGCTTTCTGCCAAATCCACATTACATCGAGGCGATGCGACCGAAGACAGGACTTGATGAGGATGTTTCAAGCTATGTATTAAAATGGACCGAAACTCATAAGTTTATTGAGAAGGTAACCGACTTACTTGCATTTATGCTTCCACAATACAAGCGTGAAGGAAAGAGTCAGCTTGTCATTGCAATTGGTTGTACAGGCGGACAGCACCGATCTGTTACACTTGCTGAATATATCGCAAAATATTTCAAGGATGATTATCAAACCCATGTTTCTCACCGCGATATTGAGAGGAGAAAGGAAAGAAAGTAATGACCAATCCAAAACAGCCTAAGATTGTCATCATTGGTGGAGGAACTGGCCTTTCCGTACTTTTACGAGGGTTAAAATATCAGCCCGTTGATATTACAGCAATTGTAACGGTTGCGGACGATGGAGGATCTTCCGGCCGTCTTCGTAATGAGATGGATATACCGCCACCTGGTGATATCCGAAATGTATTAGCTGCCTTATCAGATGTGGAGCCATTAATTGAGGATTTGTTCCAGCATCGGTTTGCAGGTGGAAATGGCTTATCCGGTCATTCTCTTGGGAACCTGATTCTTGCGGCAATGACAACGATAACTGGTGACTTTGTTCACGCAGTTGGTGAAATGAGTAAAGTCCTAAAAGTTAGAGGGAAAGTTCTCCCTGCGGCTAACAAAAGCGTAGTTTTAAATGCTGAAATGGAGGACGGCACAGTAGTTACAGGTGAGTCCAAAATTCCATACTCCGGTAAGAAAATAAAACGTGTTTTTTTAACACCGGATGATGTAGAGCCATTGAACGAATCAATTGAAAAAATACAACAAGCAGATATGATTGTCATTGGACCCGGCAGCCTATACACTAGTATTTTGCCAAATTTACTTGTACCACAAATTGGCGAAGCGGTTATCAAGGCAAATGCGAAAAAAGTATATATTTGTAACGTGATGACCCAGGCAGGGGAAACCCTCAACTTTACCGCTAGTGACCATGTGCAGGCCTTATATGATCATATGGACTTAAAGTTTATAGATACAATACTGGTCAATGATGGTGATATTCCGGAGCATATCAAGGAAAAATATGCAAAAGAGCTGGCAAAGCCAGTTGTCTACGATTTAGAAAGACTATCTACTTTAGGTTTATCGATCATTAATGATAAAATTATTTCATACGACGACAACGTAATCAGGCACGACACAACAAAAGTGGCAAATCTATTATATGATATGCTTTTAAAAGATAAAAAAGGGTGATTGAAATAATCACCTCTATGATATTAAAAAAGGAGGGTGGAACCTGTGTCATTTGCATCAGAGACGAAAAAAGAACTGACAAACCTAGACATCAAAGATTGCTGCGCAAAAGCCGAGCTTTCCGCTTTGATCCGAATGAATGGCGCACTTTCCTTCTCCAACCAAAAAGTAGTGGTCGACATCCAAACGGAAAATGCCGCTATCGCGAGAAGAATTTATACATTGCTGAAAAAATGCTATAATGTAGGGGTTGAGCTCCTCGTTCGAAAAAAAATGAGACTTAAGAAAAACAATGTGTATCTTGTTCGACTGATTGAGGATGCAAAGGATATATTAGAAGATTTAAAGATTTTTGATGGATTCTCATTAAGACAAGAGATTTCCTCCGAATTAGTTGCCAAGAAATGCTGCAAACGCTCCTATTTACGCGGGGCTTTTTTAGCAGGAGGCTCAGTAAACAACCCTGAAACATCCTCGTACCATCTTGAGGTTTTTTCATTATATAAAGAACATAACGATTCACTTTGTGAATTAATGAACGTTTTTGATCTCAACGCAAAAACATTGGAACGCAAAAAAGGCTTTATAACCTACCTAAAAGAAGCGGAAAAAATTACGGAATTCCTAAACGTGATCGGTGCCCATCAGGCATTACTTCGGTTTGAGGACGTCCGTATTGTTCGTGATATGCGAAATTCTGTAAATCGCTTGGTAAACTGTGAAACGGCAAACTTAAATAAAACGATTGGTGCATCCATTCGTCAGGTTGAAAATATCCGATATATAGATGAAACAGTCGGTCTGGGCATTCTGCCTGATAAGTTAAGAGAAATTGCCGAGCTTCGGGTTGCCTACCAGGATGTCACTTTAAAAGAATTAGGTGAAATGGTCACATCCGGACAAATCAGTAAATCCGGGATTAACCATCGCCTTCGAAAAATTGATGAAATTGCCGACAAGCTTCGAGCAGGGCAATCCATTAAGTGAGCGAACTGCTCACTAGGTCAAAAATAAAGCGCTGTCATTTTGAAACCTTTTGGGTTCCATAAACGTAAGAATAGGAAATTACTTTTAAAAAAACAGACACAACTTAAGAATTACACACAAATTTGAGGAGGAAGAAAAATGGTTGAAAGACATGTTGAGGTAGTATTAAGAACGGGATTGCAAGCACGTCCAGCAGCGATGTTCGTACAAGAAGCAAATAAATTTTCTGCGGACATCTTCTTACAAAAGGATGGAAAAAAGGTAAACGCAAAAAGCATTATGGGCTTAATGAGCTTAGCGGTTGGCACTGGCACAACAGTTACCTTAATTGCAGAAGGACATGATGAAGAAGCTGCAGTTGAAGCATTAGCTGAATTTGTACAAAAAGAAGCATAATAAAATCCTCTCACGACAAAAGTGAGAGGATTTTTTGTAGTCTTATTTAGCGTTGTCTTGTGGATACATGACTTTGTCGATTAATCCGTATTCCATTGCTCTTTCAGCTGTCATAAAGTTATCGCGGTCTGTATCTCTTTGAAGAACTTCCAAAGGTTGGCCAGTTCGCTCTGATAAAATTTGGTTTAGCTTTTCACGTAGGAAAAGAATACGTTTAGCTGCGATTTCAATTTCAGTTGCTTGCCCTTGTGCACCACCAAGTGGTTGGTGAATCATTACTTCACTGTTTGGAAGCGCAAAACGCTTGCCTTTTTCACCAGCAGCAAGTAAGAAAGCACCCATTGATGCAGCCATGCCGATACAAATAGTAGAAACTTTTGGCTTGATGAATTGCATAGTATCATAGATCGCCATACCAGCTGTAATGGAACCACCTGGGCTGTTGATGTATAAAGATATATCTTTCTCAGGATCCTCAGCTGCTAAAAACAATAACTGAGATACGATTGAGTTTGCAACATTATCGTCAATCGCACTTCCAAGCATGATAATACGGTCTTTTAATAAACGTGAGTAGATGTCATAGGCGCGCTCTCCACGGTTTGTTTGCTCAATAACTGTAGGGATTAAATTCATTTAACTTCCTCCTTCAATCAAAATAAAAACTTGATATGTATTTACATCATACAATTAAGGTCAGTAAAGGTCAAACATTTCGCTTTACTAACTTATACTATTCTACAAACGTTTATCCCATACCTTTTTAGGAACGGAAAAAAACAAAATTTCATACGTAATCCATCTTACCCGATTTGGGGAGATTTAAACATATATCTTTTGAGCAGGAAGAAACAGGGGCACGGTTCTAGTGTTTTCGATATAGAAAAAACCCGTTTCTATTTTGGTAGAAACGGGTTTCCATGTAGCGCCCTCGGCAGGATTCGAACCCACGATAAGAGAACCGGAATCTCTTGTGCTATCCACTACACTACGAGGGCATGTTTATATGTAAACTGCACTCATCATTATAGGATACAACCTATATGAATGCAAGAATTTAATTTTAGGTTAGCGCTAAAGTTTTATGATTGATGCCCAAAGTTATGTGGAAATTGTAAACTTATATTCTGTGAACCATGACGATAAATTTGTTCATGTTTTAGGAAAAAAGCGGAAAAGGCCATTGCATAAACCTTGGATATGAAAGCACTACTGGATAAATCTTGAAAAAGCCATGGCATATACCACGTATATGATTACACTATTGGATGGAAAAGGAAAAACCTATATAATAAGCCCATTATATGAAAGCACTATTGGATAAATCTTGAAAAAGCCATGGCATATACCACGTATATGATTACACTATTGGATGGAAAAGGAAAAACCTATATAATAAGCCCATTATATGAAAGCACTATTGGATAAATCTTGAAAAAGCCATGGCAAATACCACGTATATGATTACACAATTGGATGGAAATGGAAAAACCTATATCATAAGCCTATTATATAAAAAGACTATTGGATAAATCTTGAAAAAGCCATGGCAAATACCACGTATATGATTACACAATTGGATGGAAATGGAAAAACCTATATCATAAGCCTATTATATAAAAAGACTATTGGATAAATCTTGAAAAAGCCATGGCTATACCGCATATATGATTACACTATTGGATAGAAATGGAAAAACTGATATCATAATCCCATTATATGAAAGGACTATTGGATAAATCTTGAAAAAGCCATGGCATATACCACGTATATGATTACACTATTGGATGGAAAAGGAAAAACCTATATCATAAGCCTATTATATAAAAAGACTATTGGATAAATCTTGAAAAAGCCATGGCATATACCGCATATATGATTACACTATTGGATGGAAAAGGAAAAACCTATATCATAAGCTCATTATATAAAAAGACTATTGGAAAAACCTTCAAATAGCCATAAGATACCCCCATTTAGCGCCCATTCTATTCCAATCAAACAAAAAGTGGTATACCGCAGCCCTGCCGATATACCACTTCTGCCTTTAGTTATCCTTATACCCCAATGTTCCATCATACACATCTTCGTCAACCGGATTCACAGCCCACATCGTTTGGATGGGATCAAACTCCGATGCAAACTCTTCGTTATTTTTACTCTTTTTTGCTTCGTCCAATGTTCCAGTAATAGGACCGGTGTACATGATTTCATTCTTTTTCAACAATAATCACCTCTTTAAGGTAGATTCTTTCAAAAAATGTATAAAAATGCGTGCTAAAATTTAACTTTTTCGATACGATAGAAGTAAGATAAAATAAAACATATAACTTCTGCCGAACAAGGTTTTCAAAATGATGAACAAAAAGTAACCGCTTCCATTTTCAGGTGAACAATTTAATGGAAAGGGGGAACCCTTGGGTGAATATGCAAACGGGACTTTTCCAACAGCAATCTTTAAAGCTGGTCATGACAAAGGAATTAACGCAGGCTATCACACTTTTACAATACTCCACTTTGGATTTGACTAAATTTCTAGAAGAGCAAACATTAGAAAATCCCCTAATTGAAGTTAAATCAGCAGATTTTGAACGACCTAAAAAAACGAAGGTGACAAAAGATACGTATACCAACCCAATTGATTATATTGGCCAAAAAGAAACAACCTTATATGAGCATTTGCTAACTCAGCTTTCTTATACAAAAATGTGCAAAACGAGAAAACGGACGATTGAGTACATTATCCAGCTGCTTGATACGAATGGCTACTTGTATTTTCCGGAAGAAGAAATTGCAAAGGATCTGAATGTCGATATAGAAACCGTTGAGAATGCGATTTACTTTATTCAAGGTTTAGATCCGATTGGGGTAGGTGCAAGGTCTTTACAGGAATGTTTGTGCCTGCAATTGAAGGCACTCCCGAACCGAAATGGATTAGCTGAAATCATCGTGCAGGACCATTTTGAACGATTTGCTGAGAAGTCCTGGAAGGAAATCGCGAAAGAACTAAATGTAAAGCTTTTTGATATTCAACAAGTATTTGACTATATCCAAACGCTTCAACCAAGACCAGGTGCTGTCTTTCAAGGCGGGGAATCACAGTACATTGTTCCTGACTTCGATATTCAGGTTGAAGACGGAGCAGTCACAATGAGCATGCAAGACTCATACCTTCCGAAGGTTTCGTTGAACATCCAATATTACCAGCATTTTTTAGAGGAGAAGGATTCCCAAACAAAGTCTTATCTTCAGGAAAAAGTGGACCAATGCCAATGGATTATGAGAAGCCTGGAACAACGAAAATTGACATTAAAAAATGTGATGAATGAAATTATTAACCGGCAACTGGATTTTTTTATAAAGGGACCGGCTCATTTAAAACCGCTGATTATGAGTGAGGTTGCGGATGTTCTTGAAATTCATGAATCAACCGTTAGCCGAGCAGTTAAGGATAAATTTGTGCAAACGCCATTTGGGATTTTTGAAATGAAATATTTTTTCAGCCGAAATATCCAAACAACAGGGGAAGTCGACACATCCTCAACACAAGTAAGAAATATAATGAAACAGATGATTGATGTGGAAAATAAACAAAAGCCTTTGTCAGACCAGGAAATTGTCAGTATACTTGAAGAGGAACATGGTATTCTTGTATCGAGACGAACAATCGCAAAATACCGTGACCAATTAAACATACCGTCCTCAACAAAACGAAAACGGTATAACAAGTAGAATGGAAGTGCGACAAGTTGAATCGTATCCAAGTAACCATGTATTCAAAGGAAAATTGCTCTCTTTGTATAAAAGCGAAAAAAATGATAGAAGAACTAAGCGAGGATTACCCTTTAGATCTTCACGAAGTAGATATTTACAAGGATGATGAACTTCTCGAAAAATATCAAATCATGATTCCGGTTATCGAAATTGATGGAAACGAAGTGGAGTACGGGATTATCCATAAAGAGACGATCCAAGAGTACTTGAGGAATATAGAAAAATGATAGCGTTTTACCTAAACTGCCTAAAAAAATAGGCAGTTTATTTATTGATTTATTATAAAAGTATTGTTACTATTATAAATGTAGCTGGCGATATTATATTTTTATGAGTTGTTTTTTTTTACTGTAAGCGGGACATAATATGTCACACCGGGACAAAAGCAGTCCCTTATGGTAAAAAGGGGAAATGAAAAAAATGAGTTCAATCATTGAGGTACAACAGAAATTATTGCCTGATTTGCTCGAGGTTATGCAAAAACGCCATGAGATCCTCAAATACATACGACTAATGCAGCCGATAGGAAGAAGGAATCTTTCAACGAGCCTTGGTCATAGTGAGCGTGTCCTCCGCGGAGAGGTTGAGTTTTTAAAGAAACAAAACCTTGTGGACTTTAGCATTGCTGGCATGAGCTTGACGAAAGAGGGCGCAGAGCTTTTAAAAGACCTCGAGGATGTCATGAAGGAAGTTTTAGGTTTAAAGGTTTTAGAATCGAAACTTAAGGAGAAGTTAAAAATAAAAGAAGTGATTGTCGTTTCAGGCGACAGTGACACTACTCCTTGGGTGAAAAAAGAAATGGGAAGAGCTTGCGTTTCAAGAATAAAGCAAAGGCTTTTCGGAGAAAATATCGTCGCAGTTACTGGTGGTACAACCCTTGTTGAGGTGGCAGAAATGATGACCCCGGATTCAAAAGGGCGGAGCATTTTATTCGTTCCTGCAAGAGGCGGGTTAGGAGAACGAGTGGAAAATCAAGCAAATACAATTTGCGCCAAGATGGCTGAAAAAGCCTCAGGGGATTACCGACTTCTACATGTACCAGATGTTGTAAGCAATGAAGCGTACCACTCATTTATAGCGGAACCATCGATACGAGATGTCCTGAATTTGATAAAGTCATCAAGTATGGTTGTTCACGGAATAGGGGACGCTATTACAATGGCAAAGCGTCGTAAAACAGATGGAAATGATATGAATAAAATCATTGAATCTCGTGCAGTCGCAGAAGCCTTTGGGTATTATTTTGACGAAGATGGGAAAGTCGTCCATCGGGTTCAAACAATTGGCATCCAGCTTAGTGATCTTCCCGCAATCCATGATGTGATTGCAGTGGCTGGCGGAGCTTCGAAGGCAATTGCCATCAAAGCATACTTAAAGCAAGCACCAGAAACTCTATTAATTACAGATGAAGGTGCAGCAAAAGAGTTAATAAAGGGGTAAACACTACTCCCTTTCTATATTGTTTCACATACAAAAGGAGGAAATCAAAATGGCAGTAAAAGTTGGTATTAATGGTTTTGGACGTATTGGTCGTAACGTATTACGTGCGGCACTAAACAATCCAAATGTTGAAGTAGTGGCAGTAAATGATTTAACAGATGCAAACATGTTAGCACATCTATTAAAGTATGACACTGTTCACGGTGTTCTTAATGAAGAAGTATCTGTTAATGGAAATAATATCGTTGTTGATGGAAAAGAAATCATCGTTAAAGCTGAACGTGACCCAGCTCAACTTGCTTGGGGAGACCTAGGTGTTGAAGTTGTAATTGAATCAACTGGTCGTTTCACAAAGCGTGCTGACGCTGCGAAACACTTAGAAGCTGGTGCGAAGAAAGTAATCATTTCTGCTCCTGCAACTGATGAGGACATCACAATCGTTATGGGTGTTAACCATGACAAATATGATGCAGCAAGCCACAACGTAATTTCAAATGCTTCTTGTACTACTAACTGCTTAGCACCATATGCAAAAGTTTTAAATGAAAACTTTGGAATTAAGCGTGGTATGATGACAACTATTCATTCATACACAAATGACCAACAAATTCTTGATTTACCACATAAAGACTACCGTCGTGCTCGTGCGGCAGCAGAGAACATCATTCCAACTACTACTGGTGCAGCAAAGGCTGTTTCTCTAGTATTACCTGAACTTAAAGGTAAATTAAATGGTGGAGCTATGCGTGTTCCAACTCCAAACGTGTCACTTGTTGACTTAGTAGCTGAATTAGAAAAAGACGTAACTGTTGAAGAAATCAACGCAGCACTACGTAAAGCTTCTGAAAATGAATTAAAAGGTATCATGGGTTACAGCGAAGAACCACTTGTATCTTCTGACTACAATGGTAATGCTAATTCTTCAACTATCGATGCACTTTCTACAATGGTTATGGAAGGCAACATGGTTAAAGTTATCTCTTGGTATGACAACGAAAGCGGATATTCTCACCGTGTAGTTGACCTTGTAGATTACATCGCATCAAAAGGTTTATAATTTTACAATTTTGATTAGTGTAACACATTGGTCAAACAGTAAAACACGGTGTTCTTGGAAACCTAAGTAACATTCACTATAATAGAACTTGCGAAGGGGAGGGATTGTTCCCTTCCCTTTTTGATGTTTACCACCGTCCTAAAGTGGTCGGTAAGCTTGAACTAATTACATAGAACGGAGGCCTTCCCAATGAATAAGAAATCAGTAAGAGATATTGATGTGAAAGGCAAGCGAGTTTTCTGTCGCGTCGATTTTAATGTTCCGATGCAGGATGGTCAGGTTACTGACGAAACTCGTATTCGTGCAGCCTTACCAACAATCGAGTACCTTCGTAATGAAGGGGCAAAGGTCATTTTAGCGAGCCACCTTGGTCGTCCAAAAGGTAAAGCCGTAGATGAGCTTCGCTTAGATCCAGTTGCCAAACGACTAGGCGAGCACTTAGGAATCGAAGTTCGCAAAACAAATGAAGCTTACGGTCCAGAGGTTGAACAAGCTATTTCAGAAATGAACGAAGGCGATGTTCTTTTAATAGAAAACGTTCGTTTCTACCCAGGTGAAGAGAAAAATGATCCAGAGCTTGCAAAACAATTTGCTGCACTAGCTGATGTTTATGTAAATGATGCTTTTGGAGCTGCGCACCGTGCACATGCTTCAACAGCTGGTATCGCTGAACACTTGCCAGCAGTTGCAGGATTCTTAATGGAAAAAGAAATCGAAGTATTAGGCAAAGCACTTTCAAATCCAGAACGTCCTTTCACAGCGATTATCGGTGGAGCAAAGGTTAAGGATAAAATCGGTGTCATCGAAAACCTATTAGATAAGGTAGATAACTTGATCATTGGTGGAGGTCTTGCTTATACATTCGTAAAAGCACAAGGTCATGAAATTGGTAAATCTCTACTAGAGGCCGACAAAATTGACTTAGCTAGCGAATTCATGAACAAAGCAAAAGAAAAAGGTGTTAACTTCTATATGCCTGTTGATGTAAGAGTAGCAGACGACTTCTCAAATGATGCTAACATTAAAATCGTTCCGATCAATGAAATTCCAAGTGATTGGGAAGCGCTTGATATCGGACCAAAGACAGCTGAGATTTATAGTGATGTAATTTCGAAGTCTAAGCTCGTCATTTGGAACGGACCTATGGGTGTGTTTGAATTAGATGCTTTTGCAAATGGAACTAAAGCCGTTGCACAAGCTCTAGCTGATTCACCTGACACATACTCAATCATCGGTGGCGGTGACTCTGCTGCTGCAGTTGAAAAATTCGGTCTTGCTGATAAAATGAGCCATATCTCAACTGGTGGCGGAGCATCTTTAGAATTCATGGAAGGTAAAGAGCTTCCAGGAGTCGAATTACTTAACGATAAATAAAATTTTGGTGCTAACTTGCACCAATGTCTAGTTCCAGGCGCCATCGGCTCGAGGTCATAAGCCAATCGCTTCGGAAGGTAAAATGCACCTTCTCCCAGCGCTCGTCTTATGCTTGTCGCCGATAGGCAGGCGCCTTGCACTTTTCTATTCGAAAGGGATGGTGAAACATGAGAAAGCCAATTATTGCAGGAAACTGGAAAATGAATAAGGTTCTTTCTGAATCCGTTCAATTTGTAGAAGAAATCAATGGTCTAATTCCATCACCAGATAAGGTTGATTCCGTCGTTTGTGCGCCAGCACTTTTCTTAGAGCGTCTTGTAGCAAACGTAAAAGAAGGAAACAAGACCCTCAAAATTGGTGCTCAAAACATGCACTTTGAAGAGAGCGGAGCATTTACTGGTGAAATCAGTCCGGTAGCATTAAGAGACTTAGGTGTTGACTATGTCATTCTTGGTCACTCTGAGCGCCGTGAAATGTTCGCTGAAACAGATGAAACAGTTAATCAAAAAACACTAGCTGCATTTGCTCATGGACTAATTCCAATCGTCTGCTGTGGTGAAACATTAGAACAGCGTGAGGCAGGTCAAACGAATGACCTAGTAGGAACGCAAATCGAAAAAGCATTAGCAGGTCTTACAGCTGAACAAGCGAAGGAAGTTGTTATTGCTTACGAACCAATCTGGGCAATCGGAACAGGTAAATCTTCTTCCGCACAAGATGCCAACGAGACTTGTGCACACATCCGTAAAGTGGTTGCAGAACAATTCTCACAAGATGTGGCAGATGCTGTTCGCATCCAGTACGGTGGCAGTGTAAAACCAGAAAACATTAAGGAATACATGGCACAGTCAGATATCGATGGTGCATTAGTTGGTGGAGCAAGTCTTGATGCTTCCTCTTTCGTTAAGCTTTTGGAGGCAGGTAGCAATGAGTAAGTCACCAGTTGCACTTATCATCTTAGATGGATTCGCCTTTCGTGATGAAGTGAAGGGGAATGCAGTCGCACAAGCAAACAAACCAAACTTTGATCGCTATTGGAACAAATACCCGCATGCAACATTACAAGCTAGTGGTGAGGCAGTTGGTTTACCTGAAGGTCAAATGGGGAATTCAGAGGTAGGACATTTAAATATCGGCGCAGGCCGTATTGTCTACCAAAGCTTAACCCGTGTGAATGTTGCAATCCGCGATCACGAATTTGAAAAAAATGAAACCTTCCTTGCTGCAATGAAGCATGTGAAGGAACAAGGTACAGCTTTACATCTATTTGGTTTACTATCTGATGGGGGTGTACACAGTCACATTGACCACCTTTTTGCATTATTAAAGCTTGCTGCTTCAGAAGGTATTAAAAAAGTGTATATCCACGGATTCTTAGATGGAAGAGACGTTGGTCCACAAACCGCGAAAATCTATCTGGAACAGCTTGATGATAAAATCAAGGAATATGGTGTTGGTGAAATTGCAACCTTGTCTGGCCGTTATTATTCAATGGATCGCGACAAGCGTTGGGAGCGCGTTGAAAAATCATATCGTTCAATGGTTTACGGGGAAGGTCCTACATATAAAAATGGATTTGAACTTGTTGATGACTCCTATGCAAACGGGATCTATGATGAATTCGTATTACCTTCAGTTATGGTAAAAGAAGACGGTTCACCGGTTGCAACCATTCAAGACAATGATGCTGTGATTTTTTATAATTTCAGACCGGACCGTGCCATCCAAATTTCGAACACATTCACAAATGACGATTTCCGTTCATTTGACCGTGGACCTAAGCATCCGAAAGACTTATTCTTTGTATGTTTAACTCACTTTAGTGAAAGTGTTGATGGATATGTGGCATTCAAGCCAACAAATCTAGATAACACATTAGGAGAAGTCCTTTCACAAAATGGATTAAAACAGCTTCGCATTGCCGAAACTGAAAAATATCCTCATGTTACCTTCTTTATGAGTGGTGGCCGTGAACAGGAATTCCCTGGTGAAACACGAATCTTAATCAATTCACCAAAGGTTGCAACCTACGATCTTAAGCCGGAAATGAGCGCTTATGAGGTAAAGGATGCACTTCTAAAAGAAATTGCAGAAGATAAGCAAGATGCAATTATCTTAAACTTTGCAAATCCAGATATGGTCGGTCACTCAGGAATGCTTGAGCCAACGATCAAAGCAATTGAAACGGTTGATGAGTGCTTAGGGGAAATCGTCGATGCCATCCTAGCAAAAGGTGGCGCAGCGATTATTACAGCTGACCATGGTAACTCTGATGAGGTTGTGACCCTTGAAGGACAGCCAATGACCGCACATACGACAAACCCTGTACCAGTGATCGTTACCAAAGACGGATTAGCTTTAAGGGAAGACGGAAAATTAGGAGACCTAGCACCAACTATGCTTGATCTTTTAAATGTCAAAAAATCCGCTGAAATGACCGGAATTAGCTTAATAAAGTGAAACTTCATTCAGTGGGGCCCCGCTGAATGTTAGTTGAGGCCCATACGATGTGGGTCACAAAGACGATGCCATAGGACATGGCGTTCTTAGTCTTTATTCATTAAATCGGGCTTTTACTGGCAGTTGATCCCCATGAAATGCGGTCTTAATGCCAGTTAATGCGGGATAAAATAATTTAAATTGAAAAAGGAGAGATTTTTAATGTCAATTATCGTAGATGTATACGCTCGTGAAGTATTAGATTCTCGTGGAAATCCTACAGTTGAGGTTGAAGTTTACACTGAGTCAGGTGCATTTGGCCGCGCATTAGTACCAAGTGGTGCTTCAACTGGTGAATATGAAGCAGTTGAGCTTCGTGATGGCGACAAGAGCCGTTACCTTGGAAAAGGTGTTCAAACAGCAGTAAACAACGTAAATGAAATCATTGCTGGTGAAATCATCGGTTTCGATGTAACTGAACAAGTCCTAATCGACAAAGCGTTAATCGAGCTTGATGGTACTGAAAACAAAGGTAAATTAGGTGCTAACGCAATCCTTGGTGTATCTATGGCAGTTGCTCGTGCAGCAGCTGACTTCTTAGAAGTTCCTTTATACCAATACCTTGGTGGTTTCAACTCAAAAACTCTACCAGTTCCAATGATGAACATCATCAATGGTGGAGAGCATGCTGACAACAACGTGGACATCCAGGAATTCATGGTTATGCCTGTTGGTGCAGAAAACTTTAAAGAAGCATTACGCATGGGTGCTGAAATTTTCCACAACCTAAAAGCAGTTTTACATGCTAAAGGTTTAAATACAGCTGTTGGTGACGAAGGCGGATTTGCTCCAAACCTTGGCTCAAACGAAGAAGCTCTACAAACAATCGTAGAAGCAATCGAAAAAGCAGGCTACAAGCCAGGAGAACAAGTTCGTCTAGCAATGGATGCTGCATCTTCTGAGTTCTATAACAAAGAAGACGGTAAATACCATCTTAAAGGAGAAGGCAAAGTTCTTACTTCTGAAGAAATGGTTGCATTCTACGAAGACCTTGTTTCAAAATACCCAATCATCTCAATTGAAGATGGTTTAGACGAAAACGACTGGGAAGGCCACAAACTTCTAACTGAACGTCTTGGTAAAAAAGTTCAATTAGTTGGGGACGACCTATTCGTAACAAATACAAAGAAACTTGCTGAAGGTATTGAAAGAGGCATTGCGAACTCAATCCTTATCAAAGTGAACCAAATCGGTACACTAACTGAAACTTTCGATGCAATCGAAATGGCAAAACGCGCAGGCTACACTGCAGTTATCTCTCACCGTTCTGGTGAAACAGAAGACAGCACAATTGCTGACATCGCAGTTGCAACAAACGCTGGCCAAATCAAAACTGGTGCTCCATCACGTACTGACCGTGTTGCGAAATACAACCAATTACTACGTATTGAAGACAACCTTGGTGAAACAGCTCAATACAACGGCTTAAACTCATTTTATAACCTAAGAGGTTAATTAGATAAAAGGAAAACGACAAGCGCTGGCGCTTGTCGTTTTTTCGTATAATGCAAATTTTTATTATCGTACGCAAAAAACTTAGTGTAGACGCAAATCTGCATGCGAAGATGCAAATCCGCGTGTGAAGGTGCAAATCCCGTGGCGAAGATGCAAATCCCTGTGGCGAAGATGCAAATCGGCGAACGAAGATGCAAATCCCGTGGCGAAGATGCAAATCCTGTGGTGAAGATGCAAATCCCGTGGCGAAGATGCAAATCCCGTGGCGAAGATGCAAATCCGCGTGTGAAGATGCAAATCCCGTGGCGAAGATGCAAATCCCGTGGCGAAGGTGCAAATCCCGTGGCGAAGTTGCAAATCCGTGTGCGAAGATGCAAATCCCGTGACGAAGATGCAAATCCCGTGGCGAAGGTGCAAATCCCGTGGCGAAGATGCAAATCAGCGAACGAAGGTGCAAATCCCGTGGCGAAGATGCAAATCAGCGAACGAAGATGCAAATCCCGTGGCGAAGATGCAAATCCCGTGGCGAAGATGCAAATCCGCGTGTGAAGATGCAAATCCCGTGGCGAAGATGCAAATCCCGTGGCGAAGGTGCAAATCCCGTGGCGAAGGTGCAAATCCGTGTGCGAAGATGCAAATCCCGTGGCGAAGATGCAAATCCACGCATGAAAACGCAAAACCTACTTCCCTTTCTTCGTCTGCTGCTTCTTTTGCTTATCCTGCTGTGTATTTTCGCCTAAATAAATCGGTTTGTGCTTTTTCTGCTCTTTTACAAACGCATCAAAATCCAAATTGACCATTAATCATCATTCCTTTCAGGGTAGTCACCCTTTAATATGGACCTTTCAAAGGCAAATCATAAAGTGAATCAATGGAAAAAGTTCAGGTATCCAATGCGTTTTTAGGATATCGGACAAATATTTGATTATATCGGACATTGTTTGCTAGATATCGGACATAGATCGAAATTTATCGGACCAAAATCTTAATATATCGGACAAACCCATATTCGCGCTTTATTAAAAGTCTTCCGGTTCATCCCAGTCAAGTGCTCAAAACCAATTATTACTTCTCAATTGAACAAAATATCTAAAGTCAGAAAATGCAGTATTGTCCACATGGTATTTTTATGGTACATTTAACTTACCGTCATATGCGTTCTTGTTCAGGAGGTGTCGTTTTATATGTTGCATGGAGTTCTTGTTACATTATTAGTTATCGTATGTATTGGCTTAATTGTAGTTGTTTTATTACAATCTGGTAAAAGCGCAGGTTTATCTGGGGCTATCTCTGGTGGTGCCGAGCAATTATTCGGAAAACAAAAAGCTCGTGGCCTTGACGCAGTTTTACATCGTGTCACAGTGGTCCTAGCGGTATTATTCTTTGTTCTTACAGTTGCTGTATCGTATTTTGAATTATAAAATCTATTTAAAAGGTGGGTTAGACAGGTTGATGTCTAGCCTTTTTTATTGCACCCAAAACGGTATTTCCGGTACGATAGTAGAATAGCGAAAAAACGTGCAAAGTAAACATAAGACATCATAAAGGAGTTATACATAATGAAGATCAAATTACCTCAGCCTTTCTTTTTTGAAGGAGGAGAAAAAGCAGTATTATTACTGCATGGTTTCACCGGAAATTCAGCGGACGTACGAATGTTAGGTAGATTCCTTGAGAAAAATGGCTATACTTGTCATGCACCGATCTACAAAGGCCACGGTGTTCCACCGGAAGAATTAGTCCATACGGGCCCTGAAGATTGGTGGGAGGACGTGATGAACGCCTATCAATTTTTAAAAAATAAAGGTTACGATAAAATCGCAGTGGCAGGATTGTCTCTTGGTGGGGTATTTTCCCTAAAATTGGGTTACACTGTACCTATAAATGGGATTGTGACCATGTGCGCGCCAATGCATCTTAAAAGTGAAGAGGTTATGTATGAGGGCGTTGTTGAATATGCACGCGAATACAAGCGCTTCGAAGGGAAATCGCCTGAACAAATTGAACAGGAAATCGAAGAATTCAAGAAAACCCCGATGAATACGTTAAAAGCACTTCAGAACTTAATCGCGGAGGTACGTGACAATGTCGATATGATTTATTCCCCGACTTTTGTTGCACAGGCTCGTCATGACCAAATGATAAATCCTGAAAGTGCGAATATTATATATGAAGCCGTTGAAAATGATTTTAAAAAGATCAAATGGTATGAGGAATCAGGACATGTCATCACCCTAGATAAAGAACGTGACCAGCTGCATGAAGATGTGTTTTTATTTTTAGAGCAGTTAGATTGGTAACGGGAGGAAAAATTATGGAACAAGAAATCCAAGATCATATTAATAAATTATTAGACTTTATGAAGGAAGAAGCTTACAAGCCCCTTACTGTTCAGGAACTTGAGGAAGCCTTTGGCATCTCAGGCTCAGAGGATTTTAAGGATTTTGTCAAAGCCCTTGTGGTAATGGAAGAACAGGGGTTGGTCGTCCGAACTCGCAGCAATCGATACGGCCTTCCGGAAAAAATGAACCTAGTCCGCGGGACCGTTACTGGGCATGCAAAGGGCTTTGCATTTGTCGTCCCTGAAGATAAAACAATGGATGATGTGTTTATTCCGCCGACAGAATTGAAAAATGCGATGCATGGGGACACAGTCCTTGTTCGGATTAGCTCAGAATCTGCTGGTCAACGTAAGGAAGGTACAGTCGTCCGGATTATTGAACATGGCATAAAAACAATTGTAGGTACCTATACCGAAAGCAAAAGCTTTGGATTTGTCATTCCAGATGATAAAAAGATTGCTAATGACATCTTTATTCCGAAACAGGCGTCAAATGGTGCGATTGAAGGACATAAGGTTGTCGTAAAGCTTGTTACATATCCAGAAGGGCGGATGAGTGCAGAAGGAGAAGTTGTCGAGATTTTAGGTCATAAAAATGACCCTGGAATCGATATTCTTTCTGTTATTCATAAACACGGGCTTCCACAGGAATTTCCAAGAGACGTATTAGATCAGGCAAATAAAACTCCTGATTCAATTGATCCAAAAGATCTTGAAAATCGCCGTGATCTTCGCAATGAAGTCATCGTAACGATTGATGGAGCCGACGCAAAGGATTTAGATGACGCTGTAACGGTTACGAAGCTTGAAAATGGGAACTACAAGCTTGGCGTACATATTGCAGACGTAACTCACTATGTAACAGAAGGATCACCTATTGATAAGGAAGCAAGTGACCGCGGCACGAGTATTTATCTTGTTGACCGCGTGATTCCGATGATTCCGCATCGCTTATCGAATGGAATTTGTTCCTTGAATCCAAAGGTAGACCGATTAACCTTATCTTGCGAGATGGAAGTAGACGGGAACGGTGCCGTTGTTAAGCATGACATTTTTCAAAGTGTGATCAAAACAACAGAACGAATGACCTATGCAGATGTGAACAGCATTCTTGTTGAGAAAGACGAGGAACTGCGTACACGCTATGAACCACTTGTTCCGATGTTTGAAGATATGGAAATACTTGCTGCAATTCTTCGAGAAAAACGAATGAAGCGCGGTGCGATTGATTTTGATTTTAAAGAGGCAAAGGTTCTTGTTGATGATGAAGGTGCACCTTATGATGTCGTCTTACGTGAGCGATCTGTTGGTGAGCGGTTAATCGAAGAATTTATGCTGCTTGCAAACGAAACGGTTGCAGAGCATTTTCACTGGATGAACGTTCCGTTTATTTACCGGATTCATGAGGACCCGAATGAAGAAAAGCTTAGACGTTTCTTAGAGTTCATTACGAACTTTGGCTATCTTGTAAGAGGAGCTGGAAATTCAATTCACCCTCGAGCGTTGCAGGAAGTTATTGAAGCTGTACAAGGAAAACCAGAGGAAATGGTTGTTTCCACCGTTATGTTGCGCTCAATGAAACAGGCAAAGTATGATCCTGAAAGTGTCGGGCACTTCGGTTTATCAACTGATTTCTATACACATTTCACATCACCAATTAGACGTTATCCAGACTTAATCGTCCATCGATTAATTCGTACCTATTTAATCTTAGGTAAGCTTGATAATACAACCCAGGATAAATGGAAGGAAATGCTCCCTGAAATTGCAGAGCATTCCTCAAACATGGAACGTCGTGCAGTTGAAGCTGAACGTGAAACAGACAGCATGAAAAAAGCAGAGTACATGATGGATAAAATCGGCGAAGAATACGATGGCATCATTAGCTCTGTGACAAATTTCGGGATGTTTGTTGAGCTGCCAAACACAATTGAAGGACTTGTTCACGTAAGCTATCTCACAGATGATTACTACCGCTATGATGAAAGAAGCTATGCGATGATTGGTGAACGGACGGGTAATATCTTCCGTATTGGAGATGAAATTACGGTTCGTGTTATCAATGTTAATAAAGACGAACGCTCCGTTGACTTTGAAGTAGTTGGTATGAAAGGCAGCCGCCGCAAGCTTTCGAAGGAACAGCCAAAAATCATTAGGTCTGAAAAAAGAAGCAGCCGTCGCAAGCCAGATGATGATAAAAAGAAACAAGACAATAAAAACGATGGTGAATGGTCTACACGCAAACCGCGTAAGAAAAAGAAGAAGTTTGATAACGTACCACCGCAGAAAAGTAAGAAACGTAAGAAGAGAAAATAATTGAAGGTGCTCCACTTATGTGGGGTGCTTTTTTTCTAGAATAGTCTATGAAAAGGAACAAATACTAAAAGCTGTTATGGAGGATGATAGAGATGAGTATGAACATAGGGGATCGTGTAAGTCGTGTCGCTTTGATAGGGACAGGATTTGTTGGTTCTAGTTACGCTTTTGCCTTAATGAATCAGGGGATTGTTAATGAATTAATCATGATTGATGTAAATGAGGAGAAGGCAAGAGGAGATGTGCTTGATCTTAATCACGGTAAGGCTTTTACAGGAAACCCTACCCTTATTAAATCCGGAAATTACAAGGATTGTAAGAATGTTGATTTAGTTGTCATTTGTGCAGGAGCCAATCAAAAACCAGGTGAAACTCGATTAGACTTGGTAGAAAAAAATCTAAAAATATTTAAAGAAATCGTGGAAAACGTAATGGAAAGCGGATTTGATGGAATTTTTCTAGTCGCCACGAATCCGGTTGATATTTTAACCTATGCAACTTGGAAATATAGTGGGCTACCAAAAGAACGTGTTATCGGTTCTGGTACAATTTTAGACACTGCAAGGTTCCGATATTTATTAGGTGATTATTTTAATATTGCTCCAAAAAATATTCATGCCTATATTATTGGAGAGCACGGTGATAGTGAATTACCAGTGTATAGCTCAGCATACATCGGTACACTGCCGATACGGAAAGTGATCGAGCGAAATGAAATGTATAAAAAAGAAGACTTAGATGATATTTTTATACGAGTACGTGATGCTGCATACGAAATTATTAAAAGTAAAGGGGCAACCTATTACGGAATTGCGATGGGATTGGCGAGAATCACCAAAGCTATCTTCTTAAATGAAAATGCGGTGCTAACCGTTTCTGCTCATGTAGATGGACATTATGGGCAAGAAAATGTATATATTGGTGTGCCCTGTGTGATTAATCGAAATGGTATTCGCGAAATCATGGAATTGGAATTAAACGAAGAGGAGCAACAAAAATTTGAAAATAGCGCAAATGTGTTGAAAACGATTCTTGCACCCCATTTTGATGAGGTGAACCCGAAAAGCTAAGGCATGAGCAAGGTGGAATCTATGGAAGTAAACCTATTATCAAGTATTGAAAAACTAGCACTTTCTCGTCGTGACACATTTATAAAAAGCAGGTTCATCTATTTTTTGCGGGCTGTGTTAGCCAGTATGTTTATTGGATTTGGTGTAATCGTGGCCTTTCGAACTGGTAATTTCTTTTTTGAATTACAATCACCAGTTGCAATTCCCATTGCTGCCATTACATTCGGTGCGGCAATTGTCCTTATTGCATATGGTGGAGGAGACTTATTTACAGGAGACACCTTTTATTATACATATGCTGCACTGATCAAAAAAATGAAGTGGAACGTAGTTGGCCAAATGTGGCTTTATAGTTATGTTGGTAATATAATTGGTGCCATCTTCTTTGCGTTTTTAATTTTCATGACTGGTTTGTTCGAAGGTGAGGCTATTAATGAATTTTTATTAACGGTAGCTAAAAATAAAACACAACTGCCCATTTCACAATTGTTTTTTAGGGGGCTCCTTTGTAATTGGCTCGTGTGTCTCGCCTTTTTCCTGCCGATGGGGATGAGTGGGGATGGACCAAAAATCTTTATTATGATGTTACTAGTATTTTGCTTTTTTATCTCCGGATATGAACACAGCATAGCGAATATGTGTACATTCGCACTATCATTTGTAATGAATCACCCTGATTCTGTCACAATAAACGGAGTCATCTACAATTTAATCCCAGTCACCATAGGAAACTTAATTGGTGGTGGCGGATTCATGGCATGGATGTATTTCTATGCTAATAAAGCGAATATTTAGTGAAGCCGAGGATTCAGCAGTTGTGCTGGATCTTTTTTTGTACATGAAAATTATTCCAATTATGGACATGATGTTATATACTTGTGTGAAATTACGAGGGGGGAAATGAGATGGAAGATTGCTTTATTTGTAAAAAACAAAACGGATTGATTCAAACAGCAGGAGAGACAATTTATGAAGATGCGTACGTCTATGTTGGGCACATTGACCATAATGGTGAAGATAGTTACCTAGGTCATATTATGATTGATTTAAAAAGACATGCACCAGGTCTTGCTGATATGACAATGGAGGAAGCAAAGGCATTCGGCATGATTATGGCAAGAGTGAGTAAAGCCTTAAAGGATTCGGAAAAAGCAGAACATATTTATTCACTCGTTTCAGGAAATGCAGTTAACCATCTTCACATGCATATTGTCCCACGTTATCCAAACACACCAAAGGAGTTTTGGGGACCCGGTGCTTTGTATGATTGGCCAGAAGCCCCAATGGGAAACAATGAACAGATTGTTAAGGTTAGTAGAAGACTGAAAGAAGCCTTGGAGAAAACCAGCCATGAATGATTTCAATTGGGTAGGCTCACAGAATCATTTTATTGATACATTATCTGTTGAAAAACGAGGAAACATAATCATAGGAAGGTTAGGTGGAAACTCAGCAGCGGGTCAAACGAAAAATGAGGATGGTTGTCTAATTTGGCAAAATGAACAAGAGGATTGGGAGTTCGTGATTCTCCTTGATGCACATCAAACATCTGAGAGTGCAGAATTGATTATACAGGAATTCACAAACAGAAAAAGTTCAATAAAAATCTTGTTATCAGATTCAATCGAAGAAACCTTTAAGCATATTGACGAAACAATCCTACAAATTTTTCAGAACCATGAATTTCTAACTTCGTGCCAGAAAGTAAACGGATCCACCTCTTGCCTCATTGTTCTTAGAAAAGATAAATTTATTTGGTGGTTTTCGGTAGGTGATTGTTCCTTTTACTTATTCCATCCAGAGTTAGCGAAACTCGGACAATATCAAGTCAATCAACGCCATTTTTTTGAATGGATTGGTGAAGTGAATACCTTTGATTTGCCTGTCCCTTGTTTTACTACTGGACGGAAGGAACAACGGAAAGGGTTGAACCATTTATTTTTAACGACAGACGGTTTACTTGAGTGTCCAGGTTTACCTTATGATCACCCGGAAAAAATACAAAAAGAATTCCAAGATGGATCAAATGAGTGTGCGGTTGAATCATTGTTAGGGAAAATACAAACGTTAAACGTAAGAGATAGCACGACCATCATTTCTTGGTTTGTAAAGAGTAATCAAGAAGCAAGTTTACCTTGTAATCAATAAGCCTTCACCTTGTGATGTTGTCCAATATTTGCTAAAATATAAGGTACCGTCTTAAGGGGGAAATCATATGCCAAAAGGTATAGGCAAGGTAATTGCACAAAACAAGAAAGCAAATCATGATTATTTTATCGAAGAAACCTATGAAACAGGGATCGTGCTTCAAGGGACTGAAATCAAATCCCTTCGCAATGGCCGTGCGAACCTGAAGGATTCCTATGCACGTGTTCATAACGGTGAAATGTTTCTCTATAACCTGCATATTAGCCCTTATGAGCAAGGTAACCGATATAATCATGATCCACTTCGAACACGTAAGCTGCTTCTTCATAAAAAAGAAATCAACAAGCTAATTGGTTTAACAAAAGAAGAAGGCTATGCACTTGTTCCAATTAAGATTTATTTGAAAAATGGCTATGCTAAGCTTTTATTAGGTCTCGGTAAAGGGAAGAAAAAGTATGACAAACGTGAAGATCTCAAGAAAAAAGAAGCAAAACGTGATATCGAACGCGCATTCCGTGAACGCCAAAAAATGTAGTCTTACAATAATTTACAATTGAAATTGTAAATGCATGTGCTATAATAAGACATGTAGTTGACAATTGAATAGTCAACAAGAGCTAAACACTTCATCCGAAACACCCAGATAACTGGTGATTAAGTTCATCATTATCATTTTAAAATGGGGACGCTACGGATTCGACAGGGGTAGTTTGAGCTTAAGTTGCGAGTCGAGGGGATCGGCCTCGTTAAAACGTCAACGCCTATAACTGGCAAAGAAAACAACAACTTCGCTTTAGCTGCTTAATAACAGTCTATAGCGGTTCCTCCCTCCATCGCCCATGTGGTAGGATCAGGGACTCACTTTAAGTGGGCTACGCCGGAGTTCGCCGTCTGAGGACAAAGGAAGAGAACAACCAGACTAGCTGCTTGGAAGCCTGTCGATAGGCTGAAAAGTTAGCGAATCGCTAATATATCGACTACACTCGTAGAAGCTTAAGTGCCAATATCTTTGGACGTGGGTTCGATTAGTAATTAGTCGCCTTATGTGGTAACACATAAGTGATAATCCGGCTTTATCGGTGAAACCTAAGTCGCACTTAATTGGCGATAAGGCAATGCCGAGCGGTATGTAGAGCAATCTAACAGCCGTGTATCGACTTATAGGCTGCCATCATGATGGTAGTACTAGGATGCGAAATCCTACCTGACCAGGTACAAATTATATTTCGCATAATACGCCGGGGGACCTGATAATTACAGGTTCAAGATATAGTCAGTGCCATGACGAAAGCATGGAAGAGCACGTCCCACCGTCTCCACCAAATACATATACTTGGTGGTTAAATACGAAATAAACACGGACTCACCGAATATGGTGGGTCCGTTTTACATTTCAAAAAAGTAATCTTCGAATGTCATTTTCTTCTGTAATAATTCCGGACTATATTTTCCATTTCGAGGAGTAACCTTATCATAGTTTTCAAGAATCCAAATACTACGGTTTCTTTTTCTATCTACTCTTAAAAAGGGTGTAATCTTACCTAAGGTATAGAAAACATCATCCTTTTTCTTTATTGTAAGGGTATAGGAATCTTTGTGCCTGTCTGGCTTGTAATTCCTTTTATTATTTATAACCCCTCCAGTTAGTTTTTGAATGTAAATCAGGAGTTCTATGTCGGTTGATGCAATAGAGATACAAGGTCTTCGGTGTTCCTTCTCATGCATTCTCGTTAATGAAATACTTCCTTCTCCATCAATAATTCCCGCAACATAAGATGCTTCCCACTTTTTCAATTATCAGCCCCACCTCTCAATTCGCAGAACAAACATTCCTATATTTATTATATTATATTCTTTTAAATAAGTATAAATATATATGAAAACGCTTTACAAATGTATTGACAGCTTAGTAGGAGTAGGCTTATATTCAGGTAAAGTATTCTATATTTTTAGAATATTAACTATTTCTAGACTGTGTAAAAAAACTAGACGTGAAAGGACTGAGATTAATATGAGAATAAACACCATAGCTGAGGCTGTCCGTCGTACGGCCGCACGGGTCCCACATCATACTGCCGTTGTGTTTAACGATAGGGAGTGGAGCTATCGTGAACTTGACATGGCGGTAACAAGTATTGCGCGTAAACTGCGTGAGCAGGGAGTGAAGCAGGGAGAAAGAGTTGCAGCCTACGGTAAAAACTCCGATCTGTACATCTTGCTATTTCTAGCCACAACACGCATAGGTGCCATCCATGTTCCAGTGAACTTCCAGCTTAGAGCCGGGGAGCTCGACTACATTCTCGGAGATTCCGATCCTACATTTGTAATTGCGGACCGAGACCTTGCCAATGCAATCTCTCAGACTAAGTCGAATAGCCATCGGCAGGTACTAAGATTTGAGGACGAAATCCTCGAGTGGGCTGTCAGCAGCGACAGCCGTCCCTTGGAAGATGATGAGTTTGATGTGGAGGACGATGATGTCGCTCAGTTACTTTACACTTCGGGCACTACTTCAGATCCAAAGGGGGCAATTATGACGCACCGTGCTCTAATGCACCATTACATGAGTTGTATCCATGATCTGGACATTAAGGAGTCAGATCGTGCACTTCACTGTCTGCCCCTCTACCACTCTGCGCAGATGCATGTGTTCATGCTGCCGGCACTGTTGGTGGGAGGCTGGAACAAGGTACTTCCTGCTCCTGAGGCAGGTGCTGTGCTTGAAACTATAGAAAAGGACACAATCACGTCGTTCTTTGCTGCTCCCACTGTTTGGGTTTCAATCGCGAATCACTCTGACCTGACATCCCGGGATCTCGGGAATCTTCGGAAGGCCTACTATGGAGCTTCAATCATGCCTGGGCCAATCCTCGAACGACTGCAGAAGTGTCTGCCAAAGCTCGGTTTCTACAATGTGTTCGGGCAGTCCGAGATGGGACCAGCCTGTACGGTCCTGCGTCCTGAGGAGCATGCGGACCATCCTGGTTCCGCAGGAAGACCCATGCTTTTCGTCGAGGCGCGCGTCGTGGATGATGAAGGTAATTGTGTGCCCGCAGGGGAACTCGGTGAAATTGTGTACCGTTCTCCACAGCTATGTCTAGGCTACTGGAACAAAAGTGAAGCCACAGCTAAGGCGTTCGCTGATGGCTGGTTCCACTCTGGAGATCTCGTGAGACAGGATGAGAATGGATACATCGAAGTAATCGATCGGGTAAAAGATGTCATCAACACTGGCGGTGTGCTGGTGGCTTCCCGCCAGATAGAGGACTGTATCTATGAATTGCCCCAAGTCTCTGAAGTTGCTGTTGTCGGCATTCCAGATGAAAAGTGGATCGAGGCTGTCACTGCCTACGTTGTCATCAAAGCCCCAGTGTCAGAAGAGGAGATCCTTCAGCATGTCCGGAATAATTTAGCCAACTACAAGGTACCAAAAAGGGTAGAGTTCGTGGACGAATTGCCCCGAAACGCCAGCGGTAAAATCCTTAAACGTCAACTTCGGCATGTCGGAGGTTCAAAAAGCGCTACGTGAGTCTGTTTGATGCAATAAATTACCTCCATTACTTCTTTTCACTAAGCTATAATTAAGTAAAAAGGGGGAATTTGATGGAAGAGACCGTTTTACAAGCAATTCAAGATGAATATCCAGATGATTTTGCGTGGTGCTATGGCTGTGGCAGGTTAAATGAGGATGGCCATCATTTTCGAACTGGCTGGCAGGGCGATGATACAGTAACCATTTACAAGCCTAAACCAGAACATATTGCCATTCCAGGCTTTGTTTATGGGGGATTAATCGCATCGTTAATTGATTGTCATGGAACAGGTTCTGCTTCATTGGCCCTGCACCGTAAAAATGGACATAAGGTTGGGGATGGTTCGGAGCCACCTAGGTTTGTAACGGCATCGTTATCGGTAGATTTTATCAAACCTACACCACAAAATGTACCATTAAAAGCAATTGGTAAAGTTACAGAAATCCATCCGAAGAAATGGAAAGTGGAAACAGAGGTATTTGCTGGGGATACACTTTGCGCACGCGGGGAGGTAGTTGCAGTCGTGATGCCATCTACATTTGCTAAATAAGATTGTCTATATATGAAATGAAGCTGCTATAAAAAGAAGCGATTCCAATGGGAGTATACCTATTTGGAATCGTTTTTTCTATTTTCCTGATTGTATTTTCAATATCTTGGTTTAGAAGGGGCAGTACTTATCGGTTGGACGATAAGGTAAAGTACCCGAGTTGATAAATAGAGGGAAAAATTTCGCTTAAATAGTAACGATCATGAAAAAAGGCTTAAATAGATGGAGGAATTCCGTCTACTATCTGAAAAATTTCCCAAATGGGGGATTTTTAAATGCATAACCGGAAAACCTTCCTTTATATGCTCTCAATCTTGTTCTATTCTAAATATAACCGGAAAATCTTCGCTTATTTTTATTTGATTAAATGGATGGTTTAAAAGTTGGAAAAGTGGATGGCGATTTGAATGGATCCTAGCTTTATAATTAATTTATTTGGGAATATTTTTTAAAAAAGGCTCCCAAATTGCAAGGATATAATGTACTAGGCAAACAAAACTACTGTGAGGTGTACAATGAAAATATTAATGATTTTAATTGTTATCATTGGAATTATTTCGCTAATTGGGACGCTTCTAATAGCTGGAAAAGGTGATTCGAACTATAGTAGCGCGACTAAAAAGAACACCACTAATTTAACTCTAATCTATGTTGTCATTATTCTTTTATCTGTTATTGCGCTAGCTATATACATCATAAGATGGTAATTGGAATGTCTGATCTTGTAATTGTGTATCTTAAATATATAAACTTTAAGGAATGTTAAGATATGGACTGGAGACCTGATAGGCAAGCAAAAAAAGCAATCTATAAACAACTTGCGGAATATATTGAAAATGGGATAGCAGATGGTACTTTTCCTCCGGATAAACCTTTGCCATCCGAAAGATATTTAGCAAAAGAATTAAATATCAATAGAAGTACCGTTGTAGCTGCATATGATGAGTTAGAATCGAATGGGCTTATTGAGAGAAACCGTGGAAGCGGTACGAAGATAAGTCGAGATATATGGGGAATTACCAAAAAAAGAGTCCCTAGTTGGAATCGATATATAGAAGCAGGCACTTTTTTACCAAACTTGCCCGTTATGCAAAAAATTCGTAAAGAAACAGAAGAACATAATCTGATTAATTTGGCGAGCGGAGAATTGTCAGAAGATCTTTTTCCGATGGAAGCCTTACGGAATATTACATCTACAAGATCTTATATTGGGAGTATTGGGTACGACCACCCCCAAGGGAATAAAATATTAAGAGAAACAATCTCAAAACATGTTAGGGATTCCAGAAGAATAGAGAGTAGCCCGGGCTCCATACTTATCACATCTGGTGCCCAACAGGCTTTACATTTAATTGTACAATGCTTACTAAAGCCAGGTGATGCAATTGCGATAGAAGAGCCATCTTATCATTACAGTCTTCCTATCTTTAAATCAGCGGGTCTTAGAACATATTTACTACCAATAGACAAGGATGGTATAGACCCAGAGAATCTCGTTTCTTTATACAAAAAGCATCGGATAAAAATGATATTTCTCAATCCAATCTTTCAAAATCCGACAGGACAATTATTAAATGAACATAGAAGAAAGAGGATCCTGGAGATTTCATCTGAATATGGAATACCGGTTGTCGAAGATGATCCTTACAGCTTAACATCTTTTACAGGCGAACAAATCTCTTCCTTAAAATCTATGGATGTCCACGGTAATGTCCTATATATTAGTTCATTGTCCAAGATTGTTGCTTCGGGTTTACGAATTGGCTGGATTATCGGCCCAACACCTGTTATTGAAAGATTATCAGATGCTAAGCAACAAATTGATTTTGGACATGCTAGTTTCACCCAATGGATTGCTAATGATTTTCTAGAATCAGACGAATTTGACTCACATATAAAAAACTTGGTTGGACAATTAAAAAGTCGAAGAGATCAAATTGTTGCCAGTCTATCAGAGTATTTTGGAGACCAAGCTGATTTCCATTTCCCTGAAGGCGGCATTCATATCTGGTGTAAAATTAAGAAGGATTTTAATGAAATACAACTTTTGGAAGAATCAATAAAGCGGGGCGTTATTTATGTTCCTGGTTCCACCATGGGTTCAAAAAAGAATTTTGTGAGATTTACATTTGCAAGGGAAAATGAGAAAAACATTCATGAAGGGATCAGAAGATTTGCAAGTGCACTGAACAATGTTTAGAAAGAATGAGCATAAAAAGCTGACTCCCGAGGTGAGTCAGCTTTTTAATGTTTGGAAAGGAAGTAAAATCCTCACACAAAAATGTTCATTTCAACGGCAACCTATTACTATTTATTATACCCACCACATGTTTGAAACTGGCTGTTCAATTAATACTGATTTTAGATTGGTGACGGCGCGGCTAAATCCTTCGTCGATAGACATAATTGGGTCTTCGTGTTCAATACTGATCACGTAGTCATAACCATAGGTGCGGAGTGCACTCATCATATCAGACCATTCCTGTAGACTGTGTCCGCATCCAACTGAGCGGAACGTCCAAGCACGTGTGCGCACCTCGCCATATGGCTGCATGTCGGTTAGCCCATACATATTGACATTATCTTGGTCGATATAAGTGTCTTTGGCGTGGAAATGATGAATCGCATTTTCTTTTGCAAGAATTTTAATCGCTGCGACTGGATCAATTCCTTGCCACCATAAGTGACTTGGGTCTAGATTGGCACCGATAGCATCGCACGTTTCCTCGCGAAGTTTAAGTAAGGTATATGGTGTATGTACCAAAAAGCCACCGTGAAGTTCTAAGCCGATTTTTACGTTATGGTCTTTCGCGTATTCTCCAACTTCCTTCCAATACGGAATGAGTTTTTCCTCCCATTGCCACTTTAATACGTCGCTGTATTCATTCGGCCATGCCGTAACTGGCCAGTTCGGATATTTGGCCCCCTCATGGTCCCCAGCCGTTCCAGAAAAGCAGTTGACCACTGGCACATTCATTAGGGAGGCTAGTTTAATTGTTTTTAAAAGTGTCTCTTGAGATTCTTTGGCAAAGTTCCCGTCAGGTGAAATAGGATTACCGTGGCAGCTAAAGGCACTGATCATCAAGTCACGTTCCTGTACTTTGTTCAAGTATTCGTTTCGTGCATCTTCATTTTCTAGTAACCCATCTAAATCACAGTGCTTGTTGCCTGGATAGCCACCAGTTCCA
Source organism: Bacillus sp. REN16 (assembly GCF_020731355.1). Taxonomy (GTDB): domain Bacteria; phylum Bacillota; class Bacilli; order Bacillales; family Bacillaceae_L; genus Ferdinandcohnia. The sequence continues at coordinate 285,174 of NZ_JAJFZK010000002.1, read as the reverse complement.
ATTTCTACTGCATGAAGGCCAGCTGCCTTTACTGTATCAAGCATTTCTTCAAACGATTTTTCAGCAAATAAAACCGTGAATACTCCTAATTTCATGATAAAGTTCCTCCAGTTTCATAGATTTGATCAATGATTCTTGACACCTGAAGCGCTTCTTCTGGCTTTACAACCAATTCGGCTTGGCCTAAGCATGCTTCAATGAAATTTCGAGCTTGTGGGAGGTCAGGCTTCTCCTCACCAGGTAGCCATGGAGTGGTACTGTTTAAGAGCATTCCGTTCTGTGTTGTATACAATTCAAACGGAAACACACTCAAGCCACCATCGACTCCAGAAATACTGATATGTTCATCGTCTTTTTTGATATTAGCAGCCCATGAGGTTTCAAAAAGCATGGATGTTCCATTCTCAAACTTGATGTAGGCTGATACATGATCATCGACCTCAAATGTATTATGGTCAAATATTCCCCATTCATTGACCTGGTTCGGCTTTTTACTTAGGTGGTTATAGACGGAGCCAGATACTTCTGTTTCCGTTGGGTTTCCAATCAGCCAAAGAGCCAAATCAAGGAAATGACATCCCCAGTCAATCAGACTGCCGCCACCTTGGAGCTCCTTATTTGTAAAAACACCCCAGCTTGGTATTTTACGTTGACGGAGTGCCCTAACCCGAACGACTATTGGAACTCCTACTTCACCCATAACCTTTTTGGCTGCCTGAGCCTCTCTAGTGAAACGGTAATGATACGCAACGGAGAGGACTTTGCCTGCTTTATTACTTGCAGAAATCATTGCCTCACATTCCTCGGCAGTAAGTGCCATTGGCTTTTCACAAAAAACATGTAATCCAGCTTCAGATGCTGCAATGGCAATTTCAGCATGAAACTTATTTGGTGTGCAAATGCAAACAGCATCGACTTCAGAAAAAATGTCCTGGTACTCTTTATGAACAATAGGGATGTTATACGTATCTGCAACTTCTTGCGCACGCTTCATATTCACATCACAGATTGCTTGTATTTCACAAAGGTCACTTAATTTTTGAAAAGCGGGAAGATGTCGATGCTGTGCAATGCCACCCGCGCCAATGATTCCGATGCGAAGTTTTTCCATTAACTTTCACCTCTTATAGTTCACTGATTTTAACGATCTGCTTGGTTTCACTTGATGCAAGTGCCGCCAAAATTACTTGTAACGACTTCATTCCTTCTTCACCTGGCACAGGAGGCACTTGGTCGTGTAGGATGGAATTAATAAAATGGTCAATAACACGAGAGGTATTTTGTCCGCCATCTTCGTTAGATTGAATCTTTCCAAGTTCGTACTTGGCAACCTCACCTGTAGCATACTGAACAACCATTGAGTAGGTTGGGTCATCCTCTAAACGCATAACAGCTTTCTCACCATATATAATCGTTGAGTTATCCTCTTTTCTGTATCCCCAGCTTGCAGCTAATGTCCCCACAATGCCATTTTCTGTTTTTAAAATACAAACTGCATTGTCATCTACATTTGAGAAGTCCTTTGCATTGCTTTCCACAAAAGCAGCAACCTCAATGAATTCTTCTCCTAATATATATCGAAGTAAATCTGTTTTATGAACACCAAGGTCACCCATTGCACCTACAAATGCTTTCTCCTTTTCGAAAAACCAACTATCTTTTCCGTCAATACTCCAACCCTCAGGGCCACCATGACCAAATGCTGTACGGAAGCTAAATATTTTCCCGAGCTCACCATTTTCAATGAACTGACGTGCTTTTTGATGAGAAGGAACAAAACGTTGATTATGAGCAATCATCAGTTTTTTTCCGGTAATAGTAGCTGTTTCAATCATGGCTTTTGCTTCTTCGCTAGAGGTGGCCATTGGTTTTTCACAGAGAACGTGTGCCCCTGCATTTAATGCCGCAATGGTGACGGGAGCATGAAGATAGTTCGGAGTGCAAACGCTTACGATATCAACCTTAGCATCCTTAACTAATTCTTCATAGCTTGTATACGGTTTTGCTCCATATTTTTCTGCCATTTCCTTTGCACGTTCTTCATTAATATCACAAACAGCAACGATTTCTACATGCTGATTTGCTTTGTATTCTGGTAAATGGCGATGCTGAGCAATACTACCACAACCTATAACTGCAACTTTGAGTTTTTTCATAAAAATCACTCCTAAGACCATTATCTATTTGATTACATCATACCGTATCTACTATTTAAGCAACATAGATGATATGATAAAAATATATACTATTTTGCTATTTTGTAAGAATAGGAGAACGCCGCTGTGGAAACAAACATTTTCTTTTGTGGGTATTCGTATCATATGAATGGCTATCATTCTGTACATAAAGAAGGGTTTCCCGCTTATCTTTTTCGGCTGCAAACAGAAGGAAGCTGCGTAGTCGTCGTAAAAGGTCAAAGAATGGAACAAATAAAAGGGAATCTCTTACTTTTAAAACCAGGGGATTATTACGAAATTTTTGTGCAGGAGGGAAAAAAAAGCGGAGATTATCACATCGCTTGTCAGGGAGACTGGGTTGACGAGTGGTGGTGCCGTACACCCAAACAAAACATGTACCAAATCGATCTTGATGGAAAACTCCTTTCATTATGGAATCAAATGATTGTGGCGAAACGAAGGCCGCAATCAAGCCAAAATGATGAACTAATTGATTATTTGTTAAGGGCACTCTGCCTCACGATGGAACAAACGATGAACGAAACAGTACCAAGTCATCCTTATCCATATAAGGTAACGAGGATGATGCGTTACATCGAAGAACATGCGACAACAGCCATTAAGGTAGAAGAAGTTGCTGAACATGTTCGACTTAGTGTTTCTAGGTCTGTTCATCTTTTTAAAGAAAGTGTTGGAAAAACGATGATTGAATATGCGCAGGAAGTTCGCTTGAATTCAGCGATAGAGCGCATGAAGTACACCACCATAAAACTCGAACAAATAGCCGAGGAATGCGGATTTGGAAGCTATCCATATTTTCACAAAGTATTTAAAAAGAAATACGGGGTTTCACCTGGGGTATATCGGCGGTTGGAAGGATGAAATAGCAAAACCCAAGAAATGGTATAACAAATTCATTCTTGGGTTTGTATGTATGATTAGGAATTCATCTTTTTCAAATAGTCAATGCTTATTTTAATACTTTCAAATGGATCTTGTAGGCATACATCTTGTTCAACAATCCACCACTGTACATTGTTTTCCTCACCTAGATTTAAAACCCCTTCAAGATTTACGCCACCCGTTCCAAGCTCAGCAAAGAACTTTTCATCATCCAATGTCATGTCCTTTAGGTGAACAAGCGGTGTGCGGTGCTTATATCGTTTCAACCACTCGACTGGATCCTTAGATGCTTTGGTTAACCAATACACATCAAACTCGGCCTTCACATACTCAGGGTTTGTTTCCATAAAAATGGTGTCAAGTGCCGTTCTTCCGTCAGATAATAATTCTAACTCGAAGTCATGATTGTGGTAGCAAAGTGTAATACCTTCGCGATTGCAGACTTCACCAGCCTTGTTTAGTAAAGAAACCAGTTCCTTATAATCTTCCTCTCCTCGTTGATGTGGAAAGAGAAACGGACAAACGATATATTGATTTTCTAGTATTTTTTGGTCTTTAATAACCCTAATTAAATGATGTTGTAAATCTTCTAATGGAACATGATTGCCAGCTGCCTTAAGGCCTAGCTTACTTAGCATTTCCTTAACTTCTAATACTGAATTACCACCATACCCCGCAAGTTCTACACCATCAAATCCTAATTCTGCTACCTTTTTTAATGTTTCAAAAAAATTCTTCTGACTCTCCTCACGCAATGTATACATTTGTACTGCTACTGGAATCTTTCCCATACTGCTCCCTCCTTTCCAAATCATTTCTCATTTGATTACATTGTATGATGTATGATTAAAAATAAAAATAAAGGATTTAATTAAAAGGTATACTATTTTGCTATTTTTGTATGTTTGAAAATCTGACATTAAGGAAAATGATAAGAGCTATTTAGTAAAATGAAACGGTTAAAGTGGTTTTCATATTTCAAAAATAAGGATATGATGATTTAGGGCTGACTAATAGTTAAGAAACGATCCTTCTTCTAGCGTCCACATCTGTTTAACAGAAATATATATAGAAATGGAGAGGTGTGTTATGGATTCTAATAAAATGAAGAACACCTCTAATGTGTTCCTTATTATCGGGATTATTTTCGTAGCTTTTAATTTGCGCCCAGCCATCACATCAGTTGGGCCAATTATCGATTTAATTCGTACTGATTTAGGCATTTCGAATGGGATAGCGGGTTTTATCACAACACTTCCCTTAATCTCCTTTGCAATCCTTTCCATACTTGCACCTAAAATCGGACAAAGTATAGGAAATGAGCTTACTATTTTTCTAGGATTAATGGTCTTGTGTATAGGCATTATTACAAGGTCAGTAGGATATACATCGACGCTCTTTTTAGGTACTTTACTTATAGGAGTTGGCGTCGCCATTGGGAACGTTCTCATCCCAAGTATTGTAAAGCTTCATTTCCCACTAAAAGTTGGAATCATCACAAGTATTTATACAACAGCCATGAATACCTTCGCTGCAATCGGATCAGGAGTTAGTATCCCATTAGTTAAAGGTCAATCCTTTGGCTGGAGATGGGCATTGGCTTTTTGGGTAGTACTTTCGGTTGTCGCTATGATTATGTGGTTACCTCAATTACGAAATAACTTTAAACCATCAGCCTCATCTAGTGCTCAATCCTCAAACAGAGCCATGTGGAGGTCATCAATTGCCTGGCAAGTAACTTTATTTATGGGATTACAATCCTTTTTATTCTATTGTACAGTAGCGTGGTTGCCGGAAATCTTAGAAAGTCATGGAATGCAGTTATCGATGGCGGGCTGGATGGTTTCGTTAATGCAATTAGTTGGGCTACCTACAACATTTATAGCACCTGTTATTGCCAACCGTTTAAAAAACCAAAAGTTGATGGTATGTATAATTGGACTTGTATACTTTGCTGGGGTAATGGGGCTTATATTTGTGCAAACAAACGGACTTCTTATCTTATCCATTATCTGTATTGGAGCAGCTCAAGGTGCTAGTATTAGCTTGGCACTTACCATGATTGGATTACGAACAAAAGACTCAAGACAAGCCGCAAATTTATCAGGAATGGCACAGTCCATCGGATATTTATTAGCTGCCATAGGTCCAACTTTAGTTGGCTTTTTATTCGATTTTACACTTTCATGGTTAACGCCATTAATCATATTTAGTGTGGTTACAATATTGATGACAATAGCAGGTGTTGGTGCTGGACGTAATCGGTATGTGACAGGAGCACTTACACAAAAGTAAAACCTCAAAAAAACCCGGAAAAAATAAAGGTATTTGCCGATAATTGTCTAATTACTAGATAATTATAACTACTTTGTGGGGGATACGATGAAGCAACAAATTGAATGTATCGGCAAGCAGATAAAAGAGTTAAGTGGGGTTAGTTACCAAAAGATAATGGCACAAACTGAAAGTGAAAACATTCAGTTTAACGAGTTAATATTTCGCAAGGCTACAGATGACAATTTATTCAACCATATTGGAGAATATGTAATTAACCAACGGGAAGAAAGTGAAAAGAACTTAATCGCCTATGTGGAGGTCTTTGGTTTTACGCTAATTAACTCTCAAGCTTCCTTGGAACAATCTATTGAATTCGTTTACCTGACTCGAAGTTCAATTATGGATATTCTTGAACATGAATTATTGCACCAGAGAATTTCCAACCAGTGCTTTTTTGAAGTGATGAAACGGATTGAGAAATCGTACCAGCATATCATTCAAACGTTATGTAGGATATACAGTGAAGAATGGTCATTTACGAAGACGGCATTAGATGAGTCAAAAGAGGATTTGAAAATGACCTTAAGAGAGCTTGCAGATTTGCAAAGGGTCTTAAATGAAGCAACTATTTTTGCAGTGACCAATCATGAAGATCGAATATTATATGCAAATGATCATTTTTGTCATTTATATCAGTATACAAGAGAAGAATTAGTAGGGAAAAAGCATGAAATTTATTCTTCTCACTTTCATCCGCACAGCTTTTTCGGTGAAATATGGGAGACCATCCAAGCTGGAGAGGTTTGGAAAGGGGACATTCTTAATCAAGCAAAGGATGGAACTAAATATTGGTTAGATACTATTATTATACCGTTTGTTGATGCAAATGGAGAACGGTATAAGCATATATCCATTCAATATGATATTACGGAAAAGAGGAATACAGAAGAGGTTTTACGCAAAACTGAGAAGCTTGCGATGGTTGGTGAATTGGCAGCTGGCATCGCTCATGAGATTCGAAATCCCCTGACTACTATCCGAGGATTTGTCCAGCTATTGAATGAAAGAGGCGTGGAAGCACAGTATATCCATACCATACTTGATGAAATAGATCGCATTAACTTCATTGTGAGTGAATTTATGGTTTTTGCTAGGCCACATCAGATTTACTTTAGCAATTGCAATCTAACTAGCATGTTAAGAGATGTCATTAAGTTTCTTGAACCCGAAGCCATTTTAAAGAATATTCATTTTGACTATCATTCTCCGGCGGGAGAAATTGTGATTTCTGGTGAAAAAAATCAATTAAAACAGGTATTTTTAAATTTAATGAAAAATTCTATTGAGGCTATGCCATACGGAGGTAAAATAGATATTTTGATTGAAATGACACCACAAACGATATTAATCTCAATAAAGGATGATGGTGTAGGAATGGACGCAGACCAGGTGAAAAAACTAGGAGAGCCGTTTTTTACAACGAAGCAGGATGGGAATGGTTTAGGGCTGATGGTGAGCTACAAGATCATTCAAAACCATAAGGGTACAATTACGGTTAACAGTCAGTTAAATCAAGGGACTACCTTTTTGATTACATTTAGAAATCCTGCAAGTGATATGTTCAGAGCTGCTCAACAAGTAGAACCGACACCTTTATCTAAACAGATTAAGTGCACTGAAAAATGAATACCCCTTGTATACGGTAAAGGTCCCCTTTCTATATAAAAAGGGGACCTTTAAAATTAAGATTCCTCTGTTGATTGTGTTTGAAGTGTAGATTGGGCCTGGCTTAAAATTGTTTGAACTTGAGCGATCTCCTGTGAAGCTGATTTTAAAGCTTCTTTCGCTAAAATTTGGTTTGCTGCTGACTGTTCGATTGCGGATGTAATCATATCTTTTGCAATTGATGCTTGAGCTTCTGCCTGTTTTAATTTATTTGTATCAATTTGGCTTGCCATAATACCGCCTCCTGCATTTTCGTGTTGTAATGACAACGATATATATTTTGCCTGATTCCTCTTTTAATATAATTGTATTTATTGCTAATATAAATTAATTAAGAGTGGGTATAATGAGTACTTGTAAAATTCCACGTGCAAAGGCTAGTTGTGATTCCACCTGCTAAAATGGTTATTGCCGAAAGAAAGAAGGTTTCACTAGAAACAAATAATCCCCCAAGACAAATGACAAAAACATCGATGATAAGAATGATGATCCCCACATTCAGTTTAATAATTTCCGAAAGGAACTGCGCCAATAAATCCGTCCCACCTGTGCTTGTTTCAAAGCGAAGCATAAACCCAATACCAAAACCAATCAAGGTCCCACCAACATACGAGCTTAGAATGGGGGAAAGATGGAAATGAACTTGGCTTAAGTTGTGAAAAAGATCAATAAAAAACGAAGATAGAAGCATACCGTGCAAGCTGTTAAAAAAGTAGGAACGATATTTAAACCAAGAAATAGTAAAGATAGGAATACTCAATACCATGATCGTGAACCCTGCATTTGTATGAAATAGATAGCTAATAATTAAACCTAACCCTATTATCCCGCCATCTAAAACTTTATTTGGTATTAAAAATAGATTGATCCCCATTGCGATTGCTATACTACCTACAAGGATTGCGACTGCTTTCATAAAAAATGGCATAAAATAAGGACTCTCCCGTTTGATTGGACATGTCTTATATATATGCAATTCATTTAACATTATGGACAATTTTTAATACCACTTCATCTGCGAATAGGTATTTTTTTCCTCAAATGATACAGAATAATAAAGAATGATAATTTTGTAAGGGAGAGGATTTCTAATGAAAAAAATCATTACCTTTATAGCCATATTAAGTATCGCCAGTGTCCTAGCCTCATGTAACTCAAACGATGAATCCAATCAGCCTAAACAGAATGAGCCAGCTGAGGATCATGTCGAAAATAATCAAGATAATACTGCTCAGGAGGAAGAAAATAAAGAAGTCGATGAAACTGAGCAAAATACGGATGATGAAGTAACGCCAACAAATGAAGAAAAGGTATATCAAAATAAAATTTTTAAAGATGTAAAAATATCTGAATCGGATAACCAAATCGTAATTACTGGTAAAGCACAGGTTTTCGAAGGTGTTTTTGACTATGCTGTTTATGATGGTGATGAGAAACTTCTTGAAGACAACTATCAAACCGTGGGTGCACCTTCTTGGGGAGACTTTGAAATCCTGATTGATAAAACATTAATCGCACAACCTAAAAATGAAATTCGAGTTGAACTATTCGTTTATTCCGCAAAAGATGGCTCAAAAGAAGATGTTTTAACAATTCCTCTTGCAAATAAATAGAAAAATATCTGATCCAAGTCTTATAAATGACTTGGATCTTTTTATTTGTAAAAAAATGGTTTAATATAATCTGTCCCTTTTACTAATTCTATAAATGCTTAGGAAAAATTAAAAAAGGTGAGGGATTTTTATGACGGTAAAGAGTCAGGTCAAACAAACAATTTCGGGATTGAAAAGCGCTCAAGCTAGCCTTGAACAATTTTCACTTCAAACACAAAATCAACAAGCGAAACAACTTTATCAAAATGCTGCACAACAAACTCAAACAATCGTAGACAGTCTCAACCCGCGTTTGCAGGAGTTAGATGCGGAAGAACCACAATATCAACAAGAATAATTCAAAGTATAAGGTTGGTTAATCATACCAACCTTTTCTCCAATTGGAACGTTATAGGGATGGGATTGATTGATATGAGGAAGTATTTATTTCGATGTGGTGTTTTTATATTTATAGTTTGCGGATTATTAACAGGCTGCAAGGAGAAAATGGATTCTGTTCAAAATCAAAGCACCTCAATAACCAAAATAAGTGCGAAAAAAACAACGAGTCAATCCATTGCGAATCAGGCTAAGGAGCTCATTATCAAAAGAGATGATGTTTCCGGAGTTCGAGGAGTGAATACGGATCAAGAACTCCTTGTTGCCATAATGGTGCCACAAATCGATAGATTGCAACTGAAGACCATAGAAAAGAATGTGAAAAAGGCATTGAAAAAGGAATTTCCTGAATACAAGATCCAAGTTTCAACCGATCAAAAGATTTTTCTTGAATTGGATATATTGGAGAAAAATCTTGAGAATGGGAAGACTGGGGAAAAAGGACTTAAGAAAGAAATAGGGAATATCAAAAGTCTAATGAAAGAGGAAGCATAAGTTAGTGAGGGCAGGCATATGGCAGATAAAAAAAAGAAAAAGTTAACCCCAGTTCAACAAGAATATCAAGAATTTCAAAATCAACGAGAGACAAAACGACCCTTATTTAAAAATTGTATCAAAGCATTTCTTACGGGTGGATTGATATGCCTAATCGGACAGGCGATACAGACTTTTTACATATATTTTTTCGATTTTACGGATCAAACAGCGGGAAATCCGACGGTTGCAACCTTAATTTTCATTTCCATGTTATTAACAGGATTTGGTGTTTACGATCGGATTGCTCAATTTGCAGGTGCGGGTTCTGCCGTTCCAGTGACAGGGTTTGGAAATGCTGTAATCTCCGCAGCAATCGAACATCGTACAGAGGGTTTTGTACTGGGAGTCGGTGGAAATATGTTTAAATTGGCAGGCTCCGTTATTCTTTTTGGGGTGTTTTCGGCCTTTGTAATCGCCATTATTAAGACCATTTTTATCACATGGGGGGGACTGTAATGCTGACTGGTCATCGAACATGGATATTCGATCAAAAGCCTGTCATTATTTCAACTGGAACCGTTGTTGGACCATTTGAAGCAAAGGGAAATATTCCTCAGGACTTTGACTTAATTCATGGTGAAATCTGGCTTAATCAAGATTCGTTTGAAAAAGCCCATCAAGTCATGTTAGAGGAAGCTTGTCAAAAGGCGATCGAAAAAGCCAATCTGCAAAAGGATCAGATTCAGTTTTTCCTTGGTGGCGATCTTATTAATCAGATCACCCCTACAAGCTTTGCGACTAGAACACTGGGCAGCCCATACCTTGGCTTATTCGGGGCTTGTTCAACCTCAATGGAAGGACTGGCGCTATCAGCCTTTTTGGTGAATTATAACGGTGGAAAATATATTTTAACAGGGGCATCTAGTCATAATGCAGCTGTTGAAAAGCAATTTCGCTATCCAACTGAATATGGGGGTCAAAAACCGCCGACCGCACAATGGACGGTCACAGGTGCGGGTGTAGCCTTACTCAGTCCGACAGGCACAGGCCCGCGAGTGACATCAGCAACCATTGGGAAAATTGTAGATATGGGGTTGACCGACCCATTTAATATGGGGGGAGCAATGGCCCCTGCTGCTGTGGATACAATCGAAGCCCATTTAAAGGAACGAAACGTCGATCCCTCCTATTATGATCTCATTGTAACTGGGGATCTCGGCCATATCGGTCGAGAGGTATCTCTCGATTTATTTAAAAAGCATGGTACCCCGATTAAGGAAGAAAACTTTCAGGATTGCGGACTACTCATTTATCGAGAAGGGCAGCCAGTTCTTTCGGGTGCAAGTGGTGCAGGTTGTTCGGCAACAGTTGTTTATGGACATATCTTAAATCGCATGAAAAAAGGGGAATTAAATCGGGTCTTAGTCGTTGCGACGGGTGCCTTACTTTCTCCGCTTACGTTTCAGCAAAATGAATCAATTCCCTGTATTGCACATGCGGTATCAATTGAAAATGAAAGTGGGGAGCAGTCATGATATTCTTTTGGGCTTTTGTCATAGGTGGACTCATATGTGTGATTGGTCAAATCATGTTCGATGTATTTAAGCTCACTCCCGCACATACATTAAGTACATTTGTCGTACTTGGAGCACTTTTGGATGCGTTTGGTTTATACGAACCGTTCATTGATTTTGCGGGTGCCGGGGCAACAGTTCCGATTACTAGTTTTGGCAATTCCCTGTTTCATGGAGCAATGGCTGAAGCGGAAAAGCATGGCCTCGTTGGGGTGGTAACTGGAATGTTTGAAGTGACAAGTGCTGGTATATCGGCCGCTATTATTTTTGGGATGATTGGAGCTTTAATTTTTAAACCGAAAGGATAAAGGAGAATGTAAGATGACAGTCGGTTCTCAGGTGAAACAATGTCTTTCAAGTATAAAAAGTATTGAAGCCAGTTTATCAAGCCTAGCATTACGAACGCAAGACACAAAGGCAAAACAAACTTTTCATGAAACGATGCTGGTTATGGATGAAATCTTGAATGATCTGAAAATTCGTGTAGGCGAAATTGAGCGGGAGGAATATCAATATAAAGGTTTTTAAATTTTTTGCAAGGAGCTATTAACATGCCAGATTGGTTAAGTATTGCCGTACGGTCACTCGTGTTACTTATCGTATTGTTTTTATTAACGAAATGGTTAGGAAAAAAGCAAATATCTCAACTTTCCTTTTTCGAATATATTAATGGAATCACAATCGGGAGTATTGCCGCGGAGGTTGCTACCGGTTTGGATAAAAGTATCGCCCATGGATTAATAGGAATGGGCATCTGGTTTGCTGTTCCATTTATCGCAGGTTTGGTTTCCCTAAAAAGTAAAACGATAAGGGATTTTGCGGAAGGAAAAGGAACGGTCTTCATTCAGGATGGAAAGATCATGGAGGATAACTTAAAGAAAGAAAAATATACAATTGATGAATTATTAGCCAAACTGCGGGATAAGAATGTCTTTCAGGTAGCAGATGTTGAGTTCGCCGTATTGGAGACAACCGGAACCTTAAGTGTATTATTAAAAAAAGAAAATCAACCAATCACCGCGAAAGTCCTAAATCTTGCGGTAGCCCCCATAAAAGAATCGCAAACGGTTATTATGGACGGAGAAATCATGCATGAACCATTGTCTTCATCTGGAAACAGTCAGCAGTGGCTTGAAACGGAACTTGATAAAATTGGTGTCAGCATTGAAAATGTGTTCTTAGGGCAAGTAGATACATATGGACAACTGACGGTCGATCTATATGATGACAAAATCAAAGTTCCATCGCCACAGGAAAAACCATTACTTCTTGCCACAATCAAAAAATGTCAGGCGGATTTAGAATTATTTGCCTTGCAAACAAATAACGAGTCCGCAAAAGAAATGTATCAGAAAAACAGTGTGAAGCTTCAAGAAGCACTAAATAAAGTGACACCGTTTTTACAGAACTAATGAACCGAGTCCTAAACAAAAGGATTTGGTTTTTTTCTTTACCATCATAAATTTATAGTTGATTGAAGACTCTAAAAACGTCTATATCCTAATTTTAACAATTAGTAATTGAACTTTGGGGGTTACTTAAAATGGATAAGTACTTATGGCCAGTCGTTGTTGGGATCTTGTTAGGCTTTGTCGCCCGGTTTATCTTAATGCGTACCGATTTTAGACAATACCCAACCTACCCAACAGGGAGAATCATACATCTTTCATTTGGATTTATTGCGGCATTTATTGGCGCCGTGGCCGTTCCTTCCGTACTGGAATCGGATTGGGCGGCAGTTACATTCTTGAGCCTAGCAGCCACACAGTTTCGGGAAGTACGAAAGATGGAAAGAGAAACACTTGAAAAAAATGATTTTAAAGAGTTAGTGAAAAGGGGGGAAGTTTTCATAGAAGGGATGGCGCAAGCATTTGAGGGACGCAATTACATCGTCATGTTCGCAGCCCTTATCTCCACATTAGTTGCAGTCTATAAGATTTGGTTAGGAATTATTGTTGGTATCGTCCTCGTTTTTCTTGTTCGAACAAGAATTAAAGGAAAGATGCTGACAGAGATGGCTGATATTTCAGAAGGGGAGATCCGTTTTGAAGGGCCAAACCTTTATGTAGGAGATATACATATTAAGAACGTTGGATTGCAGGAAAGCAGAAAAGTCATTCAGGAAAAGGCGGTTGGAGCCATCATTACTCCGAAAAATTAAAATAGTATTGTAACCCTTTCACATCTGGGACAAAGTCAGGCAATGCTCCACCATATTGCCAATGTACTAGGTTCCTATCTGGATTCCGGAGAGCCAGACTTCATACCACTTTCAAAACGCGATATGGAAGATGGGGGAATCGCGTTATTTTTTTTACCAAGGGAAAAGGAATTTACTCAAATAAAAGAAGTGCTTAAGCATGTACCAGTTCTGGATAGTGCAATTCGTCTTCCACGTCAATCGGATAAAGGAAAACAATAATTGAGGAGATATAAGAATGGAACAACCAACAAAAATTATCGCCATTATTACGACAAAACTTGAAAATGTCCTAGCTGGTGGTGCCCCTGTATTTTTAGCAAAAGATGCAGAAGCTCTCCAAAAAACAAGTTCTACATTGGAAAAAACATTGGATGCTTCAGCCCATGAGGTTGACCAGGACACAATGATTATTGTGGCACACTAAAAATTAATGGAGGTGCAACCATGGAAAAAAACGTTCGGCACTCGATTGGAAAACCTATACAACGAATTGATACGGTGGAAAAAGCAGCTGGTACGGTACGATATCTTGGGGATTTTGCAGCACCAGGAATGTTACATGCAAAATTAGTCAAAAGTGAGTATGCACATGCCAACATAAAATCCATTGATACAGCCGAAGCGTGGAAGGTGACTGGGGTACGTGCGATTATTACAGGAGAAATGTTTCCCTATCATATTGGTCCAATATTAGCGGACAGACCGCCTCTGGCATTTGAAAAGGTGAGATATTATGGTGAACCAATTGCGATTATTGTGGCCGACCATGAACATCAGGCGAAGAAGGCTACTACATTAGTTAAGGTTGAATATGAACCATTACCGGTGGTCAATTCTGTTAGGGAAGCCTTCCAAAATCAAAATACTCTCGTTCATGAACATGCAGGGCAATATAAAAAGTTAATCAGTAATGTGTATCCAGTCTCAGGCACGAATATAGGAAGCCATATTAAAATCCGTAAAGGAGACTTTATATCTACATGGTAGCAATGTGCGGAAACGATTAAGGCTACCTATTCATTTAACCTATCTGACCATGCTGCATTAGAAACTCGTTGTGCAAGAGTGGAAATCAATCCTGTTGGAAAAGTTATTGTTCATTCAACAACTCAATCCCCCTATACAATAAAAAAAGTGTTGAACCAATTTTTTAATGTTGAGGTTGAAAATGTAATTGTGCATACCCCGATGGTAGGTGGTGCGTTCGGTGGCAAGGGGACAGTCCAGTTGGAGCCACTCGCTTATTTAGCCTCCAAAGCCGTTGGAGGTAAAATGTGAATTTGGATTTTGAACGGGAAGAGGATTTAATAACAGCCCCTTGTCATATTGGGATAGAAGCAACGGTCGCTCTTGGAGTAGATAAACAAGGAAAACTCATCGCAGGCCAATATACCTATTTGATAGATTCCGGTGCTTATTCCGATCAAGCTGCTAGAGTAACGAGAGCGGCGGCGCTTGATTGCACTGGGCCATACCATGTCCCAAATGTTTGGTGTGATTCATATTGTATGTATACAAATCATCCATTTGCTACATCATTCCGTGGTTATGGGCATCCAGAACTGACTTTTGCAGTGGAACGGACAATGGATCAACTAGCGAAAAAATTAAACATGGAACCAACTGAATTACGAATGATCAATGCGATAAAACCAGGTGACACCTCACCAACTCAGGCAGTGGTTACAGCCAATAATATTGGAGATTCACAAAAATGTTTGGATCGTGCGAAGGAATTGATCCAATGGAATAAAGGACAAATAGTCGAAAGTGGAAAAAATAAAGTAGTTACGAAGTGAATTAGTTTGTTTTGGAAAACAACAACCACCGCGACTAATGCACAATCTGGTGCCATCATTACATTTGAACCAGATGGAAGTGTGAACTTGAATTGTGCTGCAATTGAATTGGGGCAGGGTACAAAAACAACATTAGCTCAAATTTTAGCAGAGAAGTTAAAAATGGATATAAATAAAATTCATGTGACAATGGAGGTAAACACTCAATACGACCCACACCAATGGAGGACAGTAGCCAGCAGTACAACATTCTTAGCCGGTCGTGCTGTCATTTCAGCTGCTGATGATGTCATTGCCCAATTAAAAACAACTGCATCAATCGCCATGCAATGTACAGTTGAAGATTTAGAGGTGGGGGGTGGTCGCGTTTACTTAAAGCCAAATCCGGAATACGGAGTTAAAATTGAGGATTTAGCAATAGGCTATAAATTCCCAAATGGACATACTGTTGAAGGTCAAATAGTTGGTCATGGAAGGTATGTCCAAAGACACTTAACCCCGATCGATAAAGAAACCGGCTTTGGAAAACCGGGTCCTTGGTGGTCAATTGGGGCTCAGGCAGTTGAAGTTGAGTGGGATACAAGGGATTACTCATATAAAATAATAAAAGCTGTTACCGTACTTGATGGCGGAACCATCATTAATCCAGCCATGGCAACCCAGCAAATGAGAAGTGGCATGTATCTAGGATTAAGCTTCGCTAGCAGTGAAAGCTTTATTTTTAATGACCAAGGCATTGTCCAGAATCCGCAGCTTCGAACGTATAAAATGCTGCGGTTTGGTGAGCAACCTGTTGAATATTTAGTCGATTTTATCGAGTCTCCTGCAGCCGATGGACCTTATGGTGCACGTGGGATCGGTGAATATGGTGTAATCTCTGTTCCAGCCGCACTTGCAAATGCTTTGTCGAATGCGGCAAAGGTCGAGTTAAACCAATTGCCCCTCACACCAGAATTCATTTGGCAGACAAAAAGGGAGGGCTTGAAATGATCCCATTTGACTTTGAATATTATAAACCATCATCAATTACTGACGCATTAAAGGTATACCAAGATGTAACTGAGCGTGGACAAAAAGCCATGTTTATTAGCGGTGGTACGGAATTTATTACATTTGCCCGAATCAACGCACTCCAGAAAGATGCCATTATTGATATTAAAAGCATACCAGAATGTGGAGTTCTTGAAATGCAAGGCGATGAACTAGTCATAGGTGCAGCAGTTAGCTTAAACAAAATTACGGTGTCTAGTTTTTTTCCGTTATTAGGCGAAACAGTGAAACATGTTGCAGACCATACATCAAGAAATAAAATTACAATTGGAGGCAATCTCTTCAGTCAACTCAAATATCGGGAAGGCATATTACCTCTTTTATTATCAGATTCAAAGGTGAAGCTCGCAGGAGTTGAAGGTGAAGAAATTAGGTTCATTGTTGAACTTGCGAAAAAGAATATTGTATAAACCGAAGGAACACCTTTATATATTTGGTGCAGGTCCTGATGTCGAACCAGTTGTGGAACTAGCAGCAAAGCTAGATTTTTCAATTATCCTAATCGATCCAAGAACCCAAAGATGCAATCCTGAAAAATTCCCCACTGCTGACCAATATATTCATGAACATCCCCATGTTTACATTTAACAACATGAGATACCTCCATCAAGTTTTATTTTAATCATGACACATAATTTTCAGTGGGACCAAGCAATATTGAAGCATCTTGTTACAAAATCAATTCATTATCTCGGTATCCTCGTTCCAAGAAGAAGAACAAAGCGGTTGCTGTATCCGGAAGAAGTCCCCGATTGGATTCATTCCCCGGTTGGCGTAGATATCTTTGCGGATGGGGCTGAGGAAATTGCGGTAAGTATTTGTGCGGAGTTGGTGAAGGGGAGGAATGCGAAACAGGTGGAGGAAAGTCAAAAGAATTTCTGGCTTCTTATTTTGAAAAAGGTAAATAAGAATTTTATTGCTGAAGCGAGAGAAGTCCCAAGTGAATAATCTACACTTGGACGTGAGTTAGTCGATATAGCGATTTGCTCGTGCCAATATCTTTCTAAAAGCGTGTCATCTTACACCTAAAATGCATAGTTTCCAAATCCATTTTATTTTGAGTAATAAAGATCTTAGGTTAGGCAATATTTCGAAGAAAAAAGGACTTAGATCCTAAAGGAATAAGTCCATTAGTTACATTTTATATTTATTAATTTTCTTTAGTAGAGGAGACAAAAAAGACATCGATATCCACTTTCCCAAGTTTTCGAATTAGTTCATCATTCGCTATATAATCCGTGATAATCAAATCAATTTGATCTGTTGAAGCAAAGGAGGCAATGGATTGTTTGTGTATTTTTGTATGATCCAATAAGGCAACCACTTTGTTTGAGGAATGTACCATTGCTTTTTTTAATTCTACCTCATATACGCTAAAGTCAGTAAGTCCTGTTTCAAAAGAAAAGCCATTTGCAGAGGTAAACATTATATCAATATGAATTTGTTTAAGTATATTAATTCCTAGACTACCTTCTAAGGAATAAGAACCTCTTTTTACAATACCACCTAGTAAAATAACAGTAATATCAGGGTGATCATTTAGTTCCAGAGCTGTGTTGATACCGCTGGTGACTACAGTAATCCTTAAACTGGTGTCCCTTAGAATTCGAGCAAGTTCAAGTGCAGTGGAACTTGCATCAAGCATAATACATTGGCCATTGCTAATATGTTTAGAGGCCTCTATGGCAATAGCAAGTTTTTCATCTTTATTTCTTTTTTCCCGACTGGAAAAGCTTGTTTCGATTTCTAATGGATTGATTAAAACAGCTCCTCCATGTGTTCGTTGGAGGAGACCATCTTCTTCCATTTTACTTAAATCAGTTCGTAAAGTAGCTTCTGATACTTGAATTTCCTCAGATAATTCTTTTATAGTTACCCGATTTTGTATCTTAAGTTTTTCTAAAATAGCTTGACGCCTTTCAAGGGCAAACATCTTTTTCATAATTATCACCTAAACTTAATAATTTGACTGACTTATATAAACCTGTATTCAAAAAGTCAATTTTACGATTAATCCAGTTAATTATATAACAATATTTTAAAAACATAAAGCAAAATAAAAATAAATAAAAAAAAATGAAAATATATTCAATTTAAATAAAAAAGGAAACAACATTCTTGGAAATTTGAAATGTTATTATGCAATATCAGATGATAATTAGATTAAATGGTGGTTGAGGAGACACCATTGTTATTTTATAAAAAAAAGGAGAAGACCTGGCAAGTGCTAGGTCTTAAAGAAGGTGCATCATTGCGTTTAGTTGATGCCATTGTATTTCATCCTTTTTATTCCACTCTAATATAGAGATCCCAGTATTGCTTTGAATAAATTTGCGGTATTGGTTAAATGGAATTCCAAGTGTGCCAGTAATAAAGAATCGATTGAATGTATTATGGGCAACCACTAAAATTGTTGAGTTTGGTTGCTTTAAGCTTAAATCCTGATAAAAAGATATTGCGCGATCGTAAACACTGCTCGCTGTCTCGCCAATCTCTCCGGCATTTACAAGCGTAGGGTCTTTAAGCCACTGTGTCCAACTTTCTGCATATTGATTTTCAATCTTTTGCTTAGTAAGGCCTTCCCATTTTCCAAAGTCAATTTCCACAAGCCGCTTATCAGTTGTTATCTCATTTTTGAATGAAAGCTCGTTTTTGATTATGGAAGCTGTATCTTTAGCCCGTTTTAACGGGGATGTAATTATGCAGTCAAACAAAACTCCATTTAGGCTTTTAGCAGCTGCTTGAGCTTGTTTGACCCCAATATCGGACAAAGAGATATCCGTTCTTCCACAATAACGGTTATTGTTGTGGTTCCATTCTGTTTCACCGTGACGGAGAATAAAAAACTTTGTCATTTTTGCTCCTTTCTTTATGTGAGATATCCTCTTGTTTTTAACATCTCAACAAAGTTGTGATAGTTTTCTTCGTATTCTGTCTTAAACCGGCCCGGTTCAACTGTTTTTTCTAGCTGGAGCATTTGTTTGCCGGCCTGCTCAATGTCCTCGTAATAAGTTTCAGAAGCAGCAATAATCGCAGAGCCAACCGCCCCCTCCATATGCTTCATTTTGTAAATAGGTTTTTGCATAACATTGGCACGGATTGTTAACCAAACATCACTTTTGCTGGCGCCACCTGCTGTAAAAATAGATTTAATTTCTGTTCCAAACCTTTCAATCATTTCATAAGAGAGTCGTTCAATATAGGAAACACCTTCCATTCGAGCAGCAAATAACTCAGCTCTTCCTCCATTCCTTGAATCGAACCCAACTGCTTGTTTTGCGATAAATGGAAAACGTTCTCCTTTTTGCTGCAATGGGTAAGATTGGATTGATGTAGGGATTAGTCCCTCTGCCTGTTTTGTTAGTTCACCAAGCTCCTTTGATTCGTAATTTCTTGATACCCAATCTGCACCTGTATTACTTGCACCGCCAGGCATCCAAAAGCCTTTAGGATGTTTATGGTTATAAATTCTTCCAAGAGGGTCATTTATCTTTTTTATGGTAACCCCTTTAATCACCAAAGTAGTTCCAATAGTTGTATTCCAATCACCGGGACTTAGCGCCCCGGATGCAATTTGTGAAGCACACCCATCTGTGATCCCAGCAGTAACTTTAACCTTAGCGGAAAAACCTATAAGTTCTGCGACTTCATCGGAAATATATCCGACGATTTTCCCTGAATGGACAACTTCCGGAAACCAAGAATGGGGTAGCATCAGTGTATTGAAGAGATAGGATGGCCATTTTTCCTTCTCTAAATGATAGCCTGTTTTTAGTGCATTTGTGTAGTCGGTTATGCCCCAATTATTTGTAAGTTTCCCAATAATATAGTCTGTTGGATGGCACCAAAGGTTAATCTCACCTACCTTTTCAGGAAACTTCTTTATAAACCAAAGTATTTTTGGTAAGCCATATGAGGTATTAAACGGTGTATAATCCTCAAGACTTAACGAACGAGATGCTTCTTTGCAGTGCTCAGCTTCATGATAGGAACGTTTATCACTATACATAAGTGCAGGGCCAATCGGTTCATAGTTTTTGTTAACCGGGATTACTGTTCCCGAGGTAGAGGTAACCGATATGGCAATTACTTGTTTCATCGTAATCACTTTCCTTAATTTGTTTGCAACTTTTTGTAAGGAAGAGATTGTACAAGACCACCAATGCGATGGTGATTGTTCTTGCTGCAAATCCTGATGAAGAAATGAAAACTGGTGTTGGTCACTGGCTAGTAGTTCTCCATGTTCATTTATGGCTAAAACACGGACTCCTTGTGTTCCAATATCTATTCCAATAAAAATGACATCTTTTTGCTTCAAGGGGATCAGCTCCGATCCAATAGCTTTTGTCGGTATTGTTCAGCTTCTAAGTTTAAGATTTTATTCTGTTCTTGTTTAGATAGAATTTGTGGTACTCCAACAGTTTTACTTACCCAAAATACCCTTGCCGCATCTTCAATAATCTCGGTACGGTAATATGCCTGTTTAATATTTGTTCCAACAGTGATTAGTCCGTGGTTTTTCAAATAGAGTGCATTGTAGGTTGGATCCTTCAAGACCTCAATGACTGCTTCAGCTAATTCATCAGAACATGGAACTACGTAATCAATAAATGGAACATCGCCAACAAGTGCAACAAAATCCGGAAACATCGGTGGAATTATATTGTGTTCTGTACTTATTATTCCAATCGTAATCGGCGGGTGGGTGTGGACAATCGAAAGAACATCTTGACGTTGTCTGTATATTTCTAAGTGCATTGAAAGTTCTGAAGAAGGCTTCAATGAACTTAATATTTCACCACTTGTAATATTGACAGGAACCCATTGCTCATTTGAGATATCATCTAGTGCGAACCCGCTTGGTGAAATCCACATGATTTCATCATCTCTTACACTATTGTTTCCCCCGGGACCAACCACTAAATTATTTCTAACTACTTTTTTACTATAATATTGTAAGTCTCTTGCTAATCTACTATCGAGCACATACTTCATCTTCATCCTCCTAAAATGTTAGACTTTAACGACTTCTATTCCTAACTCTTGTAAACTGCGATCATAATGTTCTGGAATATTGACGTCGGTAATTAGTACATCAACTCTTTGTAATGGTGCAAGATTGGTAAAGAAATATTTCCCAATTTTGGAAGAATCGAGAAGTAAAATGACTTGTTCGGAAGAATCAATCATTGCTTTCTTTACTTCTGCCGAGAAAATATGATTTTCTGTAACCCCCCGATCTAGGTCAAGTCCACTAGCACATAAAAACAATTTTTGTGCCCTTATTTCCTTTATAGATTGGATACATTTAGGACCTACTAGTTCATGTAGAGTTGGGCGCAACAAACCACCCGTAACATGAACAGATATATTACTATTTTTGCTTGACATAGTTGCAATATTTAATGCTGACGTAACGACATTAAACTCGAAATCAGATGGAAGACTTTTTGCTAGCTCCATAATTGTCGTTCCCGCGTCGAGATAAACGGTCTCAAAAGGAATAATTCTTTTCGCTGCTTCTCTTCCGATTCTCTCTTTCTCTTGATGGTTGGATAGCGAACGCTGAGAGTAAGGAACTTCTATATCTTTTACAATTTTTAGAGCACCTCCATGGGAGCGGTGTAATTTATTCAATTCTTCTAAAGTTCTTAAATCGTTTCTTAAGGTTGACTCAGATACTGAAAAGATTTTTTTAAATTCATCGAGCGTAACTGCATTCTTTTCTTCTAAAACCTCAAGAATTTTCGCATGTCTTTCGGCAACAAGCATATTTTTATCCTCCTCTCCAACAAAAGTAAGAATCTTTTTACTATTAATGAATTTTACCGTTTGTTAACGTTTATTGTCAATATTATTCCAAAAACAATTATTTTATTAATAAAAAGTAATAAAACTATTGATAAAATGTTAAAAGTAAGTTATTATTTTGTAAAAGTTGGAAGATTCCCAATGTTTTAGACAATTAAAAGGTAGGGATGAAAGTGGTAAATCTAGCATTTGATTTAGGTGCCAGCAGTGGAAGGGCAATTGTCGGTGAACTAAAGAACGATAAACTCGAAATCTTTGAAATTCATCGTTTTCCCAATGATCCGGTTAAACTTGGTGATCACTTTTATTGGGATATTTTAAGGTTGTTTTATGAAATTAAAGAAGGCTTGCTGCAATCCAAGAAGAAAGGTTATGAGATACATACCTTAGGGATTGATACGTGGGGACTGGACTTCGGTCTGATAGATGAAAATGGTGAATTAATTGGTAACCCTTACCACTATCGGGACAAACAATCGGTTGGGATGGTGGAAAAGGTATGTGAGATTATTCCTAAGTCGGAGATTTACGGACAGACAGGCATACAATTTATGAATGTTAACAGCTTATACCACCTATATGCAATGAAATGTTCAAACAGCACCGCACTAAAGAGAGCGTTAACATTTCTACCAATCGCAGATATTCTTCGCTATTTTTTAACGGGAAAGAAAACAGCAGAAGTGACGATTACATCAACTACGCAATTATATAACAGCGTTGAAAATCGGTGGGTGACATCAATCGTAGAACGATTAGGGTTACCTACTGATATCTTTCCAAAGGTGATAGAATCAGGAACAATTGCTGGAACGCTTACCCCTGCTATTTGTAGTGAACTTCAGCTTCAACCGGTACAGGTGATTGCTGTAGGGGAACACGATACAGCATCAGCTGTTGCCGCTATCCCAATAATGGAAAAGGACTTTGCCTACTTAAGTTGTGGAACATGGTCTTTGTTAGGGACTGAGCTTGAGGAGCCTATAATAAATGAGCAAGCCCTGAAAATGAATTTTACGAATGAAAAAGGAGTTTATAATAGTTACCGTCTTTTGAAAAACATCATGGGACTTTGGTTGATTCAGGAATGTAAACAATCTTGGGAAAAGGAAGGAATTAACTTAACTTATAATGGAATGACCAAATTAGCCCTTGAAGCGGAGCCTTTCTATGCCTTTGTTGACCCAGACGATGAGGTATTTTTAAATCCGAATAATATGCCAATGCAAATTCAACAGTTTTGTCAAGAAACTAATCAGCCTGTACCTAAAACTAAGGGACAAATTATACGATGCATTATCGAAAGCTTAGCGCTTAAGTATCGCTTCGTTCTAAATGATATTGAGGTATTGACAGGAAGAAGATATCAAGGACTGCATATCGTTGGTGGCGGTGTGAAAAATGAACTGTTATGCCAGTTTACAGCAAATGCCATAGCACGGCCCGTATGGGCCGGCCCAGAAGAGGCAACTGCTATCGGGAATATTCTTGTTCAAATGATTGCAACAGGAAAAATAAAAGATTTACAAGCCGGTAGAGATCTTGTGAAAAAGTCATTTTATGTAAAAACGTTTGAACCGCTTAAAACAGAGAAATGGGAAGAAGCTTTTAAAACCTTTATAAAATTGTTAGAAAAGAGCAAAAACTGCAAGGTAAATAAGTAGTGATTTCACTTATAAATAAAAATAAATAAAAATATATGAAAACTATTGACAAAATTCACAAAAGAATTAAAAATAAGAGAAACGGGAGATCATATTCTTTCGGGTCAGCTAGAAAATGCAAAAACTAATAACAAAGGGGGATTAAAATGGTAAAAAAGTTTTGGATTTCTATTGTTGCAATAATGCTACTCTTTGTAACAGCCTGTTCAGGGGGAGGAGGAGATCGTTCTTCTGCTCGTGAAAGTGCCGAACCTGAAAAAACCGAATTAGAAGAACTGGATGGCTTTGATTGGAAACGCTTTAGTGGGGAAGAATTGAACGTTATGTTAAACCAACACCCGTATGCAGAAGCAATTGTGGAAAGGCTTCCACAATTCGAAGAGTTAACTGGGCTTAAAGTAAACTACTCAATTACACCGGAAGAAAGCTATTTTGATAAGCTAACTACTGCATTGAACGCCGAAAATGGAAATCCAGATGTATTTATGACAGGTTCATATCAATTATGGGAATATGCTCCCGCCGGATATATTCAGGAGTTGGATTCCTTTATTGAAGATGAAAACCGTACTAACCCAGATTATGATGTGAACGACTTTTTTGAAGGTGTTTTAAATGCGGATCGTTGGGATTTAGTACCAGGACATGAGGTTGGAACAGGAAACCTTTGGGCCGTTCCACTAGCATTTGAACTTAACCTCTTACATTATAATAAACGCGCATTTGAAGAAAATGGAATTGAAGCTCCTCCAAAGACATTGGATGAACTAATTGAAGTTGCTGAAAAACTTGAAGGTTGGAATGGTGAAGGTTCTTACGGAGTTGGTGTTCGTGGAACACGTTCATGGGCAACAATTCATCCCGGATACATGACATCTTTCTCTAACCACGGAGCAAAAGACTTTGTCATTGAAGATGGAAAACTAGTTTCTAAGCTTAATAGCTCAGAATCTGTTGAAATAACAGAAAAATTTGTGGAATTGATTAAAAAGGGTGGTCCAAAAGACTGGTCCAACTATACTTGGTATCAAGTATCCACAGATCTAGCTGCCGGTAAATCAGCAATGGCTTATGATGCAAGTAACTGGTCACTTTTCTACAATGTAGAAGGTTCCTCTGAAGAAGCAGGTAACCTTGCGGTAACACTCCCACCAACTACAGTAGAAGGGGGCGAACCAGGGGCAAATATGTGGGTATGGTCAATTTCAATGAACAGTAGTTCTAAGAAGAAAGATGCTGCATGGCTATTTATGCAATATTTTACTGGAAAAGAGCATATGACTTGGGGAGCAATTGAAGCTAATGTGGTTGACCCGGTTCGTCAATCTGTTTGGGATAATGAAGACTTTAAGAAACGCATTAGCTTAGCGGATGGATATGAAGAGACATTTAACCAAATTATTGAAAATTCAACCATTAAATTTACTCCACAGCCAGAATTCTTTAATGTAACAACTGAATGGGCAGCTGCACTTCAAGATATTGTTAACGGTGCAGATGCACAGGAAAGATTGGATACGTTGGTAGATGATATCAATAAGCGTGTAGAGAGATTAAGAGTTGAATAAGTAAAAGATTTGATAATACAACGGAGAGGATCTCTCCGTTGTATTTAAAAAGGAGGAATCAAATTGCAGCCTGAAGCGAAAGCGAAAAACCAGTCGTTGTCATCATCATCCTCTCTTCCCGAACAAGAGATTATTAGCAGAGGGAAAAAAGTCCCTTTTATGAGAAAAGCAAGACCTTATATTATTTTAAGTCCGGCTTTCTTATTAACTATCGGTATTTTAATCCCATTTGGGATGGCAATTTATTATTCTTTTACAAACTATTCCTTTAAGTATTCTGGATATGATTTTGTTGGGTTTGAAAATTATATTTATATGTTCAAAGATTCAGGTTTTTGGCATAGTGTAGGAGTCACGCTAGCATACGCAGGCTTGGCGACCATAACTCAGACTATAATGGGTGTGGGTATTGCACTGTTACTAAATAGAAATAATCAATTATCAAGAGCATTAAGAATTGTACTGATTTTCCCGCTAGTTATCGCACCAGTTATTGCAACTTTGGTTTGGCAGTTAATGACTAATAATTCCGTTGGTATTTTAAGTAAATGGCTGCGCGCCATTGGGATCAACGATTTTACTTGGGGAGCTGATCCGAGCACCGCATTATTTACCGTTCTTGTCATTGATGCCTGGGTTTATACTCCGTTTGTTATTCTACTTGTGTTAGCAGGTTTAGGTTCATTGCCAAAGGCACCGTTCGAATCAGCGATGATTGATGGGGGCTCAGCATGGTTTACGTTTAAAAATCTTACATTACCAATGATAATGCCAATGCTTCTTATTGCTGTATTATTCCGTTTGATGTTGTCACTCCAAATGTTTGATATTATCTTCGCCCTTACAAGAGGCGGCCCTGGCGATACATTAATGACTTTACCGTTAACCGCTTATACGGAAGCATTTACTTATAAAGAATTAGGATTCTCTCTTCCTTATATGTTAATTCTTTATGTATTTGTTTATATTATGAGTCATTATATGGTGAAATATTGGACTCATACACAGAAGCGGGCATCTGGAAAATAAAAGGAGGAACAGACGGTGAAGACGAATAAACTAGTAGAACTATTACGCAATCTGTGCTTGATTCTATATGCCATCTTTGCACTATTTCCGCTCATTTGGCTTGTGATTATTTCTTTCAAGCATGACCGTGAAATGTTTAGTACAACATTTATTTTTAGTCCAACATTGGAAAATTACCGTGTTATCTTTTCTAACGGAGAGTTTGCCGGTTATTTTCTAAATAATTTAATTGTAAGTGTGGGTGCCATCATTCTTTCCATTATTGTTGGGGTGCCAGCTGCCTATGCGCTTGCCAGATTTGATTTTAAGGGTAGAGATTCTCTAGCGTTTACTTTCCTTTCTTTCCGTTTTGCACCAGAAATTTTAGTAGTGCTACCTATTTTTCTTATCTATCAGGAAATTGGTTTGTATGATACTCACTTCGGGTTGATCTGGATCTTCCAGTTGATTTCCTTGCCATTAATGATCTGGATTTTACGAGGTTATTTTGAGGATATCTCTGTTGAAATGGAGCACGCCGCAAGATTGGATGGATATTCATGGTGGCAAGTATTCATGAAAATGATTATTCCTCTAATCCGCCCAGGCCTAGTGGCTGCATCTCTGCTTTCTTTTATCTTTGTCTGGAATAATTTCACATTCTCTCTTCTTTTAGCAGGCCAAGAAGTGACAACAACAACTGTTGCGATGCTAAAGTATGTGTCATCTGATACAGTTCATTACGGACAGATGGCAGGCGCGGTTATTATTTCATCATTACCAATCATAATTCTAGCTCTATCCATACAAAAGCACCTTGTTCGTGGTTTAAGTATGGGAGCTGTGAAAGGTTAAAGTAAAGGGGGATAAAGATGGCAGATATTAAAGTAACAAATATATCTAAACACTTTAAAAATGAGATAGCTATAAAAAATATAAATTTCGAAGTAAAAGATAAAGAGTTTTTTATCCTATTCGGACCAGCTGGAGCTGGAAAAACTACATTACTCAATATAATTGCCGGCATCCATATTCCAGATACAGGAAATGTGTATATGAATGGAAAGTGTATCGACCCGGTGGAACCAGAGGATCGTAACGTGGCTATGGTGTTTGAGGACTACGCCCTTTATCCGCATTTATCAGTATATGAAAACATCGCATCGCCATTAAGAAGCCCGAGATACAGGCAGCCTAAAGAAGTCCTTGACAGAGAGGTAAAGAGAGTGGCGAAAACCTTAAGAATCGACTGGCTTCTTGAACGGAATCCGGCAGAACTGTCCAATGGTCAGCGTCAACGTGTTGGATTAGGGAGGGCACTGGTGCGAAGTCCGGAAGTGTTTCTCATGGATGAACCAATTACTCACTTGGATGCGAAGTTAAGGCATCAGATGCGTGCTGAATTAAAAGATATGCAGAAAAACCTTGATACGACAACCATTTACGTTACTCACGACTATTTAGAAGCACTAAGTCTCGGTGATCGTATTGCTGTCATCAATAAAGGGGAAATAGAACAAATTGGGACACCTGAAGAGATTTTTTATAAGCCTGCAAATGAATTTGTAGCCAGTGCATTTGGTGAACCAGAAATTAATATGTTTCATGCACAATTGGTCAGTAAAAAAGAGGAAATGAAAGCACGTTTTTTGAACAATGAATTTTCGATTCCAAAAGACATTCAATTGATTTTCCGTAAAATTGGAATAAACAATTTACGCATTGGATTACGTCCTAAATACATTGAATACAGTTTTGTAAAAAAGGCGGACAGCAGTATTATAGGGAAGGTTAGTAACTTTGAACCTTTGGGTGCAAAAGCGATTTTAACAATAGAGGTGGAAAACGTCTATATTCGTTTACTAGTTTCTTCTGATATCGGGATTAAGCGGAACCAAGAATTATTTGTTACTTTACAAATGGATAATGCAATTTTCTTCGATGGAAATGGCAGGAATATCCTATGGCAACAGTCAGATTCAGGAAGGAGGGAACTGGTATGGGAGAACTAATCATAAAAGACGTATTTAAAACTTATTATAAAAATAAACAGCCCATTAATGCAGTTAAATCCTTGAACCTGAAATGTAATGATGGAGAATTTGTTGCTCTCCTTGGCCCATCAGGTTGTGGAAAATCAACAACATTACGAATGATTGCCGGACTAGAGGACA
Source organism: Bacillus sp. REN16 (assembly GCF_020731355.1). Taxonomy (GTDB): domain Bacteria; phylum Bacillota; class Bacilli; order Bacillales; family Bacillaceae_L; genus Ferdinandcohnia. The sequence continues at coordinate 256,773 of NZ_JAJFZK010000002.1, read as the reverse complement.
TCACATCCGGAGATATAATTATTGGAGATCGAAGAATCAATGACTTGCATCCAAAGGATCGTAATATTGGTCTTGCCTTTGAAAACTATGCGATGTATCCTCCGCTTACTGTATATGAAAACATTGGCTTTAATTTAAAAGCGAAAAAAGTATCGTCGGCAAAGGTAAAGGAAGAAATCAACAAGATTGCAAAGCTCCTAGACATTGAGGATTTACTAGATATGAAACCAGGTGCACTATCAGGCGGTCAGAAGCAAAGGGTAAATATTGCGCGAGCTTTGATTCGTCGACCAGAAGTGCTTCTGTTAGACGAACCGCTGTCTCATTTAGATGGAAAAGTACGCCAAAGGATGAGAACGGAAATTAAACAACTTCATTCGGAAATTGAATGTACAACAATAATTGTTACACATGATCAGCTTGAAGCTATGGCGTTAGCTGATCGGATTGCGATTATTAATGAGGGAGTTCTTCAGCAATTTGGAACACCTCTTGAAGTATTTAACCACCCCGTCAATGAATTTGTTGCAAGTTTTATCGGCGAACCGCCAATGAATATTTTTACTGTTATTTCTTTGGTTGAAAGTGGTGTTCCTTACTTTAAAACAGAAAATAATTTATTGAAATTTGAAGTTCCTGAGAAATATTGTCCTTATGTAAAAGAAGGAGAAAAATATCGTTTTGGAATACGTCCAACTGATATTAGCATCTCAGCTAGAAATGAACCATTTACTCTACAAACAAAGGTAAATGTGTTTGAAAACCTTGGTGAAGAGGTTCGAATCCATATTCGAATTGAAGAAGACAATATTTTAAGCGTTGTATCTAATGAGATTTATTATTTTGAAAGTGGAGACCCTATTAATCTATTGTTTAACCCAGATCGAATTCACATATTCGACAGTGTTACGGGGGAAAGAATCGAAAAAGCCATTCAACTTCAGTGAAAATCTTGATAATTTTTAAGGAGGAATGACGATGTCAATTGTAAGCCAAGAAGCAGCAAATAATGAAAAGGTTAAGGTTCCTGAGAAAATGAAAGCGGTTGTAGCCTATGCACCTAGTGACTATCGATTTGAGGAAGTTTACACGCCAAAATTAGCAAACGAAGATGAAATCATCATTAAAGTCGAAGCATGTGGAATTTGTGCTGGGGATGTAAAGGCGTATGGAGGTGCTCCTAGCTTTTGGGGAGATGCAACACAGCCAGCATATATTAAAGCACCTGTAATTCCTGGCCATGAATTTATTGGCCATATTGTGGAAATGGGGTCAAATGTAAAAGGCTTCGAAATCGGGGATCGTGTGATTTCTGAGCAAATCGTTCCATGTTGGGATTGTCGCTTTTGTAACAGGGGTCAATATTGGCAATGTGAAAAACATGATCTTTATGGCTTCCAAAACAATGTAAATGGTGGAATGGCAGAATATATGAAATTCACAAAGGAAGCAATCAACTATAAGGTACCCAAAGAATTACCAATTGAGGAAGCAATCTTAATTGAGCCATATGCATGTTCTCTACACGCCGTTCAACGCGCACAAATTCAAATAGGTGATTTTGTGGTTCAATCAGGTGCGGGAACCCTTGGGCTTGGAATGGTAGGGGCTGCGAAAAAAGCAGGAGCAGGAACGCTAGTTGTTTTAGATTTAGTAGATTCACGATTAGAACTAGCAAAGAAATTTGGCGCGGATATTGTACTAAATCCATCGAAAGTAGATGTAGTTTCCGAAATTAAAAAAATGACTGATGGCTATGGCTGTGATGTGTATATTGAAGCAACTGGCCATCCGGCATCTGTCCAGCAGGGTCTTTCCGCAATTAGAAGACTTGGTAGATTCGTAGAATTTAGTGTTTTCAAAGATCCTGTAACTGTCGACTGGAGCATCATAGGTGACAGAAAAGAACTTGATGTTCTTGGGTCGCACCTTGGACCTTACTGCTACCCTATTGTTATTGATGGGATTGCTAATGGAGATTTCCCTACTGAGGGAGTGGTTACGCATAAATTGCCACTTAACGAATTTGAAGCTGGTTTCGAAATGGTGCAAAGTGGGAAAGATTCACTCAAGGTTATTTTGATCCCTTAAGTTCTTATAAACCACTCTATGTTTAGAGTGGTTTTATTTTGGGTTATTTTATCAATTTAAAACGGTATAGAAAATCAAACTATGCTTTTAAAATTTATTAACAAACATAATTATTAGATAACAAATAAAAATAAATGAAAAAATAAGATAAATATAATAAAAATAAACAAAAAGATATTGACAAAAATAAAAATAAATGAAAAAATAATAGAAAGATATATTTAGAGAAAAATTAAATAAAAATGGGTAAAGGGTGTTTTATAATGAGGATAGGTCTAGGCTCCGATCATAATGCATTTGATATGAAGGATAGTTTAAAGAACTATATCGAAGAATTAGGGCATGAAGTGGTTGATTATGGTTGCGAGGACTCTTGTAATGAGGTGGATTATCCTGAGGTGGCGTTTAAGGTCGCTGGGGATATTGTTAAAAGTAAATTAGATCGTGGAATCCTAATTTGCGGAACTGGTATCGGCGTTGCAATAGCTGCGGGGAAGGTTCCAGGAATCCGTGCTGCACTTTGCCATGATACGTATTCAGCTGAACGTGCCCAAAAAAGCAATAATGCGCAAGTTTTAACGATGGGGTCGCAAGTAATCGGTTTTCAACTTGCAAAACAAATCGTAAAAACATACCTAGATTCGGAGTTTCCAGGCGGAAATTCTGCAAGAAAAGTTCAGCAAATTATCGATAAAGAAAAAGAGTTTATTAATGGAGCGGAGGTCTAAGTATGAAAAAGTTGATTAATAATCCAGTAAATGTTGTAGAGGAAATGATTGACGGATATTTGAAAGCGTACCCAAATCACGTTCGAAGATTGGAAGGAAATGAACGATCACTTGTGACAGCGAGGGATCTCCCAGAAGGAAAGGTAGGAATTGTCATTGGCGGTGGTTCTGGTCATGAACCTGCTTTTATGGGGTATGTAGGAAACGGAATGGCAGACGGTGTTGCAGTTGGAAATATTTTTGCCTCTCCACCACCTGATCCGATTTTAGAAGCAACGAAGGCAGTGCATAAAGGGGCCGGGGTTGTATATATTTTGGGTAACTATGCTGGGGATATTATGAATTTTGGTATGGCAGCAGAACTTGCTGACATAGAAGAGGGCATTCGCGTAGAATCGATCGTTGTTACAGATGATGTGGCTTCCGCTCCAAAATATGAAAAAGAAAAACGCCGAGGAATTGCAGGAGAGTTCTTTGTGACAAAAGTTGCGGGAGCTGCAGCAGTGAAAGGCTATTCTTTAGAAGATGTAGTGCGTGTGGCAACAAAGACAAACGAAAATACCCGTACAATGGGAGTAGGATTAACACCGTGCTCGCTTCCGCAAACTGGGAAACCTAGCTTTGAACTGGAAGAAAACGAAATGGAAATCGGTTTAGGACACCATGGAGAGCCAGGTGTTGAAAAGGGAGTAATAAAGCCTGCTGACGAAGTTGCCGAAAGGCTAGTCCATGATATTTTAGAAGATATGCCAATAGAAAAAGGAGAGAAGGTTGCAGTCTTAGTAAATGGTCTTGGATCAACTACCCAAATGGAACTATATATTATGTTTAGAAGAGTGGAGCAAATTCTCTCTGAAAAGGGGATTGGAATTTATCGTTCCTATGTAGGTAACTACAGTACATCGCTTGAAATGGGAGGCTGCTCTGTTACGCTCACTAAAGTTGATGACGAATTGGTACATTTGATTGATTTCCCGGCAGATTGCCCAATGTACGTTCAGATTTAAGGAAGGATGATTAATATGAAGCTAACTTCGGAAGAATGGAAGATATTTTTAAGTAACGTCGTAGAGATGATTGAAGAACAAAAAGATTACTTAAGTGAGCTTGACCGTAAACTAGGAGATGGAGACCACGGAGTAACCATGTCCATAGGGTGGCAAGCGGTAAATAAAAAGTTGAAAACAGATCTTGCAGCAGAAAACGATTGTAGTAAGCTTTGTATCGCAACAGGCAGAACTTTTTTAAGTGCGGTGGGATCATCGGTTGGTCCATTATATGCAACCGGTTTCCTAAGAGGTGCAAAGGTTTTCCAAAATAAAATAGAAATAGGGGAACAGGAAATAAAAGATTTCTGGATTGCATTTATAGAAGGGATCAAGGAACGAGGAAATGCAGAAATAGGGGAAAAAACAATGGTGGATAGTCTTCAGCCTGCATTAGAAGTGTTTCAGGTTAAATACGAAGAAACGGGGGATATTTTGAACATATTTACTGAGGCGGTTGCAGCGGCAAAGGCAGGGATGGAATCAACGAAAGATATGCTATCAAAACGCGGAAGGTCTAGCAGATTAGGTGAGCGGTCCTTAGGTACACAAGATCCAGGAGCAACCTCAGCCTACTTCATTCTTGAAACATTTTTAAAAACAATGAAAACAGCTCAAGCAGTATAACCAAGTTTAATAGCGGAACCTCCATGGTAGATGGAGGTTTATTAATTATCCGAAATGAAAGAAAATGTAATTAAATGGAAATTATTATAAGGAAGTGGGTTGAAGGGGAACATGCTGACAAATACTGAGGGTAAACAGGAGCTATCTATTCTACAATTGACTGGTGAATTTTTAAAAGTGACTCAAAAAGCCGCTCTTGCTTCATATCCATGGATTGGAAGAAAGAGTAAACTGAAAGCTGATAATGCAGGGACACAAGCAATGCGAGTGCTGATGAATCAAATTTTTATGGATGCTGTTGTGGTCATTGGGGAAGGGGAAATGGATGAAGCACCGATGCTTTATATTGGGGAGAAACTTGGTAAAGGAGTGGGACCTGCTATAGATATCGCAGTGGACCCAGTAGAAGGGACTACACTGATGTCCAATGGTGAAGAGAACTCACTTTCAGTTCTTGCAGTGGCAAAGCGTGGTAGCCTTTTGCATGCACCAGATATGTATATGGAAAAAATAGCAGTTGGCCCAGAAGCAAAAGGAAAAATTGACATTAATGCACCAATATCCGAAAATATTCAGGCTGTTGCAAAAGCCAAAGGGAAAAGAGTTGAGGATATAACAGTTATGATCCAAGACCGTCCACGCCATGAGAATTTAATTAAACAAGTCATCCAAGTAGGAGGAAAAATAAGGTTGTTTCAAGATGTTGATATTACTGGTGCGGTAGCAACAGCTATCGACGATTTAAGAATTGATATGTTGGTTGGAACCGGTGGTGCACCTGAAGGTGTGATATCGGCCGTAGCTCTGAAGTGCCTGGGAGGAGATTTTCAAGCAAAGCTGGTACCGCAAAATACAGAAGAAATTGAGCGGTGTTTGCAAATGGGCATAAAGAACCCAGGGGTTGCTTTAAGTCTAGATGAAATTGTTACAACGGATTATTGCTTTTTTGTAGCAACTGGTATAACAGATGGTCTTTTTTTAAAAGGAGTTCGTAAAATTAAGGAAACGATGCTCACCCATTCCTTTTTAGCTATAGGAGGAGAAGTAAAGAACAGCCAGTTTATTGAAACGAGTCATTTTAATATGTACTGATGTATTTGGCAACCCTTATTTCTTAAAGAGCTAAAAGGTTCCAGTCTGATGGTACATATCAAATTGTAAGATTTTTGGCTATTATATAAACAGTGCTTCTCAAAAAAGTCTAGATCATATATCAGTGTACTCCGTATTATCGGGTTGTATAGGTTAATCTAATCATATATGAAAAAAACATAATAATTGTTTCATAACTAGTACAAAAAGGTTAAAAGCAATTGCACAGATTCAGCTACTTTTCATTAATATGGTAGTGTCAAAAGTTCTATGAAAATTCATTAGGGTTTATACTTTTTCCAATAGTCAGGTCTGAAGGCCCCGCAATCGCTCTTGACAAACAGTCGAAAAAGGTTGCGATAAAAGTATCAAGGGTGAAGGGAACAAAAGTGGGCGTGACAAATAACCCTTGACCATTACCAATTTTAACCTTTTTCTCCATTCGGTTTGTCAAGAGTTCGCTCCGCCGATTACTGATGTCTCAAGGGGCTCAGCTAAACAAAAAGTTTGGCGGTTTGCTGCTCTATAATCCAGTTTTGGGCTAATTCAATTAGTTTCGTCCAACCTGCCGGCATTGTCGGAAGCCCTGCTAATTCTGGGTTCACGACAGGAACCTTACCTTCTAAGGCTGCGTGTGGCCTTAGAAAGTTAAAGTAAGCCACAAACAAGGTGACAAAAGAAACCGATCCTTGTTGCGAGCCAAAGCCATGAGTGGAGCGATAATTACCTTTAAATGTTCGATTAAGTCTCTCGATTATCTGTTTTAAAGGTCTATATTCAGTTGAAACTGGGTCTTCGTTTGTAAGACCAATTACTTGCTTCACATCAAACCGAAATGTCATGTTGTGCGAAAAAGTGTTGAGCTAGAAAATAGATTGGATTTCCATCTTCTACGAAAGTAAGATCTTCTGGGATCTCTTTCATCTTTACTAACACTTCATCTATTCACCACAGAATTGGTCGGGAACAGTTGTTGTTTCTACATTTGTAGACGAAAAAGTCTTTCTATCCTTGATTTTATCGAGTGGTTTTGAACAATGAGTACACTTTAAAATGGCCTCTTTTGAAAACGATTTTTATCACTGAAAAGACACGAACACACCTTACACTGAAATTGACCTTTATCTCCGTTATTGGCATAAAGATAGTCCGACGGAGCACCATACTTAGAACAATTCATTGATTTAGGTACAACAGTCTTAGAATTAGATCGCCTTTGAACAGGTTTGAGAGACTTACCGTGTTCATTGAAATACTCTTTAATAAGAGTTTTGTAATCAAGTTTTTTCAATGGTTCGATGATCGGAAGATCATCTACCTGAAGTTTTCGATAGGGTTTATTTACTGGAGTTTCAGCAGGTTTTTCAAACATACTCTTTCCCACAAGGAGAGTTAGTAATGTACGAATCACCTGTTCTTGATACTTTATAAAAGTTAATAAATAGGTTATAATTTGAGGGTACAAATTGTCACTTCCTTTCTGGGAATTGGGTGTGTGGTAACCTCAATTATCCTCAGAATTTAGGGGGTGGCAATTTTTTTGCTTATAAAGCCCTCTAATATAGGATTTACTAGCCAATTTCTTATAAAAGTTTTGACAATACGATTAATATATAGGGGGAAAAGAAATGGTAAGTACAGTATCAGTCGATCAATTATCTGTTAATGCCATTCGTACACTATCCATCGATATGATTGAAAAAGCAAACTCTGGTCATCCCGGGTTACCTATGGGAGCAGCACCAATGGCATACGTACTATGGACAGATTTTTTAAAGCATAATCCTAAAAATTCAAAATGGTTTGACCGTGATCGCTTTGTTTTATCTGCTGGTCATGGTTCTGCACTCTTATACAGTCTTCTACACCTCTCTGGTTACAATGTAACGATTGATGACCTTAAGAATTTCCGTCAATTTGGTTCAAAAACACCGGGACATCCCGAAGTTCATCATACGGACGGTGTTGAAGCAACAACAGGTCCCCTCGGACAAGGGATTGCCATGTCAGTTGGTATGGCTATGGCCGAACGCTTTTTAGCGATAAAATATAACAGAGAAACTTTTTCAATAATTGACCATTATACATATGCGCTTGTTGGCGATGGGGACTTAATGGAGGGGATTTCCCATGAAGCAGCATCATTAGCTGGTCATTTGAATCTTGGGAAATTAATCGTTTTATATGATTCAAATGATATATCTTTAGATGGGGATTTAGACCGCTCTTTCTCGGATAACACTGCAACTCGTTTCCAAGCATATGGCTGGCAGGTTTTACGAGTTGAAGATGGTAATGATTTAACAGCCATTCGTAAAGCAATTCAAGAAGCAAGAGACAATGTGAATCAACCAACCTTAATAGAAATTAAAACAGTAATTGGCTATGGTTCACCAAATAAAGCTGGTTCTTCTGATGCACATGGTGCTCCACTTGGTGATGAAGAAATGCAATTAGTAAAAAGGGCATATAATTGGGATTATGAGAATTTCGAAGTTCCAACAGAAGTGTATCATGATTTTGCCGCAAAGATTTTGGAACCAGGTAAAGCAGCAGAAAATATATGGAATGAATTATTTGCTACATATAAAGATAAATATCCTGAGGCTGCGGCCGAGCTAGCAGCGGCTATCAAAGGAGAACTACCTAAGGGATGGGAGCAAGGCCTGCCAGAATTTACACCAGGTGTTGATACAATAGCAACTCGAGCATCTTCAGGAAAAGTATTAAATGGAATTGCAAAGTCTGTTCCATATTTTATTGGTGGTAGTGCCGACTTAGCTGGCTCCAATAAAACCACTATTACTAGTGAAGATGATTTTACTCCAAGTAACTTTGCAGGACGAAATATTTGGTTTGGTGTCCGTGAATTTGCGATGGGTGCTGCATTAAATGGAATGGCTTTGCATGGTGGGGTTAAAGTATACGGAGGAACTTTCTTCGTATTCAGCGACTATTTAAAACCTGCAATCCGTTTATCTGCACTAATGAATACACCTGTCACCTATGTGTTTACCCATGATTCAATTGCGGTAGGGGAGGATGGCCCAACACATGAACCAGTAGAACAGCTTGCAGGATTACGTTCGATTCCAAATCTCTCGGTAATCAGGCCTGCTGATGGAAATGAAGTGCAAGCAGCATGGCGTCTGGCTATTGAAAGTAAGGATCAACCAACAACGCTCGTATTAACGAGACAAGACCTTCCTACACTCGAAGGGACTAAAGAAAATGCATACGAAGGTGTCAAAGCTGGAGCGTATGTCGTAAGTCGAGGGGAAAAAGAAGTACCTGATGCATTACTTCTTGCAACTGGTTCTGAGGTGCAGCTTGCTGTTCGTGCTCAAACAGAATTAAAAGCAAAAGGTGTCGACGTCAATGTTATTAGCATACCATCATGGGATCGTTTTGAAAAACAGGATCAAGCCTATAAAACTAGCGTATTACCTGAAAATGTGAAGGCAAGAATTGGAATTGAAATGGCTTCATCAATGGGGTGGCATAAATATGTTGGAGATAAAGGTAAAGTAATATCAGTTGATACATTTGGGGCATCTGGTAACGGTGACAAACTAATTGAACAGTATGGATTTACCGTTGAAAATGTAGTCAATCAAGTGGAGAAACTTGTGGAAGAGAAAAATCGCTACTGACTATGGTTAATTTCGTGAACTTTGTTGCTTTTATAAGGTAATTCTATTGTTTGTAAAATGCATAATAATGTTGATATTTTTAGTGGTTGAAGCGTATGGTACGAGACTCCTCGAAAATGCATTCGCATTTTCTTCGTGCGATGATAATACTGTCGAAGCCTTCCTTGTCCTGCGGGAAAAGCGAGCCAAGCAAGAACCCACAGCGAAGCGAGGAGGCTTGCGGATCGCCCGCGGAAAGCGAGTGCCAGAAGCGGAAATCACGCCTGTGGTAATAACAACAATCTTTTAGAAAAGAGCCATTTTCTTAAAGACAAATCAAAAAACGTTGCCTATCCTATTATATAAACTTGAGGATAGGCAACGTTTTATATTTTCAGGGTTTCTAAGCACCCAAGCTAATTAATAGGAGGAAAAATTCCCCTTAATTTGTAATTTTGATTTAAAAATTCATATATAGACGGAGAGATTCCGCCTATTACCTTAAAAAACGTGAAAATGTGGGATTTTGATTTGTATAGTCGGAAAACTTTCCCTTATAAACCTCGAAACGAGTTCCATTCAGCACATAACAGAAAAAATTCCGCTAATTTTTTTGGATGGTTAATAAAGTTAAATAATTTCACATAAAGGTAAAAAAAGTTCATTGATACAACGGAAATTAACCAATACGATGAAAGGGAGTAGAGAGATCGGGAATGGGGGAAAAATGAAATGATTCGTTTAGCAATAAAGGATGCAAAAGGCAACGTAAAAAAAGAAAGAGCAGGTCAGGAATATACCTATCTCGAATTTGTAGAGGAGTACCAAGCGGGGGATAGGATTGAAGTAACAGTAGAAAAAGCTAATTCATATCTAATGGCACAGCTTGATGATGCGCTAGCACCTTCTTTAATTTTTATTAAAGGAACTGAATGGACGTATGAGGTTCCATTAAGCGAGGAGCTTCGCCAAGCATACTCTCCAAAAGTATTCTTTGGCAACAAACATTACTTATCTGTACGTTATGCGACAGAAGATGAAATCAATCGTTATCAAAATCTTGCATTAAACCCGCATGATCAAAAGAAGGTAAGCGGTGCTTATCCACATGCAGAAGCTAATGTAGAGACGCGAAATGATTCAACATTTTTTGCCCGCAATGCGATCGATGGCATGGTTGCCAACGAAGGGCATGGCTCCTATCCATATCAATCTTGGGGAATCAATCAACAAAAGGATGCGGCGATCACAATTGAATTTGGCCGAACTGTCCAAGTTGATAAAGTGGCATTAGTATTACGTAGTGATTATCCGCATGACAGCTACTGGACACAAGCTACTTTGGAATTCTCCGATGGTTCTGAGGAAATTACAGCCTTAGAAAAAGTGTACGAAAGGCAGTATTTTGAATTTGAAAAACGAAGTGTAGAATGGGTGCGTCTGAAGAACTTAATTAAAGCAGAAGATGAATCACCATTCCCGGCTTTAACAGAAATCGAAATATACGGCAGAAATATGGAACAATAAGATTAATTGAGCTGTCCAATGTGCCGGCTCTTTTTTATGCTTCCAACCCGGTGAATGAGAATAGGTAAACTTGTAAAATCTACTACTAAGCAGAAACACAAATATATTTTACCGGGGGTTTTAATAATGAAGAAATCACTATTTCTTTTTTCATTCCTTTTAGTAATTGCTTTTGTACTTGCGGGATGCGGAGGAACAAAGGAAGATAACAATGCAGGTAACGAGGAAAACAACAATAAGGAACAAACTGGCTCCTTATTTAATGAAATTAAAAAGAATGGTGTTATAAAGGTAGGAACAGAAGGCACATATGCACCTTATACCTTCCATAATGAAAAGGATCAGTTAACAGGGTATGACGTGGAAGTGATAAAAGAGGTTGCCAAGCGCATGGACCTTGAGGTGGAATTTATGGAGACTCAATGGGACTCGATGTTTGCTGGCCTTAATTCAAAGCGCTTTGATTTAATTGCAAACCAAGTGGGAATTAATGAGGATCGTCTAGCTAATTATGATTTTTCGGATCCGTATACATTTTCATCAGCGGTCCTTGTCGTTTCAAAGGATAATAGTGACATTACATCATTTGAGGACTTAAAAGGCAGAAAAGCAGCGCAATCGTTAACAAGTAATTACGGTGCTATCGCGCAAGAAAATGGTGCTGAAATAGTAGGAGTGGAAGGTTTGGCTCAATCGATCGAATTAATCAAGCAAGGACGTGCGGAAGCAACAGTTAATGACAAACTTGCGGTTCTGGATTATATAAAATCGCAGGGGGATGAGAGTATTAAAATCGCAGCTAGCTCGGACGATGTTTCAGAAATGGCTTTTACTTTTAATAAAGGGAATGAAGATTTAGTAAAGGCTGTTAATGAACAATTGGCTGCAATGAGGGATGATGGGACTTTAGCAAAAATCTCTCAGGAATGGTTTGGTGAAGATGTTTCTACAAAATAGCCTACTACTCACCATTACAGCAAATATGGAGGGATGGGAGTTATTTATGAACTCCCTCCCTTCCATGATTTCAGGGGCGATTCATTATACAATTCCACTCACACTTATTTCTTTTATCGGGGGTCTTATCCTTGCATTGCTCACTGCGATGATGCGATTGTCAAAATCAAGGCTCATCCAGATCCCTGCCATTATTTACGTTTCGGCGATTCGCGGAACGCCTTTGCTTGTGCAATTATTTATTATTTTCTATGGCTTACCTAATCTTGGGGTGAACATTGATCCATTCCCAAGTGCGGCGATTGCGTTCATTTTAAATGTCGGTGCCTATGCATCTGAAATTATTCGGGCATCCATATTATCGATTCCAAAGGGACAATGGGAAGCTGCATTTACGATTGGCATGACAAGATGGACCGCGCTAAGGCGGATCATTCTTCCACAAGCAGCAAGGGTTTCGGTACCTCCTTTGTCCAATTCATTTATCAGTCTTGTAAAAGATACATCCCTTGCCTCGCTGGTTTTAGTAGCTGAGTTATTCCGTAAGGCACAGGAAATTGCAGCAAGGACATACGATTTCCTTCTATTATATATAGAGGCTGCTTTACTCTATTGGGTTATATGTTTCTTTTTATCCCTTATACAGGAATTATTAGAACGAAAATTAAATCGGTATGTGTCAAGATAAAGAGGTGAGGGCATGTTTTTATCCGTCAAAGGCTTGGCGAAATCCTTTGGTGAAAATGAAGTGTTAAAAAATATTGATATCGATGTTGGAAAAGGTGAAGTCGTCTCCATTATTGGCCCATCCGGTTCTGGAAAAACAACAATGCTCCGTTGTTTTAATGGATTGGAACAACCGGACAAAGGGCTTTTTCAATTTGAAGATGGGTTTTCAGTTAATTTTGCTGAAAAAATAAACAAACATGACAGAATCAGGTTAAGCAGAAAATATGGGATGGTTTTTCAATCCTATAACCTGTTTCCTCATAAAACTGCTCTTCAAAATGTAATGGAGGGACCAGTAATTGTTCAAAAACGAAATAAAACCGATGTAAGAAAGGAAGCAGAAGAACTTCTGGAAAAAGTGGGCTTAAAGGAAAAAATGGAGTTATATCCACATCAACTTTCAGGCGGACAGCAGCAGCGGGTAGGGATTGCAAGGGCATTAGCGCTGAAACCGGAATTGCTTTTATTTGATGAACCAACCTCTGCATTAGACCCCGAACTTATCGGAGAGGTTTTAAAAGTGATGAAGGACTTAGCGAACGAAAGTTGGACAATGATCATTGTCACCCATGAAATCCAGTTTGCAGGTGAAGTATCCGACAAAGTGTTGTTTATGGATGGTGGGTACATAGTTGAACAAGGAAACCCAGAAGAAGTTTTGAAAAATCCGAAGGAAGAGCGGACGAAGCAGTTTTTGCAAAGGATTCTTAACCCCACTTGAAAACGAGTATAAAGTCTATCCGAAGTTTGGGAAATTAATAATGCTTTTCCTTAACTACATAGGTTCATATTTGTAGTGGCAGAATACAACCACAGCATAACAGGTGCCTTAAAAAATGAGCTGGATTACGCTCGTGATGCATGGTACAACAAATCAGCTGGAATCGTTAGCTATTGCTCAACAGGTGGTGCTCGTGCAGCAGAACATCTCCGTGGAATCTGTGGCGAATTAAACATAGCCGATCAAGTTGTTTCTTGGGGTAAGGCATTGAAGTCAGTACGATAGGGTAGGTTAAAAAACAATTTTGTTCATGAAAAAAAGACTGACTTAAACAAATGGTCTGTTCAATCATACCTTTTTTAAGTCAGTCATTATGTTTTTTGTACCTGTTAGTTATCTACCATCATTTTTCCACATATCAAGCAGTAATTGGGCATGGTGAGATAAGTTTCGTTTAGCTGAAGGAGAGATATTCTCCTGCTTTGTTTTCTGATTTAATTGTTCTTCGTATTTTTCCATAAATTTAATTGCACTCTTCTTAGAGCCTTTTTCAAAATGATGCTTTGCTTGCTTCAGTGTGTTCTCTAATTGAGACACGAGAGGGCCATTAAGATCGCCATTCGCTTTATATTCGTTCATTAAGTTTTCTAGGACGGACAATACTCCTGGAGTCCAGAAGGTAGGAACTGGAACATTTGCCCAATTAGTATCGGAAGCAAAATAAAAGCTTGTGTATGACGGCTGATTATAAGCAGTGTTTTGTCTTGCTATCTCTGCTCTGTATTGAGCATCATGCATTAATGTGTATAGTTTATGGTTTGTTACTTCGGTGCTAAGATAGATACGGATTGCAGAGCTATCTTCAGTTCGAACTAGAAGTTCCTCTCTCCAGTCCCCAAATACATCCGCAACTAAACCTGGGTTACCCTTTGTACCGTTATTTGTTCTTGTTCCATTAGCGGTAAGTACTCTACCTTTCTTCCAATCATCAATGGTAGTCGTGCTATTCCCAGAACCATTGACAATTTGGGTTGTCATATCTGCACCCCACTTAATGTTCATGTTCGTACCTGGTGCACTATTACTAAGTTTCTCCCCACTTGCTGACCAAAGTCCAACAGCCCATGTTTCTAAACCAGAAGTAGTTGGATCAACATCACCTACCATACCTCGTCCAGTATCCCGTCCAGTATAGCCGCCATAAATGATTTCACCCGTTTTTGCATCACGCAATGAGTAACCATATGGAGCCCATGCGCCACCTTCGTGAACCATGAAGATTTCTTGACCAGGTCTGTTAGGGTCTATATCCGTAACATGCATTGCGTCTCCATGACCCAGTCGGGCTATTGTTCCAGGCGCAGCACTATTAGATGGCATCGTATCCATGGAGCTGTATAATAAAGAACCGTCGTGATCTATTGTTGCTGAACCATAAACAATTTCTTGTTTGCCGTCTCCGTCAACATCGGCCGCACTTAATGAGTGGGCACCCTGAGTAGTGATGGTGCCAAATTCCGGATCCGTTCCGTCTACACCATGTGGCCCATCATTAAATGGATTACTCATTGGGGTCCAGCCACTGTCAACAATCCAATTTTCCTTAAGATTTTTTCCATCCCAGCTATAGGTAACAATATTTGATCTTGTGTAATAACCACGTGCAAATACGGCATATGGTTTTTCACCATCTAAATAGGCAACACTTGCTAGGAAGCGGTCTACACGATTTCCAGGTTCAATCCTTGACATCGCATAGTCTCCCCACATCAGCCCATCGTCATGTCGACCCGGTTTATAGTGGATTGTATCAAGTTCTTCACCCGTAGCACCATTAAATACGGTTAAATATTCCGGACCTTCTAATATAAAGCCCTCAAAAACTCTTAAATTATTACGAGCACTTCGATTTGGAGCATATACATCCATAAAATAGTCAGCTAAGCTTTCAGCATCTTCTCTTGATAGTGGATACGTATATTGTGGTTCAATACCAAAACTTTCTTCAAGAGTTTGAGGCCAATTTCCGTTTTTAACCTCTTCATGTTCGCTCCAGCCCATAAACATTTCCACTACATGATCATAATAATCTTGGCTACTCATCCGATAGTCATCTGAATTGCTGTAACCTGCATCAATATCTTCTTGAGGGAGTGTGATATAATTTTCGGAGGTAATTTTACCTTCCTCATTAAATTTGACAATTTTTGTCCCTGGAGCAGTTTTAAACATGATCTCGGATTTTCCATCCCCATCAAAGTCATACACTAAAAATTGTGTATAGTGTGCGCCCGATCGAATATTAACACCTAAATCAATCCTGTAAAGGAGAGTACCATCAAACGAATAGCAATCAATATATGTATTGCCAGTATACCCGATCTGGGAGACATCCTTAGAATTTGATGGGTCCCATTTCACAAAAAACTCATACGTACCATCACCATCTACATCACCAACACTCATGTCATTAGCAGAATAGGAATATGTTTCCCCAGCAGGAGTAACACCGTCCGCCGGTTTATGTAGTGGCAGATCATAATAAGAATTTTCCCAAGGTGTTATAGCAGGACTTTGATCAATTTCCTGCCCGTTTTCTATTGCACTTACATAATATTTCGAGTTGGGCGTTCCTTCTTTATCCAAAAAGTTTGTACTGTCAGAAACAGTGGTAATTTTCTTTCCATCACGATACACATTAAAGTTTACCCCTGTTAAACCCGTTTCGGAATAACCTGACACCTCATTTGCTAAAAGCCTCCAGCTTAAGAAAACACCTTCAGATGTAGAGGCAGCAATTAATCCCCTATCAAGATATTCCAATTGAACATTTCCATGCTTACTTTCCAATTGGCTAGTCGTAGTGTTAGCACTAGCTACATTACCAACTCCTGAAAATAATAATGGCACTGCTACAATACCGGTAAGTAATTTTTTAGAAAATGATCTTTTCTTCAATTAGGGTCACCTTCCTTATAATTTTTACGAATATAAAGCGTTTACATTAAAGAGAAGCGTACACCTCCTGTTAAATGGTCCTAACTGTTTTTAATGTAAGTGAAATTATAATATTAAGAATAAACAGTCTCTTTAAGCTTATCCTAATGATCAAAAATTTTTAGTTAAAAATTCAGTGTAATTCCATTAATAATCAGTGCTTTTCGGGTTGCTAATCTTATTTGCTTGGGGGAACGCATTGAAAACAGTGAGATAAACCATTAATAAAGAAAAAAGACTGACCCATATAGTCAGCCTTTTTATACATATAAACGAATTTCAGCTTTCTCTACTCAGACACTTTTTCATCCCAAATCTCAATTAACTTATGTGCATACGAGTTCAGCTTCGTTTTTAATTTGCTATCAACTTGTGCTTGAGATTGCTTTTTATTTAGATGTTCAATAAAGTCTTGCATATGTTTTATTGCTTGATCATTTTTTCCTTTATCTAAATGATTCTGAACTTGCTTTAGTTTATTTGATAATACTGCTTTCAGTGAACCATTTAATTCATTATTTACAGTATCTTTCATAAAACCTACATTAAGTGTTGGGTATTGAATATTCTCCGCATCCAGCTCCCCGTCAAGAACCGTTTTTCTAATATCCTCACCAAGATAGAAGCCAATATGTGGCGGCTGGTTGTAGGTTGTATTTTGCCATGCAATCGCCATTCTGTAAACTGGATCATGCATCATCGTATAAAGTCTATAATCAGTAGGGATCGTTGTACTAAAAATTCTTAACTCTGAGCTGTCCGGTGTCCTGTAAATAATTTCCTCACGCCAATCACCAAGAATATCTGCTTGTAAAGTCGGATTGGCTTTTGTCCCATTATTACTTACAACGCCTTCAAAGCTCTCCATAACATTTGCTTTACCTGTTGTTTCATCATACTTTGTGATAGTTGTACCATCCAGTAATTCATGTAAGAGATCTCCATCCCAGTAGGTTACGAAGTTAACTGGCAGCCCAATATCTCTAAAACTTGCTGCTTCAACATGGCCCTGTACATTATAGACACCGCCACCTGTTTCAACAGTACCTCCACCTGTTCCCCAGAATTCGTAACCTGGGCTGGATGTGATATTCGCTGCCACTCCACGACCTGCATCCTTATAGGCATAAAACGCTTGAAGTGTTTCACCAGTTGCACCATCATGATACTCTAGTGATGCAACATCTGAATTCTCACGTACGCCAAAGACATGTAAACCTTCACGATCAGGGTCAAATGCTCCAACATGTAGGGCATCACCGTGGGACCCTTGAACACGTCCCATTTCTCCATCCATTGCATAAAGAATTGTGCCATCATGATCAAGAGTCAAAGAACCAGCGACAATTTCATCGAAACCATCATTATCTAAATCACCAACGGCAAGATTATGGTTACCTAAGGATGCACCTCTGCCTGCTTCATCCGAATCAAATGTCCATTCTTCAATAAGTTTACCATCTACTAAACTATAAGCAGCAAAGCCTGTTCTTTCATAATAACCTCTACCATAAATCGCACTTGGGGTAATTCCATTTAAGTAAGCTAATCCGGAAAGGAAGCGATCGGAACGGTTATAAAAATCATCGCCCCATGAAACTCCTCCGTCACCAGGTACTTTTTCAACAGGGAATGCAAAATCAATTGTATCAATCACTTCTCCTGTTTCACCATTGAATACGGATATTAACTCGGGTCCTCCTACAACATGACCACCATCATTTACCCAATCAGCCTCCGGGTCACCAATCAAACTAATTACCTTATTACTATCGTAAATCCCATTTGTTGCACCATAAACCGTTGTCCCGTCTGCTGTTTTAATAAGGAATTCCGATTTACCGTTCCCATCCATATCCCCAACAACAAATTGGTGATACTGAGGACCAGAAGTTAAGTTTGGCCCCATATTCATGCGCCATAAAAGGGTCCCATCCAATTTATAGGCATCAAAAATAGTTGGACCAGTGATAACATCCTCTAGGGCAAACATCGAGTTTGATGGCTGCCATAGAACAATCACTTCATATTCGCCATCACCATCTAAATCCCCCACACTTGCATCATTTGCAGAATATGTGTAGTCCCCAGTCGCAGTTGTCCCATCAGCAGGTTTTTGTAGCGGAATGGAGAGATACTCTTTTTCAGCGACACTTTTATCGTTTGTTTCAGTTGACTTTCCATTTACAAGTGTTTCTACCGTATATTTGTCATCTGGAGTGCCTTTTGAATCAACAAAGTTCGTAACAGATAATGGTTGAGTATTTAGTTTTTCACCGTTACGATATACATTGAAAGTAACATCTTTATCATATTCATCTGCCAGTAAACGCCAGCTGATAAAAATGCCATCCTCTGATTGAAGAGCAATTACTCCCCTATCAAGCCATTCTACTTGTTGAGGTTGATCAACAGGTTTAAGTCGATTATAGACATAAAGCGTAACTTCCCTGTTAAACGCATTATTGACGTTCTCAGTCTCAGCGAAAGTTCCCTTAAACTCGTATACACCTGACTCGTTAGGATTCCAGTCCTTTCCAACAGGAAGCCATTCGCTAACTGGTATTTCTACCTTGCTATTATCGGCAAGAGTTACTGTCACTTCTTTGGGTAAACCAATTGAATCAATTTTTTCTGTTGTATCGCCTACATACACTCGATGGTAGGGAAGTTTATCCACTCTAATTAAGGTGTTGTCAGAAACAGGCTCATTATAAACTCCAAAATTATCAAGATATGTGGTCCAGTAGATATTATTACCTGCTGTACGGACACCGGCTAACTTGACTGCTTTAATAGAACCATCAAAGTCAACGCCTTCCAAGGAAGAGGTGTATTCTTCAGTGTTACCATCTTGGTCTTTAAGACTTAACTCTACAACATTGTTAAGAAGATTAAAATTAACCTTCACATGATACCATGCTTCCGCATCAGTAATATTTGTATGAGCAGGAGCATGTTTGCCTGCAAAATAGGATAGTGCAGCATTATTCGTATTGTTCAATGTAAAGACAGTGTTTCCAGTATTGTCTTGGAACCTTAACTCGCCACCGTTTTCATTAAGGTGGACACCTTTATCATTTACCTTGCCAGGGTACCAGTCAAATTCAAAAAGGACCTGTGAACCCTTTACAGGAGAATCAAATTCCTTTGTTGCCACACGACCCCCACTTTGGTCAGCCATTTCAAAATGTAACTTTGGAGTCGTGTTTCCTCCAATATCATCGGTATTAGTCGAGAGATTGGCAGCAAATGTTGTGAAGCCCCACAGATCAGCAAAATCGCTGAAATAAACTTTTTCAAAGCCTTCTATTTCTTCACCAAATGCAGGTGTTATTGTCGACAATAAGAGGATTAATACGAAAAATACAGAAAAGGCTTTTCTCAAATTTTTACTATTTCTCACTTTTCATTTTCACTCCTTTTTGGTTATGCCAAGGAATGTTGTTTTTTCATGCTGAAGATCTCCTTGGAAAAAGATTCAACTTTTCCTAAGTTTAATAGTTCTTCCGCTTCAGCCTGCTATGTCAATTTATGTATGCGCTAACAAAATACGAATAGGCTAAGTCAAAACAGCTGGTTTTATGGTTTGTCTCACCTCCATTAATGTACACCATGCTTGTTTACAAAATAGTTTATTTTTTGATTTCTGGAAAAGTTAAAAGAAATCAGCTATTCTACTGATAGACTAGCATCCGTAAGATTAGTATGTCTATTGCACTTTATTGAAATAAAAATGTATGCATTTCGTCAAAAGTCAGAAGTCTGAAATATCAGGCAATTAGAGTGATGTTTTGCACTTCTTTGCATTATTCATACATTTTTGTAATGTATTGGTATATTGTCTTAAAAAAGAGGCAGGATTCAAACCAAGTAAAAAAGTCAGGGGGCTGAATTGTTCTAAAAAGTACTTTCCGGAAAAGCACTGATTTTTAACGGAATTTCACTGAATTTTTTACTAAAAATTCTAAATACCTGGTATACGCTAAAGGGGGACTATAAATTTTAGTAAGTGCTAAATCATTTTAACTGTTGAAGACTATTTTTCTATAATGGAGGATGAAAGCGATGTCATCTTTGAAAGCTACAATGATTTTGGATAAAGACTATCAAGTCGGCAAGGTTGATGAACGAATCTATGGATCGTTTGTTGAACATTTGGGTCGTGCTGTTTATGAAGGAATTTATGAGCCTGATCACCCATTGGCTGATGAGATGGGGTTTCGGAACGATGTCATTGATCTGGTCAAGGAACTTAAGGTGCCTTTAGTACGATATCCTGGCGGAAATTTTGTTTCCGGTTATAACTGGGAAGATGGCGTTGGTCCAGTAGAAGAGAGACCTAAACGATTGGATCTAGCATGGAGAACTTCAGAATCTAATATCATTGGAACGAATGAATTTATGAAATGGGCAAAAAAAGCAAATACAGAAGTGAATATGGCCGTTAATTTGGGTACTCGTGGAATTGATGCTGCTCGTAATCTAGTGGAATACTGTAACCATCCATCAGGTTCTTATTGGAGTGATCTGCGAATTGCTCATGGATATAAAGAGCCGCACAAGATTAAAACATGGTGTTTGGGAAATGAAATGGATGGCCCATGGCAAATTGGACATAAAACTGCTGAGGAATACGGAAGAATTGCCGTAGAAGCAGCAAAAGTAATGAAATGGGTAGATCCTTCGATTGAATTAGTTGCATGTGGAAGCTCCAATCGAAAAATGCCAACATTTCCACAATGGGAGGCAATGGTTCTAGATCATACATATGACCATGTGGACTATATCTCCCTCCATACGTATTATGCAAACAGGGAAAATGATCTATCAAATTATTTGGCAAAATCATTAGATATGGATGATTTTATAAAAACAGTCATAGCAACCGGTGATTATGTCAAAGCCAAAAAACGCAGTAAGAAAACAATGTATTTATCATTTGATGAGTGGAATGTTTGGTATCACTCACATGATGCCGATAAAAAAGTAACTCCTTGGACTGAAGCTCCTCCTCTACTTGAAGATGTTTATAATTTTGAGGATGCGTTATTAGTTGGATGTATGCTTATCACACTATTGAAACACGCTGACCGTGTAAAGATTGCTTGCTTGGCTCAATTAGTCAATGTTATCGCGCCTATTATGACTGAAAAAGGCGGGGAAGCATGGAAACAAACCATCTTTTATCCATATATGCATGCCTCCGTTTATGGGAGAGGAATTGCGTTAAATCCAATCATTCACTCACCTAAGTATGATAGCAAGGAGTTTACAGATGTTCCATTCTTAGAATCCACTGCAGTCTATGATGAGGAGAATGAGTATCTAACGATTTTTGCTGTGAATCGCCATGAGACAAAATCTCTTTTACTAGAATGTAATATTAAAAGTTTCGAGGGCTATGAGGTTGTAGAACATATTATTTTAGAAAATGATGATATTAAGGCAACAAACAAGGTAAATCGATATAATGTTCAACCCCATACTAGTGGAAATGCAAATGTTTCAGATGGAGTATTAATAGGGGAACTTCCAGAACTATCCTGGAACGTTATTCGATTAAAGAATAGAAGGAAGTAAAACATGAGCGGCAAAGATGCTTGATATAAAGGCATTCTTCAAAAAATGTATATTCAGACAAAATAGTACAATTAAAAAGAAGAATGTGAACAAAAAAGTATCATGGTGATTATAAAACATCTGGGGTACGATTCTTATAGGGTGTTATACAAAGAAGAAGGGATGGATTTTAGTGAATCACCAAAAAGTGAAAGTTTTCCTTGCTTCAGATTCTACCGTTCAAAAATATGATGACCCTCATCAAGGTGGCTGGGGAGAATTTCTGCAAGATTATTTTACAGAAGATGCTCAGGTAGAAAACCATGCAATTGGTGGAAGAAGCTCTAAAACCTTTATCGAAGAAGGAAGATTAGAGCCTATTTTAAATGAATTAACCGAAAATGATTTCTTATTGATCCAGATGGGCCACAATGATTCAACCAAAAATCGGCCTGAACGTTATACGGAACCATTTTCAACATATAAAGAGTATTTAAAAATATATGTGGATCGTGCAAAAGAATGTCATGCAAAACCTGTTCTTATTACACCGGTCGCAAGGTTACATGTCGAAAACGATCAAATTATCAATGATTTTCAAGATTACTGTACTGCCATGAAGGAAGTTGCTAAGGAAGAGAATGTCCCAGTAATTGATTTAATGGATAAAAGTTTAATATTCTATCAATCAATAGGCTATGAAGAGACAGTAACCCTTTTTATGGCATCTATTAATGAAACTGATTTTACCCATTTTACGAAAAAAGGAGCAAATCAAATTGCTCGCATACTATCCGAAGAAATAAAAGCAAGTGGACTTCCATTATCAAAATATATCAAATAGCCATTACGATTAAATAAGGAGTGCTTCAAAGATGCATAGACATGAAATTGAGAAGAAAATTGAATTAGTTATCGAAAACTTGGTTAATTTAAATGATCCAGATGGGAAATATGCCATTCCGTTAGCAGATGGAAGAAAAATCGATAATAAGAGTTTTAATTACTGGGAGTGGACAGCAGGCGTTGGACTCTATGGAATGATGAAATACTATAAATTAACAAAAAATGAAAAAGTATTAAATATCATTATTAAATGGTTTGATGACCAGTTCAAAGAGCCGGCAGTTGAAAAAAATGTGAATACAATGGTGCAAATGTTAACGCTTGCTTATTTATATGAAGAAACAAATGATCCAACCTATCTCCCATATTTAGAAACATGGGGCGATTGGCTCTATCACGATATGCCAAGAACGAAAGACGGAGGTTTCCAACATATTGTTTTTGGTTCAGAGAATTATCAGCAATTATGGGACGATACGTTAATGATGAGTGTCTTACCGTTAACTAAAATTGGGCTGTTATTAAATAAACCAGAATACATTGAGGAAGCAAAAAAGCAATTTCTTATCCATATTAAATATTTATTTGATAAGAAAACGGGATTGTGGTTCCATGGCTGGAGCTTTGAAGGAAATCATAACTTTGCGGAAGCCCTATGGGGACGCGGCAATTCATGGGTTACAATTGCGATTCCTGAATTTTTGGATTTGATTGATCTGCCTGAAGAGGACGCTGTTCGTCAAATACTCATTGATACATTAGACCGCCAACTTGAAGCATTAGAAAAATGTCAAAATGAAAACGGTTTATGGCATACGTTACTATTGGACCCGACTTCTTATGTGGAGGGATCTTGTACAGCAGGATTTGCGTTTGGAACACTAAAGGCTGTTCGTAAACGATATGTAGATAAGAAGTATGTAGATATGGGCTTCAAAGCCATTCAAGCAGTCATTGAAAATATTGATGAAACCGGCGAGTTGCAGCAAGTATCTGCCGGAACAGCGATGGGAGAAACACAAGATTTTTATAAAGAAATTGCTGTTACAGGAATGCCATACGGACAATCAATGGCGATCCTAGCTTTAGTAGAATACTTATATTATAGAATTTAAGACGAGAATAACTTTTTAAGGAGTCGAATGAAATGAAAATAAACCTTGGAATAAGGGCACATGATGTGGAGAAACGACCAATAGAAGCATTGGTGGAGGAAATTGCGAGCAAAGGGCTAACATCCGTTCAAATAGCATTGGGAAAATCCCTTGATTATATTAATACCGATTTAGGTAGCTTAAGTCCAGGTTTAGCTCATTATGTTGGACAAACATTTAACAAGAACGATATCCAAATTGCTGTATTAGGCTGCTATATTAACATGATTCACCCAGATCAGACAGAACGAAGAAAAAGTCTGGATCGATTTAAAGAACATATCAGATTTGCTAGAGATTTTGGCTGCAGCATAGTGGGAACTGAGACTGGGAATGTGAATGCGGAGATTGTCTATACAGAAGAAAATTTCAAAGAAGAACCATTTTTAGAGGTAGTAGAAAGCGTTCGTGAATTGGTAGAAGAGGCAGAAAAATTTGGGGTGATCGTTGGAGTCGAGGCAGGTGTCAACCATCCTATATATTCACCGAAAGTCATGAAACGATTATTAGACAGTGTTACGTCTAACAATCTTCAAGTCATCTTGGACCCCGTCAATCTGCTAACCATTGACACTTATGAAAATCAAGAAGAAATTATCAAAGAGGCCTTTGACTTGTTTGGAGACAAAATTGTCATCCTCCACGCCAAGGATTTTATCGTCGAGGATAATACCCTAAAGCCGACAGCGGTTGGTCGGGGATTATTAAACTACGATGTTGTATTGAAATTAATCAAACAGAAAAAACCTCTAATCAATATTTTAATGGAAGAAACAAAAGAACCATATATCGATGAAAGTATCGCCTTTTTAACTGAAAAATATGAACAAGCGTAAATGAAGGATTAAAAAGGATTATTTGCAGAAATAATCCTTTTTTGCACAAACAATTCGAATGAATAATAAACGGGGGATATGTCATGAAAAAAATAGTTATTTGTGGACTTAGCAATCGAGCAATGGGAATGTATATTGATCCAATTCTTAAAAACTTTTCTCATGAAAATCAAATTGTGGGTCTGCTTGATACAGATCATCGAAGAATTGAATTGTGTAAAGAAAGCTTTCCAGCTTTAGCATTGACTCCGTCTTATCAACGTGACCAGTTTGAGCAGATGATTCGCGAAACAAATCCAGATACCGTTCTTGTTGCAAGCAGGGATGACACACATATTGAATATATTTTAAAAGCTCTTGAGAATGACTTAAATGTGATTACTGAAAAGCCGATGGTGACAAATGCAAATGATGCAAGAAGAGTAATCGAGGCAGAGGAAAAAAGTAAGGGAAAAGTCACTGTCACATTTAACTACCGTTATAATCCATTTCATCGAAAAATCAAGGAAATGATTCTTGAAGGAAAAATTGGTCGAGTCACATCAGTCGATTTAAATTGGTATGTTGATACATTCCATGGTGCTAGTTATTTTAAAAGATGGAATCGAAAGCGGGAGTTCTCGGGAGGACTATCCATTCATAAATCAACCCATCATTTCGACTTAGTGAATTGGTGGATTGACCAAAAACCGGAGCAGGTTTTTGCTTACGGGGCATTAAACTATTTTGGGAAAGACGGGGAACTGAATCCAAGTCCAACTGACAATCGCTTTTGCAGCACATGCTCAGAGAAACAAAATTGTCAGTACTATATGCGTTGGTCGAACCGCAGAAATCGGATTTCAGTAAAGGATGACCATATTAAAGCAGATAGCATTGAAAAATCGGCTCAAAACTATACGAATTATCGACCTGATGCTTGTATTTTCGATCATGAAATTGAGATTGAAGATACGTATGCAGTAACCGTTAAGTATGACAAAGGTGCTTTCTTAAGCTATTCTGTAAATTTCTCAACACCATATGAAGGCTACCGCTTGGCGATTAACGGTACAAAGGGAAGAATCGAAACGATGGAATATGATGAGCCAAGTCGTGTCCCTTTCCCTATCCCAGAACAAACCATTGAATATTATCCATTGTTTGGATCAAAGGAAATCATCCATGTTGTTCAAAATGAAGGAGGACATGGAGGGGGAGATCCACTCTTACAAGAGGATTTATTTTTAGGCGTTGACCCTGCCAGACCGTATGAGATTTTGGCAGGTGCAAAGGAAGGTGCCTATTCAATCGCACTTGGTGAAGGCGTTTGGCGCTCAGTAAAAGAGAATAAACCAATGCGAATTCAAGATTTACTTACAAATTCAAGTCAATTAACGCATCAATAGGCTTATGAAAGCAGGAGGTAGAAATGGTGTCAAACAATAATAGTTTCCAAGAAAAGCGTCAGATGGAAAGCTTGAATCGCGGATTAGTTGCAGTAAAGGTTGAAGATGGTGTGTATATAGGCTGGCGATTGTTAGGAACTGAGTTCAATGAAGAGCTTACTTTTAATCTTTACCGTGATGGTCAAAAGGTGAATTCTTCTCCTATTACCACTACTAATTATTTAGATCATGATGGTCGTTCGAGTTCATCTTATTATGTCAGTGCCGTTTTAAAAACTGGAGAACGTTCACCATCCGAGACAGTTGATGTTTGGGATACCAGTTATTTAACCGTTCCCCTTAATAAGCCAGAAGGTGGAACAAGTCCAGACGGTGTTCAATATACCTATCATGCAAATGATGCAAGTGTGGGTGATGTTGATGGGGATGGAGAATATGAAATCATTCTAAAATGGGACCCTACTAATTCACATGACAATGCGCATAAAGGCTATACAGGCAATGTTTACTTGGATGCCTATAAGTTGAATGGAACCCAACTCTGGAGAATTGATTTAGGAAAAAATATTCGTGCGGGTGCTCATTACACACAATTTTTAGTTTATGACTTTGACGGAGATGGAAAAGCAGAGGTTGTCTGTAAAACAGCAGATGGAACAGTAGATGGGGTTGGAGAAGTGATTGGTGACGCTGATGCTGATTTCCGTAACACAGACGGTTTTATCTTGGAGGGGCCAGAGTATTTAACCGTTTTTGAGGGGGCAACTGGTAAAGCTCTTGTTACAACTGATTATGATCCACCTAGAGGCAAGGGAATCGATTGGGGCGATGATGAAGGGAACCGTGTTGACCGTTTTCTTGCCTGTGTTGCGTACCTTGATGGAGTAAGACCAAGTATTGTGATGTGCCGCGGTTATTATACACGAGCAGTTCTAGCTGCTTATAATTGGAGAGATGGAGAACTAACAAAAGTATGGACGTTTGATAGTCTTGAACCTGGTAACGAAGGCTACTCAGGACAAGGAAATCACAGTGTAAGTGTTGCCGATGTGGATCAAGATGGAAAAGATGAAATCATTTACGGTTCATGTGTGATTGATCATGATGGTAAAGGACTTTATACAACAGGATTAGGACATGGCGATGCGATGCATGTAAGTAACTTAAATCCAAATCGACCAGGGTTAGAAATCTTCCAAGTGCATGAGGTTCCACAGAAAGACGGAACGGAAATTCATGATGCAGCCACCGGTGAGATTTTATGGAGTATTCCATCGGTTGAGGATGTTGGCAGGGGAATGGCAGCGGATATAGATCCCCGTTATGATGGGGCAGAATTATGGTCATCCACTCATTGGAAATCTGGTGGTGCTGGACTATACAGCAGTACGGGAGAAAAAATTTCCGACACAAACCCTCAATCCTTTAATTTTGCAATTTGGTGGGATGGGGATTTGCTTCGCGAGCTTCTGGACCATGACTATGATATGGAAACAGGGATTGGAATTGGCAAGATCGAAAAATGGGATTATGAGAATGGAAAACTTATTAATCTATTAACAGCAGAAGGAACACGTTCGAATAATGGAACGAAAGGAAATCCTTGCTTACAGGCTGACCTTTTTGGGGACTGGCGAGAGGAAGTCATCTGGCGAACTGAGGATAGCAGTGCACTCCGAATTTATACAACGACAGATTTGACCGAGCACACTATCTTTACGTTGATGCATGACCCGGTATATCGATTAGGTGTAGCATGGCAAAACGTCGCCTACAATCAGCCGCCACATCCAAGTTTTTATTTAGGGCATGGAATGGAAAGACCGCCTGTTCCAAGCATATATGAGGTAAAAAACAAAAAATAGAAGGGAAGGCGGATAGTGATGGGGAAAAAACTATATCACGGGGCAGCATATTACCCTGAGCTTTGGAATGAAGAAGTCATTGAGCAGGATATGAAGTTAATGAAAGAGACTGGTATAAATGTAGTTCGAATCGGTGAATTTGCTTGGTCAACAATGGAGCCAGAAGAGGGAAAAATAGATATCAGCTTTTTTGTGAATATCATTACTAAGCTCTTTGAAAATGGGATTGAAACTGTGATGTGTACGCCAACACCAACACCTCCAATCTGGTTGTCACATGGTCATCCAGAAAGAATGTATGTCGATCACAACGGGACAGTAATGGGGCATGGCTCAAGACAACATCCGTGCACGAATAATTCTTATTTTAGGGAACGAGCAGCAATTATTACGGGACATATTGCAAAATCAGTTGGAAAATTACCTGGTTTAATTGGATGGCAAATCGACAATGAATTTAAAGCTCATGTAAGTGAGTGTATGTGTGAGACATGTAAGCATTTATGGCATCAATGGTTAGAGGAACGTTATGTTACCATCGAAAATTTGAATGATGCATGGGGTGCTGATATTTGGAGTGAAGCTTACCAGAGCTTTGAACAAGTGCCACAGCCGGGACCGGCTCCTTTTTTACACAACTCATCATTAAGTACCATGTACCAACTCTTTTCAATGGAGAAAATCGCTGAGTTTTCTGATGAACAAGCTGAAATCATTCGAAACTATTCAAGTGCGCCAATTACCCATAATAGTAGTGTTGTATTTAGTGTTGATAATGAAAGATTATTTGAAAACCTAGACTTTGCATCTTTTGATACATATGCTTCGATCGGCAATTATCCAGCTTACCTTATAAATAGCGATTTGTATCGAAACTTTAAAAAGGGTAAAGACTTTTGGATTATGGAAACCTCTACATCACATGCAGCTTCATTAGTAAGCAGTGGAAATCCACATCCTGATGGATATTTAAGATCTGAAGCGGTTGCTGCCTATGCATTAGGTGCTGAAGCTTTCTGTTATTGGCTGTGGAGGCAGCAAAGAGCAGGGTGTGAACAACCGCATGGTTCAGTCATTAGTGCGTGGGGAAAACCAACGATAGGCTATGATAATGTATTAAAGGTAGAGGAAATGAGAAAAGAAATAGAACCTATTATTCTCTCAACAAGACCTACTCAGGCAGAAGTGGCAATTACATATTCTGATCGGGCAAAAGCATTTTTAAAAACAGAGCCACATCGAAAGTTAAATCACCGTGGCTTAGTGACTGATTTTTATGAACGTATTCTGTCCATGGGAATCCATAGAGACGTGATTCCAGAAGGGGCAAGCCTAGACGGTTATAAAGTGTTGTTTACGCCATTTATTCATTATATTTCTGATGATTATTTAGCCAAAGCAAAAGAGTATGTTGAAAATGGCGGAGTATGGATTGTCGGTCCGCTTACTGGAGGCCGTACGGAAGAGCATACCATTCATACGGATCGAGCGTTAGGTAAGCTCGAGGAATTGGCAGGCGTTGAAGTATTATTCACCTATCCAATGGATGATACGAGTACAGTGGGACGTGCATTTGATGTGTCAGCTCCATTAGGATTGTGGAGTTCCGTATTTGAATACAATCCGGACACGGCAATTGGAACGATTGAGGAAGGCTTGTCCAATGGAAAATCATTTATTACAGAGCGCAAACTTGGAAAAGGAAAAATCGTCATGCTCGGCTCCATGCCAATAGGGGATGAAGGAGATGCTCTGTTAAAGAAACTAATTGACCATTATTCCGAAGTGGCCGATGTTACTCTTCGAACAGACGTAACAAAAGGGACAATCGTAGCCCCAAGAAGTGGAGATGGGTACACTGTATGGTTTATTGTCAATATGGATGGTAATGGCGGAAGTGTGACATTACCGAAAAAAGGGATTGACATGCTGACGCAAACCCAGGTGAATCAAGGGACATTAGAAGTGGAAAGATTCGAATATAAAGTCATTAAATTTGATGAGAATTAGGATAGGGGAGGAGAATTGACAATGATTCGAAAAGCATCTGTCATGAAAGTATTTGAGGACTGTCATGAGGAGTATAAAAAACGCCATGATGAACTGTGGCCAGAGATGGCGAAGGAATTAAAAAATCATGGAGCACATCATTATTCCATTTTTCTAGATGAGAAAACAAGTAATCTATTTGCCTATGTCGAAATCGAGAGTGAAGAAAAATGGGATGCCGTGTCTCAAACAGAAGTTTGTCAAAAGTGGTGGGCGTACATGAAAGACATTATGGAAACAAATCCAGACAATAGTCCAGTTTCAAAAGAATTAAAGCAAGTGTTTTATCTGGATTAATAAAAATTGCATATGAATATAAAGTCATCGACTACCATATTCACCCAAAAGACTACCATAACTAAGGTAGTCTTTCTTTGGTTAAATATACATTTCTTGCTAAGGATACATCCGCAAAAATGTATTATTGATAGAAAAATATAGCGCTTGTAAGGTTATAAGTAACCAAATTTTTATTTTCAGTTGATTTTAAAAAGAAAAGAGGCGTTTTTAATGAGTAAAGGGACAGTCTGGCCATGTGAATGGACAGAATTTAAAGATACGATAACAGGGCTTCCGATAAAGCAATTGACAAACTACATGGCACATAATTTTCATCTCTATTTTACCAATAATGGTTGGTATGATAATGGCTCAAAATTGCTGTTTGGTTCTGATCGTGGTAATTGTACAAATCTCTATAGCCTGAATTTAATAAACGGAGAAATCATACAGCTTACAGACCTGGACCGAAACGAATCCAAGGGTATTCAAGGTACATATATTAATCCAGTGAAAAATGAAGCTTATTTTACTTTGAATAGTGTTATTATCTCACTTAATCTGGATACATATGATGAAAAAGAGATATTTACACTTCCAGAAGGCTATCAATTTAGCAATTTAAGCTGTACATCTGATGGGAAATATCTGTGTTTTGGACTAACGGAGGATTTATCGAAAAAGATCAAAAGCAATCTATCCGGGGGATATGTTGGATTTGAAGAAATGGAGGAAGCAAGACCTCATTGTCAAATCTATTTACTTTCACTTGAAACGGGAGTTTCAAGTGTTGTCCATGAAGAGAAACGTTGGATTGGTCATGTGAATGCTTCACCTACGAAGCCAAATCTGATCACATTCTGCCATGAAGGTCCCTGGGAAAGAGTCGATCATCGAATTTGGGTTTTGAATATTGAAACAGATGAGTTTTGGAAACTCCGTGAAGGAGAGCCAAATCAATTTGCGGGACATGAATATTGGCATGCAGATGGAATTCACATTGGTTATCATGGCTTTACTGATTCACTGGAACGAAAAGATGGCAAATTTATTGGCTTTGCTAAATTTGATAACTCGGAATGTGAAGATTTTGATTTTCCATATCAAAATATGCATATCCACTCAAATGATTCCACTCTCATAGTTGGAGATGGACAACAATCCAGTGCTTATCATGGTGAGAGATATCAGGATTGCATTTTCCTTTGGAGGAATACAGATCATGGAATGGAAGGACCTCGTATTCTTTGTAAACATCGTGCTAGTTTTCAGGTTCAACAAATACATGTTCATCCTAGATTAAGTCCAGATGGAACAAAGATTTTATTTACAAGCGACCAAAGTGGGTATGGGAACGTTTATTTGGTAGATGTACCTGATTTTGAAACCTTACCAAAACTAGTAGATGGGAAATTAGTAAAATCATAAAAAAGGATGTGAATAACGTGAAAATTAAGTGGCTCCAACACAAACCGAAAGAGAATACAGGAGTATCATGGGGAGTTCCCTGGGGAAAGGGAATATTAGACCGGAAGCAATCGCTTACTTTACTTAATAACAAAGGTGAAAATACGTCCATACAAAGTTGGCCGATGGCTTTTTGGCCAGACGGAAGTGTGAAATGGACGGGACATGCAGCTGTATTCCAAAGTCCCGAAGATTCTTATGAGCTGGTCCTGGGTGAACAAATAAGTAATGATAATGCGATACAAGTAAATGAGTCAGAGAAGACTATCGAAATAAATAATGGTGAATGGCAAATTTTATTTAATAAAACCGGAAGTAGTATTATAGAAACAATGAAACAAGGTGGGAAATTAATCGGTTTTGATGGTAGATTAATTGTCATTCGTGAAAAAAGAAGTGGGGAATTTGGCAGTAAAACCATTCAGGAAGAACCGTTTTATAGTCAAATTACTCAAACTACAATTGAACAGAAGGGCCCCTTTAGATCTGTTATTAAAGTGGAAGGAACTCATCAGAATATTAAAGGTGATAATACGCTACTTCCGTTTGTTTTACGATTTTATATTTATGCGAACACTTCATCGATAAGGGTTGTTCACACCTTTTTTTATGATGGAGATGCCCAAACAGACTTTATAAAAGGACTAGGTATGGAATTTTCCATCCCGTTAAGTGGAGAGCCATGGAATCGGAATGTTCGGTACGCTGGTGATGAGGGGCTCTATTCAGAGCCTGCCCAATTATTGTTAACTAGAAGGCACCGGAATGCGAATGGTTTATATAAGAAACAAATAGATGGAGAAGTAATCAATTTGTTTGATGAGGAAAATTCCGCGTTACTTGAACATGTGAAACAGAATGCTGTTTGGAATGATTATAAAATTATTCAAGATTCAGCTGATCATTATCGAATCGTAAAACGTACAAATCAGAGGAATTCCTGGATTGAAGCGACCCATGGAAAGAGAGCAAAAGGCCTTGTATATATGGGTGGTCAAGATGGGGGAATGGCATTAGGATTAAAGAACTTTTGGCAGAAGCACCCTTCCTCATTAGAAGTTTCAAATTTAAGCGGTTCTACCTCCAAATTAAAAATATGGTTTTGGTCGCCAGATTCTGAAGCAATGGATTTCCGGCATTATAACACAGAAACACATGTTGTTAGTGCATATGAAGGGTTTGATGAAATGCGTGCAACTCCGCATGGGATTGCAAACACAAGTGAGGTATTTTTACACTACTTTTCCACTCAACCAACAAATGCTCAATTGGAAGATCGTGTTGATGATTGGCAATCATCCATGTTACTTGTTTGCGAACCTGAATACTATTATCAAACAAAAGCACTTGGTGTGTGGAGTTTACCAGATACAAGCAGCCCGGCGAAAGCATATCTAGAAGAACAATTAAATGAAGCTTTCTTATTTTATAAAAAGGAAATAGAACAACGTAGATGGTACGGATTCTGGAACTACGGTGATGTCATGCATACATATGATCCGATTCGTCACCAATGGAGATATGATTTAGGAGGATTTGCTTGGCAAAACACTGAATTAGTACCGAATATTTGGCTTTGGTATTCATTTTTAAGGTCCGGAAGAGAAGATATTTTTAAAATGGCAGAGGCAATGACACGTCATACTAGTGAAGTGGATTGTTATCATTTAGGTGAGTATAAGGGCTTAGGTTCGAGACATAATGTTGTACATTGGGGATGTGGCTGTAAAGAAGCTCGAATTAGTATGGCAGGTCTTCATAAATTCTATTACTTTTTGACAACAGACGAACGGACAAGAGATTTGTTAACTGATGTTCGGGATGCAGATCAAGCACTTTTAAATCTTGATCCAATGCGTGAATTTTATAATAATGATCAGTTTACGACCCATGCACGGGTAGGGCCTGATTGGGCTGCCTTTTGCTCAAATTGGCTTTCAGAATGGGAAAGAACAGAAAACAATGTGTATAAGGATAAAATTTTAGTAGGAATTGAGAAGCTGAAGCAATTACCATTACGCTTATTGTCTGGACCAACATTCGGTTATGATCCGTTGACTAGCACCCTTCATCATATGGGAGATGGAAATGAAGGGGGATATCATATGGTTGTTGCTTTTGGAGGTCCACAGGCTTGGTTTGAGATAGCTGAGCTTTTAGATGATGAGGAATGGGAAAAGATGCTAACCGAATTTGGCGAATTCTACGTGCTAAGTAACGAAGAGAAATTAAAAAGAAGTAATGGTAAATTGCACAACAGACTTTTCAGTTTGCCGATGTTAGCTTCAGGCATGGTTGCTTATGCTGCTGCCAAGAAACAAGATGCAAATCTAGCAAAAAAAGCTTGGAATTTATTATTACAGAAAGAAATCAGTGAAATGGATTTACCTATAAAAGAACACGAAGTAATGTCGTGGAGGAAATTGATTGAAATTCCAGGGATTACAACTAATACAACTTCCCAGTGGTGCTTAAATACAATAATGGCATTAGAATTAATTGGCAATCATCTAGAAAATGAAATGATTCAAGAAAGTGATAAATAGACAAGAATAGATAAAAGTATGTGAAAACCCAAGAATATCAAGGCTTTAAGTTGTACAAAAAAATGTAATTGTCAGAAAAGTGAAAGCGGTTTACCTTTAGTGTAGAACATCTTGCAGCTACCTCAAAAATTAATAAATTTTCTAAGGAAAGTCGTGAGATGCCAAGATGTAAGAAATTAAAAAACAAGGGGGCAATAAAATGAAAAAAGGCAAAAAGAAGTTTTCACGAAAAATGGCATTACCGCTTGCGACAACAATACTACTTTCATCATTTCTAGCTGCATGTAGTGATGAATCAAGTGGCGAAGAAAAAGCAAAAGACAATGGAAAAAATGAAATTGAAATTATGACAACTGCTTATTCACCAGACCCGCCAAAAGATGATAGCCCAGTTCTTAAAGCTCTTGAAGAATTCACAAATACGGATATTAAAATGAACTGGGTACTAGATAGCGCTTATCAAGATAAGTTAAATATTACAATGGCGTCAGGGAACTTACCTGAGATTATGATGATCCCTTCCAAAATACCAAGCTTTGTAAGTGCAGTAAGAGATGGAGCGTTTTGGGAATTAGGACCATATTTAAAAGATTATCCTAATCTAAGTCAAGCGAACGAAATTACATTACAAAATAGTGCAATTGATGGAAAAATCTATGGAATCTATCGTTCACGTCCACTTGGAAGAATGGCGGTAACAATCCGAAAAGATTGGTTGAAAAACCTAAATCTAGAGACTCCTGAAACAATTGATGAGTTTTACGATGTATTAAAAGCATTCACAGAAGACGATCCTGATGGAAATGGTAAAGATGATACATACGGAATGGTTGTATCAAAATATGCAGGACCTTGGGATATTATGCAAACATGGTTTGGGTCACCCAATAAATGGGGAGAAGATGCAGATGGTAACCTTCAACCTGATTTCATGACAAAGGAATACATGGAAGCATTGAAATTCTTTAAGAAATTGTATGATGAAGGTTTAGTGAACGAAGACTTTGCAGTAATGGATCCACAAAAATGGGGAGATCCACTTCAGAATGGTCAAGCAGGTGTCATTGTTGACGTTGTTGACCGTGCTCACCGTGCTCAGGAAGCAATGATTGAGGCAGATCCTTCATTAGATGATCCAATTGATGTGTTTGGAGCAGTGGAAGGACCAAACGGACTTTATAACCTACCGACTTCTGGTTATTCAGGTTTATTAGCGATTCCAAAGTCTAGTGTTAAAACAGAAGAAGATTTGAAACGAGTACTTACGTTCCTCGATAAAGTAAATGAAAAAGAAGCACAAATTCTTGCTTATAACGGTGTGGAAGGCCGTCATTATGAAATACAAGATGGTAAATATGTGTCACCAATTCCTGGAAAAGAAGGAAATAGTGAAGCACTTAAAAATGAGCATACAGATCTTAACCAATTCATCCCTGGTATTCCTGGAGAAAATTTCTTAAAGCCAGAATCAACACCTTTAAGGGAAAAAGAGGAAGAAGTTAAGAAAACGAATGAAGATATTGTTGTAGCTAACCCAGCTGAATCTTTACTTTCTGAGGTTTATGCCCAAAAAGGACAACAGTTAGACAATATTATTAATGATGCAAGAATTAAATTTATCGTCGGTCAAATTGATGAAGCCGGATTTAAAGACGCAATTGAATTATGGCGTACTTCTGGTGGAAACGATTATGTTAAAGAAATTAACGAGTTATATAAAGATAGCCAAAAGTAAAGAAATGGTAAAGCAGGCGGTGTTACAGGCACTGCCTGCTTTAGAAATATCGATTACTTAATATATGATTAAAATCTTCGTATTTTAATAGAAAGAGAGGGGAGAAGATGTCAACCCTTAAAACACAGAGTACGGAAGTAGAGTACATTCCTTCCAAAAATAAACCCAATACAATAAAAACAAATATCACAAAACTTCAGCGTTTGAAAAGGGACAAATGGCTTTATTTCTTACTCATTCCAGGTATTTTATACTTTCTTATTTTTAAATATGCCCCAATGTGGGGGATCGTCATTGCCTTTCAAGATTACTCTCCCTTTAAGGGGATTCTTGGAAGTGAGTGGGTAGGATTTGAGCACTTTACAAACTTTTTCCAAAATCCAGATTTTATTAGATTGTTACGAAACACATTTATTCTAGCGTGTTTGGATCTAGTATTCTTTTTTCCCGCCCCTATCATTTTAGCGCTACTATTGAATGAATTAAGAGTTAGTTGGTATAAAAGAACCGTCCAAACTTTTGTGTATGTTCCACATTTTATGTCTTGGGTAATAATTGCAAGTATAACGTATGTTTTCTTTACAACTAGTGGCGGTGTTGTAAATGATATCGTTTCAAGTTTTTATGGTAAGGAAATAAACTTTTTATCTTCACCTGAATGGTTCCGCCCATTAATTATGGGACAAATTATCTGGAAAGAAACCGGTTGGGGGACAGTTATCTTTTTAGCTGCACTTGCATCGGTTGATAAGGAACAATATGAAGCTGCGATTGTAGATGGTGCAGGACGTTTTAGACGTGTATGGCATGTAACTTTACCAGCTGTTAGAAGTGTCATTATTATACTGCTTATTTTACGCCTTGGGAATTTTTTAGATACAGGATTCCAGCAAATCTTCTTGATGACAAACTCTTTAAACCGCAGTGTAGCGGATGTATTTGACACCTATGTTTATTTTATAGGTATTACGCAAGGTGCATACAGCTATAGTACAGCCGTCGGATTATTTAAATCTGTGATTGGAATCATACTTGTACTTGGTGCGAATAAGTTGGCCAAGAAAGTAGGGCAGGAAGGAATCTTTTAGATTAATAGTATTTTGAGGAGGTTTGATTATGTCAATGCCAAAGATGCATAATACTCCGGCAGGTAGAGTATTTGACGGTTTCAACTTTGTTTTTTTAGGACTAGCTGGATTGTTGATGATTTGTCCGCTTTTATATATGGTCGCAGGATCTTTCGCAACTGAAGCCGAATTAACTAGAAGGAGCTTTTTCATCTTTCCCGAAACATTTTCACTTGAAGCGTATAAATATATTTTTTCCACTGATACTTTCGTACGAAGTTTAATAGTCTCCATTTTAGTTACATTAGTTGGAACAATAGTTTGTCTGCTGTTTACATTTACAATGGCATATCCATTGTCAAGAAAGACCTTAATGGGACGTAACGCAATCATGAATCTTATTGTGTTTTCAATGTTGTTCAGTGGTGGAATGATTCCAACTTACATCGTGGTTAAATCCCTAGGATTATTAGATTCTTATTGGGCCTTAATTTTGCCACTAGCAATTAATCCCTTTAACTTAATTATTGTAAAATCCTTTTTCCAAAACATTCCTTTTGAATTAGAAGAGGCTGCAAAAATTGATGGTTGTACTGAATTCGGGATTTTTTGGCGGATTATGTTGCCATTATCAAAACCCGTTATCGCAACGTTTGCTCTTTTTTATGCGGTAGCAATCTGGAATGATTTCTTTAGCGCATTACTCTATATAAATGACAGTACAAAATGGCCGGTTCAGGTACTTCTTCAACAAATTATTATTCTCTCTCAAACTACCATTGGAGACGCTGCCGCAATGGGGGCAAACTATGTCGAACCACCTGACCAATCATTAAAATTAGCCGTTGTCGTTGTGGCTACTTTACCCATTTTGTTTGTTTATCCATTCCTGCAAAAACATTTTGCAAAAGGAATGTTATTAGGTTCAGTAAAAGGTTAATCGTTATTCTGAAAAAGGACAAATTGCAGTTTATCTATACTGCAATTTGTCCTTTTTATTATATTTAGAAATGTTACGAATCTTTTTTTACATTTGTTATTAAAGCGCATTCAATTTTTCGATAATTTATGACATAATAGAATAATAGATAGAAAGTTGCTAGGTTAGGGGGATTACATGTGGCAAAAAAGATCAAAAATAAACTTATGCAACTTCAATGGAAAGGAATACATCACCGAAATAGTTTTATTCTGATTTTATTTATCGCTAGTATTCCAGGGTTAATTACTGGGTTGGGTATTTATTGGTTCGCGATTGGACAGGTTGAAGATGAACTAATGAATCAGCATAATAGTCAAATTAATGAAAGAGCAAAAAATATTGACGAACAATTTTCTTTTTTGGAATACTCAACCTCTCATTGGGCCTTTGAACCTAGGTTTGGGGATGCCCTAAGGAACATGGATTTTGTTAAACAGTTTACAGAAACATATGATATTACAAAATCCCTGTTACTTCTTCAAGGTAGTCATTCTTTAATAAAAGATGTTGAACTATATGTGGAAGCAGATAAACCAATATTGTTCAACAGTGAATATAATGTTTTAAATAATAAATCAAAGGAATACTATCATGAACTTTTAACAAATGATAAAACTATGCAATGGGTGCGAAACCCGCAATCCAATGGGAAAAATTCATCACCTCTTGCATTTGTGCATAATATTCCAGCAACCAGTAAAGATCCTTTCGGGTTACTTGTAGTAAAAATTGACCAACAGAAAGGGTTGGAATTATTAAAAACCTTAACACCGTACTCTAAGGGTGCAACGTTTATATTAAATGAAGACAATCAAATTTTACTTTCTGCGAATAATACGAAAGATCCTTCCTTTATTGCAGAACTGAGAAGAAAATTAGAAGATTTACAAGAAGATAAAGGTACATTTCAATTCAATTTTGATAATAAAATGTATTCGGTTTCTTACGGACATTTTACAAGAATTGATTCGAATTGGACATATGTGTCAGCCGCACCGATCTCATCTATAACAGCACCTTT
This sequence comes from Bacillus sp. REN16, assembly GCF_020731355.1. Classification (GTDB taxonomy): domain Bacteria; phylum Bacillota; class Bacilli; order Bacillales; family Bacillaceae_L; genus Ferdinandcohnia. Next base: position 217,829 of record NZ_JAJFZK010000002.1, on the reverse strand, counting down.
AGTTTTTATTTCGAGACTTATCTTAATCATAAGTGTTTCTACATTAATCCTTGCATTAATTATGTCATGGTTTGCATCGAATAAAATTTATTCACCAATCAATGGTCTTCTGAAAAAATTAGTAGGTGATGAAGCAGAGAGTTTGAACCATGCAAACAAAAATGAATTTCTAGTCATTGAAGAACAGTGGCGGAAGTTAGCTCAAAACAGCAATTTGCTTCGTGATCGTCTTTCAGAACAAGTTATAGAAATTAAAAGAGGCTTTATTCTTGAATTAATTCAAGGGTATTTTTATGAATACCAAGAAGATAATTTGCGAAAGAGAATGGAAAACTATGGTTGGAATGTTCATGATCGATCTTTTATAGCTTTAGAAATTCAACTAACCGGATTAGATGATTCAAATGAGCGTTTTTCAAATAATGATGAAAGTTTGGTTACTTTTGTAACAGCAAATATCATGGAAGAAATAGCCCAAGAATTATTTGAACAGTTCAATGTGATAAAAGTTTCTGACTTGTCAGTAGAAATGTTGGTGATTTTTCCAAAAAACACTTCAATGAGAGAAGAATTGCGTGACTTTGCCAGCAAAGTAACAGATGGAGTGAATCGAATTCTTAAGATGCAGGTTACTGCAACCATAAGTGATTCCACTGATAAGGTTAAGGAAATTCCTTATTTATTTGAAGAAGTTCGGAAGAGGAAAAGATTTCGGATATTCGAAAATCGAAATCAAATTATTGATTTACACGAAAATAAGAAAATGGATATGCAGGAATTCCATTATCCATTTACTAAAGAGAAAGAAATTATCCAAGCAATTAGAATGGGACATATAAATGAGGTTGAAGAACTAATCAGCCAGTTCTTTAAGGAATTAACGAAAAATGGGAATAACGAGATAAATATTAATTATAGTGCAATCCAATTATTTAGTAGTATACAGCATGAAATTTTACATTCAGGTTTTCATCCTCATGACCTTTACAAAGAAAAAAATATGTACGAGGAACTTTCAAAAATCCGCGATAAAAAAAGTATTGTAAAATGGTTTATTGATGAAGTCATTAACCCTTATCTTCATCAGCTTGAAGGACGAATGAATATTGAGTTAAAACGTTTAATAGAAAAAGTAATTGTAATCATTCATGAAAATTACAAGTATGATATATCATTAGAAAGTTGTGCAGATGAAGTAGGCACCAACCCTTATTCTCTCAGTAAAAGTTTCAAACAAATAGTAGGAATCAATTTCATTGATTATTTGACCCAACTAAGAATAGAAAAGGCAAAAGAAATGCTTCAAAATTCCGATATGAAAATTAATCATATTGCAGAGACAGTAGGGTATCGTCAGAGTTATTTTAATCGAATTTTTAAAAAGCAAATTGGTGTTACACCTAGTCAATATAGAAAACTAAATCAACAAAATAGTGAAATTGGGTAAAATGAGAGGTTTTATACCCTCTTTTTTTACTAAAAGCAAAAAAGTATGGTTGATGGAAATAAAAATGTTCCTTACGTTTAATAGTATAATGATCTATTCCTTGTATAGGAGGGAACTTTTTATGAAATACAGTTATTTTGAAAAGGGAGAATGTCTTTATTTCAATCCGTTAACGAAAATACAAAGTATTGAGAATTGGAAACTAGAGGGACAAGCAAAAGTAAATTTTGAAAATGAACGTTTAATACTAGAAAATAAACTAGATCCAAATATCCACGGTGATAATGCTCATTGGGTTTTTTGGTGCCCCACTGATTTTCCGGATAAAATTATAATTGAGTGGGATTTCTATCCACTACAAGAACCAGGCTTATGCATGATGTTTTTCGCTGCAACAGGTCGTAATGGAGAAGACATTTTTCAGCCTAGCCTACCAAGAAGACAAGGAAAGTATCCTGAATATCATTCCGGTTCAATAAATGCTCTCCACTTATCCTATTTTAGACATAAATATCCAGATGAACGGGCATTTCGTACATGTAATTTACGAAAAAGTCATGGCTTCCATCTTGTAGCACAGGGAGCAGATCCACTTCCACCTGTTGAAGATGCGGATTCGCCTTATCATATGAAACTTGTAAAATATGAGGGGATTGTTCAGTTCTCGATAAATAATTTAACGGTTTTAGAATGGGAAGATGAAGGTACAGCATATGGTCCTATACTGAATGGTGGAAAAATAGGGATTCGACAAATGGCACCAATGAAGGCTTCGTATGAAAACTTGGCAGTTTATCAAGCTATTTTAAAGAAGTAATCTCATTGTTGACCAGTACAATGAAACTGTGTGCGTGACTGCAAGATAAACCTGATAATACATAAAATGGCAGGAGGCATCTTTGTAAATGAATGGTTTTATGGGAGGTATATATAAACTTTGTGAGTGGATTATGAGATTAGCCTATATCAATCTAGTGTGGATTCTTTTTACGATTTTGGGACTCGGTTTTTTGGGCTTTTTTCCAGCTACAATTTCAATGTTTACGATTGTCCGAAAATGGCTAATGGGATTTGATGAAATTCCTGTTTTTAAAACCTTTTGGGATTCATATAAAAAGGACTTTTTGAAAGGTAATTTACTAGGCGTGTTCATTTTGGTTGCAGGTTATATTTTATACATTGATATTCATTTTTTAAGAAGCACAGATAGTTTCATCAATGTTCTCTATTACCCTACTTTACTACTTTGCTTAGGTTTTATCTTAACGTTGTGTTATGTTTTTCCAACTTTTGTCCACTTCAATGTCACAGTCTTTCAAGTCGTAAAAAATTCATTTTTAATCATGTTAATGAACCCATTGTCCACAATAATGATGGTAATTGGAAGTTTAACAATTTATATGTTAATGACCACTTTACCAGGACTAATTCCATTATTTGGCGGGAGTGCATTAGCTTTTGTCATTATGTGGTCTGCATTCCTAGCTTTTACAAGGATCGAAAGACAACGCCAAACTACTACTTCAGAATAAACAAACACCCTTCTTATTGGTTAAGAAGGGTGTTATTGGATATGGTGTGTTTTATATTTGGTATTTATTCCTTTAGGACGAAAATGCATATAGTCCATTTAGGCAATAAATGAGATTGACTTTATTCCAATCTTACAATGGGGAGAATCGAATGGAATTGAATGGTACGCGGTCGAACAGGACATTTGTGATCGCCCGCCATTGGAAAGCTTAGAGATAAGCTTAAATAACTTAGAAAAATTCGCGAAATCAATCAATGAAGCGGAGGTGAGATAAATGACCCCCATTAAAGTAGGTGTGATTGGAATTGGCAACATGGGAAGATCACATGCAAGGCAATTAGTTGATGGAAAAATTAGTGGAGCAACCCTTACAGCAGTATGTGATCCCTTCCAAGAACAGTTAGATAATATAAGAAATTATTCGAACGGTAATGTGCAAACTTTTCTCGATGAGGATGAATTTTTTGAGAAGTCCGGGATAGATGCCGTCCTTATTGCGACACCACATTACAGTCATCCAAAGATTGCAATGAAGGCATTTGCTAATGGGGTACATGTCCTTATTGAAAAGCCGGCAGGAGTCTTTACAAAAGATGTAGCGGAGATGAACCGAGTCGCACAGGAAAGTGGCAAAGTCTTTAGCATTATGTACAACCAACGAACAAATCCAATCTATCAAAAAATACGAAGCCTCATTCAAGCAGGAGAACTTGGTGAGATCAAACGTACCAATTGGATTATCACGGATTGGTACCGTTCTCAAAGTTATTACGACTCTGGTGAGTGGCGTGCAACTTGGGTAGGAGAAGGCGGAGGCGTCTTACTAAATCAGGCTCCACACCAAGTAGATCTTTGGCAGTGGACAACAGGAATGATGCCTAAGAAAGTCCACGCTTTCTGTCATTATGGAAAATATCACGATATTGAGGTAGAGGATGATCTCACCGCATATGTCGAATATGAAAATGGTGCAACTGGGGTTTTCATTACGTCAATAGGTGAAACATCAGGTACAAACCGTTTCGAAATTGTCGGTGATCGTGGGAAAATGGTTGTTGAAGATCATAAACTTACCTTTTATCGCTTAACTCAATCAGAACGAGAATTCAATGCAACTTATAAAGGCGGCTTTGGTCAACCTGAATGCTGGCCAATTGATATTCCGATTAAGGGTCAAAGGGAAGATCATATCGGGATTATGCAAAATTGGATTGATGCGATAACGAAGGGTACACCATTATTAGCACCAGGAGAAGATGGGATTAAAGGTTTAGAAATTTCCAATGCCATCTATTTGTCAGCTTGGTTAAATGAGCCTGTCTATTTACCAATTGATGCAGACCTTTATCATGACAAGCTGCAAGAAAAAATAAACGAATCATCAAACAAAAAACCAAACGCCATACAAAAGAAATTGGATGTGTCAGGTACGCATTAAGACAGGAGGAGCATTGTTGACAAAAGATGGTATGAACTATGCACCAAAAGGAAAACCGAATCCAGTCGTCAATAAAGGAGAATTCGCATTTGCAGCAGCCTGCCTTGATCATGGTCATATATACGGGATGTGTAATGGATTAATAGAAGCAGGTGCTACCTTGAAATGGGTATTTGACCCTGATCCAGAAAAAGTAGCTAAATTTATTGAAACTTTTCCTGAAGTGATCCAGGCTGAGTCTTTAGAACAGATTTTATCAGACTCTCAGATTCATCTTGTAGCTGGTGCAGCGATTCCTTCAAAGCGAAGTGAACTTGGTATTCAGGTGATGAGGGCAGGAAAAGATTATTTCACAGACAAAACACCTTTTACCTCATTAGAACAACTGGAAGAAGCGAAAGAAGTGGTGAAGCAAACGGGTCAAAAGTATATGGTGTATTATAGTGAGCGTCTTCACGTCGAGGGAGCTGTGTACGCGGGTGATTTAATTAATAATGGTGCCATCGGACGGGTCATCCAGGTGACAGGGTTTGGCCCTCATCGTTTAAACGCGGCTAGTCGACCGGCTTGGTTTTTTAATAAAGAACAATACGGTGGGATCCTATGTGATATTGGCTCCCATCAAATCGAACAATTTTTATACTATACAGGTTGTCAGGATGCAAAAGTTTTACATAGTAAAATAGCAAACTATCATCATCCAGAGTATCCGGAATTAGATGATTATGGGGATGCAACATTGGTTGGAGATAATGGAGCAACGAATTACTTCCGAGTAGATTGGTTTACACCCGATGGATTAAGCACATGGGGTGACGGTAGAACATTTATTATTGGAACAGAAGGAACAATTGAAATTCGGAAATACGTCGACCTTGCACGAGAGAATAATGGCAATCATGTCTATTTAGTCAATAAGGATGGAGAGCAATATTTCAATGTAACTGGTAAGGTGGGGTATCCGTTCTTCGGACAACTTATCTTGGATTGCTTAAACCGTACCGAGAAAGCGATGACTCAGAATCATGCATTTAAAGCAGCAGAGCTATGCCTACGTGCACAAGTGCAAGCAATTGAAGTATATAGAAGTGATCAAGCGAAAATAGGATGAACAATAATTCATTTTAAGCATCTTCACTTTCAGGTAATCAAAGTAACCCCCTTTCATAACCAACTTGGTTATAAAAAGGGGGGAAGTTAAACATGAGTTGTCTTCAACTGCTTCTTTGGTTTGTCGATCTTGGTAGGATGTACAAATGACATTCCTCGCCAATGTCCTTTTCGCCAACGCCACAGCATTAAAATGCCTCTAAGCCATTCATCGGCGATAAAGGCTATCCAAATTCCAATTAACCCTAAATCCAAATGGATACCTAAAAAGTAAGCTATCGGCACACTTACTCCCCACATAGAAACAATTCCGATTAAAACAGGGAAATTCACATCTCCTGCTGCACGGAGCGAACTAATAACAACAGCATTAAAAGCGCGTCCTGGCTCAAGGATAGCGGTAAGTAAGAGCAGAATACTTCCTGTTACAATGATGTCATGATTATTTGTAAAGAGGCTGAAAAGACTTTCACTAAAGTAATAAAGGGTTAATCCAACAGATGCAGTTGCTGCAATTGCAATTAACAGGCTATTGATACAACGTTTATAGGCTTCATCAAGTTTTTTTGCGCCGACTTGATGCCCAATAATAATCTGTGTTCCCTGACCAATCGCAATGGAAAAGAGAAGGACAAACATTCCAATATTTTGAGCGTATACCTTTGTTGTTAATGCTTCTGTTCCGAGTATGACGATAAAAGAGGTGATGACCAATTGAGAACCATTAAACGAAAGGTGCTCGCCAGCTGATGGAATTCCGATCTTAAGTAATTTTTTTAGTTCAAAAGATGGGAATTTCTTAAGTAAGAATGAGAAAGGCAGCTCATTTTTAATTCGTTTAAATAAGATAAAAAATATGACAACAACCCCAATTGTCCGGCTAAATGCTGTCGAGATGGCGACACCGGTTACACCCAAGACGGGTATACCGAATGGTCCAAATATAAACAAATAATTCCCAATCACATTCAAGATGTTCATTCCAATCGTCACATACATGACGTCCTTTGTGAAACGATGACTTCGTAATACAGCGCCGATTGTCATGATGCCAGCTTGCACAAATAAAAATCCACCTACGATTTGTAAATAGATTGTAGCTTCTTGTAATAATTGATCAGATACACCCATCATTGTTAGTAATGTTGAAGAAGCGAAGATGACGATAAGTCCCAGAGCAAGACCTAAGAGTATATTCGTAACAATGGAGACGACTGCTATTTTACCAGCTTTCCTTGCAGAATTTGCACCTAAGTACTGTGCAACAAGCACGCTCGTTCCGGTTGCGACGAATCCGAACATCACGATAATAACATTTAGAATTTGGTTCGAAACTCCAACCGCAGCAACTGAATCATCCGAATATTGACTGAGCATAAGTGTATCAGCATTACCCATCAACATGTGTAAACCTGTTTCAATAAAAATCGGCCATGCAATGGCAAACAGGGAGAGTCTTTTGTAAGCTATTTTCTCTGACTCTATGCTCAAATAGTCTTATCTCCTTCCCTTAAAGTAAATTTACCTTTATATTCCGAATTATTATAACACTTTTTTGTGAAATTAAAATACATAATATGTGAACTGTCTAAGATAATTGTTCACCCTTTTCAAAAAAGTCCTATTGTCGTAAATAAATAAAGATATTAAGGTTTAAGAAGAGTGACTGCTTTAATTTATTTAGTAATCAAAATATTTGGAGGGGAAAAAGAATGAAAAAATACGCCTTAGTAGGTACAGGTGGAAGAGCTGAATTTTTTTTATGGTGCAATTGTAAGGGATTTCAAAGAAACTTGTAAACTAGTTGCTTTTTGTGACTTGAATAAAACCCGTATGGATTATGCGAATCGTTTGTTAGAAGAAAAATATAATCATTCAAAGATAAACACATATGTACACTCAGACTTTGAAAAAATGATTGAAGTGGAAAAGCCGGATACGGTTATTGTAACAACTGTTGATCGAACACATCATACATACATTATTAAAGCACTAGAATTAGGTTGTGATGTCATTACTGAAAAACCATTGACGATTGATACTGAGAAGTGTCAGGCGATTATTGATGCAACGAACCGAACTGGCAGGGAATTGAGGGTTGCGTTCAACTACAGATACGCTCCGCATAATACAAAAATTCGTGAGTTGATTATGAATGATGTGATTGGTAAGGTTACCTCTGTTAATTTCGAATGGGCACTGGATACGCAGCACGGGGCGGATTACTTCCGCAGATGGCACCGGGATAAGCGAAATAGTGGCGGACTGCTTGTACATAAATCCACTCATCATTTTGATTTAGTTAATTTCTGGTTAGGCACTACACCTGAAACGGTTTACGCAACTGGTGGATTACGCTTCTATGGAAGAGAAAATGCAGAAGCAAGAGGTGTAACACAATTTTATCAACGTGCACATGGCAGTTAGTTTGCCAAGGAAGATCCATTCGCGATTGATTTGGAAGGGAATGCCCACTTGAAAGCCATGTATTTGGATGCGGAGAAGGAAGATGGGTACCAACGGGACCAAAGCGTATTCGGAGATGGAATTAGCATCGAGGATACACTCGGCGTAATGGTTACATATAAAAATAAAGCCATTCTCAATTATTCCTTAAATGCATATCTTCCTTGGGAAGGGTATATCATTTCTTTTAATGGTACGAAAGGAAGAATTGAAGTACGAATTCGTGAGCAATCCTACATTAATTCAGGTGGAAATAAGGAAGATGAAGGAAGGGTAAAAGACAAATCGATTGTTGTTATGCCAATGTTTGGCCAGGCATATGAAGTGGAGGTAGTCGAAGGTAGAGGCGGACATGGTGGTGGAGATCCGATTCTATTACAAGATCTTTTTGGTACACCTGTTAAAGACGAATTTAATCGTGCTGCCTCACATGTAGACGGTGCCATGTCCATTTTAACTGGGATTGCAGGAAACATATCCCTTAACACGGGCCAAGCAATAAAAGTGGATGAACTTATTAATTTTTAAATAAAGCGAGTCCAGTCACATTTTGGACTGGGCTGTGTGATTAAGGAGTGCGGAAAAAATGCCAAACCCATTGCAACAACAATTTTTACATCCTCCAGAGGAGTTCACTCCAATTCCATTTTGGTTTTGGAATGATCACTTAACAAAACAGGAGATTACGAGACAAATTCACGATTTTTATGATAAAGGTGTAACAGGATTTGTGATTCATCCCAGAATAGGAATTCCCGAGGAAATTGAATATTTATCGAAAACCTTTATGGAATTAGTCAAAATAGCGGTAGAAGAAGCAAAACTGTTAGGGATGTCGGTGATTCTGTATGACGAAGCAATGTATCCATCGGGATCAGCGAAAGGATTAGTAGTCAAAGAGAATCCAGAATATGCAAGTAGAGGCTTGAAAATGAGGGAGTACCCTTGTAACGCAAGTATTGAAATAGGGATTGAATTAGCAGAGGGTGAGACTTTTGTTTCAGCACAAGCAGTTAAAAAGCTTTCCAAAGAATCAATAGATTTGTCGGACTCAAGGATTTTAAATTATGAGTTTGGCAGCGTTTCTTTTAGTCCCCCAGTTGGTGAGGATTGGTCCATTCTGCTATTCATCCAAGCCTATTCAGGTGGACATATTCGTGGTATCCATTTTGGCGAGGACGATGGTGAAGCAAATGCACCGGCATCTGCGGATCTATTAAATCCTGAGGCTGTTAAAAAATTTATTGAAATCACTCATGAAACCTATTACAACGCATTAAAGGAGTATTTTGGCAGTACGGTGATTGCTATGTTCACCGATGAACCAGATATCTTAGGAAGAGGTGCGGCACGAAACCTAAAGCCTTGGACAAGAGGATTCCTCTCCTATTATAAGGAAAAAGGGAGCAAGGAAGAGGAACTAGCTGCATTATGGTTTGATGTTGGAGACGATACGGAATCCCTAAGAAAAAAATATCGGAAGACCGTTAATAGACGACTAACCGATGCTTATTATAAACCGATTAGTGACTGGTGTGCAGCACACAACATTGCCCTAACTGGCCATCCAGCGGCAAGCGATGATATCGGATTATTGGAACATTTTCAAATTCCAGGTCAGGACGTTGTATGGCGTTGGGTAGCCCCAGAGGATGGAAAAGGGTTAGAAGGACAACACTCAACAACTGGAAAGTGCTCCGCTGATGCGGCAAGACACAGGGGAAGACGCAGAAACCTGAATGAGTTTTTAGGAGTTTGCAGTAAGGAAAGCCCATGGGCACTGAGTCCTGGAGATATGAAATGGTATATGGATTGGTTGTTAGTCAGGGGTGTTAATCTCCTCTGTCCGCATGCTTTTTATTATTCGATTGATGGAAGGCGGAGAAGTCATGAGCGTCCGCCGGATGTCGGTCCCAATAATTTGTGGTGGCCGTATTACAAACAGTTTGCTCAATATATGAAACGGCTAAGTTGGTTAATGACAGATAGTATAAATCAAACCGGTGTCGCCATTTTATGCACGGAAGATCATTTGCCGTGGAAAATTGCAAAGCCACTATTTGAAAATCAAATAGAATTCAACTATTTAGAGGAAGTTTTGTTTTTATCATCAAGCTCTATCGTGGAAGGAAGAGTAGAAATACAGAATCAATCCTATCAAACTGTGGTCGTCGAAGATAGCACAAAACTTGAAGCGTCTGTGATTGATAAGTTGGTAACGTTTATACAAAGTGGAGGGGAAGTCATCGTTTTTACAGATAATGAAACAACTTCACCCGTTCAGGGCGCGAAGGTTATTCAACAGATTGAAAAAATTGTGGATGCACTATCTGTTTCTCATCGAGAAGAGGTTGTCATTTATCCAGCTAACAAAGACATCAGAGTCACTAAGGTCTTAAAAGAAGGCAGGCTTTTTTACTTTTTAGTAAATGAAGGTGAAGAAAGTTATCAAGGCTCCTTACATTTGAAGGAAGAAGGATGCGTTGAAAAATGGGACGCATGGTCAAGTGAGCTTAAACAAGTAAACCTTCAGAGACAAAATAGTAGTTTAGTTGCACCATTAAATATTAAACGTAGATCATCTATTGTGTTTGCCGTTAACACTGCAGAACATGGGTCAGAAGAACAAGCCCATTATCACGTTAAAAAGTTAATATCTGATAGGATTACATTAGATCATAATTGGATAATAAATCATAAGTTTAATAGTGCATTAGAATCATGGACGATTTGGGACGGTATGGAATCCTTCTCTGGAGAGGTCGTGTATGAAAATCAATTTACGATAGAAGAACGCGATTCAATTGCAAGCGTCAAGCTCGATTTATGTGAAGTGTATGAAATCGTAAGAGTATCGATTAATGGGAATGAGGTTGGTGCGAAAATGTGGGCACCGTATACCTTCGAAATAAATACAGCCTTACTAAAAAATGGCGTTAATAAACTTACTGTTGCAGTTACGAACAGTCGAGCAAATGAAATGGATGATGCACGACTACCTTCTGGTTTACTTGGTCCTGTATCACTTGAGATATCACGTAACGAATGGAATTTGGTATAAAAAAGATGGCGCCAAATTTGGTAGTGATGATTTCAATGTCACGTTACAAAGCGTAAAAGTTTTTCAGTAAGACTCCCAACCTATTGGCTGAGAGTCTCCTTTTTTGATGATTAGTTCAGTCTGCGATTTATGGTAATTCTACTAAATTAAATCAGTTTGCTTGCCGCCTTTTATTTCGACAATATTATTATCTACACTTAGCCATACTGAAATTGCATTAGGATTATAAACAAAACTGCAGTCAGCAGAAAATTGAAGGTTGCGGAATGCTTTAAAATAATCTACGATTTCTATATTTGTTGCATACCATATATCGTTTCGATTGCCGATGAACTCACAAAATCCTTCGATCAAATCCCAGTTTTGATCATTGTCAAACTCATAGCTATGGCCCCAAACATATAGCATATACAAGTATTGCTTCTTGTGAAGCGCAACAAAATCTTCTGCAAGTTCCATTAAGTTGTGCTTATGATGACATGTTGGGTTCCATTCTAGGAAATCATCCGGGATGGAAAAATGACCTGTACTATTAACGGTTCTGGCATATTCAATACCCAAATATGGCAGCATTTCTTTTATTAGGGAATTATATGAACCGTTAGGATAAGATAATCCTCTTACCGTGTATCCTGATATTTTCTCCAGACCTTTGCGATCTTCAATGATTTCTTCAATAAGCTGTTCTTTTGGTGATCGAGCAATCGTTGGATGAGTTACGGTGTGAGTTGAGATTTCATGTCCATCATAAAGCTTGGGTACTTCCTCAATGGGTATACGATCTCCTTCTCCAAATAATCCAGAATTAATATGAAAAGTACCCTTTATCCCATATTGATTAAAAATTTCAACCAATTTTCTATCAGCTGCCTTACCGTCATCGTAACTCATCGTTAATACTTTATGTTTCCCTTCAGGGAACGCTATCACTACTTTTGGCATATTAAATAACCTCTCATTCAAATAAAATTAATTTAGTATCTTGACCATATTATCAGATAATTAAATCAAAAATGACAAAAAGCTGAAAAAACTTACTGGTGAACTTTGAATCAACACATATCTATGATAAAATTTTAGTAAACTATTACACTAGAATTGAGCGCGCTTACAATACGATCTATGGAGATAAAAAATGAAAAATGCCATTCGTCGTTTACGAATAAGCTATGGAAATTTAAAAATTAAATATAAACTATTTTTACTTGTTTCATGGATCATGATTATTTCATTTCTATTTACTTTTTTAGGCCTGCAATATGCATTTCAAATCTATGATGAACAGCTCTATAGTAAATCTTCACAAGTATTAAGTACAACTTCAAATAGCATTGAAATTGAATTGAAAAATATGGAAGATGTTTCATATAAGATATTAACAGACCCGCAAATCCAACAATATCTTTCAAAATTGAATGCGGATGGTTCAGAATATGAAAAATTTGTTCTTCGCACCCAAATGAACGATAAATTGCTCAGTTATGTGAATAAGGAAGAGTATATTTTATCGGTAAATTTAGTAGATGCAAATGGAGAAGAGTATGTAGCTGGGCCAAGAGCGATAAAACTAAAAGAAAAACAAAAAATCGACATTACAAGCGCGGCAAATGAGGCAGATGGAAGTAATATTTGGATAAATCCTAAAGAAAATGGCTTTACCATTGTTACAGCTAGAGAAATTAAGGACTATAACAATTTAAGTTTCGAAAAGCTGGGTACACTTATTATCTTTATTAATATGGATAAGCTTGTCGGAAATACGTTAGCTGGATCGAAGAAAATAGATGGAAACTTTCTGATAGCCGATCAACAAGGAATTATTTTCCCAACTGATCCACCCCTTCACTTAAAGGATACGGTACTCGATTCACACTCCGGTTATCAAATAAAGGAGATAGGTGAAAAAAAATACTTTCAGGTGTATCGAAAGTCTAATTATTTTGATTGGGGATATGTGAATGCGATTCCATTTAATCAAGTCTTTAAGGATATTAGCTTAATCAAATCATTATTGGTTTTTGTCTTCATTCTCATGTTTATTTTTGTCACGATATTTGGAATGCGGTTTGCAAGGAATATCACAATTCCCTTAGAAAATCTAGTAGCAGGAATACAGCAAATGTCAGCAGGCGATTTTAAAGAAGCAAGAAAAGAAGTACTCAAATCGTCGATTCAGGATGATGAAGTTGGGAAGCTTCAACAAAATTTCCACACAATGATTCAGCAAATTGATGAACTAATTAATGAAAACTACTCCAAACAACTAACAATTAAAGAGACAGAATTTAAGGCATTGCAGGCTCAAATCAATCCGCATTTTTTATACAATACGCTGGAATCAATTAACTGGCTAGCTAAAGCAAATGGACAAGCTCAAATTTCGAATATGGTAGAATCACTTGGCTTCTTATTGCGTAATTCGATAAGTTTGAAAAAGCCGTTAATTACGATTGAAGAGGAGCTCTCAACAGTAAAGAATTATATCATTATTCAACAATACCGTTTTGAGGATCGATTGGATTTTCATATGGAGGTTGACTCTGATTTAAATAAGTTTATCATTCCAAAATTAACATTACAGCCTCTTGTTGAAAATGCCATCCATTACGCGTTAGAGCCGATGATTGAACCATGTAAGATTCGAATCTATTCAATCACTCATGATGATTCATTTAGCCTAATTGTCGAGGACAATGGTCCAGGGATGGAACCACAGATATTAGAAAAAATTAAAAATAAAGAGATAAAGACAAGAGGTCAAGGTGTAGGTTTAACGAATATCAATGACCGTATTAAGCTTTCATTTGGAGAAAAATATGGCATTACCATTGAAAGTGCACCTAATGAAGGAACAAAGGTAATTATTGTTCTGCCTTATGATAAGGGGGAGGAATATGTATAAAGTATTGTTAGTAGATGATGAGAAAATTATTACTGAAGGGATGTCTAAGGTAATTAATTGGAAGTCGATGGGGACTACGTTAATGGCTACTGCAAGAAATGGAATAGAAGCTTTCAACTTAATCGAACAAGAAAAGCCGGACATCGTAGTAAGCGATATTAAAATGCCAGGGATGAATGGGCTGCAGTTAGTTGAAAAGGTTCATCAAGTCTATCCTGAAATCCGTTTCGTATTGTTAACCGGATTTAGTGAATTTGATTTTGCGAAGCAAGCGATGTCATATGGAGTAAAGCACTATCTGTTAAAGCCGTGTAATGAGAAAAGCATTATGGATGCCATAGTCGAACTTTGTGATGATCTCACGCAAGAACGGAATCGTGAAGAATTTGTTTGCAATATGAAGAATACGCTTGCAAATGTGATGCCATATGCAAAGGAGCAGCTCCTTAAGGAATTTATAACAAATCACTATGAGAATCGAGATCTAGAATACTATCAAAATCTTTTTCAAGTAGATATACAATCTGCGCATGTACGAGTCGTGTTATTTCAACTTGAAGGTGAATATGAATTTGAACAAGTTTTTGCGATAAAAAATATAGCAGAACAAATTTTGACGCCATATATTATGAGCTGTACAGTAGGAAAAATGGTACTTTTTTTAATTGAAGATTGTGGAGTGGAACTTTCCTTACAATCAAAAATATCAAAGATAAAAGATACTTTTTTTCAATATTATTTCTTAGATTCAACTGTTGCTGTTAGCGATGGCGGGGATATCAGTCATGCAAATAACTTATACAAGGAAGCACTTGACTGTTTAAGCTATCGTTTTTATTTAGGTGAAGGTGGAGTGATTACGAAAAAGGATATTTCCGATCATCACGAGATTAGTGAGGAGCAATTCTATTACGATGATCAAAAATTTTGCCGCCTTGTAAAAGCGGGTTCTGGGGAAGAGGTTCAAAAAGAACTACATTCTTTCTTTAACCGTTTACTGTATTTAAAACAAGATATTAATATTACAAAATCATATGTAATTCAACTTTATAATGCCATGATTCGATTATGTGAAGTGAAACAAATGAATACGTATTTAACAAGCTTAACAAGTTTGTTGGAAATGGATACAATCCAACAAATGAAATCCTATTTTGAAAATGTGGCTAAAGAAATAACCTTAGCCTTTTATTCTCAAAATAAGAATAAGCATTCGACAATCATTAATAAGGTCATTGATATCATCCATAAACATATTGGGAATCAAAATTTATCTTTACATTGGGTGTCGAATGAAATGCTGTATATGAATGCCGACTATCTTGGAAAACTATTCAAGAAGGAAACGGGAGAAAAATTCTCACATTACATTACAAAACAGCGAATTGAATTGGCAATTCAATTAATCGATCAAGAAAGCGATGTAAAAGTATTCGAAATCGCTGAAAAAATTGGATACGGCGATAACCCGCAATATTTTAGTCAAGTATTTAAAAAGCATACAGGATATACACCATCAGAATACAAGAGAGAATCTTTACTAGGGTAACTTTATAGCAGAAGTAGAAGACTTCTGCTATAAAAGCCTCCGGCGGATGCCACGATTTTTCAGATGAAATTTTTCGAGCTGTAAGATCGAAGACTAAAGACGCCACTTCCTGTGGCAACGTCTTCATGACCCACATCGTGTGGGCCTTAAAATCGGGCGCAAATACGCCAAGGCGTATTTGATTTTTTTAAAAGGGGAAAAATTATGAAAAAGTGGTTGCTATCAACTCTGTCCCTCGTAATGGTATTTGTTGTCGGTGGTTGTGAGCAAGCAAAGTTTATGGAATTCGTTAAGAGTACTGAACATGAAGAGATTACGTTAAAGATTTCTTGGTGGGGTGAGCAACCTCGTCATGATTATACGATGAAGGTCATTGAATTATTTGAAAAAAAATATCCCTATATCCATATTGAACCCGATTATGCCTATTGGGATGATTATTGGAAAAGACTTGCCCCTATGGCAGTTGCAAAACAACTTCCAGACATTATTCAAATGGATCTTGTCTATTTAAAAACATATAGTGAAAATAATACCCTTGAGGACCTATCTTCATTTGTCGAAGATAGGGTCATTGAAACAGAAGGAATTTCCGAAGACATACTTTCAGGAGGAATGGTTGAGGACCATTTATATGGTATTCCATTGGGGTTGAATGCCCCAGCCGTCATTGTAGATCGCGAACTGCTTTCATCAGCAATAGGGTCATTACCTCAAACAGATTGGACCTGGACTGACTATGAAAATATCGTAACACAGGTCCATGATCGACTAGGAATCTACGGTACTAATGAGATGAAATCTGTTGATGTCTTTTTCTCTTATTTTTTACGAACACAAGGTAAGAGTTTGTATAATGATAGCGGGACAGGTTTGGGATATGAGGATGATCAGCTGTTTATCGACTATTTTGATATGCAAATCCGCTTACTAGAGAAAGGCGCATTTCCAAGGGCAGATGTAACTGAAAAGATTAATGGAATTGAACATAGTCTTTTTATGCATAAATTAACACCAATGACATGGGCATACTCTAATCAGTATATCAGTTTCTCAGAAGCTGCCGAAAGTGAGCTTGATATTATTCCCCCTCCAGGTCCTGGACAGGTTGAAGGTCTGACCTTGAAGCCGAGTATGCTATTTTCGATTTCAAAGAGCTCAAAAAACCAAGAAGCAGCCGCTCAATTTATAAATTTCTTTATTAATAATATTGAGGCAAATAAAATCATCAAAGGTGAAAGAGGTGTCCCCATTTCATCAACAGTTGTTGATCAAATGGGAGATGTTCTGACTGAAAACCAGAAAAGAATGTTCGAGTATGTTGAAAGAGTAAAAACGAATCATTATGAGGTTGAAAAGGCAGATCCTTTAAATGCCTTTGAAGTAGTCAATTTATTACAGGATCTTTCGGACCAGATTTTATTTAAGAAAATAACCCCTAGTGAAGGTGCAGAACTATTTAGATCAGAAGCAAATGATATTTTAAAAAATAAGAAAAGATCGGCCAATTAAAGTGTGCTCGATTGAACAAGAATGTATCCTTGTTCAATCGAGCATTTTTTTCATACAAAAGTCTGATTTTTAAACAAATTGGACTGAATTTTAAATTCAGACAATTGCAAATAACCTTCATAATAAGAATGTAAACACTTTCATAAAAAGAGGGGGATAAAAAGATGAAGAAGTTCTTAGTATTATTCGTTTCCTTGCTTTTAGTTGTATCACTAGCAGCATGTAGTAGTGGCTCATCAGGTGATGGCGAAAAATCAGGTGATAAGGAAAAATCAAAAGATGACAAAGTCACTCTACGGATTGCATGGTGGGGCTCTCAACCACGACATGACTACACGCTTGAAATTATCAAAATGTATGAAGAACAAAATCCAAACGTAAAAATCGAGGCTGAATATGCAGCATGGGATGATTACTGGAAGAAGCTTGCTCCACAAGCAGCGGCAAATGAGCTTCCAGATATTATTCAAATGGACTTATCGTATTTGTCTCAATATGGACAAAATGGTCAATTAGCTGATATGGGACCATTTGCAGGTAAAGAAATTGATACAAGTGATCTTTCTGACAACTATGTTGATGCTGGTAAGTTAGGCGACAAGTTGGTTGGACTTAGCTCCGGCGTGAACGCTGTCGGATTCCATTTTGACCCTGCGTTATTAAAAACTATCGGAGTAGACAGCATTCCAGAGGATTGGACTTGGGATGATTATAAAGAAATTGCCCAAAAAGCTAAAGATGCTGGAGTTTATATGGACACAGGAATGAAGGCAGATGTGTTCTTTAATTACTACTTAAGAACACAAGGAAAATCACTTTTCGGCAAAGATGGCACTGGTTTAGGATATGATGATGATCAATTATTTATCGACTTCTTCGAAATGCATTCGGGTATGGTTAAAAACGGTTCTACACCAACTCCTGACTATTTAGCACAGTTAAAAGGAATTGAAGATGACCCTGTGGTTACTGAAGATGCAATCGGAATTTTCCAATGGTCAAACCAATTTGTAGGATTGCAACAAGTTGCGAATCGACCATTAGAAATGGTAGGTATGCCAGGACCTGATGCAGATAAAGGACTTTACTTAAAGCCTAGTATGTTCTGGTCAATTGCCAATAATTCAAAACACCAAGAAGAAGCTGGTAAGTTTATCGACTTCATGATCAATGATATTGAAGCAAACAAATTAAATCTTGGGGATCGTGGTGTACCAGGTTCACCTAAGGTACAGGAAGCTCTAAAACCTGAACTAAGTGAAGCACAAGTTCAAGTATTTGATTATATTGAGTGGGCTGATGGTAATAGTTCAAGCTTTGACGGTCCAGATCCAGTTGGAGCGGGTGAAGTGATTGAAACACTTGATGCTTTATCTGAGCAAATGAACTATGGTCAACTTAAAGTTGAGGATGCAGCTAAACAATTCAGACAACAAGCAGAAAGTGTCCTATCTCAAAATAAATAATATGTAGCAAACCGATAGCTAATCCTCTGCACGATTAGCTATCGTCCTTTCATCTTAGGGAAAGAAATCAGAGAAAAAGGAGATGAAAACATGAGTACACCTGTAATAAAGGACAAAGTTAACGCTAATATCCCGATTCGTCCGGTTAGTAAGCGAATGCGTGCTTTCAAGGAAAACATGACAGGCTATGCGTTTATTAGTCCGTTTATTATCGGTTTCCTAGCGTTTACGTTAATACCGATTGTAGTGTCTTTGTATTTTTCATTTACCAATTACAATTTATTTGCGCCGCCAAAATGGATTGGTTTGGATAACTACAAAAAAATGTTTACAGCAGATCCTCGTTACTGGCAATCTTTAAAAGTGACCCTTATCTATGTTTTTGCTGGGGTTCCATTAAGACTAGCTTTTGCTTTGTTAATTGCCATGATGTTAAATACGGCTTCCAAAGCGGTTGGATTATACCGGACCTTATTTTATTTACCTTCCCTTATCGGTGGAAGTGTAGCCGTTGCGATTATGTGGCGAAATGTCTTTGGGGATTTAGGTGTAGTTAATATTTTATTAGACTTAATCGGACTTCCGGTTGTTAGATGGTTTGGTGACCCAACAGCAGCATTATGGATGCTCATCTTCTTATCTGTCTGGCAATTTGGTTCTTCCATGCTCATATTCTTAGCAGGATTAAAAAGTATCCCAAGAAGTTATTATGAAGCTGCTAGCGTTGATGGTGCTAATGGATTCCAGCAATTCCTCAAAATCACCCTTCCAATGCTTAGCCCAGTGATTTTATTTAATACAGTCATGCAAACAATTGCTGCCTTTATGACATTCGTACCAGCATTTATTATTTCAAAAGGTACAGGTGGACCATTAGATGGAACACTTCTATACTCTTTATACCTATTCATTCAAGGTTTTGAGTTCTTTAATATGGGTTATGCTTCAGCAATGGCATGGATCATGTTAATTATAGTAGGTATTTTAACGGTAATCATTTTCACGACATCAAAATTATGGGTTCACTATGAATCGGAAGGGGGCAAATAACAATGAAATCGAAAATGAAGACACCAAGATGGTGGATATACCACATACTTGTTGGTGGTTTTGCGATTGTCATGCTTTATCCCGTTATTTGGCTCCTCATGAGTTCATTTAAACCAAGTGATACGATTTTTATTACGGCTAAATCACTTCTCCCAGACCCTTGGATTTGGACGAACTTTGCAGATGGATGGAAAGGAATTGGAGGGCATTCCTTCGGGGTTTTCATTAAAAATACAGCAGTACTGGTTGTATTAACGTTAATAGGACAAGTCATTTCATCAGCATTTATAGCCTTCGGGTTTGCACGATTAAATTTTAAGGGCAAAACACTTTGGTTTGGAATCATGATGGTAACGTTAATGCTTCCACATGATGTTTTAATGGTTCCACAATATATCATTTTTGCAAAACTTGATTGGCTAAACTCAATTAAGCCGCTAGTTATCCCAGCCTACTTTGGACATCCATTCTTTATTTTCCTTTTAGTTCAATTTATTAGGACGATTCCAAGAGAATTAGATGAAGCAGCGATTATTGATGGCTGTAATACCTTTGGAATTTTTTCTAGGATTATCTTGCCGTTAATTAAACCAGCATTGGCAACAGCGTCAATTTTCTCCTTCTATTGGACGTGGGAAAATTTATTAGGACCAGTTCTATACTTGAACTCACCAGCTAAGTATACCGTTTCGATGGCATTAAATATGTTCTTAAGTAATGAAACCGTATCAAACTGGGGAGCGATGTTTGCAATGTCGGTAGTCTCATTACTTCCAGTCTTTATCATATTCTTTATCTTCCAACGTCATGTTGTGGAAGGTATCAGTATGAGTGGGTTAAAGGGATGAATGATAACAAGATTGCCACTTCGTTATGGGGTGGCAAATTCCCTTTAAGTTAATGTAAAAAAGGCAAAGGAGGATTATCAATGGAGACAAAAGGTTTTTTTGGCGGTTTCTATAGTTTGCTAGAATGGATTTCACGGCTAGCATTCTTAAATTTATTATGGATTTCATTTGCGATTATCGGTTTAGGCATATTTGGCTTTTTTCCTGCAACGCTTGCATTGTTTGCGGTTGCGAGAAAATGGATGCTAGGAAATGATGATGTATCTATTTTTAAGACATTTTGGACTACGTATAAACGTGAATTTGTAAAAGGTAATTTGCTTGGTCTTTTAATTACAGCGATTAGTTTGGTTTTATACATTGACTTTCAGTTTGTTTTACACGCAACAAATCAATTTGTATCCATGCTATTTGTACCTTTGTGCTTTGTTACATTAATTTTTGTTGCCATGGTTTTCTATATCATTCCAATGTATGTACATTATGATATGAAAATCAAACAGGTGGTTAAGAGTTCCTTTTTTGTCATGATTATGAATCCATTATCTACTTTTTATCTATTAATAGGAAGCTTTGGGATTGTTTTTGCTCTTTCTTTTGCACCGCCAATTTCTATTCTGTATAGCGGAAATCTCTTAGCACTGTTTATTATGAAGCCTGCGATGAATGCATTTGAAAAAGTAGATCGAAAATCAAAGCTTTTGCTTCAAGAACAATAACAAATCGGGTCCTCAACTTTTGAGACCCGTTTTTTACTAATTTGTGAAACAAAAAATGTTGGAGGGGTATACCATGGAGAACACAATTATTGTAAATACAGATATTCAACGTGGAAAAATAAATAAGAATATTTATGGTCATTTTGCAGAGCATCTTGGGAGATGTATTTATGAAGGAATTTGGGTTGGTGAGGATTCTCCCATTCCAAACACAAAAGGGATTCGTAACGATGTCTTAGAGGCATTGAAGAATATTGAGGTTCCAGTGCTTCGATGGCCAGGAGGATGCTTTGCGGACGAGTATCATTGGAAGGATGGGGTTGGTCCGAAGGAAACTCGTAAGCGAATGGTCAATACCCATTGGGGCGGTGTCGTTGAAAACAATCATTTTGGAACCCATGAGTTTATGCTTTTATGTGAGTTATTGGAATGTGAACCATATATTTGCGGAAATGTGGGGAGCGGAACCGTTCAGGAAATGTCCGAATGGGTGGAGTATATGACGTTTGAAGGCGAATCCCCAATGGCAAACTGGAGACGTGAAAACGGCAGAGAAGAGCCATGGAAATTAACCTATTTTGGAGTAGGAAATGAAAACTGGGGCTGCGGCGGGAATATGCGGGCTGAATATTATGCAGACCTTTATCGTCAATACCAGACTTATGTCAGAAATTATAATGGAAACAAAATTTATAAAATCGCTGGGGGCGCGAACTCTAGTGATTACCATTGGACAGAAGTGTTAATGAAAAATGCCCATCGAATGATGGATGGACTCAGTCTCCATTACTACACCGTACCCGGTCCTTGGTCTGATAAGGGTTCGGCAGTGGACTTCGAAGAAAATGAATGGTTCATTACCATGAAAAAGGCTATGCATATGGATGAATTGATTACGAAACATAGCAGTATCATGGATCAATATGACCCAGAAAAAAGGGTAGGGCTCATCATTGATGAATGGGGTACCTGGTTTAACGTTGAGAAAGGGACTAATCCAGGTTTCTTATATCAGCAAAATACACTTCGTGACGCTCTAGTAGCTGGTCTGCATTTTACTATTTTTCATAAGCATAGCGATCGCGTTCAAATGACCAATATTGCTCAAACCGTAAATGTTCTACAAGCGATGATTTTAACAGAAGGGGAAAAAATGATTCTAACTCCAACTTATCATGTATTTGATATGTTTAAAGTTCACCAGGATGCTGAACGTCTCGATGTTGAGCCATTCTATGGCAACTATGAATATGATGGTCAAATTCTTCCGCAGGTAAGCGTATCCGCATCTAAGAACGCTGAAGGGAAGACTCATATTAGCCTTTGTAATATCGATCATGAAAATGCAGCAGTACTGGACTTAGAATTACGTGGATTACATACTTCACAGATAAGTGTAACTGGAACAATCCTAACAGGTGACAGCATGAATGCTCATAATACCTTTGAACAACCCGACGTCGTGAAGGTAGAAGACTTTCATGGTGTAACCCTTATACAAAATAGACTGCACATCGAGTTACCAGCAATGTCTATTGTGACGTTATCAATCGATTCAAAAGTGGGCTTACTTAATGACTTGTAAGGGA
The DNA here is from genome assembly GCF_020731355.1 of Bacillus sp. REN16. GTDB lineage: Bacteria > Bacillota > Bacilli > Bacillales > Bacillaceae_L > Ferdinandcohnia. The sequence continues at coordinate 195,138 of NZ_JAJFZK010000002.1, read as the reverse complement.
TGCAAAGAAACAGTTATTGTTTCAGACGAAGTCATTCAGAAACTTGTAATAGAAGCTGAAGAAGATCCTTCATTAATTGTAACAGATGAAATCTATGAAACTCGTTTAAAAGAATGTAACAGCTGCACTGCTCTGCAATATGGAACCACCTGCAGGTACGGAGGGTTTATCGTAAACTATCAAGCGAAATTTAAACAGAAGAGCTGTCCAAATCCAGTGGATACAAAGTGGACCAAGGAACGCTGAGTGTAAAACAAAACGAGGAGGAAAAAGTATGCCACAGCTAGTACTGGAAGATAACAAGATTTGTCAGGCGATTGACCAAGTTATTGAGAGAACAATAAATATGGATTTTGGTTGGGATTGGCCTGGAGGGGTTGCGTTTTATGGTATTGCTGAAGCGTATGAAGCAACCGGAGAAGATAAGTATTTACAATTTGTGAAAAATTGGGTAGATGAGGAGCTGGAGGATGGTCTGCCAAAGCTAACGGTGAACGCCTCGTCGATCGGACATATCCTGCTTACCCTATATAAGGCAACAAATGATGAAAAATACATTGAACATGCCACAAAAATGGCGGAGTTCTTACTTCATGATGCGGAGCGTTTTGATGATGGAGTCTTGCAGCATACCGTCAATGGAGACAAATATCATTTTCCTGAGCAAGCATGGGTAGACACGATGTTTATGGCAGGATATTTTCTGTTAAGAATCGGTCATTTGTTAGACAGGGAAGACTTTTTCAATTTTGGATTAAAACAATATCATGGACATGAAAGATTTCTACAGGATGACGATACGAATCTTTATTACCATGGATGGGACAATTTAGCGCAGAACCATATGTCTAGTATTTTTTGGGCAAGAGGCAACGGCTGGGCTGCTTATACGATGGCTAGAGCACTTGAGCTTATTGAAGTGCAGCATCCATCTTATATGATTATCGCCGATTCGTTACGTGATCAACTAAGTGCATTAGTTCGTCTTCAATCAGAGACAGGACTATGGCATACAATTGTAGATGATCCTTCATCCTATCTCGAGACATCTGGCTCTGCAGGGATTGCTGCTGCATTATTAACGAGAGGAAAATTATATAACAAATACATTCAACGGTCGATTCATGGCATTCTTGGAAAAATAAAAGAAGACGGTTCGGTGATGGGAGTTTCCTCTGGAACGGCGGTTATGTTTGATGCCAATGGCTATAAGGAAGTACCATTTAAACGGGTTCAAGGCTGGGGCCAAGGTCTCGCACTTGCTTTTTTGTCACAGGTATTAAAAAGGAAATCAATAGTAACATGACGAGTATTCATCTCTCTCGGATATGAAGCAAATAATCGCGGGACGACGCAAAAATCTTGGATTTGAAGCAAATAATCGGGGTTCGAAGCATAAATCCCGGATATGATGCAAATAATCGCGGGACGACGCAAATATCTCGGATTTGAAGCAAATAATCGAAGTTCGAAGCATAAATCTCAGATTAGAAGCAAATAACCGAAGTTCGACGCATATATCTCAGATTTGAAGCAAATAACCGGAGTTCGAAGCATAAATCTCAGATTTGAAGCAAATAACCGGAGTTCGAAGCATATATCGTGGATTTGATGCAAATAGCTGAAGTTCCGACGCATAAATCTCGGATTTGATGCAAATAACCGAAGTTCGAAGCATAAATCTCAGATTTGACGCAAATAATCGTAGTTCGACGCATAAATCTCGGATTTGAAGCAAATAACGGGAGTTCGACGCATATATCGTGGATTTGACGCAAATAACGGGAGTTCGAAGCATAAATCGTGGATATGACGCAAATAATCGGAGTTCGACGCAAATATCGTGGAGATGACGCAAATAATCGAAGTTCGAAGCATAAATCTCAGATTTAATGCAAATTATCGAAACTCAACATAGAGTTCAAGCCACATATGCCATTTAATTGTTAGAGTACTAGATTCATAAGGAGGAAAACAGATGCAGCCTTCATGTGTGGTGATTAATGCGAACTCAATCATTTCCGTGCCAGACAAACTAACAAACCCAGTAAAGCATGCGCTGGATATGATTCGAAGAGATCATCTTCATGTATTCGGAAAGACACCGCTACTTCAAACACTGGTATCCGAAACTGCCGATATTGTCATTCGCTATGCAGAGAACGATGAGGAATGTCCAGCGAGACCTGAAGCTTTTAGCTTTCGGTTCGTAGAGAATAAAGGGAAATGGTCATTTCATATTATCGGGTATGACGATTTGGGAATCATTTATGGTTTGCTTTATTACAGCGAAAAATATTTAGGGGTAGACCCATTTTGGTTTTGGGCAGATATACCGATACTACAAAAAAATGACATTCCTATCCCAACGGTATCTTATGATTCCGAAGAAAAAAAGGTAAAATACCGTGGCTGGTTTGTGAATGATGAGGTTTGTCTGATTGGCTGGAAGGAGGAATACCCTCCAACGAAAGAGGTATGGGTTCCCGTTTTTGAAGCTTTATTAAGATGCGGCGGAAATATGGTGATTCCAGGAACTGACCTGCCTAAACATGGAATACATGCAGAGTTAGCATCAGAAATGGGGCTTTGGGTAACTCATCATCATGCCGAACCTTTGGGTGCCGAAATGTTCTTACGAGCTTACCCCAATAAAACACCAAGTTATCAAGATCACCCAGAATTGTTTGAAGCATTATGGGAAGAAGCGATTCAAAAACAAAAAGACGACAAGATTGTGTGGGTATTATCATTTCGTGGACAAGGGGATGCACCGTTTTGGTTGTATGATCCGCAGTTTGACACACCGGAAAAACGAGGCGACATGATTTCCAAGGTAGTCAGAAGGCAATATGAAATGGTCTGTCAAGCAGTGGAGGAGCCAGTTTGCTGCATGGCTTTATATGGAGAAATAGCAGAACTCTATAAATCTGGGCATATTGATGTACCTGATGAAATCATTAAGATTTGGGCTGATAATGGCTACGGCAAAATGGTGTCGCGCCGTCAGGGAAATGAAAAAGGCAGAATTCCTGCTTTGCCAACTGAAAAGGATTTCGGTGAACATGGTATTTATTATCATATTACTTTTCACGACCTGCAGGCTTCCAATCATTTGACGATGTTTCCTTCTTCACCCGAACTAATTAAGGAAGAGGTTGAGCAGGCTTTTCGCCAGGGGGCTGACTCTTACCTCTTACTAAATAGCGGAAATATACGGCCGCATCTTTATACATTAGATTTAATGAAGGAATTATGGAATAACGGAAATATCAACGTAGCCAATCATTTACATACATTTGTGAACCGTCTTTACTCATCGAATGCAAATGAAATCATCAATCTTTATACGAGTTACTTTGATTGTACGATACACTATGGCGTTCACTCAGATGATCGAGCGGGAGAGGAATTTTACCATCATAATGCAAGACGAATCATAGGGCATTGGTTACAGGGAAAATCAAATGTACCTGATTCAAAGCTTTTCTGGGCAACAGGTGATGTCCCTTTTTCAGAACAGGTTCACTGGTTTAAGGAAAAGTGTGAGACGGCCTTAAATAGTTGGGAAGAGCTTTTAGAAAATTGCCAGGAACTCTTACCTCAATTGAAAAATGAGGATCAAACACGCTTTTATGATCAATTTATTTTCCAAGTCGAACTGCATGTTTCTGGATGTAAGGGATTTATCTTGTTATGTAGTGCGTATAGTGCTTTCGTTCAGGAAAAATATCCTCTTGCATTTGTTTACTTATCAAAAGCTATTGGCGCCTATAAGCTGGGACAACAAGCGTTTCAACGGGCAGAACATGGAAAATGGAAAAACTTTTACCGTGCCGATTGGTTAACGAATATTGAGAGTACGATTCAATCACTAGATACAGCACGTAGATTTGTGCGGATGCATGGCGATAGCCCTCATTTCTTTTTATGGTATAAGGAATATATTATGCCAGAAACAGAAAAGCATATTTACTTGGAAAACACTCATCGCAATCCATTGTCAAACGATGAGTTAGCCATTAAACTAGCAGAAAAATTACTAGATAAGGAGGATTAATATATGAAAAACAATCCAGTTTCTGATATGACAAATCTTTTTTTAGCAGGTGATTCTACTGTCGCGAGTTGCCCGAAACATGAGGCACCAATGGCTGGTTGGGGACAGGTGTTTCAATCCTTTTTTACAGATCAAGTGAAGGTTCATAACTTTGCGAAGGGTGGAGCCAGCACGAATACATTTATGGAACAAGGCTATTTAGATACCATCCTTCATTTCATCCAACCTGATGATTACCTATTTATTCAATTTGGACATAATGACCAAAAATCGTTTGGTACCGATCCATTTACTACCTATCAATCAAACTTAACCAAATATGTGAATGGAGCGAGAGAGAAGGGAGCCATCCCCGTCTTAGTGACTTCCGTTCAACGCAGAGCATTTGATGAACAAGGAAAGATCCAAAGTAGTCTCGGTGACTATCCAATTGCCATGATTCAATTAGCTGAAAAGCTAGATGTTCCACTGATAAACCTATGGGAAAAAACAAAAACACTTTATGAAACACTGGGTCCTGAAGGTTCCAAGCAATTATTCACGTGGTTTGCACCAAATGAAAATCCAAATTACCCGGATGGGGTTCAAGACAACACTCATTTTTGTGAGCATGGTGCAAGGGAAGTTGGAAAGCTTGTTCTTGAAGGAATCCAAGAATTAGATCTGCCAATCAAATCTTTTATTAAACAGTAGAAAAACAAATGAGGTGATGAAGATGGGTAAGAAATTATATCACGGTGCGGCCTACTATCCAGAGCTTTGGAACGAATCCGTCATAGAAGAAGATATCAGGTTAATGAAACAAACGGGTATTAATGTGGTGAGAATCGGAGAATTCGCATGGTCTAAGATGGAACCCGAGGAAGGCAAATTTGACTTAAGTTTCTTTGTGAACATCGTTGAAAAGCTTTTTAAAAATGGCATTGAAACAGTCATGTGTACGCCAACACCTACCCCTCCAATATGGTTTACACACGGACATCCGGAACGCATGTATGTTGATCGTGACGGGAAGGTGATGGGGCATGGTTCAAGACAGCACGCCTGTACGAACCATCCATATTTTCGGGAAAGAGCATCACTCGTAACTGAAAATCTAGCAAAAGCAGTTGGAAGTCTACCAGGTGTTATTGGGTGGCAAATCGATAATGAATTTAAGTGTCATGTGAGTGAATGTATGTGTCCAACCTGCCAAGAACAATGGCATCTTTGGTTAAAGGAACGCTATGAAACAATTGAAAATTTAAATGATGCATGGGGGGCGGATATTTGGAGTGAAGCTTACCTGAGCTTTGAACAAGTACCTCAGCCAGGACCAGCTCCATTTTTACACAATTCATCATTAAGTACCATGTACCAAATCTTTTCGATGGAGAAAATTGCTGAGTTTTCCGATGGACAGGCTGAAATCATAAGAAAGTATTCTACTGCACCAATTACGCATAATAGCTCTGTTTTCTTTAGTGTTGATAACGAGCGATTGTTCAAAAACTTGGATTTTGCATCGTTTGACACTTACACAATGATCGATAATTTCCCGAATTATCTTATGCTTCATGATTTATGGAGAAATTTTAAAAAGGGAACAGGCCACTGGGTGATGGAAACAAGTCCGTCATATGCAGCATCCTTGGAGAGTCATGCGATTGCACATCCGAATGGATATTTGAAAGCCGAAGCAGTGGCAGCTTATGCATTAGGTGCTGAAGCTTTCTGTTATTGGTTATGGAGACAGCAGCGAGCTGGCTGTGAACAGCCACATGGATCCGTCATAAGCGCGTGGGGGAAACCGACTGTTGGCTTTGAAAATGTGCTAGAAGTAGCGGAAATGAGAAAGGAAATTGAAGAGATCATTCTTTCAACAAACCCTTCTCAAGCAGAACTTGCGATTACGTATTCTGACAGAGCAGAGGCATTCATGAAAACCGAGCCGCATCAAGGGCTAAACTATCGAGTCCTATTCGCCGACTTTTATAAACGGGTGGTAACGATGGGGATACATCGGGATTTAATACCTGAAGGAGCAAGCCTCGATGGATACAAGCTATTATTTACACCGTTCATTCACTATCTATCATCTGAATATATTGAACATGCAAAGAAGTTTGTAGAGAATGGTGGCACTTGGATAGTCGGTCCTTTAACTGGGGGACGGACTGAAAATCATACGATCCATACAGATCGTGCTCTAGGTGAGCTTGAGAAGATTACCGGAGTAAATGTATTGTACACCTATCCAATGGATGGAACAGAAACGATTGGACGTGCCTTTGATATTTCCGCACCATTAAGCTTATGGAGCTCAGTATTTGAAGCAGATTCTAAGACTTCCATTGGAATGATCGAAGAAGGGCTGTCGAAAGGAAAATCCTTCATTTCAGAGCATACAATTGGTCAGGGTAAAATTGTCATGCTCGGATCCTTACCAACTGGAGAGGCCGGAGATCTACTCCTTCAGAATCTAATCAATCACTATTCACAACAAGCAAATCTGACCCTAAGAACCGATGTATCACCCGGAACCATCGTAGTTCCAAGACAAGCAAAACAAGGGGACGGTTCCAGTGTTTGGTTTATTATCAATATGGATGGTAAAGGCGGTTCTGTCACGATCCCAAAAACCGGTGTCGATATGCAGACAAATCAAGTCGTTAATCCAGGAAAAATCGAACTTAGTGGTTTTGAATATAAGATTATTCAATTTAACGAGAACTAGAGTATTAAAAAGAAGCAACGTCTACTTAGGCGTTGCTTTTATTGGACTTCTAATTCTTTTACAGTTTCTCCTTCAATCAACACGGGCTGATAAATAGTTTCATTAGGTAAATCCTTCTTACCTTGTAATTTCTTTATAATCCAATCCGCTGCATCACGTCCCATTTGTTCTTGCGGGTGGGTTAATGTCGTTAGTTTGATATTTGCATTCTTGGCAATATACGAATTATCCTGCCCTACAATAGATAACTCTTCAGGAACGGAAATCCCAAGTTCTCTACATACATTTGCTACTTCCAATCCAATCTCGTCGTTATAGCATACAAGAGCTGTCAGCATGTCCTTATTTTCGTTTATGAACTCTTTTAAATGAGTGTAAAGATGCTTTTTCGTTTCAGTATCGTATGAAAGCACTAACTCTGGTTGAAATCGTAGTTTGGCTTCTCCAAGTGCTTTTATATATCCTTTCATTCGGTATTTTCCTTGTAAATCATCTTTTTTGGAAATGAGTCCAATCTGTATATGCCCCTTTGAAATTAATTCCTTTGTTGCGAGATAACTGGATTGAACGTCATCAAGACATAGGAAAGGAACCTCCAATTCCTCATAATAAGCATTGATCATGATGAACGGTACATCCTGTTCCTTAAATGATAGATAGTATGAAATATTAGGATTGTACAGATTACTTTTGGTAGGTTCGACAATTAGACCGTCTACCCCAAATGATAACATCATCTCCAAAGCCTTTTTTTCTAGTTCGACATCATTATTTGTACTAGCCAGAAGAAGCGAATAATTATCCTCATTCAATCTCGCTTCGATTCCACGAATAATTGATGGGAAAATGTAATCAGAGATGTAGGTTGTGATGACACCGATTGTTTTTTTTGTTGAATGTCCATTGGATTTTGATCGATATTGGTTGCTAACATACGTGCCAGACCCTTTTTCACTTCGTAAAAACCCTTCTTTTGATAGCTCTAAAATGGACTTTCTTACTGTGTGCCTGCTTACTTCGTACTTTTCTTGCATCGCAAATTCAGTAGGTATTTGTTCTCCAACTTTATAATCACCGGAAAGAATTTTACTTTTAATGTCATCAATGATGACCTGATATTTGGGTTTCATTTTATTCACTTCTTTCAGTAGTTCAAGCATACATATTTCACACTAAGTATAGTTGTATGGACATATTCTATCATGGCAGTGTCGGAAATAGAAGGAATCACAGCTATAATGGACAAATAACTTTTACTCATGTTCTAAAATCATAACAAATAACGAAGAAAAATTGAACCAACTTCTAAATAATTGTCTGTATATTTTTTAATATTATTGACAAATGTACGTACAGAAAATATACTTGGGGTGTAATTTTAAAAAAGAAAACAGAATAAGCATCCATATTAAAATTATTGCCAGAGAGGGGATGTTATCGTGATGGCAGTTCGAGTAGATAGTAAAGAAGCGATTGCTAAGGGAGAAACATCACTAGGAATCGAATTAGGTTCCACACGTATTAAAGCAGTGTTAATTAATCATCAATTTGAAACAATCGCATCCGGAAGTTATGAATGGGAAAATCGCTTGGAAAACGGATTTTGGACGTACAACTTAGACGATGTTATCACTGGCTTGCAAACAGCTTACAGTGAAATGAAACAGGAAGTTGAACGAAACTATGGAATCACAATTCGAACGATTGGTTCAATTGGATTTTCTGCCATGATGCACGGGTATCTGGCGTTTGACAAAACAGGTGAGCTACTAGTTCCGTTTCGAACCTGGCGTAACGCCACAACTGGAGTTGCGGCAAAGAAATTGACTGAAAAATTTAATTTCAATATTCCTGAAAGATGGAGTATTGCTCACCTATACCAAGCCATTCTTAATGAAGAGAAACATTTACCGCGATTACATTTTATGACAACTTTAGCGGGTTACATTCATTGGTTACTGACCGGAAACAAAGCCTTAGGCATAGGAGATGCCTCTGGAATGTTCCCAATTGATGAAACGACACAAGACTACAATGAATCAATGCTCAAGCAGTTTGATGAATTAATAGCAAACGAGAGCTATCCTTGGAAGCTAAAAGATATTCTTCCTAAGGTACTTGTATCAGGTGAACATGGCGGAAAATTAACAGAAGCTGGAGCAAAAATTCTTGATCGGTCACAGGAATTACAGCCAGGCATTCCTGTTTGCCCACCAGAGGGTGATGCAGGAACAGGAATGGTTGCTACAAATAGTGTGAAGAAGCGAACCGGTAACGTTTCAGTTGGAACTTCCGTCTTTGCAATGATTGTCTTAGAAAATGAACTTTCAAAAGTATATCCAGAAATTGATATGGTAACAACACCAAACGGAAGTCCAGTTGCCATGGTTCATGCGAATAACTGCTCAAGTGATATCAATGCTTGGCTTGGATTGTTCAAGGAGTTTGCCGAAGCAATGGGACAAAAGGTTGAACAGGACAAATTATATGAAGTGATGTTGAATAAAGCTTTGGAAGCGGACCCAGATGGTGGTGGCCTACTAAGCTACGGTTATTTTTCAGGTGAAAATATTACAGGGTTAGAAGAAGGTCGACCATTATTTGTCCGGTCACCCGAGAGTCATTTCAATTTGGCAAACTTCATGCGAACTCACCTTTTTACTTCTTTTGGTGCGTTAAAAATGGGAATGGATATTTTAACAAAGAAGGAAAATGTAACAATTGACAGCATTTTAGCCCACGGTGGTTTATTTAAAACACCTGTGGTTGGACAGAAAATATTAGCAGCCGCAATGAATACGCCAGTTTCAGTTATGGCAACAGCTGGAGAAGGCGGTGCTTGGGGTATGGCTATTCTAGCATCTTATATGAATAACAAAACTGCAGATGAAAGCTTAGCAGACTTCCTAGACAAGAAGGTTTTTGAAGATGCAGATGGACAAAAAATGTATCCAGATGGGGATGACGTTAAAGGATTTGAAGATTTTATTGAACGGTATAAAAAAGGCTTAGCGATTGAGAAGGCCGCTGTGAATCATTTGGTTATATGAATGGGGGAGGGCTTAAGACATGTTAGAACAACTTAAAGAAGAGGTATATCAAGCGAATTTGGACTTACCTAAGCATGGACTCGTGAAATTCACATGGGGAAATGCAAGTGCGATTGATCGTGAAAGTGGTTTATTTGTAATCAAACCCAGCGGTGTCGATTATGAATCTATGAAACCTAGTGATATGGTCGTTGTTGATCTAAAAGGGAATATTGTAGAAGGAGAGTTGAACCCATCTTCAGATACAAAGACTCACGCAGTCCTCTATAACCATTTCCCAGAAATCGGTGGAATTGTGCACACTCATTCCACTTGGGCCACGATTTGGGCTCAAGCAGGACTTGATGTACCGGCGATGGGGACGACTCATGCAGATACATTCTATGGTTCTATTCCATGTGCTCGTTTCTTAACTCAAGAGGAGATTGATGAGGGTTATGAGGCACAAACAGGTCATGTCATTATCGAAACATTTGAAGAACGCGGGCTAGATGTTTTAGCTGTTCCAGGTATCTTACTCCAAGGTCATGGTCCATTTACGTGGGGCAAGGATGTTAAATCAGCGGTCATAAATAGTGTTGTATTGGATGAAGTAGCAAAAATGAATTTATTCGCACGCGAATTAAATCATTTTGCTCCAATTTTGCCGCAACGTGTTTTAGATAAGCACTATTTACGAAAGCATGGGAAAAATGCTTATTACGGTCAAAAATAATCGAAAACTATTAATCTAGGAAAGAGGTTTAGTATGATGAAAAAAGAATTTTGGTTTGTTGTTGGTTCACAGCATTTATACGGGGAAGAAGCGTTGGCAGAAGTTAAAGCACATGCACAAGAAATGACGGATGCCCTAAATGAAAGTGGTATTCTGCCATATCCACTCGTATTACAGGACCTAGCGGTTAGTGCAGATAAAATCACAAACATCATGAAAGAGATCAATTATCGTGATGAAGTTGCTGGTGTCATCACATGGATGCATACATTCTCACCTGCAAAAATGTGGATTCGTGGCACAAAATTATTACAAAAACCATTACTTCATTTAGCCACTCAATATAATGAAAGCATTCCTTGGTCAACCATTGATATGGATTTTATGAATCTAAACCAAGCAGCCCACGGTGACCGTGAATATGGTTTTATCAATGCTCGTTTAAAGAAACAAAACAAAGTGGTTGTCGGTTACTGGCAACGCTCTGAGGTACAAAAGCAGATTGCAGATTGGATGGACGTAGCAGTTGCCTATAATGAAAGCTTCAATATTAAGGTTGCACGCTTCGGTGATAACATGCGTAATGTTGCAGTTACAGATGGAGATAAGATTGAAGCACAAATTCAATTTGGCTGGACTGTTGACTACTTTGGTATTGGAGACCTCGTTCAATATGTGAATAGTGTTACAGAAGAAGAAATTAATGCATTGTTTGCAGAATATGAAGAGCTTTATGAATTTGATCATGGTACATATAGTAAAGAAGATTGGGAAGCTAGTGTAAAAGTACAAGCGAGCTACGAAATTGCAATTAAGCGTTTCCTTGATGAAGGTGGATACAATGCCTTTACGTCTAACTTTGAAGATTTACATGGCATGAAACAGCTACCTGGATTAGCCGTTCAACGCTTAATGGCACAAGGATATGGTTTTGCAGGTGAAGGGGATTGGAAGACTGCAGCACTTGACCGTCTACTCAAAGTGATGAGTCATAACCAATCAACTGGCTTTATGGAAGATTACACATATGAATTAGCGGCCGGACAGGAATCAATCCTGCAATCCCATATGCTTGAAGTTGACCCAACTTTGGCAAGTAATAAACCCAAAATTATTGTATCACCACTAGGTATTGGTGACCGTGAAGATCCGGCGCGTTTAGTATTCGATGGTAAAGCAGGAGACGGTGTTGTTGTTTCGATGGCTGACTTTGGTACACATTACAAACTATTAATCAACGAAGTCTCCGCATTCGAACCAACTGTGCCAGCTCCAAATCTGCCAGTCGCACGTGTACTTTGGAACGTGAGACCAAACTTCCAAGACGGTGTTAAAGCTTGGATTGAAAATGGTGGCGGTCACCACACAGTTGTTTCGTTGAATTTAACAACAGATCAAATTGTGACCTATGCAAAACTTGTTGATTTGGACTATGTGGTGATTAAGTAAATTCTCGACTTAAGGAGAAAACTCTGCTTTGGTTTGATGTAATAATGGAATAGATAGACATTTAACATTTAACTCAGGTTCCAAGGACGATTCCTAGGAGCCTTTTTTACATTATTTTCAAAAGAAAAAACAACAGAGCGATTATACAATGAACATCTTTCAATCTATGAGGCAATTGTAACGAGAAAGGTAGATGAAAAAGTGCAATGTGTTGAAACGACAGAAGCCGACTATCTTATCGGAGCAGATGGGGGCTGCCTTATGAATATTGGCGGAAGAACTAACAGACAAGGTAAACCAATAAAAGTTTTACATATCGCTGAAGTATTAAACTATCGAACTAAGGGAGGGGAGAAATCAGCATTTCCTTCGTTTGTTACGAGAGTAATCGAAACTAGTCGGAATGTTAACAAGAAGTGCTGTTGGTCAAAAATTAACAAGCTATATCACGACGTTAACTGGTCCCCGTGAAGAGGGCGATGTAGATGGACTAGAAGACTTCCATCTTGTCATTGTAGATAACGGTCGTTCGAACAATTATCGGAAACGATAACAACAAATTGGTATATTAGACTTTATTCTAATTAACCATATCGATAGAAGAGCGGACGATACAGTTATTGCAAAGGATCTTAAATCCGACTAAGTTCCATAATTAAGCATAAAAAACAGCTCCTAGGGTTATTCCCCAGGAGCCTTGATGTTCAAGAAGATAGATGTTATTTAAAAAGGTAATTTTTATTTATTATTGGACTTACCTTATATTAATTTTAAGGAATCATCCATGCTAATACATTATTTTGTAGGAACGTAATAATACAGATCATTAATAATAAGAAAAGACTATGCTTAATGGTAAAACGGAACAAGTCTGATTCTTTGCCAGCTAGTCCAACTGCTGCACAAGCAACGGCAATCGATTGTGGGGAAATCATTTTACCAGTTACCCCTCCAGATGAGTTAGCGGCAAGTGCTAGTACCGGGTCCATACCGATGGATGTTGATGTAACCTGTTGCAACTTGGCAAATAGCAGGTTTGCAGATGTATCTGAACCTGTGATGAATACACCGAGCCATCCTAGAACTGGAGCGAAAAAGGCAAAGAGTTGCCCTGTTTTTGCCAAGGTCATTCCAAGAGTTGTACTCATTCCAGAAGCATTTGTTACATATGCGTATCCAACTACAGTAGCAATTGTTAAAATTGGATATTTTAATTCATTCATTGTCTCACCAAATGTTATTGCCCAGTCGCGCCAAGAAATTTGGACAATAAATTTTGTAACAATAGCAGCTAAAAGAATAGCCGTCCCAGCTGCTCCCAAAATTTCAAGCTTGTACAATGCAGCAATTGGTTCCCCAGAAGCACCAATGATTTTGTTGTGCAGCCAAGGAACTTCCGGTTTAAAGGTAAGAGCATGACCAAGAGAGTTTATTGTTTTTAAAATGACATTGGTTCCTTCATAATTCCCAGTTAAAGCAAGTTTGATAGTCGGGATTCCCCAAACAGAAATAAATCCAGTCAAAATTAAAAATGGTGACCATGCTTTGAAAATTTGACCGCCAGAGTATGTGTTCTCTTTCAGTTTTGACGAATTTGCTGACAATGTTGCTGCCATTTCCTGTTCTGCCGAAAAACGATAAATAGTTTTTGGTTTCCAAAATTTCATGAAAATAGCCAATGCAAATAAAGATACCAAAGCAGAAAGAACATCTGGTAATTCAGGTCCTAAAAAGTTGGAAGATAAATATTGTGTTACGGCAAAGGACAAACCAGAAACTAGAATCGCAGGCATAACTTCCAATGCTTTTTTAAAGCCTGCCATTATGACCACAAGATAAAAAGGAATAAAGACGGATAGGAACGGTAACTGTCGGCCTACCATTTTCGAAATCTCAGTAGCAGGTATACCTGTGGGACCTTCCATTGCAATGATTGGAATCCCAATTGCACCGAATGCAACTGGAGCTGTATTAGCGATTAAACAAAGACCAGCTGCATATAAAGGGTTGAATCCAAGGCCAACTAATAATGCAGCCGAAATTGCAACCGGTGCACCAAAACCAGCAGCACCTTCAAGAAATGCCCCGAAAGAAAAGGCTACGAGCAAAGCCTGTATACGTCTATCCTCTGTGATTGATAAGACAGAACTACGAATAATATCAAATTGTCCTGTTTTAACTGTCAGCTTATAAAGAAAAACAGATGTAATGATGATCAAGCCAATTGGTAATACACCATATACGGCTCCTTGTGTTGCTGACATTATAGCTGTAACAGCAGGCATCTTAAATGCGAATACAGCTAGGACTAATGCGATAAGCAAGGTGGTTAACCCGGCTATATGACCCTTCATTCTTTTAATGGCCAAAGCCCAGAAAAAATAAAGAATTGGAATAAGAGCTACGATTGCTGTTAAAGCAAGATTGTCACCAACAACCGTAAAGTTTTGTGTGAATGTCAAAGTGTCTTCCCCCTGTTGTCTTAACTCTTTAAAGTAATCGTTTTCAAGTTTTAGTAGATTTAATAGATATGGTCATCATATGACTATATGATATGATTATATTTATGGATTCCGAAAAAATCAACAAATTTTTTAATATTTTTGTTCTGGGATAAAAATATAAGTATAAGGACTAATGATGTATACTATTTATATTAATGCTAATATTCAATGAGGTGGAAAAGGTTGGAATATAAACATATCAAACCGAAAAAAATATATGAAGAGGTGGAAGAAGCCTTACATACCATGATTTTAACAGGAAAATTAAAGCCGGGTGATAGGCTAGAATCGGTTCAGCAGTTAGCTGAAAATTTTCAAGTTAGCAGATCGGCTATAAGGGAAGCACTGTCCGCTTTAAAGGCGAAGGGATTTATTGATATAAAACAAGGAGAAGGGACTTTCGTCAAGGAATTTGAAGCAAGCAGGTTTTTTATTCCTCTTTCATCTGCCATCCTTATGAATAAAAAGGATGTCGTTCATCTTTTAGAAGTTAGGAAAATTATTGAAACGGGCGTAGCTGTATCTGCGGCAAAAAATCGAAATGAACAAGATCTAAAGGCCATGGCTGAAGCCCTTGATGAAATGAAGGGGATACATGGTGATGGAGAATTAGGTGAGAAAGCAGACTTCAAGTTCCACTTAGCATTATCTGCAGCTTCCCATAATCCATTATTATCGTCTATACTAGATCAAATTTCAGGGCTGATGATTGAAACGATGAAAGAAACAAGACGAATTTGGTTGTTCTCCAAACAAACAGCGATTGAAAAGTTATATCGAGAGCATGTCCAAATATATCAGGCAATCGAAGAAAGAAACCAGGAAAAATCCCGGTTAGCCATGCAAATGCACCTTGAAAATGTGGAAAATATCTTAAGTAAATATTTTCAAGAGACAAATGAAGAATAGTTATAAAAAGTGGAAACGATGTCAATGCTAAGGACATCATTTCCAATCAATAATCTTTTGAAACGATTATTGATTGGGATAAAGTTGCAGCAAGAAGTGTAATACAACATAACCTTACAATTTTGAGAAATCATAGGTTATTTTTAGAAATCTCAAAAATAACCTTCCATAACATAAAAAAAAGTAGTAACATAGGTTTTAATTATAAGGTCATCAGACGACCTGTTCACTTGTTTTACTTAAGGGGGAAAAACCAAAATGAAAGTCACTTTATTTGCTACCTGTCTTGTTGACATGTTTCAAACAAATGTGGGCAAAGCAACGGTTGAGCTATTAGAGCATCTTGGCTGCGAAGTGGAGTTTCCGCGAGATCAGGTTTGCTGCGGACAGCCTGCGTATAATAGCGGATATGTAGAAGAAACGAAGAAAACCATGAAAAAAATGATAGAAACCTTTGAAAATGCAGAGTACATTGTATGTCCATCAGGATCCTGTGCAAATATGTTCCACGAATACAAGGATATTTTTAAAGGAGATCCTGTATGGGAACCAAAAGCAATCGAACTTGCAAAGAAAACATACGAACTCACTCAATTCATTGTAGAAGTTTTAGGTATTACAGATGTTGGTTCAACATTCAAAGGAAAGGTAACCTTTCATACATCCTGTCATATGACGCGACTTTTAGGAGTAAAGGAACCACCAATTAAACTTTTAAAAAATATTGACGGTGTTGAATATGTTGAGCTTCCAGGTAAGGAGAATTGCTGTGGCTTTGGAGGAACCTTCTCTGTAAAAATGGGGCAAATCTCAGAAAAAATGGTAGATGAAAAAGTGCAATGTGTTGAAACGACAGAAGCCGACTATCTCATTGGAGCAGACGGAGGGTGTCTGATGAATATTGGCGGAAGAATTAATAGACAGGGTAAACCAATAGAAGTTTTACATATCGCAGAAGTATTAAACTATCGAAACTAGAGGAGGGGAGAAATAGTGGCATTAAAAACAAGCAATGAAAAATTTAAGTCACGTGTCGAGAAGGAAGTTCAAAACACCTTCATGAGAGGTGCGGTATCAAAAGCCCAGGAAACGATTCAAGGCAGAAAGCAAACGGTTACGGATGAATTGGGGAACTGGGAGGAATGGCGCAACCATGGTGAGGAAATCCGCCAGCATGTCCTCGAAAATTTAGATTATTACCTATATCAATTAAGCGAGCAGGTTTCAAACCGAGGCGGACATGTATTCTTTGCCCAAACCGCTGAAGAAGCAAGTACATACATCAGTGAACTTGCGAAAGAAAAAGAAGCTAAAAGCATTGTTAAAGCGAAATCAATGGTGACGGAAGAAATCAGCTTAAATCAAAAGCTTGAGGAAGCGGGTTGCCGAGTCATTGAAACAGACCTTGGTGAATACATCCTACAAATGGATGATCATGATCCACCATCCCATATCGTTGTACCGGCTTTGCATAAAAACAAAGAACAAATTCGCGATGTATTTGCGAACAAAATGGATTATAAGAATTCGGAAAAACCTGAAGAACTTGCTTTATTTGCAAGAGAATCATTACGCCAAGAGTTTTTACAGGCAGATATGGGGATTACGGGATGTAATTTCGCCGTTGCTGAAACAGGTTCTATTACCCTTGTAACAAACGAAGGAAATGCCGATCTTGTCGCTGCCCTCCCAAAGACACAGGTTGTCGTAATGGGGATGGAACGCCTAGTTCCAACCTTTGAGGAAATGGAAGTACTTGTTGGAATGCTAACTAGAAGTGCTGTTGGTCAAAAATTAACAAGCTATATCACGACACTAACAGGTCCACGTGAAGAAGGCGATGTTGATGGACCAGAAGACTTCCATCTTGTCATTGTAGATAATGGACGCTCAAATATTCTAGGCACGGAATTTCAATCCGTCTTACAATGTATTCGCTGTGCGGCTTGTATTAATGTTTGTCCAGTATATCGTCATGTTGGCGGTCATTCTTATGGATCGATTTATCCAGGCCCAATCGGGGTTGTGTTAACGCCATTACTTGGAGGCTATGATGATCACAAAGAACTTCCATATGCATCAACACTTTGTGGCGCTTGTACGGATGCTTGTCCAGTAAAAATCCCACTTCACCAATTGATCCATAAACATCGTGAAGTGATAGTAGAGAAGGAAGGCCGTGCACCTATCTCTGAAAAGCTATTAATGAAGGCATTTGGTTTTGGAGCATCTTCACCATCTCTTTACCAAATGGGTTCAAAACTCGCACCAACATTAACAAAGCCACTTACTCATGGTGACAAAATCACAAAAGGAGTCGGCATGCTAAAAGAATGGACAGATGTACGCGATTTCCCAGCACCAAACAAAGAAAGATTTAGAGATTGGTTTAACAACCGAGAAAAGGGAGGCAAAGAGTAATGAAAGGAACCATCCAAAATCGCGACGCCTTCCTCGACCAAATAGCGAATCAACTTGGACGGGAACGAAAAACAACATTAACACCACCTATGTGGAAACATAACCCACAGGAAGAAGTATTAAAGGATGCAACCGTAGATGAGTTAGTCGAAGTTTTAAAGCTACAATGTACAAAAATCCATACCGAACTCATCATGACATCAAAATCAAAGCTATCGGAAGACCTAGAGAAGAAAATCAAAGAATTCGGAAACGGACCAATCGTTACCTGGAAGGACGAACGCTTCGAACAATTTGGTCTTCAGCCACTACTAACAGAAAAATTACCTTCTGAGCAGGAGGATGTCTTTGAATGGAATCCTGACTTAGGGAAAGAAAACATCACAAAGGCAGAACAAGCAAACATTGGAATTACCATCAGTGAAATCACATTAGCAGAATCAGGGACCGTTGTGCTATACAGTGGCCCAAATCGTGGAAGAACCATCAGTTTCCTGCCAGCTCACTCAATCGTGATCGTTCCAAAAAGCACAATCGTCCCACGGATGACCCAAGCGGCCAAACTTCTCCGCGAAAAAGTCAAAAACGGTGAGCAGGTTCCTTCTGCGATCAATTTCATCACAGGCCCAAGTAACTCAGCAGATATTGAAATGAATCTTGTTGTGGGTGTGCATGGACCGGTTAAGGCGACTTATATATTGGTGGAGGATTTATAAAGAATGTGCTAACTAGGTAAGGCGGCTCTCATCTTTTTAACAAAAAAGATGGGGCCGCTCTTATTTATATAGTGGCCAATCATTTAAAATGGATGTGAGTTAATTTGCTTTAAATTAAATCATTAGAAAAGGAATTATCCTTTTTCTCTTTTCCTATACTCTGTTGGAGAACAGCCGTTAATCTTTTTAAATAGCCTAGAAAAATAATAAGAATCATCAATACCTAGAGTACTTGCTACTTCCTTTACAGTATAATCTGTTAAATCTAATAGCTGGCATGCACGTTGGATTTTCAACCGCAGGAAATAATCAATTGGAGGAAAGCCTGTTTCTTGTTTAAATAAGTAAGTCAAATGTTGGGTAGATAATCCTGCAATTTTTGCAAGCTCCGGCAGCTTGATGGAAGTATGGATCTTTTCGTTCATATAGTGGATTGTTTTTTCTAAATATAAATCCTTTCTTTCCTCTTGACCGGTACGTTCACTTGCTAAACCGAGAGTACTTAGAAGATATCTCATTGTCTGTGATATTTTAATATGATGAAGCTTTGAATAAGGCTTATCAGAAAGCGATACAAAACACTGATCAAATAAATTGATAAATTTTACAAAATTGTTTAATGGGATCTGTAAAGGACCTTCATTTAAATGAAAACTATTGATAAAAGTTATAACTTCTTCTCCTTTTAAATGAAACCAATAGATACTCCAAGGATTTTGTTCATCTGCTCCATAACGGTGTGGAGTGCCAGCTGGTATCACAATAAACATATGACTTTTTAGTGAAAAGGCCTTTTCATGATTTAATTCCACCCAGCCTTCACCATCCGCACAATAAATTAGAATATGAGTATCGCAAGCTTCCAGACGTTCACGATAATGATATTTTGCATGCGGGTAATAGCCGATATCTGTGACAAAAAAGGGACTTATAAGAGGATGAGTACTGATATCACTCAATACATACTCCGGAAGCACAAGCAGCTTCTCTGACTCAAATCCATCCTGTTTTTTTATCATCGTTTTTCCACATCCTTAACTTTTGAACGAGAGGCACTTTCATGCAAAACTAAAATAGTTTATAAGAAAATATGTAATTAGCTATCCATTGTAATTGTTTTTTATTCATGCTTATTCTATAAAAAAATCAGTATATAGTCCATTAAAAACAGAATTTCATTTATTGTTTGAAAGCGCTTATAGCGTTATAGTATGAGACATCAACAGATCTGAAGTGGGAGGTAACAAAAATGGATCGTACTGTTCGTATATGGGAAGAAAAGCGGGATATCCCAACCTATGGAGTCGGGGAGCCAAATAAGAATCCGATGTTCCTTGAAAAAAGAGTCTATCAAGGGAGCTCGGGGAAGGTCTATCCTCACCCTGTTATTGATAAAATCTATAATGATAAGAAATTAGTAACCTATCAATTCGTTATTTTGGAAAATGAATATGTTCGAATCGAAGTCATGCCAGAAATTGGCGGGAGAATTTATCGTGCACTAGATAAGACGAATAACTATGACTTTGTTTACTATAATCGTGTCATCAAGCCTGCACTGGTTGGTTTAGCGGGTCCATGGATTTCTGGAGGAATTGAATTTAATTGGCCACAGCACCATCGCCCAACTACATTTGGCCCAGTAGGATATCGAATGACTGAAAATGACGATGGCAGTGCGACAGTCTGGGTGAGTGAAATAGATAGAATGTATGGCACGAAGGTCACAGCAGGGTTTACCTTACATCCTGGTAAAGCATATTTGGAGATTTCAGCTCAACTATATAATAGAACCTCAGAACCACAAACCTTTCTTTGGTGGGCTAATCCAGCTGTTGCTGTAAATGATCACACACAATCCGTCTTTCCTCCTGATGTACATGCTGTAATGGATCATGGGAAGCGTGATGTTTCCAAATTTCCAATTGCAACAGGTACTTATTATAAAATGGACTATTCAGAAGGAGTAGATATTTCAAGGTATAAAAATGTCCCTGTTCCAACTTCCTATATGGCTTACAAGTCTAAATATAATTTTGTTGGCGGATACGACCATGGGATGAAAGCAGGTCTGTTGCATGTGGCTAATCATCATATATCGCCAGGGAAAAAGCAATGGACATGGGGAAATGGTGAATTTGGACAGGCGTGGGACAGGAATTTAACAGATGAAGATGGTCCATACATTGAACTTATGACCGGTGTATATACGGATAATCAACCCGACTTCTCATGGCTGCAACCATATGAAGAAAAAACATTTAAACAATATTTCATGCCTTACAAAAATATTGGAGTTGTCAAAAATGCTTCAATAGATGCGGCTGTGAATGTAGAAGTCGATGAATCGTTAAAACGTGCCAAGGTATTAGTTTATGTAACATCTCTCTTTGAAAATCTGGTCATCGAATTAAAGGGTAAAAGCAAAATATATATGAATGAAACAACAACGTTATCTCCGACAAATACGTTTCAGACCGAGGTGCAATTAGAACAAGCAGAGCTATCTCATGATCTATTCATATCTGTAAAAGATCATAAAGGACGTTTATTAATCACCTATCAGCCTGAAGAGAAAAAGGTTGAAGAAATTCCGGATCCTGCAAAGCCACTTCCACTTCCAGAGGAGTTAAAGACAACAGAGGAGCTGTACCTCGCAGGGCTGCACTTAGAGCAATACCGGCATGCAACTTTTGCACCAGAAGATTACTATTTAGAAGGCTTAAAACGGGACCCAAAAGATATTCGGATTAATGTCGCATATGGCGTATTGTTACTACGTCGAGGTTTATTAAGAGATAGTGAAGGCTATTTTCGAAAAGCAATCGAGTCATTAACGTGGCGCAACCCAAATCCTTATGATTCCGAAGCATATTATCAGCTTGGATTAACTCTAAAGTTACAAGGGAAATTAAAGGAGGCCTATGCTAGCTTCTATAAATCAGTTTGGTCTGCTACATGGCAGGATAGTGGTTATTTCTCCCTGGCTCAAATTGACTGTGAAAATAAAGAATACGAGGAAGCGTTAGTTCATATTGAAAAATCATTGATCCGTAATACTCGTAATTATAAGGCACGTAACCTTAAAACAGCCTTATTAAGAAAGAGTCTGCGATTGCAAGAAGCAAAGGCATATGCGAATGAAACAATTAAAAATGATATAGCGGATTTCGGTTCCTATAATGAGCTTTATTTGGTGTTAAAAGAGCAGGGTGAAACCGAAAAGGCAGAGGAAATATTAAAACAGCTTGAACAGTTAATGCGAGGGGATGTACATAACCATTTACATTTATCTGCAGATTATGCGGAAAGTGGACTTTTCGAGGAAGCGATTCAGGTTCTCCAACGTGTGGCAAATACAGAGGGTAACACTTCGTATCCAATGGTACATTACACCTTAGCCTATTTATATGAAAAACTGAATCAAGTAGAAAATGCAGCTATTTATAGACAAAAAGGGAATGCATCATCGCCTGACTACTGTTTTCCAAATTCTTTATTTGAAATGATTGTGTTAGAACAAATCATTGAGATGGAACCACAGGATGATAAAGCGCATTATTATTTAGGAAACTTACTATATGATAAAAAACGACATCTTGAGGCAGTTACGCATTGGGAAATGGCTAAATCAATAAATTCCAATTTTGCTACTGTCCATCGAAACTTAGGATTGGCTTACTTTAATGTACTTAAGCATACTGAAAAAGCACTTTCTTCATTTGAAAAGGCATTCACTTGTAATCAATCTGATGCCCGTTTGTTATTTGAATTGGATCAACTGTACAAAAAACTAGGCTACTCCCCTGAGAAACGCCTGAATCAACTTCAATCATATCTGAATTTGGTTGAAGAGCGGGATGATTTATTTGTTGAGTACATTACACTTTTAAATACGTTAGGAGACTATGAAAAGTCCATTGAACTATTATCTAAACGTATTTTTCACCCTTGGGAAGGTGGAGAAGGGAAGGTAACCGGTCAGTATGTGCTGGCACATGTTGAGCTTGGTAAAAGATATTTAGCAATGGAAAAATATGAGCAAGCTATTCCATTCTTTAATCATGCACTCAATTACCCTCATAATCTTGGAGAAGGTAAATTAGCTGGTGCACAGGAAAACAATATCTATTATTACCTTGGTATTGCTTACGAAAGGCTAGATCAAACCGATCGATCGATTGAATGCTTTACGATTGCATCGTTGGGATTGGAAGAACCTACAAGTGTGATGTACTACTATGATCAGCCACCAGAAATGATTTTTTATCAGGGCTTAGCTTGGCTAAAGTTGAAGAATGTGAAAGAAGCGAAACGACGATTTAATAAACTAGTTGATTATGCAGAAAAACACATATTTGAGGACGTGATCCTTGATTATTTCGCTGTTTCACTACCAGATTTTCTAGTCTTTGAGGATGACCTTAATAAACGAAATCAAGTTCATTGTTTTTATATGAAAGCTCTCGGTTTAATGGGGCTTAATGAATTTGACAATGCCCTAGAACAATTTAAACAAGCCTTACACCTTGACCCATGTCACCAAGGAGCAATGATTCATAAATCATTCATAAAGGAGAAAATCCGTCATGAAAGTATATAGGATTGACGTCAAAAATACGCAAAAAGAGATATACCCGCTCAAAACTAAGCTTAGTGGCTCAAATTTAGCAGGAGAAAGTTATAGCTTTACAAACTACTATATGGAAAAGAATGGTCGACCGTTTTTCGGGATAAGTGGGGAGTTTCACTTCAGCAGATATAACTGTGATCAATGGGAAGATGAGATCATCAAAATGAAAATGGGTGGAATAAATATTATCCCGACTTATATTTTTTGGAACCATCATGAAGAGCAGCAAGGAATTTTTGAATGGGAAGGGAATAAAAACCTCAGAAAATTCGTCGGTCTATGTGGCAAGCACAGCTTAGGTGTGATTTTGAGGATTGGACCATTTTCCCATGGTGAGGCAAGAAATGGCGGTATTCCTGATTGGCTTTTTGGAAGACCTTTTGAGCTTCGGTCAAATGACCAAGCGTATTTGTCATATGTGGAAAGGTTCTATCAAGAAATTGGCAAACAGGTCCAAGGGTTACTCTTTAAAGAGGGTGGCCCTATCATTGGTACCCAGATCGAGAATGAGTATGAACATGCAGGTGCACCTTGGGAGATAACAAATGGAACAAGTAATGAGTGGGTGCCGGCAGGCAGGGATGGAGAAGCTCATATAATTAAACTAAAGGAATTAGCTAACCAAGCCGGAATTCAAACTCCAATCTACACGAGTACTTCCTGGGGAGGAGCAGCAGCACCTGTTGATGAGGTTCTGCCCCTATGGGGCGGATACGCTTTTTGGCCATGGATTTTTTATGGAGATGTGAGCGAACACCCTGCTACACCAGAATTTATTTATAGAGACTATCATAATGACCAACAGAAAAGCTATGGGTTTGATCCGGATTATCGTCGTGAGAGTCTTCCATTTGCTTGCTGTGAAATGGGAGGCGGAATGACTGTCTTTTATAAATATAGATTCAAGCTGCCATATGAAAGTGTTGACGCCATGGCAGGAATGAAGGTCGCTGGAGGATGTAATTTTGTAGGTTACTATGTGTTTCACGGTGGTTCAAATCCGAAGGGTAAAAAGACGCCGTTCTTGAATGAAAATGCTACACCAAAAATATCCTACGACTATCAAGCTCCGATTGGAGAATTTGGACAAGTGAGAGAGTCTTATAAAAGATTGAAGCGTCAACATTATTTCTATGAAAGTGTAGAGGAGAGCTTTTGCCAAACCAAAACACTCCTGCCATACGATACGAAAGATATGGACCCATATGATATTGAAACATTAAGATTTGCTGTAAGAGCACATAAAGATTCTGGTTTTGTTTTTATTAATAATTATCAGGATCATGTTAAAACACAGGACCAAAAAGACTTTGCTATCAAAGTGAACCTAGAGAATGAAGAGATTCTGCTTCCTAAATCAGGCAGTATGTCGTTAGCAAAGGATGAAAGCTGTATTCTTCCATTTAACCTGGATTTGCAAGGACTTACCCTTACATATTCAACTACTCAATTACTTACAAGCATCGAACATGAGGGTGAGACATACTTTTTCTTCTTTACTCCAAAAGGAATGAAGGGTGAGTATTATTTTAAAAGTGATGATATCCAAGCAGTTAGTGCAGATCATGCGAATATCATTTCTGATGAAAATATGTTGATACAAGTAAGTAATGAGGAGATTAGTCTAGTTGATATCACGTTAAAATCGGGTAAGAGACTTCATATTTGTACGTTGACACATGAACAAAGCTTAAACTTTTGGAAGTTTCGAATTAAAGGGAAAGAACAAATTTTCATTACGAATGTAACCTTACTTGTAGAAGAAGAAAAGATAAGGGTGGAAAGTAAAGGTAATGAGATTATTGAGATTCTATCATTCCCATGCTTGAATGAGACGATTAAAATCGCCGGTGCGGAAATAGCTGGTTCAGGTAATCATGTCATATTCAAGGAATTTAAGAAAACGGTACGAACAGCCCATTCAGAATTAGAGGTTAGTATGGTCACTCAAAATAAAGCAGAGATTCATTTTGAACCCGAGGCTTTTGAAGATGTAAAAGAACTTCTACTTCAAATTGAGTATGCCGGTGATATTGGGTATGCGTTTATCGATGGGGAGTTAATTCATGATAATTTTTGTAATCATGATACATGGGAAATCGGCCTGTCTCAGCATAAAAAAGACCTATTAGAAAAAGGAATGTATGTTTATATTTCTCCATTAAAAGAAGGCAGCTTTGTGAAGAGTGATTCACCAATGGCAGCAAGGGCTGAGGTGGTCAATAATCAAATTGCTGAAATTAAATCAATTAAGGTTACGGCAATTCGAGAATTTGAAATAGAGTTGTAATCGTATGATAAAAATACAAATGAGGAGGAAATAGGTTGATTAATACGTTGAAAGCAGAGACAAGAAGAAGGCTTTCTTTAAATGGAGAATGGCAGTTTATGCTAGATCCTGAGGAAAAAAATTTAGAAACGGATTTTGGTAATTCTTTAGCGAAATCATCGATAACCGTACCTGGCTCGTGGGAGGAGCAAGGCTTTGGTGAAGCTTCCAGGCATAATCCGATTGGGACTTGGAAAAAGTTGCATGAGTACGTAGGAACAGCATGGTATTCTAGGGAAGTTTTCATCTCTGAAGAATTTAAGAATCAAGAAATGAATTTAGTCATTTCAGGTGCTCGCTGGATGACAAAAGTATGGATCAATAATCATCTTGCTGGAGAAGGCGAAAGTCTTGTAAGTGATCATGTTTTTGATGTAACAGAATTCATTAAAATTGGTGAAACAAATCAAATTGTTATTTATGTTAACAATGAAATGAAATACCCGCTTCATGACAGTCATATTCATTCATACCATACTGCTACAAATTGGGGTGGGATAACTGGCGGAATCTATTTGGAGGGACTTCCGAAAGTAAACATTCAAGATCTGAGGGTTTACCCAAGAATAGAGAAGAAAAACATCGAGATTGAAATGAATCTGAAAAATAATCATTTACTAAGTTCAGACAGCTATCTGTCCATTCAAATCCTTAAAAAGGATGGAGGGGTTGTTCACGAAGTTCAAACCTCTATTGATCCTTTACATGATAAACAACACCTGACAATTGACTTATGGAAGGATGTTATTTATTGGGATGATCGTAATCCTTATTTCTATCATCTTAAGGTTTCCATGATTGATTCAAGCAATAAGATTGACCAACAAATACGTACCTTGGGGATTAGATCAATCCATACAAAAGGCAAACAAATTCTAGTAAATGGTGTGCCAAAATTCTTAAGAGGGTATGTTGATTGCTGTATCTTCCCGCAAACAGGTTATCCAAGCTGGAAAAAGGAAGATTATATCAAGCAATTTACGACCGTGAAACAATACGGTTTTAATCATGTGAGGTTACATGGATGGACCCCGCCAAAACCGTTTTGGGAAGCAGCAGATGAGGAAGGAATGTTAGTACAAACAGAGCTGCCACATTGGTCAGGGATTTATAAGAACAGAGAGAAAGAGCCAGATAAGGATGTGCATGACTTTCTAACGAGAGAGTTATATAGGTTAATGGAATCATTAAACGAGCATCCTTCATTTGTATTACTGTCACCAGGGAATGAATTAATTAGTCCACAGGGACATGAAAAATTGAATGAAATGGTGAGGCTTTGCAGGACGTTAGATTCAACGAGATTATATACAGATAATACAGGCTTTGGGCGTCTTCCTGCACATGATCGCGAAGGTGACTTTTATATCCCGTCATTAAATGCACATCCTCCATTGAATAATAATTTCGCAGGTACCCCTAATACATTTGAGGATTACAATATCGTAACAATGCAAGAAGATAAGCCAATCCTTGCACATGAGCATGGACAATTCACGATGTATGTCAGACCACAGGAGGCAGATAAATATAAAGGGGTTTTGCGTCCACATTGGTTAGAAACTACAATGGCAACATTGGAAAGGAAAGGGAAACTGAGTCGGATTGACGAATTTATTGAAGCATCTGGAACACTGCAGAAAAGAGCCTATAAGGAAAATATTGAAAGAGCGAGAAGGACATCAGGGCTTTCAGGAATTCAACTATTGGATATACGAGATTTTCCGGGCCAAGGCCATGCAACAACTGGAGTATTGGATGTATTCTGGGATAATAAAGGTACCATTTCACCTGAAAAATTCCGTGAATTTAATGATGAAGTTGTCGTTCTAATGCGATCCTTGAATCGCACATTTTATGCGGGAGAAAAAATAAGGGTTACCATCGATGTTTCGAATTATAGTACGTATTCGTTCCAGAATAGCAAACTAATATGGGAGTTATCGGCCAATCAGCAGGTTATTAAAACTGATTCAATTTCAATAAGTGAAATCATTCCGGGGAATATATCTTCTATTGGTGTGATTGAAGTGGATACACCTGCAAATTGTAGCCAGTCCCTTCGTTTAGCGGTCAAGCTTTTGGGGGTTGATAAAACTATTGAAAATGAATGGGAGTTTTGGACATATAAAAGACCAACTCTTCATAAGAATACAAGCGGAATTTGGACAGATGTTCCTAAATTAGGAATATCACTCTATGGAGCAAAATTCACAGGAAAAATAGGCTTTGATGGCTTTAGCTATAAGGAAGAAAAGGATATTGATCTAGCAATATCTGATCATTTGTCAACAGAGCTTTTGCAATTTTTGCTTGACGGAGGGAAAGCATGGATTATTGCTGAGGAAGGGAATCAATTTGACGAAGTGAAAACGAGGTTTCTGCCAATCTTTTGGAATTATATTTGGTTCCCGGCACAAATCGGTACAACCATGGGTATGATCATTCATGATCATCCATCACTTGGAAATTTCCCTCATGATGGACGATCAAATTGGAATTGGTTCCATCTGGTGGATCGAGCAACAGCTATCAATTTGGAAACAGTTCCACAAATTAAACAGATTGTGGAAGTAATTGATAACCACAACCGTGGAAAAGATTTAGCCTACTCGTTTGAAACAAAAGTAGGAGAAGGGAAGCTGTATGTATCTACCTTCAAAATCTTAGAAAATCTGAAACGACCGGAAGTAGAGTTCTTACTGCATGATCAAATCCATTACCTTATGAGTGACCAGTTTAACCCAACCTCAAATCTTACCGTCGGGGAACTGCTTGGCTTATTTAAATTAAAAGGAAATTGGTAAAAAAATCCACGATTAAGAGCACAATGAGGAAAGGCGGTTTCTCTTTTTCTATGTTTCGTAAATAGAAAGGGAACCGCCTTACTCTTTTGACTAAAAATGACGAAAATGGAATTAATAATGTGGAAAATATTGAATGAGGGGTGTCCAATAAGCCTTGCTATTGGGCCCTCTTTTTTTTAGGAAATCCGGCAAATAAGGATAATAAAAAATACAAATAAAGTTATATATTAAAATACTAGTTATAGTAAAATACTATTATAGAAAACGTTATCAAACACAACGGTCTTCTTTTTTTGATTATTAAAGTAAGCGATTACCAATAACGCTTACATAAGAAGGAGGAACAAAATGATTAGAAAAGCATTTGTCATGACTGTTTATCCTGACATGCATGAAGAATATGAAAAACGTCATAACGAAATTTGGCCAGAGATGGTGGAAGAACTGCGTAACCATGGGGGAAAGAACTATTCCATATTCTTGGATAAAGATACCAATACGTTATTTGGGTACATTGAAATTGAAGATGAGGAAAAGTGGAAGCAAATGGCGACAACTGAAATCAACCAATAGTGGTGGAAGTTCATGGAGCCAGTCATGGAAACAAATCCAGATTCAAGCCCTGTTTCAAAGGATCTAAAAGAAGTATTCCATATGGATTAAATCATTCAACAGGAGGAAGGCAAATGGCAACTAGAAAAATTGGTGCTAAGAAAACGACTGGCTGGAAAGCTACAATATCCGTTGCAATGGCTAATTATATTGAAGCCGGTTCCATTATTGCAGCTGCAAGTAGCTTAACACTTTGGCAAGCATACTTGAATATTGACAATATCGGTGTGGGACTATTAAGTGCCTTAAGTGCGAACGCATTTGGTGCAGCAATCGGGGCATTAATTGGCGGCCCTTTAACAGATAAGTTTGGAAGAAAGTTTATATTTACTTATGATTTATTACTTTATATGGTCGGCGTCTTATTGATTGCGCTTTCCTTTAGTTTCCCAATGCTATTAATCGGAACGATCATCACTGGTATTGCAGTTGGTGCAGGTGTTCCAGTATCTTGGACATATATTGCGGAAGAATCACCAAAAGATAAACGTGCTGCACACGTAGGAACGGCTCAACTGGCATGGTCAATTGGTCCAATGATTACCTTTTTCCTTGCCGTAGTACTAGCACCGCTTGGATTATTAGGTTCAAGATTAATATTTATTCATTTACTGATTGTCGCTGGAGTAACTTGGTATTTACGCCAAGGGCTAGATGAATCAAAAATGTGGGAAGAACAACAGGCACAAGATAAAAAAGACGCTGCCCTTGGAAAAGAAAAGGGTAATACATTTAAAGAACTTTTCACACTAAAAGTAAATCGCCAAGCATTATTTTTACTAATAGGTATCTATTTGTTCTGGAATTTAACCGCAGGTGCTATGGGCTATTTCATGCCATACATCTATGAGAATGTTGGTGGATTAAGCACAGGCCAAGCAAATATGCTTCAAGCATTTTTATGGATGTTTACAGTTCTTGTAACCTATTTCGGATTTATGAAACTGGCGGATAAAGTTAGCAGAAGAATGTTATTTGGTGTAGGTGCTGCAATGGGGCTCGTTGCTTGGATTATCTTAACCTTTATGCCAATGACTTGGCCTACATTAATCATATTTGTTATTCTATGGGGTTCTTCAGCGGGAATTGGTGCACAAGCCTTCTATGCACTATGGACAAGTGAACTTTTCCCAACCCGCTACCGGGCTAGTGCACAAGGAACCATGTATTTTATTGTTCGTACCGGAATTGCCATTTATTCTTTCATTCTACCAACCTTAATGTTGACATTAGGATTTAAGGTTGCTGGAATCGTGATGATAACGTTCTTAGCTATTCATTTGGTAATTGGAATTGCGTTAGCACCGAATACTCAAGGGAAGACTTTAGAACAAATTGAAGAAGAGCGGTATGGAAATCCTAATGATAATGGAAACAAAAAGGTTAGCAACTTTAACTAGGTTTGTTTGAGTAGTGAAAACTCCGATCTGAATTCGGAGTTTTCTTCGTTAATGGTTTTACACTTCCTTTTAATAAAAACAAACATAAACAAATATTTAAATTTTATATTCAAAAATAAACAAATATATATTATAATAAAACACAGGATAATTAATTTTAAAAACGGAGGAATTCAAATGGTACAAAATTATTGGGATTCAAATAAAGCATCGCAAATAGAAAAAGGTGTAGATGAATTAGTATACCGTTCAAATTTAATCGGTTCTGACCGTGCTGTATGTAACTGGGGCGGTGGAAATACATCCATGAAAACAATTGAAAAGGATTTCCGTGGCCGTGATGTTGAAGTGATGTGGGTAAAAGGAAGCGGTTCTGACCTAGCAACAATGAAAGCACATAATTTCACTGGTTTACGTTTAGACGATATTCGTCCATTAATCGAACGTGATGAAATGTCTGATGAAGATATGGTTGCATACCTATCACATTGCATGATCGACAGCAAACATCCAAGAGCATCAATCGAAACATTATTACATGCATTCCTGCCATTCAAACAAGTGGACCACACACATCCAGACGCAATCATCAGCATCTGCTGTGCAGACAATGGAAAGCAAATCGCAGAAGAGATCTTTGGAAACCGTTTTGTTTGGGTTCCATATGTACGCCCTGGCTTCACACTATCAAAGATGATTGCTGAAGGTGTAAAAAACAATCCAAATGCTGAGCTAGTATTAATGGAAAAGCATGGCCTTGTAACATGGGGTGAAACCTCTGAAGAATCTTACGCAAAAACAATCGAAATCATTAACGAAGCAGAGAGCTATATCAACTCTAAGGTGGATGAAGCATCCGTATTTGGCGGTCAAAAATATGAAGCTCTTACTGATGAAGAAGCAACTAGTATTCTAGCAAAAGTAATGCCAGTAATTCGTGGAGCGGTAAGCGAAGAAAAGAAAATGCTTTTAACCTATGACCGTGGTGAAGATGTCCTGCAATTTGTAAACAGCCACAATGCACCAGAGCTATCACAAATCGGTGCGGCATGTCCAGACCACCTTGTTCATACAAAAATGACACCACTTTATGTACAATGGGATCCACAAACGAAAGACGTTGAAGCTCTAATCTCTGCTATCAAAGAGGGTGTAGAAAGCTTTAAAGCTTCTTATAAAGAATACTTTGAGCGCAATAAAAACGAAGGCGACAAAATGTTTGAGCCTGCACCAAGAGTAATCTTAATTCCTGGATTAGGTATGGTGAACACAGGTAAAGACGTAAATAATTCAAGAGTAAGTGGCGCATTATACCATCGTGCAATTGCCGTTATGAAGGGCTCTACGACTCTAGGAAGCTTTGTTTCTTTAAGTGAAAATGAATCTTATAATGTAGAATATTGGCCATTGGAATTATATAAATTAACTCTTGCTCCAGCTGAAGCTGAATTTTCAAGAAAGGTAGCATTCATCACTGGCGGTGCTGGTGGTATTGGTAGTGAAACAGCTCGTCGCCTCGTATCTGAGGGTGCACATGTTGTTCTTGCTGACCTTAATCTTGAAGGCGCAGAAAAAGTGGCAGCTGAAATTAACGAAACTTTCGGTGCAAATCGTGCACTTGCAGTAAAAATGGACGTAACAAAAGAAGAAATGGTTCAAGCAGCATTTGATCAAGCAGCCCTAAACTTTGGTGGTGTCGACACAATCGTGAACAATGCGGGTCTTGCTACATCAAGCCCAATTGACGAAACAACTCTTCAAGAGTGGAACTTGAATATGAATGTATTAGGTACTGGTTATTTCCTAGTTGCTCGTGAAGCATTCAAGCAAATGAAACAACAGGGTGTCGGTGGAAACATGGTATTCGTTGGTTCTAAAAACTCTGTATATGCAGGTAAAAATGCAGCTGCATATAGCTCAGTAAAAGCACTTGAAACACATCTTGCACGTTGTATTGCTGCTGAAGGTGGAGAATATGGCATTCGCGTAAACTCTGTACTGCCAGATGCTGTACTTCAAGGTTCAGCGATTTGGGGTTCAAGATGGCGTGAAGAACGTGCGGCAGCATACGGAATTGACCCAGACCAATTAGAAGAACACTATCGCAAACGTACAACATTACTAGTAAACATCTATCCATCTGATATTGCGGAAGCAATCGCATATTTCGCATCATCAAAATCAGATAAAACAACAGGATGTATGTTAACTGTTGACGGTGGAGTACCAGCAGCATTTACAAGATAAATAATACAAATCGGAAGAGGTCATTCAATGGCCTCTTTTGTTATGTGGTATACTAAAAATTAAATTCGAGTAAATGAGAGTGAACGTATGAATACCGAACTTCTTGAAGAATTGATGAAAATTTCAGATGAAGAAAGAGCTATTCTCGAAGAAAGACCTGAGGTTATCAAGGATCTCTATACAAACCAAAACAACTTTGTAATTGAAAGCGATAAATTTCTTGGTGATGATTCTTTAATCATGGTTCGTAAGCATACTCGCTTTGTAGATTTTCCAAAGCATAAGCATGATTACATTGAGGTGAATTATGTTTATCATGGACAGTTAAAACAGACTGTTGGCAATGAACCACTCACATTAAAAAAGGGAGAATTGTTGTTTTTAAATCAACATATTGAGCATGAAATTGAAGCAAGCGCCAAGGAAGATATCATCATCAATTTCATTATCAAACCTGAATTTTTTGATTTTATTTTTTCATTTATTTCGGCTGATAATACGATTACGAAGTTTATTTTCAGTAGTCTATTTAATAACTCGGGGAGCGGACAATTCCTTTATTTCATGGTTTCAGAAGTTGAAAGTATTCAGGAATTAGTTCAAAAGATAATCGAAGAAATTATAAACCCCTCAAACCTATCAGAGTCGACAATTAAGCTCTACATGGGTCTATTGC
This sequence comes from Bacillus sp. REN16, assembly GCF_020731355.1. Classification (GTDB taxonomy): domain Bacteria; phylum Bacillota; class Bacilli; order Bacillales; family Bacillaceae_L; genus Ferdinandcohnia. Next base: position 161,894 of record NZ_JAJFZK010000002.1, on the reverse strand, counting down.
TAATTGAACTGATTAAGAATGTAGACAAGGTTAAGCATAATGAAGAAAATGAATCATCCGAATATCTCATTGTTGAATCATTAAAATATATTGATCAGTACTATCGTACAGCTTCATTATATGATTTGTCGGAAAAACTAAATCAAACCCATTATTCCTTAAGTAAAACAATAAAAAAAGCCACAAAATTAACCTTCAAGGAGCTTCTGCAAGAAAGAAGACTTCTAAAAGCAAAAGAGCTGCTTGAACACACAATCATACCAGTAACCCAAGTAGCAGAAGAAATCGGCTATGATAATATAAGTTATTTTTACCGAATCTTTAAAAATAAATATGGCGTTACACCAAAACGATTTAGAGAGCAATCTGAAAGGTAGCATTTATTCGCATGATTTAAGGGGGATACATACTTTGGATAAAAAATACTTAGATTTATTGGCTGAAAAATATGATAGTGAAGAAAAAGTGGTTACGGAAATTATCAATTTGGAAGCTATTCTTAATCTGCCAAAGGGAACCGAACATTTTGTCAGTGATTTGCATGGGGAGTACCAATCTTTTCAACATGTACTAAGGAATGGATCTGGGAGAGTAAAAGAGAAAATAGAAGAACTATTTAAGGATGTATTATCTGAGAAAAATATCAATGAATTGACGACATTGGTTTATTATCCGGAAGAGAAATTACAGTTAATTAAGAATAGCATCGATAATAAGCAGGATCTACAAGGATGGTATGCTGAAACCATTGATCAATTGATCAAGCTCATCTCTTTTGCATCTTCCAAATATACACGCTCGAAATTACGTAAAGCATTACCTGAACAGTTTGTTTATATAATCGAAGAATTATTATACAAAACGGAAGAAGAATCCATTAATAAAAAGCCTTACTACACTAAAATTGTTCAGCAAATTATATCTCTTAATCAGGCTGACAAACTTATTATTGGTCTTGCATATTGTACGCAGAGATTGGTTGTGGACCATCTTCATGTAGTGGGAGACATTTATGATCGTGGACCTGAGCCCCATCGAATTATGGACACACTTATAAACTACCATTCTGTTGATATTCAGTGGGGGAATCATGATGTATTATGGCTAGGTGCGTTTGCCGGTTCCAAGGTTTGCCTAGCTAATATTCTCCGTATCTGTGCTCGGTATAATAATTTGGATATTATTGAAGATGTGTACGGAATCAATCTTCGACCACTATTAAATTTAGCTGAGAATTACTATAAGGATAATTCGGCTTTCAAACCAAAGAAAACCTCTGGAAATAATCTATCAGAGGAAGAAGAATTACAAATCACAAAAATTCATCAAGCAATTGCCATGATTCAGTTCAAACTTGAAATTCCGATCATTAAAAGACGACCATTCTTTAATATGTCAGAAAGGCTAATGCTTGAGAAAATTGATTATGTCCAAAATGAAATCGTGATTCATGGAAAGACCTATCCACTGGAAAATACCTGCTTTTCCACTGTTAATCTTGAAGATCCAAGTGAATTGTTACCGGAAGAACAGCAAGTAATGGATAAATTATTATTTTCTGTCCAGCATTCGGAAAAATTAGCGAGACATATGAATTTCCTTATGAGGAAAGGCAGTCTTTATTTAAAATATAATGATAACTTATTAATACATGGCTGTATTCCTTTAGATGACAAAGGAAATATGGAAAAAATGGTGATTGAAAATACAATGTATGAAGGTCGAGAATTATTGGATGTGTTTGAACATCATTTGCGACACGCTTTTGCACATCCGCAAAGAACCGATGATCTTTCGACAGATATGGTCTGGTATTTATGGACAGGCGAATATTCATCCCTCTTTGGCAAAAGGGAAATGACAACCTTCGAAAGGTATTTTATTAAAGATAAAGAGACTCATAAAGAGAAAAAGAATCCATATTACTATTTACGCGAAAAGGAAGAAATCTGCCGTAAAATTTTAACAGAATTTAACTTAAATCCCGATCATGGCCATATCATAAATGGGCATACACCAGTTAAGGAAATTGAAGGGGAAGACCCGATTAAAGCAAATGGAAAAATGATTGTGATTGACGGAGGCTTCTCAAAAGCCTATCAATCAACTACCGGAATTGCCGGGTATACTTTATTATATAATTCATTTGGCATGAAATTGGTAGCCCATAAACATTTTAATTCCAAAGAAAATGTCCTGCACAATGGCATGGATGTGTTATCCGTGAAAAGATTAGTGGACAAAGTAGTTGAAAGAAAAATGGTGCTGGAAACAAATGTTGGGAAGGAATTATTAGAGGAAGTTTCTGCCTTGAAGAGTTTGATGGAGTATCGGTATATAAAGTAAACAGATAGATTAATAGCAAATTAAGAATCAAGAATGAGGAGCTTGGATTATTCAAGCATCCTCTTTTTTTATTCAACGATTGCAAATAAGGACAATAATTTTGTTAAATCACGTTATATGATTATTGTGTTTTTATTAGTATGATAGATTACAGTAAGCGATTACAATAGAAGGTGAAAAAAATGACAAAATACAGCGTAGCCGTTGATATTGGTGCTTCCAGCGGGAGACTTATTTTAGGATATCTTGAAAATGGTTCATTAAAGCTCGAAGAAATCCATCGCTTTGAAAACAAAATTGTAAAAAAGGATAACTCCTACTGTTGGGAAGTTGATCTCCTTTTTCAAGAAATTATTGCTGGACTGAAAAAATGCAGTGAAAGAGGAATTAAGCCCGACAGCATCGGAATTGATACATGGGCGGTTGATTTTGTGTTATTGGATGAAAATGATCAACCTTTGACAGATGCCGTTTCTTATCGTGACCCACGAACAGACGGAATGATGGAGGAAGTGTTTGAGCTATTCTCGAAGGAACGTCTTTACTTAGAAACAGGCATTCAATTTTTAAAATTTAACACAATCTACCAGCTTTATTCGATCAAGAAAAATAATCCCGAAATCTTGGATAAGGCAAAATCATTTTTAATGATTCCGGATTATTTTAACTATTTACTAACAGGCAAAAAAGCAAATGAATATACAAATGCTACCTCTACACAGCTTGTAAATGCTTTTACGAAAAAGTGGGATAGCGACATTATAAATACGCTTGGACTTAATAAAGAGATGTTCCAGGAAATCAAAACACCTAAGTCTGTACTTGGTACCCTTTCTGAAGAGCTTGTATCAGAACTTGGCTTTGATCTGAAGGTCATCCTTCCAGCAACACATGATACAGGTTCTGCGGTCATTGCAGTTCCGGAAGAAGATGACAGCATTTATATTAGTTCAGGTACTTGGTCGCTTATCGGAACAGAAAACCATTTCCCGATTTGTGTAACAAAGGCATTGGATTACAATTTTACAAATGAAGGCGGGATCGATTACCGGTACCGTTTCTTGAAAAATATCATGGGTCTTTGGATGATCCAAGAGGTAAAACGCAACTACAATGATGAATATTCCTTTGCAGAGCTTGTTGATTTGGCAAGAAAGGAAGCTGATTTTAAAGCAACCGTCAAAGTGAACGATGACCGCTTCTTGAAGCCGGACAACATGATTGAGGAAATCCAAAAATATTGTATTGAAACCAATCAGCCAATTCCTAGCACCCCTGGTGAGGTTGCAAAATGTGTATATGATAGTTTAGCAGAATCCTACAAGAAAGCTGTTACTGAAATTGAAGAGATTTTTGAAAAGTCATTCTCCAAGATTAATGTCATCGGTGGAGGCTGTCAAAATGAAATGCTCAACCAGCTGATTGCTGATGTAACAGGTAAAGAGGTACTAGCAGGTCCTGTTGAAGCTACAGCTATTGGAAATATCATTGCTCAATTAATGTCTCTTGAAGAAATGGAAACGATTGAAGAAGCTAGGGCAATAGTTAAAAAATCATTTGAAGTAAAAAAATATGTACCTGCCAAGAAGGTAACAAATTAGGAGGAAATAAGATGTCTGTTCAGGAAAACTATGAAATTGCCAAACAAGCTTATGCAAAATGGGGCGTTGATGTGGATGCAGCCATTGAAAAGTTAAAGAATGTACCAATCTCTATTCATTGCTGGCAAGGGGACGATATTGCAGGTTTTGAAGTCAATCAACACGAACTTTCAGGCGGTATCGATGTAACAGGTAACTATCCAGGTAAAGCAACAAACCCTGAAGAATTAAGAAGCGATATTGAAAAAGCTCTATCTTTAATTCCTGGTAAACACCGTATCAATCTACATGCTATCTATGCCGAAACAAATGGTGAAGTAGTAGAACGTGATCAATTAGAACCAAAGCATTTTGAAAACTGGGTAAACTGGGCGAAGGAAAACGGATTAGGCTTGGATTTCAATCCAACACTTTTCTCTCATCCAAAAGCAGCTGACGGTCTTACTTTGGCACATCCAAACGAAGAAATTCGTGAATTCTGGATTAATCACTGTATTGTTAGCCGAAAAATTGGGGAGTATTTTGGAAAAGAGCTTGGCACGCCAGCTTTAACAAATATTTGGATTCCTGACGGCTATAAGGACATTCCAAGTGACCGTTTAACTCCAAGAAAAAGATTAAAAGAATCATTGGATAAAATTTTCGCAGTTGAATCTGATGAAAAGTATAATCTTGATGCAGTAGAAAGTAAAGTATTCGGGATTGGTTCAGAGTCTTATGTTGTCGGCTCACATGAATTCTACTTAAATTATGCAATGAAGAATAATAAACTATGTTTACTTGATACTGGACACTATCATCCAACTGAAACAGTTTCAAATAAACTTTCTTCTATGCTTTTATTTAGTGAGAAAGTGGCGCTTCACGTTTCCCGTCCTGTTCGCTGGGATAGCGACCATGTTGTCATTCTAGATGATGAGTTAAAGGAACTCGCATTAGAGATTGTTCGTAATGACGCCCTTGACCGTGTTATCATTGGACTAGATTTCTTTGATGCCAGCATCAACCGTGTCGCAGCATGGACAATTGGTACACGCAATATGATCAAAGCGCTTTTACATGCAATGCTTTCACCAAACGAATACTTAAAACAACTTCAGGAAGAAGGAAATTTCACTGAACGTTTAGCCTTAATGGAAGAATTCAAAACATATCCATTTGGAGCAGTTTGGGATTACTATTGTGAAAATATGGGTGTTCCTGTCAAAGAAGCTTGGTTAGATGAAGTAAAAACATATGAACAGGAAGTATTATCGAAGCGATAAGGTGATTTAGACAGACTTGAAAGGGACTTTGTCCAAATCAAGTCTGTTTTTTTCTATATAGTAATGTCTGTTTTTCGCAAAAATATGGTATAGTAAATTTAGAAATAAGGTAAAGATAAACGCAAACCAACATAAATACAAATAATCGGGTGTTGCTTTAGGAGGATGAATCCAATGCTTGTTGCTGAAAGACATAAGAAGATTGTGGATTTGGTAAATGAACGAACAAGTATCCGTGTAACAGAACTAAGTAAAATTTTTTCCGTTACCGAAGAAACAATTCGTCGTGATCTTGAAAAGCTAGAAAAAGAGAGTTTACTAATGAGAAGCCATGGTGGGGCCGTTAGTATTGAAAAGGATCATGCGGAAACTTCATATCTAGAAAGAGAAATTACAAATGCTGCTGGAAAAAAAGCAATAGCTCAAGTTGCTGTGAATTACATCCAAGAAGGAGACCAAATTGTTCTAGACGCTAGCACCACAGCCTGGTATGTGGCAAAGGAGTTACCAGATATTCCATTAACGGTTGTAACGAACTCCATTAAGGTTGCTATTGAGCTAAGTAAAAAAGAACAAGTTAAAGTGATCTCGACTGGGGGATCCTTATTATCGAAATCGCTCTCATTTGTTGGACCACTTGCTGAACGATCTATAAGCATGTATCACGTCAATAAAGCCTTTCTTTCTTGCAAAGGTGTCCATCTGAGTAAAGGATTAAGTGACTCAATTGAATCACAAGCATTATTAAAGAAACAAATGATGGATATAGCCGATGAAACAATTTTAATGGTAGACTCAAGTAAATTTGGAACGCAAGCCTTTTCCCATATTAGCCCTTTACATAAGGTAGATACAATCATTACCGATGCAAAAGTAGATAACCCAATAATTAGGGAATTCGAGGAAAAGGAAATAAAAATAGAAATTGCAAAATAACTTGCTTGCCAGCAGACCTGATTAGGTCTGTTTTTTTGGTTATATGTATAAAATGTTACAAAACAAAAATAAATCAACAATTAATATGTTTGTTTGTGTTGATTTATATCTGTTTTTAAGCTATTATAATGTTATAAAGATATATAATACTTTTAAAGAGGCGAATCTACTATGAGTATGGTATTAAATCAAAATTCATTATATAATGCACCATTTTTTCAGGAAATGATTGAAACAACAGCAAATCTCTATCGATTAGGATGGGATGAGCGTAACGGTGGAAATATCAGTTATTTGTTACATGAATATGAACTAATCCCTTTCATGAATGTAGATCATGTTATTCGAACTATTCCGATGAGCTTTGATGCTGCCGCGCTAGCAGGGAAATATTTTATCGTTACGGGTTCAGGAAAATATTTTAAAAATGTAAAACGAGACCCAGCTGAAAACTTGGGTATTATTCGAATTTCAGAGGATGGCAAAAGCTATGATATTCTTTGGGGATTTGAAAATGGGGGTGTGGCAACGAGTGAACTTCCTACACATCTTATGAATCATATTCAAAGGCTATCAGTAGATCCGAAACATCGGATAATTATGCATTGTCATGCCACAAATCTATTGGCTATGACATTTACACATAGTTTACAAGAAGAGGCCATGACAAAAACTTTATGGGAAATGTGTACTGAGTGTATTGTTGTTTTCCCAGACGGCGTTGGGGTAGTACCTTGGATTATCCCAGGCACAAATGAAATTGGTGAAGCAACTGCAAAGAAAATGAAGGATGTGCGTCTTGTTCTTTGGCCACATCATGGAGTGTTCGGAGCCGGTACATCAATGGATGAAGTGTTTGGACTTATTGAAACAGCCGAAAAAGCTGCCGAAGTTTATACAATCGTATGTGCACAAGGCGGGAAAAAACAAACGATCACAGATCAACAGCTTTTTGACCTAGCTAATGCCTTCCATGTTGAACCAAGAAAAGGGATTCTAAAACTTTAACAAATAAGGGGCTATTCTCAAAAAGTTTTCATAGACTTTGAGGATATCCTTTTTTTTATAAGGCTCTTTTCTAAAAGATTGTTGCTAGTGAATAAAATAAACCTATTGATTGTAGCGGAAGGTGGCGACTCCAGCGGGAAAAGCGTGAGACTTGAGACCCCGCAGGAGCGAACAGCGACGAGGAGGCTCAAGCCACGCCCGCGGAAAGCGTCCACCTGGAGCGGAAATCAAATGGTGTCAATAACAACAAAGTTTGCGAAAACAGCATTTTATTAAAAAAAACACAATAAACTCAGCAGTTCTAGTAATATTGTAATTACACAACGGTGATTTTACAGCGCTAACAAGAAATGAATTCGAAAAATCCTATCACTTGAAACGGTAATAAATATTGGGGGTATATCTAGTGACATTAAAAATTGGATTAGTAGGTACAGGTTGGTTTAGTAAGATGCACGCGGGTTTATTATCTAAAATGGATGGTGTAAAAGTCCAGGCAATCTGTGGAAGCAGTAAAGAAAAAGCCGAGTTGATGGCTATGGATTTTAATGGAATAAACGGGTACGGTCGATTAAATGAGATGCTTGAGGAGGAAAAACTTGATGCTGTGTATATATGTGTCCCTCCCTTTGCACATGGTGAGATTGAGCATGAACTAATTGAAAGGGGTATCCCTTTCTTAGTTGAAAAACCACTTGGAGTCGATCTACAAACACCAACATCCATCCTAAATGAAATAAAGAAAAAATCATTGATTACTTCTGTTGGATATCATTTTCGATACAGTCAATCTGTCCAACACTTAAAAGAAGAAATAGAGAATCACACCATTGGCTTAATTTCAGGATATTGGATGGGTGGCATGCCAAAGGTCTCGTGGTGGAGAAACCAAGAAACGTCAGGTGGACAATTCATTGAGCAAACCACCCATATCGTTGATTTACTGCGGTATATAGCTGGAGAGGTTGATGAGGTATATGCTGCGTTTGGAAATAGAGTGATGAAGGAGAAGTTCGACAATGTGACTGTACATGATATTGGTTGTGTAACAATGAAGCTTAAAAATGGTGTTGTTGCTCAAATATCTAATTCATGTATTCTTCCAGAAGGGGTATCCCAAGTTAATATGACCTATTTTACAGATAAGGGGATGGTTACTTGGCAACCTGATCAAGTAACTATCAGTGCTTCCACTAGCAAAATGCAAAAAACATTTCGTTCAGGGAACCCCTATCTCTTAGAAAGTGAGGCATTCCTCCATGCAGTTCGGACAGGAGATACATCTAGAATTCTCTCAGACTATCACGATGCATTTCGAACCCAAATGGTTACCAGTAGGGCCCTTGAATCCGCATTAAGTGGTCTACCGGTGAAAATAAATGTAAACTAGGGACAGAGGGACAGGTTTAATGTCCCAAATTGCGCAGCATGGGACACGGGACCTGTCCCCTTGTCCCCAAAAAAGGAGCATGCCTATGTTCGAACTGTTAATTACAATGCTAGAGCGGTTAGGGATCATTGTTGCAATCGCTTTTATTTTAACGAGATTGAAATTTTTCAGAGGGATGATCTACCAGGAAGAATTGAATCGCTGGCAAAAGCTTGTGGCGATTGTCTTCTTTGGTTTCTTTGGAATAATCGGTACGTATACAGGCTTGAGCCTCAATACGGAAAGCCTGCAATTCAACCGCTGGGCAGCTGGTTTAACCTCAGATGAAGCATTAGCCAATTCACGTGTTATTGGTGTGGTGCTCGCAGGTCTGCTTGGTGGTTACAAGGTTGGGTTAGGAGCGGGTCTTATTGCTGGAATTCATCGCTTTACGCTTGGTGGGTTTACTGCTTTTTCTTGTGGATTCGCTTCTATTATCGCAGGCCTTATTTCAGGTTACTTTTATAAGAAAAATAAGCATGTGAAATTAAGTACTGCCTTTATCATTGCCGCCTCAGCAGAAGCACTTCAAATGATAGTTATCTTACTGTTTTCACGTCCTTTTGAAAAGGCATGGGCTTTAGTTGAAATCATAGGGATTCCGATGATAGTCGCAAATGGACTGGGGTGTGCCGTTTTTCTTATGATTATTAAAAGTGTGATTAATGAGGGAGAGCGGGCTGGTGCAGTTCAAGCTCAGAAAACCCTTCGCATTGCTGACAAGACGCTTGCATACTTACGGAATGGATTAAATCGTGAAACAGCACAAGCCGTTTGCCATATCATTCAAGATGAAATCCAAGCAACAGCTGTGGCGATGACAAACACACATGAAATTCTGGCTCATGTGGGCTTGGGACATGATCATCATCGTGCGCAAATGCCGATTCAAACGCAAATTACAGTGGATGTTATTCAGAATGGAAAAATTGTAATCGCCAACAAAAAAATGATTCAATGCCGTGACGAGGATTGTCCACTTGGTGCAGCAGTGATTGCACCCTTAAAACGTAGAGAAGAAACAATTGGGACTCTCAAATTCTATTTTAGTTCTGAAAAGGAAATTACACCTGTTGTCACGGAGCTTATTTCAGGGTTGAGTTCCCTTTTGAGTAATCAGCTTGAAATTGCCGAAGCTGATAAAGCGTTTCAGCTTGCAAAAGAGGCAGAAATTAAAGTGCTTCAAGCTCAAATTAGTCCGCATTTTCTTTTTAACACATTGAACACAATTCTGTCTTTAATAAGAAGGGATCCAACTAAAGCAAGGAAACTGCTAGTATCCTTATCCCATTTCTTGCGGCAAAACCTGTCCGTGACAACACAAAATGTAACAACCCTAGAGCAGGAACTTCGGCAGGTGAAAGCCTACTTAGAAATAGAAGAAACTAGGTTTGTAGATAAACTAAAGGTATTTTATAGGGTCGAGGAAGCTGCTTTGTATCAGCTTATCCCACCACTTACCCTTCAACCAATTGTAGAAAATGCAATCAAGCATGGGATGAAGAACCGAGATGGGGATTTCCGTGTGAATATTTCGATTCAAAAAGCGAAGGATTGTGTATATGTAAAGGTTGAGGATAACGGAATGGGAATGAAGGAAGAACGAGCAAAGGAAATTTGCATTACCCCAATCAAATCAGAAAAAGGCAGCGGTGTTGCTTTATATAATGTCAACCGCAGGCTTACAATGCTTTTTGGTGAAAAGTCTGCTTTAGTCATTAAAAGTGAAGAAAACAAAGGAACAGAAATTGCTTTTTCAATTCCACTAACGGAGGCTATATAAAATGGAAACAAAAATTAAAACCCTTGTTATCGATGATGAACTATATAGTCGTGATGAATTAACCCATCTATTACAGACATATTCAACGATTCAAATAGTCGGTGAAGGTGATTCAGGAGAGTCTGCCATTTTAAAAACAATCCAACTTCAGCCAGATGTGGTCTTTTTAGATGTGGAAATGCCAAAGGTTAATGGGATGGAAGCTGCAAAAGCTTTGTTGGAATTAAAGAAGCCGCCATTAATTGTGTTTGCTACAGCTTACCCCGAGTTTGCCGTGGAAGCATTTCGATTTAATGCGATCGACTATTTATTAAAGCCGTTTGATGAGGAGCAACTTAAGGAAACGGTTAAACGAATTGAAAATCATTTTCATACACCAGAAGAAAAAGAAAGAGGAAAACAAACGGGGAAATTAGCAATTGATTCAAGTGGGGAGATTATTTACCTTGAACCAATGGATATTTTATATATTGTCAGAGATGAGAAAGTAACAAAGCTTGTGACGAAAATGGGGGAATATGACTCAAAAACACAGCTTAAAGATTTAGAAAGCAGACTTGAATCATTCGGTTTCTTTCGGATTCACAAAAGCTTCCTTGTTAATTTAAAATATGTGACTAGACTAACCCCGTGGTTTAACGGGGCCTATCAATTGGAAATTGAAGGAAGGGAGGAACAGCTCTCGGTTAGCAGAAATTATGTAAAAGCATTACGAGCTAAATTAGAAATCTGAAAAGTGAAGGGTAGAAATTTTGCGTTTTAGTTCATAATTTTGACACGTTATTGTCATATTTCTACCTTTTAATTTTAAAACAACCTAAAATTCTATTTATCTACTATAATAAATGTAAACGCATTCATACTTTTAATAAAGGGATTAAGGGGGAAATAATATGATAACATTTTTAGTGAGTATTGTCTTGCTAGTCGTCGGATACTTTACGTATGGAAAATACGTTGAAAAAGTATTCGGTGTGAAGGAAGAACGTGCTACTCCAGCGTATGTTGACGCTGATGGAGTAGATTATATTCCAATGAGTACAAAGAAAAATTCATTGATTCAGCTACTAAATATTGCAGGTACTGGACCTGTATTCGGACCTATTATGGGAGCGCTTTACGGACCAGTCGCATTCATTTGGATCGTTGTTGGATGTATTTTCGCAGGTGCGGTTCATGACTATTTAACTGGAATGATTTCCATTCGTAACAAAGGAGCTCACTTACCAGAACTTGCAACTAAATTTTTAGGTAAAGCAATGAAACACGTTGTTAACGCATTTGCAGTGTTACTTTTACTATTAGTTGGTACAGTATTCGTTTCAACGCCAGCAGCTTTATTAAATCTTCTATTAGATGGAAAAGTTGCATTAGGAATTTTAATCGCTTTCATCTTTATTTACTATATATTAGCAACATTATTGCCAGTAGATAAAATCATTGGACGCCTTTATCCATATTTCGGGGCAATCCTGTTAATCAGTGCTGTGGGTATCGGTGTTGGTTTAATCGTGAAAGGCGCACCAATTCCAGAGATTTCATTATCAAATTTCCATCCTGATAATGCACCGATCTTCCCATTATTATTCTTTACAATCACTTGTGGTGCTTTATCCGGTTTCCATGCAACACAAACGCCAATTATTTCACGTACAACCCAAAAAGAGGGTCAAGGCCGTAAGATTTTCTACGGTATGATGATTGCTGAAGGGATCATCGCAATGATCTGGGCAGCTGCGGCAATGAGCTTATTTGATGGTTACGGTGGCTTACAAGAACTTCTTGCAGCTGGTGGACCAGGAGCAATTGTAAGTGAAGTTTCAACATTAATGCTTGGTGCAATTGGTGGAACACTTGCTGTATTAGGGGTTATTGTATTACCAATCACTTCCGGTGATACTGCATTCCGTAGTGCACGTATGATTATTGCCGAATATTTAAATATGGCTCAAAAGAAAATGTCAAGTCGACTATGGATCGCTATCCCATTATTCGCAATCTCAGTAGTTCTTACTCAAATTGATTTTAATATCCTTTGGAGATACTTTAGCTGGGCGAACCAAGCAACAGCTGTTATTGCCTTATTCGTAGGTGCAATGTATCTATATATCGCGAAAAAGAATTACTGGATTTCACTAATTCCAGGAACATTCATGCTTTGTATGGTAATCACGTATATCTTAAATGCTCAGATTGGATTCCGATTACCAATGAATATTTCATGGTACGGTGGGTTTGCTGGTACGGTAGTATTACTGGTGTTATTCTTCCGCCAGGCGAATAAGGCACGTGCGGCAAATATCCCACTTGAAATAGATATTTCTCACTACAAGAAGGTATCCTAATGGGATGTTGCAGTCCTGAATATCGAAAGGTAGTCGAGGCTCAAGAGAAAAAGGTTAACCAAAACACAATTGACAAAGTTCCCGTCTGGGGGAAGATCGTGAGCGTAGCTATTATTGCTTGTGCCACAATCGTCTTTGTCCTCTTATAAGTTCAAAAAGTAATGCACGCAGTCGATTATGTCTGCGTGCATTTTTTTGTCATACTAGTTTGAGAAGAAGTTCACAAACCTTTCGTTTTAGTATCCGTGAAAATTATAGTAGTATTAAGTTAATAAAGTCCATCATTCTGCGTAAAATATCAGAAGGACGCCGAGGGAGGTTCATATATATGGAATTTACAATTAGCGATGCAGCATTAAAATGGTTTAAAGAAGACGTAAGTGTAAAAAAAGGGGATTCCGTTCGATTCTATCCGATGTTTTATGGAACAAGCCCTGTACAAGAAAAGTATTCACTTGCTTTTTCAACTCACGACGAACCCATCCAAATTCACAACAGTCAAAAAATCGAGGATATCGAGTTCTATGTTGAAGAGGATGATATTTGGTTTTTCAACGGTCATAATCTTATTGTCGACTATAATCCTAAAAAAGATGAATTAGAATATCAATATCCAAAACCGTAGGCTCACTTTTTGTGGGCCTTTTTTTAAAAGATAAGAAAGTATAAAAATTTGGGTCTACCACAGTCATTTAAGCTGTGGTATTTTCATGATGTGATTCGAATCACGAACCTTTTCGTCAAACTATGCTATTTTCAAATATAACAGCAAGTTTGAAAGGAGAATTTTCGTGAGTGAACTTATTAATAATCGGGAACAAAATAAAATCAGTGATTCTGATAGAGAAGCCATCATAAAACAAAGCTTTAAGGATTTACATAATGGGAAATCAGTAGAAGAGATTAAAGCCCATTTAGCAAATAAGGTTGGTTATATTACAATAGGAGAAATCTCCAGACTGCAGCATGTACTGGTGGAAGAGGAGAACATCCCAGCAACTGATGCAACCGATATTTGTTTGCAGCATCGGGAGATTTTTAAGGATTTAATAGAAGAAACACTGGCTTCTCATCCAGAAGAACAACCTGGCCATCCAGTGCATACGTTTAAGCTTGAAAATAGAGAATTAGAAAAGCTAATAAATGATAAGATTAAGCCGCATTTGCAAACCTTTGAACAAGATGATCATGAAGAAAATCGACTGAAATTACTTGAGGATTGCAACCTCTTATTGGATATCAGAAAGCATTATGAAAGAAAAGAACAGCTTCTCTTTCCATATTTGGAAAAGTACGGTATATATGGCCCAACCAATATGATGTGGAAGATTGATGATTTTATTGTGGACGCAATAAAAGATGCAAAAAGAATACTTGCCGAATACAATGGGGATAAACAGTCAGTTTCGGAGGTTATTAATTTTTTTGCCGATCAAATTGATGAAATGATTTATCGCGAAGAAAATATCCTCTTCCCAATGTCGTTAAATAATTTAACAGAGGACGAATGGTTAAAAATGGCCAATGAAAGTGATGAAATCGGATTTTGTTTAATTTCACCTGATGAATGGAAGCCAAATCGAAATGTGATTGATGATGAACAAATTACAACTAAAGGGTTTATTAAGATGGAAACAGGCATCTTATCCTTAAAACAACTTGAATTACTCTTAAATCATTTACCGGTTGATATTACGTTCATCGATCAGGATGACGTCGTCCGTTATTTCAGTAAAGGAAAAGAGCGCATCTTTGCAAGAACAAAAGCAGTTATTGGAAGAACGGTTCAAAACTGTCATCCTCCAAGAAGTGTTCACGTTGTTGAAGAGTTACTCGAAGATTTCAAATCAGGAAGAAAAGATACAGAAGATTTTTGGATCAAGGCAAAAGGTAAATATGTGTATATCCGATACTTTGCAGTCCGTGATGAGGATGGAGAGTATATCGGAACGATGGAATTCTCTCAAAATATAGCTCCAATCCAGGAGATTGAAGGAGAAAAGAGGATATTATCATAAGTGATAGGAAAAAATGCTGGCACTCTTGGGTGCCAGTGTTTTTTTATTGTTTACCAGGCGTTACTGTATAAAACTAGGATGTGCAGAACCTGCAAAGTCGAGAAAGAGGCAAGTGATTGGATAAATTAGGATACTCCTAACCTGCAAAAACAAAAAGAACCATCATTTCCATCTGTGAATGATTGGTTCTTATGTTTGGTGCGGTATAAATGATCTTTTCTTGTTTTTGTCATTCTTGTTTGCATATCCATTAATGCAAATGGGCTTCTCCCGTTTTCTGGATTTCGCTTCCCTTCACGGATAAGCTTTTCGCGCTTTTTCCGGGCATTTGATTTTGCCATCCTTAATCACCTCTTCAATGTATTTACAATTTCAGTATACATGGTTTATCCGAACACTTCCATCATGAAATTTTAATTAAATATGGGCAAATCCCCAAACGTAAAACAAAGACTTGAATAGGATATTTACGACCATTATTTCGGGGAGGTGTCGGGATTGGCAGATAACAATGAAAAGGAAACCATTGAGGAACAGGAATCTCAAAGAATGGATGCATGGGAGTTCTTTTGGGGGAGAAGACCACGATCTGAAGAGGACGAAATTGAAGAAGAATAGATTTTTTGAAAGTACCTGTCATCATAGGTAAAAATTCCTGTGGTGATTGGTACTTTTCTTTTGGTGTAGGAGATGACAGAATTGGGGTAAAATGGTGATAGATACCAATAGTAGATACATAGAGAAATGAGGGTTGGAATTGGAAATGCAGAAACAACGTATTTTAATTGTGGAGGATGAGGAGAAAATTGCGCGGGTATTGGAGCTTGAATTAACATATGAAGGATATGAAACGGGGAAAGCCTATGATGGGAAATCAGGCTTGGATATGTTTCAAAAGGACAAATGGGATTTGGTCCTTTTAGATGTCATGCTTCCGGGCATTAGCGGTATTGAGGTGTTAAGGCGAATTCGCGCATCAAATGCGACAACACCGGTCATTCTTTTAACCGCAAAAGATTCGGTAGAGGACAAGGTGTCAGGTCTTGATTTAGGAGCAAATGATTATATAACAAAACCGTTTCAAATTGAAGAATTACTAGCTCGTATTCGAGTAGCACTTCGCAACAATCCCCACCAGGACACGTCTAAGAAAGAACAAGTAGATGATATGTTGAGAATAGGTGACCTAAAACTTAGTGAGAGTACCTATGAAGTGACGCGTAATAACGATGAAATTGAATTGACGCCTCGTGAATTTGATTTACTCGCATATTTAATGAAACATCCAAGACAGGTGCTGAATAGGGAGCAATTATTAAATGCTGTATGGGGTTATGATTATTACGGTGACACAAACATAGTCGATGTGTATATTCGATATTTGCGAAATAAAATGGATAAGCCATATGACGAGCCGCTGATTCATACGGTACGTGGTGTCGGCTATGTGATGAAGGAAACGAAATGAAACTACGGAAAAAGATTAATTTATTCACCGCAGTTGTATTTATCATATTGCTTGTTCTAGTCAATATTGCTTCCTATTTTACATTCAGCCAGATGATGTTTAATGGTGAATTAGATCGTACAGAGGCAGAGGCAGAACGTGCTATGAACGGTATATCTCAAACGGGTAATTCCGTTTCTGCCGCGACTTTGCTTCGTACATATCTACCTTTAGATGGCATGATGCAGGTAGTACGGCCAGATGGGAGTGTAGCAGCACAAGCATTCGTTCCAGAACAGCAGGCGTTGGAGAATTTTCCAACAGCCTATCATAAAGCTAAACAAAGACAAATCATTGATTTTAATGGGGTTCCACATGCTTTCGTATCATACCCAATCATTTGGCTAAACGGGGATGTAGTTGAGCTCCAGGTGATTGAAAATCTCTCGAGTACTTCAAATAACTTAAAAACATTAAGTCTTGTTTTACTTGCTGTCACTTTGATTGCAACCATTCCGGTTTTTGTGTCAACCAGACTGCTAAGTAATGTTATTACTCAGCCAATAACAAAAATGATTCAGACGATGCGGGAAATTCGAAAAAGCGGACAATATAAACGAATCGAATTATCAAAAGAATCAAATGACGAACTGTACGAGATGGGTCATACCTTCAATGAAATGATGGATTTATTAGAAGTGAACTATGAGAAGCAGGAGAATTTTGTCTCAAACGCATCTCATGAGTTAAAAACACCATTAACCGTTATTGACTCCTATGCAAGCCTTTTAAAACGGAGAGGACAAGCAGACCCAAAGCTGTTTCATGAAGCGGTAGATGCGATTCAGTCTGAAGCGATCCATATGAGGGAATTAACTCAACAGCTTTTATTGCTGGCAAAGCATGATGAACAGTGGAAGCTTTACATTGAACCCGTATCCCTTTTACAACTTGTCGACGAGTCGGTTGTGTCATTTCGCGAGGCATACAAACGTGAAATTTCAATCATTGCAGAAGAGGAAATCATTGTAAGGACAGATAAACAAAAGCTCAAGCAGCTTTTTTATATCCTCATGGAAAATGCCCTAAAGTACAGCGAAAAACCTGTGATTGTTGTACTCGGACAGGAAAGGAAAAGACCTAGCATTAAAATCATTGACCAGGGTGTTGGAATCCCCGCCCAAGATGTAGAAAAGGTGTTTGACCGTTTTTACCGGGTGGATAAGGCGAGAGCAAGAAAAACAGGAGGCTATGGCTTGGGACTTTCACTTGCAAAAGAATTGGCGGATGCGATACATGCACAAGTCCAATTAGAAAGTATCGAAGGGGAAGGAACAACAGCCAATATTCTACTCACAAATGGGGCTTCTCATTAAATTCTCATATAAAAAAGGTATAGTTATTACAAAGAAAATAATGGAGTGAATGGAATGAGAAAAACTAACCTTCGAACCAGTTTTTTTGCCGTAGGAGGCGTTTTGCTTGCAGCAATTGTCATTTGGCAGCTTACAAAAACGTATACGTCTGCAGAGCCATTAACGGAAAGTGATGCTATTAACCTCGTGGAAACAATGTATAGCGGAGAAAATGCAGAAGTGAGCAGTGCAGGCGATATTTTTAAAATAAAATTTAAAATTGATTCAGGGATTTATGAAATTGACGTTCACCGAAAAACAGGTGATATCTCAAATTTAAAGAAGCTTTCACAGGATACACAGGAAAAAACGGAAGCAGAAGTCAGGGAGATTATTGCCAAAGAGCAACCAGGGGAAATCAAAGCCATTGAAAAGAAGGCCGAACTAGAGAAAAACTATTATTATGTAACTGTCAAAGCGGGAGATTTGGAGACAATTTATAAATTACAAGCTTCATCAGGTGAAATTGTAGATGTTGTTCAAAATAAGTTGAAGCCAGAGAATCCACTCGAAACATCGCCAGGGACACCAGTTGAGTCTGTACAGCCGATAACAGAGCAACAGGCAATTGAACTTGCTCTTCAGCGTGTAGAAGGTGTTGTTGAAGATGTTGATTTTGAAGAGGAAAACGGTCAATATTATTATTTTGTAGAAGTGGAGACTAGCCAGGAAGAAGAAAAAATTGTACAGATTCATCCGATCTCCGGTGAGGTCATCACAATCGTTTCGGAGGACTAATTCTTAGAAAAACTCATTTGTTTCTCATCAATTTCTCATTTTATTATCTGAGTTTCCTCATTTTCGTTGTCTATGATAAAGATAGTTCAACTAAAGGAGGAAACAAAAATGAAGAAAAAACTCGTAGTACTAGGGATTGTTGGAGCAGTGGTATTAGGTGGAGCTGTTGGAGTTGGAGCGATTGCAAAAGAAACGGAGGTTTCCTTTTCAAAAGCGAAGGAGATTGCCACTCAAGAGGTAAAAGGTTCACATGTTAAAGAACTGGAGCTTGACCGTGAGAACGGAAAGCTTGTTTACGAGGTTGAGGTTGAAGGTACACAGGATGGCGATTCAGAAGTAGTAATTAATGCAACCACAGGTAAAGTGATAAGAGTTGAAGATGATCGTGATGATGATCGAATCAATTCTCAAACAACTGAGGCATCAGTGAAAATTTCAATAGATCAAGCCATTTCAATCGCAACAAAGGATACTCCAGGTAAAATCGTTGAAATTGAACTGGATGAAGATGGCTACTATGAAATCGAAATGAAGCATGATGGAAAAGAAGTTGAAATGGAAGTTTCGGCAGTAGACGGAACGATTTTGAAAAAAGAATTTGACGATGACAATGATGACTTACGATAATATTTACAAAAAATGAGGCCGGGACGAATCCTGACCTCATTTTTTATTACATATATTCCTCAAAAACATCTGTTATATCGTGTGGACCATATGACTGATTTGATGGAATTACAAGGGTAATGTCGGGACCAGGGTAATAAGATGACGCAAAGCTCACACCTGGGTCATACCCCATTACATGATATTTGAATATCTCATTTTCTCTTTTGCTGATCCAAATGCCATAACCGTAATATTCCTCATCCTCTGCATGTGCGAGAGGCATTAACAACAGATCAGTTGTTTCCTTACTTAATAGAATATGATTCAGTAGACCGTCCCACAGCTTCATTATATCGGGGGCAGTAACAAATGCTCCTCCATCAGATCCACCTTTTACCGGAAGCGAATATATATTTGTTCGCCAGGTACCATTCTCTTCGTTATCAATATAACCAAGTGCTGTGTTTTTCGGGAGACAATCTAGTGAAAAATATCCTGAGCCCTCCATCTTACAAGGTTTAAAGATGTTATCAATCACATAGTTTGTAAAAGACTTTCCAGATTTCTTCTCGACGATTAATCCTAATAAAATAAAACCTGCATTGTTGTAGTGAAATCTATCCCCTGGAGTAAACATCATGTTCTCATTCTTAAACAAGGGAAGGAAATCCTTCAACTCGCGAATGAGGTACATCGGATTTTCTTTCCAAAGCTCCTCGAAATCATCCATAACTTCCTCATCAAAATAATCAGGGATACCAGAAGTGTGTGTCAACAGTTGATGAATTGTAATGCTTTCATCAAAATTTGGAAACTCGATATTTAGGCAATCTTTTAATCTTGTATTAAAAGTCAATAACCCCTTTTCAACTAACTGGCAAACCGCAATGGCTGTGAAAAGCTTGCACCCAGAAGCAATACCAAATCGTGTATTGATTTGGTTAGCTATCTCTTCAGATCTATTTAAATAGCCATACGCTGATTCAATAAAATTTTCATTCTTTTGTTTTGCAAGTACAACTCCAGAAAAATTATTTCGTTTACAAAATTCATCTATTTGTTTATAACATATTGTATTAATTTTCATTGTTTTACTCCTTATCGGTATTCCAATGGCATCTGAGGCAAACAACAGTTTTATTCAGGGACTCTATTTGATGATACCATAATTTACCTGTACGATGGAAAGTAGTTTTGTAATTTTATAAACTTTGAGATAAAATATATGTAAACTATAAATTAATTTCAGTTAACAAGTGAAAGTGAAAAATGGAGGTGACTATTTTGTATAAACTGCGCGGACATCATTTATTTTGCCTGTTGGGCTACAGAGGAATGGGCTATTCCAAAGAATACGTGGAAAATATGACAATTGTCCACCAGACCCTTAGAAAGAATTCGAACACGCTTGTTCAAATTGTAAAAGGACCAGATCATTTATGTGAAAAATACCCGAATAGTGGTGAGTACCACTGCCAAAACACCTCCATCTATGACAGGGATGCGATGATTCTTGAAAAAATGGAACTGAGAATTGGACAAATTTTAAAATGGAAGGACATTGAATCACGAATCCAAAAGCATGTCGTCTCTTCAGATATTCAAACAGTCTGTGAATCCTGTTCGTGGCGTGACTATGGCGTTTGTGAGGAAGGGATACAAGAGATGATCGATGGAAAAGGGTTAAGAGAGGTTTATTAAAAAATGCCTAGAAATAGGCTTTTTTTTAATGTTAAATAATAATCAAGAATAATCTACATTCATTTCAAAAAACCTGTAACGAAATCAAAACTCAAGGTACTAATACAATGAACGAACAAAATAAATCAGATAGGAAGAGAAAAATGGAGCTAGAGGAGCTTTATAAAGAAGTACAACCGCGAATATATGCTTTTTTCTTTATTAAAACCTCTAGCAAAGAGATTGCGGAGGACTTAACCCAGGAGGTTTTTTATGAAGCACTAAAAAGCATGCATACCTTTTCGCAGCAATCAACTATCCAGACATGGTTATTCTCTATTGCCAAAAATCGATTGTTAAAGCATTATCGCTCAAAAAAGTATAAGAAGCAGCTAAACGAGTTACTCAAAAAGGAAACAGGGGAATTACCTACACCGGAAGAGGAAGTGCTCAAAAAAGAAGTGAAACAAAATCTCATTGAATATATAAATCGTTTAGACGATGTTTCAAAAGATATTGTCACACTTAGAATTTACGGGGAGTTATCGTTTAAGGAGATTGGAAGCTTGCTTGGAAAAAGTGAAAACTTTGCTAGAGTCACATTCCATCGGGCAAAACTCAAGCTTCATAAGGAAATGGAGGGATATCATGGATAAGCGTAAACAAGCAATTGTAGAAGATTTGCTTCCACTTTATAACGAGGGGCTGCTGAGTGCAGAAACGACCACATGGCTGGAGGAACAGATACAGGATAACAATGAACTCCAAAAGCTTGTGGACCAAGCGTCGGCTCCACTTGAAAAAGAAGAAATTGGTTCTCCTGTTCAGCACGACAAAATGATCACAAACATTAAAAGAAGACTTGCCCTTTATCAACTTATTTTTGTTGGGCTCTCCTTTTTTCTTGCGATTCAAACATCTATGCTCAATGAAAGCTTTGGATTTATTTTATGGTATGCAGTACTTGGATTACTCACTTACCTGTTTTACAAAGATATGAAAATTGTTTTTTATATTTCATTTATCCCGATTTTTATTTGGTCACTCACTGGAAATATAGGCGACTATATGAATGGGGACATAGGTTCCACAGTTTCAATCGAGAAGTTTTTATTGCAATCCGTAATGGGCTCCATTCTGGTAACCTTGATTCATTATTTATTTGCATTCATCGGCAGCATGATTGGTTTTTTATATCTAAAAATAAGGAATGGTGAGGATAAATGAAAAAGCGAAAAGTAATCTTTAGTGTAATCCTTGGGTTGCTCGTTTTGTTCGTCCTATTTGTTTATAACGCTTTTAATGGAAATCCAGTGAGTAAATTATATTCAACAAAGGTTCTTGAAACTTATTTAGAGGATACGTACCCAGACCGCGACTTTCGCTTGGAGGAAGGATTCTATAATTTTAAATTTTCAACCTATGATTTTCAGGTAATCGAAATAGGCGCAACATCCCCTTCCGAAAACGGACCAAAGAAGTACGAATTTACTGTGAGAGGATTTTTAAAGCCTTATGTGCAATTAGACTCGATTTATATTGAAAATTTGGATGAACCATTAATGGAAAAATTAAGTTCAGAAGCTCGAACTGAAATAGTAGATCTGTTGAAGCAATCAGTTCCGACTTTGAAAGGAATTGAAGTTGCCTTAGAGGTTCAAAAAGGGGATTATGACTCGAATACAACATGGAGCAAGGATATGAAATTGGGGAAGCCAATCAGCATATTTATTGTGTTGAATTCGACCAAATCAAAAAAGGAAGATGTATTAACAGAATCACAAGTTATTCAAAAGGTTCTTAATGAAAATAACTATACCTATGAAGATGTCACGATTAACGGAAACATTATCGATGACCCTAATACTGAATATGCCAAAGATGAGAACGGGTATGTAAAGTATTATGTCTCATTTGACAGGGAAAAAGACATTGAATTACAGGATATTGAAGTACTTGAATAAAGGAAAAATAAGTCGACATCTCTCTTCTTTTTAGAGGGGTGTTTTTTCGTTGACATTTATGTTGGTGCGAATTATAGTTAACTGTGTTAATAGTTAAATAGTTTAACTATCTGATTTTTATTTTGTGAGGTGATATCGAGATATGACTAAGACAAACATTAAGGAATTAGTTGATTTATATTTAGATGTTTCTTTTTCAGTGAACACAATTGCGGAGTCGCTTGTAAAGGAACAAATCGGAAGCGATCTTACAAATGATCAGCATTACACACTTCGCTACATAAATAAAGTAGGCTCGTGTACATCAACTGAACTTGCAGATATTTTTGAAGTGAAAAAGAGTGCCATTACTGCCATCATCAATCGTCTTTTCGAAAAAGGTTTGATTGATAGGACGCGTGATGAAAACGACCGAAGACTTGTTTACTTAACATTGTCAGACAAAGGAAATGAATTGTTTTCAAAGACCGAGGAGCGGGTTCATAAGCTTGTTGAGTCTATTATTGGCGAATTTTCAGAAGAGGAAATTGTTCAATTTCTAAAAACCTATGGAAAACTTAATGGAATCCTTCAACAAATCAAAAATAACAAGGTGGTGGATTAAACATGAATTTTATCATTAAACGGAAATAGTTTGTCCTTATCGCATGGATCGTTGTCGTAGCAGGTTTGTTTCTTGCTGCTCCAAATATGGCGGACCTTGTCCGTGAAAAAGGGCAGATTACTGTTCCGGACGAATACTCGTCCTCCATTGCAGGAAAGATTTTAAATGATGCCCATTCCGAGGATGGTGGAGGGGATGAAACACAGGTCGCACTTGTGTTTCACGATGAAAAGAAATTAACTGATGATGAAATCAAGGAAGCTGAACGGGCAATCCGACTTCTTGAAGAAAAGAAAGACGAAATCGGAATTACCGAAATCCTGACTCATTTTAACGAAGAAACCTTAAAGGAACAGCTTGTTTCAGAAGACGGTAAATCAATCCTTACCTCTGTAACTGTAAGCTGGAATGACCGTGAACCAAAAGAGGTAAGAGATGCTTTATATGAGGCAATTGAAGATGTAAAGGTTGACCACTATTATACGAGTGAATGGCTGATTACTGAAGACCTGATGACAAGCTCTCAAGAGGGCTTGAAAAAGACAGAAGGAATCACTGTTGTCTTTATTCTTGTCGTTCTTTTACTTGTATTTAGATCCTTTATCGCTCCAATCATTCCACTTGTAACAGTCGGATTCTCTTATCTAGCTGCACAATCAATTGTTGCGATGCTAGTTGATCAATTTAATTTCCCAATTTCAACGTATACGCAGATTTTCTTAGTTGCCATCATGTTTGGAATAGGAACAGACTACTGTATCTTGCTTTTAAGTCGTTTTAAAGAAGAGCTCTCACATCGAGAGAGCTTAACTGAGGCCATTGTCGAAACCTATAAAAATGCAGGGCGTACGGTTCTATTCAGTGGCATTGCTGTGATGATTGGTTTTGCAGCTATCGGGTTTTCACAATTTATTTTATACCAATCTGCTGTTGCTGTCGCAGTAGGGGTGGCACTACTGTTAGTTGCCTTATTTACAGTGGTTCCTTTCTTTATGGCCGTATTAGGGAGAAGATTATTCTGGCCATCTAAGAAGAATCTGGAGCATGGGGACAGTAAAATTTGGGCAATTGCAGGTCGATTTTCATTAGGACGTCCACTTTTATCACTAGTAGTTGTTGTAGCAATCGTTGCCCCATTTTTATTTGTGTATGATGGGGACATTTCCTATAACTCTTTAGAAGAATTAAGTGGAGATGTGAATTCAATCAAAGCTTTCGATGCAATTGCAGGTAGCTTCGGACCGGGTGAATCCATGCCAACCCAAATCGTTTTGAAAAATGATGAGGCCATGGACTCTACCGAATATATCGAACTAGCAGAAAAAATTAGCCAAGAGGTTGAAAAAGTAGACTTAGTTGACACAGTGCGCTCAGTCACTAGACCAACTGGCTCGCCAATCGAGGATTTATTTGTCGCGAACCAAGCAAAAACACTTGAGGAAGGTCTTGGAGAAGGAAAGGATGGACTGACTCAGATTAAGGAAGGCTTAGAGGAAGCCGGAAATGAACTCGCTAAATCAGAACCAGAACTTAAAACCGCAACCGATGGAATTGGTGAATTAATCACAGGTACAAATAAGGTGAAATCCGGCCTAACTGAAATCCAAACCAATCTATCAAAAATCGAATCTGGTATCCGTAGTGGAACAGCCGGAATTGATACAATGATTGCCGAGGTTGACAAGGCAAAAGTCGGATCGGAAGAATTATTAAAATACTATAATACGAATCTATTAGTTGGGTACAAGGAAGCCCAAGGAGGTATTGCCGGTTTACAAACTGGCTACTCAGGTATCGCTGATGCACTGCAAAAATTAACAACTGGTGTAAACCAATTAAATGAAGGTGGTTTTGCATATTTAGAAGGCTACTATAAAAATGCAGAAACTGGTCAAAGCATTGCTGATGATGAAGTATATCAAGGAATGAAGCAATCCTTACAAGGGATTCCCCAATTATCAGCAGGAATACAAGAGTTAAACGGTCATCTTTCAGCTGTAAATGCTGGAATAATTCAAGCTAATGCAGGCTTCGAACAATTACTGAAAGAACAAGCTGCCCTTCCAGCAGGTCTTGAGCAATTGGTTGCAGGTCTTGAAGAACTAAAAAGTGGACTCGTTCAAGCAGCAAATGGTCAAGGTCAAATTGTAAAAGGAATGCCACAGATTACAAATGGCTTAACAGGTATTAACGATGGCCAAAAGCAGCTTCTAGATGGCTTTGGAAGCCTAGGTGGTCAAATCACACAATTAACAGATGGACTTACTCAAAGTGCAGATGGGCTTGGTCAGGTTTCAGATGGATTAGGATCTGCTCAAGAGTACCTAGCTGACCTTTCAAGTTCTGATGATTTAAATGCTTTTTACATGCCAGAAGAAGTGCTTGAAAGTGATGATTTCGCACAAGTTCTGGATGTATACATGTCCAAAGATCGCAAGGTTATGACTTTGGATGTTATTTTTGAAGCAAACCCTTATTCAAACGAAGCGATGGCTCAGGTCGATGAAATCAATGCAGCAGTCGAACGAGCAACGAAAGGTACTAAGCTTGAAAATGCAGATGTGGCCATAGGCGGTATCACAAGCACAAACACCGATTTAAGCAAAATGTCTGAACAGGACTATTCTCGTACAATCGTCTTAATGTTCATCGGGATTGCGCTCATCTTAATTTTCTTGTTCCGTTCGTTAATCATGCCAATTTATATAATTGGTTCCTTGGTATTAACCTATTACACTTCAATGGCAATTAATGAAGTCATTTTTGTAAATGTTTTAGGGTATACAGGAATTAGCTGGGCAGTTCCATTCTTTGGATTTGTTATCCTCGTCGCACTCGGGGTTGATTACAGTATCTTCTTAATGGATCGCTTTAATGAATACCGTGATATCTCAGTCGCAGAAGCAATGCTTCTTTCTATGAAAAAGATGGGAACTGTTATTATTTCAGCAGCCATTATTCTCGGAGGAACATTCGCTGCGATGATGCCTTCTGGAATGCTATCCTTACTCCAGATTGCGTCAATCACACTTGTCGGCCTTATGCTGTACGCATTTGTGATATTACCACTATTTATTCCAGTTATGGTCAAAAACTTTGGCATTGCCAACTGGTGGCCATTCAAACGATCAACAAATTAATGAAACTGAGGCTCCTTTTCGAAAGGGGCCTTATTTTTTTAATAATAAATTGGCTATTTGATGCGTTTACGGCTACTAATTTCAAAATATAGCTAATAAAAGAAATTTACGGCTAATAATTACAAATTATGGCTAATAATTTGAATTTATGGCTATTAGCTAAATTCTAGACCCCGAAGGAACCGTTGTCTAATTCAAAATATTATATTTTGCTAGTTTCTCGAGATATAATGATGGTATTAAAACAGGTGGAGGATAACGTATGCATTTCATCCAAATTGGCTCGTTAGTGATCATGACAAAGTGGGTCATACTTGGCATAGGAGTACTCGCAGGCATTCTAATTGTACGAGTCTGGTCAGCAAAAACACAAACGAAAGAATTAACTAAAGCAGTCCTAAACATACTCACTAATGCGATATTCATCGGATTTCTCGCGTGGAAAGGAAGTTTATTACTTTTTGAGCCAAGCATCGTCCTAAAAAGTCCAATGTCTTTGCTTTACTTCACTGGAGGCACGAAAGGATCAATGATAGCGGTAATCATAACCAATCTCTATTTTCTGTATCATTTTAAAAAGAAAGCGATTGAAGCCCATCTTCTCATTCGATCCATTCTAATTTTCAGCTTCACAACCTTGTTGGTCTATGATTTACTTGCTATATTTTTGCTCCAGGAACAGATAGTCCTTCATTTTATAAAATCAATGAGTGCATTCTTTCTTCTTTTGTTGACATTCTATTATAGAGGACAACAGAAAAGGGAAGTGTTTCATTTGTTTAAAAAGGCAGCACTCATCGTTGGTTTAACAGGGCTTATCGTTTGGACAGTCAGCATCAATATTTCATTCGCAACCCCAAATGATGAGATCCAAACAGCGGAACAAAAAATAGGGATCGCCGAAGGGCAACTAGCACCTGATTTCACATTGAAAACAATTAGTGGAGAAGAGATAAAGCTTTCGGCATTTAGAGGAAAAAAGGTCATTTTAAACTTTTGGGCAAGCTGGTGCCCGCCTTGTAAAGCAGAAATGCCTCATATGCAGGAGTTTTATGCAGAAAATAAAGAATCCAATGCGGTCCTTTTATCCGTTAATCTAACGACTGCTGAGAAAAAGAGTTCAGATGTAGCGAAATTTGTAGATGAATATGAGCTCACTTTTCCAGTTATGCTCGATGAGGATGGGGAGATTGGACAAATCTATCAAGCCTATGCTATACCGACTAGCTATTTGATTGATTCCAAAGGCATTGTCCGGAAAAAAATCGTTGGACCGATGGATAAAGAAATGATGAATGAATTAATCAATAGTGTGAAGTAAAGAAAAGTGAACCGATCACTTTTCTTTTTTTTCACCCTGTTCCATGATTAATTCATCTACCAACGTTTCGGCAGCACGCCGATAAAATTGACTCGCTGTAATAAAGGATAGAATTAAAAGTACTTTTTTGAGTTGTTCATCCTCGGCAGAATCCGAAATATCTGCTACATCCTTGATTTTTGTGGCCATATCTTCTTTAAATTCAACTGTATTTTTTTTATATAAAATTAGATAACTTTCATAAAATTCCTCTAGGTTGAACTCTTCATCATTCATGATCTTATGATTCACACCATCAAGGGTTGCCTTAATATCGTTGATCGATAAACCACTTTTAAGCTGATAAATCATGCTTAATAAAATCAAATGACTTCTAGAATATTTTTTGTTTTTTATCGGGAATAAAAGCTTACCTTTTGCGTAATTGTTGATCATGGTTTTCGTGAGAATCTTTTCATCCTCATTCCTCTTAGCGGAATTAAACGTATTTTCAAAGAGTTGGATGACTTGATCCATATATAAATCAATTTGTGGGATATCCTCTAAAAAAATATTTTTATCCATTTCTAAAACGCTGAGTAAATCCTTCTCTATATCCACTATAACAACCTCATTTTACTGATTTTTATATAATTTAGTTTACCTTAATACCATCAGAAAGTAAAACTTGACTACATTGTGTAATGTGTATATCATTATATGTAGTAACAAAAACTACATGTAATAGTAACGATAATAAAATTGATAAGCGGTGATAAATATGAAAATTGTATGCTTTGGTGATAGTTTAACGAGAGGCGTTTCTTTTGTGAAAGGCCGTATGCGAATTTTAAAAGAGAATTATCCTGCATTTTTACAACAAATCGCTTCTGATCATTTCACGGTTGTTAATAAAGGTGTTTTTAATGATAACTCCGATTTATTATTATACCGTGTAGAAAAAGATGTGATTGCCGAACAACCGGATTACGTCATAATTAATATTGGCGGCAATGACTGCAATTTTAAATGGGATGAAGTGGCTGAAAAACCTGAAGCTGCTCATCAACCAATTGTTCCGATTGAACGATATATTGAAAACCTAAAACAATTAATTCATAGAATACAAGAAACGAATAGCACTCCGATTTTGATGACATTGCCACCCCTTGACCCTGTGCGCTATTACAAGATGCTTGCTACAACGTATGGAAGCTCAATCAGCCATTGGATTAGTCTTCAGGGGGGAATTGAACACTGGCATGGCCTTTATAACCGCAGCTTGAACAGCTTAGCAGAGCAATTAAATGTCCTTAAGATTGATGTGCGTACAGCCATGAAACATTCAGGTGATTTAAATGGCTTTATTAGTGATGATGGCATTCATTTAACAGGCGAAGGCTACAAAACAATGAGCAGTGAAATTTTCAATTCATTATTAAAAACGATTTGAAGTGCCACAAGCCTTTGGTGGCATTTTTCTTTTATCGGGAATACATCAGAATTATTGTGAAAAACTGTATATCAATGGACATTGACTTATTGGAAAGATAAAATTAATACATTAAGAAGAGTAAAGGTAGATGAAAAAATGTATTATAAATCTGATTACATCATTACGATGAAGGATATTGTTCGTGAGGGAACCCCAATTTTAGCGCAAAAAACAGAAGAGGTGACTGTTCCACTTTCGGAAGAGGACAAGGAATCCCTTATTAGCATGATGAATTATTTGAAAAATAGCCAGGATCCAGAGCTTGCGAAAAAGTACGGTTTACGTCCTGGAGTTGGATTATCCGCAAACCAAGTTGGTCTTAATAAGCGTATGTTTGTTGCTTATTTTACGGACTTTGATGACAAATTATATGAGTATCATCTTGTGAATCCGAAAATTATCAGCCATTCTGTTTCAATGACCTATTTACCTGAAGGAGAAGGATGTCTTTCTGTTGATCGTCCGGTAGAGGGCTATGTTCCAAGATATGAAAAAGTTAAAATAAAAGCTTTTGATATGAATGGTCAAGAAATTTCACTACGCCTAAAGGGGTATGCTTCGATTGTTTTCCAGCATGAAATTGATCATCTGAACGGAATCATGTTTTACGATCACATCAATAAAGAGAACCCGTTTAAGCTTCCAGAAAATGTAGCAATAAAAAGTCTTTATTAAGTTAATGGAGGGGTTGGATTGAAGTATAATTTTGATGAATCGATTAGTCGTTTAAATACGAATTCAGTGAAGTGGGATGAGGTTGAAAATTTATTTGGTGATAAAGAGATTCTTCCAATGTGGGTGGCTGACATGGATTTTAAAGCGCCACAGCCAGTTATTGATGCCCTGCATAAGAGAGTAGATCATGGTATTTACGGGTACACAATAAGACCAGAATCTTATTATGAAGCAACAGTTGGATGGTTGAAGCGCCGCCACAATTGGACAATTGAAAAAGATTGGATTTGCTTTACACCTGGTGTCGTACCAGCGCTTGGTATTCTTGTTCAAACCTTTACAAATCCAGGCGATAAAATTTTGATTCAACAACCGGTGTACTATCCATTTATGAGTGTAATCGAAAAAAATGGCAGGGAAATTGTCAATAATCCGCTCCGATTTGAAAATGGCCGTTATGAAATGGATTTTGCTGACCTTGAGAAAAAAATAGATCCGTCTGTTAAAATGATCATTATCTCAAATCCGCATAATCCTGTCGGCCGAGTATGGACAAAAGAGGAACTAACAAAACTAGGAGAAATTTGTTTGAAGCATAATATATTGGTTGTTTCAGATGAAATTCATGCTGATCTAATTTATAAAGGAAATGTTCATATCCCATTTGCATCGATATCAGAGGAATTTGCCGAACATTCCATTACATGCACTGCGCCAAGTAAAACCTTTAATCTAGCAGGATTGCAAACATCTAATATTATTATTCCGAACAAGGAACTTCGCGAAAGTTTTAATAAAGCACTCGAGGAGCGTTTTATAGGGATGACTAACACATTTGGTGTGACGGCCCTTACTGCTGCCTACGAGGAAGGTGACGAATGGCTTGACCAGCTCCTCATCTATTTAAAAGACAATCTAGATTTCCTAAAAGAGTACATAAAGTCCACGATTCCAGAAGTAAAAGTGATTGAGCCAGAAGCGACTTATCTCGTTTGGCTTGATTGCCGTGAATTTGGATTGGAGGCGAAGGAGCTTGAACAAGTCATTCAAAAACAAGGGAAAGTCGCCTTTGATGAAGGCTATATTTTTGGAACAGAAGGGGAAGGCTTCACCAGAATTAACATAGCTTGTCCTAGATCGCTGTTGGAAGAAGGCTTGAAACGGTTTAGTCGGGCACTTAAACATAGATAGAAAAAGCTTGAAGGCAAAACCTTCAAGCTTTTTTCATTAGTACTCCGTATTAAATGTTTCCTTTTGCTTTCGAACTAGGCAAAGGATACCTGCGACTAAGTAAAGGATACTTGAGATGATCGAGATTAGGATCGTTGCAAGTGCGCTAAGGACAGCTACGATAATTAAAATAATACCAGCTGCCTTTGGATGCTTATCGCCTTTTAAAAGAAGAAGAGATACAATTCCAAGAATAACGGCAAGGATCCCCACGATGATGAAATACCAGCCACCAGCGGCTACTATATCAGCCATAAAACTCACATCAGTTCCTTCAAGAGCTGGATCTTGAGCAGCGATGTTCTCCATTTCTTGCGTAAATGCATTATCGTCACTAAGACCTATAAACATAAATCCAAATACACTAATTAATGCAAAAAAACACGCTCCAATAATCGTTAATACAATTTCCCCAGTACGTTTCATAAGATGTTTCCCCCTCATAAAAAATGTTTCTTTTTGATTGTACTATACAGTATATAGTATGCAATCTATTTTTTTCCTAAACCTCTCCAAAATTGGAATTAGTTCTATTTACGAAAAGAGAAGGAAAAGGTTTCAAAAAAAATGTGAAAAACAAACGATAAATTTCAAGATCACACCATATTATTTAAAATGTATTGTTTCAAATGCGTTAATAGAATATTAAAAAAATTTTGCAAACTATAAACATTATATGTTACCCTAGAAATATAGGTTCATAATTGGTAAATATACCAATTTAAACCAATATAGTGGTTGGTAGGAAACCTCATTACAGAGGATCTACATAAAAAAATAATAGGGGGAATGCAAATGCTTAAGAAGTACTCATTTCTTACTTTGCTATTAGCATTGGTTTTAGTCATTGCTGCTTGTAGTAGTGATAACACGAATGGTGACGACAAGGATGATGGAGGAAAGGATAGCGGCAAAAAAGAAACAGTTGATCTTCTTATGGGTACAGGTAGCCAAGGTGGTACATATTTTCCACTGGGAGCCGAGATGGCGAATGTTTGGAACAAGAATATTGAAAGCGTTAACGTGACATCAACAGAATCAGGAGCCTCTGTAGAAAATCTAGCGAAGATTTCAAATGGTGAATTTGACCTTGGAATGACCGTGAACCTGCCAGCTTATAATGCACTGAATGGAGAAGGTGACTTCAAGGGTAAGAAGGTTGAGAACTTTGCATTTATCGGACATATTTATCCAGAAGTTCTTCAAATCATTACACGCGAAAGCACAGGTGTTGAAACGATTGCTGATCTGAAAGGAAAGAGAATTGCGATTGGACCTCCAGGAAGTGGAACGCAAACCGCAACAAAAGCAGTATTAGCAGCCTATGGTATTAATGATGGGGATTATGATGCATACCAAGAAGGATTTGGTGATGCCAAGTCGAAGCTTCAGGATGGTACCATTGATGCTTCATTCGGATTGCTAGGATTACCAGATGCTGGAATTGATGAGCTTCAAGCATCGGTTGGAGATGTGAAGTTCTTGGAGGTAAAGGGTGATGAGCTAAAAACAGTTGAAGAAAGCAGCGGTTATACTGGATACACAATTAAGGCTGGCTCTTATGAATGGCTAAAAGAGGATGCCGATGTTGTATCGGCATATGCTGTTCTAGTTGCAAATACAGATACAGTTGATGATGAACTAGCGTACCAGCTTGCAAAGGTTATGCTTGAAAAAGCAAGTGAAAACACACATGCACAAGCAGCACATATGACAAAAGAAAATGCACTGAGCGGGTTAGGTGATTTACCTCTACATCCTGGTGCAGAGAAGTACTATAAGGAAATTGGAATACTAGATTAATAGCTTCAAGTTGAAACAAAGGGCTTGACACAATGCGTGCCAGCCCTTTTTTCCACAATAATAATCGGATCCGTTCAAAGTTCCAAACAGGACTATATACTTAACAGATTTTACAGGTGGTGAGGAGAATGAAATGGTGGAAGAAAAAGGAGATGAACGATTCAAACGCGTCTGCTCAAAAGAACGATAATTTATCGACAGAGGAGATTTTGGAAAAATACGATCGGGAAAGTACGTACCGAAGGAACCTTGGAAATTGGAAATGGATCATTCTCGTTTTGGCGGTGGGTCTTACTATTTTTCATCTATATACGGGTTATCGCGGAGCGTTTGAAGCACGTATTCAGGGACCCATTCATCTGGGAACTGCGCTTGGCTTAATTTTCTTATTATACCCTGTCAAAAAAGGGCTGCATCGTAAACAAAAAGGTATACCATGGTATGATGTACTTTTAGCAATCATTTCTTTAGGCGTTGGGTATTATAATGTAATATTCTATGAGGAACTTGTAACAGAAAGAATTGTATTTGGATATACAACCCCAGACTTTATTGTTGGAACATTAGGGGTTTTACTTGTTCTTGAAGCAGCAAGAAGATGTGTCGGACTCCCGATTGTAATCGTATCGAGTGTCGCCATCCTTTATGCATTGTATGGAAACTTGATTCCAACAAAACTATTTGCCCACCGTGGCTTTTCCTGGAATACATTAGTTACAGATTTGTATTTAACAACAAAAGGAATCTATAGTACTCCGATCCAAGTTTCCTCGACCTTTATCTTTTTATTCTTATTTTTTGGAGTTATGTTAATCCGAACAGGTGTGGGACAATTTTTCAATGACATAGCTTTTGCTATCACAGGACGATTTACGGGAGGTCAGGCAAAAGCTGCAGTCGTAGCAAGTGCCATGCAAGGTATGGTTTCAGGAAGTTCAGTTGCAAATACCGTTGGCTCTGGTTCTTTCACGATTCCAATGATGAAAAAAGCCGGGTATAAGCCAGAGTTTGCAGCTGCAGCTGAAGCATCTGCGTCAACCGGTGGCCAAATCATGCCACCAATCATGGGGGCGGCTGCATTCATCATGGCATCCTATACAAATATTCCGTATAGCCAAATCATGATTATTGCAATAATCCCAGCGATCCTCTATTTCCTAGGAGTGTTTTTGGGGGTACATTTCGAATCGAAAAAAATTGGAATTGTCGGGGTTCCAAAGGAGACCTTACCGAGTGCAAAAAAATTAATGCTTGAACGAGGGTACCTATTGCTGCCCCTCATCGTTATTTTTTATACATTACTAACTGGAAAGACTCCAATGCGTGCTGCATTGGTTGCGATTCTTGTATCATTCTTAGTAAGTCTTGTTCGTAAAGACACAAGAATGTCCTTAAAAAGCATTATAGGTGCACTTGAAGAAGGGGCAAGGGTTGCGTTGCCAGTAATCGCAGCATGTGCGTCTGCCGGAATTATTGTTGGAGTAGTTGTTCAAACGGGGCTAGGTGGACGTATTGCAGATGGTATCATTGCATTAGGTGGAGGAAGCTTAATCCTTACTTTGATCTTTACGATGATCGCATGCTTAATTCTTGGTATGGGACTTCCCACAACAGCAAACTATGTTGTTACAGCAACAATGGCAGCACCAGCTTTAATCCTTGGATTAGATGTTCCAGTACTCGCAGCTCATATGTTTGTATTCTATTTTGGAATCGTGGCAGATATTACTCCACCGGTTTGTTTAGCAGCCTATGCCGGAGCAGGTTTAGCAAGGGCAAATCCATTTTCGACAGGTGTTACGGCAACAAAGCTAGCGACAGCAGCTTATATTATTCCATTTATTTTTGTAATCAACCCTCAAATGCTTTTAATAGACTATGAAATACCATTTTTGACCATTTCTGTGATAACTGCAATTATCGGCATGATTGGAATAAGTACAGCTATGGTAGGTTTCTTCATAAGAAGAACCTTTGTCTGGGAGCGAATTATCCTATTTGCTTCGGGACTTTCACTTGTTTCACCGAGTATTTATTTCGGAGTAGCAGGCGTACTTGCATTATTGGCCATTTTGTTTATCCAATCTCGTCGCCCAAAAGAAAATATTCAGGCGCCAACGATTTCACTAAACTAAGTATTCAACCACCCTTTCTCAACAAAGGGTGTTTTTTTAGTGGTTAGGTAACTGGAAGACTTTACAAATTTCCTATTTACATCTAGATTATCCTGCTCTATAATGAAATAAATATTTCATATTTTTTTATAATGAAATATATATTTCGAAAGGGTGGTTTCGAGTGATTCCGTTCCAATCTAATAATGGGTTTATTTCTGAAAAAACAATTAGGTCTGCTAACTATTTTTTAAATGCCAAATCAGTCATTCCTGGGGGCGTTTCCGCGAACATTAAATATTTTTCACCTCATCCTATATTTATGGAAAAAGGGAATGGGAGTCGATTAGTGGATGTCGATGGAAATGAATATATCGATTATTTATTATGCTATGGGGCACTTCTTCTTGGTCACGGTCACCCCGAGGTTACTTCTGCAGTCTATAATCAATTAACATCTGCGGGCACGGCAGTTTTTGGGGCGCCACATCTTTTGGAAGCTGAAATGGCAAATAAACTAATTGATTATTTTCCGGGTATTGAAATGGTCCGCTTTACCAATTCGGGCTTAGAGGCAACATTATTAGCGATTCGATTGGCACAAGCTTATACAGGGAAAACAACTATTGCAAAATATGAGGGCCATTATCATGGAGGCTACAATGAGGTATTATTAAGTGTCAATCCAACCATCGATGAAGCTGGTGATGAGAAGAGACCAAAATCTGTACCAGAATCAAAAGGGTTATCAGCACATCACGTCGAAAATACAATTATTCTACCTTTTAACGATTTAGATTCAACAGAACATATATTACGGAAAAATAAGGACGAAATAGCAGCTGTGATTATCGAGCCAGTACAAGGTGGATTTATTCCGGCTGAAGAAAATTTTTTGGATGGGGTTCGGAAACTAACAAAGGACCTTGGGATCCTTCTAATCTTCGATGAAGTTAAGACTGGATTTCGCATAACGCTTGGGGGAGCACAATCTATTTATGGAATAAAACCGGATCTTACTGCACTGGGAAAGGTATTGGGTGGTGGTTTTCCGATTGGGGCAGTTGGTGGTCGCCAAGATATCATGGAGATTATGGACCCGTCCAAAGGCGGCGATATTTTATCAGCAGGTGGAAAGGCTTCGCTTAAAGAACAAGTTCTATTTCATAGTGGAACCTATAATGGTCATCCAATTGTATTAGCAGCGGGAATAGCAACAATTAACGTACTTGAAGGGATAAATGTGTATCCGGAATTACTGCAAAAAACGAATAACCTTCGTACTGACCTTGAAAAACTATACCACTCATATGGGGTACCGATGCAGACGGTTGGAATTGGCAGTATTTTTAATATTGTACATGCCAATCATAAAATACGAAATTATCGTGATTTAGTAAAGGCAGATATGGATTTCCGTAAAAAAATAGATTATGAGCTAATAAAGCTTGGAATTTATACAAAGCCACTTAATCGCTATTCATTGTCCATCGTGCATACTGAAGTGGATATCGAGGAAACTGTCAGAAAGCATGAAAGGGCGATTAAGATTGTGAAAGGAATCGATTAATAAGATGCAAGAAGTGTACCAAATCATCACAAATAAATTACCAGAAATGAGTAAATCCCAACGTAAAATTGCAAAGTATGTTTTAGACAATGCAGAATCAGTTCCATTTTTTACAGTAGGCCAGTTGGCGAAAATGGCAGAGGTTAGTGAAGCAACCGTTGTTCGATTTTCTACATTTCTTGGATATAGCGGGTATCCCGAATGGCAAAAAGCAATGCAGGATTCTGTAAAAAGACAGCTTACTACTGTGGAAAGACTAAAAATCTCTGATGATATTTATGATTCGGAGGATAAAGCTGTTTACGAAATGTTTCAGGAGGAAATAGTCCGAATCCAAAAAATGGCTGATCAATTTGACATAATAGCATTCCATCAGGCTGTTCAAGCTATTATCGATGCTAAAAGGATCTTTATTGTTGCGAATCGAAGTGCGGTTTCACTAGGTTTCTTTATGGAATTTTATTTAGACCTGTTATTCCAAAATACGGAATTAATAAGAAACCCAAATGGTATTTCCGAAAAGCTATTTCGAATAACAGAAGGGGATATTGTAATAGGAATTAGCTATGCGAGATATACGAAAAATACTATTGATGCAATCTCTTTTGCAAAAGAACGTGGGGCAAATGTAATTGCTATCACAGATACGATGTTTTCTCCTTTGATTCCTTATTCCAATATTACACTTTGCTCGCCGAGTGAAATGCCATCCTATATAGATTCTTTTGTCGCGCCGTTAAGTTTAGTAAATGCTTTATTAACAGCGGTTGGTCGAAAGAAGCGGAAAGAAATAGAAAAACATCTTACAGATTTGGAAGAAGTGTGGGATAGGTTTCAAATTTTCCATAAATAAACGACGAGCCTCACAGTTGCCCGTCGTTTATTTATGAATGTTATTTAATTTACTTCGATCTAGATTTTGGGGTGGTTCCTGTAACCATCTGCGTTCGACTAGCATTTTAAATCCTTTAGCGGCATATAAGAAAATCTCGCCAATTGTTTTTGAATAAAATGCAACTAAATCCGTTCTCATCGATAATGCTTGGGCATGGCCAAGCAGAGTAATATCAATTCCGTTTAAAGCATGGAATAGAGTCAAAATTAGTTTGTCGGAGAAAGGAGAAGCGGTTGAAACTGTCACCTCCATTGGGATAGACGTGGTGCCCATAAGATTCTCCTCTTTTAATAAATCATTTATAAAAGTTATTTGTTTCTCAGAAATCTCTCTTCCTTCTTTTATAAAATCTAAGATTTCTTTGTCTTGAACCACCTGTTGAAATCCCATACAAAGTACAATTGCAAAATAATTCCGTTCTATATTAAAAAACAAATCCGTAATTTCGATTACATTTAAAGGTCTTTTTTCACCAATGATCTTCGTTAAATAGCTATTCTTTTCAATATACTCATTTTTTGTAGGATAGACGACCATTGGCGGCCTGTCGTAAATTCCCTTTTCAAGCATTAGCTGTGTAGCCTCATTATATTGATTCAATGCATCTGTAAGGCAATTTGAAAAAAACGATCGAACATCTTGTCTAGCCATATTTGAAGTGGTGAAGCTAAAATTAACCATATTCATTCGAGACATTGCATAAATAAAAGTTAACCCAAATGGATCGTAAAAAAGTGGCGGGGCAGACAGGTTCAAATCCTCATCACCAAACGCATCGGGTATCGGAATCTTCTCCTCTGTAAAAATCCGTTTTATTTCTTTCATTTGTCCACTATATATTCGATAGGACTCGTCCAAAATAGGTTTAAGTTCATCATCCTTTAGATGATGAAGAAAATATTTTATTAAACAAACAGTCATACTACCCTGCAAAAAAGATGTCCATAATCCACTTATCTCAGCACTTGATAAGCGAACATTATTCTTTTCCATGAGGCCACCTCCTCAAATCTTCATATAAAGTAGTATAGGTTAAATATTGATTTCTATTCTTAACATGAAGGCAATTAACCTTTCATTGAAAGATCTAATTTTTCAAATTCCTCATTAATTAATTTTATTTCATCATAGGCTTGATCCGTCATCTTTGGATCACCTGTTGAAATCCCTTTAAGCTGCTTGTTCATAGCCTTCATATATTTTTCAATTGTGGCTTGAACCTGATTCCTTAGTTCATTCAAACTTTTATTAGTTGGCTGATCATCGAGCTCAATTAAGTTAAAAATGTACATAGCTTCTTCGTTTGCAATTTGCATTGTTTCAACGGCAGCCTCAAGTTCATCATTTTTTTTCATATCATCTATAAGCATTTCGAGTTCATTATTTAGTTGAATAAATTTTTGCACATGACTTTGTAAGCTATCTAACAAAGCCCGGTCCTTCTGTGAAAGATCCTGATCAAGAGTGATGTATAGTTCTGACGCTGTCTTCGAATTTGAAGTGCATCCTATTAAAAATGCTAGTAAAATAAACACGAAAATTAATTTTCGACTCATACTGCCCCTCCTAAAAACGTATATAAAAGGATATGTGGCTTGTCCTTGTTTTATGACATTTGACAAAAAGGGGATAGTACATTACCTTGAACTTAAGATATTTAATTTCAATCTATTTTTTAAATATGATAGGAAATACTAGAAAGATTATTTTTGTATGGAGGGAATTACAATGAAGCACATTTTCCGTGAAGGTAAAGATAAAACAAAACCAACACTTCTGTTATTGCATGGAACAGGAGGAACAGAATCTGATTTATTGCCACTGGCACCACATATTGATGAAGAGGCACCTGTATTAAGTGTTCGTGGAAATGTATCTGAAAATGGTATGCCCCGCTTTTTCCGCCGTTTAGCTGAAGGGATTTTTGATATGGAGGATCTTATTTATCGAACAAAAGAATTAAATGAATTTCTTGATGAAGCAGCAGCGAAATATTCCTTTGATCGAGATAACATCATAGCAATCGGATATTCAAATGGAGCCAATATTGCTGGTAGCTTAATGTTCCATTACAAGAATGCATTAAAAGGAGCAATCCTCCATCATCCGATGGTGCCAAGACGCGATATTGAACTACCGGAACTTACGGGCACACCAGTCTTTATCACAGCCGGTAAAAATGACCCAATCTGTCCTGCACAGGAAACAATTGACCTTCAAGATCTCTTACAAAATGCAAATGCAGACGTCGAAATCCACTGGGAAAACAATGGTCACATGTTAACAGGAACAGAAGTCGCAGCAGCTTCAGAATGGTATAAAAAACATTTCTAAATCAGGCTTTTTTGGCTAATTGCGTTTTAATTTGCTGGAAATGCGCTTTATTTTTAATAATTGCGCGATAGCAAAAGAGAAATGCGCATTAGTTTTGAGGAATTGCGCTTTATTTTAAATTTATGCGCGATAACAAAATATGAACAGATTTTTAACCCAAGAAAGTGGATATTTCCAACAATCTTGGGCTTTTTGCGTCGAAAAAAATTCACTCTTCTCGATAAGAATAAACACTACCTTTTGTTTTTCCTTCGTGTGTTAAATTCCAGGAATTTAATATATTTCTAGCTGAATGCCTGGATGGAAGAAGTAAAAAATCTCGTAGTTTTTGATTGGTGATTTGGTTTCCTGTTAGAAGAAAATAATGTGAAACGGAGTCATGGTACGCATCAAATGAGGAATATCCGCACTTAAGACATTTCCACTTACGAGGCGTTCTTGCCATAGGTAATGCTTCACATATAGGACAGTGTACTCCCTTTAAAAGTTCACAAACTTTAATCCCAAACCGATCCAGAATATTTCCATCAAATGGTGTATTTAAGCGTAGCAACAATTTGGTCAATTTTTGAATATGTTTACTCTCAAGGGTTTCTTTTCTGTAGATTTTCTCAAATTGTTCTATTTTCGAAAGAAGACTGGCACTGTGGATTATTTTATGTGCATGTGGATGATTTAGTGATGAAGTAAGGGTGGTAGAAAGATTTGTGAATACAACCAATGATTCAATTGGTATCGTTGGTATTTTATAAAATTGTAACAGTCTTTTAATTTGTAGTTGATGGCGGTGTAATTGAGTAAGAGGACAAGCATACGTATTTTTTATATTGTCATAGGTCTGATGCATTTGGCTAAATTGATAATCAAAATATATCTCACCTTTATGATTTTTTGCATCAAGGTCCAGAATTAGGGATTTTGAGATAAGAAGGTTATCTATTTCGAAGTGGGTATTCGTTGAATTATCAAGAAGACGAAGTCCTTTTAAAATCCGGTATTTTTTTTCGGGAAGAAACTTTAGATAATAGTCTAACGATCTTTCCCCCTTATATCCACTCATCCTTTTCCGAAAATCTTCCTCAACAAGATCATATTTTGGATGTGACTTTGATAGACGTATACGCAAGGCTTTGATTTGTTCAATTTGTTTCGGCAATTTTCTTTCTTTTGTCATTTTGTTAGCTCCTTCGGATTTAATAGGTTATTTATTCAATAAAAAACATCAAAATCCTGCAAGATTCGAGAAAAAATTTATATGTTTATATGGTCAATCCATGGGATTGCGTTTTAAATTGGTGTAAATGCGCTTTATTTCGAGTAATTGCGCTTTAATCTGGATAATTGCGCGATAGCAGCAAACAACAGCATTCAGTATTCGAACCAGGTATTTATGGAGAATAATTTTCCAATTATGGAGGAATATATTAAAAAATGTCTCTTTTGAAGAAAGAGGTAACGCAATGTCGTGGTCCACTATTAAGAGGAGTCCGAAACGAAGGTCAAATAAAACAATTGAGGCATCAGTACAAAAAGAAAATAGTATTCCACATCAATTGGTAGAAGAACTTCAAAATGATCAACTAGGAGAAAACCTCGATAAAACACTGGAATCACTGAAAAATCTTTTAGGGAAAAATGTCGATTACTTTTGTCGGCAATTTCAAATGTACGGTAAATTTCGGGCAGCAATTGTATATTTTTCAAGCATCGTTGATACAGACGTCATTAATAATGAAATTATGAAACCATTCATGTATGTCCCGATTCATACGGAACTAGAAAAACTTACGAAACAAAATGTGGTCGAATTCATCATAAACGAGGCCATGTTTCATAATGATACAACCATTGAATCGGATCTGGCAAAAATCATAAGTGCTTTATTAGGTGGAGAAGCCATTATTCTTATTGATGGTGTCGGCTCTGGCATTCAATTTACTGTGAAAAAAATCGAAAAGCGTTCGATTACCCAACCTGAAACAGAACAGGTCATTTTGGGACCGCGGGAAGGGTATATCGAATCGCTGCAGACAAATGTGTCGTTATTACGGAATCGATTAAAGACGGCTGATTTCCGTGTTGAAACAATGGAAATTGGTCGTATATCAAAATCGACGACAGCCATTTGTTATCTTGAAGGGATTGCAACTACTGAGTTAGTGGAAGAGGTGAAGAATCGATTAGGAAAAATTGATATTGATGCGATTCTTGATGCTGGGTATATTGAACAATTCATTGAGGATAACCATATGTCCCCTTTTCCGCAGATCCAAAGTACAGAACGACCTGATAAGACGGTTGGTAATATTTTAGAAGGCAGGGTTGCAATTCTAGTTGATGGATCACCATTCGCACTAATTGTTCCGGTTGTATTTAATCAATTCTATCAAACCTTGGAGGACTACTCTTCCAGATTTCTAATGGGTAGCTTTGTCCGTCTTGCACGAATGGTTGCTTTAGTTTTTTCATTAATTTTTCCATCACTCTATGTATCCTTTATCTCGTTTAACCCTGAGTTGCTTCCAACCGAATTTGCTGTGGCAGTGGCGGGGGGAAGAGCAGGAGTTCCCTTTCCAGCTGTTATTGAGGTATTGGTCATGGAAGTGGCAATGGAGATATTGCGTGAAGCGACAGTCCGATTACCTAAGCAGGTAGGAGGAGCTCTTTCCATTGTAGGAGTTCTTGTCATTGGGCAAGCAGCGGTTGAGGCCGGGATTGCAAGTCCAATTACAGTTGTGGTGATAGCAATGACTACAATCGGTTCCTTTGCAACACCTGCATATGATGCAGCATTTGCGCTTCGGATGCTAAGATTTCCAATTGTAATAATGGCAGTTTTTTTTGGACTTTATGGAGTGGTAATTGGGGTTATCTTTATTGTTAATCATATGCTTTCTTTAAAATCTTTTGGAGTCCCTTATATGAGTCCAGTTACGCCGGGTAATTTTCAAGGGTTAAAGGATGTTGTCATTCGATCCCCTTTTTGGTGGATGCCGAAACGGCCTGCCATGTTTCATCCACAAAACTCCGATCGCTTAGGTAAGGTGAAGGAAGTTACAAAGGCGCCGAAAAACACATTGGATCCAGTCAAGGTTGGGAATGAAAAATGGGAGGAGGAACGTCCTAGTGGAGTATCCAAAAGAGATAACAGTGATTCAAGCAACGACAATTTTAATTAGCACAATTATCGGAGTGGGCTTATTAGCCCTGCCACTTTTTGCAGTTCGGACTGCCGATACAGGTGCTCCTTTTGTAACTTTATCGGGTATCGCCATCGCTTCAATCGGACTTGGATTAATTACATTTTTAGGAATGCGTCATCCACAGAAATCGATCATTTTATATGGTGAAGATATTTTAGGAAAATGGCTAGGGAAGGTCCCAAACATAGTCATCATTCTCTTCTTTGCCGTTTTAACAGGATTAACATCACGTGAATTTGGAGCAGTTGTTATTACTGCCATCCTTAAGCAAACCCCGTTAGAGGTAACTGTTATTATCATGCTGATACTAGCTGCACTTTCTACAAGAAATGAGATGAATGTGTTTGCCTATATACATAATTTTTATTTGCCGATAGTTTTAGCGCCCGCATTGATTGTAGTTGCTTTATCCTTAAAAAACGCAAATACCTTATATTTATTTCCGATCCTTGGAAATGAACCGGGAAACTATTTAGTTGGCGCTTTTACCATTGCGGCATTATTCCAGGGTTCTTTTATTATTACAATGATTATTCCATTCATGCGCCATCCGCAAAAAGCGATAAATGCGAGTATATGGGGAATGGTTATAGCCGGCGGGTTAT
The DNA here is from genome assembly GCF_020731355.1 of Bacillus sp. REN16. Lineage (GTDB taxonomy): Bacteria > Bacillota > Bacilli > Bacillales > Bacillaceae_L > Ferdinandcohnia. Next base: position 118,342 of record NZ_JAJFZK010000002.1, on the reverse strand, counting down.
ACCTTTTAATTGTCATCGCAACTGTTGCCGTATTTGGTCCAGGTGAAATTCTGAATCTGCTATGGCCAACGCTTGAACTAGCGCGTACGACTTCAATTCCTGGAAATATCCTTCAGCGATTAGATGTTGTATTTTTATCAGTCTGGGTAATTGCTGTATTTACTACACTGTTATCTAGTTATATGTTTACTGTTCACTCCATAAGTCAAATGGTTGGATTACGCGATCATAAGATGCTTTCTTTCTTTATATTGCCAATCGTCTTTGTTATCGCCATGATTCCGCAAAATATCTTGCAATTATACGATGTGATCCAAATTTTCGGAAGACTAGGCCTGATCATTACAATTGGTTATCCGGCCCTTTTAATTTGTGTCGACCTAATAAAGAAAAAGGTGAAAAAAAGTGGTAGTGTCAAAGCATAGGTGGATGACATGGATAAAAGCCTTACTTATCGTTTTAGCACCTGGGCTATTCTTAACTGGATGCTGGGATAGCGATGATATTGAACATCGAGCCGTAGTTTTGGGTATATCCATTGATAAGGCGAATGATTCAGAGGAAGAAGAACATGAACAAATAACGGGTTTAGGCAACCAATTTCCAAAGCCCAAAGAAGGATTAATTAAACTAAGTGCTCAAATTGCAGTTCCAGGAAGAATTCCATTAGGACCTCAAACCGGCGGTGCCGGGGCTGATCAAGAACCAACTTGGTTTGTTAGTGTTGTTGGGCATACCATTGACGACGCGATTGCGGTGTTACAGCAGGAAATTGCTGATCGACTTTTCTTCGGTCATCTTCGGGTAATTGTGATTAGTGAGGAAGTTGCGAAGGACGGGGTAACAAGATTTAATGATTATTTACGAAGAAACCCTGAAATCAGAAGAACCGCTTGGATGGTGGTTTCAAAGGGAGAAGCTATGCATTTTTTGAAGGTTATCCCTAAGCTTGAGCGTGTACCGACATTATATTTATCGGCAATGGTCGAAAATGCAGTTGGGTTGGGAAAGTTTCCGGAGGATTTTATCGGATTGTTTTGGACAAAGCAGCAAAGCAAAGGGCAGGATACATTCCTCCCATATCTTGAAACAAAAAAAGAGGAAAATTATCAAATAGCGGGTTTATCCTATTTTCAGGATGACAAAATGATCGGAACAATCAAGCCTGTTGAAATCGGCTTATTCATGGCCGTAATGGGGGTAAAAAAAGGCGGGTATGAAGTGTTTGTTGATGTACCAGGAACTGACTCGAAAGTAATTGTAAGGGCAGACAGGCGAATGTCATCCATTAAAACCACAATTCGAAATGGAAAACCTCATGTGTTCATAAAAATTCACTACGAAGGTTTAATTGATGAAGGTGGTAATGATGTAAATCTAGATAATCCGGATATTGTCAATATAATCGCAGATGAAGCTTCACGAGGGGTAGTAGAAGGAACAACGAACTTAATTAAAAAATTACAAGCTAAGGAATCCGATATTTTTGGCTTTGGAGAATATGTTCGAGCAAAACAACCTGATTATTGGAATAGCCAGATTCAAACAAAAGAGAAATGGCGTGAGGTTTACAAGGATATGACATTTGAAATTCAATGTAAATCAAAAATTCGAAGAGTAGGCACAAAGGCTAAATAACTTTATGAATCAAAGGAGAGCCGAAATGATCTTTATCGGATATTTAAATTACGTAGTCATCCTTGGTATAACGACCGGGATTCTGATTCTCATTTTTGATGTAAAGACTTATAAAAAATCAGATATGAAGAAAGAACAAAAAGTTAGTAAGATTTTAGGATGGTTTAATATAGGAGCAGGGATTTTTATTTTTATGGCAAATTGGGTTTATCAGACGATTTTTTGGTGAGCCAGATAGTAGTGGCCAAGGCTCAGCCTTGGCCAAACTGCCTATTTCTTTTTCTTCTTTTGAACGTTTTGTTTTTCTGCTTCTACCTCTGTATAGGAAGCAAACTCAACGAGTTCTTCACTGATTCTGTTTCCTTTTTTCACATTATTATTGCGCTGTGCATTTGCATTTCCACGTTTAATTCTACCCAATTTCTTCATCTCCATTCTTAGTACTTCATTCGTAGTATTAGATGTAACCGAACTTTTATGCGAAGACTATAAATAGGAAAATTAGCCAATAACCACGATGACCACTAAGTTTTTTGTTGTTCATTTCAAAGCATCCATTATATAATTCAAGTAGTAGGAAGAGGTGATTTGAATGAAACGAATCGACTTTTGGGGTCGTGATGAATATGATGAAAGACTGCTAGAAGAAGTACTGCGTGGTGTGAAGACTGTTACCTGTACTCCAAAGGTTTGGTATGATTTATTGCCAAGCGAGGAAAAAAGTGAAGCTGGCGATATCATTCAGGTATTTACTAAGCGTAATGAGTATAAAGCAAACATCCAAATTACCGATTTTTATGAAATTCGATTTGGTGAAATTCAAGGTGAAGTGGGAGAACGAATAGCAAATGGTGAGAATTCGACTTTAGATGAATTTATCGAGGATCATATTTTTAGCTGGGAGAAGCCTTTGTATAATGACGGGTTTGAGCTAAATGAAGATACTATTATTGTAGTGGAGCATTTCAAGGTTACAGACATTTTTACAGATGTTAACATAGATTTGCACCTGGTTCCAATAACGGAAGCGGAAGGATACAAGGTTAGAAATTGGACCGAGTTTGAGTTGTTTGAACAGGCAACCGATTATTTTTATGCCGTTTATAAAGAGAAGGATTTTGTGGCATTTGTTCGGTTTCGTCAAAGTGAGGCAAACACCTTCATGTTTTATAAAGTGAACCCCGACTATGAGGGAAAGATAGATGAAAAAGAACTCATGAAAAAAGCGGAAAAATATGCGAAAGAAGCCTTTTTGGCAACAAATATCATCCACGAATGGAGTTCCGTATACACCTATCATAAATAAGGAACAAGCAGACGTTTGGCAAAACAACGCCAACGTCTTTTTTCTGTCTAGCTCCAGGTGCCATCGGCTCGAGGTCACAAGTCAATCGCTTCTGAAAGGCAAACATCGCCTTCTGTCAGCGCTTGTCTTGTGCTTGTCGCCGATGTACGGGCACCTTGCGCTTTTCTTTTTGTCAGTCACAAAACTGATTTGACATACGAATATCTGTAATTGTAAAATCGTGGGACGAGGGGGACAGGTGTCTTGTCCCGCTTAACATATAAAATATGGATGGGACAAGGGAGCGGGTCCCTGTGTGCCAAAGGGAGAAGTGAAATGAAGCAGCTTTGTTTAGGTTTGATTCTAGTATTTCTGATGACTTCACTTGCACCTTTTAAAGCTTTTGCAGAGAGTGCTAAAACAAACGGAGCACCTGCGATTAAGAGTGAAGCAGTCATTTTATTAGATGCGAATACTGGTTCCGTTCTATATGAGAAAAATAGTCATACACAATTGTATCCGGCAAGTTTAACGAAAATGGCAACTGCTATATATGCGATAGAAAATGGAAATTTAGATGATGTCGTTTCGGTAAGTGCAAAAGCCTATGAAACGGAAGGTACACGTGTTTACCTGGAAGAGGGGGAACAGGTCACGTTAAAACATTTGATTCAAGGCTTATTGATTAATTCAGGAAACGATGCCGGGGTTGCGATTGCGGAGCATCTGAATGGGAATACCCGGTCATTTGCAAAATCGCTTAATCAATATTTAAAAGAAAAAATTGGTGTGGAACAAACTCATTTTACAAATCCACATGGACTCTTTGATGAAAACCACTACACAACCGCAAATGATCTTGCGTTAATAACGAAATATGCGTTAAAGAATCCTATTTTCCGTGAGATTTTTGGAACGAAGGAATTGGCATGGGATGGGGAATCATGGGATACAACCCTTTTTAGCCACCATCTGTTGCTAAGGGGTGAAATCCCATATGAAGGGATTACTGGCGGGAAGACCGGTTTTGTTCAAGAATCGCGTTACACCCTTTCAACCTCTGCTGAACAAGGGGAGTTGTCTTTGATTGCCATTGTTTTAAAAGCAGATCGCAATGAATATGCATATGAGGATACAGTTGCCCTATTAGACTATGGCTTTGACAATTTTGAGGTGGCAGAGGTAGCCACAAACGAGAAGTTTTTCGGTGAACAGAATGAAAGCTATCATTTGAACAAACCACTTAAATACACACTTAAGAAAAATGAATCGGTTCAGGTGACAATGAATGACCAAGGAGTTCTTCGAGTACTTGGAGATGATGGTCGAAAGCTTGCGTCGACTCAGCTCAAAATGGATATTCCGAAGGAACTAGAGGGAACACGTGCTGAAATAAATCCGGTTGACCTTGCTAAAAAGAATCATATACCAGCAATTCTTATGTTCGTATTTTTGGGTGTAGGCATTGTCTACCTTCAAAAAACAATAAAAAACATGAAAAAAAGCACTTGATCAAAGTGCTTTTTTGTGTGGAAACACAATATATTTCTGTCCGAGATAGTTCATAATTGTATAAAGGACAGTCCCAAGTAAAACGGCAAACCCATTTGTGTATTCCGTCAAAACCCAATCTGCTGCCATTTTACTTATAGAAAAAGCAAGAAAATAACTGCCTAAAATCACTACAACAAACAAAGGAATACTTCTCCCTGCTGAGACCTTACTACTAAAGGTAAACTGTCTATTCAACACATAACTGACAGTCGCACCGATCGCATTACCAAGAAAAGTCGATAGCCAATAGGAGAGACCGACCGCATGCAGCAGCAAAAATATACTTGAAAGTCCAACAAGTGTGTTCACTAATCCTATAAGTAAAAACCGGAAAAATGTGTCAGTTGGTTTCGGAAAGTGGGCTGTAATCAATCGAAAGTTCACCCTCTTCCTGGGCAAAAGGCTGTTCCCCCGGAACCGCAAGATTAAAGGTATCAATATCGACAACATACTTTGGCCGTCGCTTCGTCTCTTTATAAATCTTCCCGATATACTCACCGATAAACCCCAATGCAATCAATTGCAGCCCACCAATTAACCAAATTGATGTAATCATTGAAGTCCAACCTGTTTGCGTTTGTCCACTAAATTTTAAGTATAAAAAGTATCCTCCAAATAGTAGGCTAACAAGAAAGGAGAGTAACCCGATCAAAGAAATGAAGCGAATCGGTGTCACACTAAAGGATGTAATTCCATCAAGGGCAAACGAAAGCATTTTCCGTAATGGGTATTTAGTCTCTCCGGCCATACGTTCCTTACGATCATAAAATACAGGTGCCGACTGAAAACCTACAAGCGGAACAACCCCGCGTAAAAAGAGATTGCTCTCATCAAATTGTTCCAGTGCTTCAACTGCCCGTTTACTCATTAACCGGTAATCAGCATGATTATAAACGAGGTTCACACCCATGAACTGCATCAATTTATAAAAGCCTTGTGCGGTATGTTTTTTAAAAAGGGTATCAGTGTTTCGTTCTTTTCGGACACCATATACGACATCATATCCTTCAGAATGACGATTCAGAAATTCGCGAATGACCGAAATATCATCCTGCAAATCTGCATCGATTGTTACAAGACAATCAGAACCGCGTTTTGCCGCAAATAGTCCAGCTAGTAATGCGTTTTGATGGCCTACATTTCGCGCAAGCTTTAGCCCTTTAATCTTATGATCTTCAAGTCCTCTCTTATAAATAATGGACCAAGTTTGATCCTTGCTGCCATCATCTACAAACAAGAGTCTGCTTTTTTCGGAAACGAGATTGTCTGTTATTAGCTCATCTAAAAGGGTTCGAAGCTGCTTCAACGTTTCCGGAAGCACTTCTTCTTCATTGTAGCAAGGGACGACGATGGTTAGTGTTGGTGCATTCATGTTGAATCCCCCCAGACATTTTATTGGGAAAGTGATACTCGATATAAGTAAATCTTCCATGCCGATTCTGGTGAATCGAAGGTTTGCTCGAGTTCGAGATTATTTTTCGCTGCATTTTTGATAGGTAAGGATGATAAAATATAGCGTCCACCCATATCGTAAAAAGCTTGTGTATTCAGTTCCATTTTTTTAATTTGTTTTTTTGAGGTCTTTTTGAACATATAGTGTTTGCCAAGCTCATCTAAAAAGATGTAACAGCGGCCACCCCATTCATCGAAGTATCGTCGTAGTTTTTTATCCTTCCTCAATTCCTTCGCGATAATTTCACGAAACTGATACTTATAGGTAAGGGGATAAAAATTATTGTAGGTGTCAAGAGTGTAAAATCCGTTAAATTGTGCGATAGCAGGATGGAGGCCAATACTAGCAACACGGTACTCCTCTTGTGGCAATCCGATATAGGTTTCGATATCTTTAAACTGTTTTTCGGCAAAAAACTGCTGAAAGGATGGCTTCGTTTTATAGATGATTTCTTCATTAAACGAGGCAACAACCATTAATTGTGCAGCCAGGAACAATATACTAAATCGCTTCCAGCCTCTCCTGTACTCCCATAAGATTTTTAAGGAAATAGCAAATAACACATATAACACCATTGGCCTAAGAAAATGGTACCTTGCAAAATTAAACGTATTTAAAAAATGAAACCGTTCTGTTATAGGTAACCAGCCTTTATAAAACCAAAAAGCATACCAAATCGACAAAACGGCATTTAGAATATGTAGAAAGAGAAAGGCCTTCTCTTGTTTCCACTTTTTCTTTACAATTACAATATTAAGGGCTAGTAAGCTGACAGGCAAAATAATTAAGCCATGAACACTCATTACATGGGTGTGACCCATTACATAATTTTTTAATGTAAGTCGTAAGGCACGCAGGAATGATAAGCGAGCATGAAAATATTCATCACGACTATTTGGTTCATCCATAAACAGAAAGGAGTACACAAGTCGGTATTCAACCACCATAAAAATCAAGGTGAAATAAAGAAGTGCCCATAAAAAGCGAAGATTCCAGCCCTTTCCGCGTACACAATCAACGAACCAAAAGATCCCCATCGCGCTTATAAAAAAGAAAAAACCAAGAACGATACTTGAATAGAGTGGAAGTAAGGTCAGTGTTAACCAGTTCAGCCATGACTTCTCACCCGCGCGGATATTCAGCAGTGCCCATAGTGCCAACGGCATTCCAAGCGTACTCAGCATTCCTGAGGGCCAAAAAGGTGTCAGTGCAAAAGCTAATGAAACTCCGACACGAATCCAAGACCATTCATTATGCGGAAGAAAATGTTTTTTTAATAACAAGTACATTCCGAGAAACGCGAAGATCCGTGTGATCAATTGGCTTAATCCATAAGCGACCATTGGTGGAAAAAAGATATGCAGCCAAACAATCCCACTAAATTCCGTACCAAAGGCACCCCTTCCGAGATGTCCATTTATAATTTGAGGGATGGTTGCATCAACCGCTCCAAGTATTTGATTGCTTTGGGCTAAAACTCTATACCAGGCAAGATTCGAATCCAAATTGTCGTGCACTCGTAAATGAGCATTCTCTCCAAGAATAAAATAAGGAGAAACAAAAAGGACGATAAGTAAAAATGCGATGATAATGAGACGATATTCGCTTCGTTGTAGAGTTCCAGTATTAGCCAATTTCCTTCCTCCTATCAACGAAATCTACATTTTTGCCAATTTCATTTTTATCCTTTCCAGATTCAAATGGAATATGAATTGGAAAATAAAAAAGTGGGAGCTGCCCACTTTTTTACTTAGAAGCCGTTCCTTGCTTTGCTTGATTTAATGCCTGGACAATATCAATAAGTCCTTCCCCAAAATAAATATCCTTCCCTGTTTTCCCAAGGTCCAAACTCGTTCGTTTGATTATATCCATAATGTCTTTATTTGAAAGGTTTGGGTTGATAGAGCGCATTAAACCGGCAAGAGCGGCAACATGTGGTGCTGCCATCGACGTCCCTGATAAAGCAGCATATTGTTCATCAATATAAGTGCTTGGTATCGTCACACCTGGTGCTGATACATCGATATAATCTCCATAATTCGAAAAATCGGCTTTGTCCCCGTTTAAATCAACTGCGGCCACACTTAATACTTGTGGATATGCAGATGGAAAACTTGGCTGGCTTGAATTATCATTTCCTGATGCTGCAACCATTACAACATCATGTCTGTATGCATAATCAACTGCTTGTTTTAACATCTTTGATCCTTGGTAATTACCAAGACTAAGATTGATGACATCTGCCCCATGATCGGTTGCCCAAATGATTCCACGCGCAATGTCAAAGGTGGATCCATAACCATCAGAGCCCATTACTTTAACAGGCATAATTGGGTTAAACCATGTGATACCTGCCGTTCCTTCGTAATTGTTTGTTTGGGAAGCAATAATCCCGGCGACATGTGTACCATGCCCATTGTCATCATCAGGAACATTATTGTCTTTAAGAATGTTATAGCCATCTGTAATTCGGTTAACGAGGTCAGGATGATCAAGGTCCACCCCAGTATCAACGATTGCGATTTTTACCTTGTCTGAACCTTGAGTAATTCCCCAGCCATTTTCCGAATCAATCATCCTCAAATTCCATTGAAAATCATTATATAAGAGGTCATTTGGGTGTTGTTGGTTTTGCATTAACAGATAATTTGGCTCGGCAAATTCCACATTTTTGTTTTTTTCGAAATACGAAATCATTTCAGGTGTTTTTAAGTTGTCTGATTCAAAAATATAGGAGGAATCAAGCTTCCGTAGGAGCTTTCCTTCGATATCTTTTTCTATTTGTTTAATTTCAGCTTGTGTTAAATGGTTTTTAAAATCTACAATGACCTGGTGATGATGATAATGGCTTTTGTCTTTGCCGTTATGATCAATCACATCAATTTCTTCATGTTTGTCTAATTTTTTTTGAACATTATTATATAGTTTAATCGAGTCCACATTCATAATTTGAGGAGACGTATCAATCGATTCATTTCCTATTTGTAAGGGACTGTTTGGAGAAGAAAACGATTTTGGACTTGCCTTATCCTCATTCGTAAAGAAAGATAAAGAAACGAAAAGCGTTATTCCAATTGTAATGACCAACGCCAGAATAGCAGCTCTTTTTTTATTCCACATCCATATCACCTCAACATACACTTTTTCTTTAGTATCTTGCCCGCAGCCTTCTTTCATGCTTTAATTTCATTCCAATAATTTCTTGGTAAGTAGAAAATCTATGCATAATTTCCAACCATTTCATGGAATAACTAACTTAAAGGGAAAAGTGACAATGTGGAAATAAGAAGGAGATTATTATGGCAAATTGGTTTAAAAAAGAGCATAAAAAACCACGATTAACTGAGGAAACCTATCAAACCTTCCGTAAATCAGCGGACTTTATTTGTCATTTTAATAACCAAGCCATTCGCCCATTTTGGATTTGTTATCAGCGCAATATTATTGATACTCAAACCCTCAATGAGCAAATTTTGCCTTATTTGCTATATGCGAAAATCCATTCCATACGGGATCTTAAAGGAATTCTTCCGAATAAAGAGATTGTCATTACAAACAAGAATAATGAAATAGAGGATAAGCTCTTACAAGGCAGTATCATGATTCAATTTCACAAACATGACAGCTATTGTGCACTTGTAGATGCAGTGAAATTTGAAAAAAGATCAGTGAGCCCCCCATTAACCGAATTTAGTGTTAATGGACCAAAAGAGGCATTTGTTGAATCACTCGATACGAATATCAATTTGCTTCGAAAGCGACTGCCTGTGCCGGAACTACGAGTTAAGGAATTAACCGTTGGAAAAGTCACGAGAACAAAGGTGGCCATTCTTTACATAGAAGACATCGTCGAGCCGGAAAATGTCCAAACAGTGATGCAGCGGATTAGTGATATTGAATTCGATCAAATAAGTGACAGTTCCTTTATTGCTCAAATTATTGCTGATAATCAGAACTCGCCTTTTCCACAGTTGCTTGAAACGGAGCGTCCTGACAGAGCGGCTTCAGTATTAGTAGAGGGAAAGGTCGTTGTGATATCTGAGGGATCACCCCATGCATTGATCACACCTACTACCCTTGTCGAGTTTTTTTCATCGTTTGAAGATTATTTCATGAATTGGTATATTGCATCATTTGTTCGAATGCTTCGCCTTTTCGCCGTTATTTTTTCGATCTTAATAACGCCAATATATGTTGCCGTTCTTACCTATCATCATGAATTAATCCCTAGGGATCTGTTAGCCACCTTGGTAATCTCAAGACGGGAAGTTCCGTTGCCGCCGATTCTAGAAGCCATATTTCTGGAAATAACAATTGAACTGCTTCGTGAGGCAGGAGCAAGACTGCCTGCCAAGGTTGGCCAAACAATCGGTATCGTGGGAGGTATCGTAATTGGAACAGCATCTGTTGAAGCAGGCCTTACGAGTAATGTATTACTCATTATGATTGCACTTGCAGCACTAGCATCATTTACAACACCTGTGTATACAATGGGTAACACAATCCGCCTTATTCGTTTTCCTTTCCTTCTTTTAGCTCAGCTATGGGGATTAGTAGGAATTGTATTATGTTTCTGTTTTCTTTTGACACATTTAATTCGATTAACATCCTTAGGCAGGCCATTTTTGGAACCAATCTACCCATTGCGGGTAAGTGATTTAAGAGATGCATTTGTTCGGATGCCATATTCATTGCTATCCAAGCGTCCGATTTTTGTTCGTCCGGCAGATACAAACCGTTTTAACGCTAAAAAGGCGAGGGAGAAAAAAGATATTGATGAGTAGATAATCCAAGGAGTTGCAGCGATGGAAAGAATCAAAGAATCATTTTTAGTATCTCCTTATTTGGTATTTTTCTTAATTCATTCCATGCAAGTAGGGGTCGGAATCCTCGGTTTCCAACGGATTATTGCAAAATCAGCAGGGTATGACAGTTGGATTTCCGTCATTCTAGCAGGAGTTGCAGTACACATCGTTGTGTGGATGATGTATAAAATTTTAAATCATTCAAAAGGAGACATCGTCGACGTTCATAAAGAAATTTTTGGCAAGTGGATAGGTGGTTTTTTAAGTCTCGTATTTATTGTTTACCTAACGACATTAGCGGTAACTGTCCTACGTACCTATATTGAGGTCATTCAGGTATGGATGTTTCCCGAATTTAATAGTTGGGTTTTTGGTTTTTTTACGATCGCCCTTATTTACTATATCATTTTAGGTGGTTTTCGAACTGTAGCTGGGATTAGTTTTTTTAGTATTGTCCTTCCTGTGTATATACTTCTATTGGTTTTTTTTCCTTTGGAATATGCACATGTGAGAAATTTGGTACCTATCCTGAATCATTCATTGTTGGAAATTGGAAAATCTGCAAAGGATATGACCTTGAGTATATTGGGATTTGAGACGCTGTTGATCTTTTATCCATTTATTAAACATCCAGAAAGATCCCAAAAATGGGCCCATCTTGGCATTTTAGCGACCACAATTTTATACCTTATTGCTGCACTAACTGCGATCATGTATTTTAGCGCAGACCAAATTGACCGAATGATTTGGGCAACTTTATCGATGTTTAAAAGTATCATTATGCCATTCGTAGAACGCTTCGAATATGTAGGAATCGCATCGTGGTTTCTTGTGATTCTGCCAAATATGTGTATCGCCGTATGGGGGGCCAGTAGAGGCGTCAAAAAACTGTTTTCGATCCAACAACGAAAAGCAGTCTTGTTGATTTTACCGTTTGTTTTGATTGCTAGCAGTCTCTTTAGTACACGTCATCAAATAGATCTACTGAGTAATTACTTGGCGAATTTTGGTTTCTATTTTGTGTTTGCATATATTCCGATCCTCTTCGTCATAACACTGGTCATTCGAAAATTGAGGGAGAAAAAATGAAAAAGTTTCTTACAGGATTTGCACTTTGCGCCATTGTAGTCGTAACAATCATTTATGGTAGGGTTTCAGAAGAAATTATTGATGAGGTTAATATAGTGGCAGCTTTGGGATACGATCGAGCGGAAGGTCAAAAAATTAAAGGAACAGCTGTTATCCCCGTTTTTAATGCAGATAAGAGTATCGACAACGCAAACTTCACCGGTGAATCTGTATTAGCTAAAGAAATTATTAATGTATTGCAAAAGAAATCTGCAGACCCATTGGTAACAGGTGCGATACGAGTCGTTCTGTACGAGGATGAGCTGGCAAAACAAGGTATTTTACGGTATATTGACGCGCTTCAACGGGATCCAAGTATCGGGACGAGAATTAATTTAGCCATTATAGAAGGAAAGACATATGACGTACTTAAAAAAAGTTTAGGCAACAGAGGTACGGGAGAATACCTATCAATCATGTTACAACATAATATCAAACAACGAGATATGCCAAAGACTGACCTTCATACCTTTATGTATCGTCATTATATGGAAGGGATGGATCCGTTTCTGCCTATGTTAAAATTGGATTCAGATAAAATGGAGATTACGGGGCTTGGACTGTTTAAACACGGAAAAATGGTCTCCAAAATTGATGAATCAGATTTATTCTTTTTTAAGGCGATGGTGCAAAATTACGGTGAAGGGTCTTACACAATCCGATTAAAGGGAACAGATGAATATGCATCCATTAAGCGCATCCAAACAAATCGAAAAATAAAGGTTGAAGAAGTTCATGGAGATCCAAAGATAAACATTACAATTAAGTTTAAAGGGATGTTAAGTGAGTATTCCGGGGCAAAAACCAATTCAAAAATTATACAACAGATAACCGATGAACTAGAGCACACAATTGAAGAAAAATCCGAAGAAATGTTAAAGCTTTTTCAAAATGAAAATATTGACCCAGTTGGGATTGGTTATATCGCTAGACATTCGGTGCGAGGTCTCGATTTTGAAAAATGGAAGCTTGATTATCCGAATATCAAAATAGCGGTTCATGCAGAAGTGATACTCACCGAGACTGGTATTATTCAATAGAGGTTTAACAGGATAATTTGTTTGGGTTAAGAATTGGTATTATATTTTCAGGGGTATGATATACTTTGGGTATGCAGTAGGAAAGATAATGTCGGGTAGGAGTGTCTTATTTGAAATATTTTATTATAACTGGAACATCTAAGGGATTGGGAGAATCCATAGTAAAACAAATTTTGGACAATAATCATACTTTATTTTGTATCTCAAGAAAACAGAACAATGAATTAAAAGAAATCGCGTTTGAAAAAGGGATTAATCTTTATTATTTTTCTTGTGATCTTCAGAAAACAGAAGAAATTGAAAAAGTGATGGAACGAATTTTTTCATCGATTGACTTTTCAAATGCGGAAGGAATTTACTTAGTGAATAATGCCGGAACGATTGATCCAATTAAGCCGATTGGGAAGGCAGGTCCTAGGGAACTAACAGAAAATATTCATGTTAATCTGTTGGCACCGATGCTGTTAAGTACATATTTTATTCGCCATACCGCATCATTTGCTACTAAAAAGGTGATTGTGAATATCTCATCGGGTGCCGCTAACCGCGCTAGATATGGTTGGTCTGCATACTCTTCGTCTAAAGCCGGTATCGATATGTTCACAAAATCAGTTGGTTTTGAACAGGAAACAGCTGAACATCCAGTAAGCATGATTTCATTTTCACCTGGTGTCATGGATACGGAAATGCAAGAAGTGATCCGAAAAACAAAGAAAGAGGATTTCACAGAGGTTGAACAATTCATTGAATTCAACGAGAAGGGGATGCTACGATCACCTGACTTTGTTGCGGGTGTAGTCCTCGATCTAATAACTAACCAAGAATTAATTAATGGTCATGTATATGATATAAAGTCTTTTGTATAAGAATTGGAATCCCCCATCCCATGTGGATGGGGGATTTTTGCTAAAGCGCAATTCATACCGACTAAAGCGCAATTAATGAAAATAAGACGCAATTCATACCAATTAAAGCGCAATTAATGAAAATAAGACGCAATTCATACCAATTAAAGCGCAATTATTGAAAATAAAGCGCGATTCATACTGAGAATAGCGCAATTCAGGAGGGAATATTTTATGAAGTCGACATAGACTGCTATACTATCCAGAATTATAATGGGAAATGAGGAGGAGATCGCTAATGAAACATATAAGGGTAGGAGTTATCGGCCTTGGGGCAATTGGGGAAAGGCTCATTCAAGGTTTTAATGCAAATAATAAAACAATTGTGACCGCAGTCGTTGATACAAATAAAGAGCGTGCAGCAATGATGGCGGACAAGCTTGGTGGAATCAATTGGTATGACCATCACAAGGACATGCTCGAAAACGAGAAATTGGACCTGGTCTATGTGGCTGTGCCACCAAAATATCATCATTGTGTGACATTGGATGTCATTGAAAAAGGAATCCATGTGTTATGTGAAAAACCTTTGGCAAACTCAATTGAAGAAGCCAAGGAGATGAAAGATAAAGCGGAGCAAGCGGGAATTATCCATGCTATGAATTTCCCGCTGAACTATAGTAGCCCAGTTAATACCTTAGATCGTTTGATAAAAGAAGGATACATAGGAGATTTACGTAAACTTGAACTTTCCATGATTTTCCCAAATTGGCCACGCCAATGGCAGCAGAATGATTGGGTGGCAGGTCGTGAACAAGGTGGCTTTGTTCTGGAGGTCGGGGTTCATTTTATCCAATTAACACAACGTATTTTTGGTTCCTTATCACATCTGCATAGCCGGTTGGAGCTGCCTGAAGACACTATTAAGTGCGAAACGGGAGTGATTGCTACGTTAGAGCTCGCAGATCGAACACCATTTTTAATCAATGGAATGAGTCAAATTGCTGGAGATGAGCGAATTACATATACAGCATATGGGACAAAAGGTACCCTGTCATTAGTAGATTGGGGCAGGCTTGAAGGCGGAAAGCTTGGAGAGGAAATTCATCCAATTGAGAGTGAAAAGGAAGAAACTTCAACACTCATTGATCAACTTGCACTTGCAATTACTGGCAAAGAAAGCCGTTTGTATACATTTACTGATGGATATGAGGCACAGACTATTCTGGAAAAACTCCGAAATAAAGAGTAGAAATGAAAAGCTCCCACCATTATTGGCGGGAGCTAAAATTTATTTTGCTAAGTATTTTTCAATATCATCAAGCATAAGGTTTGCTGCTAGGACGCCACCAGCTGTATTCCAAATGGGATCACTTACTTTGTGAACATTGCCATCCTTTACAGCAGTTAACCCTTTCCATAATGGATTGTTGATCCATTCTTCCTCAACCTTTGTTGCTTCACCAGTTCCTGTTTCATAGGTGAAGTAGAAAATAACGTCTCCATCCATTAAAGGAATTTTCTCTTGGTCGACTTCGCGTGCAAATTGATCGTTTTCGTCTTGAGCAAATAATTCAACCTGTTGTTCAGGACGCTTTAAGCCTAATTTATCAAAAATGACACCAGAAAAGCTATCTGTGTAATAGATTCGAGTTCTCCCTTCCATAAAACGGACAACTGATACTGCAGTATCGGTATTAATGTTCTCTTTCACTTTATTTACATGGTCTTCAAAGTCAGCAAGAACCTTTTTACCTTCTTCTTCCTTATTGATTGCTTTTGAATAGAGGGTAAAGTTCTTTTGCCAATCCCCACGTAAATCTTCTGCAAAAACAGTTGGGGCAATCGCTTTTAATTGCTCATAAATATTTTCTTGGCGCATTTTATTGCCGATAATGAGGTCCGGTTCGAGAGCAGCGATTGCCTCGATGTTGACATTACTTTCCTCACCTACAACTTCTACGCCCTCCATTTGGTCCTCGATATGATCATACCAAGGGTCCCCAATCCATGAACGAACCGCTCCAACAGGTTTAACTCCCATTGCTAATAAAGCCTCTGTTCCTTCGTTTGTTAAAACAACAATTTTTTTCGGATCCTTGTTAATAGGTGTTGTACCCATTGCATGCTCAATCGTGTATGTATTTGAATTTTCAACTGCCTCATTTTTGTCTGTGTTGTCTGCAGCTCCACAAGCAGCCAATACAAGTGTAGCAATAGCTAGCGTGAGAAATCCAAGATAAATCTTCTTTCTAATATTCATTTTGTAACCTCCTATAATTGATAATGATTTTCATTTAGTTAAAATAATAAATTGATTTGAATCTTAAGTCAATACAAAAATGAGAATGATTTTCACTCCATTGACAACCATTCTCATTTCCAATAGACTAAAAGAGAAATAAGTTGATAATTTTCACTAAAAATACCTAATACTAACATAAACATGTTTAACCTTATATATTCAAGGAGTAATAAACATAATGGTTTTAAAAACGAATCAAGCTAAATTTGCAGGACTTATTATTGGAATTTTTGTATTATTTTTATCTATGTGTGCAAGCATTGTTTATGGATACACAGATACCTCATGGAGAATGGCTTACGAAACATTCACTGCCTATAATGGCTCAAACGAACATATCATTATTGAAACCATTCGATTACCGCGTGCTCTAATTGCAGCGTCCGTTGGTGCAAGCTTGGGAATAGCAGGAGCCCTTATGCAAGCTTTAACGAAAAATCCTTTAGCATCTCCAGGAATTTTTGGTGTTAATGCAGGGGCAGGTTTTTTTATTGTTGCTGCGGTTTCCATTTTCTCGATTAATTCCTTACAAGCCTTTACCTGGGTAGCTTTTTTAGGTGCTGCAATTGCAGCATTTATTGTTTATTTCATCGGGTCACTTGGGCGCGAGGGTCTCACCCCGATGAAGTTAACCTTAGCAGGAGCCGCAATGGCTGCCATGTTTTCCTCCTTTACTCAAGGCTTACTTGTCGTTGATGAGATGGCACTCGACCAAGTATTATTCTGGCTTGCAGGTTCAATCCAGGGAAGAAAGCTTGAAATGCTAACGAGTGTTCTCCCCTATTTGGGAATTGCATGGGTCGCTTCACTTCTATTAGCCAATAAAATTAATATCCTTTCGATGGGGGAGGATGTAGCGAAAGGACTCGGGCAAAGGACAGGTACAGTTAAGCTTTTTACAGCGATTACAATCATCCTACTAGCCGGAGGGGCGGTTTCCGTGGCAGGACCAATTGGGTTTATCGGGATTGTCATTCCTCATCTTGCGAGAAGCTTAGTTGGCATTGATCATCGTTGGATCCTTCCATTTTGCGGGATACTAGGCGGCACTTTACTACTCTTAGCCGATATTTCAGCTCGGTATATTGTGATGCCTGAAGAAGTACCAGTAGGTGTGATGACTGCATTAATTGGAACACCTTTCTTTATTTATGTGGCAAGAAAGGGGTTTCGTAAAGCATGAATAAATATAGGGCCTTTCGGTACGGAAAAAAGGGAACAATCTCTTTTTTAATAGATAATAAAGCACTTGCCACGATTATAATTCTAGTCGCAGTAGTAGCAGTCTTATTTTTGGTTAGTACAGGGCTTGGAGAAATGAAAATAGACCCCGTAACTGTTTTAAAAACGTTATTTGGATATGGTACACGAATGGAGCAATTGGTTGTTACATCGTTTCGTTTACCACGAATTATTATTGCCTTTTTAGTAGGAATGGCGCTTGCGGCTGCAGGAAGTATTCTGCAAGGAATTATTCGAAATCCACTAGCATCACCAGATATCTTAGGGATTACAGGCGGTGCATCTGTTGCGGTAGTTGCCTTTTTAGCCTTTTTCTCAAATTCAAGTAATGCGCTAACGGTTAGTATTAAATGGATGCCAGTCGCTGCATTTATTGGTGCAACTGTTATTGCTTTTTTAGTATATATATTAGCTTGGAAAAATGGTGTTTCACCTATTCGCCTTGTATTAATAGGAATTGGTGTTTCAGCCCTCACACAAGCATTAACAACAACATTTATGATAATGGGACCGATTTATCAAGCAAGTCAGGCAAATATTTGGATTACCGGAACTGTAAATGGGTCAACATGGGCAAATGTACAGATACTAAGCCCTGTTGTCATTATTCTATTGATGATTTGCTTTATGCTTGCACGGAACTTAAATATTCAGGAGCTAGGAGAAGAACTTGCAACTGGAGTTGGAAGTGCTGTACAGAAGCAAAGATTCTTGTTATTGCTTGTTAGTACAGCATTAACAGGTAGTGCAGTAGCCTTTGCAGGTGGGATAGGTTTCGTTGGATTGATGGCACCGCATATGGCACGCAGGTTAGTTGGTTCTGCCTTTGGGGCACTGCTGCCAACTGCCGCTCTTTTAGGAGGAATTCTTGTGATGCTAGCGGATTTAATCGGCAGAACTGTATTTTCACCAACGGAAGTTCCGGCAGGGGTATTTACAGCAGCAATCGGAGCACCTTATTTTATCTATTTACTCTATAAGAGTCGAAATAGCTAGAAACTGGAAATGAGGCAGTTACTTGTAATACGGCATTATGAAAGGGGGCGTCTTGATGAATGCTTTGGAAACAGAAGGCTTAACATTATCATATGGGGACTCCATTATCATCGATGACTTACATCTGGAAATTCCAAAGGGTGAAATTACTGTTTTCATTGGTGGGAATGGATGTGGCAAGTCAACTTTGCTTCGTTCTTTAGCAAGGTTACTGAAGCCTAAACAAGGAGCGATTCTCCTTGAAGGGGAGAGCATCGCAAAGCTTCCGACAAAGGAAGTAGCGAGAAAGCTTGCCATTCTTCCTCAAGGACCAACAGCTCCTGAGGGCTTGACCGTCCTCCAACTGGTCAAACAAGGACGTTACCCTTACCAAAACTGGCTTAAGCAATGGACGGAAGAAGATGAAGCAAAAGTCAATCATGCACTTAAGGCTACCAATATGACGGATTTCGCCGAAAGAACTGTCGATTCGCTTTCAGGTGGTCAACGCCAGCGTGCCTGGATTGCGATGACACTTGCGCAGCAAACTGATATTATTTTGCTTGATGAACCAACTACTTATCTTGATATGACACATCAAATCGAGATTCTCGACCTGTTATTCGAACTAAATGAAACTGAAAAACGAACCATCGTCATGGTTTTACATGATTTAAACTTGGCATGTCGCTATGCTCATCATATTGTAGCGATTAAAGACAAACAAATCTATGGTCAGGGCAGACCTGAACTTGTCGTGAATGAAAGCCTTGTAAAGGATGTGTTTGGGATGAAGTGTGAAATAGCAGTTGATCCGTTGTTTGGAACACCTTTATGCATCCCGCACGGCAAGGGAAGACGTATAAACTTTATTCAGCAGCAGCTGAATAAAGTTTAAGCCTCCGGCGGATGCCACAGATTTTCAAAGGAAACTTTTCGAGCATGCTCGAAAAAATCTGGGCGCAAATACGCCATGGCGCATTTGATAAAGTAAGGTAGGAGTATAATGATGTCTAATTTCCTTTTGGAAAGTGAAATCGAACAATTAAAGGAATTTCGTTTTAGTGACAAGAGATTTAAATCAAATCTATCAAGTCCAGTGATAGAGCTTTTTGAGGATGAAAAAATAAAGCAATATATAAAGAATATCGGACAAAAAATTTCAGCACCGGATAAACGAGTCGCGGCATCCATGTTCATGAAACGTTATGGCTTTTTTGCGGTCCTGAATTTGTTTGCAATGACAATTTTAAATAAACGATTAAATGTCTCATTATCTAATATTTCATTAGAAACAAGCGACGAGGAGAAAATCTGGTATTGGAATCCGAAGTTCTATTTTTCCGACCTTCAAACAGTACCTGCACCTTCTGATTCTCGGGAGCAATGGAGAGCTGAGACGGTTCACGCCATTTTTCATGATCATATCCACGAAGTCTTACTAACACTTACAAAACATTCGGGCCTATCGAAAAAGGTTCTTTGGGAAAACATTGCAATTTATGTGTATTGGCTCTATGAATCTGTTTTAGCCAAACCAAAGTTCGATGATAAACGAAAAATCATCGAGGAAGACTTTGAGTTCCTAATAAAGAAAGCGGAAGGGGAACTGTTTGGGCCGATTGCCTTCAACCCGTTAACACGCTATTTTGGTGTTAAGGTATATCGTCCAGAATATGACCAAAACATCCGAACAAGGAAAACATGCTGTCTTTACTATAAGACAACGAGTACTGGGGACCGCTGCAAAACATGCCCGCTAAATTGCAAAATGGGAGATAAGAAAGATGAATCAAAAAATAGAAAAACAAGTTGATGGATTGCTAGAGAAGTACACAGAGCTTTTACTTGGTGAAAGTTCACCTGAATTAAAGGAAAAAGTAAAGCTTTGGTCGCTTTACATGCATATTTCAAAATCAATGCCACCACTTGCTAAGCATTGGAACGAAACATATCCGGATGCCAAAGAAGGTATCAAGGAAATCATAACAGAAATCAAGAAATTGAATGAAGAACATCGTTCAAGAACGAAATAAGAGATGAGGCACCTATAAAGGGCTTCATCTCTTTTTTTCTACTGAATAGTATTATGGTTTGGAAATTGTGTTGTTGTATAGTTATAAAACTGTTGTAGTTTTTGTTGAACCTTTTGTGTTTCTGCTTCTTCAAGCTTATACCAGCCATTTTTAAACATGAGATTATAGAGCTCTCGTTGACAATCCTGCGTTTCATTAAAAATGGAACGGATATCCTCATATAGCCCGTCATGACTCATTTCATTTAAGGCAGTGCTATATGCTGCTGTCATGTATTTTTCTGTTGCCAGCATATCGTTGATAAAGTCGCGATCATTCATTTGCGGCGTTTTTGGCACAGTGGTTTTAGGATTTTTTACTTGGTTTTGGTTTTGATTCATCTGCTGATTCATCTGTTGGTTCATTGGTTGATTCATTATGTAACCCCCTTTTTTATTGCATTTGCTGGCTTTGAATTTGGCTTTGACCAGGTTGTTGCGGCTGCTGCCCAGTATGCTTTTCCATATGATTTAAAATTTGCTGATAGTGGCGTTGGTGCATTTGACATGATTTTTCGATGGCCTGTGAAATTTCGGCCATCTGGCATTGACTTGCAAAGAAATGTGCCTTTTTTAATGCTAAAAGGTTCCAGGACAACATATCGGTTAAATACAACAAATCCTTTGATGTAATAACCGCAGGTGCTTCAGCCATTTGAGCTCCTTTTGGTGTATAAAAAGCTTGCTGTTGCTGCATATAAAAGCCTCCTTTTACGTTTTTTCAATATTAGGTTGCCAACAAAACGTTTTTGTATGCAATGCATATATTGAAAATATAGATAGATTACAAAATGTAAACGTTTAATAAAATTTTTCAGATGTATATTCAATGTAAAATAAACATGATAAACTATATGTGAATTTGAGAGATTAGTAGAATGTCAACTAGAGTACGTTTCGAGGGGGAACTTGGCATGGAACAAGTTTTACGAAATTTCTTTTTATTTTTATCGAAAAATAAAGCGTTTACAAAAATGGCGAGAAAATATGGATTACGCTTCGGTGCAGCAAGATTTGTTGCCGGGGAAACCATTGAGTTAGCCCTGAAAAAAATTAAAGAGCTTAATGCAAAGGGCCTTGCTGTAACCATTGATTACCTTGGAGAATTTGTTGATAGTGTAGCAGAAGCTAATCTGATGGCTGACGGATCGATTGAGGCAATTAAAGCAATTGGTCGAGAAAAATTGAATGCGCAGCTTTCTCTAAAAATGACCTCAATGGGCTTGGATATTTCGGATGAGGTAGTAATGAGTAATATGCGCAGAATACTTGATGCTGCAAAAGAAAATAATGTCTTCGTTACCATTGATATGGAGGATTATAGTAGGTGCGAGAAGACAATCGAGATCTTTAAAGAGCTCCGAAAAAACTACGATAATGTAGGAACGGTCATTCAAGCTTATTTATATCGTACTGTGAAGGATATTGAGGACCTTAATGATTATAATCCGAATCTTCGCCTCGTCAAGGGTGCCTATAAGGAGTCTCCTGAAGTGGCATTCCCAGAGAAGAAGGATGTCGACGATAATTTTAAGAAAATCATAAAGATGCATTTGTTAAATGGAAACTATACAGCAGTTGCTTCACATGATGAGGCAATGATTCAATATACGAAGGAATTAGTGAAGGAGCATAATATCGGCCATGACCAATTTGAGTTCCAAATGCTTTACGGAATTCGTACAGAACGCCATGAGGAGCTTGTAAAAGAAGGCTATACGATGCGTGTGTATGTACCATATGGAACGGACTGGTATGGTTATTTCATGAGACGTCTTGCAGAACGTCCAGCAAATGTAGCATTCGTTTTAAAAGGTGTATTTGGGAAGTAAATATGAAAGGGGGCTGTACATCAACAGCCCCCTTTTCGTTATTCTTCTCCGCCCGTATTATGCGCCCCGTATTGTTGGTTTGTGGACCCGGTTTTCCCAAACTTTGCTCTGGAATCAGGTCCTGCATTTCCTTTTACGCTTGCTGCACTAACAGCACGTTTAGATGGGTTTTTATCAACTTTAGCCATTCGATTGTCACCTCCATTCATAGAATCACCTGATTCCCTTACTTACATTCAAATTAAAAAGAAAAACAAAAATTGTTTCTTGAATATATTGCGAAAATTTAAATATTGTTTTATATTTAGATATAAAGGAACTCATTCTTTTAGATATTCAAAATCCTTGGATTGAAATTGAAGTAGGGATATTTTTTTTGAAGGGAAAATGAATGAGTGTTCATTCAAATCGAGTCAAAGGGGGAAACTGTGAATGATCCAAAGCATTAAAAGAGCTGCAGTTCTTGGTTCGGGGGTTATGGGCTCAGGTATTGCTGCACATTTAGCAAACATCGGAATACCTACCTTACTATTAGATATTGTTCCTCGTGAACTTTTAGAATCAGAAAAAAGGAAAGGGCTTACACTTGAAGATAAAGAAGTTCGAAATCGTTTGAGCAACTTAGCGGTCCAAAAGCTGCTAAAACAAAAGCCGGCACCTTTAACCTCAAAGGAAAACATCGCGTTAATCACAGCTGGGAACTTTGAAGATGATTTCCAAAAGCTTGCGGATGTTGATTGGGTTATTGAAGTGGTTGTTGAAAATCTTGAAGTGAAGAAAAAAGTATTTAGCCAAATCGACGAGGTAAGAAAGCCAGGCAGCATCGTCAGCTCCAATACGTCTGGTATTTCAGTTGAAGCAATGGCTGAAGGACGTTCAGAAGATTTTCAAAAGCACTTTTTAGGAACACATTTCTTCAATCCACCACGTTATTTGAAATTGCTTGAAGTGATTCCGACAAAAAACACAAGCCCAGAAGTACTTTCATTTATGAAATCTTTTGGTGAGGACGTACTTGGTAAAGGTGTCGTTGAAGCGAAGGATACACCTAATTTCATTGCAAACCGAATTGGAACATATGGATTGCTTGTGACTGTTCGTGAAATGCTTAAAGGTGGATATAGCATTGGTGAAGTGGATTCAGTTACAGGTCCAATGATTGGCCGGCCAAAGAGTGCCACCTTCCGTACTCTGGATGTTGTAGGGCTAGATACATTTATACACGTTGCAAACAATGTTTATGAGCAAGTTGAAGGCGATGAACAAGAGGTTTTCAATGTCCCTGGCTTTATGAAGAAAATGCAGGAAAAAGGATGGCTAGGGAGTAAATCCGGCCAAGGCTTCTTCTTAAAAAAAGGCAAGGATATCCTGGAATTAAACCCTGAAACACTTAAATACCAAGAGCGTAAGAAGCTCCAAACTCCAGTTACGGCATCCATCAAGCAAGTAAAAGGTACAGCGAATAAGCTAAGAACCCTCTTATATGCGGAAGATCGAGCTGGAAAGCTTTTATGGAACATAACAAGTCCAACACTCATCTATTCAGCAAATCTGCTAGGTGAAATTGCAGATGACATTGTTGCCATTGATGAGGCAATGAAGTGGGGCTTCGGTTGGCAATTAGGCCCATTTGAAATGTGGGATGCGATCGGACTTGAACATTCTGTGAAAAGGATGGAAGCAGAAGGTGTTGAAGTACCAGCGTGGATTAAAGAAATGCTTGCAAACGGAAATACTTCTTTTTACAAAAAAGAAAATGGCGCTTTGTCCTATTATCAAAATGGGGAATACAAAGCTGCTAAAGTAAATCCGAAGAACATTCATATTAAAACATTAAAAGAAACAAATGGCGTCATTAAGAAAAATAGTGGAGCTAGTTTAATAGATTTAGGTGATGAGGTTGCATTGTTGGAATTCACGTCTCCAAATAATGCAATCGGTTTCGATATTATTCAGATGATCAATTCCTCGCTTGAAGAAGTAGCAAAAAATTATAAAGGTCTAGTTATCGGAAACCAAGCGAAAAACTTCTGTGTCGGTGCAAACCTTGCGATGATTTTAATGGAAGCGCAGGATGATAATTTCTATGACATTGACCTAGTCGTACGCAATTTTCAACAAGCGATGATGAATATCAAATACAGTGAAAAACCTGTGGTAGTCGCACCGTTTGGAATGGCCCTAGGCGGGGGTGCAGAAATCTGTTTACCGGCAGCTAAGGTTCAAGCATCAAGCGAAACGTACATGGGGCTAGTTGAAGTAGGTGTTGGTGTTATCCCTGGCGGTGGCGGTAACAAAGAACTTTATCTCAACCATCTTGGGGGAATGCCGGCAGGTGTCGAGGTTAATCTTCAAAATGTCGCAAATAAAGTATTCGAAACAATTGCAATGGCAAAGGTCTCAACATCAGCTGAAGAAGCGCGCACCAATAACTTCTTAACGAAAGAAGACGGTATAAGCTTTAATGGTGATCATCTAATCCATGATGCAAAACAATCTGTATTGGCTTTGTCTGCACAAGGGTATAAAGCACCGGTAAGGAAGAAGGTACCTGTAGTTGGCGAAACTGGCTATGCAACATTACTGCTAGGTGCTCAAGCAATGAAGTATTCTGGCTATATTTCAGAACACGACCTTAAGATTGCGAAAAAGCTTGCATGGGTTATTGCGGGAGGAAATGTTCCATACGGTACAGAGGTAGATGAGCAATACTTACTAGAGTTAGAGCGTGAAGCATTCCTAAGCCTTGTTGGTGAACCAAAGACACAGCAAAGAATGCAACATATGCTTGTAAAAGGAAAACCATTACGTAACTAAAAAGGAGATTGATACCTTCAATCTCTTGCCTGATAAAAAGTTAGGAGGGAATATATTTGAGAGAAGCAGTCATCGTTGCCGGAGCTAGAACCCCAATTGGAAAAGCGAAAAAAGGGACACTTGCAAATGTAAGACCAGATGATTTAGGAGCGTTAGTTGTCAAAGAAACGTTAAAGCGTGCGGGGAATTATGATGGGAATATCGATGATTTAATCATCGGCTGTGCAATGCCTGAGGCTGAACAAGGCTTAAATATGGCACGAAATATTGGTGCGTTAGCAGGACTATCTCATACAGTTCCGGCAATTACAGTAAATCGTTATTGTTCTTCTGGCCTTCAATCGATTGCCTATGCATCCGAAAAAATAATGCTTGGCCACTCTGATACTGCCATTGCGGGTGGAGCTGAATCTATGAGTCTGGTCCCAATGATGGGACATGTGGTTCGTCCAAACGCCAAACTTGCAGAAACAGCACCTGAATATTATATGGGAATGGGCCATACAGCCGAGCAAGTTGCAGTAAAGTATGGTGTTAGCCGTGAAGACCAAGATGCTTTTGCGGTAAGAAGTCATCAAAAAGCAGCAGCTGCAATTAAAGCAGGAAAGTTTGCAGATGAGATTGTACCTGTTGATGTCACCCTTCGTCATGTTGGTGCAAACAATAAATTAGTCGAAAAGCAAATCCTGTTCTCACAGGATGAAGGTGTGCGTGAAGAAACAAATCTTGAAGTATTAGCAAAATTAAGACCTGCTTTCTCAGTAACTGGTTCAGTTACCGCAGGAAATGCGTCACAAACAAGTGACGGTGCAGCAGCAGTAATGGTCATGGACCGTGAAAAAGCAACTAGCTTAGGCTTAACGCCATTCGTGAAATTTAGGTCGTTCGCAGTGCAAGGCGTACCGCCTGAAGTCATGGGAATCGGTCCAGTAGCAGCTATTCCGAAAGCACTTAAAATGGCTGGTCTTGAGCTATCTGATATTGGATTATTTGAATTAAATGAGGCCTTTGCATCGCAATCACTTCAAGTTATTCGTGAGCTTGGTCTTGATGAAGAGAAAGTAAATGTAAATGGCGGTGCAATTGCATTAGGACATCCACTTGGATGTACAGGAGCAAAATTAACACTTACATTAATGCATGAAATGAAACGACGCAATGTACAGTTTGGTGTTGTCACAATGTGTATCGGTGGCGGAATGGGAGCTGCCGGAGTATTTGAATTATTAGCGTAAAACATATCGGCTAACCATCCAGGTTAGCCTCAGAATAAATCATTAGGGGGAAATAATATGTCAAATGCAACTGATAAAGTCGTTTTAGGTGGGGGCTTTTTAATTGAGGATCTTGAAGCAGACCGTGTTTTTACACCGGAAGATTACACTGATGAACATAAAATGATAGCAAAAACTACGGAGGATTACGTAGCAAATGAGGTTCTTCCACAAGTAGAGCATCTTGAAAATCACGAGTTTGATCGTTCTGTCAAATTATTAAAAAGTGCAGGAGATCTTGGACTTTTAGGAGTAGACGTGCCAGAAGAGTATGGTGGTCTAGGACTAGACAAAGTAAGCTCAGCATTAATTGCGGAAAAAATGGCAAGAGCAGGGGGATTCTCCATTTCACACGGCGCACATGTTGGAATTGGCTCTCTTCCGATTGTTCTGTTTGGTAACGAAGAACAAAAACAAAAATACCTTCCTAAATTAGCAACAGGTGAGCTGCTTGCAGCATATGCGTTAACAGAGCCAGGTTCAGGTTCTGATGCACTTGGTGCAAAAACGACTGCTAAATTAAATGCAGAAGGAACTCAGTATGTCCTAAATGGTGAAAAGCAATGGATTACAAACGCTGGTTTTGCAGATGTATTTGTTGTATATGCAAAAATTGATGGCGATAAATTCACCGCATTTATTGTTGAGCGGGAGTATCCAGGAGTATCTACTGGTGCAGAAGAAAAGAAAATGGGAATTAAGAGCTCTTCAACACGTACATTAATTCTTGAGGATGCACACGTTCCAGTCGAAAACCTTTTAGGTGAAGTTGGCAGAGGTCATGTGATTGCATTTAACATTTTAAACATTGGCCGCTATAAACTGGGTGTAGGTGCGGTTGGTGGAGCTAAGAGTGCATTCGAACTTGCGGTAAAATATGCAAACCAACGTCAGCAGTTCAAAACCCCAATATCCAAATTTGGATTAATCCAAGAGAAATTGGCGAACATGGCTTCAAAGATCTATGCTGCTGAATCAAGCGTGTACCGTACAGTTGGTTATTTCGAAGACCGAATGGGCCAACTATCAGAAGAAGAAGTGAAAAATGGTAAGGAAGTGGCAAAATCTATTGCTGAATATGCAATTGAGTGCTCAATTAATAAGTTTTTTAATACGGAAGTATTAGATTATGTCGTTGATGAAGGTGTTCAAATCCACGGTGGATATGGATTTATGCAAGAGTATGAAATCGAGAGAGCATACCGTGATTCACGTATTAACCGAATTTTCGAAGGAACAAATGAAATCAACCGCCTATTAGTTCCTGGAACATTCCTGCGTAAGGCATTGAAGGGAGAATTACCTTTGCTTGAGAAAGCAACACAACTTCAAGAGGAACTTATGATGCTTATGCCTGAGGAAGTAGGCAAAGGTGTTCTTGAGCAAGAGAAATACCTAGTTCGAAATGCGAAGAAGATAGGATTAATGATTGCAGGACTTGCTGCACAGAAATTTGGTCCAAAACTTGAGAAAGAACAAGAAATCCTTGCAAATATTGCAGATATCGCAGCCAATATTTATGCGATGGAATCAGTCCTTCTTCGTACTGAAAAAGCAATCAATAAATCAGGCGAAGCTAAGAATCAGCAAAAGATCCTGTACACACAAGTATTTGTTCAAGAAGCTTTCAATGAAATTGAAGCACATGCAAAAGAGACCCTTGTTGCAACAGAAGAAGGTGATGTATTGCGAATGATGACATCTGCTTTGCGCAAACTGACCCGCTTTACTCCAGTAAATGTGATCGTGAAGAAACGTGAAATCGCAGCAACTCTAATTGATGCTGAAAAATACACTGTGTAATCAATTAATCAGAAGAAGCTCCTTTTTACGAGGGGCTTTTCTTTCGTTTTTTTCTTTTCTTTGAAGGAGAAACTTGAAATAAGTCGAAATTAATCATTGGTATACTGAATCATTTTAAATTCAAAATCTAATATGTTAAAATATTCTTGTTAGATATGGTTGTAAGGTGGTGAGAATATGGCATTAACATTTTATTGGTATCCAAAATGCGGAACCTGTCGAAAAGCGAAAAAATGGTTAGAGGAGCATCAGGTTGATTTTAATGAAGTACATATTGTAGAAAACCCACCTTCAAAAGAGCAATTAAAAGAACTGTATCAAACCAGCGGATTGGAATTAAAGAAATTCTTTAATACTAGTGGACAAAAATACCGCGAACTTGGGTTGAAGGATAAAATGGCTTCCGCGTCTGAGGATGAATTACTTGAACTACTTGCATCTGATGGAATGCTAATTAAGCGCCCACTCACAACAGATGGTAACAAGGTAACGGTAGGATTTAATGAAGTGAAGTTTGAAGAAGCTTGGGTAAAATAACATCGGATGGAAGACCTTAAAAAGGACTTTTACATAAAACACTTTGCCTGAGATAACTCATCAAAGTGGACCACAAAAATTTCATAAAATCGAATTAATGGAGGGTACAAAATGAGCACACCTAAAGAACTACGTTATTCTGAAGAACATGAATGGGTGAAAGTCGAAGGGGACAAAGTACGTATCGGGATTACAGATTTCGCACAATCCGAATTAGGTGATATCGTATTCGTCGAACTTCCAGAGGTTGGCGACGAAATCAAAGCAGACGAGCCATTCGGAAGTGTAGAGTCTGTTAAAACTGTATCTGAGCTATATGCACCAATCAGCGGTAAAATTGTTGAGATTAACGAAGATCTTGATGACAGTCCAGAATTTGTAAACGAATCTCCATATGAAAAAGCGTGGATGGTTGTTATCGAACCAGCTAATGCAGGAGAGGTAGAAAACCTAATGACAGCTGAACAGTATGAGGAAATGATCAAAGAAGACTAATTTCTTCAAAAGAATCATGGTAGGGCGGGTTCCTTATTCATGGTTCTTTTTTGATTAGATTCGCATGTTTAGGACACTATAAAAATAAGGATAAATGGCGTGGCAGTGGTGATTTTTCCACTGCCTTTTTTTACCTGGCTGCGTAAATAATTCACCAAACCTTAATTCTAGCTATAAAATAAAGGAAAAGCAGTTGTACACATCGAATAGAGTGATATATAGGCACAAAAATGTACACTTGAGATAAGGTGATGAAATGGTGGCTTTTGACGATATAGAAAAAGTAATCATTGTTGAGGGGAGAACAGACAAAAAAAAGGTTGAAACGGTTGTGAATGAACCGGTAGAAATCATTTGTACAAACGGAACGATTAGCATCTCAAGACTTGATGAATTAATCGAACATTTATTTAATAAAGATGTTTTTATTTTAGTGGATGCTGACAATGCGGGTGATAAGCTAAGAAAACAATTTAAACGCGAATTTCCTGAAGCACGGCATTTGTTTATCGATAAGACATATCGTGAGGTTGCGACAGCACCTGAACAGCATATTGCAACCGTACTTCTATCAGCAAATATTGATGTTCACGCTGAATTTTTATTGTAGTAACTTAAGCATGAATCACATGTTTTACCTAAGAACATGATACAATAGAAAGCAATAAGAATATAAAGGTTGTAGTAATCATGAAAGAATGGAATGAACACGAAATTAATGCCCAACTCGCCTACCAGGATGAGTTTTGGCTTTACTTATACACTCCTATGTGCGGAACCTGCCAAGTGGCATCGAAAATGATCACGGTGGTAGATGAACTTCTTCCTAACATAACCATTGGAAAAAGTGACCTCAATTATCTTCCTCAAAAAGCATTGGAATGGCAAATCGAGAGTGTCCCTTGTTTGATGCATGTGAAAGACGGGATAGCGGCAAAAAAATACTACGCTTTCCACTCGGTTCCATATTTGCTTGAACTCCTATCAAAGAACTAACAACGCACCCATAGCGTTGTTTTTTTATTGCAATTTTTGTGAAAAGTTGTATGATGTTTAGGGAGTCGAAATATCGAATATATCAGGAGCGTATATGAGCAGCATAGTTACTGGGTGGAAATCACAATATAAATCATACAATCAAAATATTAAACTATTTATTTTAACGACTATTTTTACACAGTTAGGCATGGGGATGTTCACCATCATGTATAACTTCTATGTACGAGAACTAGGCTATTCAGAGCAAACAAACGGAACCATCATTGCCATGACTGCTCTAGCATCAGCGATTATTCTAGTACCCGCAGGTCTTATGAGTGATAAATTTGGCAGGAAGAAAGTGATGATTCTTGGTCTTGCAGTTTCAACAATCGCCTTCTTTGCTAGAAGCATATTAGATGCCGAGCAGCTACTAGTCGCAACTGCCTTTTTAACAGGATTGTCAACGGCCTTTATCCAAGTTTCCGGTGTTCCATGGTTAGCGGAAAACTCGACTGCTAAACAAAGGGTTCATCTCTTTAGTTTCCATTCTGCCATCATGATGGTTGCACAGGTAGTTGGAAATATTGCAGGTGGGGCATTATCTGACGCATTCCAAATTATATTTCATTTGAGTGGACTCTGGAGTGTAAGAATAACCCTTTTAATTGCGACAATTATCTATGTTGCTGGAATCTTACCCATCTTTAAAATGAATGAACTACGCAGAAAACAACCGGAAATTAAAAAAATAGAATCGCTTGGCCAAAAATTAAAAGCAAATAAATCGCAAATTAAACTAATTGCCATGTTTGCTTTTGCACAAATGATCATTGGATTTGGTTCTGGGTTAGTTATTCCTTACCTGAATCTGTATTTTGCAGATCGCTTTCTGGCTAGTAATACGATAATCGGAATAATCCTTTCGTTGGGGCAAGCTGCAACAGCAGTTGCAATGATAATAGGTCCCTACATTGTTAGTAAGGTGGGAGAGGTTCGAGCAGTGGTTTATTTGCAGCTGTCATCACTTCCATTCCTTTTACTTACAGGGTATACCGAGAATCTTTACATTGCTGCGATTGCCTTTTTATTTAGGCAAGCACTTATGAATGCGGGTAACCCCATCCAAGCGTCGCTTGTTATGGGGCGAGTGAATGATTCGATGAAAGGTCTAGCAAACTCAGTTAATCAAATGGTATTTTCATTAGGTTGGGCATTAATGGGACCGGTATCGACCTCGATTGTGATGATGAACGGGGCTTATTGGGGTTATGCATATGTCTTTACTATTACATCCGTCCTCTATTTAATTGGATCTCTTTATTTCCTTCTTGTTTTCAGTAGGAAATCTTTTCGTGACGAGGAAAAAGCCCTAGCCAAAACATCATAAAATGTCATATTTCCCGGGAAAAAAGGAGTAGACATACGAAATTTGTTGAAAATATTCGATTCCGGCGTCAAAAATATAGAAAAAACAAGGAATTTTAAATTGCTCTTTTTTTCTAAAAATTCCTGTTGACTTATATTTAAAAAAGAGTTAGCATAATATTAACTTATTAAAGTATCAAAATTTCATATTACTCTTATCAAGAGTGGCGGAGGGAATGGCCCTATGAAGCCCGGCAACCGGTTAATTTACACGGTGCTAAATCCATCAGACATATGTCTGAGAGATAAGAAGAGAAACTGTACATACACCCTCTTCTTATTGAAGAGGGTTTTTAATTATATAAAATAAGGGAGAGATTCAAATGAGTGAGAAACAAAAGAACTATCGACCAGAAACAATCGCGGTTCATGGTGGTCTAGAGGCAGATCCAGTAACAGGGGCAAGAGCAGTACCAATCTATCAATCAAATGCTTTTAAATTCAATACAACAGAACATGCTGCAAATCTATTTGGGTTAAAAGAAAATGGTTATATTTATACTCGTATCCATAACCCAACTACAACTGTTTTTGAAGAAAGAGTAGCCCAGCTAGAAGGCGGAGTTGGAGCATTAGCTGTATCAAGTGGTATGGCTGCAATTACGACTGCTATTCTAAATATTGCGGGTGCAGGTGATGAGATTGTATCTGCTTCCACACTTTATGGTGGAACATACAACCTATTCGCCAACACACTTCCAAAATATGGAATTAAAGCGCACTTAGTAGAGCCAAATAATCCGGAAAACTTCCGTCAAGCAATTACTCCGAATACAAAGGCAATCTTTGCTGAAACAATCGGAAACCCAAGCTTAGATATACTAGATATTGAAGCTGTAGCAAAAATTGCCCATGAAGCCGGAATTCCATTAATTATTGATAACACATTTGCAACACCTTACCTATGTAGACCAATTGAGCATGGTGCCGACAT
Organism: Bacillus sp. REN16; assembly: GCF_020731355.1. Taxonomy (GTDB): domain Bacteria; phylum Bacillota; class Bacilli; order Bacillales; family Bacillaceae_L; genus Ferdinandcohnia. Next base: position 85,900 of record NZ_JAJFZK010000002.1, on the reverse strand, counting down.
TGTCGTCCATTCTGCTACAAAATGGTTACTTGGAAACGGAACAACAATGGGTGGAATAATTGTTGATGGCGGTAAATTTGATTGGAATTCTCCAAAATTCCCTGGATTTACAACACCAGATCCAAGCTACCATGATTTAGTTTTTGCGGATGCATTAGGGCCTGTTGCCTTTATCATCAAAGCAAGAGTTCAACTTCTTCGTGATTTAGGGCCAGCTTTGAGCCCATTTAATTCATTCCAATTTAACCTAGGTCTTGAAACATTACACGTTCGTATGAAGGAACATATTGCAAACACGAAAAAAGTTGTTTCTTATCTTAAAGATCATCCTGGAGTTGAATGGGTATTGTATCCTGGTGAAGACAATCACCCTCACAAACAATTAGCTGATAAATATCTGCCAAAGGGTGCAGGCTCAGTCATTATATTCGGTATCCAGGGTGGAAGAGAAGCTGGTGAGAAATTAATAAATAGTGTTGAGCTCTGGTCACACGTTGCAAACGTTGGGGACGCGAAGAGCTTAATCATTCACCCAGCTAGTACAACACACCAACAATTAAGCCCAGAAGATTTAAAACTATCTGGGGTTACGGAAGATTTAGTTCGCTTATCTGTTGGAATTGAAAATATTGAAGATATTTTAGAGGATCTGGAGCAAGCCATCAAAGCAGCAAATGGAACAAGCTCAGTTTTACCTCTTCCAACTGTTTAATTGATTTAAAATTAGAAATGTAGTCACAACTTTTTCATTGACACCTTATTAGACAGATGATAAGATAACTCTCGTGTTGTTTTAGTACGATATTAAAAGTAAATAAACTTGATAACTCTTATTTAGAGTGGTGGAGGGATGTGCCCGATGAAACCCAGCAACCGTCAACAATTAGTTGAAAAGGTGCCAATTCACACAAAGCAAAGCTTTGGAAAATGAGAGGAAGGATTACGATATTGTGCCTTTCTGCTCCTAATTGCAGAAAGGCTTTTTCAATTAATAGCCCTTAATAGCTTTATTTATTTACTATATCGCACAAACTAAGCATAGTTTTCTTTTTAAGATGTCTAGCTCCATGCCCATCGGTTCGAGGTCATAAGCCAATCGCTTCGGAAGGTAAAATACACCTTCTGTCAGCGCTCGTCTTATGCTTGTCACCGATAGGCAGGCGCCTTGCGCATTTCTGAGGATAGAAGGTGTGAAAACGTGATAACTCTAAAAAATGTAAAGAAGATATATAAAACAAAAACAAATTCTGTTACTGCTGTTCAGGACGTTGATTTAGAAATCAATGAAGGTGAAATTTTTGGAATCATCGGTTACAGTGGTGCCGGTAAAAGCTCGCTCATTCGTTTGCTGAATGGACTTGAAACACCTACGGATGGAACAATTTCGGTAGCTGGTCATGATATTACAACCATTAAAGGAAAAGAATTACGTGACGCCCGTCAAGAAATTAGCATGATTTTTCAGCACTTCAACCTTTTATGGTCGCGAACAGTTAAAGAAAATATTTCGTTTCCGCTAGAAATTGCAAAAGTTCCAAGGGCGAAACGGGAAGCACGAGTTACAGAGCTAATTAAGTTAGTTGGTCTGGAAGGAAGAGAAGATGCTTATCCTTCACAGCTAAGTGGCGGTCAAAAGCAGAGGGTGGGCATAGCACGAGCACTTGCTAATAACCCAAAGGTATTACTTTGTGATGAGGCAACGTCTGCACTAGACCCGCAAACAACGGACTCTATTTTGGACTTGCTTGTTGACATCAATGAACGATTAGGATTAACGATTGTATTAATTACACATGAAATGCATGTTATTCGTAAAATCTGTCACCGTGTTGCCGTGATGGAAAGTGGCAAAATTGTCGAGCAAGGGCTAGTACTTGATGTATTCAAGAAGCCTCAGGCAAACATTACTAAAAGTTTTGTACAACAGGTATCAGATCCTGAGGAAACGAAAGAAACGATTGAGCATTTACTTGATCATTTCCCAGATGGAAAAGTCGTTCAGCTTACTTTTATCGGGGAGGATGCTGAAAAGCCTTTAATCACCCGACTAATCAGGGACTTCAATGTAGAAGTGAATATTTTACAAGGTAAGATCTCGCAAACCCAAAATGGATCATATGGAACATTGTTTATCCATCTTACTGGTGATGTTGAGGAAATCACTTCAGCCATTGAATTTATTCGACTCCAACGAGTAGAAGCCGAGGTGATTGAAAATGCTTGAACAATTTCAAGAACTACTTAAATGGGAAAAACAGGTGAATGATTATCAGGCTTTAAACTGGGGGAATCTCTGGGAGGCAACATTAGAAACCTTATATATGACTGCTATTTCAGTGCTTGCAACTTTTATCATCGGTTTATTTTTAGGACTGGTTCTCTTCTTAACGGACAAAGGAAACGCCTGGGAAAATTCGGTGATCAATCGAATTGTATCTGCACTTGTTAATATTTTTCGTTCAATTCCATTTATTATATTAATTGTATTATTGATACCTTTTACAAGAATTGTAATGGGCTCAATGTTAGGGCCAAATGCTGCGTTACCTTCCCTTATTATTGGGTCTGCACCATTTTATGCGAGAATGGTTGAAATTGCTTTGCGTGAAATTGATAAAGGTGTTATCGAGGCATCTCATTCAATGGGAGCGAAAAACTCAACAATCATTTATAAGGTATTAATTCCAGAGTCGTTACCGGCATTAATATCAGGGATTACTGTAACGGCGATTTCATTAGTTGGCTTCACTGCTATGGCTGGTGTTATCGGTGCCGGTGGTTTAGGGCATTTTGCATACTTATATGGATTCCAAGGTGGCAAGCCGATTATTACATTTATTGCGACTGTCGCGATACTAATTTTGGTATTTATCATTCAATTTATTGGTGATTATTTTACAAAACATACAGACAAGAGATAACAGGAGGAGCAAAAATGAAAAAACTTTTTTTAGCATTATTAATTGGATTATTAGCCCTTACATTGGCTGCTTGTGGGTCAACTGATGAAACAAACGAAGGCGGCGACTCTAAAGAATCTGAAGGAAATAAAGAACTAGTCGTTGGTGCATCAGCAGTTCCTCATGCCGAAGTGCTTGAAGAGGCAAAACCTTTATTAAAGGAAAAAGGAATTGACTTGAAAATTGAAGTATTTACAGACTATATTTTACCTAACGTAGCCCTGCATGGAAAAGAGCTTGATGCAAACTACTTCCAAACACCAGGCTATTTAGATTTACAATTAAAGGATAATCCAGATTTTGATTTTGTAAGTGTTGGTGAAATTCACAAAGAACCGATCGGGGTTTATTCTAAGAAATACAAAAGTTTAAGTGAGCTTCCTGATGGAGCAAAGATTATCATGAGCAATTCATTTAGTGATCATGGCCGTATTTTACCGATTTTTGAAAAAGAAGGTGTTATCAAGCTCAAAGAGGGTGTTGGTGACCAAGCAAGAGTGGAAGATATCGTTGAAAACCCAAAAAATCTTGACTTCTCTACTTTAATAGAAGCAAAACTACTTGCTACTTCATTTGAAAATGGTGAAGGTGATGCGGTTGTTATTAACACGAACTACGCTCTTGAGGGTGGAGTGAATATTGCGGAGGAAGGAATTGCTTTTGAAGGTGATGATGTAGTTCCTGCAAACTTAATTGTTGTTAACAAGGGTGATGAAGACCGCGAAGAAATTAAGGCTTTAGTTGAAGTATTAAAATCTGAAGAAATTCAAAAGTTTATTGAAGAAAAATATGCTGGTGCTGTTACTACAGTGAAGTAAGAAGAAAGAAGCTTGCCAAATGGTAAGCTTCTTTTCAATTCTTGAATATTTGCGAGGAAATCTGAGGAAACTGTCTTAATTGTATACCTCATGTTCTTTTTATTACCCATACAGGGAAATAAGAATAGGTAGCTTAGAATATTGAGAAATCCCGTCATTGAGGCAAAATGCAGATGGTGCTACCATTGAAATGAGTTAATTAAATTGAAGGGATTGATTCATTATCAATCGAATCCGTTTAAATTATACGGGCGAAATGGAAAAGGCAATGCACCAGGCACATGGAATTGGCTATGAGGATTACTGTCGAAAGTTTAAGGAGCGTTTACGGGTCGAGAAAAACCGTGAACAAGAGTATAAGCAGGGCAGAATAATAGGCGCTCAAATTGATCGAAGAATTAATATTTAAATAGAAAATTCGTTTTATGAAACCCAGTGCTGCAACGCTGGGTTTTTATCATGGACACTACATTATAGAATGAATTAACCCAATATGTGAAAAATAAACCGAGAGCTAAGGCTTAAAGCACATGCATAACCCCTGTACCTTACATATCTCATTTATTTGTGTTATCTTAGTTATGGACAAGGTTTAAGAAAAAACACCCAGTTTATCACTTTTCATCATTCTCAAAATTTGATCGAAATTCACAGTAAATAATCAATCTGCACATTGCTGAAAATGTAATCTGATTAGCAATGTGTAAAGGTTGATATCACTTTGAATTTGTTATAAGATTGTAATGAGAATAAAATGAGAATAGAGTTTTGACTTTATTTGTCAAAACTATACAAAATATTTTTTGTCTAATGGAGGTAGTAGTTATGGCAGGATCAACTTTAGTTGTTAAGGATCTTCATGTCGAAATTGAAGGCAAGGAGATTTTAAAAGGAGTAAATCTTGAAATAAAAGGCGGAGAAATTCACGCAATCATGGGACCGAATGGTACAGGTAAATCAACATTATCATCTGCAATCATGGGTCATCCTAAATATGAGGTTACAAGTGGTAGCGTTACTTTAGATGGTGAAGATGTATTAGAAATGGAAGTTGATGAGCGTGCACGCGCTGGTCTTTTCCTAGCAATGCAATATCCAAGTGAAATTAGTGGTGTTACAAATGCTGAATTCCTTCGATCTGCAATTAATGCACGACGTGAAGAAGGCGATGAAATCTCACTAATGAAGTTCATCCGTACAATGGACAAAAATATGGACTATTTAGAAATGGATCCTGACATGGCTCAACGTTATCTTAACGAAGGCTTCTCAGGCGGGGAAAAGAAGCGTAATGAAATTCTACAATTAATGATGATTCAGCCGAAGATTGCAATCCTTGATGAGATTGACTCTGGACTTGATATTGATGCATTAAAGGTAGTTTCAAAAGGAATTAATGAAATGCGCGGAGAAGAGTTTGGTTGCTTAATCATCACTCACTACCAACGCTTACTTAACTATATTACACCAGATAAAGTACACGTTATGATGCAAGGACGTGTTGTTAAATCTGGCGGACCAGAGCTTGCACAACGTCTGGAAGCAGAAGGATACGATTGGATCAAGCAAGAACTAGGAATTGAAGATGAAACTGTAGATCAAGAAGCGTAAGCGTTAGGAGGATTATTATGACAATCGATACGAAATTACCATTTGATAAAGATTATGTCAGAGGTTTTTCGTCTACTCTCGGTGAACCAAGTTGGCTTCAGGAGCTTCGCTTACAAGCGCTTGAAAAAGCAGAAGACCTTCCAATGCCAAGACCAGATAAAACAAAAATTGACAAATGGAACTTTACTCAATTTGCAAATCATGTTGTAGAAAGTGCTCCATACAGCTCAATTGACGAGTTACCTGAAGAAATCAAATCTTTAATTCATGTTGAAGAACAAAAGAATTTATATATACAACGCAATAATACACCAGCTTTTATTTCTCTTACTGAAGATGTGAAAGCAAGTGGCGTTATTTTTACAGATATTCATACAGCTGCTCGTGAGCATAGTGACCTTCTTCAAAAATACTTTATGACAGAAGCTGTAAAGGTTGATGAACATCGTTTAACTGCTTTGCACGCTGCTCTTGTAAATGGTGGAGCATTCGTATATGTTCCAAAAAATGTGGAAGTATCAGTTCCGCTACATGCTGTATTCATTCAAGAAAATGGTGAAGCGGCCACTTTTAACCATGTAATTGTTGTGGCTGAAGATAATAGTTCTGTAACTTATGTTGAAAACTATCTTTCAACAACTGATTCTGTAAATACAGTAGTGAATATTGTGTCTGAGGTTATTTTGGGTGCAAATGCGAAAGTAATATATGGTGCTGTAGATGCCTTAGCAACGGGAAATACAACCTATGTTACTCGTCGTGGTGTAATCGGTCGTGATAGTAAAATCGAATGGGCACTTGGACTCATGAATGATGGAGATACAATTTCAGAAAATATCACGAATTTAGTTGGGGATGGATCCTACGCGGATACGAAGACAGTAGTTGTCGGTCGTGGCGAGCAAAAGCAAAACTTCACCACAAGAATTACTCACCATGGCAAAAATTCCGAAGGATATATTTTAAAACATGGTGTGATGAAGGACAGCGCAAGCTCAATCTTTAATGGAATTGGGCATATTGAACATGGTGCTTCGAAATCGAATGCAGAACAAGAATCAAGAGTATTGATGCTTAGCGAAAAAGCCCGTGGAGATGCAAACCCAATTTTACTTATCGACGAAGATGATGTAACAGCAGGTCACGCTGCATCTGTTGGTAAGGTTGACCCGGTACAATTATATTATCTAATGAGCCGTGGAATTCCGCAGATGGAAGCTGAGCGCTTAGTGATCCATGGATTCCTTGCACCAGTTGTAAACCAACTTCCAATTGAAGGAGTTAAAAAACAACTAGTTGAGGTAATCGAAAGGAAAGTTAGATAATGAATATCCAAGAGATTCGTTCCATGTTCCCTATCTTAGATCAAGAGGTTAATGGAAGACCTCTTGTCTATTTGGACAGTGCTGCTACATCTCAAAAACCTGTTACTGTTATCGAAACAGTTGATCGCTATTATCGCGAGTATAATTCAAATGTACACCGTGGAGTTCATACCCTTGGTACAAAAGCAACTGATGCTTATGAGAATGCGCGTGAAAAGGTTCGGAAATTTATTAACGCATCCTCTACTCAAGAGATTATTTTTACCCGTGGAACAACAACTTCAATAAATACGATTGCTGAAAGCTATGGGCGCGATAATCTTAAAGAGGGCGACGAAATTGTCATCACTTATATGGAACACCATGCCAACATTATTCCTTGGCAGCAAATTGCAAAACGTACTGGTGCGAAATTAAAATATATTCCTCTACAAGAGGATGGTTCAATTGATCTAAAGGATGTCGAAGCTACTGTTACAAATCAAACGAAAATTGTATCAGTCGTAATGGTTTCTAATGTTCTGGGAACAATCAACCCAATCAAAGAAATTACCGAAATTGCACACCGTAAAGGAGCAATTATGGTCGTTGACGGTGCCCAAGCTGCGCCACATATGAAGATTGATGTTCGAGATCTTGACTGTGATTTCCTTGCTTTTTCTTCCCATAAAATGTGCGGACCAACTGGTATCGGAGTATTATATGGTAAGAAAGCATTGCTTGAAAAAATGGAGCCAGTTGAAACTGGTGGTGAAATGATTGATTTTGTTGATTTATACGAATCAACATGGAAAGAGCTTCCATGGAAATTTGAAGCTGGAACACCAACTATCGCTGGAGCAATTGGATTAGGTGCTGCAATCGACTTCTTAGAGGATATTGGTCTCGAAAACATCCTAGAGCATGAGCACAAGTTAGCAAATTATGCAATGGAACGATTGTCACAAATAGAGGGTCTAACCATTTATGGACCTAAACATCGTGCAGGACTCGTAACCTTTAATATTGATGATGTTCATCCACATGATGTTGCGACAGTTTTAGATGCTGAAGGTATCGCTGTAAGGGCAGGACATCACTGTGCACAGCCGTTGATGAAATGGTTGAAGGTATCTGCTACTGCTCGTGCAAGTTTTTACCTCTATAATACTGAAGAAGAAATTGATAAACTAGTTGAAGGACTCATCAAAACAAAGGAGTATTTCAGCAATGGATTCTAACATAAATCTTGATACCTTGTACCGACAGGTGATAATGGATCATTATAAAAAGCCAAGAAATCGCGGAGTTATTCAAGATGGTGCGTTAACAATTGACATGAATAATCCAACCTGTGGGGACCGTATTCATCTCACTTTAAAAGTTGACGATGGTATTGTCCAAGACGCAAAATATGACGGTGAGGGATGTTCCATTTCTATGTCATCCGCTTCCATGATGACTCAAGCGATTAAAGGCAAGAAAATTGAAGATGCATTAAAAATGTCACAAATTTTCTCGGAAATGATGCTAGGAAATGAATATGATGAAGCAATAGATTTAGGAGACATTGAAGCACTTCAGGGCGTTTCAAAATTCCCAGCGCGGATTAAATGTGCAACATTAGCTTGGAAAGCAATGGAAAAGGGATTTAAGAACGAATAAAACTCTCTCAAATAAGAATGGAGTGAATGTATTATGGCAAAGAAAATGCCTGAAATCGGCGATTATAAATATGGCTTTGCAGATAAAGACGTTTCAATCTTCCGTTCAGAACGTGGTTTAACAAAAGAGATTGTTGAAGAAATCTCTCGAATGAAAGAAGAACCACAATGGATGTTAGATTTCCGTCTTAAGTCTTTAGAGCATTTCTATAAAATGCCAATGCCACAATGGGGCGGAGACTTAAACAGCTTAAACTTTGATGAAATTACGTATTACGTAAAACCATCTGAGAAATCTGAAAAGTCTTGGGATGAAGTACCTGAAGAAATTAAGGCTACTTTCGATAAATTAGGTATTCCTGAAGCTGAACAAAAATACCTTGCTGGTGTTTCTGCTCAGTACGAATCAGAGGTTGTTTACCACAACATGAAGGAAGACCTTGAAGCACTTGGAATTGTATTTAAAGATACAGATTCAGCTCTTAAAGAAAATGAAGACATTTTCCGTGAGCACTGGGCAAAGGTAATTCCTCCAACCGATAACAAGTTCGCAGCATTGAACTCAGCTGTTTGGTCTGGTGGATCATTCATCTATGTACCACCTGGCATCAAGGTTGATACACCACTGCAAGCATATTTCCGTATCAACTCTGAAAACATGGGACAATTCGAGCGTACATTAATTATTGTTGATGAAGGTGCAAGTGTACACTATGTTGAAGGATGTACAGCTCCTGTTTATACAACAAACTCACTTCACAGTGCGGTAGTTGAGATTATTGTTAAAAAGGATGCGTATTGCCGTTATACAACCATCCAAAACTGGGCTAACAATGTTTACAACTTAGTTACAAAACGTACTGTTGTTGAAGAAAATGGAACAATGGAATGGGTTGATGGTAACATCGGTTCTAAGTTAACAATGAAATACCCAGCATGTATCCTTAAAGGTGAAGGTGCTCGTGGTATGACACTTTCTATCGCAATCGCTGGTAAAGGTCAACACCAGGATGCAGGTGCGAAAATGACTCACCTTGCACCAAATACAACATCTTCAATCGTTTCGAAATCAATTTCAAAACATGGTGGTAAAGTAACATACCGTGGAATTGTACACTTTGGCCGTAGAGCTGATGGTGCTCGCTCAAATATTGAATGTGATACATTAATCATGGATAATCAGTCAACATCTGATACAATTCCATACAATGAAATCCTAAATGACAATATTTCATTAGAGCACGAAGCAAAGGTATCAAAAGTATCTGAAGAACAATTATTCTATCTAATGAGCCGTGGTATTTCTCAACAAGAAGCAACTGAAATGATCGTAATGGGCTTTATCGAGCCATTTACAAAAGAGCTTCCAATGGAATACGCTGTTGAGATGAACAGACTCATAAAGTTCGAGATGGAAGGTTCTATTGGTTAATACCAACAATTAAAAATGTTGATTTACAAGGCAAGGGGAAACCCTTGCCTTGTTTTTGATTTTTGCTATAAAAGGTAATCATCCCAAAAGTGAAGCGTTATGTATTAAAAACCTTCCCCTAAGTGTTAAAATGAATAATATATATAAGAGTAATGGAGGTGAAACCATGATTTACATCGGTGTAACGGGCTGGGGTGACCATGATAGCCTATATGCTGCTGGTACATCGCCAAAAGATAAATTAAAGGAATATGCAGGTCATTTTCCAATCGTTGAAGTGGATACATCCTTCTACGCGATTCAACCAAAACGGAACATAGAAAAATGGGTAAGAAATACACCTGGTTCTTTTCAATTCATTGTCAAAGCCTACCAGGGAATGACAGGACATCTGCGTGGAGAAATACCCTTTGAATCAAGAAAAGATATGTTTGATGCATTTCGTTTGTCACTTGAACCGTATAAGCAAGCAAACAAGCTGGCCATGGTTTTATTTCAATTTCCACCGTGGTATGATTGTAAACGTGAAAATGTAGACTATTTAAGATGGTGCAAGGATCAGATGAAAGATATCCCGGTAGCTCTTGAATTTCGCCATCAATCATGGTTTTCACCACAACTGAAAGTTCAAACTTTATTATTTATGGAACAAGAAGGTTGGATTCACAGTATCTGCGACGAACCACAGGCTGGCTCTGGTTCCATACCAATGGTCCTTCATCCAACTGACCAAAATAAAACACTTGTACGATTTCATGGGCGCAATGTTCATGGATGGACGAAACCAAACGAAGGCAATTGGCGTGATGTCAGGTACTTATATAAGTATAATAAGAAAGAGCTAGAAGAATGGATCAACCATATCCATATGCTGGGTCAAGAAAGTGAAACCATCTATGTATTATTCAATAATAACTCTGGTGGAGATGCTGCAGACAATGCGAAGCAATTTATCGACATGCTTGGAATCGAATATAAAGGTCTTGCCCCACGGCAATTAGACTTTTTTAGTTAATCCTTAACGAGGTTTTGTATTGGAGGTGAAGAGATGATTGAAACAGTACATATTTATCATACAAACGATCTCCATAGCCATTTTGATCGTTGGCCTAAAATCACAAAATATATAACGGAGATGAGACAGCTCCACCAACAAAACAAGGAAGAAATGCTGTTACTTGATATCGGTGACCATATTGATCGTTTTCACCCGATTTCAGAAGCTTCCTATGGAAAAACGAATGTTAAACTTTTAAACCAGCTGCAATATGATTATGCAACAATTGGAAACAATGAAGGGATTACGATGTCCTATGAATATCTTGATTCCTTATATAAAGAAGCTGAATTTAAGGTGTTGCTTGCCAATCTTTTTGACCAAAATGGAAAGCTGCCAAGCTGGGCTTGGCCCTATGATATTTACGTATTGCCAAGTGGTTTTAAAATTGGAATCATTGGTTTAACAGTTCATTATATTGGATTGTATAAGCTTCTTGGGTGGAATATCAAAGATGCACTTGCTGTATTAAGGGAAACACTTGAAGAAATAAAAGATAAAACAGATATGATATTATTAATGTCCCATTTAGGAATTAATGAGGACGAACAAATTGCTAGAGATTTTCCAGAAGTGGACGTTCTCCTTGGCGGGCACACCCATCACCTGTTAGAACAAGGAAAAAGAATAAACAATACATTGTTATGCTGTGCGCAAAAGTATGGGAATTACATTGGACATGTTACTCTTAAAATCGATTCAAATCAAAAAAAGCTAATCGAAAGTACAGCAAATGTAATCCTAACTAAATCACTTCCTGAGAGCAAAGAAACGAATGAAATCCTTTCACAGTACTTATTGGAAAGTAAACAACTATTAAAAAACGATATTATTGCAGAAATAGATGAACCACTCATAAGTGATTGGTTTGCAAAAACCTCTTTTTCTATGCTTTTAGCGGAGGTGCTCCGTGAATGGTGTGGTGGCGACATATCGATGGTGAATGCGGGGCTGTTGCTTGATTCGCTTCCAGCTGGAAAAGTAACCCGAGAAGACCTGCATCGAATTTGCCCGCATCCAATTAACCCTTGCAAGGTTCGGATAAAAGGTGATGAATTGAAAGAAATCATTTTACAATCCAACACGGAGGAAATGGAAAAACTAAGAATCAAAGGCCTAGGCTTCCGTGGAGAGGTTATGGGCAAAATGGTGTATGACGGAATTGAGATTGAAACAACTAAGCTATCGGATGGACTGGTCCATATCACGGATATCAAAATAAATGGTGAAGAGCTTGATCCAGATAAAACGTATTCAATCGCGACCATTGATATGTTTACTTTCGGATCCCTTTTTCCTGCTATACGGGATTCCAAGGATAAAAAATATTATATGCCAGAATTCTTAAGGGACCTTTTAGCAAAAAAAATAAAATCAATCGGTAAAACGATATAAGACTCCTAGTCTAAAGATATACGCTAAAGATAGGTCCATGGCAAGTACCCATTTCTAACACAATTTTCTTTCCAGACACATAACTTAGTAAGGAAAGGAGTGTGCTAGGAATGGTCACAATGACACCAATATTAATTGATAATCATCAATTTACAGCCATTACCGTTAAACTACCAAAGACAAATTTTATGGCAGTCACAAATGAAAATGGCTACATTATGTGTGGAGCTCTTGATGTTGCACTACTAAATGAAAAACTAAAAGAACGTGGCATTATTGCTGGTAGGGCAGTTGGTGTTCGTACAATCGAGCAATTACTGGATGCCCCTCTTGAATCAATCACATACGAAGCCGAGAACCGTGGCATCAAAATCGGAATGAAGGGCAAAGACGCCTTATTAAAAATGATCTAATACACAGGACCTCACAGAAGGTTTATAATATAAAAAGGACTGTCACCACCGAAACTTAGACCCCCACGATATGGGTCACAAAGACGAAGACATCAGTAAATTGCCTTCTTAGTCTTTGATCCTTATGTTCTATAAATAGTTATCGTACATCCCCCCTTACTTGCATACAATTAGCATGTAAGGGGGGATTTTCATTTGGCAAAATTCAGACGTCGCCTACAACCAAGAAGGAAAGGGCCCTTGCCATTTCGTTACGTCTTTTTACTAACAATTGTCTTTTTTATCTTCTCGACGTTGATCGGCGTATTTATTGTGAATAAGGCGATTGAGCCTGCACTTATGGCATATGCTGAAAACGAAACAAAGAGAATTGCTGCTAATGTTATTAAAAGTGCAATTAACCAACAAATAAATGAGGAAGAATTAATCCAAGAGGATTTAAGCTTTGTACAAACGGATGAAAATGGTAAGGTAATCAGCTACAATACTCAGATTGTCAATAAAATGGCAACAAACACGTTAAGTAATATTGAGAAATACTTAAAGTATGTAAATGAAGGAGAAATTAATAAACTTGAATACCCCGATTTAGAAATTGAAAAAGATAATGCAACTGGGCAAACAGGATTTGTCTTTAAGGTGCCCCTTGGGGAGGCAACAAATAACTCCATCTTAGGGAACTTAGGTCCAGAAATTCCGATACGCTTCCATATGGTCGGATTTGGGGAAACGACCCCGCAAGGAAGAATTGACGAGTGGGGAATTAACAATGGATGGTTTCAATACAATGTACTAGCCACAGTAACGATGCAGGTTATTTTACCATTTACAACAGGAGAAATAGAAATCGAAACGATTGTTCCTGTTATTAATCAAAACATTTTGCACGATGTTCCTGAGTTTTATAATAATGGAAGTGAATCGTCACCTTCGATTGAGTTCCCAACAGACTAACGAAAAATACTATACTAAAATAGTTGTTTTATAGAGTGTTATAAATTATACTACAAAAGGAAATCTAAAAATGTATACAGTGAGTAATGATGATTTTTTTCTATCATTACTCTCTTTTTTATTTATAAGAAAAGAGTAACTTCTTTTATCATATAAGGTTGGTCTTTCATGAAAAATCAATACTGGAGGAACACATCATGTCTGGAACTATTTATTCAATCATCCCGCCAATCATTGCCCTTCTTATGGTGGTCTTAACCCGCAGAGTTCTGCTTTCACTTGGAGTCGGAATCGTAACGGCGGCAGTTGTTTTACACGGAAATGTATTACTAAATGATGGAATCGGTGCCTGGCTAGAAAACATAGCTCTTACCATTTGGAATAGCTTTAAAGCAGTCTTTGTTTCAGAAGGGGCACTAAATACATGGAATGTATATATTATCTTCTTTTTATTCCTATTAGGAATTATCACAGCTTTCATTTCCATCTCTGGAGGAAGTCGTGCCTTTGGAGAATGGGCCGGGAAAAGGGTAAAAACAAGAACAGGCGCACAGTTGTTAGCTGCTGTTTTGGGGATTATTATTTTTATTGATGATTATTTTAATGCGTTGGCTGTTGGACAGGTTAGCAGACCAATTACAGATCGCAATAAGGTTTCCCGTGCGAAACTGGCTTATATAATCGATTCGACATCTGCTCCAATTTGTGTTGTTTCACCAATTTCAAGCTGGGGTGCATACATTATTGCAATTATTGCACCAATCTTAGTAACACATGGCATTACTGAGTATTCGCCGTTATCCGCTTTTATACAAATTATTCCTATGAATTTATATGTTGTATCAGCTATGTTAATGGTGATTGCTGTTGCAGTTTTTAATATTAATATCGGAAATATGAGAGTACATGAAAATCGTGCAGTGGAAACGGGAGTGCTAGTTGATCCCGAAAAGCCAGTGCTAGGTGAGTTAAAACAAGAATTGCCTCAAAGCGGAAAAGGGTCTGTTGGTGATTTAGTTTGGCCAATCATAGCACTAGTTGTTGGTACAGTTGGTGCCTTATTTTGGACAGGCTATAAAGCATCAGAAGGTAATGTCACGATCATTAGTGTGTTGGAAAACACGGACGTAACTGGATCCCTATTATATGGTGGATTACTTGGCATTATTGTTACTTTAGGATTGTTTCTAGTTCAAGTCTATGCAAAGAATGCAGTAAGCTTAAATCTTCTTCCGCAAGGAATCATCGAGGGGATTAAATCAATGCTTCCAGCTGTTTATATTTTAATATTTGCATGGGTGATTGTTGACTTAATTGGGCAAATTGAAACTGGAAAATATTTAGCGGGAATTGTTGAAAAATCAAACTTAAATATTGCATTTTTACCTGTCATCCTATTTGTTGTAGCGGGTATTATGGCGTTTGCTACAGGAACATCTTGGGGAACTTTCGGAATGATGCTTCCAATCGCAGGGGATATCGCAGCAGCTTCAGACCTTACTTTAATGCTGCCTGCTCTTGCTTCTGTCTTAGCGGGATCTGTATTTGGAGATCATTGTTCGCCAATTTCAGATACAACGATTCTTTCTTCGACAGGTGCTGGAAGCCACCTAATTGATCATGTGATTACACAGCTGCCGTATGCCATTTTCTCGGCTATTTTTGCAGCAATGGGTTATGTAGTACTAGGTTTAACAGAAAGTACATTATTAGGTTTGCTGACTACTTTGGTCTTATTTACTATTTTTGTAATCACAACGAAAAACAGAGAAAAGGCTTAAAAATACTATCCAAAATTTTAATAAGCGAATGTAAATACTATGTTATGAGACAGGGGAAATAGAACCTTTGTCTTTTTTTTATAAAAAGTAATTCTAATTTTAAAATAACCTTTTGACACGTCAGTAAAGACTGGCTATACTAATAGATAGATTATAGACAATAATCTGAATTTAAAAAACTTTCCATCTTCAGTCTAGTGCTAAAGGACTATCGCGTTAATAGACTAAAGTGGAAAAAGGGAGGTTTATTTATGGAGAATCGTCCACAGTGGGGAACGCGGGCAGGCTTTGTTCTAGCAGCCATCGGTTCCGCGGTAGGACTGGGTAATATATGGAGGTTTCCATATGTTGCTTATGAAAATGGAGGAGGAGCATTCTTTCTTCCATACCTTTTTGCCATCTTAACGGCCGGAATACCAATCCTAATTCTTGAATTCACGATTGGCCAAAAGTTTAGAGGATCAGCACCACTGTCATTTTTCCGATTAAATAAAAAAATGGAGTGGCTAGGTTGGTGGCAGGTATTTATTTCATTTGTTATTGCCACTTATTATGCGGTAATTATTGCTTGGGCAATTTCTTATACGTTCTTTTCGTTTAATAAGGCATGGGGCGAAGATACAGGGGGGTTCCTCTTCTCTAAATATTTACATTTAGCTGAAACGCCCGGAGATGTTGGGGCACCAGTGCTTGGGGTTTTCGGTCCGCTAGTTGTGGTTTGGGCAATTACACTATTTATATTATTTAAAGGTGTTAAAAAAGGTATTGAAAAAGCAAATAGAATCTTTATCCCAGCATTATTGGTTATCTTTACAATTATCGTTATTCGTGCCGTTACATTAGAAGGAGCGGGCGCAGGCTTAAATTCCTTCTTCCAACCAAACTGGGATGCAATTATGGACGGTAAGGTATGGGTTGCAGCATACGGACATATTTTCTTTAGTTTATCAATTGGTTTTGCAATTATGATTACTTATGCAAGTTATTTACCAAAGAAGTCCGATGTCGTGAACAACGCATTTATTACTGGTTTTGCAAACTCAGGATTTGAATTATTAGCGGGTATTGGTGTATTCGCTGCATTAGGCTTTATGGCGACTCAAGCTGGAGTACCAGTAGACGAAGTTGCAACTGCTGGTGTAGGACTTGCGTTTGCAGTGTTTCCACAAATTATTAACCAAATGCCATTTGGTGAATTTTTCGGAGCACTCTTCTTCTTATCATTAGTATTTGCTGGATTAACATCACTTATCTCTATCTGTGAGGTATTTATCGCAGCAGTTCAAGATAAATTTAAGCTTACTCGTAACAAAGCTGTGCTATATGGTGCTGGTTTAGCATCGCTTATTTCAATTCTTTATTCAACAAATGGAGGCTTATACTTCCTAGATGTTGTTGACTACTTCATCAACCAATTTGGTATCGCGGTTGCAGGATTAGTTGAAGTTATTCTAATTGCATGGGTCTTCAGGCAAATGAATCCATTACAAGCTCATGCGAATGCAGTTTCAGATATGCGTGCCGGCGGATGGTGGAAATTCTGTCTGGGAATTGTAACACCAATCGTATTAGGGTATATGATGTTTGACCTTTTCAAGCAAAATATCCTACAAACATTCGATTTTGAATCTGGAAACTATGAGGGCTATGCAACTTCATTTATCCTCTTCCCAGGTGTATTTATTGCTATTGGAGTAATTGTACTCGGAATTGTGTTTTCACTTAAAAAGTGGAGTCGTGCAACGTTAGAAGAAAACTATTCTTCTAGCAACGACAAGGGGGTAGGACTATGACGGGTGGCGCAATTACTATGATGGTTATTGGTATGATCGTTTTATGGGGTGGCTTGGCAGCAAGTCTCGCATATGCTGTTAAAAAGGCCAAACAGGCAAAACAAGTGGAGTAGATGATAAAAAGAGGGTCAAAAAATAGAACGGACAAAGGCTGTGGTGTAGATACCGCAGCCTTTTACATATCATCTTTTTCTTGATTTTCGTTCCGCTCTTTCCCATGCACGTAAATGCGGGTATGGATCAAAGGACCATTCAGTGTACCCATTGTCCTTATACATTCCATAATGGAGATGGGGAGGGAATTTCCCTGCTGTTCCCGGAGGACCATATCCAGAACTACCCACTGAGCCAATGATAGTTCCCGGCTCAACCACTTGCCCGATTGCAATATCCTTTGCAAATCCGTTTAAGTGTGCAAAGTAGTGGTACGTATTATTGACATCACGGATTCCGATTCGCCACCCGCCAAATCGGTTCCAACCCTTCATTTCAATTACACCATATGAAGTTGCACGAACCGGAGTACCATAGCTAGCAAAAATATCCGTGCCCTCATGCATTCTTCGGCCCCCCCAGCCACGGGCATCTCCCCAAGTATTTTTGTAGCTGTGATTATAGCCTAGCGGCACCGGAAAGGCATGTTTATCAAGATCCAGGGTTCCATAAGTTGAGTAGATTTTTGCAATTCCCATAACAAGGGAAACGGATTTATCGCGTTTGTAATAGTTCCATAAGCCGATTTTAAAATTATCAGGGTCTGTTCCGTACGCTAAAATCTGTTCTGACATTGTGAATAAGATATCCTCGTCATTTGTCTGATCAGCAACACCATCTCCATTGCCATCGAGACCAATACCTCCAAAAAGCTGAATACTATAAGGGTTTGTATCATTTAAATTTGGATTTAAAGCACCGACCCATACCTCGGGCTTTATGTAAATTCCAATTAATCCAGTTTCCTTTGGGATATCCTTTCGGGCACGACGAATACTTCTTTCATATTGATCAATTGCCGCGTAATAGTACCAAGGAATCTGAGTTACCGTTTCCATTTTAGCATATAGATTCATTCGCTCCTGCAAGTCATTTTGCTGAGTTTCTGCTGCACTCGTCGATAACGGGAATCCGGTGAAAAATAAACAAATAACAATGGCTATTCCAAGTTTTTTATTCACGTACGAAAATCTCCTTCCTAAAAATGTAAACAACATCTATATTCACTAAAAAGTCGATAAATTGCTATCCATAAAGTTCTCTTCCTTGTTAGTTTGTTAAATCATTTTATTTTCATAATAACTAATTGTTGGAAGCACTTTAAAAACGCAATTATGCTAATCCCTTGGATTCTTAGTTACTTTAGGAGTATAATAGGGATAGCCTTTGCAATGGAGTGATAAAGTATGTCTAACAAAGAGGAATATCTTAGAAAGCCCGAATGGCTAAAAATAAAACTTAATACGAACGAAAGCTACACAGGCTTAAAGAAAATGATGAGAGAAAAGCAATTACATACCGTTTGTGAGGAAGCAAAATGTCCTAATATACATGAATGTTGGGCTGTTCGAAAGACAGCAACATTTATGATTCTTGGTGATACGTGTACGCGTGCGTGCCGTTTTTGTGCGGTTAAGACAGGACTTCCAAATGAATTAGATTGGGCAGAACCAGAGCGTATAGCTGATTCTGTTGCTACAATGGGATTAAAGCATGTCGTTATTACAATGGTTGCACGTGATGATTTAAAAGACGGAGGGGCAGCGGTATTTGCCGAGACCGTCCGTGCAATTCGCAGAAAGAGTCCATTTACTTCTGTTGAGGTATTACCATCTGACTTAGGTGGGGTATACGAAAACTTAAAAACGCTAATGGATGCAAAGCCTGATATACTAAACCATAATATCGAAACGGTTCGCCGTTTATCTGACCGAGTTCGTGCGAGAGCAAAATATGAGCGTTCACTCGAATTCTTACGTCGCGGAAAAGAAATGTATCCAGATATCCCAACAAAATCCAGTATTATGATTGGGCTAGGTGAAACGAAGGAAGAAATCATTGAGACAATGGATGACCTTCGTGCAAATAACGTGGATATCATGACAATTGGTCAATACCTACAACCAACTAAGAAGCATTTAAAAGTTCAAAAATACTGGCATCCAGACGAGTTTGCTGAATTAAAGGAGATTGCATTAAGTAAAGGCTTCAGCCATTGTGAAGCCGGTCCGCTTGTACGTTCTTCTTACCATGCAGACGAGCAAGTAAATGCGGCAAAAGCAAATCAGCAACTTAAGGAAGCATAAAAAAGGGGGAGTACCCCCTTTTTTTAATGTCTTTTTGTTAAGAAGGACATTCCGCGTAAGATTCCATGTGTGAAAGTCCCTCATCAAGGCTATGAAGGACATTCCGCGTAAGATTCCATGTGTGAAAGTCCCTCATCAAGGCTATGAAGGACATTCCGCGTAAGATTCCATGTGTGAAAGTCCCTCATCAAGGCTATGAAGGACAATTCGATCAAGATTTCAGTAGGGAAAGTCCTTCATCAAGGCTATGAAGGACAATCCGGGCAAGATTTCAATAGGGAATGTCCTTCATCAAGGCTATGAGAGACATTCCGCCCATGATTTCATGTGGTAAAGTCCTTCATCTAGGCAATGAAGGACAATCCGATCAAGAATCAGTTGTAAATGTCCTTCATCAATTTATTGAGTTCCTTTTCTCAATAAATCTTTTCCTTGTTCACGTTTTTGTTGTATTCCAGTATCGCGTTGATTTTCTCCATCATTGCCGGTACTTGGGTTTTTGAGGAAATCCTGATTTTCCCTAGCTTTTCGTTCATATTCAGGGTTTAATCCGCCTTCCATTTCCCCATTTTCATTTTCTCCATCACTTACCTTATAACCTTGCGGAGATTTAATCATTTGCTGGATGGTTGATGTAATGATTTGGTCGACATTTCGGCTGTCCGAATCAAGTGTGCCGAAACGCTCAATTTGTTTCATCATATCTGGATCATCCGAAACATAGACATGGAAAAACCTTGGAACCACTGAAAGAGCAGCACGTTTAACTTGGTCAGCCGTTAAATTACGATCCTTAGAATCGGTCTTATAGGCAACAAGGACCTCTTCGTCTGTAACAAGTGTCCCAACATCGTTGACATTTGGAATAGTTGTGCAGATTTTGCTAATCAAATCTGCCACTTTTTCCCGATCCATCGCTGGAAGATTACTGTATACATTTGCTCTTCCGGGTACTGGATTCTTTTGGTGACGAACATAGCCAAAGTTCGTCATTTCCTTGCCATTGTTCTTAACGCCATTTGCATTATAAAGCTCATTCTGGTCAATGCGATTTATTGTATTTCCACTTTCATGATAAACTCCTGCATGATTGTCGTCAGATGCACCACAGCCTGTTAAGGCCGTTAAGGCGATTAATCCTGAAATGATTGTGTATTTCTTCAAATTTGACACCCCCTCAGTTGTAGGTTGACCATTTCAGCAAAAAATTCGCATAGTAATTGATGGGTGGATTGGCTATAATGGAAATATAGTAAGGGGTACGAGGTGAATAAAATGATTACCATTAATAACAGTACATATGAGCTTGTCGACGAGCAAAAAGATGGATATAATGAAGAAGCCTTTCGGGCAAGATATAGTGACATCCTTGCGAAATATGATTATATTGTCGGAGACTGGGGATATGAACAGCTTCGTTTAAAAGGATTTTTTGATGATAAAAATCAAAAAGCATCCTTTGATACTAAAATCAGTACCCTTTCCGAGTATTTATACGAGTATTGTAATTTCGGTTGTGCCTATTTTGTTCTAAAAAAGGTTAAAAATAAAGTACAGGCGTAAGTGATCGCCTGTACTTTTTACGTGCACTAATAAATTTAGTCATCTTCATCATGGGTATGGTGAGCACCTGGGAATTGCCGTGGTAAGTCTTCATGCAGGGACTTAAATTCATAATTATACGGTGTATAATATTCCTGCCCCTTTTTCCATGGTGTGCTCTTATTCTGGACAGGTGTTTCCTCCCCACGAGGCGCACCCGCAGGGCCCTCAGGAAATTCCTCAAAGGTTAAGTCCTTCATAGACTCCACCGTTGAAAAATCGGTATACTTTATTTCTTTTTTATCTTTTTTGGCCACCTGTAAAACACCTCACTTCTTACTCATAGTGTTTTCGCAGAATTACACAAATATGTCAGACAATTTCATACAGAAATGAACGTAACTCCTCGGCTTCTTCCTCTGATAGTTGATAGGCATGTTCAATATAACCGGGCTCATCAAGATCGTCTCTGCCGATAATGGCAAACCGATTACTCAAAATATTTAAGACAACAAGCTTTCCATAATAACGGTCAGATT
The DNA here is from genome assembly GCF_020731355.1 of Bacillus sp. REN16. Lineage (GTDB taxonomy): Bacteria > Bacillota > Bacilli > Bacillales > Bacillaceae_L > Ferdinandcohnia. Next base: position 64,337 of record NZ_JAJFZK010000002.1, on the reverse strand, counting down.
TTAGGATTGCTAAATCATATCGCTGGTTTTCACCCATAAAGCTTACAAATCGTGTTTGTGTGTCAATCGTATCATCATATAAGAAAAAACGTTCAGACATAATGGATTCTCCTTTAATAAACAGTTGGTTTACATTATCATAACAAAGGTAAACCAAATAGAAAACGTATTATTAAGTAATGGTTCCATGAATGATTACGAACTTTATGGTAAAATAATATGTGGAATTAAAGTGAAAGTGTAATGATTATAAATAGAAGGTGATACTGTGTATTTTGTTGACCGAGAAAAGATTGAGAAGACCCTTCTTTTTTACGAAGAAAATTTGGCCTTACTAGAAGTGGAAAAAAATTGGACAAGCACGCTTGAAAAGAAAGCATTAGAGCGCATTTCACAACTTTTAATTGAATCGATATTAGATGTAGGCAATTCAATGATTGATGGCTTTATTATGCGTGACCCAGGGAGCTATGAGGATATCATTGATATTCTTGAAGACGAGAAAGTGGTTTCCACACAAGCTGCAAATGACCTAAAGGAAATCATTCGTTTCCGTAAAGTAATTGTTCAAGATTATCTTGAAATCAACCATGAGGAATTAATGTTGAGCTTTCAAAAAAATAAAGAAAGTCTAAAAAGCTTTCCGGCAGCTGTTAGATCCTATCTTGAAAACGAACTAGGACCTGTTTCTGCGTTTAAAAATTAATAAAATACGTGTTCAAAAAGGAGGATGAAGAGGACCAAGAATTTCAAGGCGGTGCAGCTTTGAGTACCGGAGCGTATGCAGTTAATACGTGAGGAACGGAAAAGCAAGCCAACACAGAAATTCGATGCGTCATATTCACCGCACTTTTTGAACATCATCTAAAAGGTGATTGAACTAGTGAAAACATATAAAGGATATTTAATTGACCTTGATGGCACAATGTATCTTGGTACTGAGCGCATTAATGATGCATGTGATTTCGTAAATGCCCTAAATGAAAAACAAATCCCATATTTATTTGTTACAAATAATTCTTCAAGAACACCGGCACAGGTAGCAGCAAAGCTTCGCGATTTCGATATTGCGTGTACGGAAGATCAAGTGTTCACAACAAGCCAAGCAACAGCAAATTATATGTATGACCTAAATAAGGGTGACACTGTTTATGTGATTGGGGAAGAAGGGATTCGCCAAGCATTACACGAAAAAGGCTTTACCATTCGAGAAGAAAATCCAGATTTTGTTGTGGTTGGAATTGACCGCTCTGTTTCTTATGAAAAATTTGCACTAGCATGTCTAGCTGTCCGAAACGGCGCAACGTTTATTTCAACAAATGGTGATATTTCAATTCCAACTGAAAGAGGGTTTTTACCAGGAAATGGATCGCTCACTTCAGTTGTAACTGTTTCAACTACCGTTCAACCGATTTTTATCGGAAAGCCAGAAAAAGTGATCATGGAACAAGCCCAAAAGAAATTAGGTATTGCAAAAGAAGATACAATCATGGTCGGTGATTATTATGACACAGATATCATGGCCGGAATGAACGCAGGTATTGATACACTTCTTGTTCATACAGGTGTAACCACGGCTGAGCTTTTAAAAGGGTATGACCGTCAGCCAACCTATGCAATTAACAGCTTAAAAGAATGGATGGAACGAATATAAAAAAACGCTCATTAGCGTTTTTTTTATATGGACAAAATAATCCCGACTATAGAACAAATCCCACCAATCAAATATAAAAGTATTGACGTTTTAAGGCGTCGCGTCCAACGATTTACCAGTGCTCTTTGTAGAACTTGACCGTCATGATTTTTAAATTCTTTTTGCATTGGAAAAGTAATGAAGGTTGCAATTACAAAAAAGAAAAGGCCCATAACTTTTAAAAATAAGTCCATCGTACTTACACACCTCTGACGGAATAGTTTGTAAATTAAGTATATCATTTTTAACCAATTAAAAAAGGACCAATTCACATATGATTTGGTCCTTTCGTCATTTAATTCGTGTTTGCTGCCCTATGCGCTAATCGGCTTGATGCTGCTGCTGCGATTGCTCCGACAATATCATCTAAAAACGTGTGGCATTCGCCAGTTGATTTGTCGTTTAAACGCTCCAAGATACCTGGTTTTTTCTTATCAATATATCCGTAATTCGTAAAGCCGATTGATCCGTACACGTTTACAATTGAAAACGCAAGGATTTCATCAACGCCGTAAAGTCCTTCATCTACCTTAATGGTTGATAGTAATGGCTCTTCGAGTAAGCCTTTTTCGGCGAGTTTATCCAATTGAATCCCGGTTAATACCGCATTTTGAATCTCGCGTTTTGTGAGAACGCGGTCAACATTGTGCACACAATCCTCCATTTTCAGGTCTGGGTGGTATTTGCTTTGTAAAAAGTAGACTAACTCCGCAATATCCTGAATTGTAACGCCTCTTTCCTCTAACCATTTTCGGGCTGTTCGTTCAATCTCGTTCATTTTATTTTCTTCGCTCATCTCGTTCACCCAATTTCTTATAATTTCAAAATAATTTTGCTAATATTTTCTAGTTTACCACAAGTAATTGCGTTTTGTTTCATATAGATGTTTATATAGACAAATTCGTATTACATAGTATGTGTGTGAGGTGATGATTTATGAAAGAAATACTATTTGAACAATACAAATTAAAGGTGGAGCGATCAGTCAAGGCATTTGGCTATGATGCAATCATCTATCGAAATATAGTATATTGTATTGTGCCGATACCAAATTTGGAACAAGTAGAACTGTATGAAATAAAACATCTTAGTGATTATATGATTCAAAAAGGGGATATTCGTGTAGGCTCAATTTTACCTACCTCAGACGGAAAATTAAGTACAACACTTAATGATGTAGAGGTTGTTTTAATTAGATGTCCTGTTTATCGTCATCGGATTACTAACACTTTAGGTTATGAATTAGCCCGATTTCATAAACGTGGCAGAAGTTTCCCATATCAGGTTAACAAGGTGAATCGAATTGGCCAATGGAAATTTCTTTGGGAAAAAAGACTGGATCAATTGGAGTTATTCTGGAAGGAAAAAGTTAAGCAGCATCCAGACAACCGTTTTGAAACATTATTCGTTGAAGCTTTTCCATATTATATGGGGGTAACGGAAAATGCGATTCAATACCTCGTTGATACGGAAATGGATGAAAAACCTTCCGCAATTGATTCAGCTACCATTTGCCACCATCGGTTTACAGAGTTGTCTTGGGATAATGCGTCATTTACAAAGCTTCCAATAGAATGGGTGTTTGATCATTATACAAGAGATTTAGCTGAATTTATCCGTGATCAATATGCGAGTGGGGAAAAGGGGCAAAATGGGCAAATCGTACACTTTTTGAAGGAATATGAGCGGTTGAGTCCACTTTCACCATTTTCCTGGAGACTATTATACGCACGATTATTGTTTCCTCTTCATTTTTTCGAATGTATTGAGGGATATTATATGACGGGCTCGGAGCACAAAAAAGAACAACAATTAAAAAGGCTAGAAGTAATGTTGAACCATTCCAGTGATCATGAACACTTTTTGGCTACCTTTTTATCAAGCGTAGGGGTGGATGAAAAAAGACTAACAATTCCGAACATCGGTTGGCTTAAAAAATGAAAAAATATGGTACTATATAAATAACGGGGGACACCTTCGCAATGAGGGTGTTCTTTCTTTTTTATCAAAACAAGAATTTTTAAAAAATATATCCTTTTATATCAGTAGGTTAAGCGTTTTCAGGTAAATCTTTTGAAAAAAAACACTTGTAAAAATACAGTATCACTACTATAATGTCCTTTATAGGAAGACAATTGTATTTCTAGGAAATACAGAGGAGGCGGCTAATAATGAAAAGTATTTCAGTAGGATTATTAGGATTAGGTACGGTTGGAAGTGGCGTTGTTACGATTTTAAAAAATCATCAAGATAAATTAATGCACCAAGTTGGTTGTCCAATAGAAGTAAAGAAGGTATTAGTTCAAGACGTACATAAACATCGCTCAGTAGATATTGATCCTTCATATTTGACTACAAATGCGAATGAGGTTATTGAAGACCCAGAAATTGATGTGGTTATTGAGGTAATGGGTGGAGTAGAGGATACAAGACAATTAGTGCTTCAATCGCTACGTAATAAAAAGCATGTTGTAACAGCTAATAAGGACTTAATGGCATTATATGGCCCAGAGCTATTAAACGTTGCTAGTGAAAATGGGTGCGACTTGTTTTATGAGGCAAGTGTAGCTGGCGGGATTCCAATCCTTCGCGGATTAGTTGACGGCTTTGCGTCAGACCGGATCATTAAGATGATGGGAATCGTGAACGGAACTACGAACTTTATTTTAACAAAAATGAGCAAGTTCGGCAGCCCATATGAAGAAGTGTTAAAAGAAGCACAGGAGCTTGGATATGCAGAAGCAGACCCAACTTCAGATGTTGAAGGTCTAGATGCGGCGAGAAAGATGGCCATCCTGGCTTCATTAGGGTATTCCATGAATATTGATCTTAAAGACGTTCGCGTACAAGGAATTTCTTCCGTAACAAGTGATGATATCGAATATAGTAAACGACTAGGCTATGTGCTTAAATTAATCGGCACTGCTCATCGAAAGGAAGAAAAAGTTGAGGTAAGTGTTCAACCAACACTGCTTCCAGAAGCACATCCACTTGCTGGAGTAAATGACGAATATAATGCAGTATATGTGTATGGAGAAGCAGTCGGAGAAACAATGTTCTATGGACCGGGAGCAGGCAGCTTACCAACTGCAACATCAATTGTCTCAGATTTAGTGGCTGTTATGAAAAATATGAGACTTGGTGTTAACGGCCTAAGTGCGGTATCTCCTCAATATGAGAAAAAATTAAAAGATGACTCAGAGATTTTCTCAAAATATTTCTTACGTATTCATGTTAAGGATCAAGTTGGAGCATTTGCAAAAATTACATCCCTCTTCTCTGAACGAGGTGTAAGCTTTGAGAAGATTCTTCAGTTACCGTTAAAGAATAAAGATTTAGCTGAAATTGTAGTTGTTACTCATCAAGCATCATTACGTGACTACGAGGAAATTTTAGTTCAACTTAGAGATTTACAAATAATCCAAGAAGTGAAAAGCTCTTACCGAGTTGAAGGGGGAAACCAAGGATGAGATGGCAAGGACTGTTACAACAATTTCGTGAATATTTACCAGTAAATACAAATACTCCAATGCTTTCATTAAACGAAGGAAATACACCATTAATTCCGCTTCATTCCATTTCAGACGATCTTGGTGTTGAATTATATGTAAAAGTAGAAGGGGCTAATCCGACTGGTTCTTTTAAGGATCGTGGAATGGTTATGGCGGTTGCAAAAGCAATTGAAGAAGGCAGTGACACAATTATTTGTGCATCTACTGGAAATACTTCCGCAGCAGCAGCTGCCTATGCAGCACGTGCTGGCCTTCGCTGTATCGTCGTCATTCCTGAAGGGAAAATTGCAATGGGTAAATTAGCGCAAGCTGTAATGTATGGTGCAGAAATTATTTCAATTGAAGGAAATTTCGATCATGCCTTACAGATGGTTCGTAATATTAGTGAAACTGCACCTATTACTCTTGTAAACTCCGTAAATCCATATCGAATTGAAGGGCAAAAAACAGCAGCGTTTGAAATCTGTGTGCAGCTTGACGGAGCTCCAGATGTACTAGCGATTCCGGTCGGCAATGCTGGGAATATTACAGCATACTGGAAAGGGTTTAAAGAGTATCATGAACGTCATAAAACTGGCCTACCTGAGATGCGTGGATTTGAAGCAGAAGGTGCAGCAGCGATTGTTAAAAATAAGGTAATTGAAGATCCTGAGACAGTTGCAACTGCCATTCGAATCGGAAACCCTGCAAGCTGGGATAAAGCTGTTGTTGCTGCAAGTGAATCAAATGGTAAAATTGACGAAGTATCGGATGCTGAAATCCTAGAAGCATATCAATTATTAGCACGGAAAGAAGGCGTGTTTGCAGAACCGGGTTCATGTGCATCTATTGCTGGTGTGATCAAGCAGGTTCGAAGTGGTGAAATTAAAAAAGGCAGCCGGGTTGTTGCAGTCCTAACAGGAAATGGTTTAAAGGACCCAAATATCGCCATTGAAGCAACTTCACTCAAGCCTGTTGTATTGCCTAACGATGAGAAGGCTGTTTATGATCATATTAGAGGAGCCGTTTTGCATGAGGTCTGATCAAGCCTTTCAAATCAAAGTACCAGCAAGTACAGCAAATCTCGGACCTGGATTTGATTCTTTAGGATTGGCAGTCAATCGGTATTTAACGCTTCAGGTCGAACCAAGCAATCAGTGGGAGTTTGTTCTTCAATCTAAGGAAATTGAGGATACTCCAACAGATAAAGAAAATTTTATCTATCAAATCGCAGAAAAGGTGGCCCACATTTACTCATGTGAGCTACCTCCCGTTAAAGTTTATGTTCACAGTAATATTCCGTTAGCAAGAGGTCTTGGGAGCAGTGCAGCAGCCATTATTGCTGCAATTGAGCTAGTAAATGAGCTTTGTAATCTTCAATTATCGAATCAGCAAAAGCTAGAATTAGCCTGTGATTTTGAGGGACATCCCGATAATGTAGGGGCATCGTTATATGGGGGCTTAGTCATTGGCAGTCACCGTGGAAGTGAGGACACCGATCTCATTCATGTCAATGATGTAGCCTTCGATATGGTGGTTGTGATACCTCCTTATGAATTAAAAACAAAGGATGCTCGTAGCGTGCTGCCAACAGAATTAACCTATCAAGATGCTGTCAAAGCAAGTTCCATAAGCAACGTGATGGTAGCAGCTTTTTTAACAAAGAACCTTGAGATGATGGGGAAAATGATGGAACTTGATCTATTCCATCAGCCATATCGCGCAAAGCTCATCCCGGAGTTTGACAGCATTCATCGGTTTGCAAAGAGAGCTGGAGCATTTGGAGTAGCCATTAGTGGGGCAGGACCGACAGTGATTTGCTTTACTGAAAGTGGACGAGGCAAACAGCTAAAAGCAGACCTCTCCCTCGTATTTGAGGGCTATCAGGTTGAAGAAGTCTCGATTGAGAAAAACGGCAGTGTATTAACTACACTTTCATTACATGACTAAAAGAAGCGAAACCGATTTAGGGTTTCGCTTTTTCAAGTTCAATACTCGCCACTCTATCGGAAATACTGCCGCTAAACCAAAAATACTGCCACTAGCAATTTTAGGCATAAAAAAATGCCTCAATAATTTGAGGCATTCCATTATCATTTATTAAAAAACTTGTTCAACTTCGACTACACCTGGAACTTCTTCTAATAACGCACGTTCAATTCCAGCTTTTAATGTGATTGTAGAGCTTGGGCAGCTTCCACAAGCACCTAATAAACGAAGCTTTACAATACCGTCTTCTACATCAACTAAATCACAGTCTCCGCCATCACGAAGTAAAAATGGACGAAGTTTATCTAATACTTCTTGTACTTGCTCTTTAATATCCATTACGCTTGACTCCTTTCCTCATACCTTTATAATTATTATAATCTGTTTACCGGAAAAAATCTATTAAAACGAAGAGAAGCATTTTTTCCAATTTCTAATTACATATGTGTATTGAGAAAAATCTGTGATGTATTCATTATTGCTCTTAGTGTCCATTTTAACAGATTTTTAGTACAATGGAAAAAGAAATGATCGTAAGTGGAAAAGGAGAGCGTGAAATGGATAAGCAAAAGGTTGAAATCTGTGTATACGGTGCTGAAGTACTCTGCCCCAGCTGTGTGAATCTTCCTTCTTCAAAGGAGACCTACGAGTGGCTGGAAGCAGCTTTGAGCAGAAAATTTCCAAACCAGCCCTTTGACATTACACATGTTGATATTTTTGATCCACCAGGGGATGAAGAGAAAAAGACATTTGCTCGACGAGTCATTGAAGAAGATATGTTTTATCCTGTCGTTGTCCTAGAAGATACCATTGTTGGAGAAGGCAGCCCAAAACTTAAAACAATTTATGCTGAAATGGAAAAATACGGATACAAAGCAGCTGAATAATGAAACGAAAAAGCACGGCAGTCATTATGACCATCCGTGCTTCTATTCATCATCCATTATGATATTTGTACATCCATAATACTCCAGATTTTAACATACGTGGGACGCGTCCTGTAAGTGGACGTTCCGCTACCATACCGAAGCCTTCTTTTTTACCTAAAGAACCAAGAACACCTTTTAGTTTGATTTTTGGAAATTCAGCTGGTGGAGCTTCACCCTTCCAACGCTTTTGAAGAACCTGAACAATTTGCTCCGCTTGGCCTTCAGCTAGCTGTGCACTTGGTGCATGTGGCAAGCTTGCGCAGTCCCCAACGACATAGACATGTTCATCATTTGGTAAATTATGTTGCGTTGTTAAAATCACTCGGCCGCCACCGTCTTTTTCAACATCCAAATCCCGTACAACCTTATTTGGTTGAATTCCAGCTGTCCAAACCACAACATCACTTTGAACAGGTTGGTCATTATTAAATAAGACGCCTTCTTCAACTCTTGTAATATTTGAATTATTAATAATTTCTACTTCGTTTTTATCAAACCAATTTTCAACATACATACTCAATTTTTCTGGGAACGCGGAAAGGATATGCTTTCCTCTGTCAAAAATCTTGATCCTTAAATCAGGTCTGCTTTCATGAATTTCACTTGCTAATTCAACCCCACTAAGCCCTGCTCCCACGATCGAAACAGTTGCGCCTGCTGGAAGATTATTAAGTCGCTGATAAGTTTCTCTCGCATTATCAATCGATTGGATGCTGTATGTGAATTCCTTCGCACCAGGCACATTGTGGTACTTGTCCTCACAGCCTAGTCCAATCACTAAATCATCATATTTAATTGATTCTTCATCTTTAATATGAACGAGCTTATCTTTCATATCAATGCCGGTAACTTCCCCAAATTTCACGTGCAAACGGGGGTGCTCTGGAAATGTAACACGTACATGTGAATCAGAAATGGTCCCTGCTGCAAGTGCGTAAAATTCTGTTTTCAAACTATGGTAAGGCGCACGGTCAAGTAAGGTGATTTGAATATCCTCAGGTAATTGATTTGGCAGTAAACGATGTAGGATTCGCATACCTCCATAACCTCCGCCAAGTATTACAAGATTTTTCATGCTGATTATCCCCTTTATGTTTCTCTCTTTAGTTGAACGTTTTCATATTTATATCCGTATCTGTAATCCTTTTCAAAGACACTAAAAGTATAGCGAATATGTGACGAAATAACAACAGCTATCGGGAAAATTGACGAATGGAAAAAAAGAGAGTACGATTGTTAGTTGAATAAGGGTTCAAAAAGGAGGATGAAAAGGACCAAGAAATTCAAGGCGGTGCTGTTTTGAGTAGCGGAACGTATGTAGTTAATACGTGAGCAACGGAAAAATAAACCAACGAAGAAATTCGATGTGTCATTTTCACCGGATTTTTTTGAACATCTTCTTGTAGTGAGGTGAATAAACCAGTGAATCCTATCATAGAATTTTGTGTTAGTAATTTGGCAAGTGGCTCTCAAAAAGCAAAGGAAATCCTCGAACAAGATCCGAATCTGGATGTGATTGAATACGGATGTCTTAGTTATTGTGGACAATGCTTTGAATCACTGTATGCTCTTGTAAATGGGGATGTAGTTACTGGTGAAACAGCTGAAGAGCTTGTTGAAAATATCTATACCTATTTAGAAGAAAATCCAATGTTCTAACTAACATTATATATACATGATTGAAAAAGCAGATCTATACTGCTTTTTCTTATTTTAGACAAAAAGAAAACCCTCCATTAAATAATGAAGAGTCTCTAAAAAAACGGGGGATAATCTCATTTTGGTCAGTAAATTATTATTTTATACTTAAAAAAAGAAAGATTTTACAATGAACGGATTATTTGTAACAAATTCTGTTTACCATTATACTAATAATAATAAATATAAATTTAAACCTTGGAAAAGAAGGAGGTTACTAACGTGACAAATCGTGTCGTTGATATTTCGGAAGCAGCTGCTTTTCAAATTAAAGATATGATGAAACAGAATGAGGAAGAAGGATCATTCCTGCGCGTTGCTGTTAAAGGTGGCGGTTGTAGTGGACTTTCTTACGGGATGGGATTTGAACAAGAAGAAAACGAAGTGGACCTGCATGATGAACAACATGGGATCAAGATCTTAATCAATAAAGAAGATGCCCCGATTTTAACTGGGGTAAGAATAGACTTCAAACAATCCCTAATGGGTGGCGGATTTACCATCGATAATCCAAACGCCATAGCATCTTGTGGTTGTGGTTCATCCTTCCGTACAGCTACCAAGGTCGGAACACCTGAAAATTGTTAGCATAAAAAGTCGGGCTTATTCGTAAGCTTGACTTTTTTTAATTATATATGGCAATTTTTAGTCGGTTAATTTGACATTTTTCTTACAAACGTTTAAAACTGTTGTTTTATAAATATTCTTAAGTATAAAAATGCCCCACAAGTACTTGAAATATCAATATAAAAGCCCTATTATAGAAGTGGATATTAAATAGTAAAGTTTTTTGACAAATGTCGTAATTTTTTATGTCCAGTCATGTTATCTTAAGTGAAAGATATCACAAACTATTTGATCAATAAAATAAGGGATTGCAGTTGAAAATAGGAGTATGATCATTTTTTACTGCAAAAAAAGAAAAGGTGGGCGTGATTACAGTGAGAAGGCCAAAAATCGTCGTTTTGGGTGCAGGATACGGTGGATTAACTACCATTGTTAACCTACAAAAAACATTAGGTGTAAATGAGGCTGAGATTACACTTATTAATAAAAATGATTACCACTATGAGACCACTTGGTTACATGAAGCTTCTGCTGGTACTTTAACCGCAGATCAAGTACGTTATCAAGTTGAAGACGTTATTAGTGGTCATAAAGTAAAATTTGTAAAAGGCTCTGTGCTAAAGATTGACACCGAAGGAAGACGTGTAATCCTTGAAGATGATTCACAGGTTGAATATGATTATTTAGTTGTTGCATTGGGCGGAGAATCAGAGACATTTGGAATTAAAGGCTTAAAGGAATACGCTTTTACAATTTCAAACGTAAATACAGCTCGTCAAATCAAAGAGCATATTGAATATCAATTTGCTACTTATAATACAGAAGAAGAAAAAGACGATAGCCGTCTAACAATTGTTGTGGGTGGAGCAGGATTTACTGGAATTGAGTTCTTAGGAGAACTGGTAAACCGAGTTCCAGAGCTTTGCCGTGACTATGATGTTGATCAAAATAAAGTGAAAATCATCTGTGTCGAAGCTGCACCAACAGCTTTACCAGGCTTTGACCCTGAATTAGTTGAATATGCAGTAAACCACCTAGAAAAAAAAGGTGTAGAATTTAAGATCGGTACGGCAATCAAAGAAGGAACACCTGAAGGTATCATTGTTGGTCAAGATGATGGTACTGAAGAAATTAAAGCTGGTACAGTAGTTTGGGCAGCGGGTGTTCGTGGAAACAGTGTAATCGAAGCATCTGGTTTTGAAGCAATGCGTGGACGTGTGAAGGTTGACAAACAACTTCGTGCTCCAGGACATGACAATATCTTCATTATTGGAGATAGCTCATTGGTAATTAACGAAGAAATCAATCGTCCATATCCTCCAACTGCACAAATCGCTATGCAACAAGGCGCACTAGTAGCAAAAAACATCTCAGTTCTAGTCCGTGGACAAGGTGAGCTGGGTGAATTTGGATTCGATAACAAAGGAACAGTTTGTTCACTAGGTGAACATGATGGAATCGGAGTTGTTTTTGGCAGAAAAATTTGGGGTTCAAAAGCAGCATTCATGAAGAAAGTGATTGATAATCGTGCATTATTCATCGTGGGTGGTCCTGGACTTGTTCTTAAAAAGGGTAAATTAAAATTCTTATAAGAACGTCTAAAAGGAATGTGAGGATACTCGCATTCCTTTTTTATTTTTTTATTATATTTTCGAAAGTAAAATCAATTGACTTACGTTCAATCCCTTTAGTACACTAGGAAGGGATTTGTACTCGTCTAGCTTAAGCGCCTAGCCCCTCGAGGTCACAATCCAATCTGTCAAGAAGGTCAAAGAACAACCTTCTAGCCAGCTCGTCTTGTGCTTGTCGGGGCTGATCAAGGCGCTTGCGCATTTGTAACTAGGAGGTGAGTGGCTTTGTCACTCAGTTTTTTACCGATTTTTTTAATTTCAATGGTATTGTTTTTCGTATTATTTTTTGGAATTGGATTCATTCTTAATATGCTGTTACGGATGTCGTGGATCATGGCTATTATCTACCCAATAATTGCGATTGCAATAATTCAAGAGGTTTCTTTCCTCGATTATTTCACTTCGCCAGGAACTTCATTTCGCTCTTTAGGGAATAGCATTATGACTTTGGCTCCTTTAGATATTGCCATCCTGCTTAGTGGTCTTGCTGGAGCGATACTATCAGGAGTGGTCATTAAGCTCCTACGAAAAAAAGGATACAGAATGTTCTAGAAAGCCTTTTCCATATAGCTGTTGATATAAGAAACGCAAGGATTTTGTAATAGAATTCTTGCGTTTCTTTTTTATATGAAAATAAAGTATATAATTTTTACGTAGTTTTTGCTGTCTATTTTCAGTTCTTAACCCCTCGAGGTCACAAGCCAATCGCTTCTGAAGGCAAAGAACGCCATCTACCAGCGCTTGTCTTGTGCTTGTCGGACTTGCACAGGATGTGCTGACATCGACGTTTGCCACTGGACGTGGCAGTCTTTAGTTGATGTTCCTCTTTAAAGGCACTTGCGCTTTTCTTAAAAGAATTATTTTCCATCCATAAACGAATAATTTCTTACCGTATTGGAAAGAAATAGAGTCGTGAGAGGAGTGGAAAATGTGTTTCATTTAAACACAATCACAAGAAGATGTGCAATGACCATCTTAGTTGCATTTGCACTATTTACTACGTTCCAATCTTTTTCAGGAGTGCAGACAAAGGACCTTGCAAACTGGGCAAGCGACCAAATAAAAAATAAATCGCAAACGGTTGTATTCAAAAGTATCGGCCTGTTCACAAAATTTGTGTTTTTCACAAATGGAAATCAGACGGTGATGGCTTCGGGTGTCGAAAGCACATCTCCTATTGAAGAAGCGATTGATTTCTCAAAATATCCGAAACAAACAGTTGTCGCGACTGGATACACGGCGGGAGTAGAATCAACTGGTAAGGATGCCGATCACCCATCCTATGGGATTACCTACTCAGGTGTAAAGGTAAAACGCGATCTATACTCTACTATCGCAGCTGATTTACATGTATTTCCAATTGGGACTATCCTGTTTATACCGGATTACGGTTATGGTGTAGTTGCTGACAAGGGTGGCGCCATTAAAGGTAATAAAATTGACTTGTATTATGAAACAGTAAATGATGTTTATAACAAATGGGGCAAGAGGACTCTTGATGTATATGTGATTAAAATGGGTGACGGTAAAATATCCGAAGAAGAAATCGCAGCAATGAATGAGGATAAATCGATGCAAGTATTTCGTCAACAAATATTAGGTGAAAAAAGTTAACAGGCTAATCGTGCTGATTAGCCTGTTTTGTATTTTATAAAATATGAAGGATTAGTGTTAATAAGATCCCGGTCAAACCACCAAAAAAGACTTCAATTGGTTTATGCCCCAATAACTCTTTTAACTCACTTCTTTTTTTAGCGTCGTCAAGGTTTGGCCAAAGCTTCGCATCCTCTGTGAATTTTTGAAAATCTGCAACAAGCTGGTTAAGAACTGTCGCCTGTTCACCCGCATGTCTGCGAACGCCAGAGGCATCAAACATAACAATTACGGCAAATACTGTTGATATCGCGAAAAAAGGTGATCCGGCTCCTTGCTCAAGAGCAATTCCGGTTGTTAAGGCTGTTACAGCAGCTGAATGGGAGCTTGGCATACCACCAGTGCTTGTAATTAGGGACCAATCAACTTTTTTAGTCACAATAAAATGCAGAGGGACCTTAACAAATTGTGCAAATCCAATTGCAGCAAGGGCGGCCCAAAGGGGGAAATTTGTAAAAAGCTCCATGTAACTACGTCCTCTCGTTAAAATACGCTTTTTCTCTTTATTGGATTGGAAACGCTTCTTTACATTATAAAAGAATTTACGGCAGCCTGCAAAATGAAATCTGCATTAAATGTTTGTTAGATGAAATTTAGTGTCCCGAAGTATATAATAAGAGAGTGAAAAAAAGTTGGAGGTGTAGTTATTGTTTACAGTTGAAAATGAAGTTAAGGTACAAAATAAACATGAAGCCGTACTAATTGGTTTATTTTCCAAAAATCAAAAGACAACGGGGCTTACACAGGAGTTGGATACACTACTAGACGGCCAAATTACGGAACTGTTAAAAGAAGGGGATATATCAACAAAGCAAAATATTGTTTCCAAGGTACATACATTAGGAAAATCACCGTTTAAACGAGTTTATTTTCTAGGGCTTGGAAAGGAAAATAAGCAATCCTTTGAATCTCTTAGGGAAGCATTTGGTAAGGCGGTAAAAACAATTGCTGAAGCAAGAATAGAAAGCTTTGCCATTGAAATAGATTCCTTTGTAACAGAAGGAATCGAAGCCGCTGATGTTGCTCATGCATTCGGGGAAGCATTTGCATTGTCTGCATATCAATTTGCTGATTATAAGCAAAAGCCGAATGAACCAGAAAAGAAAATTGAGAAAATTGTTGTTTATACACAAGCAGATCTTGATGAAGTCGAAGCTAGTTTAGCAGTAGGATATGCCTATGGAAAAGGGACAAATTCTGCGAGAACACTTGTAAATTTACCAGGCAATATGCTAACTGCAACAGATTTAGCAAGTTATGCTGCAGAACTTGGCAATAAATATGGATTTGAGGTAGAAATTCTCGAAAAAGAGGATATGGAAAAACTCGGTATGGGTGCTCTATTAGCAGTAAATAAAGGTTCTGTAGAGCCGCCGAAAATGATTGTCCTTAAATATCAGGGCAAAGAAAACTGGGAAGATGTGATTGGTCTAGTTGGAAAAGGAATTACCTTTGATACCGGCGGTTATTCGATCAAACCAAAAGACGGCATTGTTGGTATGAAATCAGATATGGGTGGAGCAGCTGCTGTATTAGGTGCGATGGAGGTTATCGGTGAGTTACGTCCTGAAAAGAATGTTGTTGCAGTTATTCCATCAACCGATAATATGATCAGTGGTGAGGCATTTAAGCCGGACGATGTGGTGACATCAATGAATGGCAAGACAATCGAAATCTTAAATACAGATGCGGAAGGTCGACTTGCTTTAGCAGATGGCATCACATATGCGAAGTTCCACGGTGCCTCCTATTTGGTCGATGTTGCAACATTAACTGGTGGGGTGATCGTGGCTCTTGGCAATGATATTACTGGCGCGATGACAAATAATGAACTCTTTTTTGAAGAAGTTTTAGAGGCTTCATTAGAAGCCGGCGAGCCAATCTGGCGTTTACCAATTACAGAAAATCATAAGAAGCGTGTACGTAAGAGTCTGGTGGCAGACTTGAACAATTCACCGGGACGTGACGGGCATGCGATTTTTGCAGGTACTTTTATTGGAGAATTTGCAGAGAATACACCTTGGGTGCACCTGGATATAGCGGGAACCGCTACGACAACATCTGCTCATAACCTAGGCCCAGCAGGTGCAACTGGCGTCATGGTTCGTACCCTGGCAACATTAGTAGAAAGATTTGGTGAAACAAACGAATAATAATTGAAGTCTACCTTTGGGTAGGCTTCTTTTTTAAAAATAATCTGCAAGACGGATTTTGCGATACATACTTAGGGCTAAAACAGAGGTATCGTGTACCGCAAGAGTGCTTTCACGGTACTTGTACCAAAACAACCGCAATTGGTACGCGAGCACATTACCAATCCCAACCCTCCCCATACAATCTCGCAAAATATTCCATTGACGACTTCTTCATACCTATGGTAAGGTAGTTTGGTAATTTAGTTCTCTACCAATTTAGCAAACTAAAGCAAAAATAAAAACTAACCAATCTAAGAAGGAGTTTTCGCCATGAATGCAGTTGTTATAGCCGTTCTAGTCATGCTTATTTTAAGCTTATTACGTATAAATGTTGTGGTTGCTCTCGCAGTGGGTGCTATAGTTGGAGGGCTCGTTGGTGGCCTTGATATCGCAACAACTATTTCAGCCTTTACAGAGGGTTTAGGCGGAAATGCCACAGTCGCTTTAAGCTATGCACTACTAGGTAGTTTTGCAGTAGCTATTTCCAAAACAGGATTACCGGATGCAATGGTAGACCTTGCAATAAAAATGGTGGGGAAGCAGGAAGACTCTAAACGTAAAACTTATTCAAAGGTTTTGATCATCTTAATTATTTTAGCAATCTCTATTTCTTCCCAAAACCTTGTACCTGTTCATATTGCATTTATCCCTATTTTAATTCCACCCTTATTGAAGGTATTTAATGAACTTGAAATCGATCGTCGACTTATTGCCACTGTTATTACATTTGGTTTGACAGCACCGTATATAGCATTACCAATTGGATTTGGAGAGATTTTTCAAGGTTTATTACAGCAGTATATGGCTGAAAGTGGTTTAGAAGTAACAAAAAGGGATATACCAATCGCAATGTTGATTCCAACTGCTGGGATGGTTGTTGGTTTACTTATTGCAATCTTTTTTTCTTACCGTAAGCCAAAAACATATAAAGAAATTAAAATAACAAATGAGACAGAACTAAAAACAGCTTACACAAAAAAGAGTCTTACCTTCGCACTACTTGCCGTTATTGCTACTTTAGGTGCACAGCTAACACTTTCTCAAGTATTTGATGTAGATGGTATGATTTTTGGGGCATTAGCGGGTATTGCAGTCCTTTATTTCAGTGGTTCAATAAAAGTAAATCAAGCTGATGAAGTAATCACTGGCGGTATGAAAATGATGGCATTCATTGGGTTTGTCATGATAACAGCCTCCGGATTTGCAGCCGTTATTAATGCAACAGGAGATGTTGAAGAGCTTGTAAAGCAATCAGCAGCCTTAATCAATGGCAATCAATCACTTGCCGCTTTAATGATGTTGATTGTAGGTTTAGTAATTACAATGGGAATTGGTTCTTCATTTTCAACGATTCCAATCATTGCAACGATTTTCGTTCCCTTATGTATAGAGCTGGGTTTTAGCCCAATGGCGACACTTGCCATCTTTGGTACAGCTGCAGCTTTAGGCGATGCGGGTTCACCAGCTTCTGATAGTACGCTTGGCCCGACAGCTGGATTAAATGTCGATGGTCAACATAATCACATTTGGGATACATGTGTACCGACATTTTTACACTATAATATTCCGCTCATTATTTTCGGATGGATTGCTGCTATCGTTCTATAAAATACACCCCCACAAATAAATGTGGGGGAATTTAACTTTATTCAGCAGAAGTCTCGACTTCCGCTGAATAAAGTTAAGCCTCCGGCGGATGCCACAGATTTTTAAAGGAAGTTTTTCGAGCGAAGGATCAAAGACTAAGAACGCCACGTCCTGTGGCAACGTCTTTGTGACCCACCTCATGTGGGCCTAAAAAATCTGGGCGCAAATACGCTTGGGCGCATTTGATTTAGGATGCCTTATTTGATAATTGATTGATTGAATTTCTTGTGACTGCACGATAAATTCTTGGCGAAATAAGAGCGGCAAAAATTGTGAAAGCAAGATCTTTTACAATAAACCAGGCCATTACTGCCCATGCCGCACCGTAGCTCATTTTAACATCAAGCCAAAAATTGTATGCAAAATACATGTAGTTTGTACCAATGAAATAGTTCATGAAAAGTCCAACAAAAGCAGCAATCATAAATGTGATTAATGAGGGTGCCCCATTAGAATATTCAACTACTTTTCCAGCAAAATAAGCTGTTGCAATGAACGATAATATAAATCCGCCTGTGCCCCCAATGATTGGTGCTATTCCCGCCTCAAAGCCTGAAAAAACAGGTGCTCCAGCTAATCCAATTAACATATATACAGTCATTGAAATGGCCCCAAGTCTGCTCCCAAGTAAAAGTCCTGCTAATACGGCAAAAAAGGTTTGCATTGTTAATGGAACACCAGCGACCTGTAAAAACGGTGCCATTGACGTTATGTTTGCACCAATAGCCATTAGGGCCGCAAACATCCCGACGTATGTAATTTCTATTGCTCGAATTCGTGGTTTCGAAACTGCTGTCATTTTGTGTTAACCTCCGTGAATTTGTAGTTAACAAAATCGTAAAACAAGAATAATTATATGTCAACATAAAAAATAGATAAGTTAACAAATGAAAGTAAAGTCATATGAGTTAGTGACTGTTGATAAAATATTTATAGACGTTTTCCATTTTAAGTTATGAAGCTATAAAATTGTTATAGTTAAAAAATAATTTAACTGTCTATTTAAAGAAATATGTGTCAAAAGGGATGTACTGTAAATATAATGCCCATATCCGAAAATGTTGGGAGCGGTCGGAATGAGTATTGGAATTGTATTAATGGGCCTTTTTGTCGGTTTTCTGGTCGGATTAACTGGTGTTGGTGGAGCGGCATTATTAACCCCATTTTTAATCTTAATTGGCATCAATCCGCTAATTGCTGTCGGAACTGACTTTGTGTATAACTCAATCACAAAATTTTTTGGATCTGTTCAGCATTTTCGGCAGAAAACAATCAATTTTAAGCTAGTGAAATATTTGGCAATCGGCAGTGTTCCAAGTGCTATCATAGCGGTAACTACTTTGCATTTTGCTGGTGGAGATAAACTTCTGCAAGGAGAAATTGTGAAGCACGCCCTTGGTTATGTACTCATGATGGTTGCCGTTGCGACAGTCATAAAGACATTGTTCAGCACCCGATTTTCACAAAGCTCTTACAGTTTAAAACCCATCGAGGATAAAGCAAAAGCCACCATTCTTCTTGGCGCTGTCCTTGGTTTTATTGTCGGTTTAACATCCGTTGGTTCTGGGTCACTTTTTGCACTTGCCATGCTATTATTTTATCAATTACGAGCCTCAGAATTAGTTGGAACCGATATCGCTCATGCATTTATTTTAGTTACGGTGAGCAGTTTTTTTCACGTAGGCTTTGGAAACGTTGACTTTCTCTTAGTCACAAATTTACTTTGTGGTTCGATTCCCGGGGTAATCATTGGAAGCACCTTGTCAGCAAAGGTCCCGATGAAACCGCTGCAAACGGTTATTGGGATCATCATTTTTATTAGTGGATTGAAATTGATCTATTAAAAATTGCGATATTGTGGACCTTGGTGTAAAATTACACTAAGGTTTTTGACGTTTTCTCTAAATAAAAAATAGGTGATGAATATGGATAAGGAACAGTTAACCCAAACGCTCTCGGAAAAAATGAAGCTAATTCGGATTGAAAAAGGATATACACAGGATAAAATGGCTGAGATTTTGGGAATTTCAAAAAAGACGTTAGTTCAGATTGAAAAAGGAAGAATTCAAGCAGGTTGGACATGCATCGTAGCCGTTTGTGCATTATTCCGCGATAGTGAAATTATCCAATCTATTTTAGGGGAGGATCCGGTTGATGTCATTGAAATTATCGGACGAAATGGAATTGATCGCGCAAAAGAACGGACATTAGGTGGGAAGGTTTGGTGGAAGGATCTCAAAAAGGAGGGAAGGTTTCGTCTCCAGCAAAATATGATTAGTCAACACTATCGTATTTTAGACGATTCCAATTTTAGGTGGTATTCTTCGTTTGAGAAAGAGGAAGCCTATAACAGGCTAAAAGAAATTTCGATTGAACCCAACTAAAAACGGGGCACAACCTACTTGGCCCCATTTTTTTCTTCTTTGCCGTTTTGCTTTTTGAATACGTAGAAGAAGTTAAGTTATTATTCATAGCTGCTTCTTCGTTAAGACGTTCTTTTTTAGCCATCTATAACTTCCTCCATGTATTTTTTAGTGATCGATAGAAAAATCATCGAAGCGTTCGTTTAAATATTCATTTTCGCCAGTTGCGAAATTTATATTTCGAAGGTCGAGCTCAGGATCAAGTTGATTCACAAGCTGTTCATCCTTGCTTTGTGTAAGTCTAAGTGTGTCTCTATCTTTTACTTCCATTGATTTTACCTCCTCGTGCTTTTATCATGTCCTAAACCGTATAAATTTCATTCTTATAATTAAAAAAGAACGATAGGCTAATTTTTACCTTCGTTCCCACATAGATTTGGATTAGCGCCATCTTAAGGCAATTGTTAACAGACTGGATTTAGTGCCGGCTATACTTGCTTCTAATTGAAGATTTAACCCATCAGGATTAAAGGTCGCTTTAACATGTGACTGAATTCCAGTTGTTTTTAACAGTCGATTTACTTCCTGATCATTCGATGCCTGTGCAGCAGCCATTACTTGTTTGGCAAAATCCTTTGAATCAGCTAATTTAGCAAGGATAACGCTTGCATCCCTCATTAGAATTCTCATTTCCTCTGCTGATTCTTTAAATAAAGTTGGGTCAACTTCGGGCAATTTTCGATAATATGCGTATGGGTCATAAGAGTTGGGGCCAGTAAATACAGAATGTCCTGCCATGTTTGAGTAATAGCCTGGATACAAAACAGTTCTTGGTGGTCCTTGACAGCCATAGATAAACGGATGATGGTACAACGCGAGACCTCCCTTATCAAATTTTCATTACAATATATGTTAATTTTTTGATAAGGTTCATTTGACTCAGCCTTTTGACCTACTTCCTGTCGATGTGTAACATCTTTAAAACAATTCCCTCCCACACCTTCCAGGGCAGCGATTTTTTAAGAAAAAAGGACAATCTCGTTCCTTTTCCTATCGGATAACGAAGTTTAGTTAAAGAAGGCTTTTCAGCAAGCCCAGTGATAAATTTTGCCACCTCAAGCGGGTCTCCGTACGATTCTTGATTTTTTTCAAGTCTTGCTTCAATTTTTTTCATCATTTCATGATAGGGAGATGTGGAAAGCATCGATTTTTCTGCTATCTTTTTTCCGCTGCTCCAAATATTCGTTTGATACGAGCCAGGTTCGATAAGAGCGATATCAATACCAAAGGGTCTAAGCTCAAGCTGTAATGATTCAGACCAGCCTTCTAAGGCATATTTGGACGCTACATAAGGGGAGAGTCCTGGAAAGCCGATTTGTGCACTAATGCTGCTTAGATTGATTATTTTACCTGACCGTTGCTGTCTCATAAAAGGCAGAACTAGCTTCGTCACTTCAATTAATCCGAAAAAATTCGTTTCGAACTGGGTCCGGTACTCTGATATTGAAATTTCCTCGGCAAACCCACCGGTAGCAAATCCGGCATTGTTTAGCAAAATGTCGACACGGCCAAGCCTTTGTAGGATAACTTGAAAGGCTTGTAAAGAATCAGCATCAGTTACATCCAATTGACAAAAAAGAAGATTCCCTTCTAAAGTCGGATTATGTAATTGATGAATGACCTGTTCTTTTTTTTGTATATCTCTCATCGTCGCAACAACAAAGTATCCTTTTTTCAAAAATTCAATCGAGCTTAATAAGCCAAAGCCGCTCGAAGCACCGGTAATAATCACAACGGGTTTGTCCACAATTTTCTCTCCCTTTTATAAATTCAAAAATGGTTTCTATTATTATCCATTCATCTTATAATAGAAAATGATAAGTATCTAGAATTAACTACGTACCCGGTGAAGGCGGGATTATTATTGGATATCAATGAAGTAGTCTCAATTATTCAGGAAAATGGTTATTTTGGGCTTTATTTATGGTTATGGGTTGGGGCATTTGTGATTCCCATCCCAAACGAAGTCATCGTATCAACTATTGGTTTTTTTACAGCTGAGGATGCATTCATACCTTGGCGGATTTTCCTTGTTACCTACCTGGGAATCCTAACTGCTGTCACAACAAGCTATGGATTCGGGCGTTTTGCAGGACATGCAATGGTTTTACTTCTTAATAAACAAAGCAAAACGAAAAGAAAAATCATCCGCGCTTTATCCATTATTGAAAAATACAACACATTCGCACTAGTATTTTGCTACTTTGTACCGGGCTTTCGCATTTTATTTCCGTTCTTATTTGGCTTTAGTAAATTTTCCTTTATAAAATTTGCATCAACCCTATACCCGGCAATCTTTATTTGGGTTTCTTTGATCTTTTCAGTCGGTTATTTTGCAGGGGAAGAATTCATTGAAGTGTTTATTAAATACTATGATATTGCCATTGGCGGAGTTGTGCTGGTGTTGATGGGATATGTATTGCTTAAGGTCAGGAGAAGCCGGAAGTTACGTAAGTTTTCACATTGAGAGGAATAAATAAGGTAGATGATTAGGGGGATAAAAAATGTTAGAAAATACATTAATCCAAGCATTGGGAATAAAAGTTGAAGAAGTAACACCTGAGCGGGTAATTGCAACTATGCCGGTTGATGAGCGCACTCGCCAGCCATTTGGTTTTTTACACGGGGGCGCGTCTGTTGCTTTAGCAGAAACGGTTGCAAGTGTGGGTACATACAATCTTGTGGATAAAGAAACCGAAGGCTGTGTCGGATTAGAAATAAACGCCAATCATATTCGTGCTAAAAAAGATGGAATTGTTAAAGCAATCGGCACTCCTCTTCATAAAGGTAAAACAACGATGATTTGGGATATTAAAATCTTCGATGAAGAGGATAACCTCATTTGCGTATCGCGCTGTACCATGGCCGTTTTAAAATTGAAAAAATAATGAAAAAACGAGGACTACAGTAGTCCTCGCCCTTTATTATTGACTTAATTTTTTTGCATGCTTATCTTTGTCTTTTAGATCATCACGTACGCTTTTTTCCCAAAGTGGAACCTTTGAATTATACGCGGCACGGCTGATTAAATGACCGGCAACAGGTGATGTCATAAACAGGAAGACAAATCCCAAAATCACCCTAAAGTTCATATATCCTTCAATAATCCAAAAGTATAGAAACGTTCCAAGTAAGATTGATAAAACCCCTAATGTCGCACTTTTTGATACCGCATGATTTCGTGTGTACACATCTGGTAATCGAACGATCCCAATCGCACTTAAAACACTTAGAAGCGCTCCGAACAAGATAATAACAGCAAATAAAATCTTAAGCATCTCGATCATGTTCAATTACGACCCCTTTCTCAAGGAACTTAGAAAATGCTACTGTACCAACAAAAGCTACAATTGCGATCAATAAAATAACCTCAAGGAATGAATTTGAGCGTAGGATAATCGAAATAATCGAAGTTATTCCCACTAAATTGACCCCAATTGCATCAAGTGCAATGACTTTGTCAGGAATTGATGGACCTTTTATCACTCGGAATAGGTAAGCAACTGTTGAAACCGATAAGCAGACGAGTGCAATATTAAGTATAGCTTCAAACATTATCGGCTCACCTCCATAATTGCTTTTTCAAATGAATTTTTAATTGAATCAATAGCCTCATCTACATCTTGAATATCCATTGCATGAATGTACAATATCTTTTTATCATCTGAAATGTCCACAACTAGTGTTCCAGGTGTTAAAGTGATCAGATTTGAAAGTGTCATGATTTCCCAATCTTTTTTCAGTTCAGTTGGCATTGCAAAAATTCCGGGTTTTACATCGAGCTTTGGATTTACGACAACCTTCATGATTGAATAGTTTGAAAGAATTAACTCTCTAAAGAAAATTAAGATGAGCTTAATCACTGCCCACAGATTAATGAGATAAAAACGGTGTGAGAAGGAACGACGTAAAATGAAAATAAGAAAAAGGCCAATCAAATATCCGCCAAAAAAGGCCCCAAAGTCATAGGAATTTGAGATAAACATCCATGAAACGGCAATAAAAATATTTAAAACTAATTGCAACAACATAATATCTACTCCTTTAAAACAGCTTGGATATAGTTAGATGGATCCGTCAAATCTTGAGCTGCTTGAGAGATATACGGATAGAACCATTCGGCGCCAAATCCAAGTACAATTGAGAGTGAAAGTAGAAGAGTAATCGGAAATAATAGTCCCTTTGTTGAACCTTTTTCTTCATCTTTCCTAAGTTTTGCTTCACCCCAGAACCCGTTAATGAAGATTTTCATTACCGAATATAGGACAAGAAGACTTGAAATTAATATTGCCGCAACCAGTGCATAATGTTCAGTAGCAAGGCTACCTTTAACAATTAAAAGCTTTCCGATGAAACCACTAAATGGTGGTATTCCTGCAAGTGATATGGTTGCAATGAAGAACATCCAGCCTAAATATGGATGGTGGTTGATTAACCCGCCCATTTTCTTCAAATTGCTTGTCCCCGTTATGACAATCATAGCCCCAACTAATAGGAAGAGGGCAGCCTTAATGATCATGTCATGAATTAAGTAATAAATCGAACCAGTTATTGATGTAGGTGTCAGGGTTGCAACACCTACTAAAATAACACCAACGGCTGTTAAAATATTGTAAATAATAATTTGTTTAACATCCCAGTAAGCAACAGCTCCGATAACTCCAACTACAATTGTAAATCCTGCGAGTATTCCGATTAAGGTATGAGTAAAAGCTGTATCGTGATAGAAAATAATCGTGAACGTACGAATGATCGAATATACGCCGACCTTTGTTAATAATGCTCCAAATAGAGCTGTAATTGGTGTTGGGGGCGCATTATAGGAACCAGGCAACCAGAAAAATAGCGGGAAGATGGCACCTTTTAACCCAAACACGATTAAAAATAGGATCGAGATGACAGTGACAATACCAGGTTGTCCAAGTTCACTGATTTTTGCAGATAAATCTGCCATATTAACTGTTCCTGTAACTGCGTATAAATAAGCAACTGCAATAACAAAAAGGGCAGATGAAATCACGTTCACCAGGATGTACTTTATCGATTCTCGTAATTGTGGCTTTGTTCCACCATGGACGATTAAAACATAGGAAGCCATCAGCATAACTTCGAAAAATACGAAGAGGTTGAAAATGTCCCCTGTTAAAAATGCGCCAAGTACTCCAACCATTAAGAATTGTACAGCAGCATAGTAAAAGAAAGCTTCTCTTTCTTTTCCGATATTCTTGAACGAATATAGAGTACATGCTAAGACTACAATGCTTCCTGTAGTAACAAGTAAAGAAGCAAGCATATCTGCTACTAATACAATGCCAAATGGCGCATCCCAACTGCTAAGATTAAGGGTTTGAATGCCATTATTGTATACCTGATTGACAAGTATCAATGACATAATGACTGTTAGTATTGTGGATAGTAAGCTAATCCACCTTGACATTATTTTATATTTATTTACAAATATGAGTATGATTCCTGTCAGAAGAGGAATCAGTACTGGAAGGATTACAAGATTATTCATTGCTATCATTTCCCCTTAAATTATCCATGTTATCCGTTCCAAGCTCTTGATAGGAGCGATATGCAAGCACCAGTATAAACGATGTTACCCCAAAGCTAATTACAATCGCTGTTAAGATAAGAGCCTGTGGAAGCGGATCAACATAAGCCTTCGTACCATCTACCAAGATAGGTGCAGCACCTTGCTTTAACCCACCCATTGTTAAAATCAATAAATGGGCTCCGTGACTAAGCAAACCCGTCCCAATAATGACTCGAATGAGGCTTTTCGAAAGCATCAAATATGTTGCTGCTGTAAATAGAATACCAATGACAATTGCCATTAAAATCTCCATTAATCATCATCCTCCCCGATTGTTTGAATAATGGTCAAGGTTACTCCAACAACAACTAAATACACACCGGTATCAAATAACACAGCAGTAGCAAGTTCAGTATCCCCAAAGACTGGTAAATCAAAGTGGCCGAACGTATGTGTCAAGAATGGAACATCGAATAAAAACGAACCCATCCCAGTTAAAGCAGCGATTAATAAACCAAGTGCTGCAACCTTTTTAAAATCAAAAGGTAGAATTTTGTTAACAGTTTTCATATCAAATGCTAAAAGGAGAAGGACGATTGCCGCAGCGGAAATCAGTCCGCCGATAAATCCTCCTCCTGGAGTATTATGACCTGCAAAAAAGAGATTCAAGGAATAAGCAAGAATGATGAAAACAGTTATTTTCGTTGCTGTTTGTAGAATTAAATCATTTGTTTTCATCCTTCTTTCCTCCTTGTTAAGCGTAATTTGATCATTGTGAAAATACCAAGCGCTGCAATGCCAAGAACAGTTATCTCAAACAACGTATCAAACCCACGGAAATCTACTAAGATAACGTTGACAATATTTGTTCCTCCGCCTTTTGTGTAGCTATTTTCCACAAAATAGCTAGAGATGGAATCAATCAGTCTTGTACTGTTTGCTGAGATTGCGAGCAAAGTCACGATTGTTCCGACCCCTAATGAAATGATTAGGTTTGTTAAACGAAAACGCATTGGTTTTTCCTTTTTCTGCAGTTTCGGAAGGTGATAGAAGCATAGTAAAAATAGGGCTACTGAAACAGTCTCAATGACTAGCTGAGTCAACGCTAAATCAGGTGCGCGGAATAACACAAAGAATAATGATACGCTATAACCAACAGATCCAAGTGCAATAATCGCAGTAAGTCTTGATTTAGCAAAAATAGTAGTAGCCACTCCCCCAACAAGTACAAATGCAAGCACGGCCTCAAAAAGACGAACTGGTGCAACATGTGTTAAATCAAAAGCAAATCCATTTTTAATAATGAGCGCACTTCCAATTGCCAAGATAAAGAACGCAAATATAATGATCAAATAGTCACGGATAACTCCTGTCATATAGAAGCGATTTAATCTTGATGCTGCCCTCTCCATTGTGACAAGACCATGGTCATAAAGGTTATTTAAAGTTAAACGCTTGGAAAAAACATTATAAATGCCTGTCCATTTTGCAGGGGAAAGAAACAAAAGTGTTCCTAACACGACAACCCCAATTGACATGAAGAGTGGTGCATTCCATCCGTGAAAATACTCAAAGTGAACATGATAGTTGAATCCACCTTCAATCAAACTTGGATGAATGGCTGCCACTGCAGGTTCGATTACACTATTTGCTAATATATTTGAAAAGAATCCAAAAATGATAACAAGTGAAGCTAGAATAATTGGTGAAATTAACATCCCAATCGGTGCTTCATGTGGTTTCTTATCTAGCTTTTCAAACTGTGCTTTTCCGGTAAAGGTTTTAAAGACAAGAATCATACTGTAAATGAATGTGAATACACTAGCAACCCAACCAATGATAGGGAAGAGAATCCCTAATGTTTCCATATTAAATACATCAAGTGTTGTTGCATTCACGATAGCTGTAAAGAATGCTTCTTTACTTAAGAAACCATTAAATGGCGGCAAACCTGCCATTGAAAATGCACCAATTGCAGCCAATGTGAAGGATATGGGCATAACAGTCATTAATCCACCTAGCTTGCGAATGTCACGCGTACCAGTTTCATGGTCGACAATACCGACCACCATAAACAAGCTTCCCTTAAATGTTGCATGGTTAATTAAGTGGAAAATAGCCGCAACAGTTGCAGCCAAATAAAGATTTGGACTAAGTTCATCATAGTGAAGTGCAGCTGAACCGATTCCGAGTAGGGACATAATCATCCCAAGCTGACTGACCGTCGAAAACGCAAGGATTCCTTTTAAATCGGTCTGTTTGACCGCGCTAAATGAGCCCCAGAACAAGGTGAAGATTCCGAAGGTTGAGATAATCCAAAACCATTCACTAGATCCAGCAAAAATAGGACTTAATCTCGCAACCAGGTAAATACCTGCTTTAACCATTGTGGCAGAGTGCAGATATGCACTGACAGGTGTTGGTGCTTCCATTGCATCTGGCAACCAAATATGGAATGGAAATTGTGCTGATTTTGTAAAAGCACCTAACAGGATTAAGAGCATTGCAGGGATGAACAATGGATTAGTTGGCAACATATCCATTTGAGCAATCATCTCACGAATACTAAACGTATTTGTCATGATTGATAATAAAACAAATCCTGCTAGCATTGATAAACCACCGAAGACAGTAATCAACATCGATTTTTGTGCACCATATCTTGACTTTTCACGATTATGCCAGTATCCGATTAACAGAAATGAAGAAAGACTTGTTAATTCCCAGAATGTATAAAGCACGATCAAATTATCCGAGAGAACAACCCCGAGCATGGCTCCCATGAAACAGAGCAAGTACACATAAAAGTTATGTAAAGATTCCTTTTCCTTCGATAGGTAATAGATAGAATAGAGGACCACTAATGCCCCAATACCAGTAATCAATAAAGCGAATAACAGTCCCAATCCATCAATATACGCCGTAAAGTTTACGCCAATGGAAGGCATCCATTCGGCAGTATGGATTATCGGATTTCCATTCATCGTATCTTTCATGAATGAAAAGAAATAGGAGAATAGGACTGCTGGCAGAACTAAAACAAACCATCCTGTATGAATCCCTCGCAAATATTTGCGTAAAAAAGGAATAAAGATAGCCATTATAAATGGAGATAAAATGGCCCAATGTACAAGTGACAAAACAGAACCCCCTCAATATTTTTAATCTTACTAAGAAGTATATAACAATTGTAAGCAAGTTGCATGCGATAAACACCTTGGTATTATTGACATTTTCGATTCTTATTAAATATGTAGGGACGCATCTTTTTGACCCGTAAAAATTTTTTTACAAAATTGTATAAAAGGTCCTATTAAAATGAATGCTAGTAGCAAGAGGTGAGGTTTTGTGAACGCTAAAAAAGGAATTGTGGCAATCGCTATTTTTGCCTTTCTGTTTATCGGAGCATGGGTGATCCATGAACATACGAAGAGAAATTATGGAGAAGGACAAGTGGATAATCAGAATCAATTTCAAATACAAACCATAGATTCTACACAATCAAACGAAAAAACGATTTATCCTAAATTTAAGCCGCGTGAGTATATTCGAATTGAACGTTAGCATAAATTGCATAACCTAATTTAAGCCAGACAACAAAAAAGGATGAGAGGAAGCATCTCATCCTACACCGCGCTATTTTTCCGCACCATTGGAACTGGAATAGATTTGTTATGGAATATCATGATTAACACCGGTACAACAAGAACACTAAGGAGCAATAATAAGCTGAATAATAAATTTGATGTTAATGTGATCCCCGCCTTATGATCGGCATCCATATAATCGTTGAAAAGGGAATTAATTTGTTGATCCCCAGGAAAATTTCCCAGCATCAGAAATTCCTGATTGTCGACATCATAATAAAAAAATTCATGCTTTTGGATATAAAAAATACTGTCACGCTTTAATTTATAAGCTACATGCCCAACAACAATATTTGCCTTATACGTATCGATTTCCTCTTCATTTTCCTTTGTCTCCGGATCATCCGCAGTTACAACCTTTGTAATTTCAGCTTCCTTTGAAATTGAATCGACTACTTTTGCTGAGCCATCTGCATAATAGTTGATTTCCTTTAATTTTTCATTAACCGCTTTTGTAAAATCCGATCCTCCAGCAGCGCTGGCTGAACCTAAGAAGGTGAAAAATGCTAAACAAGAAACAAGCACCATAAACAAGAATCCTTTTTTCATAGAACCCCTCTTTCATAAAAGTAGTCTTTACACTATATGTATTTTCGAAAAAGAGATTTACTACAAAAAAGTTTATGATAAAATCAGAAAAGAAATTACCGTTTTGTGATTTGAGGAATTGAAATGAAAAATACATATTTTACAAGCTACTTTCCGCTCATTTCTATCATCTTATTTAGTATATCGATTGCAATCCTGACTGAATTGAAAACCTTGGCTTTGTTAAAGCAGATTGGCATTTATCGTGGTATGCAGGAGTTTTTTTCGCCAACATGGATTAATTTTGCGATTTTCTTTGTGTTTTTCCTACTTTATTTCATGGTGTTTGCTGCCTTGAAA
Source organism: Bacillus sp. REN16 (assembly GCF_020731355.1). Lineage (GTDB taxonomy): Bacteria > Bacillota > Bacilli > Bacillales > Bacillaceae_L > Ferdinandcohnia. Next base: position 34,347 of record NZ_JAJFZK010000002.1, on the reverse strand, counting down.
TTAATTGCCAATACATTGCTAGAGCTATCGCTATTGTTTTTCACGAAGGACCACAATGGAGAAAGTTTACGAAAAATAAGAGCGGGGTCTTTTTTTTATCTTGGAGGAGGAACTCTATCTCTTGCGTTTGTACAATCCTTTTATGGTATTATAATTGTGCTTTTGTTAGCTACACTTTGCTATTTTATTTTTTTCGTTTATAAAATTCAGGACACATTAACCTTTGGCGGATTAATAGGGCTTGTCTTTTTTCATACGCTTAGCTGGTTTACCTTTTTTATGACCGTAACCTATGTCTGCATTCAGCTATACAACAGTATCGTCGCAAGCCTTCCCATCTAAAAAAGCGAGCCAATTCATCATTGTTGGCCCGCTTTCATTATATCCTTCCAAATATGGATTTGAGGTTTTCGTGATTCCATATAGTAAATACTTTTATTTTGATCATTACCAACCCATACCCCAGCGGTATATTGATCAGTAAGACCGATAAACCAAAGGTCTTTTACATCATTTGTCGTACCAGTCTTCCCGCCTATATACCCGCTTGAAAAATTAGCTTCTTTACCCGTTCCTGATTGAACAACATCTTCAAGTAATGTTCGTACCTTTTGATTAGCAGAATCGTCCCATACTTCAATGGGTTCCGCATTCCACTCATAAAGGATATTTCCTTTTAAATCAGTCACCCTTGTAATTCCGTGCGCTTGGATAAATTGACCATTGTTGGCAAAGGTTGCAAAGGCATTTGTCATCTCCAATGGGGACATTCCATAAGAAAAACCGCCAATAGCAGCTGGTAAACTATGGTCTTCTTTTACCACATTCGAAAAATGAAGTTGGTCTAAATAGGAAAAACCTTGTTCAATCCCAATTCTTTCAAACAATCTGATAGCGGGAGTGTTGTAGGAATATTTAAAAGCGGTCCGTAAGCTGACATTACCATATTGTCCGCCCCCATAATTTCGCGGGCAATATCCATTTTTACAATAATTATTGGCATCAATGGTCTGGGAGATAGAGGCACCGGTTTGATCGAAATAAGGCGCATAAACAAGCAATGGTTTAATTGCGGAACCTGGTTGTCGGAACGCTTGATAAGCTCGGTTGAACGAAAACTTTTCATAGTTTTTTCCGCCAGCAATAGCGACAATTTGATTTGTCTGATTGTTTATAACAGCTGCGGCTCCTTGAACATTTGCATTTGGCAGATAGAGCTTTAAAGCTTGTACTGCCTCTTGTTGAATGTTTTCATTTAACGCCGTTTCAATGATGATACCTGATTCAAGAACCTCTTTTACTTTTTTATCCAAACGCTTTTGAAGCTTTTTCTTTTCAGTATCAAGAGCTGATGTCATCCTTTTATTAAAACCTTCTTTTTCAGCTATTAACTCTTCAAACTCATGAAAAATATAGGTTGTGTAATCAGGAAATTGGTCGATACTTTTACCCATGGTTAGCTCAATCGGTTCCTTTACCTCGGCCTCATATTCTTCAATTGATATTTTCTTCGCCTCTACTAGACTTTGTAAAATACGTTCTTGTCGTTCTTTTGTATTTGAAAAATTCGTAATGGGATTGTAGTGGGATGGATTGTTCGGGATTGCACATAAAAACGCAATTTTCGCGAGTGACGCATCCTTTATGGGTTGGTTAAAATAAAACTGGGATGCTGTTTCAATCCCATATGCCCCGTTTTGAAAATAAATAGCGTTTATGTACAAAGTTAAAATTTCCTCTTTTGTAAGTGTCCGTTCCAATTGATACGAATACAAAAGTTCGCTTAGTTTCCGGTTATAGGATTTTTCAGTTGTTAAATAGAGATTTCGCGCAAGCTGCTGTGTGATTGTACTGCCACCTTGATCAATCGAGTCATTTTGCAGATTAATCAGAGCCGCCCGGCCAATTCCGGAAATATCAAATCCTATATGTTCATAAAAATGCTGATCCTCAATTGTGATAAACAAATCCTTCACAATTTGCGGAATTTCGTCAGCAGAAAGGGTGGTACGTTTCTCACTGTGATGAATCTCGGAAATTACATTCCCTTTACTATCCTTGATATAGCTCGTTTGTGTTAACACAACCTTTTCAATCGGAATTTTCTCATCCAGCACAGCAGGAAAGCTTTTAGCGACCTTCAATTCACTTGTAACTTGGAAAAGTACTAACAGAAACAAAATAAAAAGTAAAAAAGTGATGAAATAGCCAGTGTGTCTTCTCATATAAAACTCTCTTTCAAAGATTACTATTCTCTTATTATAAAAGAAAACAGACGGCGAACGCCATCTGTTTACGCTGCACGTTGGGTTGATTTTTCTGAATGTCGCGCAACACTAAGCCATAAAATAATTGCCCCTGTTAAAAAGAGCCCGCTTGTTACGAAAAAGACGGTCGAGATTCCGAAAAAACCACTAAGGATTCCACCGGTAATCGGGCCAATCACATTACCTAAAAAACGAAAACTGACATTATAGCCCTGAACCTCACCCTGCATGGAAAATGGTGCAACCTGGCGGATATAGGCTGTCATGCATGGGATTAACCCTCCAACCGCCATACCGAATAAAAATCTGCACAGAACAAGCTGCCACAACTCGTTTACCAAGCCTTGCGGGATAAACATAACCGAACATGCAAGAAGCAGGATTGTTAAAATTTTTTCATGGCCAATCCGGTCACCTAATTTACCCCATTGCCTCGTAAATAATAAATTTCCAAAACCAGTCGCGGAAAATGCCATCCCTGCCAAAAAGACAATATTACTACTTTCCGTTAAATGCGTAACATATAATGCAAGTAAGGGCTGAATACTGAAATTGGCTACTTGGATAAGTGTAGAGATTAGCATGACTGTCAATAACACGGGATGTTTGAAGATATGGATTAATACCTCTTTACGTGTGTATTTTTTGACGGCAGTACTGGATTCATTTTGTCGTACCTCTTTAATCCCAACACCAACTAGCAGGACTGCGCCTAAAATCACCACTGCGGTAAGAACAAAGGTATACTTAAAACCAACTGCATCAGCCAGCAAACCACCTAATAAAGGACCAAATAATGCTCCGGAAACATTACCCATTTGAAGGGTACCTAATGTTTTTCCTGCAACTTCCTTCGGTGTTTGTGCAGAAATGAGGGCAAGGGAGGTAGGAATAAAACCAGTAACCGCACCCATGAAGAGTCTTAGGAAAAATAATTGCTCAACTGAGTTCACATAACCCATTAAAAAAATGCTAATGGCAATGCCTGTTCCTGTAATTAAAAGAATCTTTTTGTATCCATTCCGATCACCAAAACGTCCCCAGATTGGTGAAATAAAAAAAGCTGTGACAAAGGTTGCTGCAAAGACTAAGCCGGCCCACCGCTGCACATAGTTATCTGAGTACTCTCCAAAGGTTTCGATGTATAAAGACAAAAATGGCATAATCATTGTTGCACTTGCAGCAACAAAAAAATTGGCAAACCACATAATCAATAGATTTCGCTTTGCTGTTTGAATAAATAACACCTTCTCAATTCGAATGTTTCGGTTTACTAAATATTATAAAATAATATTTTACTTTATTAAAGGATAAATAGCATATATATTATAAATATATTCTGAAAAATGAAAGAGAAGGTGTTATAATAATAAAAAAGATGTTCGTCTAATATGGTTCTATTCATCAGATGCCCAGTGAATTCTTAAAGAAAAAGTTTGATGGTGAGTTACAAGACAAAGGAGGGTTAGTAGTGGAGAATCAGCATCAATATTTGTTCATTGACTTTGAATTTACAATGCCTGAGGGAAAAGGCAACCCACAAGGATTTTACCCCGAAATAATCGAAGTTGGTCTCGTTTCTGTAAAGAATCAGAAAATAATCGATCAATACTCATCCTATGTAAAACCTATAAAATTTCCTTCATTAACAAATCGGTGCAAATCTTTTTTACACATATCCCAGGAACAGGTTAATGGTGGGATATCGTTTCCTGATTTAGTGAACAAGCTCGCTGAATATGAAAAAACATCCGCAAGTACGATTATCACGTGGGGAAATATGGATATGAAAGTTCTTCGTCACAATTGTCAAAGAGCAGGGATCCCATTTCCTTTTAAAGGAAAACAGAGGGATTTATCGATGGAATATAAACGCTTTTTTGGGGACCAAAATCAGACAGGTCTTTGGAAGGCTGTTCAGGAGTATGGTAAGGAAGGGACAGGCAAGCACCATCGTGCCCTTGATGACGCACTTACAACCTTTAATATATTCAAGTTAGTTGAAAATGATAAACGTTATTTAGAAAAACCAGAGCCAACAACAATCGGGGATCGTGTCGACTTCTCAAAAGTCTTAAATAAATTCGCATTATAAAAACCAATTCGCTCAAAACGTGAATTGGTTTTTATTTTAAATACGACTGTTGAAATTTTACAATTGATTCAAAAAATAATCGCATCCCGATAGGATATCCTAATTGGAAAAGGAGGGATGCTTCATGTTTTTAGGCCATAAAATAGAAAATCCACAAACCATCATTTTATATATAGACCCTCAATTGGAAGAGTTTTCAAGTGAACTTGGTACACAGGAAAGAGGGAAAAAGCTTCATTTGAACGAAGGCATTCGAATCTATCTGAAAGAAAAGGCCCCCAACCTAAATCCTAATTTCGTAAAAGTTGTGATGGGGACAGTGGTTATTGCAACTGTCACATTAGTTGGAGGTCACCATTCCTCTAAAGTAGAAGCAGCAAGTAATGGTCAAACAAATACTCAAACTCAATTGACACATACAGTTGCGAATGGGGATACATTATATGGAATTTCAAAACAATATAATTTAACCGTCTCCCAGCTGAAACAGCTAAATCATCTCACGGGAGATATGATCTACCCTGGACAAACACTGGTCATAAGTGAGGCGCCACCACAAAAGAAAACTGCGACTTATACCGTTACTCGTGGTGACACATTATACTCTATTGCCAATTCGTATAACATGAGTGTAGACCAGTTAAAGCAATTAAATAATTTAACTTCGAATACAATTCAAGTGGGGCAGACCCTAAATGTCATAGGTTCAGCACCACCATCCACACAAATACAATCACAAACCTATACAGTTCAACCGGGGGATTCCTTATACTCGATTGCCCAGCGAGCCAATACAACTGTTGACCAAATCATGAATAACAATAACTTAACCTCATCAATGATCTATGTTGGCCAGACATTACAGCTTGGAGGTCAAGCAAAGACTCCACTGCAAAATGTTGCGGGTGCTACTTATACGGTAAAAGCTGGAGACACTTTATATGGAATTGCACGAACTTATAATATGAGTGTTACTGAACTTAAAAATAACAATAATCTTACAAGCAATACTCTTTCAATCGGACAAGTACTAAATGTAAATGAAAACGGTCAGGCCGAATCTAATGTGGAAAATAGGGACCAGGTTCTAAAAGGGTTGGTTTCGGATAGCTATAATTTTATCGGGATTCCGTACCTTTGGGGTGGGTCCACTACGGCTGGTTTCGATTGTTCGGGCTTTGTTTCCTTTATGCATGCTAGGCATGGAATCGACATTCCAAGGAACACTTCTGTGGGATACTACACAATGGGGACTGCTGTTTCAAACGCAAATCTCCGACCAGGTGACCTAGTATTTTTTGCTGTCAATCAACCTGGCCAAATTTCTCACGTTGGTTTTTATGTTGGCAACAATGAATTTATATCTGCTACATCATCGAAGGGAATCGCGGTTGTATCAATGGATAATCCATATTGGTCTAAGTATTATGTGGGGGCAAAGCGTGTCTATTGAGAAAAGAACCTACGGAAAATAAGACCTCCGTAGGTTTTTAATGGCTTAAATTCAATTTTAGTCCAATAAATTTGATTTATGGCTGATACGGAAAAAATATGGCCAATAAATAAATTTTATGGTCAATAAATCAATTTTACGGACAATAACAGCATTAGAGAAGGTTATTTAAAATAATCCTTCTCTAATACTTTCATGTTCTCGAGGCTACGCAGTGCCCATTCTGTACCTTCTGTTTCCAGATCATTCTTTGTTTTTTCCACAACCTCTTTTAAAGAAGCATTATATTCCGGAACATCTCCTGTATATGCGCGCACCATCTTTTTGGGTATATTGGTCTGCTCATGATAAGCAAGTGCTCTCCGTTCTTGGAAAAACGCCACATTCGGATCTTTTGGTGAATGAATATCCCCCTGCATTGGATGTTTTAAGACAGCCTTTACCTTTACAAGATAGTGCTCAGGCTTAATCGCTGTAATTTCGCCAATATATTTTCCGGTCTTATAAATCCCTGTTACAAGGTCACCGATTTTGAATTCCTCAGACATTAAAATCACTCCTTTCATTAATTCCTTTCATTAATTCCTTTCATTAATTCCATTATAACCAACTCCAATCGAACAAGCATCTATAACGCGCTCAAAGGTTTGTGATATAATGACATAAGTTATTATTTCGGTTGAAAGGTGTGTAGAAATGCTGCTTTTACCAATATTGAACCTGTTTTTATATTTTCCTGAGGATAAAACAGAATATATTCCAGCTGCCATAAAACTGGTTATCTGCATAATTATTGCGATCTTCGTGTTTCGCTTAATTATCAAGCACTCGAAAAAAGAACAAGCCAAAGCTGAAGAGCTTGAAAAGCAACTAATGAGCCAAGATAAGAATAAGAGTATGAAGTGATTTTTGAGCGAGTATATAAAAAATTTGTACATTGAAAAAGATGGGGTACCCCATCTTTTTTATATGAAGTTTTTAATATATTGGTATACCTTCTCAGGGCATTCTTCTGGAACTAAATGACCAGTATTTTTAATCGAAACGAACGTCGAGTTAGGTAAATCCTGATGAAGCTTTCTCCCAACAGAAATAGGGACAACCCGATCCTTTTCACCCCAAATTAACAAAGCAGGGTGCTTAATTTTTTTCAAATCCTCAGATGTTAAATCCCCTTCCCGATGACGGATCATTCTTGTTAAACCCATAAAAATCTGATTATCCAAAAATGGTTCTGTGTATCCATCTATCATATCTTGATCAATGAGGGCATGATTATGAACGACATTTTGTAAATTATGCAGGACACCCTGCTTTGCAAGCTTCTTCTTCACAATAAAATGAAAATAGGGAAGATAGGAAGAATAGATTAAGGACTTCGGCATTCTTTTCATATAGCCGGAACTGCACAGTAATACTAATTTATCCACTAAATTTGGTGATTGTTTTGCCATGTATAAACAAATTTGGCCCCCCATTGAATGACCGATTAAATTGATTTTTGTGAAATGAAAGGAGCGAATTAATTCAGTTACTACAAATGCTATATTGGAATATGAGTAAGTGAATCTTTTTGGTTTTTCACTTTTTCCAAATGGGGGAAGGTCCACTGATAAAATCGTAAAGTCTTCTTTTAGAAATGGAATCAGTCTTCGAAAGCTGAAAGATGATGATAAGAAGCCATGTAGTAAGACAAGAACCGGCTTATTTTCGTCTTGTTGGTGTAATTCATAATGAAGGTTAATTCCTTTTATTTGTAAAGTATTCATCGATGGGAAATCCACATCCTATATAATAGATTTATCCCTATTTTTACCAAAGGGTGAAGAAAAACTCATAAAGTTTCGAATGAATAAAAAATTTTTCAATATGCTGTCCATTTTTCTGATATAATAAGTGACAAAATTATTAGGGGTGACCTATATGCAATTGCAGGAAAATGAAATTGAAATTCTTGAGATTATTGAAAATAATGGACGGCTTCCTGTTGAAACAATCGCAAAATTAGTTGGCAAAAATGTCGAGGAAGTCGATGGTATTATTCGCAAGCTAGAGGAACTAAAGATTATTGTAGAATATAACACAATCGTTGACTGGAAGAAAGTTGCAGGTCATGAAGGTGTTACAGCCATGATTGATGTGAAGGTAACCCCGAAAAAGGGCGTAGGCTTTGATGAAATTGCAAAGCGCATCTATCATTTTAAGGAAGTAAGGTCAGTTTATTTAATGTCTGGTGCTTATGACTTATCTGTCGTAATCGAGGGAAAAACGATGTCAGAGGTTGGGTCCTTTGTTTCTGAAAAACTGTCAACTCTCGATTCTGTTCTTTCGACAACCACCCATTTTATTTTGAAAAAATATAAGCATGATGGAACTATTTTTGACCAAGGCGAAGATGACAAACGGATTGTGGTGACACCATGACCTCCCAATATCTTTCAAAAAAAGTGCAAGAATTAAAACCATCTGGAATCCGCCGATTCTTTGATTTAGCGGTAACGATGGAAGGGGTCATCTCTTTAGGTGTGGGTGAGCCTGATTTTGTAACACCATGGTCAATTAGAGAAGCAAGTATTCAATCAATTGAAGCAGGGATTACCTCCTATACAGGAAACGCGGGTTTGCTTGAATTAAGACAGGAAATTTCGGAATATCTACATAGATCCTTTGGTGTGGAATATTCACCACAGAATGAGATCATTGTTACTGTCGGCGGAAGCCAAGCAATTGATTTGGCGATTCGAGCACTTGTTGACCCTGGTGACGAAGTAATTATTGTGGAACCAACCTTTGTCGCGTATAGCCCAATCGTTTCACTTGCAGGGGGTATCCCAGTACCCGTTCATACGAAGGCTGAAAATGAGTTTAAGCTGCAGCCGGAAGAAATTGAAAAAGTGGTAACAGATCGTACAAAAGCCATTATTATTTGTTCACCAAATAATCCAACAGGTTCGATGCTAAGGAAGGAAGAACTTGAAGCCATTGCAAAAATTGTTGAAAAACATGATTTGATTGTGATTTCGGATGAAATCTATGCAGAACTTTCCTATGAGGGCAAATATACAAGCTTTTCGAGCATTCCAGGAATGTTTGATCGTACCATCCTCGTTTCAGGATTTTCAAAAGGATTTGCGATGACAGGGTGGCGCTTAGGATATTCAGCAGCTCCAAGGGCCATTTCTGAAGCAATGTTAAAAATTCACCAATATACGATGATGTGTGCTTCTACAATGGCTCAATATGGGGCAATCGAGGCTCTTCGCAATGGCCTATCCGATGTAGAATATATGAGAAAAAGCTATCGTCAGCGCAGAAACTTTTTTGTTTCTTCCTTACAGGAAATTGGCCTATCTTGCCATTTACCAGGCGGAGCTTTTTACGCGTTCCCATCCATTAAAGAAACAGGATTAACCTCAGAGGAATTTGCACATCGTTTATTGATGGAGGAAAAAGTGGCGGTTGTTCCCGGCAATGTCTTTGGAGAAAGTGGAGAAGGCTATATCCGTTGCTCCTACGCTTCATCATTAGAACAACTCCAAGAAGCCGTAAAACGCATGGGAAGATTCCTAAAAAATAATAACCTTGTATAATGCAAAAAAATGGACAAAACCTATTTTGGTTTTGTCCACATACAAAAGGGAAATACTAGAAAGCATTGAAACTAGTTTACCCATTCTTCTCCTTTTTTAATCACCCTCCCTATTCCCTTCTTGTTTCGATTGATAATTATTACCTGCTTCATAATTTCATCCCAAAATGGCAAATCTAATGAATGTAAAAAGAATTTTTTTGAATAAATGGCTAGTTTGTGGTATAATTATTTATTGCGTATATAAATAGTGAATAAACTAAAGTTTTAGGAGTTGGGTAGCATGACAGAAAAAATTGAAGTAGGAAGTGTTATTAAGGGTAAAATTACAGGGATTCAACCTTATGGAGCATTTGTTGCTTTAGACGAAAATACACAAGGTTTAGTTCATATTTCAGAAGTAACCCATGGTTTTGTTAAGGATATTAACGAGCATGTTAAGGTTGGCGATGAAGTAGAAGTCAAAGTTTTATCGATCAATGAAGAAGCTGGCAAAATTGGTCTATCTATTCGTGCAACACAGGAAGCACCAGAAAAGCCAGTAGCGCAAAGAGCTGCAAAGCCTAAAAAGCGTCCGGCACAACAAGCACAAGCTAGTTCTGATTCACAACAAGGATTCAACACTTTAAAGGATAAGCTTGAAGAGTGGATTGAACAATCAAATTTTAACTAAAAACAACAATGAGAAAAGAGACGATGATTGAATTGTCTCTTTTTTTACATACACTAATATGGGATAATCTTTTTCAGGAGGCGAGTTTAATGGAAAACTTTACATATTATAACCCAACGAAGCTTATATTCGGAAAAGGTCAATTACAGGAACTGAAGAATGAGGTCCCTCATTACGGGAAAAAAGTATTGCTTGTTTACGGTGGGGGCAGCATTAAGAGAAATGGATTGTATGACCAGGTAATCGCTCTATTAGCAGAAATCGGTGTAGAGGTTCACGAACTTCCAGGAGTCGAACCTAATCCACGATTATCAACTGTCCGAAAAGGTATTGAAATTTGCCGTAAGGAAGGAATTGAATTTATCCTAGCTGTAGGAGGCGGAAGTGTCATTGATTGCACAAAAGCAATCGCAGCTGGTGCAAAATATGACGGAGACGTATGGGATTTCATGACACGTAAAGCAGTAGCTAAAGAAGCTCTTCCGATAGGTACGGTGTTAACTATAGCAGCGACAGGTTCAGAAATGAATTCAGGCTCTGTTATTACGAATTGGGAAACAAATGAAAAATACGGTTGGGGAAGCCCAGCAGTGTTTCCTAAGTTCTCCATTCTAGATCCTGTTAACACCTTCACCCTACCAAAAGACCAAACCGTATATGGTATGGTGGATATGATGTCACATGTGTTAGAACATTATTTTCATCAAGTCCCGAATACTTTAACGCAGGATCAGTGGTGTGAGTCAATTTTACGTACGGTAATCGAAACTGCACCAAAACTCATCAATGATCTTGAAAATTATGACTACAGATCAACTATTATGCTTAATGGAACATTGGCATTAAATAATATGTTAAACATGGGATATCGAGGAGATTGGGCAACTCATAACATTGAGCATGCGGTATCTGCAGTATATGATATTCCTCATGGTGGCGGTCTTGCGATTATTTTCCCGAATTGGATGAAGCATGTCCTCGATGAAAATGTAGCTCGCTTCAAACAGCTAGCCGTTCGTGTATTTCATGTGGAAGTGGAAGGAAAAACGGATCGTGAAGTGGCTCTTGAAGGAATCGAGAAGCTCAGAGAATTCTGGGATAGTATAGGTGCGCCGTCTAAACTTGCTGATTATGGTATCGGTGAAGAAAATCTTGAAATTATGGCTGATAAAACAGTCGTTTATGGAGATTTTGGCCGCTTCAAAGTACTAAACAAACAAGATTCCCTTGAGATTTTACGGGCATCTCTCTAACTGCGAAAAAAAGATTCTTATATTCCGTAAAAAAGGCTCATACTACATGTGTGAGTCTTTTTTATTTGCTCCTAAGGAGTACAAATTCAATTTTCTAATGCTAAAACGCAATTCCGGAAAATAATGCGCAATTCTGGGTAGCTAGAGCGCAATTCCAAGCAGCTAAAGCGCAATTAATTCAAGCGCAAATCTGTCTAAAAAGAGCTAATTTAAAAAAGTTTTAATTGGTTGCGCTTACAGCAAGTCAGTGGTCTTGATTTCACAGAAAAGTTTGGGTAGAGTGAAAAAGAGACTTGGAAAATACAAGGGTGGAGGTATAGCAAATGACACATGTTCGTTTTGATTATTCAAAAGCTTTAACTTTTTTTGGAGAACATGAAATTACATATCTGCGTGACGCGGTTAAGGTCGCTCACCATTCCATACATGAAAAGACTGGCGCAGGTAGTGATTTCTTAGGATGGGTGGACCTTCCTTCAGAATATGACAAAGAAGAATTTTCACGCATTCAAAAAAGTGCTGAAAAAATCAAATCAGATTCTGATATCTTACTTGTGATTGGAATTGGCGGTTCATATCTTGGCGCAAAAGCTGCTATTGATTGGTTAAATCACTCCTTTTACAATGCTTTATCAAAAGAACAACGCAAGACACCACAAATCGTATTTGTTGGAAATAACATCAGTTCTACATATATGAAAGACCTAATGGATTTACTAGAAGGTAAGGATTATTCCTTAAACGTCATTTCAAAGTCTGGTACAACGACTGAACCAGCACTTGCTTTCCGCATTTTCCGTAAGATGTTAATTGAAAAATACGGAAAGGACGAAGCACAAAAACGTATCTATGCGACAACTGATAAAGCTCGTGGCGCATTGAAAACTTTAGCAACTGAAGAAGGCTATGAATCATTTGTTATTCCTGATGATGTTGGCGGCCGTTACTCTGTATTAACTGCCGTTGGTCTACTTCCGATTGCTGTTAGTGGTGCAAATATTGAGGAAATGATGAAGGGTGCACAGGCAGCAAGTGTTGATTTCTCTAAATCAGAGCTTGAAGAAAACGCTGCTTACCAATATGCTGCAGTGCGTAATGCTCTTTATAACAAAGGAAAAACAATCGAAATGCTCATCAACTATGAGCCGGGACTTCAATATTTCTCTGAATGGTGGAAGCAATTATTCGGTGAAAGTGAAGGAAAAGATCAAAAGGGAATTTACCCATCGTCTGCAAACTTCTCAACAGATCTTCATTCCCTTGGACAATATGTACAAGAAGGCAGACGCGATTTGTTTGAGACAGTCATTAACATCGAGAAATCCCGTCATGAACTCATTGTTGAGGCAGAAGAAAATGATCTTGATGGACTAAATTACTTAGCTGGTAAATCAGTTGATTTTGTAAATAAGAAAGCATTCCAAGGTACGATGCTTGCTCATACAGATGGTGGCGTACCAAATCTTATTGTTCATGTACCGGAGATGGACGAGTATTCATTCGGATACCTCGTGTATTTCTTCGAAAAAGCATGTGCAATGAGTGGATACCTATTAGGTGTTAATCCTTTCGATCAACCTGGTGTTGAAGCATACAAAGTCAATATGTTTGCATTACTCGGTAAGCCTGGCTTCGAAGAGAAGAAAGCTGAACTAGAAAAGCGATTATAAGATAAAAAAAGGGATTCCCAGTTGTGGAATCCCTTAGCTTTTTAAAATCAAAATTTGATCGTTCTTCCTTATTTCTAAGGATAACGGGGGATTAATCGATATTTCATTCTCACGCTTGATCCCGATTAAAATTTTTCCTTCTTTTAATAAGGTTTCGCTTGCCTTTTGAAATGTCATCCCTATTAAATCAAAAGTAATATCCAAGAACTGCAGTTTTCCCCCTTTTAAGTCCACCAACATTGAAAGTAAAGCATCAGATACTCCGTGTGATAAAATACTATTCACCATCACTAAGCTTGAAATCCTATTTGTTTGGATAATTTCATCCGCACCCCCACGCTTTGCATTTTGGATCTGATGCGTTGTAAGGATTTCCACGATTGTGTATACGGTAGGATTAAGACCTTTTATAGCCAATAAAGTAAGGATTGAAATCATGTCAGCGTGCAATTCGTCTTTCCCTTGGTCAGCTGTCACTAAGACCATTTCCGCATCTTGAATATTTGCTTGCTTCAACGTCTCATCACGAGTTGGATCTCCTTTTATAAAATGAAAGTGATTTCCGGGCATCGGATTTTTTTCCAAAGAATCGTCAATTAATAGAATATCAACGACCGAACCTGGCGTTTTAAGAAATGATAAGGTTTCCCTTACACGTTCATTCCAACCGATGATGATAATATGTTTCTTACCATGGAAACCTGAAGTACCTTCCAGATACGCATTTTGTGCAACCAAGGTTGAGGTGGATATCGCGGCAAAATATCTCGTTACAATCCCAGCACCGATAAAAATAAGGAACATCCCAACGATTCTTCCCCAAAATGTGGTAGGTGCATAATCTCCATAACCAACTGTTGCGGCGGTGACAATTGACCACCAAACACCATCAAATATAGTAGGAAAGGTTTCAGGTTCTATTAAGTGAATAATTGCCCCGAAGATAATAATGACCAATAAAACAATACTTATTAGCTTTGCAATTAAAAAGCGTTTGAATAAGGAAGCAAAGATACTCGGTATCAAATATGCCACTCCTTTCGGGATAATGATGTTTCTCGGAATTATTTTTTTTCATCCTTAGGGAGAAAGGCAAAAATCTCTTTTATAATCGTATTAATCCTTCGGGTAATCTCTTCATCTCCAAAGGTTTGCTTTGCTTTTTCAATGGCTTGTATAACATCCTCATCAAATTGGATTAATGGTTTATCTTCTTCTGCTTCATTATAAAGCTGAATGACAACATCCAAGCCCTCATTTAATTTATCAATGGAATCACTAAGTGACTTTTTCTCATTTTCATTTAGCTTCATAGGTTTGCTCCTCTTTCTGCGTCCTGTCATTTTTAGTGTGTGCAAAACCTTTCTATTTTTGCATAAAATTCCTATATATTCGGAAACTATTGGAGGGTTAAAATAAAAAATGAGGAGTGAAACAGAATGGATATTCGTAGAGCGAAGCAAATTTTGTCTTCTTCGAATGAGGTAACCGTTCATTATCAAGGAACTTCAGTATGGATTGACAGCTGTGATGAACACGGGAATATGTGCACAGTGCACTTAAGAGGTCGGGAGCATGAAAAAAATATTGTTCCCGTGGCTGAGTTAGAGGAAATGTAAAACAAAAGCTCCCAACATTACGCATTGGGAGCTTACTTAATCCCAAAATCCACTGATAAATTTAACAATAATATCATTACTAAAGTAAAAATATGAGTATAGAAAAAAAGCAATCACAAGTCCAGTTACTACCCAACTGAACGTCTCCTTTTTCATAAAATCACCCCTTCAATTTACTATTTGTAAATCTTAAGGTGTTCATACATGCAAAAATCCCGAGGAAACCCTAGGGATTTTTTACAATATATAAATGATAGGGAAAACTGAAAAAATGTCTCTAATTATGAGAGAGTAATTAGAGACAAGAGAGAAATGAAAACTTCATAGAATTAGACGCAGTGTTTCACAATAAGTTACAACTTTATTAAAAGTTTTTTACTAGATTCTGTATCCCTATTTGTGTCATTCTTTTCCTCCCTTTAGCATACATATAGGACAAGCGAAAAAAATGAGGGGGAATTGTATATGGCTTATCCGGGATCAAAGGGTTGGTATGTCAAAGAATTAAAGGAAAAGGGAATTCATCAACATCCAGTTGAACGTAAAAAGCTGGAAACCTACAAAGCATATATCCTAAGGCAATTATATTTTGAATTAGTGGTTGATAAACAAGAGAAAAAATAAGATTAAAAAAGCGGCCACACACTGTGGCTGCTTTTTTATGCAAATTTCCTCCAACTCTACCCATTTATAAAATATAATAATAATAGAGTAGGAGGGTAAAGAAAGTGGAAACTGTTGAAATAGATTTATCAGAACGTTTTGAGATAGCTTTCAATCGAATTCATAAAGCATTAGGTAAAATGGTCAAGAACATCCAAGGGGATATATTTACTCAATTGGTGGCACATGGTTCAAAAAGACATGCTGTTATCCGTTCTTATAAGGATGAACTCTTTCAATTTGCAAAGCTAAGAAATGCCATTGTTCATGAGAAATTAAGAGCTGATTTTTATATTGCCGAACCGCATCAGGATGTTGTCGAAAGAATTGAAGAAATTGCAGAGCTGTTGGAAAAGCCGGTTACAGCGTTATCTATTTCAAGTAACCCTGTTCTCTATTTTAATTATCACTCTTCGATTAAAGACGTGATTCTTGCGATTCATAATAATACGTATACAAAATTTCCTATCTATAAAGATGGTTCATGTGTCGGAATATTGACGTCTGGTGCCGTTTTAAAATGGATGGCCAAGCATCTAGCTAATGATATGATCGACTTAGCCAATATTCGTGTGGGGGAAGTAACTCCCTTTGAAACAAAACATCTCATTGATTTCGTTGATAAAGATCGAGATATATTTGATGTGGAAGAGATGTTTGAAAAACGACATGCCCATGGGAAAAAATTAGAAGCAGTTATTATCACCGACAATGGACAAATCAATGAAAAACCATTAGGCATCATTACTTCATGGGATTTAATTGAAATTGATTCTATTGTGAATTAAATTCGATTGCGTGCACTCTCATGAGGGTGCATTTTTTTGTAATATGCTTTTATCAAAGGGTAAATTTAAGGATATCGTAATCCCAAGGTGCTAAAGCGCAATTCCATACCGTTAAAGCGCAATTCCAAGCACTAAAGCGCAATTCCAAGCCACTAAAACGCAATTCCAGAAAATAAAACGCATTTCCAAAAAAAAAAGCACATTTTCGGAATTCATAGCGCAAAACACATCTGTCTCCAACAAAAAAGGCAGTTTCCTTCAAAAGGAAGCTGCCTCCTATACCATAATGCTATCCTCTCTTACCAACAAACAGCAGGATTAGTGTAGCCAATGGACCTAACAAAAGAGAAAGCAAAAACCAGTTTAATCCAGTTCGATTCTTCCCTTGAGCAAGTGCAGCGTTAATCAACGCAAGTGTACCCCAACCAACAAAATATTCGTTCTCCATTATGTTTACTCCTAATTCTTATTATTTTAAAAAGTCGTACGTAAATTTATCTGTTATATTAATACAAAATATCCTCATCACCTTGGACGAAGCACCCCATCAGGGTCAACTAAACCTGCAAAGGACCATGTATTTCCTTGATCCTGTGAGCTAAACTTGGCCAATACCTTTCCGCCTAAATAATCACCTTCCGGACCTTGGTTGACTAGCAAGGTTCCTTCCGTTCCTTGAAAGGTTGGAATCTCAGCTACGGTGAAGTAGCCTAGATACTCTTCAGGTATCGGAACCTCTACGCGCTCCCAGTTCAATCCACCATCGCCAGTTCGGTAGAAGTCCGGCACGGGAGGTTGTGATTCATAGCGAAGTGCGCCAAATGACATAAATCCTAATTGGTCATCAATAAACCCTCCATCTGTCACTAACCGATAGGTGCCATCCACCGATCCGACATCATACCATGATTCGCCACCATCATTGGTTTTAAAGATAATATGTGCTTCGCTACTCATTGTTTTATCACCAGTAAAGATGAGATAACCGTCTTTCTCTGAGGTGAATCCTAGTTTTAGCAGCCGCGGTGCTGGAAGCTCATTTGAAACCAACACGTCGTTCCAAGATTCACCTTGATCGCTGCTAATCAGAACTCGAATTTTTGAATCATAACCTGCATATTCCTCGAGTACAAACGCTGTTTTCTTAGGTGTAATCACATAAGTTCCATCTACTAAATTTGAATTGTACCCATCAAGAATTAAATCATCGATTTCAGTAGGGACAACCTTCCAATTTTGCCCATTATCATAAGAGACCCTTAGCGTTTCATCCTTAATCTCGTAATGAAAGTTGCCCGATGGTTCCTCTATTCCAGCTTTCAGACGATACTCTTCCAATGAATCGACAGGGGGTAACCCGATTTGGGTATCATCTGTTCTTTCAATTTTAGATAAAGTGTATGTTAAATTTTCAACCTTATCGATGGTTATTTTCCATACAATATTAGGAATGACTCCATTATCCTGAGCCTCTCCCCATCCGTAATCGATTAATTGTTCTTTTTCAGGTATGTAAACATTAAAAACAACCGCGACTACAAAGGAGTTTTCATCTCCTGATAGCTTCGTAAATCTAATAAAGCTTGCACCGTCAGTCGCACCTTCATTCTCTAGACCTTTCATGAAGTCAAACATGATACGGTAAGCAATGATATCAGGTGTTTGATCATCCTCTTGAACTTGTACGGTGTAGGGTAATTTACTATCGATATTTACTTTTTTTACTTCAATTGGCTTGGGAGTAATCGGCTCTTCTTTATCGTTGTTTAACATCTCAAAAGCAATAATAATAACCACGCAAAGTAAAATAATGAGTGGAAAGCGAAGTTTCATCTTTTTCATGGGAATCACCCTTATTTATTTTATCTTAGATAATATTAACATATTTTTCCTGATTCCATCTAAACCTATTTATTTTTAAAATTCTTATAAAACGAAACCTAGTTGTTTAATTTTCAGTATATAATCATGCTTATTGGAAGCACCTCGTAATAGTTACGACCTATGTGTAAATGTAACAAATTAACTTAGTTTTCCGTCTTATAGTTAAGGGGGGTGATGTCAATTAAGAAACGAAGTATGTTTATTTTAGTTTGCATATTGCTATTATTAACAGGTTGCCGGTCAACCCCATTTGGTGGTCATAGTATCATTGATTGGGTTGATTTTATTAAAATGGATGGAAAAGAATATAATGGAATCCATTCTGGGGTTTTGGCTGATGAACAATTTGTTGGAGAAAAGATAGGTTCGGTTAAATTTAAAGTGGCTGACAATGTAACAAACCCAAGTTATAAAATTAGAGACGGCGATGCTGCCTTCCACGAGAAGGGGACTGAGATTTTTAAAATAAAGGACCAACCTCATTTAATTGCCGTTAAGGATACTCACTCCATAAATGGATACAGAGTATACTATTCAAAAGATGATATTGAATATCAATGGCATTTTAAGAATATGCCTATCGAAAAAGTCAAGAGGATTGAAATTTATCAAGTTTATACACCACTAGGAAATAAACAAGTTTCTAAATTGACAAAGAACGCGGAAGTGAAAAGCTTCCTTCAACTATTAGAAAATAGTAAGACGGATCCTAATTTCCAGCCTGATACGGAAAAAGGTGATCCGATATATTATGAAATGATTTTTTATACTGACGAACCAATTGCCTATAAATACAACATGCAGTTTGATGGATCTGTCTATTTTTGGCATCCATGGGATACCGCTATTCTGCCTGATGGTATTAAGATGTTTATGGGAAAATAGCGATAGAGTACAATTCATGAAACACGTTGCAAATTGCCTAAAAACACCTTATTATATCGTTTATCTAATTTTAGAGATTGTGATTCATCCAAAAAATAATGTATAGTTAGTATCAATAAATCAATAATAGTACCGCGATATTAAGGATGTGTAGTCATGCGAATTAATAAATACATAAGTGAATCTGGAAAGGCATCTAGACGGGGGGCTGATAAATTAATTACCGATGGGAGAGTCTTTATTAATGGAAAACGTGCAACTATCGGTAGCCAAGTTGAACCTGGGGATGACGTTAAAGTAGATGGAAATCCAATCCGAGTAGCAAGGAATAATGTCTATATTGCCTTAAATAAACCTGTAGGTATTACCAGCACAACAGAAAAAGGGGTAAAGGGGAATATTGTTGATCTGGTCAATCATCCATTAAGGGTATTTAATATTGGCCGCCTTGATAAGGATTCAGAGGGCTTAATCCTTCTTACCAACGATGGTGACATTGTTAACGAAATTCTGCGTTCTGAAAATAAGCATGAAAAGGAATATATCGTTTCAGTAGACAAGCCAATTACCCCTGAATTCTTGAAGAAGATGTCAGAAGGTGTGAAAATATTAGGCACAAAAACACTTCCTTGTGAAGTAGTACAATTATCAAAATTTGATTTTCAAATCATTTTAACCCAAGGACTAAATCGTCAAATTCGCCGCATGTGCGCTGAATTAGGATACGACGTTTATCGATTGCAAAGAAAACGAATCATGAATATTCATTTAGGCAATCTTCCTCCTGGACAATGGAGAGATTTATCAAAAAAAGAACGAACTGAATTATTTAGATTATTAAACTATGAGCCAAAAGAATGGTAAAACTATGTAATATAGGGTTTAGTTAGAATGTTCATTGGAACACCTTTATTCCTAAATGAGGAAAAAATGAAAACAGCACCGTCCAAATATGTGGGAACGGTGCTGTTCTGTTTTTAGAAATCTTAGTCGTTATAACCTCAATACTGGTTAGCCACACACTTTGAGGCCTGTAAATGGGTTGAATAGGTGTTAGTGCACCTGACCGTATAAAAATGTCGCTTCAATCCTAGCGGTTATTGTTAATTCTCCTGGTTGAATGGGTGTTGCAGCTTCACTTTTGGCGAACATCGTTGTTTGAAATGGGATGGGTGGAGATTGCTGAGATAGTTCTTGTATTTGAAGCGGGATTTCTTGAAGCTGGACTCCTAATTTTTTAGTAATAGTTCTTGCTTTTTCTTGAGCATCTTGAACAGCGTTTTGAAGTGCTTTTTCATAATAAGCCTGCGGGTTGCGAACTGTGAAATTGATGCTTGCGACATTATTAGCCCCGTTTTGAACGGCTGTATCGACAATGCTGCCAACCGATTGGATGGCCACATCCGAAATTTGCAGCATATGTGTTACTCGATAACCTCTTACGGTTTGTTTCGAGTTTTCATAGTTATAGAGGATTTCAATTCGAAAATCCACTGTTTTGATATGTTCTTTAGGTACCCCTAGTCCTAAGATAGAATCAATCACCTTTTTGGTAAGTTGGTTATTTTCATTCTGTGCCTCTGTAACTGTACTGCTTTCAGTGATGACCCCTAAAGTAATCGTCGCAGAATTTGGCGCAGTCGTTACGATACCTTCACCATTCACTTTAAGTCTATTCGAATTGGTACTATTGTTTGATTTTGGCTGAGTGCGCATCATCCATGGTTCATAATAATACATCATAGTGCCCCTTCCCTTAAATAGCTTTGCTCTATTGTATTAGTTTAGGTAATTTTCGGTGTGTAAAAAAGAAAAAGCTCACGAAATCTCGAGAGCTAATTTGCAAATTTTTTTCTAAAAAATGGTCCAATTATGACGTGTAAAAAGATATCCCCAGTAAAGTGAGCGACCATTGCGATTTCAATTCCATATTTCCAAAACAAATACCCAAACAGGATACCTGGTATCGTATTTAGTATAATCATACGCCAAACAACAATCTGTGTTTTTCCGAAAAGCCCAAAAGCAGCTGGTAAATGCCCAACTCCAAATAAAAGAGCTGCTAGCAGAATGCCAATCCAATAGGAAGCATTTCCTAATCCCAGAAGGTTAGTGACATAAACTACCGCCGTCATTATGAATAAGCGAGTTAAAACTTCCTCTGAAATACCTCCATAAAACGAAGCGATAAATGCTTGAAATTTTGAAGGCTCATCGATGTCGACTTTGGGCATTTTTTTCATAAACAAAATGTCCAATCCGAAAATGACAAATGCTGCAATAGCACCGACAACAATGCTCAATAGAATTGTCCCGGAAATGTTATATGGAACAGCAGTGCCATTTAACCATCGATCAAGTAACCACCAATGTAAATCGACCTTTGGAGCCAGCCACGTTCCAATGAATGCTGAAACACCCAAAAGTATAACACTTTGTAAAATGCTTAATAAAACAAGTACAGGAGTAGGTGGAATCTTTTTGGTTGGATTCTTTTTCGCTTCCTCCTCAATTTTTCCTTTAAGCATTTTAAATTGATATGGCATTACGGCAATTGACCCTATGGATGCGGCAATCCAAAAAATAAAAAATACTGTCATTGTAAACACCTTCATTCATAGTTATCTTTTTATTCTGCAGATAATACGAATGGGGGGATAAAAAAGTTCACTTGATAAAAACAAAATAATAATTTGAATTCCTAACTAGAACCTTAATTTGACTTTTCTTGATTTCATGTTCTTTTTGATAAGGCTTTTTAAAATATTTATTTCTTCCTTTGAATGGAAGAAACTAATGGGCAGGACGATTGCTTTATGCTTAGAAACATATAATCGAAACATTTCTTACACTATTTTAACATTCTTCAATCGATAATTTACTGCTTTATTCAAGTTTTAGATGCTTTAGTTAAAGTTCTGATAAATAGAAAAATGCTCAGAGTTTATCTACCCTGAGCATTTTTTAAAACCGATGCTATTATCTCATTATGCTTGTTCTTCTTTAACATCGTTCATGATGGATACAATATTTTTTACCCAGTGATGATTTAAACCATTTGCATCATTTGCAGCTTCACTTGGAGCATATGATAATTGAATTTCACCAATTGTTTCTTTTCCATTCTCTACATAATATTGCTTTAAATAAATCGCCTTAAATTGAATACTATCCTCGATTGAAAGGAATTTTTGCCAATTTGTTCCGCCCTCGACTAATTGTTCGCAACCAGGGTTTGGATAATCATCACCAAAGATATTTGCATAAATTTCGGGCATACAAGTAATTCCGCCAATATTATTCCAATGAGAACTTGCAATATCAGAATTTCCCCAACCAGTTTCCTGTGCAGCCAATGCCGCTAAAAAGACAGGATCAATATCTTGTTCTTCACCTGATTTTACAAAGTCAGTTCCAAGACCTTTTAAATTTCCCTTTAAATGCTCGTCCAGCTCTGAACCGGAAATTGTATTTTCCTGTTCAACATTATAATGTTGAGAAGCCATTTGAACGGGTTTATTCTGAACTGTTTCACTTTGTTGTTCCCGCTGATCTATTTTTTCTTGCTTTTGTTCTTGTACTTGCTTGTCTTTTTTTTCGATGGTTTCAGCATTTGAATGATGCATTGTAGCAAAAATACTAATTCCCATAATGAATAGAACACCAAATAAATAGAGAAGTGATGTTTTCTTTTTAATAAGAGTTGAGATTTTCAAAGTATCCTACCTCCTTCATAAGACCTTTTTCCTATCTAAGAAACCATCCTAACATAATAAAATGACAACTATGTTACAAAGATGTTATAAGGATTTAATAAGAATATGACAGAAGGAAAGTATTGTTTGCAAAAATGCTATATGTCTAGTATAATCGAAAACTGTATGTTTGTTGTAAGAAACGTATATATTTTCCATTTTTATCAATTTAGTGGAAAAAATTTGCATCTCACGATCAAAGACTAAGTACGCCACGTCTTGTCTTTGTGACCCACACGTGAGCCTAAAATATACAATGAAAGGTGTTTGTAATGTATTTTCAAAGTTTGCTAATGAAAGAGGATCTGAATAAGAACCCGTCAGAGGTCAAACAGGATTTAGAGGATTTGCAGTTCCAGATTTATCGCATGCAGGACAATATTAAAGAAATTTCAAAAAAACACCAAGTCATCGGGATTGATCAGTCGAAGGACGAAAAATGGGTAATCGTCTCAGCCTTTGATGATGGAAACCGATGTCAAATAATGGTGAACGATTGTGAATCAGCCTACAAAGGTCACTGGGATTTTTCAATCCATGCTCAGTACCAGGATGAGGAGAATGCGATTCACATTGGTGACATAAGAGGACCTGCCAATCAAGGCTATGGTTCAATCTGCATGAATCATTTAAAAGAAATCGCTCGTGAACAAAACATTCCTGTTATTAAAGGTGATATAGCAAAAAGAGACTGGGATCATGTTGACCGCCTCGTTTATTTTTATGAAAAACACGATTTCGAAGTTGAAATCGATCCTACAACAAAATCGGGTGAAATTATTTGGAAAGACTAATTAAGAAGAAGGTCTGCTTACCATTATGATAAGGTAAAGCAGACCTTTTTATTTGTATAGATGAAGCTTTTAAAGTGAGGCCGTATGAATTACTTGCAAGATTTGAAGGAGATTAAAGATTGTTTGCTTAGATAGGTAATGATACCATTGTAGTAGAATCATAGGATAGGACGTAGGAGCTTACATGATGAAAATAATGAATAAAGCTTTAATCCTTGGAATTGCAGCAATGATTCAAGGATTTGCAATGGTAACATTTCTATTTCCGCATTTTATTCCAACAGGTGGAGCTGCAAGTGTCGCAGTCTTATTTAATTATGTAGCGGATACCCCTTTTGATATTACACTTTGGATACTTAATGCTGGCCTTTTATTTGCAGCCATTAAGTGGCTAGGGAAGGGAACAGCGATTTGGACGCTGTATTGTGTCACGGTAACAGCGATTACCATTCGAATCTTCACTCCATATATCACAAACCCGATTTCAAATGTAATCGTTGATTTACTTGCAGGCTCTATGATTTTTGGAGTGGGAATTGGGATTTTATTTCGCATGGGTGCCTCATCAGGCGGAATGGATATTTTAGCGTTAATTATTTCAAAACTGAAAGGATTTTCACCGGAAAAAACGCTGTTTGCGATTAATGGTACGATTTTGCTAACGACTGGTATTGTAGTGGATTGGAGAATTATTATTTATGCGATTGTAGGCCAATTCATCAGTACGAGGATTCTAGACCTTGTATGTAAAGTGCAATTACCAAAACAGCAGAGCCGTAAAACAGATGCAACAATTAGCTAACAAAAAGGCGAGAACCTATTTCGGGTCCTCGCCTTTTGCTTATTTGGCTAAAGAAGCTATACGCTTTTCTAATTAGTTCATCGCAATCCAAACACTTTTAACTTCTGTGTAGTTATTGAGTGCATAGGATCCCATTTCACGGCCAATACCTGACTGCTTGTATCCGCCAAATGGAGAAGCTGCATCAAATGCATTATAGCAGTTCACCCAGACAGTTCCAGCACGCAGGTTGTTGGCGATATAATGAGCTTTAGATACATCTTGTGTCCATACTCCAGCTGCCAAACCATACGCAGAATTGTTTGCACGAGCAATTAATTCATCTAAGTCATCATATGGCATTGCCGAAATAACAGGACCAAAGATTTCTTCCTTTGCAATTGTCATTTCATCGTTAACGTTTGCAAAGATTGTTGGGGACACAAAGTAGCCTTCTTCGTATGGTTGTTGACCGCCTACTACTAGTTCTGCACCTTCATTAAGTCCCTTTTCAATATAGCCTAAAACGCGTTTTTGTTGCTCAATCGAAACTAGTGGTCCGATTTCTGTATCAGAGTGAAGACCGGCACCTTGTTTGATTTTTTCAGCATGGCTAGCCATGTCTGCCACAACATTATCAAATTGTTTCTTTTGAATAAAGACACGTGACCCAGCACAGCAAACCTGCCCTTGGTTAAACATAACCCCATTTAATGCACCAGGAATCGCTTTTGAAAGATCTGCATCCGGTAAAATAATATTTGGTGATTTTCCACCTAATTCCAATGTTACACGTTTTAATGATTTTGAGGCTCTTTCCATGATACTTTTTCCAACCTCAGTTGAACCAGTGAACGCAATTTTATCAACTAATGGATGATCCACAAGCGGCTGACCAGCTGTTTCACCAAAACCAGGAACGATATTCACAACCCCAGCCGGGATTCCTGCTTCTTCCATAAGCTCAGCTAAATATAGAGCAGAAAGAGGTGTTTGTTCGGCAGGCTTTAATACAACTGTACAACCAGTTGCAAGAGCTGCACCAAGTTTCCACATGGCCATCAATAGCGGGAAGTTCCAAGGGATGATTTGTCCGACAACCCCAACTGCTTCATGGCGAGTATAGTTAAAGAATGGTCCGTTTACAGGAATCGTTTGTCCAACAATTTTCGTAGACCATCCAGCATAATAACGCATATGTTCAATTGCTAGAGGAATGTCTGCATTTGACGTTTCACGAATCGGTTTTCCATTATCCAATGTTTCCAATTGTGCCAGCTCATCTTTATGTAGCTCCATCAAATCTGCCAGTTTATACATGATACGGCTTCTTTGGGCTGCGGTCATTTTTTGCCAAGGACCTTCGTCAAAAGCTTTGCGGGCTGCTTTTACAGCGCGATCGATATCCTCTGGACCTGCTTCACTTACAGTAGCTAATACTTCTCCTGTTGCGGGATTATAGGATTCAAACGTTTTTCCAGAAGCACTTTCAACAAATTCACCATTGATATAAAGCTTCTTTGTCCCATTTAAAAATGACTCAACCTTTTCTCGTAATGCAAAAATTAATTGGCTCATTTGCTTCCTCCTTTTAAATATAAAACTAGCAATATACAGGCTTTTGAAAACGCCTACAATACTATGTTAACATTTTAAAACTAGTAATCAACCAACTTTTGGCAAAAGATTCCGACGGTTTGCGACAGCATTTTTCGACGCAAAAAAAGAATGATTGGAAATCAATCATTCTTTCATTTCATGATGCTTTTTCACATGCCCAATTGTCTTTGTCTCGGTCATGCTTAGATTCATATGCTGGATGTGTTGATGGAACACCTTCAGGATAGACGATTCGGAGTTCAGTACAGTTTTTATAGGATTCAGATCCTTCATTTTTTCCGCTTCCCGCTGTTGTTGTTTTATTCTTTGGTGCAACAGGTTTTGAATTGTTTTTGTCGAGGTCCCCTTTTGTTGTCCCGTTTTCTCCGTATGCCCAAAGACCAATTCCATTCGATCGAGCTTCACGTGCAAACTTTACAAAATAATCGCTATAAGTGACATCTGGTGGATAGGTAGAGGCTTGAGCATACCCATTTAAGACGAGTTGTGCATTGAACATTTTTGAACGAATTTCCGATTCATCCATGAGATTTAATGGGACAGAAATCCAGATGAGACGTAAGTATCGATTATAGCGATCTTTATTAGATACATCCTGTTGAAGCCATACTTTTTTTCCTTCGAGTTCTGAGGTTGTGTAGTCGCTCGCTTCTTTCCCGTATACTTCATGTCTTGTTGTAGATTCGGGTGTGTTTACACCGACCAAGCGAATCTTCCGTTTATCAGAAAGTTCAACTGTATCTCCATCCACAACCCTGGATATGATCACTGCCTCTAAGCCAAGTGCTTGAGCCTTTTCGTCAGTTGTTTGCTCAGCTTGCTTTTGGCGTACACTTTCTTCTTTTGCCTTTTGTTCAGCTTCCTCTTTTAGTCTTGCTTCTTCAGCCGCCTTTTGTTCAGCCTCTTTTTTAGCTAATTCTTGCTCTTCTTTTTCCTTAGCAACTTGTTCCTCTTTTTCGCCTTGTTCTGTTCTTTGTTCTTTCTGCTCATTCTTTGCGGTTTCATCGTCATTAATTGCCAATCCTATAATTGCCGCAATGAGGGTAATCAGCAAAAGAATTCCTAAACAACCCAATACATTTTTCACCGTTTTTCCCCCTGAAAATAACATTATGTTCAGCGTATGTAATTAAAGTAAAGATAAATATTATCAAAAAATATGCTTTCTATACAAGAAAAAAGCCACCCTAGTTGAAAACTAGAATAGCTTTTGTTAATGGAGTTGATGGGAATCGAACCCACGACCCTTTGCCTGCCAGGCAAATGCTCTCCCCCTGAGCTACAACCCCGAATGAATTTAGAAAGATTATATCATGAGATTATATAATAGACAATCACTTTTTTTGCATGAGGATGTCCCAGAGTTCATATATTTCTATTACAAAAGTATTAAGCAATCCTATAATTTCAATGTTAACATTCAGAAAAAAATGGTAAAATTTAATTAATCCTTAAATGGCGGTGAATTTGTGACTTATTTATACATACTAGCTTCATATTTTATTGGAACAATAATGACTGCCTATGTGGTTATGAAGTTTATGAAAGGTGAAGATATTAGGAAGCTCGGAAGTGGAAATGTTGGTGCCAGGAATGCTGGTAGATTGCTAGGGAAGAAGGGCTTTTTATTAACGGCGCTAGGTGATGTACTGAAAGGGTTGTTTGTTGTTGCGGGGGCAAAATACCTTGGCTTTTCCTTTGAAATTCAGATATTGTCACTTATCGCAGTTGTTGTCGGACATATTTGGCCGATTACGCTAAAATTTAAAGGTGGAAAAGGAATTGCGACAGCCGCAGGTGGACTCGTGTTATTAGCGTATCAGCCATTTCTGGTATTCGCTGGAATCTTTCTCCTTTTATTAGCGATTTTGAGAAGCTTCACAATTGCCGGAATGACAGCCTTTTTTACAATGCCATTTATTTATTGGTTCATGGATTATTCGATCCGTGAATGCATACTCATTTTTATTGTAATCGCCTTATTACTATTTGCACACCGAGATAATCTAAAAGAAAAACTAGGGAAAAAAATCAATTAAGTGGAGTGATTCCATCATGACATTTGTCTATAAAATTGCAAGGACAAAACAAGAGTTTAATCAAATCCATCGCTTAAACTATAAAACCTTTGTGGAAGAAATTCCTCAGCATGATCAAAATGAAGAAAAAATGTTAGTTGATAAATTTCATGATCAAAATACGTATTTAATTTGCGTAAAGGATTCAAAAGTAGTAGGTATGATTGCTGTAAGGGCGACTAGACCGTTTTCACTAGATTATAAGCTGCCAAATCTTGATGAACAACTACCGGTAAAACCGAAACAGCCTTGTGAAATTCGTTTGCTATCGGTTGAAGAAGAATATCGTAATAATGGTAGAATCTTTTTCGGACTGGCACAGCTCATGTCTAATTTTTGCTTGAAGAAAGGCTATGACGTTGCCTTGATTTCTGGGACAACCAGACAAGAAAAATTATATCGGCAGTTAGGCTTTAAACCATTTGCCTCTTTAACAGGAACAGCAGAAGCATCGTTTTGGCCAATGTATTTAACGAAACAAACCTTTGATGAGTCACTTGCTGGAAGAATTCTAAAAGAACCGGTAAGCTTTTTACCTGGCCCGATTAAAATCCATGAAAATGTGAAAACAGCACTTAATCAGGAGCCGATTTCACATCGTTCAAACGAATTTTCAATACAAATGAGATCTGTAAGAGAGAAACTTTGTACCATGACTAACTCAACGTATACGGAAGTGTTAGTTGGCTCTGGAACACTCGCTAATGATGTGATCGCTGCTCAGCTTGCTCTTTTAGGAGGAAAAGGTTTAATCGTAAACAATGGGGAGTTTGGTTCGAGATTAATTGATCATGCTAATCGAGTGGGCTTAGCTTTTGAAAAGCTAGAAAAAGAATGGGGAGTACCCATTTTTGAATCAGAGATTAAGAAGGAGCTAGAGACGGGAGGTTATACCTGGTTTTGGGCGGTTCATAGTGAAACCTCCACGGGAATGCTTGCAAACTTCAAAACTCTAAAGGAGATTTGTCTTTCAAATCATGTGAAACTATGTCTTGACTGTATCAGTACGATTGGTGCCGTTAAACTAGATTTACAGGACGTCTATTTCGCATCGGGAGTTAGTGGAAAAGCGGTTGGTGGATATACGGGATTATCCTTTGTATTCCATAATCATGAAGTGTCACCTAACCAGTCCATTCCAAGGTATCTCGATCTTGGGATGTACACCTATCATGAAAGCATTCCGTATTCCCATTCCTCGAACATGCTAGAGGCGTTACATGAAGCACTACAAAAATACGAGAATGATGATTTCTATTTCGAGATTAAAGAAAGATATAGTATGATTCGTGAGCACATCGAAGGTATGGGACTTGAGATTTTGACTGCTCCTGAATATTCATCACCCGCCATTATGACAATCCTATTGCCAGACCATATCACTTCGAAGGATTTTGGTGATGATATGGCACTACAAGGATTTTATCTTCATTATGAAAGTGGTTATCTACAAGAAAGGAAATGGATTCAAATCTCATGCTTGAGCAGCCATGATGACAAGCAAATTTTAAAAATGTTACATACATTTAAGCTGTTATTAAATCAATATGCAGTAACTGGGGAGCCTTCTTTGTAAGAGGGTTCTTCTTTTCTTTGTCTAGTTCCAGGCGCCTTGCACTTTTCTTTTCTATGTAACCATTTCATACCAGTTTTCGTCTAAGTGGAAAAGGGGTGAAATGAATGAAGAAAAGATGGATTTTATATATGACATCTGTCATCTTGATACTTGCTATGACGGCTCTATTTACTAGTTCTAAGCCAAAAGTTGTTAGCCAAACGGAGACCGACATACAACCTGTTACAAAAGAAAAGCTAACAGAAATCTTTCAGGAAGCAATTAAAGAAGAGAAACGCAATCAGAGGTTTACTATTTTTTCAAGAGATACTGCACAACAGGAAATGTCTGCATCAAATGAATCTCCTAAAGCTGATAGCGCTGTAACAGGTGGAAATGAGCACTCAGAAACAAATACTCAAGTTCAAGGTGTCGATGAGGCAGATATCGTAAAAACGGATGGTGAATATATTTATCAGATTATAGATGGAAAACTAAATATTATTCAGGCAGTTCCTGCGAAGGAAATGCAGTTAGTTACAGCAATCCCATTTTCTCAATCCTTTTCGCCAAGCCAAATGTTTTTATATGCAGACCAGCTTGTTGTGATTGGCTACACATTTCATGATATAACCCCACATCAAAGTCAAAAACAACGTACCATGATCTATCCACCAAGACATTATGAAGCAACTACAGCCATTGTTTATGACGTAAAGGAACCACAAAATCCTGAGGAAATACGTAGAGTAGAGGTTGAAGGGAACCATGTAACCTCACGAAGAATTGATAACTATGTGTATCTGGTCACGAGTCATTATCCGAATTATTGGATCATGGAAGATGCTAGAGATGAGGATGTCGAACTTAGACCGCGTTACTCAGATACAGCAAATAA
Source organism: Bacillus sp. REN16 (assembly GCF_020731355.1). Taxonomy (GTDB): domain Bacteria; phylum Bacillota; class Bacilli; order Bacillales; family Bacillaceae_L; genus Ferdinandcohnia. The sequence continues at coordinate 4,027 of NZ_JAJFZK010000002.1, read as the reverse complement.
TGAAGAAATTTCCTTAGTGCCATATGAAAAAATTCATTACATCCCTCATTCAAGTGAGACGAATTTTACGTTAATTTCTGCTTTTGATCTGGACGATCCCAAAAAAGAAGCTTCGATTACTTCTTATTTGGGTAGCGGGAATTTAGTGTACATGTCAAAGGACAACATTTATATCGCAGTCGCAAACTATCAGGCGATCCCATTTAGGGAAGGTGGCTTTGATTCGCCTGATACGAATATCTACAAATTCTCGGTGGAAGGGGACAAAGTCGAATTTCATAGTTCAGCTGAAGTACCGGGAACTATTTTAAATCAATTTTCAATGGATGAATTCAATGGTACCTTCCGGGTAGCCACAACAAAAGGGGACACATGGAATACCAACAAACCGTCCGCCAACCATTTATTTATTTACGATGAGAATTTAAAGCAAATTGGTTCTTTAAGTGATTTGGCACGCGGAGAGCGAATCTATTCGGCCAGGTTCATGGGGGAACGCATCTACATCGTCACCTTTAAACAAGTTGATCCATTGTTTGTCATTGATGCAAGTAATCCAAAAGCCCCAAAGGTGCTTGGAGAGCTTAAGATTCCCGGTTTTAGCAACTACCTGCATCCATATGATGAAAACCATGTAATCGGCTTTGGGCAGGATACAAAGGTTGTTGCTGATAATAAAATGATGAGTGAACCAATGGTCTATACAGATGGTGTTAAAATTTCGTTATTTGATATTCGTGATGTGAATAACCCAAAAGAGAAATTTACAGAGGTCATTGGTGGACGCGGAACATACTCTCCGTTAAATTACGATCATAAAGCACTTTTATTTAATAAGGAAAAAGGAATTTTTGCCTTTCCAATTACTGTCTATCAAAATCTAGAAGGGAAAATGTATGAGCAAAAATTTGAATTTCAGGGGGCTTATGTATACGAAATCCATCTAGACGGAATTGATTTAAAAGCAAAACTATCACACGATACTGGCCCATATGAAACATGGGAAGGGGAGATACAGCGTGTTCTGACGATCAACGATACATTGTATGCCATCTCACCGACTAAGATTTCAGCATATGACACTAAAAATTATCAGCAAATTGGAGAAGCCACAATCCGTTAAAAGGGTAGAATTTTCTTCTATCCTTTTTTGGTGCCAATCTTATATACTTAATAAGATTATATAAGAAATGAAGTGACAAACATGAATCAACCAAAAATAAATCCTTACTTGGTGTTGGCAATTGGAGTCGTTGCAGTATCGACCTCGGCCATTTTTGTGAAATTAGCAAATGCACCTGCACCGGTTATTGCGTTTTACCGGCTGTTTTTTACAGTCTTACTGATGCTGCCCATTTTTTTATGGAAAAATCGAAAAGAACTACGGGTCATTACAAAAAAAGACTGGCTTTTTTCCACTATCTCGGGTGTGTTTTTAGCACTCCATTTTATCCTTTGGTTTGAATCGCTCAACTACACATCAGTCACGAGCTCAACAGTATTAGTCACGATGCAGCCAGTTTTTGCTTTCATCGGAACTTATTTTTTATTTAAAGAAAAAATTGGTTTAGGTGCGATACTAAGCACCATTCTAGCTTTAGGAGGAAGCATCATCATCAGTTGGGGCGATTTCCAAGTGAGTGGGAGTGCTTTATATGGTGACTTCTTGGCAATTGTTTCGTGTGCGATGGTAACAGCCTATCTTTTATTTGGTCAAACTGTTCGAAAACGGATCTCACTTGTCACATATACATTTGTTGTTTACAGCATAAGTACAATAACCTTGTTTTTATATGTAGTGATCTTTAAATATCCATTGGGAGGGTATGCCGGGCAAGACTGGATGTATTTCTTACTATTAGCAATCGTTCCAACTCTACTTGGTCATAACCTTTTCAATTGGTCATTAAAATGGGTAAGTACCTCAACCATTTCGGTAAGTATCTTATTTGAACCAGTTGGTGCAGCAATCCTGGCCTATTTTATACTTGCGGAAAAAATCATCCATACACAGATTATTGGGGGAGTCATAATTGTAGTCGGTATTTGGCTTTACTCCGTAGGTGAAAGGAAGAAAAGTCAGCAGGTATCTTTATCAGAACAAAGTGCTGGGTAATAAGCAAAGCCATGTCTAGCAATCGTAGACATGGCTTTCTTTTAAGCATACTTACGAGTCATGAATACAGCAGATATTCCAATCACGATAAGTAAAGCGCCAATTAATAGAAGGTTCGTATATGGACTAGCCGTAGTTGGAAGCTTATTCCCCTGAACTTTAACACTCATTTCTGTTGCAAGTGTGGCTACGGTTAGAAGTTTTTCGCCTCGTTCAATAATAAAATCAGAAGCTAGCATTTCCTCTGAAACCTTAAGGTCAAGTAAGTACTCATCATTAGCCCGATATAATTCTACCAGTAATTCCGCATTATCAAGAGAGTCCATTTGAAGTAGCTGATTATAAGCTATCGCTTCCCTAGCACCATCTTTTAATAGATAGTATCTTGGTTGTAATTCGAAAACTTCAATCATTTTATCATACATTACAAGAAGCTCTTTTTGCTGTTCTGATGATAATCCATCTGAGTTATTATAGGAAAAATATCGCTCCAAATTAGAGCTTATCGATTTCATCTTCTCCTCAAGGTTCAAATCATCAAGACTTAAAAAATGAAGAAATAGCCCATTAATCTCATCTTCTGTTAGTCCAACCTCCGAAAGCATCCGCTCCGCTTCCACTAGTACCTCCGCGTGATTTAGGTAGAAATCAACGGTTGTTTCAAGATCCTTAATGAATAAATAATCCTGAACTGACTCACCAAAACCACCTAGGATATGATGTAGTTCATCCTCGTTTATATGGTGCTTTGATAATAGAGTTTGGACCGTCTCGTTGTTAACGGGCTCACCTAAATAAGAAACGAGTTCATTCACATTTTCAAAATCCTTTAAGGATAAGTCATAAACAGCCAAATAATCCTCAAGATCACCCTCAGTTAAACCGGTTTGGGATGTATAGTTCTTTAATTCCTCAGGGGTAACCTCAGCAAACACCCCAACAGACAAAAATGCAAGCTGGAATAAAAAAATAACCCCTATAAATAAAAACTTCTTCATTCCTCTTCCTCCAAGCCATTATATTCATAGGTGTAGTATTTTCAACTTTTACCAAATAATGCATGGAACAACAGAAATTAGGTCATAAAAGAACTGACATCCGATTAATAGGAGTGTCAGTTTGATAGTAAATTAATAAAATGAACTAGCAAAAAAACTAAAGACGAAGGCCATAATGATAGAGGAAACAAAAGTAATGAACCTACTTGATTCAATTTTTCCTTCCTTGTTACTAATTTTTAAACCCTCTATGTAAACAAATGAAAACAAAAATAAACACATCGCTAATGATAAAAACATACCAACTGCTTGAAGAAACTCATAAAACAAAACCCTTCCTCCTCACGTTTCACTTTTAATTAAATATATGAGTAAATCTAGCGAATATGATCAATATAGTAGAGGAATGATTGAAAAGATATAAAAATATTCCATAAGAAAACTATTTCTTGTATAATAATTATGATCTCTTCGAAGGATGAATTAATAGGGAGAAGAGATTATTTTTTTGTCTTTCAAAACTTTTTTTAAAAAAGTCTTGAAAAAGAATTTTAGAGATGATATATTAATTCTTGTCGCCAAAACGAGTGACAAAATGAATGAGTGAGAAACAAAAGCTTTCAAAAAAAGTTGTTGACACTCAAAAATGAAAATGTTATATTGATAAAGTCGCTTCTGAGCGGCGAACCAATAATGGTAACGAAAAAAGTCTTCGCTAATTTGAAATTCGCACATTGACATGCGCTTGCGATTACTCAGCGCAAAACTGCGAAGAAGATTATTCGAGTAGTTGCTTAGTTCTTTGAAAACTGAACACAATACAAGCGTCAACGTTTTAATTCTAAGGTAACAAAACTATTGAGCAATCAATACTCTTATTGGAGAGTTTGATCCTGGCTCAGGATGAACGCTG
>NZ_JAJFZK010000019.1 GCF_020731355.1 Bacillus sp. REN16 | reverse complement strand
TAGACAAATCACTTCTAATGAATGTATGAACGTTATCTAGTTTTGAAGGAATGAAAATTTCTTCTTGAAATATTTTCTAAAGATAGTATAATAATACTTGTCTTTACTTTATCTAGTGACGATGGCGAGAAGGTCACACCCGTTCCCATACCGAACACGGAAGTTAAGCTTCTCAGCGCCGATGGTAGTTGGGACTTTGTCCCTGTGAGAGTAGGACGTCGCTAGGTTTTGTATTGTTCCGCAGTAGCTCAGTGGTAGAGCTATCGGCTGTTAACCGATCGGTCGTAGGTTCGAGTCCTACCTGCGGAGCCATTTGGAGAGCTGTCCGAGTGGCCGAAGGAGCACGATTGGAAATCGTGTAGGCGGTTAACGCTGTCTCAAGGGTTCAAATCCCTTGCTCTCCGCCATTACGTTTTTAATATATGTTTTAAAAGCAAGTGGGCCCGTTGGTCAAGCGGTTAAGACACCGCCCTTTCACGGCGGTAACACGGGTTCGAATCCCGTACGGGTCACCAATATGGAGGATTAGCTCAGCTGGGAGAGCACCTGCCTTACAAGCAGGGGGTCGGCGGTTCGATCCCGTCATCCTCCACCATTTTAATATTATTATCGCGGGGTGGAGCAACGAGCGTTGCATCATTGAATTACTGCGAGTTGTCCCGACGGACTTCGCTTCTAGAATAAGCTAGCAGAGGAAGGGACAGTCTTGTGTGAACTATGCGCATGACAAAAAAATATATACTTTCTATTATCGCGGGGTGGAGCAGTCTGGTAGCTCGTCGGGCTCATAACCCGAAGGTCGTAGGTTCAAATCCTGCCCCCGCAACCAAAAAAAAGTTATTGACTAAAGTAAAAAGTTATAGTAAAATAATACTTGTCTTGAAAAAGACGAAATATTATAAAAAATGGTCCCGTGGTGTAGCGGTTAACATGCCTGCCTGTCACGCAGGAGATCGCCGGTTCGATCCCGGTCGGGACCGCCATTTTAATACATATGTGGCTCAGTAGCTCAGTCGGTAGAGCAAAGGACTGAAAATCCTTGTGTCGGCGGTTCGATTCCGTCCTGAGCCACCATTTATTATTTAAACTTTTATAGTGCCGGTGTAGCTCAGTTGGTAGAGCAACTGACTTGTAATCAGTAGGTCGTGGGTTCGACTCCTATCGCCGGCACCATCTTTAATTATATAGTGGAGGGGTAGCGAAGTGGCTAAACGCGGCGGACTGTAAATCCGCTCCCTCCGGGTTCGGCGGTTCGAATCCGTCCCCCTCCACCATTTTGTTTAATTCGTAACATTTCATTAGAATAGAAATATAATATATCTTAGGGGTATAGTTTAAAGGTAGAACGAAGGTCTCCAAAACCTTTGGTGTGGGTTCGATTCCTACTACCCCTGCCAATCTATTTATGGCGATTGTGGCGAAGTGGTTAACGCATCGGATTGTGGTTCCGACATTCGTGGGTTCGATTCCCATCAGTCGCCCTTTTGTTGTTTTTAAGGGTTAATGAATACTCAGTTATTGATATTTATATAGTTGCTTCAGTGGGCTATAGCCAAGCGGTAAGGCAACGGACTTTGACTCCGTCATTCGTAGGTTCGAATCCTGCTAGCCCAGCCATTTTTTATTTAACCAAATACTTTGCGGAAGTAGTTCAGTGGTAGAACACCACCTTGCCAAGGTGGGGGTCGCGGGTTCGAATCCCGTCTTCCGCTCCAATGGCGGCATAGCCAAGTGGTAAGGCAGAGGTCTGCAAAACCTTTACCACCGGTTCGAATCCGGTTGCCGCCTCCATTATTTTAAAATGATTGTAAGTGCTTTTTTATGATATGCCGGGGTGGCGGAACTGGCAGACGCACAGGACTTAAAATCCTGCGGTAGGTGACTACCGTACCGGTTCGATTCCGGTCCTCGGCATCTTTCGATGTCTTTTTTCTTTCTATATATGCCTGAGTGGTGGAATGGCAGACACGGTGGACTCAAAATCCACTGCCAGCGATGGCGTGCCGGTTCGAGTCCGGCCTCAGGTATCAAGAGATGTAAACTTAACAGATTTAAGCTGTGAAGTTTTTTTATTATATTAATAAATAAAGAACAGAGGGAATTTCATTGAAAAAAGGAATAAAATTAAAACATCATAACCAAAACGATCACCAGGAATCAGATGAAACCTTTTATAATATTGCAGGCTACACAGATAGTGGTGCACCTTTTGGGCTTACTTGGGAGGAAATCATTGCTGATGAATTGACATTTAGGGGTGCTGTTAAGAAGGATGCGGAGAAATCCGCAGAACTCATTCATATCGCCATAACTGATATTGCTGAGCAATTGACCGGTCAAACGAAAAAAGAAAATATTCGTGAAAGGCTGGGTGAATTTTTTCGCGAAGAAATTAACCGCCTTAGCTATCAAAATATAATGGTTGCTGATATTTTGGGAGAAGTAGCTGGGATTGTCATTACCTATCCAGGAGAAGATGCTCCACGTTTGGATGAGCCTATTTTGAAGCGATTAAGAAAGAAAAGAAGGAATGAGAATATTTCCTTAGATAAAGAAGCTGATGTAGGGGATTATTATGTGGACACCATTTGTGTTGATGATCGTTTCCAGGGGTATGGAATCGGAACGATGCTTCTAAAAGAAGCGGAAAAAGCAGCGATACAAAAAGGGTATTACAGGATTTCTTTAAATGTAGCGCAAGATAATCCAGTTGCAAAGAAACTATATAAACGAATTGGGTATAAGGAAGAGAAGGTCATCCAAATTAATGATCATCCCTATGATTATATGGTAAAGATTCTTATTGACGAAAATGTTTTAACAAAAAAATGAATATCTCAAAATAATTTCCTTCTGTCCCTTATACGGGGTCAAGGGGATTTTTTATTTATTTGGACGTACCCACCAACATCCCCAATATAGACAGTCCGGTTATCAGGTTACCGTTACATTTTCAAAGGATAGTCGTCCCATACTATAAAGCTTTACTGCTTTTGCATCACCATTTAGATGAACACTAATTTCAGTCGTGTGTCCATATAGATAAGGGTTACCGATGCCATTCGGATCCTTGTTAAGCTTGAAGTTATTCTGGATAATACTAATTTTAGCAGATTACTAATTTTACAATATATAAACATTATACTTTCAGAAGTGGCCCTTTTTGCAGTTGGTCGAACATAAAAAGGAAGCCAGCTCCTAAGAACTAACTTCCTCACGTGAAAAATCTCTTAATAAAATCTCTTAAAGCCTTCTAAATGCTTCTTCCAATATGTATCATTTACATTTGAAATGACAACTCCATCATTGGAAGCATGAATGAATTCATTGTTTCCTACATAAATCCCCATATGAGAAATCCCAGCTTTATAGGTTCCTTGAAAGAATACTAAGTCTCCTACTTGAGGGGTATTCACATAATAGGAGCGCATATGGTAGCCTTCGCTTGAATAGCGATTTGTACTCAATCCTGCTTGCTTATAGGCATAGTAAATGAACCCACTACAATCGAATCCATTAGGTGTAGATCCGCCCCATGCGTAAGCAGTTCCCAATTGGCTTTTTGCGACATTAATCAATTGATCAACATTATAGCTGATATTTGTTGATGGAGTTTCAACTTTAGGAGGTTCTACCTTAGCGCCATCTCCAATCGTTAACTTTTGACCAATATAGATCATATCTGAATTCAGGCTGTTCCATGTTTTAAGATTTGCAACTGTAACTTTATATTCTATTGCAATTCTTGACAGGGTGTCGCCTGACTTTACGGTATAAATAGTAGCAGATTGAACCACTTCTTCTTGAGGTTTCTCTGTTTGTTCTGGAGTCGGGTTTGTTGGTGCCTCAACGGTTCCAGGTTTACTGACAACAAACACATTCCCTGGGAAGATGAGAGTCGAATTCAAATTGTTCCACTGCATTAATTCATTAATTGAAATCTTATGTTTCAATGCAATACCACTAAGTGTATCACCGGATTTTACAGTGTATGTAGTTGATGCTGCTGGACTCGGTTGTTGTGTTTCTTTGTCATTCTTAGGTTGCGTGTTTGTGTTTGTTGCATCGTTTGTACCGCTTTTTGTGGCAGTTATTTCTGTATTAAGTACTTGATTCGGGAAAATAAGATCGCTCGTTAAGCTGTTTAAGGATTTCAATTGTGGAACAGTGATATTATGCTTTTGAGCAATCTTCCAAAGTGAATCACCACTCTGAACCTTGTACGTGCTTGCTGCTTCCGTCTCTCCCGCACCAAGTAAGGCAGTGGCAATGAATGCAGCCGTCGTCACGGACATATATAGTTTCTTATTACCCAACTTATGTACCTCCTAACAATCTATTAATCTATTCATTCATTATACTATGTAATTGTCTAGGTTTGTAGATTAATGTGGAAATAGAGGAATACTTATCCAATATTTTTAAGTCTAACTTCTCTATTATGTCGAAAAGATAAAAACTGTTGCTAAATGTGGATTTTTTTGGTGATTAAGGATTGTTTTACAACATGAGTCATGTTAATGATAAACTGATAGTAACTGTGAGATTGGAGGGTACCGATCATGAAGGTAATTATCGCAATTGACTCATTCAAAGGAAGCATTTCATCGATTGAAGGAAGCAATGCGATCTCAAGTGGAATTAAGGAAGTCTATAAGGAAGCAGAGATTATTGCTTTTCCATTAGCAGATGGTGGAGAAGGTACGGTTGACGCATTGGTTCAGTCAACAAATGGGCAGTTAATGAAGGTCAATGTCACTGGTCCACTAAATAGTAAAGTTGATGCAATCTATGGAATATTAGGTGACGGGAAAACGGCCGTCATTGAAGTTGCAGCAGCTTGTGGACTGCCTCTAGTACCTCAGAATGAACGAAATCCTTTTCTGACCACCACATTTGGAGTTGGTGAAATCATTTTGGATGCGATCGGAAAAGGATGCAGGGAGTTTGTAATTGGACTAGGCGGAAGTGCTACGAATGATGCTGGAGTTGGGATGCTTCAAGCGTTAGGTTTCCGTTTTATGGATCAATTCGGGAATGAAGTTGGCCTTGGTGGGGGAGTATTGCAGGATATCTCTAAAATTGATACCCAAAACGCTAATTCCATACTGGCAGATTGTACATTTAAATTAGCCTGTGATGTAACGAATTATCTTCATGGAACCGACGGAGCAGCATATGTTTTTGGACCTCAAAAAGGAGCAACCAAAGACGATGTAAAAGCACTAGATCATGGTCTTAAGCATTTCGCCGAAATTGTGTGTCAAGAATTAGGGAAAGATATACATACAATCAAGGGTGCGGGAGCCGCTGGTGGATTAGGTGCCGCCTTTTTTGGCTTTTTAGATGCCGAGCTACAATCAGGAATAGAACTTGTGCTATCTATTCTTGATATGGAACGATTTATGCCAGAAACAGACTTTGTTATAACTGGTGAAGGAAAATTAGATTCCCAAACGACGATGGGAAAAGTACCGATTGGAATAGCCCGCCTGGCAAAACAATACCAAATTCCAGTTATTGCAGTAGCTGGCAGTATAGCGGAGGATGCCGCCCAATTAAATGAACTTGGTGTCACGTCCTATTTCTCGATTATGAACACACCCATGACAATAGAGGAAGCCATGAACCCTGAAACAACCTATTCTAATTTGCGAGTAACAACAGCTCAGTTATTTCGATTAATAAAGTCACTGGAAAGATGATGGATTTGATTTAACTTCGAGTGCCTAATCCACACTGTGTGATGAGGGACAGGCACTTCATCGGGTAGCGTTGATCTAGGAAGGGATTAACGCTATTTTTATTGAAAGATTTGAACGAAGTAGGATAGTAAAAACATACACATCTGGAATGATGTTATCTATGGCAAAATTCTTGGTTAATCATCGAGTAAAATATAAAAACTAACCAGACAGGTAACTCACACAAAAATGATAATGGAGTGATTTATATGAGTAAAGCTAAAGGAAAAGGCGGAACAGGGAGAGGAACAGATAAGAAGGGCTGGAATCGTTGGAATGCGAGTGCAAACAAAAAAAAGAGTGCAAAACCATACATAAGTAAAGGTGTAAAAAAAACGAATGTTGAAAATGATCCCACGAGTAAGAGTTAAACAGCTTTCTAAAATGAGGAATGCTTATTCTATTCACGTAACGGTTTGATTATTTCAATAAGGAGAAGGTTTTTTGGGTGCAATACTGTCCATAAAATAAAAATAGTGATTTGGAATATTGAGGGAGAAAACAACGGTGTCACTAATGTAAAAAATGTAAGTGCAGATCGGACACCTCTATGTATGTAAATTAATTTATTTGAAACTTGTTAAAAGCATTTAATAATTGATCTAATTCTTGACTGCATTTTATTGTCTTACTGTTTAGCATACCATTTAACGAAGCAAGACTAATCATTTCATCCCTTTTTTGAACAATTGATAAAATAAGAGATTCTCTATTAAGTTGTACACTTTCTTGTAACAATTTCCACACCTCTTTATTAATTTAACGCTTTTGCCTAAAGCAAATACAAACAATATTATGCAAAATTTTTACCATAAATAAAAGACCTTCGACAAAATTAGTCAAAAGAAGATAAGGAATTTGTGACAGAAATATGTCGGAAATAAATGTCTCCTAAAAAAGATGATTTTTCATTCACTCAAGGGTGTTCTGCTGTATCCACTACGTATATTTTAACTCCATCGATTGGCAAAAAATCACGTTCCACACGATATTCACCTAAACTTTCTCCATCCGGTAAATACGTAGGACATACAATCGTATTGTTTGAGTTAAAAAGTACTTAAAAGAAAGTGTGTTGATCTAAATAATGCCTTCTTTCATGTTACTTTTTGAAAATTCTACAATTTGTTATAATGTACTTTGTAAGTAAAGTAATAGAGTATACAGAGGGAGTGCTTAAACATATGGAGTACATAACACTTAATAATGGGTTAAAAATGCCAATTGTCGGAACGGGTACAAATACGTATGGAAAAGAAAATAACGAGTATAACGGGGCGTTAACAAATGAAATTCCTGAACTCGTATCAGCACTTGAGTTGGGTTACCGTTCAATAGATGCTGCCATCATTTATCGAAACGAAGAACTTGTCGGCAGAGTTTTAGCAGAGAGCACAGTGCCTCGAGAAGAGTTATTCATTACAACAAAAGTTCCAGCCAACGAAGAATATATTTCTTCAAAGGAAGCTACTCGGGCAGCTATCGATAACAGTCTAAAAAACTTCCAAACAAACTATCTCGACCTGCTACTTATTCACTTCCCTATTGAAGACAAAGAACAACTTAAAAACACTTGGGAAGTATTTGAAGAATATTACGAAGCGGGCAAACTAAAAGCAATCGGCGTTTCAAACTTTGGTAAAAATCATCTAGATGAATTGAAAGAATTTGCGAAAGTGAAGCCAGCTGTTAATCAAATACAACTTAACTTAAAAGAACCTAATAAAGATCTCCTTGCCGTATTAAAAGACGAGGGCATTACACCTGTTGCATGGGGACCTATGAAAGCAGAAGCCCATCAAAAAGAAATTTTGGATGAAATCGGTAAGGCCTATAAAAAATCCGGCGCACAAGTCTTATTAAAATACCAAATAGAGCGCGGTGTGATCGTTATTCCTAAATCTCACAACCGTGAAAACCAAGCATCTAATCTAGATCTTTTCGATTTTGTATTATCTGCAGAGGATATAGAAAGAATTGAAAACTTATAATTAGGTAGTCCATCATCCTAGTGATATGAATAGTATTGCTAGGATTTTGATTTTTTCAAAACAATGAGATTGGAGTAGTACCGTCTTTGATTGAACTAAATTAAACGAAGCAGAATAGGTAAACAAGGATTTATGTTAGTTTTGTAGAATTGTAAAATATAGGACAGAATGAGCTTCACCAGGTATCGAATACACAAACATTCATTCAATTGAAGTGTTCTAGTCATCCATAAAACGCTTAGAGGTACGACAAAACTCGTAAGTACAAAACAAAGAAAAGGAGTGAAGGTATGAAATTTCTGCTTACATCTGGAGGTATCAGTAACAAAAGCATACACGACGCACTGGTTGACATGCTGGGAAAGCCGATTGCTGACTGCAACGCACTTTGCATCCCCACTGCGATATATGGACACCCTTAGGTTGGTCCTGGCGTCAAAGCCTGGCAGTTCATCAGTGGAAAAGAAGAAAATCCCATGGTGAGCCTCGGTTGGAAATGCCTTAAAATAAAACTTAACGATAGATAAAAGGAGGAAATCTTTTGATTAATTTTGAAGATCTTAAAGGGTTGCATATAAAAATTGCTACGAATGACGATACGAGCAAAATAATTAAAATGTTAAAACGGATCGCTCTATGGATGAAAGATAATGAAATCAACCAATGGAGTTTTCTTTTAGATGGAGGCGATGACGAAGAGATTAAACAGGCTATATCCAATCGAGAAACTTATATTGTTTTGAAAGATAATGATATTATCGCTACATTTACACTTTCATCAAATCAAAGTGAATGGGACAGACATATCTGGGGTGAGGATAATAGCTTAAAAACAATTTACTTACATAGACTTGCGATTATACCAATATATATGAATAAAGGTTTTGGTAGAAGTATTTTGGGGTGGATACAAAACAATGCACGAGACCAAAGTTATCTTAAATTAAATTGCGTTGCTGATAATATCAAATTAAATAACTTTTATAAAAATAATGAATTTGAACTAGTTGGTTTAACTGATGGTCATAGTAAATACCAAAAAATTATTAAAAATAATTAGAACTTCTTCAACGAAAGGGAGAGTAAAAGGAAACCTTTTTCAACTAACCGAGCATTTTAATGAAGTAGGTATCTAAATTTTCTAATGTAATGTATAAATGAATAGGATATTACGATTTTATAGGGGGAAATTTATGGCTTTAAAATATAAATGTTTAATCTTAGACACACGATGATACAGCGGTAAAAAGCACACCCAATATACATTATCCATCATTTGTAGAGGCTCTTAAATACTTGCGACCCAATGATAAACCTATTACTTTTGAAGATTTTGTTAGATACTGTTTCAATCCAGGTTTTTCTCCTTTATGTAAAGACATCATTAAATTCACAGAGGAAGAGCAAAAACATCAGCAAGGAAAAAATATACCGAATTAGATTAGACCCAAAGTCGCTTTCCCTTACGTATGGAAAGCGACTTTTTCGATTGATTTTTACCTGGTTATTACGCTTTTTATTTTAAGTTCCTTTGCCTAATATTGAAAATATTGTTGACTATTCAGTTGAACTGTATTATGTTTTTATTAAGTTAAACTATGTAGTTGAACTGAATAAAGGGTGAGGATATGAAACACAAATTATTACCGTTGTCTGAAACCATGCATTATATTTTATTAGCTTTGCGTGAGCCACTTCATGGCTATGCTGTAATGCAAAAAATCGTGGAAATGAGTAATGGAACCGTTATTTTGGCAGCGGGTACATTATACGGTGCGATTGAAAACTTGAATAAGCATGGTTGGATTGAGTCTGTTGGAGAGTCAGGCCGGAGAAAAGTTTATATGATCACTGAAGAAGGAAGCGCAATTTTAAAAATGGAACAAACCAGGTTATTGCATATTTTATCCCTGTACGAAGGAAGTGAATCGAATGAAGAAATTTAAGCTATTCTTTGATATTGAAAAAGAGGAGAAGTGGCTGAACGAGCAGTTGAAAAAAGGCTATCGTTGCACAAATATCAGTGGATTAGGAATATACACTTTCGAAAAAAGCGATAAGAGATATGTGATGCGACTTGATTATCAAGATTATTTACCAAAGAAAAAGCTCGAGGAATACAAAGGGATATATGAAGATTTTGGTTGGAGCTATATAAAGGGCTCATGGCTTGGCGGAATTCGGTATTGGCAAAAAGAAGATGATAATCAAAATGAAATCTTCTCGGACCGCCAATCACAGTGTAATTATTATAAACGACTCATGGGTTATTCATTTTGGTTAGGGGCGGTTATGCTGTATTTGGCTTTTTCTATTATGTCTGACAAGGATTCAGGATTATATCATGAAGGTCTTTGGAGTATGACAGGTTCTTTATTTTGGAAGGCATTTTTATTTGAAACCCCATTTGCTCTTTTGAAGCTTCTTCCCGCGATTCTGGTTGTTTTTTTCGCCAGCAGTTACTATAAAGCGTATCGAAAGTATTCAATATTAAAAGAACAATAAAAGGGTATAGAGTTAATTTTGAACTTATTTCAAAGAAGTAAATGAATCTACCACAGCCGGGAAAGAGCGCCCTGCATTTCATCATTGGGCAAGAGTTTTGAAAAATGCAGGTCAATTGATGTTTAGATCGAAATTGGGAGAAGAGGAGGGGCGGAAAATTAGGATAGAAATCAAAAGTCGGTCAACCAAAACGGTTCTTATCTTTCTTATTTCCCTGTTTGTAGTGTTGACATACGGATACCATCGACTAGAGAAAGACTTTGTATATCCAATTGTGCCTGTGGAGATCAAGGCCGATTTTTTATCGGAGGCATACTTTTCAGAGCTCTCAGAGCAGTATGACCAGATTCGCGCTGAACATCGAAAGTGGTATCTATTTGATACATCCAAAGCCATTTCATCACACGCCATCCTAACGCAAATGATGCAAGATCTTAAGGACTACGAAAACCTTCTGAGTGGGCATAAGCATTTTGATCTTTATTTTGAGACATTTGATCAATATGTCAAACAACTCCCTTATCTCACGGAAGAGATTCATTATTTTCGCAATGAACTGAACCGATATGGAGAAGCGCCTGAACAATTAGAAGAAATGATTGAACGAGTGGCATGTGGAAAATGGCAGCTATTCAGTGCTAGATATCACCGGTATGAGGTAAGTGAATATGACGCTGGGTACAATGTAAAGTTTATATCAGCAAATGGTCGATTTGAAGTTGTCTATCATGCTGAGACGGGTCAGATGGTAAACGATCCGGTTAACATGGGCACGTATAATTATGCGCCGGGGAGTCTCCATCCATGGAAGTATTACCAGCACCATAAATACGATAAAGTGCCCTGGAAGAAATGGGGGAATACGAACCAGATTTCATACAAGGAAATTACAAAGAGAAAGTCAAGGCATGGCTCAGCGGAGCAAAGAAACAGTATAGAAGAACTCGATAACGTAATCAAAAACAAGATGTCAGATTCACAGAAGTGCCGATAAGGACCTATCTATTGGAGTAATGGAGTTTCTTTTTATAAATTCAATTTGCTGGAGGATAAGTATGAAAAAAATAATAGCCCTCTTAGGGGACCATTATCATGATAAGCGATTACTTCAGAAGTCACTCATGAAGGCTATGGAGAAACTAAAGCTGGAATCGGGCGTTTTGAGGATTGAGTATATCGAGGTAGAACAGCTGGCAGAGAAACTTCAAGAAAAGCCAGATGCAGTGATTCTATCAAAACAAAACAAACGAAACCCGACAGCGGAAAATGTGGAATACTGGATGGATGAGAAACTTGAGAAACAAATTTGTGAATATGTTCATTCAGGAGGGGGATGGCTTGTCTGGCATTCCGGTTTGTCTTCGTATGAGGTGCGAGAAGACTATTACTCAATGGTAAAAGGGAAGTTTGATTTTCATCCAAGTGAGCTTCTGGATGTTGCCTATCAATGGAATAATACCGATGACAATTTACGGATATTAGATGCCGCATATAATGTGAGAGATGAGCATTATTTTGTAACCTGTGAGGAAAGGAAAACAAATGTATTCCTTCATGCAATTTCAGAAAAAGGTAAAACAGTAGCAGGTTGGAAGCATGAATATGGAAAAGGACGTGTGATTTGTTTAACCCCTTCCCATACTGAAGAAGGGCTCTTACACGATGAATTTACTAATTTATTGTTCAGTTCGCTTACGTGGTGTTGTGGGAAGCTTGCTTGATGGGTAACATCAGTATAAATGCAGACTCATAGTCTTCTGAATTATGACTCCACCCAAACCAGTGGGGTCTTTTTGTTATCGATTTTAAAAGTAACGCAGCCAAAATTGCATCATAAGCCTATTAACTTTCCCCATCTTTAGTTACTGCCAAGTCACCTGTTCCGTACCAAATTTATTGGAAGCCTTTGTTCTCGTTTTTTAATCGATTCATGAGAAGTGGTAAAGCCCTCATTTCCCAAAACTCCATACTGATCCCCCCACTTGAGATTCCTCCGTGAGCGTATTTCTCCACTATGAAAAAATCAGTTTCTGAATCAAATGGATGATTGGTCAGTTCCTCAAAGTACCTTTTTAAAAGTTGGGTAAACTGTGATTCTGAGCAAGGTAATGGAACCATAGCGAAGGCTGTTTGAAGGTCATCCCATAAATAAGGATCTCCTCTAAGTCCCCACTGTTCAGGCTTTTGTTCAAAAATGATAGATACTGTCGGATTCACGTTCTTTCCTCCCAAAATGCTTAATCGAATTTGTTAAGAATTGCGTCATTCCAATTATACTTAAACTTAATTTGGAAAGAAAATCGGTTACGGACAAGAAGGCCGACCATTTGGGGAGTCACTATGACCGTAACCTAAGACTTACAAGATTCATAGACTATGAAAAATGACCTGTCCGATAAAAGGATAGGTCATATTTTATGTATGGATATAAGATTTTTCATTATATGAACATTTAGCGGTCCAAATCTAAACCCGCGTTTTGTTTTTCACTTTTTTTCAACTTACGCTTCTTTGATTCTTTTACATAATTAATATAGTTCCCTGTTCCTTCGATTGCAGACACTCCAATAATGGCCCATTCAAGCGGAGAAAGTTCCGTTAGCGAATCTTTCCCATAGTACATTGTAAAGACTGTGATTATTCCATAGAAAAAGGATTTTGCAAAGTATTCCCAAATTGGAGAATATTGATCTATATTCACTTTTTTGTATACCCTATTTATGAATGAAGCCACTACCAGAACAATAACCGAGATTAAAATGATTTCCATCGTTGCAACCACCTCCCTCAAAAGATTCTATCATATTATTGATAGGGTGTTTTAATAAGACTTGAAAGCTTGATAATAGGCCTGATAATGAGTGGAATTTTATTCTTGATATTGGATAGTTTAAAACAACAGGAGTAAAAATAATGTTGAGGTGATGTAACTTATGGCATCTAGAAAGCATCGAATATTTAATCTTTCTATCATCATAATTCCATGGTTATCGTTGTTGTTCATGGGAAAACGAAGCGTAAAACGTTATTCTGTATCAGGTGTTTTCATTGTTATTTTTGAGATCATCAATCATTTGTATGGACATAAGAGGAAGTGGTGGAAGTTTTACGATAAGCCAAAATCATTTATAAGGGATGAACTTCCATTTAGTGTTGGTCCTTATATGCCATTATCTATGTGGTTATTGAAATTTTCATATGGAAACTTTAAAAAGTATTTGGTGCTTAATGTGATGGCTGATGGACTTTTTGCTTTTCTTTTCATGGATGTTCTCAAAAAACTTAAAATCATACGTCTAAATCGATTAAATCGTACTCAATTCTTTTTCTATATACACTATAAAGCCTATTTATTATATGGAGTACAGTATTTGAATGAGAAAATAAAAAGATATGGTTGATTGGAATCTAGTGCCTAACCTTCTATGTGGAAATATTAGAGTTGCTAGAGATGGCAAAGCCATTCGAAGTACTAATCATGAATTTGAGTCCGTTTTATTATAAGGAGTAACTGAATAATCAAATTGAAAGTTCAGGGGTCTGGGCCAATGCGGTAGTGTATTATCGTATTGGGGTCAGGCACTTTTTTTGAAAAAAGAGACAGGTTCTCTCAAAGTAGAAACAAATTAGAATAGTAGTATTTGTTTCATTAAACTTTAATTCTATTATATAATTGATAGTAATATATGTATGATAAAAAATTATACAATGGCAGCAGGTGAAGTTCTGTGTTTTTATATTTCAGAATATTTTGTATCTTGATAATTGTAGGCGGTTGCTCAGGGATGAATGTTCATAATAGTAAGTATGAAGTTGTGTTTAATCGAGGAGAGGTTCCTTACGAAGACGATGAAAATATAAATGGGCTAACTCTGACCATTGCTATTGTGCCAAAGGTAATTAATATTCCCTATTTCAATGCTGTTGAGGAGGGGGCATTAGAAGCGGGTAAGGATCTTGATGTAAATGTGATTTATCGTGGACCTACTCTCGCTGATCCCAATATGCAAATCGCGATTATAAGGGAGTTGATCAATGAAAAAGTAGATGTTATCGCCGTATCTGCGAATGATCCGGAAAAGGTTACTCCTATATTAATCGAAGCAAAAAGAAAAGGGATTCACGTGATTACTTGGGATTCGGACGCATTACCTGAGGCAAGGAGTTTCTTCATTAATATGGTCGATCCGGAAACACTAGGTCGTCATTTAATGGACATGCTTGCTTGGAATACGGGTGAAGAAGGAGAATTTGCTATTTTGACTGGTGCTCTTTCAGCAGCGAATTTAAATGAATGGATAAAATGGATCCAAATTCAGCGAGAGGAATATTATCCGAATATGACTCTTGTTGATATTGTTGCCAATGATGATAATCCACAAAAAGCATATACGAAGGCAATTGAACTATTAGAAACACACCCAAACTTAAAAGGGATAATTGGTAACTCATCGGTTGGACCACCAGCTGCTGCACAAGCTGTGAAGGAGCTAGGAAAGGCTGGAGAGGTAGCGGTTGTCGGTTTATCTCCACCGAATCCGATGAATAAATATTTAAAAGAAGGATCGGCACAAATTGTAACCCTTTGGAGTCCAAAGAAACTAGGATATTTGACGGTTGCTTTAGCTAAAAATGCAGCGAAGAAAGTACTGCCATACGATCATCAGCATGTAGAATCAGTTGGAAAGATTCGATTGATTGGGGATGTGGTGATCATGGATGAACCGATTGACTTTACGAAAGAGAATGTGGATGAGTATGATTTTTAAGTGGTTGAAATTTAAAGACTTCCGGTTACAAACAAAATTGTTAGTGACCTATGTTTTTTTGACTGTTATTCCAATATCCTTGCTTGGTTATATTGCCTACAAACAATATACGGTTTCAATTGAGGAACAGGTAGGAGAGTATATACCAGAGTTATTAGAACAGGCAAATGGCAATATTGCTAATCAACTAACAGAAATTCGAAAACTGCCTGATCTACTTATGAATTCAAATCAAGTGATGGGAATCTTAAGGAAGGACTCCCATCAGAGTCGTTCTGATTTTATGCAGGATGAGTTTATTGTAAATAGTTATTTATCCAAGACCTATATTAATGGAACGACATTTGATATTTTAGGAGTTTTTGTTCTATCAAAAAACAGAAGCTATCAAAGTTTAAAGGTACCCCTTTTAAATTTTGAATCAGAGTCTTTTCTACTGCCATATGGACAAGATATTGATTTAGTTGAGGTAAATGGAATACACATCCAATTGAACGGAGAATCCGCTATTCAAGTTGTGTTTTGGGATGTCACAAAGAAAAAGAAGGAAGACGATTTAATCAGGTATCGGGCCTACTATGATACGTTAACGGACTTACCAAACCGTCTTAAATTCCAAATTGATTTACAAGAAGAGATCGAAAAAGACTCAAGGTTTACCATTATGTATTTAGATTTACATGGCCTTAAAACTGTGAATGATTCATCCGGTCATCAAGCTGGAGATCTTGTGCTAATTAAAGTAACTGCCTGATTAAGCGGAGTGTTAGGTTCTACTGGTCTCGTCTACAGATTGGGTGGAGATGAATTTGCCGTTGTTCTATCCGGACGAAAAAACGAGGAAGAAATACAAGAATTCGCAAATCAGATTGCGGAAGTTATTAAGCGGTCAATCTATATCGCAAATTCAATTGCCAATATCACAACAAATATAGGGGTTGTCTTTTATCCGGAACACGGCGTAGATATGGAGTTACTCCTTCGCCATGCGGATTTGGCCATGTACCACGCTAAGAAAACGAATACCCTTTATCAAATCTATGATAGTTGAATAGGGATTCCTCCTTTCAAGGCTATACTTTCAAAACGACATGAATGTGTCGTTTTTTTTGTTATAAAGAAAAGGAATATGTTAGGTCGGAAGATTGGTTGGCAGTATCTAAATACCAAGAAGTTTCGTTATTAATAGGAGTTGTTTTACGATAAACGAATATCAAAACGGGCAGGTAAAAACATTGTAATTCAGCACCAACTAATACACAGCTATGCGACTCACTTACTAAATAATGGGCACCAATTGTAGTGATACAGAATTAGATGGGACATGAGAAAAGTGAAACTACTCGGATACGATTCACCTTATCATGCTGGAACCATCTTCCATTTTACATTATGTATTGGGTTATTGAAGATGATAAAATAAGTAGTAGATTAGACACCGTAGTGATTGAAAACTGTAAACTAGGAAACTTATAACACTTTTTTAAAGAAGGAGGAAATAAAGTGAGCTATGAAATAATTACATTACCAAGCTATCGGGCAGCAGGATTAAAATGGGAGGGTACATTTTCTCAAATTGTACCGAGTTTAAAAAATGTGATTCGGCAAATGGAAGAACGCGCCAATGAGCTAGATTACAAGGTGAATCCCCATGTTCAGTTAGGTCTTTCTTATCATGTCATTGAAAACGGTTTCGTTCATTATGCGGTATTTGAAGTCAGTACGAATCAGGAAATTCCTGATGGCATGATTGAAATAAAGGTTCCTGAATGGACTTATGTGAAGACAACTCATAACAAAGGAGAGAATATACAAAAGACGTATACGGATCTACATAAATGGTTATTTGATAGTGAATATACTGCATATAGAGAACCAGGTGTAGATTACTACGATCCTTATATGCCAATAAAACATGAACATTATCCAATTGAACAGGACCCTAGTGATCCGCATTTTGATATTTATATACCGATTGTTAAAAAGTAGAACAGAGGGACGGTTCCAACGTTTCACCTTGAAACGCCGCAGCCGTTCCTTCGTTTTTCCAACCTTCAGAGGAGAGTGAGACGGTGAAGGACAAAGAGATCATAGACGTCTTTGAACAGGCTGAAATAAATGTACTCGTTGAGCTAAGAATGGGAAATAGTTTCCATGAAAAGGAGTATGAGAAGTTAGTTAAGGCACTCACCGTTTGTGCGGATGAATGGGAGAGTCGCACAAGTATACCGGGAGAGGTCGTCCATACATTAGTTGGACTATATGATGAACTTTACAACTTTTCGCTAATATATGGCGGTGAAGAATCCGTCCATATTAGGAAAGCAGCCGAAAATACCAAAAAGATGATTCAAAGATGTACGAAAGATAACGGTGAAATAGAACCTGAAAAAGCCAGAGTGATGGCCAGGTTGATTGAGAGAATGAACGAGAATGGAAACTTTTTTAAAAAACTTCAAGATGGCAAAGGAATCGATGAACAACAATTTGAACGAATCTACAATGAATTATCCGATATTATCGACGAGATTTATTCGTGGGAAGAAGTTCCAAAAGTATTTGTAAATATTTTAATTGATCTTCGTGAATTGGATTTGTATGTCGGTCAATATCGAGATGAGTTCAAACAACCTGAAGAGGCAGACAAAATTTATGATGCATATGAACGTGTTTTTAGTTTAATTTTTGGTTAAACCATTGAGAGACAGATTACTATACAAATAGTTACATATGTAACCAGTGAGACAAAAGTTTAATTTTTGAGGGCCAAGTTAAGTAACTAAAAGGTAAAACGATTACTTGCAATGAGTCATTATCTATGAATAGTAAGATCTGATAAATGGAGGATTAATATGTCAGTAGTCAATCAATTAGCTTCACAATTTAATAGAAATGATGAAGAACCAAATATTGAGCTGGCACACAAGTTTGCGAATGAGGAAAATCATGCAGCCATTGAAGAAATCATTGAAAACCTATATTGCAAGGATAAAAAAATACAACACGATTGTATAAAAGTAGCTTATGAAATTGGACAAGTTAAACCTGAGCTCATAAGCAAATATGCCTTGAATTTCATCGAGTTGCTAAAGAGCCGTAATAATCGTATGGTGTGGGGGGCAATGTCTGCATTAGCTACGATTGCTGATGAAGCATCAGAAACCCTTATGGCTCATGTAAGCACAATAAAAAATGCAATCAAAATGGGTTCCGTTATTACAATTGATAAAGGGGTTCTAACACTTGCGAAGCTTGCAGCAGTTAGCAAGGAAAACAATCATGCGATTTTTCCATTCCTGCTCCTTCACCTTGAGAATTGCAGAACAAAAGAAATTCCTCAGCACGCAGAAAGCACTCTTTTAGCTGTTACAGATGAAAATAAAGAGGCATTTTTGAATGTGTTACGTAAAAGAGATACATACCTAACAGCTCCTCAACTAAAAAGAGTGAAAAAAATCTATAAACAATTAGAAGCTTGATTATAAGGTGAATGAATGAGAATACAGGGCCAGATACCAGGTGCATGAAAGAATTACGGTGGTTCAACCCAAGAGCTACATTAATCATAAGAAAAAAGAGCCTAAAAGATGCAAGTTGTGATTTGTTACTTGCTATTTTGGCTCTTTTTATATTTCAAAATTTGGGCGTCATTGAAACTAAAACTTATGTACAAATAGGGAGATTAGGGCCTGAGCCCAGTGCAAATTAAATTTGTTTTAAGGAACAGGTATTTACTAACATCCACTTTCATCCTTTAAATTTCGTTCCAGTGGACAGCTCCTGATTTGTTGCAACAAAGTGTGAGAATTACCTTATGCTTATAAAACCTCTAATTTTCGGTAACAATGGATGATAATCATCATAATTGCCTAAATGTCTCATAGTTTTAAAGTGTAGAAAAGCGGGAAAATAATATTAAAAATTTTCCACAAAAAGGAGGGGAATTATGGACGAGTATAGAAATAAGAGATACGATAGAAATACAAAAAATACGGAAGAGGTGGTACATTTGATTACTTTTCCTCAAACGAAGCCAGAAAAAAAAGCAAGACGTGTCCGATCAGAAGAAGAGGTTCAAAGAAAAAAGAAAAGACGTAGTGCTCTTGAGATTTCAGATGCTATTGGTGTTTATGGTGCGTTTGGCCGTACATTATCAGATTTACATAAACAAGGGAGATAAGTATGGATTTTATCATTGATGGTGAACAAATAGACTTTGAAGACTTCTCTGGAGCATCTATTTATTTAGATGCTTGTTTTATTTTAACGTACCTAGATAAAACCGATTCTCGCCGTACTGAAGTAGCTAGGGTATTGGATGTGTGGGCGGACTTTGAAGATGTAGTAATAGGTATTAGCAATCATACAATTCCTAGCTACCCTTGATAGTGATTTTGTACATAACTTTTACGAAAAGGAATCCAATATAACTACTAGAATTATTAAAGTATCCTAATAGGAAGTTGTTTTATAAGAAGCCTCCCAGTTAATAGTTTGAAAATTAATCATTCTTTTGTTCGAAAATTGTTAAGAAATCGATAATAAAGTTAAAAAGAGGAGCTAAAAAAAATGAAATTTTTTCCTTATTTACAGTTGAACGGAACTGCAAGAGAAGCAGTTGGATTTTACGAAAAGGTATTTCAAGCTGAAAATTTAGGAGTTATAACATTTGGTGAAATGCCCACTTCCCCAGACTTTCCTTTCCCTGAGGATGCAAAGGACCTTGTTTCACATGCCTCAATAAGGATTGGAGAGTCAGTAATTATGTTTTCAGATACATTCCCAGGTCAACCAGCTCAAGAAGGAAACCTCGTTACCATTTGTGCCATGTTTGACAATGCAGACAAAGCTCGCCAAATTTTTGAGGCGTTACAGGATGGTGGCCAAGTTGAAATGCCACTATCAGAAACAAGTTTTAGCCCGGCTTATGGCGTGATTAAAGATAAATTCGGGGTAACCTTCCAAATTTACACGGAAGGATATCAAGGGTAGTACATAGGATAATGGTAGAAAAACGGCTTTGTATGAATGATAAAGTCGTTTTTTTATGTCTCCTATTTCTCGAAAAATGCACTGCAAACGATTAGATACTAAAGCAAGAGAGACGTGCGTGAGCAAATCTGCCAAAATGGAAGGGTGCGGCCTTAGTGTTCGTTCGGGATGGTGCTAGCCACCTGGGAATACAGGGCCGGCCCTCCGGATGCACGAAAGCATGACTGTGCTTGGGGGCCGTCCCTAAATATCCTACTTTTCCATAAATACATAACTTAAATAATTTCCAGAACCTCGTCTGATCTGAAGACCTTCCTGCTCCATTTCCCTCCATATTTTTCTATCAAGAGCATACGGATCTCTTTGTTGAAGGGTTATTATCTCTGTGTCTGTCATTGTAAGTTGGAGGGACTCCTGTTTACCTGTAACAAACATTTCATAGTTCTCGAGCATCATGACGAACACTTTAAAATCTGGATCCCACTCCTGTAACTGTTGTTCAATGAAGGTCGCAACATGAATGAAAAATTTCTCACCCTCCATATTTCTTGACATCAATCCTCTTATAAATCCTGAAGTATTCATCTTTTTTCCTCCTAAACGTATTATCAAGTACAAGAATGAAAGCAATGAAAAAGGCTCTTCATTGCATACGAACGCAACAAAGAGCCTTAAGCCGTTGTCATCATTCAAAGCAAATGCTTTGCTGGTTGGAGCACCTTACCGAAAAAGCAGGTTGCTGTGAAGTCGTCGAGCCAGGACTCTCGTTCACTCTTGATAACCTTATTGAATTATCTATATTATACCTATAACAAGTAGGTATCTGTCAAATGAATAACTTCGACATGTTATAACACAACCAATAATGAGATCCTTTTCTTACTTTTCTTTTATTTCGTTTGATTTTGCATCTATTGTATTTTTTATTACTGGCACTAATTGATGCAATTCATCCGTAGTATTTCTCCAAGTGTCCATTGCATTTCCAAACTGATTGATGGGGTCCGCACTTGGGTCTGAATGATCGAGGTCTTTTAAAAGAAAGATAACTTGTCCAGCTTCAGTAGCCTCTATTTCTAATTCCACAGCTCTTTCAACATCTGCTTTCAATTTAACTAAACTGCTATCAACTTCAAAGGAAGCCATTTTAGCAAGAATACTTTCTAACATGATTTTACGATCCATTCCTTCTTTGAAGAAATCAACATTCTCTTCTGTAGCTTCTTCAGTAAAAATTCAGTTTGTATAATCAGTTGAATAGATGTTGAGAAACTCCCTAAAATATTGATTAATAGTGTTCAAATCACTATCTACTTTTTTACTAAGTTGAACATTCGTTTGTTTGGCTTTTGCCATTTCTAATAGAACGCTTGAAGATAAAATAGCTATAATTACAGGTTAAACCATGGCGTTAGTCGTCTAATAAAATAAATAAAGATAGTTCAACTTTAATCAAGGATCTTGGACACAGAATATAGTGTCTTTCGTCCATCACTTTGAGCTTCAATGAAAAACACCCTTTTTTTCAAAAAATATGTTTGTTGTGCATAAATATTACACATAATATAAATAAAAATGTGTTATTATTATATAATATAAGGAATTAAAATTGAAAGGATGTAAAAAAATGGCTAAATTAAAGGATGAAGTCATTGGTAAAAGAATCCGACAAGCCCGAATGGAAGTAGGATTTTCACAAGCTGAACTAGCAGAAGGGGTAGATATGACTAGAGCTCAAATTGGAAATATTGAGACCGGAAGAACAGTATTATCACTTAAAGATGCAGGGTTAATATGTGATTTTTTAGGCCTAGATATAAAAGAATTACTAGACACTGAAGAAAGTGATTTAGATGCGTTAATTTTATTTAGACAAGGCGAAGGGAATTCGGATGAAAAATTAATTGACCTGTCAGACAACATTGTACAAGAACTTATAGCCCAAAAAGAATTATTTGAAAAAGAGGAAACCAATCATGTTTTTACGAACAGATAAAACTGTAATACTTAGTGATCTAGAAAAATTAACGCTTAATAAAGAAGCAAAAGATTTTGCAAATGAAACAAGGGCTAAAAACAATATAGAAGAAATTAAACCATATAATGTTGTAAGATTTATAGAAGATCAAGGATATTTTGTATTTCAAATATTAAACCTTGGTACATCTGGTTTTATACGAATTGTTGGGAAACATAAAGTTATTTTTTTAAATGCGTCCGAGTCACTAGGTAGACAGTACTATACTGCTATTCATGAATATTGCCATTTAATTAAGGATTTAGCAAAGATTAAGGAAATTGACAATTTATCTGAGGAAGAAAAAGAGTATGAAATGTCTAAAATGGAATACTTCGCTTATAAGTTCACAGATTATTTTTTAATGCCGGAATCGGCTTTACTGAACTACTTAAAAATAAATGAGATCCATGACTTCTCCAAAATCACAATAAAAAACATCCTCGGTGTACAACATCATTTTCAACTTAGTTTTAGACAAACTACACGTATGCTAAATAAATATGAAGTAATTAGTAAAGAACAAAGGGATGAATTTAATTCTTATAGTTCGAAAGATAATCCTGAATTATTGAAAAAGATAACTGAAGATAACAAATTTCCTTTAGGTTTAATCTCACCACTTGCAGAATCACGTATTCCTGACATATATCTTGATAGTATAATTGATAATATTAAAAAGGGGAGAATCACAAGAAAGAAAGTACTTTTTTTGGCGGAATTATTACAAAAACCATCCCTTGTAGAGGTTGGTCCCAATCATGAATGAAAAAATAAAAACCGTTGTTTTGTCTGATACAGATATTTTAGTACATATGGTTAGTGGAGGCATATTCTTTGAGGTAGTTCCACTGGTATTCGAAACAGTGTACATACCCGCAAAAGTGGAGCAAGAATTAAAAGATAAGCATAGCCATACCTACTATAAACTACTTCGCCATCTCAATGAGGGTAATTTGTTAAAACGAACAAAGTTAGAGTGGGGTGGTTTATCGGTAGAGCAGAAAAAATTAGTTAATACAACTAAAACTAGATTGAGAGCTCGTTTAGATCCTGGGGAACTGGATTGTTACGCTTATTCCCTAGGAATGGAAATAGATGCAATTATCTCGGATGACAAGGGTGCTAAAGAGTTAATTTCGTTGGATTCTGAAGGAAGTAAAGTTGTGATTACATTCTGGGATATTATTATTCTAGCAATTAAAATGGATCAACTTGACTGGACAACAGGTGAATTATATTACAATAAAGTTGTGCAAACTTGTAGATTATCTTTACCACCATTTGGAAAACAAATCTATGAGTTTGAAAATTATATCGGAACACATGAATGGATTAATAAATTTTTAGGTATATAAGTATGTTTCTAAAATTTAGATAAACATTTAGTGATTTTAAATTTGAGCCTTGTAGACAGATGTTTACAAGGCTTTTTTTTATCATCTATTCAAATGATATTTTCACAATATTCTCCATGTACTTTAATTTGCTCGTGGAGTGGTGAATACACTTTCTCAAAGAACGCCCGTCACAAATCTTTCACAATTAAAGATGCCCCTTTTTCTGTAACCCCTCTCTATAACAAAGACGAGGGGTAGTTCAAATATCACATAAAGGCTTATGGCCAGCTACCCTCAATCTGGAGAGGTTCGGAACTCGGAATCTCTAACCCAAATAGGAAGGAATGTGATTGTGATGGCAAGGTACAGAATGGTGAGAACTGATTTTTGGATGAATCCGGTGGTTTCGGAGGAAATGACGCCGGAGGATAAATACTTTTTCTTATATCTCCTTACAAATCCCCATACAACCCAAATTGGAATCTATCGGATTACGAAAAAACAAATGGCCTTTGATATGGGGTACTCCATTGAGACGGTTCATTCGTTAATGGATCGGTTTATCCATCATCACAAAATTATTCAGTACAATCCCAAAACAAGAGAGCTTGCGATTAAAAATTGGGGAAAATACAACTTACATAAAGGCGGAAAACCGATAATGGATTGTATTTTTTCAGAGTTAAAAGAAGTGGAGGATCCCTCGCTCATCGAATATGTTGCTGACAAAATCGATCGACAGGATATTTTATCGCTCTATGAATCTTTTTATAAAAATCATTCAGATGAGGACACGGTACCGGCTTTTTATCATTACGATGAGGTTATTGCTCAGTCTGGGACAACGGACAACCTCCCTAACGATACGTCGACGACTTGTTCTGCGATACGTGGGCAAAAAGAAAAACAAAAAGAAAAAGAAAAACAAAAACAACAGGTTCATTACCCAAGTATAGATAATGAATCTAAGACAGAAGCGATTCGGGAAATTATGGAGTGCTGGGATCAGAATGGGTTTGGGTTGAACAACGTGAACGCCAAGGAAAAACTAGTAGCTTGGTTAGATGATGCTAGCTTTTTGAATCCAAAAGATGTGATTTTGAAAGCGATGGATATTGCCTGTGCCAACAATAAGCGAAGGTTAAACTATGTGGTTGGTATTCTGAAAAACTGGGAAAATGAATCATTGCTGACGGTTGAAGAAATTGAGTTGTACAACGAGAGCAAGAGGCAAGTCCAAGCAGTCGAACCCAAGAAATCAGGTCGAGCCATACCTGGGCACTATCATTTTGATCCAACGGCAGGTGAGAACTGATGAATTTTGCAGAAATGGCTTTTTTAGGGTGTTTGATTAAGGCAAATTATTTAATTAAAGATACCGTGATTCATCCGGAGCAGCTGGAAGGAGCCACTCATAAGGTATTGATGCAGAGGATGCTTGACTTTAGCAATGCCGGTAAGAGTATCGATTTGGTTTCACTGACCACCATGCCTGATTTAGAAAACTTAGGTGGCATGTCCTATCTGTCGAGCCTGCTCGCACACGCTGACGTGGAAAAGTTTGAGGAAATTGAGACGCTGATTCTAGAACTGTGGAAGGAGCGGGAAAAGAAGAACATTTTGACGCTAGCAAGCCATGGGGATTGGGAGATTACGAAGGTTATTGCCGAATTGGATAAAATCAACGAGGTGAAGATGAACGATCATACTTCCTTGAATCAAGCGTTGGTCCAGATGTATGAAGCGCCTTGGCAGCAGCAGGAAGTCATAAGAACGGCCACATCCGGTATTCATAAGCTTGATGAAATGACAGGAGGTTTCCAGGATGGAGAGGTTACCATTCTAGCTGCAAGGCCATCGATGGGAAAATCTGATGTGATGCTGCATTTTGCAAAGGAAGCAGGCTGGGCGGGGTATTTGCCGATTGTCTTTTCACTGGAAATGCCTGAGAAGCTCATCACATCTCGGTTAATTGCTTCAACTGGCGGCTATAATCGTTTGAAAATGAGGGATCCCGGGAACATGTTAAGCCAAAGCCAAAAAGATCGATGGGCCGATGTCATTGGGTATTTGAATCAAACCAATATCCAAATTTTCGATGGTGCAGGCCAAACCATTTCAGAAATGAGAGCAAAGACAAGAAAAATGATGCATCAATATCCAAACATGAAACCCGTTATTTTTATTGATTATTTGACCTTGATCAGATCAGCTGAAACATACGGAGGCAACTCCCATCTGCAAGTAACCGAAATCTCGAGGAATCTCAAAACAATGGCGAAGGAGTTTGAATGCCCAGTCGTTTGTTTGGCGCAGTTAAACCGATCTGTGGAAACAAGAGCTGAAAAACGACCGATGATGTCTGATATCCGGGAATCGGGCAGCGTTGAACAGGATGCAGACGTCATCCTTTTCCTCTATCGTGAAAAGTATTATGACAAAGAGACAGAAAATCCGTTTCTTGAAATTATCGTATCTAAGAATCGAAATGGCCCAGTAGGAACCATACATGTGACATACAACGAATTTACAGGCTTGATTGAATAGGCTGGGTGCGTCAAACAACTATTGGTCCTAGTAAATAGAAAAGGGTGGGGAAAACATGAAGGTAAAGGATTTATACATAGATGCAATTTGTTACGAAGAAGTCAGTCTAGCTCATTACATTCATCATTTACTTGAAGTGGGTAAGATTTCATTAGAGGATGACGCCTCGAAGCTAGATCTTGATCATGCAGACCATGAAAAGGTAAGGGAAATGATCGAAAACAATGTATTAGGATTTCATAAAATCGGTGTGTACGCATTAAAAAAGAACAGAAAAGAATTTGTGTTTATTTTTGCCGAAACCGAGCAAGCGGCCATTGAATTCTTCGCAAAATTATTCCAGCAAGCACCATTATATACTCATACCTATTCACTACATACACAGATTCTAAGAGAACATAAAATGACGACGTTTTGGGATATGAGAAAAGAGCATTTGGCCTTTCCAGCTATTGCGGGGTATTTTGAAAAATAGGATTGGAAATAATTCTACCGCCTGAACATAGATAGAGCAATATCAAGTGATAAAACCCGTGGCAACTACTACTCAAGAAGTCAATCCTAATAGAATTAGTATTTTGATTTGAAAAACACTAGTTGTTAATAATTTTGTGTTGTGTCACGAAACGAAACAAGATATAATGATTTTGGGTGATAATGATGAATATAACAGATTTAAAGTTTTTGGGAGATACCATTAAAGCAAATAGAGAAGAGATGAACTTAACCTTAAGAGGTTTTTCCAAGTTGACGGGTGTGAGCTTTTCCCAATTAAGTAAAATAGAAAGAGGAGAGCACCGTCCAACTAGAGAAACAATTGATAAAATATCACAACATATTCGTGCACAGAAGGTTTGGCTTTATATGATGGCTGGTTATTCAGAGAAATTTTTAGAAACATTCGAGAAAGCTAAAAAAGAAACTGAACAAAATCCTTTTGCGTACATTGCGGATGAGGATAAGGAAATGGTTAGAAGTTTTGTCACAACACAACATATCCAGGAAAGCCCAAGCCATTATTCTGCTAATGGGTGGGAAGCCTTTATTGCAAAAATGGAATCAATGAAACTAAGTCCGCAAGATTTAGAGGAAATCGTCGAAAATTACCAGAATATAAGAACCATAGTTTTAAAAAGAGAAGGGGGAGTCAAGGAATGAAAATTTTTCATACAGCAGATTGGCATTTAGGGAAACTTGTTCAAGGTGTGTACATGACAGAAGACCAACGCTATGTGCTTGGCCAATTTATTCAAGCAATTGAAGAAGAAAAGCCTGATGTGGTGATTATTGCTGGAGATTTATATGACCGAGGCGTACCGCCGACAGAAGCAGTAAACCTATTAGATGAATTACTTGAAACGATTGTACTTAAACTTAAGACCCCAGTATTAGCTATTGCAGGAAACCACGATAGTCCAAGCCGTCTTGATTTTGGGAGCAGAATTATGACCGCAAATGGTTGCCATATTGTTGGGCAAATGACAGATACATTGGCACCGGTAAAACTGAAAGATGAGCATGGAGAGGTTCATTTCCATCTTGTCCCATATGCAGATCCTAGTGTCGTTCGTCATGTGTTTGAAGATGAAGACATTCGCACGCATAACGATGCGATGAATAAGGTGATTGAGCATATTACGGAGAACATGGATCCTCATGCAAGACATGTATTTGTCGGCCATGCCTTTGTGACACCGAACGGAGAACAAGAAGAGAATACGAGCGATTCTGAACGTCCGCTTGCCATCGGAGGAGCCGAGCATGTAGATGCAAACCTATTCTCAAGGTTTCATTACACCGCCCTTGGACACTTGCACCAAGCCCATTTTGTATTAAATGAAACGATACAATATTCAGGATCACCGTTAAAGCTTTCAATTTCAGAGGAGAATCATAAAAAAGGCTTCTACATTGTAGACATAGATGCCGAGGGAAAGATTAAGATTGATAAGAAATTACTAATACCATTACGTGATATGCGAAAAGTGGAAGCAACGATTGAAGAATTGCTTCAGCATCCAAAAAATGAAGACTATGTTTTTGTAAAACTATTAGATCAAACTCCAGTTTTATCACCGATGGAGCGGATTCGTTCTGTGTATCCGAATGCGATGCATGTTGAGCGTGCGATTCAATTGACAACTGTTAATGGACAAGCGGTGGAAAGAGTGGCTCGGGACAAACTGGATGACCTTTCTCTTTTCAGAGCCTTTTACGAAGAAATGAAAAATACACCGGTCACAGAAGAGACAGAAGCGATTTTTACTGAAGTCTTACAGGAGCTTTTACTCGAAACGAACGAGCAGGTTAAGCAAGTCGCAAAAGAAATTGCTGCAACGAAATTAGAAAGAGAGGAGAGAGATTCATGAGACCGATAAAACTTTCAATGACAGCTTTTGGTCCATACAAGGACACAGAAGTGATCGATTTTACAGAGTTGAAAAATAACCGTTTGTTTGTTATTTCAGGTAATACAGGGGCAGGAAAAACGACGATTTTTGATGCGATTTGTTTTGCCTTATATGGTTCAGCAAGCGGGGAAGACCGAAGTGATACGAGGTATATGCGCAGTGATTTTGCGGATGATGATGTATATACAGCAGTTGAGCTTGAGTTTGAACTCCATAGTCGTCATTATCGAGTGAGAAGACAGCTTCCCCATATCAAACAAGGAAATAAAAGTGCAACTGGGGATCAATATGAATTTTACGAGAAAATAGACGGACGTGAAGTTCCATGTGTGGATCGCCAAATTGTTTCTGAAATTAATAAGAGAGTCGAAGAATTGGTTGGCTTAACGAAAGATCAATTTAGCCAAATTGTTATGCTTCCACAGGGAGAATTTCGTAAGCTATTAACCTCACAAACAGAAAACAAGGAAGAGATCCTTCGGAAGATATTTAGAACAGGGACATACAGAGAAATTAACGATCGGTTAAAGATTAAGAAAAAATTCGCCGAAGATACGTATAATCGGGAAGCTGAGACAAGAAATCGCTATATCGGGGATATACAGGCAACGCTTCCGCTTCGTGAAGACTCACTTCTCTTTGACACGCTAGCACAGGAGCATCTAAATACACATCAGGTTGTGGCTGGGTTAGATGAAGAAACTACTTATTATCAACAAGATATTGCCGCTAAAAAACAACAAGAACAAGAAGTGGGATTACTATACAACACAAAGCTTGAGGAGTTTCACAAGGCCGAGGCCATAATTGAAAAATTTACAAAGCTGGAAGAAAAAAATACAACCTTGCAAGGGTTAAAAAGCCTCGAACATGATTATACAGGAAAAGAAAAACAGCTCGAAAATGCCAATCG
Organism: Bacillus sp. REN16; assembly: GCF_020731355.1. Taxonomy (GTDB): domain Bacteria; phylum Bacillota; class Bacilli; order Bacillales; family Bacillaceae_L; genus Ferdinandcohnia. The sequence continues at coordinate 24,718 of NZ_JAJFZK010000019.1, read as the reverse complement.
GGCGAGTAAGATTGAAACATATGAGGTTCAAGTGAATGAATGGCGCCAGGATGTAAGTGTAAAGAGCAAAAGGCTTATTGAAGCTAAAAACAATTGTAATGCAGCGTTACAACAGTTTGAGGCAGCACAAAAGAAATATCAGTTCGAAGAAAATCGAAAATCAGAACGCGAACAAGTGAGCAGAAGATTAGAGCATCTCAATGAATTTTTACCAACGATTCAGGGCATGGATCGAAAGAAAGCCTATTTATCTGCTCAAAAAGAGCAAGTTGTTGAGCTTGAAAAAGAAATTAAGAGCTTAAAAGAGAATCTAACAGCTGAAAAATTGGAAAAGAATCAGCAAAGTCAATTGATTAAGGAAGTTGAAACTGCTACCGACCATTTAGGAAATAAGCAACAGACATTAAATGAAATGCGGGAGAGAGTTAAGATTTTGCAGGATTTCCTTAAATTAATAAACGACAAAAGAGATCTTGAAAGAAATGTGGAATCGAAAAAGGAAAACTACACTGCCATCAAAAAGGAATACGATAAACTTGAGGAAGCGTGGGTGAATGGACAGGCAAGTATTCTTGCAGCGACCCATTTGCATGATGGACAAGCATGTCCGGTGTGTGGAAGTCTAGAGCATCCTCATAAGGCAGAAGGTCAAGATTCGGTTCCGTCAAAAGAAGAGATGGAGCGAGTGAAATCTGTATTAGCCCAAAATGAAAGTGAGTACCGTCAGGCACTTGCCGAATTGAAGGTTACCATGGAAAGTCTTCAAAGACATGAAGCAGAATTAGAAAAAATAAGAGTTCAATCCAGCAAAGTCTCCGGTGAATATCAACGATTAGTTGAAGAAGGAAAAAGATTAAAGCAGGATGTCGATTCTTTAGTAAAAGAAAAAGACAAGCTTGGCAAGCTAAGGATTGAACGAGATAAGAAAGAAAAACATATTGAGCAACTTGAAACAAAATTGAATGAGATGGCAGAAATTCATCAACAACAGAATACATCTTATGAAACCAAAAAGGCTGTGTATGAAGAACAGCTTAGTCGAATTCCTGAGGATGTTCGAAACTTAGGTGTGTTACAACAAAAGATCGCGGAAACAGAAGCTTTGAAAAAAACATTAGAAACGGCATGGGAAACAGCTCAAAAACAGCTTCAAGTCACAAAAGAAGAGGTAGCGAAGGCGACTGCAAATGAAACAAACGCCGAGAGCCAACTTCATGAAAGCAAAATGAAAAAAGACAATGCCGAAAAGCAATTTTTAGAAGCGTTACAGCAGGCAGAATTTTCGACTGAAGACCAATATCTTCATGCAAAGCTGTCAGAACAAGACCGAGAGCAGTTAAAAGAAGCCATCGATCAGTATAATCAACAGGTATCAACGCTCACACAGCAAGTAAAAGAGCTGAATGAAGAATTGAAGGATAAAACAAAGGTTGACCTTGAAGAGCTTTCAGCGATTCTCACCGAACAGAAAAACGCATTCGAAAAAGCCCAAGAAGCCGTACGACAATCAAAGCAGCATTTCGAAAAGTCAATGGAGCTTAAGGAAAAAATTACCGAAGCCGAACAGAAAGTGGCTGACTTCGAAAAACGGTTGAATATCATTGCTGATTTGTATGATGTTGTAAGAGGGCAAAACAACAAGAAAATCTCATTTGAACGATATTTGCAAATTGAGTATTTAGAACAGATTATCATCGCGGCAAATGAACGTTTGAAGCAACTTTCAAATGGGCAATTCATGTTACTTCGCAGTGACCGTCAAGAAAGTCGAGGTAAACAAAGTGGTCTTGGACTTGATGTCTATGATTCATACACTGGACAAACACGTGATGTAAAAACATTATCAGGCGGTGAAAAGTTTAACGCATCCTTATGTCTTGCACTAGGGATGGCAGATGTTATCCAGAGCTTCCAAGGTGGGGTATCGATTGATACAATGTTCATTGATGAAGGTTTTGGTTCACTTGATGAGGAATCGCTTAACAAAGCAATAGACACATTAATCGATTTACAGCAATCTGGCCGGATGATTGGGGTTATCTCCCATGTGCAAGAACTAAAGAACACCATCCCAGCAACCTTAGAAGTGAACAAAACAAGAGAAGGGCATAGCCAAACTAAATTTGTCGTTAGATAATGAACGCCACCAATGTTGAGTGTGTTTGCGTTTTAAATATGATATAAAAGAAGATATAATCCACAAGGCGGTGAAAGGTTTTGAGTGTGAATCGTGAAGAACTAAAGCGAATAATTGATCAAATTCCTGAACAAGATACCCTTGAGGTGTATGATTTTATGAATATTTAAACATGAAACGGGAAAAAGAAACACTACACGAGACGGAAGTTGAATACCTGGCAAAAGATGAAGAACTTATTTTTCAGGTTCAAAAAAGCCGAGATGATCGTCGGAACGGACGCATATACAACAAAGAACAGGGGATCGAGTATCTTCGGGAAAGTTTCAAAGAGTCTTAATCTAGGACAAAAGAGTATAGTATTTTTTGGTCGCAAACTGTGCTAGACGAATTGAGTAATATCCGAGCATACCCTTCGGATGTAAAAGAAAAAATATATTTGGATTCGTTTAATCGTTTATCCTATACGCCTACTATTACGGCGAAGAAAATTCTCAACGGTATGCTGGAAGGATATTGGGTAAGTCTCGGACTTTATCAGGTTATGTTGGTATTTGAAGTTATTGAAGAGGCAGCTGTCGTTTGGATCGACGGTATAAAACATAAGCGGGAAAATGTTTATTGGAAGAATAAATAATATTGGTTAAATACATGGCATCTACATTAAGTTGTAGGTGTTTTTTTGTGGAAATACAAACAACTAATTATTTTATTTGAGTGATTTATTAGAAAAATTCGGAATTGGATAAAGTTTTTTAACCCTAATATAAAACGGCCACTCAGCAAGGTGAGTGGCATAATAATTATATTTGGTTCTTACTTATTTTTGTTCAGTTTTAGAATTTCTTCTCTAGGCAAACCAGTAATCTCCTGAATTAATGAAAAATCGAGGCCTTTATTAATCATCATTAGGGCATTTTGATATCTTTCTTCTTTTCTTCCTATCTCCTTACCAATTTCTTTTCCTATTTCCTTTCCCTCTTCTCTCCCCAATCTCCGCTCACCTTCAAGGTTGCTTAACAAATCGCGCAGTTCTTTTGCACGCGCTTCATAAATGACACGATTTTCTTTGTTAGCTGATATTGTTTCCCATTCAATAAGAGCTTCTCGTACTTGCTCGATGTTCATTGCCCATTCCTCCAATTCGGACATTAAGTCATCGTCTAATTTATTTTCTTGATAATCCACTGCGGTTAACATTAATAACCAAGGCAGTTCATTGTTCTCTTTTAGTTGCCGACGGTATTTTCTCCATTGTACCACGAAAGAGGTTAAATCAAACACATGGAATTCAAGTTGGTCACTCCAAAGAAAATGTTTATTTTTTTCTCGAATATGAAATATTGTATGGAAGTCATCAGTTTCAGTAGGGAAAAGTGAGAAGTTCAAGATAGAAATGGAAATAGTGGGACGTAGTTTTCGATATTGGTCACTAGAATTAATGGAGGACGAATAAGTTTTTGCCCAATAGTAAAGAATCCGTTCTGGTAAATCATGTTGGTTAATAACTTGAATTTCAACGTTAATATTTTCACCATTACCTGCCTAGTCTCTATGATAAAATACTAATCAGTAGATTTAAAAGATTATTTAATGAGGAGTTTTACAAGTGGGACGTATGAAACGAGGCCATTACTGTAAAGGTTGTGGAGATTTTCTACCCAATGAAAAATTTAGCGGAAGAGGCCACCGTGAACACCTGTGTAAAGAATGTAAAAAAGAAGGTAGATTAGTTAATACTGAATTAAATTCCAATTATGATCGAAATCTGCACCTTCTATCCAAAGCAATTAGAAACTGTATGATCGTTTATATGGAGCATGAAAGTTTCTTTTTATTTGAATATAAAAGTTCACGATATATTATGGGGGGTAACCTTAACTCCGAAATCTATGTGTATCAGGGAGATAAGGAGCAAAAGTTCCTTGTGTCAGAAAAACTACATAAAATTGAAGCCTTAATGGATGTTTTATACAAAAAATACTACGAAACAATGGAAACAATCATAGTTTTGAATATGAAGAATTGATGTACGATGAGTATGTAGAAATATCAAAGAAACGCAGACAGCATCTTGAAGTAATATCATCCATTCAACATTTGGGGTAATTTAAGGTAAGTTGTTCGAAATTATAGATAAGAAATTGAAATGAAAATTAATCTATACTATTTTTTTGAAGGGATAATGTCTATGAAAGTGAAGCTTGAACATATAATTGAAGGAATGGAAATGCAATCGGATGAGAACCGATCGTATCTTAATCTAGATACTGGAGAACTCGTTTATGTCTCACAAGATGCCCTTTTAATCGCAGAAGATGGAGAGGACTATGAGCACTTGTCTGAATGGCAACGAGATGAAGTGAAGATAGCCTTGGATATAGTAGATAACTTTGGAAAATATGCTGCGTTTCCTTCTCAATATGATATTAATGAGTATGATATGATGGAAAGTTTTTGTTATGGATTAACTGATAGTAATATGCAAACTGCATTGCTCAAATCAATTCGTGGAAAAGGGGCATTCAGGCGATTTAAGGACACTGTCGATCGTTTAGGAATAACTGAGAAATGGTATGATTACCGAGATATGAAATATAAGGAAATAGCTGTGGAATTTTGTGAAAGCAATGGTATTGACTATATAAAATGAGTTTTAACAGAGAATGATTGTTAAGTGCCGACCCTTAGTGCTCAGTTCCTTGATTAGTGTGCCTGTCCCCGAGTACGTTAATACTTAAATTAACTGGGGGACAGGCACCTTTTTAAAATTTTGGTCCTATTGTGAAATTGAGTTAAAATAATTTAATTATATGAGGTGATTATGAATGACTGCTAAAGAGATTATGAAAGCAATTGAAGAAATGGAAAATGGGGAACGGATAAAATTACTCAATATGTTATTTGATAATTATTTTGATAGCAGGCCTCCCAAAGAGCAAATTATTAAAGAGAAAGAAGAGATATTTTGGGGAAAAGAAGATGAGTAAAACTGGCAAACACGGAGAGTTATGTGACCCGGGTGCCTGACCTTCAGTCTAGTAAAGCGTAAGTCGACAGGGGGTCAGGCACCAACTTATTACGAAAGGATTTTAAGTGGACCACTTTCTCGTGGCCTTTTTCTATTGGAGTCTCTTACCACCGGCTTGTAATTCTAGTGATAGGTAACTCCCAGAGAGTAGTCGTATTTGACAAGTCACTTTGATTTGTTGATTAATTTGATATCCAACGAAAAGGGGAGTACCATGATAGGTCAATGTGAAGCAGTAATTGAAAGTATGGTGGGAATTGGAAGAATTATGGAACTGTTTTGGCGGATATGGTCCCGGTTTCACATGGAGGGAATAATTCTTCAACAGTACCAGATTACTTTCGTGTATTAAAGAGAGTTTCAAGAGGAGAGTATTGTCTCATTCAGTTTTGAAAAAATTTAATAACGAGACAATATAGTGTAAAACCCTAGAAAAAAATCATTTCTTAATGTCATAGAAGACAGTACCCTTAGTATAGTTGAGGATCAAGGAAAATAGCCGTATAAGCAATTTAAATCTATCCCAAATTGTACTAGAAAAATCATTTGAGCATACTAATAAACTTCTAGTGATCCAATAGGCTAGAATAATGGTAAGGTTTTCATTTTAAAAGGGAGTGTAATCTACAAGTGAATCTTCAAACAATTATAGAAAAAGCTGCTCAATTTAGTCCAAATCCAGCCACAACGATTAATGGGGAATCTGAACGAAAATCATTTATTGAACGATTTCCTTTAAACTCATTACATAACATTACGATTGAAGAATATGCAAATACCAAAACAAAGGATTGTTTCATTTATTGGCTAGAAAGAAAACAGATATTAGCAGGAATAGGGGGAGGTAATTCTTCTAAATTTGGAGTTTATCTGGCCAAGAATGATGAATATTGTAAGGGGTATGGAAAAAATCAGGTTATTTTACATGGGGATGCACTTCAGAAAGTATTTTATAAAGTGAAAAATACAATTGTTGATGCCATTACATTTGCAAAGGAGGACCGAATTTCAGAAATTAGTAAAATGGAAATACCGTTGTTTAATATGGTCCTTTTAAAAATATTAAATATTTATGTTCCAGAAAAGTTTTTTAATATCTATTCTCCACCTATATTAATTGAGTTAGGAAAAGAATTAGGTGTGAGGGATGAGATACTAGAACCTCAATATTCGATTGAACTAAATTATCAAGTAATGACTCTTCTTAAAAAACTTGATGTGTTTTCAAGTTGGTCTAGCCACCAAATTTCTTCGTTTATTTGGGATTTATTCGCAGAGCGGGATGCAAAAATTGATGACTCTGTTAGATATTTTCTAGTTGGTCATACATATGGTTCTGATCAATCAATTAAGGATTTTCTGATTCAGAATAATTACATTGCTACTAATTTTCTAAGTATGGATTTATCCGAATATATTATAGAAGATAATATTGAAACTTTTATAGAAGAAAAGGAAGATTCAACCGCTGGTCAAAAGGCCCTTAAGCAATTCTTTTCTATGAAAGCAGGAGACTATGTTGCATTGAAATCAACATTTACTCGTAAAATAGAAGGGAAAACAAAATCTGTCTTACGTATTAGTGCGGTAGGCAGACTTACGAAAGATGCAAATGAAGGTTACAGCTTTTCGGAAGAGTATGGCCATTTACTTCCGATTGAATGGTTGGATAAGGAAGTAAATGAATATATTGGCTACGGTGGATACCGGAGTACAATTAATCAGGTGAAAAATAAAAATGCGATCAACCTTATCTTTATGAAAGAGGGAGTTCACGAAATGCCAACGGACATAGAGAAAGATGAGCCAGCAAAAAACTATGTGCTTTATGGACCACCTGGGACAGGAAAGACATATCATGTTGTAAATCGTGCAATTGAGTTAATTGACAAAAAAACATTTGAGGAACTTGAAGTAGAAGGGCGAGAAGCTCTTCAACAATACTTTGCCCGTTTAATAAAGGAAGATCGTATTCGAACTGTGACCTTCCATCAGTCCTATGCCTATGAGGATTTTATCGAGGGATTAAAATCTGATGGTAAAGGGAATTTTGTCCCTTCAGATGGTCCATTAAAAAGAGCGGCAATCGAGGCGATGTATGAAGGAATACAATTTAAGCAGAATGATTATTCTGAAGAGATACGCTTTGAACAACTCTATGACTATTTAATTGAGAAGGGCTTGGAACAGAATATCAAATTTGAATCTTTAACAGGAAAGATTCAATCCATTTCCCATGTATCGGGCAATGGAAATCTAAATGTAACAAGTGAAGATTCGGATGGTATTTCGATTGTTTCTAAGGACAGATTGGTAAAAATATATCAGTATGTGAAGGAAAATGATATAAACTGGAGAAACTCTATAAACTTTGTGAAGGAAGCAATTGGTGGAGCAAATCAAACGAGATATTGGGCTGTTTTTAATTGGATAATGAGCAAAATGGATGCCGATGATAAACCGGAAGCAACGGGAATCCAGCTTGACTATGAGGAAAAGAAAAGAATCGTGATAAAAGCACTCCAGGAAAATAAACAATTCGATTTTTCTCATGCAAAGCGGTATGTTGTGATAATTGACGAAGTAAACCGAGGGAATATCTCCAAGATTTTTGGAGAACTGTTAACGCTACTAGAGGAAGATAAACGATTAACCGCGGATAATGAAATAATTCTTGAACTACCTTATTCAAGGGAAAAGTTTATCCTTCCACCAAATTTATATGTAATTGGAACTATGAATACAGCAGACCGTTCGATTGCGCTGTTAGATACGGCATTACGGAGACGATTCGTTTTCGAAGAAATGATGCCAGCTCCTGAATTGTTAGAATCTGTGGGTGACGTTATTAATGTGGAAGCCATGCTTTCGATTATGAATAAACGTATTGAAGTATTGTATGATCGAGACCATATGATTGGACATGCCTATTTTATCAACGCTAAGTCAGATGAAGAAATCATTTCAACCATGGAAACGAAAATCATTCCGCTTTTACAAGATTATTTTTACGATGATTGGGAAAAGATTGGACTGGTGTTAGGCGGAATAGGCTCATCTAAAGAGGATTCATACATCATTTATAAAATAGATGTTGATGTAAAAGAATTATTTAACAAAAGACCTAATGTTCATCTACCTACAATCTATCGTGTGAAGAAGAAGTTAACAACGCAGGAGCTATTATCAATCTATGAGTAAGGAAACAATAATTGTTAGAGAATCGTATGATTGGATATCAGAAGAAGATATTACACCTGTACAATACGAGGAGCTAATAAGATATATTGAAGAAAAGTATCCCAATGATGATGTATTAGATCTAAAGTATAAAAGATGTAGATTTATTAATTTTGTAGGAGTGATTCAATGTTCGGATGTTCGCTATGAGATTTTACCAAAAATCAATCTTTCAAAAGAAGATGAAAGAAAAGCCTTATTAACCATGCTGTCTGTCACAAATTTTCTTCCAATTTCTTTCTATGAAAAGGTGAAGAATGGGTCAGAATTTAGCGATTTGCTTTCCGCTTTTCTGACTGCATTCTTGGAAAGATTATTAAACGAATTAAAAAAAGGTGTGTATAAGACGTATGAAACGCATACAGACAATCTTTATGTATTAAAAGGAAAACTTCAATTGAAAGAGCATATTGGAAGAAATGCCTTTATTAAAACAAGAGCATATTGTAGTTTTGATGAACATTCCGAAAATAATCTGTTAAACCAGCTATTTAAGGCTGCACTAATGATTATACGGAAAAATATAAACATGCAATCTTTAAAATTGCAATTAGAACGTTGTTTAGGGTATTTGGAAAATGTGGACTTGATTCGTTTTGATTCTGCTACAATCAATCAAATTAAATTGGATAGACAAAATGAGCGTTTTCGAGATGCTGCTTTATTTGCAAAATTAATTATTGAACATGCATCCATATATAGTCGAGGACAGAGATCTTCATCCTTTTCCTTTCTGTTTCCGATGAATCTTCTTTTTGAGAAATATATTGAGGTGGCCTTAATCAATGTCGTTGGGTTTGATCGTGTAATTAGTCAACATGCCGAAAAACGATTGCTGCGCAATAAAAAGAGCGGCAAAAGGAATATCCTATTAAAACCTGACTTTGTGATTAATGAAGAAATCATACTAGACACGAAATGGAAAAGTGCAGTATATCAGGGTAGAAGCAACTATAATCAAGCCGACATCTATCAAATGTATGCCTATGTTACAGCATATAAACAAGCAACCCGATGCATATTACTCTACCCAAAACAAGAAGCTGAGCAAGAACTTCCAATTTGGGAAGTTGTTGATACAGATAAAACTATAGAAATGCATACGGTTAGAATTGATAATTTTGAGCGTACTATTGAAGATTTGAGGGAGATATTATTCTAGAGCCTGACCTCACTGCGTAAATATTTTAGCTGGCTGTTTTTTATTATGTTTTTTGTATGTTGAACCTGAATAAGGAGAAAATTAAAACCACCCAAAGGGTGGTTTTAATTTAATTGTGCTGTGGTATAAGGAATTATAAAGTAAAAACTGACTTAAATATGAAAAATAAAAAAATGAATGAGAGAACCTAACTTTAAAAAATTTATTCAAAAGGTTTTTTTTGTTTGATAATAAAAATCCAAATCCAATAAAAGGAAGTATGGTATATTTACCCTATCAACCCATTTGGCGGTCTTTTACAAGGTTAATAAATTCCTCAAGATTTATTAACCAAGACCTCTGCGCTGTACTATAGGTGTCATGCAGTAGCTTAGGCAAAACTAATCTAAGATTACTAGATTGCATTTCTTTAGTTTGATTTTCACTAATTCCAGGTTCAAGGGTTAGTAGATGTTTTGTATCAATTCGTGCAGCCTCAGACAATACTTGCCGCCAACGATCCTTACAGGTAGATTTCACCCCTAGCATCGTTAAATTGCTTACAGGAAAATCAGGGTTTTTATAAAATGAAATGTCAGGAAAGAGAAAGTCTGGTTTAGATTTATTTTCTGTTACTGCACCTCTTGTGTGTTTTATGTCATTTTGAATGAAAATTTCTTCTAAGTGATTTTCTAAGGCATAACCAACTCGTGACTTTCTTCGGTTATGAACACTTAATGAAAATTTTATGAAATCTTCTATATCATTTGCTCCAGCATTATTAAATCCTTGGTTAATTTTATCCTGCACGATGTATCTTTCAAGTCTTTTAAATAACTTTTCCTCTTGTTCCATCCATTTTACCAATGTTAAATCTGGATATTCAATGGGATTAGCATCATTAAGTGAATTTCTAGCGATGATAGAAAATTCTTTTGTGGTAGGAAACCCTTTTTCTATGTATGGTTCAATTATTGTATCGATTAAAACTGAGTCTGGATCTTGGATTTCAATGCCCAATTCTTCAAGGATATAGCGTACTGCAAAATCTACTTTGGGATCATGTCCATCCTCAATTGGTTGGAAATTAAAATTAAAGCTTATCTCATCTATAACGCCAAAAAGCCATAATAATTGGTTTTCAAATGTAGAATCAGCCTTTACAACGATCAAATAAACCTGGTCATTGGGTCTTCTTGCTACAATTAATAAATCACCTTCTTGTGCCCAATCTATAACAGGATTACTCTTAAAGTACAATCTCCATTCAGAGCGAGTTGGGTGTTTTTCCCTTGCATCATACCAAGTTACATGACCCTCTTCAGTAATACCTTCATTTTCACTACCAAGCCATAAAAATGTAACAGGATACTCATTTAAACGGTAACTTCCAAATAAATTCCGAAGTGGTTTGCTTCCATTAAACTCATGCTGATTTGACTTATGAATGTCTACTTCCACTGAACTAAGTCTTTTAATTGCAATTGCTTCAAAATATTGGGAAAGAAATCCTTTTTTCATTTTTCAACATCCTTGAAATATTTTTGATATTACACTTAAGAAAAAGGCCCAATATATTATATATTAGGCGTGTTCAAGTATTTTAAAAATATCAAGTTGTCCGTTCCTCTCTAAGGATGGGTCTTTCGTAGCTCTTATGATGTAAGGAAACATATATAGGGCAACAGCTTCAACTACTGGAACAACAACAGAATTTCCAAATTGTTTGTATGCTTGTGTGTCAGAAACAGGAATAGTAAATGGTTTTTTACCATCATGATCAAACCCCATTAATCTGGCACATTCTCGTGGTGTCAGCCTGCGTGGGTTTTTTTCATCCTGTTTTATTAAAATTTCTGATCCATCTTTATAATATCTGGCGGACAAAGTTCTTGCAACATCCTCTGGTCCATTTAAACCATAACCAAAACCATTTCCTTTTTGTCGGTGTTTTTCGGCATAGTTTTGAAGATAACTCCAGAGTTTGTCACTGAGAGTATATTTTTCATTGACCATTCCTGTTTCTATATCGGTAAATGGAGGTTCAGGGAGTTCACGACCGTTTTCGGGGTGTAGAATTGTTTTCAGTTTAGGACCATTTTTCGGATCTTTTGGAATGAAGTTTTCAAAAGAAAAACCTAAATCCTCTCTAAATCCAACGATAAAAATTCTTTCTCTATTTTGTGGAACCCAACCTTTTGAATTAATAACTTTGTAGTCTACATTATAACCTAATTCATCTTGTAAAGTTCGCAAAATAATTTTAAAAGTTCGACCTTTATCATGGCTTACTAAATTTTTTACATTTTCAAGCAAAAACGCTTTTGGTCGGTGAAATTCTAAAATTTGAGCAACATCAAAAAAAAGTGTTCCTTGTGTATCGTCCCTAAAGCCGTCAGGTCTACCAAGTGATTTTTTCTTTGATACTCCAGCAATAGAAAACGGTTGGCAGGGGAACCCAGCTAATAATACATCAAATTTTGGCATGCTTTCTAAATCAATGTCTCTAATATCACCTACAATATCATGAGTACATTCGTAGTTTGCTTGATAAGTTTTTCTGCATGCTGCATCCCATTCACTAGTGAATACACATTCTCCACCTATTGATTCAAATGCACGTCTAAGTCCGCCAATTCCCGCAAATAAATCAATAAATTTAAAGTTTGGTGCTTTAACATTATATTCATTGTTTTTTGGGTCAGCAATTATTTTAAGTAGATTAAATAAATCTGGATCAGGAGTATTTTCGCCCTTTTCCCACCGATAAATAGTTCTTTCGCTTTTTCCTAAGAGTTTAGCAGTTTCTTTGACAGAATAGCCGGATCTTTCTCTTAGAATTGAAAATTCATTGATCTTATGATTCATTTCCACCAACTCTTTCGTTCATTCGCTGGGAATGATTTTGACATAATCATAGCAAACAGAACATATTTTCGTCAATAGTTATTTGCTCCCAAAGAAGATGTTTAAATGTCGGGTTAATGTTAAATAAGATAAGATACTGTATAATTAATGTAAAGAGTGTAAAGGAATTGAGGTGGGTTCCTATCAAAAATGTTGTAATATATGGACAAATGTGTCAAGACATAAATGAAAAATTAGAAGAAATGAAAAAGTTCGTAAACCAACAAAAATGGAACCTTATTGAGGGAATTGTGGATTTTGAGGGCTCATCTGAAGGATTGTTTAGTTTATTGGAAAAGAAAAAGGGGATTGATATTATTCTTATTTATAATATGAATAATATTTCGGATGATTTTAATCTTGAGTTTTTATTCAAAACATCAGCTGCTGAAAAATTTGAGATTAAAGAGTATCGAAAATTTAAAACATTCAAAAATGATTAAATGATTACCCGGTAATTTTGTTAAAATATAATTAAAAAGGTGTTTTTTATGAAATTCAATAATATTGAAGATGAGATAACTGAAGAAAGTTGGCTTTCTTTCTATTTGAATATTGGAAGACATTTTTACGAAGCAAATTTGGATGAAAGGAATAAAATCACGCTTTGCTTGAGTGTTCCCTTTCTACACTATATTGCTGCTGGGATTGGCCTTGGGATTTGTGACAAACTTTATTCGTTAGATATTTCAAAAAATGAGGGTGATATTTTAAAAGAACTCAATCCAGGAACATTAATTTTTTATCAGGCACCAAATACAAAAAAAGAAAAAGCCTACACATTCGAGGGTTTTAATGTTGATGGATATCCCTTATTGTTAAGTAAAGGAAAAAATCCCGAAACAATTACTCTTACAAGAACACAATTATGGCGTAATATTCGTGTTGCACCAGATCAGGTTAAGTATAAAAGAAATCGTATAATAAAAACATCTTACCTTCAAACGCCAATTTACAGTTTTTATAATAAGGCAAACATCGACAACATTCTGAGGAAATCACAGATTAATATTTTATTTATAGGAAATGAAAAGCGTTTAAAAAAAGAAATGCGTTATGAATTTGAAAAAGGGTATCCATTGTCGCAATGGCTTTTACCAAAATCCATGTTCGGAGCTCAAAGTTCATTTGTTTCAGAGATTGTTTCGTCGGGAACTCGTGTTGATTCTATTGATATAAGCCCTGAAACCTTTTTAATTTTTGACGGAGTGCAAGCGTTTACCCAATCATGGTATCGAAAGATGGGGAACCCAAGTATAATACTTTTGGAGCGAACCGCTTCCATGGAATCCTTATTTTCAGGAATAGATTTATTGAATAGAATCATAGATTCAAGAGACGTATCAGTTGCCAGTGATTTTTTGGATGTTGTAGCAAGTATCCCCAAAGCTCCGGGGAATTTGGAATTAACAGCATGGAGAGGAGGAGAGTAAAAATGGGAATAACAGATATTTCAAGAATAGTAAATCATTCATTACACTATAAGGTTCGATATTTCTCTGTCTCTGACCCTCTCTATATACAGTTTGAGCATGTATTCAGGACTTTTTTTAAAGATTTAGGGCCCGTTGTTGAAACAAGGGCTTATGCAAAATTAGCGCACTACCTTAAAAAAGTTCGTTATCAATTATCAATTAATATTCTTCCATATGATCAAATTGTTTCCCAAGAACTCCTTTCCTCTTTGGAGGATATGTTAAAACAGGGGAAATTATTGAATCTGGAATATGAAGAATTATTTGAGAAAATATTAAAAGTATTGCAACTCTTACATACCCATGAATCAAATGCATTATTTGAGTGCCTTAAACAAAATATTTTTAGGTACACTTCTTATACATATTGCATTGTATCAAAAAGAGAGATGAATTCACCAGAAAAAGACTACATATTATCTAAGTTATATGGTTTTAATATTACATTTATGGGTGAAAAAACATTCAAGGAAGAAAAGAATACTTTTGATTATGTAATTTTCATGGGGAATGAGAGTTATTTTCATCCTTCATTTAATAACATCCCGAAATCTAGAATAACAGCATTTATCAGCAGGGATATATATCAAAATAAGATTGTAAAAAACCCACTTTTTGATGATTGGCCCTTCCCTGTTTTTTCGACTTTGTACAAGAATATGGAATATGAGGATGAGCACTTTATTTATACTCCCCATCGAGCAGAACAGTTCTTTGAAAAACAAGGACAACAAAAGAACGATATTTTGGAAGAATTGATTGCTTCGGAGGAACAAATTGAAGAGCCTATCTTTTCTTCCGCTTTTATCGGATTTATTTCTGAAACAATAACTTCTTTTCAATTTAATGATGGGTCTAACAATGATTTGGAAAAGGACATGGTACCTGCTAAAGCATTTGAACTGCATGGTGATAAATTCATTTTTATTCGTATCTCAAGGGGGCAACACGATGTCATTACAGAAGACCATGATTTTAAAAGAAAACGTGTAAATGAAATAGTTACTGGTGATTCACTGATTCTAAGCTCTATAAATGATGAAGGGCTTGTCGAACGAATGGCAGATAAAATATATGAACACCAGAATATTAAACTTTATAGGCAACGCCAAGCAAAACTAAAAAGCTTTCTTTTGAGCAAAACCGAAAAACTTACTATAGAAGGATTTTGTAAAATATTAAAGAGAAAAGGGCTTATTACTATAAATGAGGCCAAAATAAAGAATCTTCTAAAGCCCACATCTTTCAAATTGCAAAATAAAAAGGAATTTTTTGAGTTTTTGATGATTTTAACCAAAAATGATGAGAAAAAAGCGATGAAATATTTCGAGGCAGGAAGGAGACTTGCTGTTTTTCATATTAGTGCAGGGAAAAAATTGAGGCAAATATTACGAGAAACCTTGGCAAATTCTGATTTAACTGAGCTACTTTCTAATGGAGCACAGATCATCGAATTAAAGGAAGTTGAAGGTGTCCGTTTAGAGATTAGGAAGGTTGAGTCAATTGGTGCTGAAACAATAAATATTTTTCCTTATCAAGATAAAAGAATGATAGAATACTAATCTTAAGTGGAGGAAAATTCATGTTATCAAGAAACGTTACAAATAGGGATAAACTTATTAAAGCATTGCAAAATGAATTAATTGGTCCCATTCCTGTCAATAAGGAGTGGATGAAACCTCTAAAAATTGATGATGTAATCGAATTCAAAACAAAAGAAGAAATGTACGACTACTATTACAATTCTGACAGTGGTGAAGAGGTATTGCAGGTAAACACACCTGTAACTCAGTATTCGGCGGGCCTGCTTTTTCCATTAGAGGCAAAAAAAGATGATATTGATGATACCCAAAATACAATGGAGGAATTAATAGACGATTCAGATGAAGAAATATTGGGAAAAGATGCATTGAAACAGCTAATAAATATGGAAAAAAGGAGGGAACAACGGGATACGGAGGATGAAGAGGAAGATATACCCGATTTAATGCCTGGAAAGAATGATTTTGCCCCTTCAAGCATGGCATTAAGTTTCTATGCTCAAATTTCCGATGAAAGAGACCTTTTGAAGGTAAGACTAAATGGCGGGATTTACCGTCCTTTTAAAGTTAAATTAGCTAAAACAGAGAGGATGCACGAATGGTGGTATCGGTTATCCGCTGTATTTAGAGAAAAAATGGAAGAGGATTATATCAACTTTGAGGCAGTGGAATTTGTTAATAAAAAACGTTGGCTGGTAGAAAAAACCGTCATGTTCAATAATCTGCAATTCAGACTTCAATTATACTCAAGGATGATTTCTGATACTAAATACCTTATCACGCTTAGCGCAACAAACATAACGCAGGATAGTGAAGGGAAAAAATTAAGGGATATGGAAAAAATCCTGTTACAAAGTCAACTAAGTATTGAGTTGTCTGGAAATAATGCTCAATTCTTACCTTATCCTTCAGATCTCCATGGTGCCTCAAAACATAACGATGAGGAAGTGCTGTCAGCACAATTGCTTTACCGTAACGCAAAAAATTTTGCACTTGGTCATGGTTGTTCTGCGGATTGGGAACTTGATCGTAAAGAAGAACCAACAAGATTATTTTCAACCTTCATGCCCGAATATGAAACTTCAAATATGACTCCTGATATTAAAGATGAAAATGGAAATGAGTTTTCAATATCCATGTTGGAGCTTGCAGGTGTTGTACCTAATTCTCCTTCTCCTGATATAATACTAGGAAAAATTATTTTGGGATATAAAAACTGGATTGAGCTAAGGGAAGCAGAAATCCCTGAAATTGAGAAAATTGATCTTAGGAAAACAGCTGAATCGCATATGATGCTGTGCCGAGAAGCCCTAAGTCGAATGGAGAAGGGGTTAAAGTGTCTGGAGGATGAAAATGTCCTATTGGCCTTCCAATTTGCTAATCATGCCATGGCAATACAACAAATTGTTGGAGCCAAAGAACGCGGTGGTAAGCGTATCGATAATTTGACTGTAATGGATGATAAATTACAAAGCTATGAAATACCAGAGCCAGATGAACTTATTAAAAATAATAAAGGAAAATGGCGTGCATTTCAGGCTGCTTTTCTTTTAATGTCACTACCTTCATTTTATGGGGATGACAAAAAAGAAAGGGATATAGTAGATCTTATTTGGTTTCCAACCGGTGGCGGTAAAACGGAAGCTTATCTAGGAGTAGCTGCTTTCTCTATGTTTTATCGTAGATTGAAGAATAAGAATGATGCCGGAACTGATGTAATTATGCGCTATACATTAAGACTATTAACGGCGGATCAATTTCAACGTTCCTCACGACTGATATGCGCATTGGAGATGTTACGAAGAAAAAATATTGAAAGACTCGGTGGTACCCCGTTTTCAATAGGTATCTGGCTTGGATCTAAAACAACACCAAATCGTAATCAGGGTGGAGAAGATAGTGCAAAGCAAAGATTAAATGATTGGAAAGCGGGAAACGAGAAAAGCGCATTTATTGTAAAGCATTGTCCATGGTGTGCAGCTAAACTAGGCGCTTACCCCGTTGAATCTGGAAAGGAAAGCCAACTTATTGGCGGTGGTGGAGCTTTTTCAAGGAAAAGTAGAATGCAGAAAAATGTAAGAAAAAAGAAAAATGAATATGAAATAGCGGGGTATGATTTCAATAAACAAGATGGGCAATTAAGAATTTATTGTCCTGATGATAGCTGTCCATTTCATGATTTATTACCTGTTTATATTGTAGATGAGACAATTTACAACGTACGTCCTACGTTTATTATTGGAACTGTTGACAAGTTTGCAATGCTTTCTTGGCGGCCGGAAGCGAGAAGGCTTTTTGGTTTAAATATGATGGGGGAAAGGGAACTTTCACCACCTAATCTTATTATTCAGGATGAACTCCATCTTATTTCAGGTCCTCTTGGCTCAATGACAGGTTTATACGAACTTCTTATTGAGGAATTATGTACTGATCGCCGAAATAATAAAGAAATTAAACCAAAAATTATTTGTGCAACTGCGACAATCCGAGGGTTTAAAGAGCAAATCGAAGGATTATTTGCAAGAAAGGACTCTTATTTATTCCCTAGTTCAGGCCTTTCATATGATGATTCCTTTTTTGCACGAACGCATTTAGATGAAACCGGTAAGCCTTCCCGTGGAAGAAAATATATAGGGCTTCTAAGTAATTTGGTGGGATTACAAACACTTCAAGTTAAGGTTTATTCTACTTTACTTCAGAAAGTTACGGAATTTGAGGAAAGTGACCGTGATCCATATTGGACGCTGTTGAGTTTTTATAATAGTATTCGGGAATTAGGAGGTAGTCTAACTCTTTTTCAGACAGACATACCAAGTTATTTTCTTCAATTAAAAAATAAGCACCATATTAAAGATAAACGTTTTCGACGTTATTTAAACTCGTTTAAAGAATTAACTTCCCGTCTGGATAGTGGGGAAATTGCTGAAGCCATTCAGATTTTAAAACGTAGGTATAACGAGGGAACCTCTGTTGATGTATGTCTGGCTTCTAATATTATTGAAGTAGGTGTTGATATTGATAGACTTTCTCTGATGAGTGTAATTGGCCAACCCAAAAACACTGCCCAATATATACAGGTAACCGGACGTGTTGGACGAAGCTGGTTTGAGAGACCTGGTTTAGTATTAACTTTATATAAAAGTAGTATCTCTCGCGATAAATCGCATTTTGAACATTTTAAGGAATATCATCAGAAATTATACTCACATGTGGAAGCTACCAGTGTAACTCCATTTTCTGAACCCTGTATGGAAAGGGGACTTTACGGACTTATTATCGGATGGTTACGTCAATTCCATGATTCCGGCATAGCTTTTAGTCCTGAAAACATCCAAGAATATAGGTCAGAGTTGGACAGGTTTAAATCTCTTTTTCTTGATCGTGTGAAAAAAGTGGATTCAAATCAATACGAGGTAGCGAAGGGGATATTTGAGAAATTTATTAGCCATATGATGTACAGCCACGCTCAAAGATGGGAAGATGATAATTCAGGAGAGACTTATTTCTTAATGTATCAAGCAGGTTCCCACGTAAATGAGTTTCATAATAAAACTGCAAAACCCGTATTGACATCTATGAGAAATGTAGATGCATCCTGTCAAGGAACAATTACAAATGAATACTTATTGGAGGAGCAAAATGAACACTAACTATGGAATCGCAAAAATCCCTTTGCGCAGAGCCGAGTTGATATCACCAATGGGTGTGGGGGCAATATCTACAAATAGCAAAGGTGTCAATATGATGGTAGGCGCCTTGGATAAATGGTATAATATGTCATCAAAAACTGATATTACAGAATATATTTTTCACGAACCAAGGCTGCAAAAGATTCTGAATGTAAATGAATTTCGACTACCTCCTGATTATCGAGGTAGTAATTTCAAACGTCGGTTTGGGAATGAAAAGAATACTGATAATGAAATTCCAATGCTTCGATTCCCAACTTGGCATTACTGTAATAAATGCAGGAAGATGAAAAAGTATAGTTTTGCCCACTTAGATAATAAGATAAAGTGTTCTCACTGCGATGATAAATATTCCAGAATGGTACAAGTCCCTCTTGTAGTGGTTTGCTCCAACGGTCATATTGATGATTTTCCATGGGTGGAGTGGGTGCATGAAACTAGGTCACCGCAGTGTAACGGTCCATTAAAGTTGATTTCTACTGGAGGGGCTACTTTAAGTAGCATGCAGGTGCAGTGCACTTCCTGTGATAAAAAACGTACATTAAGCGGTATAACAAGTGGACAGAAAAAAGAAAAATCCAAACTCCATACGGACTTGGAGCCTGGTCAGAAATATCTCTGCACTGGTCGTAAGCATTGGTATGGTACAGATAGTTCAGCACACGAACCATGTGATGAGGTTCCGTTTGTTTTATTAAAAAACTCAACCAATGTATATTATCCGAACGTTATTAGTGCTATTTTTCTTCCTGGCAACACTGGAGAAGAGATACGGAAAATTACTGATATACTGTTAAGCCCAAATGTAAGTGATGAAATTGATTATCTAAAGTCAATGGATGTAAGTCGCGATAGAATAATCGATGGATTAAAAAGGAGATTCAGTGGTTTATTCGGAGACCTAGATCAAAAAGTCCTTGGATTGGCTTTGGATATGCTTGAAAAAGAGAATTCAAATGATGAAGAAGTGGATTATGAGGATATTGATACGGTATTAAAGCATCAGGAGTACATGATTTTAAAAGAAGGGTTAAACAGCGATCATTTAAAAATTGTGAAAGAGTACGACGCTAATGATGACAGGATGTTATGTGAGGAACTTGGAATTAGTAAAATTAATCTTGTTCCACGATTGAGGGATACGAGAGTTTTATATGGTTTTGAGCGTTTGACTGGTACCTCTATTCTTAATCCTGAAACTATTAAGAAGGGAAAAGAGTTGCTGTTTCATTATCCAGAAAGAAATGATTGGCTTCCTGGATATATAGTATATGGTGAAGGTATTTTTATTGAATTTGATGATGATAAGCTTTTTCAGTGGGAAAAATCGGTTTTTAATACAGATAGGTTTTATCGGCTTTTAGGACGGAATAGGGAAGCGGAGGAAAATCATTTTATTCGCCCACGGGAGATTTTGCCAAGATTTGTAATGCTGCATACTTTAGCACACCTTCTCATTCAAGAATTTATTTTCGAATGTGGGTATAGTACAAGCTCGCTACGCGAGAGAATCTACGTTTCTGGTCAGCCTGAACGGAAAATGAATGCCATTTTAATTTATACTGCTTCGGGAGATTCTGAAGGGACATTGGGTGGTCTTGTGCGTCTTGGGAAAAAGGAAAGGCTTTTATCAATACTGGAAAGAGCCATAGAAAAATCCCAGTGGTGTTCTTCAGATCCGGTATGTAACGACATAGGTATGTCTACTGGTCAAGGAGTTCATCATCTTAATGTAGCTGCTTGTCATAACTGTAGCTATCTTCCGGAAACATCATGTGAAGAGTTCAATCGTTACCTAGATCGTGGACTTGTCAGTGCTTTAACGGGAGAAAGAACCGGCTTTTTTGATAGTATTAATAAATAAATCATTACAATAGGATTTTCTGGAATGAAAATTATTTTGATAACCGTATCACTTAATAATTAATCTATTAAAGGGTATTTTGTATATTGTAATATTTGAATAGGGTTATCCATAAAAGGTTTTTAATAAATCTTTCAGGTTAGTCCTATTTTTTATTCTTTAGGCTTCCATTTTCTTTAATTGGGGGCAGTTATGGTGAGGTCTGTAGGTCTGGAGGGAAAGATAAGCATACTTGGTTTATTTCCTTTTTGCAGATGAAAGAGATTTATTCGCGGTATATATTAATAAAAGTGAAATGTACATGATTTACATTGAAGGAAATGAGTAGACACAGAAATTTAGATTTTTTGTCTAGCAACCACACTTCGCTTGTTATCCATTATAAATAATCTACAGCTCCTTTATAGAGTGGAGCTGCAGCTAAAGTCGGCACTATAGGGTTGGCTCTAAATAAAAATTTGTAGTTTGGTAACATTTTGGTAACATACCACAATTCATTAATAAAAATTTAAAATTACTAAATGATTTTAGTTTGCTCGAGAATCCCTATTAATCAAGGATTCTCGGCAACATATGCTATCAAAAAATGCCTGGAAATAATACCTTCCCTCTAACTTCAAAACTGTTTGAGTTCTTCGAGAAAGACAAGAAATGCTGATGTCAGCGTAGATTCCAGTGTGAGTATAGGAAATAAAGAAATTGGTGAAACTATTCACCTGATATCTGAATCATTTTACACAAATTTTACACATTACCGATGTAAAATCCAATATATTCAATGAATCTAGACCATTTTCGACCCAGACCACCAGTATCAATCACACACAAGTCCAAAAGAACGATGTTTCCCCAACAGAAACATCGTTTTTTGACGTTAAGGAGTTATTTTTATCGTATTTATTCCCCCCACTGGAAACAACTAATAGTTTACTAATATAATAATTTAATGATAGAATTCAAGTAGTTCATTTTTGCTTAATCTTATTTTTAAGAGCGGGGGACCCAAGTCTCGATGCGGATAAGATCCGCTATTGGTGAATTCTTAACGAAGAAAGGGCTCAGTGTTTCCGATAGTCCTAACCTGAAAGCTAACCTCGTAAGCATTATAGTGGAAACAGAACGATAGGTTCGTAAGTCGGCATTTGCCGTATTTTGTGTAAAGTATCGTATTCATTTGTTTCCCTTGCCTAAAGCAAAGCATGTATCACAAACTTCAAGAAGGTGAGGTAATTTATGAAAAAGATTAAATTCAGTTTAGCAACTCAAATTTTTATCGGTCTGGTATTAGGGATTATCGTTGGTGGGATCTTCTACGGAAGTGCGACAGCACAAAGTGTCTTACAGCCATTCGGTGATCTTTTTATCCGTTTAATTAAAATGATTGTTGTCCCAATTGTTCTTTCAAGCATCATCGTGGCCATTGCGGGTGTGGGTGATTTGAAAGCTGTTGGGAAGCTTGGTGGAAAGTCCCTAACTTATTTTATCGGTATGACGTTGGTTGCGATTGCGGTCGGCCTGATTGCTGCCAATCTGTTTCATCCTGGTACTGGTTTAAATATGGACAAGCTCGAGCAAAGTGACATTTCTAATTATGTCCACACATCAGAGGAACAAGAAGGCAAATCGATTGCCGATACTTTGCTTCATATTGTTCCAACCAACCCAATCCAAGCGATGGTAGAAGGCGATATGCTTGCGATTATCTTCTTTGCGGTCGTATTCGGTCTAGGAATTGCAGCAATTGGTGAAAAAGGAAAACCCGTTCTGCGTTTCTTTGAAGGTATGGCAAACGCCATGTTTTATGTGACGAACTTATTTATGAAGTATGCCCCAATTGGTGTGTTTGCATTAATCGGTGTCACGATTTCTAAATATGGTTTTGCATCGCTTATTCCATTAGGTAAGCTAGCTCTTACTGTGTATGGAACGATGATTTTCTTTGTGATTGTCGTTTTAGGCTTACTAGCTAAATTCATTGGGCTCAATATTTTTAAATTACTGAAGATGATTAAAGAAGAGTTAATCTTGGCCTTTTCAACGGCAAGCTCAGAAACGGTCCTACCGAAAATTATGGACAAGATGGAGCAAGCGGGAAGTCCAAAACATATTGCGTCTTTCGTTATTCCAACAGGTTACTCCTTTAATCTGGATGGATCTGTTTTATATCAAGCAATTGCATCTTTATTTATTGCCCAAATGTACGGAATTGACCTCAGCATTGGTCAACAAATTACACTTATGTTAGTTCTAATGGTTACATCTAAAGGTATGGCTGGAGTGCCAGGTGTATCATTTGTGGTGCTATTAGCGACATTTAGTACAATTGGATTACCGGCTGAAGGATTAGCCTTCATTGCGGGTATTGACCGTATTCTCGATATGGGACGTACTGCGGTTAACGTGGTCGGAAACTCATTAGCAGCGCTTGTTGTTGCGAAATGGGAAGGTCAGTTTAACCCTCCTGTCGAGGTTGAACCCATCACAGAAGTTGCTTCATAATATGCAGATAAATTAAGACTTTCAACGCCTATGTTGAAGGTCTATTTTTTAACCTAAAAAAGTTTTATATATTTTTTTCGGAAAATTTGATAAATTGGTGGTAAGTAATGAAACAAGGAGGCGACCAAATGAGTAAAAAAGCAATCTTGCAAAATGGAGTCAATCAAGTTTTTTACGAAGAGAAATGGTACCCACCACTGCCAGATACGTTAAAGGATCTTACTGCTGAACAAGCATGTTGGCAACCCGAAGGAAAGGCCGCTAATACGATTTGGGAAAATGTAAACCATTTACTAATTTTTAAAGAGCGGTTAATTTCTCGCTTGCATCAAGATGACACATTTGTTGCTCCACAAAATAATGATGAAACGTTTGTCCAAGGTGAAGCTAATGATGAAGATGCTTGGCAAGAAACAGTGAGGAGAACGCTTCAAGTACATGATGCCTTACAATCTTCATTAGCATCCCTACAAGAGGCAGAATTGGATCAACCTTGTCCTTCTCTTCCAGTTTGGCAACAATATCTAAATCTCCTTTTGCACGACGCTTATCATACAGGACAAATTGTACAACTTCGTAAACTACAAGGTTCATGGCCAGCTAAGCGGACCTATTTATAAACGCCCTTTAGGTACCTGGTAGTTTGTCATTGTTATACTCAAATTAACGTTCTTCTGTTGCCAGCCAGTTATGTTTTTGGGAACCTTACCTCCCGTGAAGTTGCATTCCGGTGCCTGAGCCCCATTGTGGTAAAGTATTACCGTATCGGGGGTCAGGCATCTTTTCACAACGGGAAATCAGAAACCGTCCTACAAAAAACATGGTCACAATGGAGTAAGCGGGAAGTCCCAAAAATATTGCTTCTTTAGTTATTCCAACTGGTTACTCCTTTAATTAATCATTTGTTGCGCAAACTTATAATATAGATATGGAGCATAAGGAACATATTTTTTACTCTGAGGATAAACAAATGATATATATGACAAAAAAAGTGGGAGAGTTAATCTTGTCTTGTCACTTCCAATTATCTGAAGTATGGTCAAACCGAAGAGTTAACAGCTATGAAAGTGATATCGTTGGTGCTATAATGGATAAAAGGCAACCATTTGATTTTGCAATAGATCTTTTAGGAGCATTCCTGTAATGAAGAAATTTGAGGTTTGAACAAAAAAAGTCCCCTTGGTATGATACAAG
>NZ_JAJFZK010000018.1 GCF_020731355.1 Bacillus sp. REN16 | reverse complement strand
GCTCAATAGTTTTGTTACTTAGATTTAAAACGTTGACGCTTGTATTGTGTTCAGTTTTCAAAGAACTAAGCAACTTCTTGATTAATCTTCATCGCAGCTTTGTGCTGAGTAATCGCAAGCGCATGTCAGTGCGCGAACAGCAAATTGTTGAAGATTCATTTCGTTACTCTTATCAGTTGCTCTCTTGAAGCAACTTTATAATAATAACATCTATCTTTTCGATAGTCAACAACTTTTTTGTTGTTTTTTTATTTCGTTGCCACATCTCTGCGGCAGATATTTAATATACCACCTTGGAAGTTCTTATGCAAGATATTTTAATAAAAAAATTATATTAGAAAAGTTTTCTGCCCGACAAGCATAAAAAAAATAGAGTGGAAATCCACTCTACTTTTCAACTTACTTATGGCGCATTTGCGGGAAGAGTAGTACATCTCTAATAGATGGGGAATTCGTTAAGAGCATAACGAGTCTGTCTATTCCAATTCCTAATCCACCTGTTGGCGGTAAACCGTATTCTAATGCTTCTACAAAATCTTCGTCCATCATATGAGCTTCGTCATTTCCTTGCTCTCTTTCTTTAAGTTGAGCTTCGAATCTTTGACGTTGATCAATAGGGTCGTTTAATTCTGTAAATGCGTTGGCATGTTCCCTACCTACAATGAATAACTCGAAGCGATCCGTAAATCTAGGATCCTCTGCATTTTTCTTTGCAAGCGGTGAAATTTCTACTGGATGTCCATATATAAATGTTGGTTGAATAAGTTTTTCCTCAATTTTTTGCTCGAAGAACTCGTTCACAATGTGACCGTATTGCATGTTATCATTAATCTCAACATTATTTTCTTTCGCTAATTGCCTTGCTTCTTCCAGGCTCATTTCCTTCCAGAAGTCTACGCCTACGTATTCTTTAATCGCATCTACCATGTGGAGTCGTTTCCACTCTGGTTTTAGGTCAATTTCATTCTCACCGTAAGTGACCGTTGTCGTACCTAGAACTTCTTGTGCAATATGCGCTACTAGGTTTTCTGTAAGACTCATAATATCCCTATAATCAGCGTAAGCTTCATATAATTCAATCATTGTAAATTCAGGGTTATGACGTGTAGAGACACCTTCATTACGGAATACCCGGCCAATTTCATATACCTTTTCTAAACCGCCTACGATCAGGCGCTTTAGGTGTAGTTCAATCGCAATCCGCATATATAGTTCGATATCTAAAGCATTATGATGAGTAATGAACGGGCGTGCAGATGCACCACCAGGAATCGAATGCATCATCGGTGTTTCTACCTCTAAATAACCGTGATCATCTAAATAACGTCTCATCGCTCTAATGATTTTACTTCTTGTAATAAAGGTTTCTTTGCTTTCCGGACTCATGATTAAGTCAAGATAGCGTTGACGGTAACGTTGTTCAACGTCTTTTAAGCCATGGAATTTGTCAGGTAATGGACGTAAGGCTTTTGATAAAAGCTCAAATGATGACACTTTAATAGAAAGTTCGCCTACTTTTGTTTTGAAGACAGTACCTGATACACCAACAATATCCCCTAAATCTGTAATATTAAAAACCTCATACTGCTCTTCTCCAACTGAATCTAAGCGTACATATAGTTGGATTTGACCAGTGAGGTCTTGGATATGGGTAAAACCAGCTTTACCTTTTCCGCGTTTCGTCATAATACGACCAGCAATCGTTACATTAACCGCTTTTTCGTCCAATTGTTCTTTCGTAAACTCATCGTAAAGATCGATAAGTTCGCGTGTACTATGCGTTCTTTCAAATCTTTTACCGAATGGGTCAAACCCCATTTCTCGTAAAGTATGTAACTTTTCTCTTCTGACAATCAATTGGTCATTTAATTCCTCATGATTCAATTTTATCAACTCCTATTTTGTTACCATAATCTATAAATAAAACGAATGCTTATAACTTGTCCTATTTCAATATAAACGTAAAGCAGAAAAACTGCCAGCAAAAAACTGGCAGTGGGTTACTTACGGGTATTATAGTGTAGGTAACTTTTGATGTCAAACAACCATCTCACTGTTTTATTGTTTTCTTCCGCTACTTGACGGTGCTTTGTAAAAGAGACACTGCTTAACCTTTTGGTGTTAAGTCTTCTAGCGGTACTTTTAGTATGTCCGCAACCTCTTGTAAAAATGTTTTACTTGGCATCCGTGTTCCACGCTCTACTTCCCCAACAAGGGAAACAGATACCCCAAGGTCTTTTGCCAAACTTTCTTGAGTATAACCCTTCAACTTTCGAAAAGCCCGAATACGCCTTCCCCACTTCTCCGCTTCCATATACGTACACCTTCTCTGTCTTGTAATTCCTCTAGTAGTAAGGATATTGATTTCGTTACTGCCGGAATTTGTAGATTCTGGTTAATTTCAACTAACGGGACCAAAACAAAAGCCCGCTCTGTCATACGGGGATGCGGAACGATAAGACGCTCTGTTTCAATAACGTCACGATTGTAAAGTAAGATATCAAGGTCTAATGTCCTTGGTCCCCATCTTATTTTCCGTTCCCTTCCAGATGTGAGTTCAATATTTTGCAAAACCTGCAGTAAATCAAATGCTGATAAACCAGTGTCCACTTCAATGACCATATTTAAAAACAGATCTTGATCTTCATATCCAACAGGATCTGTTTCATAAATTGACGAAAAATCAATAATCTTAATGTTTTGATCTTGGATTGCTTTTAATGCCAAGTGTAAATAGTCTTCCCGTTCCCCGATATTCGTTCCTAGAGCGATATATGCTGTATTCATGACAAGCGACTCCTTGTGATTTCAACAGCAACCGATTGAAGGTGCCCAGGTATTGGCGGATCTGGTTTTATGACTTTAATTGTACAGCTTAAAACCAAAGGAAAATGCTTTAAAATTTCAGCGGCAGTTTTCTCAGCCACGGCTTCTAGTAGTTTATAAGGTTGTCCCTCTACGACTTCTTTACATAGATTGTATAGCTCTCCGTAGTGAACAGAGTAATCTAGATTATCAGTTTCTCCCGCTTTTTGGACATCCACTTCCACCATTAGGTCGACAAAAAAGCGTTGACCCATCTTCGTTTCTTCCGGGAACACCCCATGATAGCCGTAAAACTGCATTTGGTTCACATAAATTTTATCCATTATTGGTTCCACCCTTACCTGCAAGAACATCCATCATCTTAGCAAGTCTGGCATTTACCTTCACATTGTGGACCCGGACAATATCGCATCCTTTTTGAATGCCAACGCAAGTAGTTGCACCTGTTGCCTCATCACGTTCCTGTGGAGGCAAATCAAAAATTTGCCCAATAAACGATTTTCGTGAAGTTCCAAGGAGGACTGGGTAACCAAGTTCAGTAAAACGGTCCAGATGACGGATTGTTTCGATATTTCCTTCAAAGGTTTTTGCAAAGCCTACCCCTGGATCCAGGATGATGTTTTCATCTTTTACACCAGCTGTCTTTACAATCTTAATGCTTTCATTTAGGTCGACAATCATATCTTCAATAAGATTCGTATAGTTTTTATTATCTCTGTTATGCATTAGGATGATTGGTACATTATAGGTTGCCGCAACCTCCGCCATTTTCAGATCAGCTTTTGCACCCCAAATATCATTGATGATATGTGCACCCGCTTCAACCGCTTGCTTTGCTACCTCTGATTTATAGGTATCAATTGAAATCGGGACGTGAACTTCCTTCACTAATGCCTTAATAACAGGTACAACTCTTGCAATTTCTTCTTCATCAGAGACTTTTTCATGCCCTGGTCTCGTCGACTCACCACCAACGTCAATTATATCAGCACCATCCTTGACCATCCCTTTGGCGTGATGGATAGCAGCATCTAAATCAAAGTAGGAGCCACCATCTGAAAAAGAATCAGGGGTGATATTTAGAATCCCCATAATCATCGTCTTTTTGGAAAAATCTAATTGATACGGACCACATGTTATGGTTGGTCTTTTCATTGTGTTTTGGTCCATTTTCAAATCCCCTTTGTTATTTCGTTTTTACTCCATAGGTTTTTCCGGTATTTTGAATATATGTACTGTAGTTTTTTTGTGACGGGGCCCTTTTTACCGCGTAATGTATGATTTTCAATATCAGTTAGCGGCACTATTTCCTGAATTGAATTTGTAATGAAGGCTTCATCACTTCCAAGGAGATCTTCAGCATGGTAGAATCCCTCTTGTACATTCAATCCGATAGACTTCGCTAGTTGAATGACGAAGTTACGTGTAACTCCATTTAGTATCCCCGTTTGGACTGCCGGTGTAAACAGCCTATCCCCTGTAACCCAGAAAAGATTTGATGTAATCCCTTCGGCAAGGTAGCCTTCTTTGGTCAAAAAAATACCCTCGACATTTGGATTATTCCCGATCTCTCTTTTTCCATAAATATTATTTAAAAAATGGTGGGATTTGAGACGAATGTCTCCCTCGGGAGTATTTCGGGCTGTTTGTAAAAAGTTTGCTTGTTTCTCCTCCAACACAGCAGGTATGTCTTTCATAAATACAAGAACAGTTGGAACTTCGTACTCCCCAGTTGGCAGTCCGACATCACCTGTTCCTGCCGATACATTTAAGCGGACATACGCCTGTTTTAACCCATTAGCTGATAATAGGTTGTTTATGATCTCCATCACTTGAGCTCGGTCTACTGACTTTTTGATTTTTAACTCATTTAGTCCGTCCTGTAAACGAACAAGATGGTCATCTAGTAAAAAAGGATGACCATCATAGATTCTAAATGTTTCAAATACACCCATTCCATATAGAAAACCATGGTCAAATGGGGAAATACGTGCATTTTCTCTTGTAACAATTTCACCATTTAAATAGAGGTACATGATTCCTTCTCATTCCTGATATATTGTTGTATAACATTTGAAATCAGCTGTTTACCTGCTATGGTCATAATCGATTCTGGATGAAATTGAACACCTTCAATTGGGTATTCCCTATGGCGAATGGCCATGATTTCTCCAGCTTCTGTTTCAGCAGATATTTCAAAGCACTCTGGAAGTGTCTCTTTTTTTACGATTAATGAATGATAACGTGTTGCTGTAAATGGCTGTTCCACACCTAAAAAAATAGTTTTGCCATCATGCTTAATTTCAGATGTTTTCCCGTGCATAAGCCTTTGCGCCTTAATGACATCCCCTCCGAATGCCTGTGCAATCGATTGATGACCAAGACAAACGCCAAAAATCGGGATACGGCCTGCAAAATAAGAGATTGTCTCTAGACTTATTCCCGCCTCATTCGGTGTGCAGGGTCCTGGTGAAACCATTATTAAATCTGGCTTTAATTCCTCAATTTCCCGAATCGTGATTTCATCATTTCTTTTGACGATGATTTCTTCTCCTAATTCTCCAACATATTGGACTAAATTGAATGTAAACGAGTCATAATTATCAATCATTACGATCATCTAGCTCACCTCATACTCTAATTTTTTCCTAACTCTACTTCACTCTGCTCTTTTGCTTTCCATAACGCGATCGCCTTTTTCAAGGACTCCTGATATTCATGTTTCGGGTTTGAATCATAGACTACGCCAGCTCCGGCTTGTACATGAGCCATGCCATTCTTCGCAATCATTGTCCGAATTGCAATATTAAGCTCCATATCCCCCGTAAAACTAATCCATCCAATTGAACCTGTATAAATACCTCTTCTGACTGGTTCAAGTTCCTCAATGATTTCCATCGTTCGAACCTTTGGCGCGCCTGTAATGGTTCCTCCCGGGAAGGTTGCTTTAATGATATCTGTAAGGTCTTTTCCTCCCGCTAAGATGCCTTGTACATTTGAAACGATATGCATCACATGGGAGTACTTTTCAATGACCATGAATTCATCCACTTTTACTGTACCATATTCACATACTTTGCCAAGGTCATTTCGTTCTAGATCCACTAACATAACATGTTCAGCACGTTCTTTTTTATTGCGAATCAACTCATTTGCTAAACGCTGTTCTTCCGCTTCATCCTTGCCTCTAGATCTCGTTCCAGCTATTGGTCTGGTACTGACCACTTTCCCTTTTTTCTTCACCAGTAACTCTGGAGAACTACTGACAATTTGAAATTCAGGCACTTGCATATAGGCCATGTATGGGGATGGGTTAATCTTCCGTAATGTATCATAAATTCCCTGCGGATGGGTTCTGAGCTTCTTTGATCTGCGTACGGATAAATTAATTTGAAAGACGTCACCTTCGGAAATATATTCTCTTACCTTCTCTACCGCATTAATAAATTCCTGTTCAGAAAATGAAACTGAAAAACTTTCTTCTTGTTGCTGCATCATTGTTGCAGGCAGATACTTCTCATTGGGGGCATTCCATTGGTCTTCATATCTTTGTAATCTTTCGTTAGCTCGTCTTTCATGATGGGTCTCATCATGGGTGATCAACCAGATTGATTGTTCAATATGGTTATATAAAAACACATCATCAAACACTAAGAAATATAAGTCTGGTGTATCTAGGTCATCCACTGCCAGATTCGGAAGTTTTTCTATGTATCTTGCATAATCATAGCTAATAAATCCAAGCGCTCCACCTTGAAAGTCAGGATAATCTGGGCGGTGATCTGTTTGATGCGCTTTCATCCACTTCATAAAATGTGTAAGTGGATCACCCTCCATGATTATTGTTCCATTTTCGGTCGTGATTGATAATCTATGATTTTTTCCTTGGACCACAGCAAATGGTTTTAATCCCATGATGCTATATGTTCCACCCCGCCCGCTTTCCAATAGCATGTGGTAAGGTTCATTTCGTGTTAGGGCCTTATATTTCTCATACCATTTGTCTGAAGCCAATGGTATTTTCTTCGCAAAAGATACTCTCTTTTGTGGCATGGTCCACACTCCTTATACCCCTATTTTACATGATAATGTTATAGGTGGTATATAGAAAAAAGAGTTTTATCCCGAAGGATAAAACTCTGATTTTTATTGCTCATCAAATTGATAAAGAACAGTGCTTAAGTAACGCTCACCATTGTCCGGAACAACTGCTAGAACTTTTTTGCCTTTACCTAATTTTTTCGCAACTTGAAGAGCTGCAAAAATAGCTGCGCCTGAGGAAATCCCCACAAGGAATCCTTCTTCTTGGCCCGTACGGCGTGCATATTCGATAGCTTCATCGTTTTTAACAGTAAACACTTCATCATATACCTCTGTGTTTAATACGTTCGGTACAAAGTTTGCACCTAGACCCTGGATTTTGTGAGGACCTGGTTTTCCACCAGATAGAATTGGTGAATCAGCTGGTTCAACCGCTACAATTTGGATGTTTGGATATTTCTCTTTTAATACAGGACCAGCACCAGTGATTGTTCCGCCCGTACCAATACCTGCTACAAATGCATCTAATTGATCACCCATTTGCTCGGCAATTTCTTTACCAGTCGTTAAACGGTGAACTTCTGGGTTTGCTGGATTGTTGAATTGTTGCGGCATGAAGTAGCCGTGTTCTTTTACAAGCTCTTCAGCTTTGTTAACGGCACCTCGCATTCCTTCAGCACCTGGTGTTAAAACAAGCTCTGCACCGTAAGCGCGTAAAAGATTACGACGTTCCATACTCATTGTATCTGGCATAACTAAGATTGCTTTTAAACCTTTAGCAGCAGCAACCATCGCTAAACCAATACCAGTGTTGCCGCTTGTAGGCTCGATAATCGTGTCGCCAGGCTTCAATTCGCCTTTTTTCTCTGCAGCCTCAATCATTGCCAAAGCGATACGATCCTTTACACTGCTTCCAGGGTTAAAGAATTCAAGCTTTACATATACATCTGCGCTATCTTCATCAACTAAGTGGTTAAGCTTTACAACTGGAGTTTGACCGATTAATTCATAAATTGAATTTGCTACTTTTGTCATGATTCCACCCTCAATCCCTACTATTTTTATTGGTTTTATCTACAATTTAGCAATTCCTACCTAAAAAGTCAACGAATTTACTACTAGTAAATTGTGAATTCTTTCTAAATAATTATTGATGATTCTCAAAAAACCACTTAACGTCAAGCTCTTTCCAGAATGGCTCTACTGAAATGGATCCATTCATTTGGTCAATTGCAATTTGGCGCTTGATTTGATCTTTAACATCGGCGTATGAATAGGTTACGGCGTCAATCACTTCATGCAGGATAATGACCGCAAAGCCACCCTCAACCTCAATAGGTTTACTCCACTCATTTGGTTTTAATTTGTCAGCAATGTCTAAATAGCTTTCTGGAGCAAAACCATTCTCCGCATTCACAAACCCGAGTTCCCCACCCCGATTTGCCGAAAACTCATCTGTAGACTTTTCCATTGCAAGGGCAGTGAAGCTTGAACCATTTTCTAATTCATCACGTACTTGTTCAGCCGCTTCTTTTGTTTTTACAACAATATGGGAAATGTGGTACGACTTTGGAATTTCGTATAAGTGCTTGTTTTCTTCGTAGAAATGCTTCATTTCTTCTTCAGAAATAACGGCATCCTTTGTTAAAAGCTCTTCTAATAAAATGCTTAACTCAATTTGTTCTTTCCAATGCTCATTATTAATTTCCTCATGATCGATGGTGTTATACATTGTCTTGATTAACGTTAACTCACGGTTAACAGCATCCTCAGACAAAGCAATGTTATGCTTTTTAGCCATTTGACGAACAACTTCTTCATCAATCATTCCTTCTAAAATTTGTTTCCCATATCTGTCTTCAAGCTCATGTAACCATTGTTGCCGTGTAATCGATGTTTCTCCAATTGTGGCTACTACCTCTTCTTCCCCACTTGCAACAACAGGTTTTGTTGCTTCCACCGTTTTTTCCGCAGACTTTTCACCTGATTGATTGGTCACAAAGTATACAACTGACAAACAGTTCGTGATAACGAGAGCAACAATAACTGTCCAAATTGCTTTTTGATTCATTTTTCCCATCTCCCATTACCTTACTTTGCTTGGTCTTTTAATTCTATTAACTCTTCTTTTGAAAAATGATATGTTTCGTTACAAAAGTGACATTGTGCTTCTGCTTTTCCGTCTTCTTCAATCATATCCTCAATTTCTTCAGCGCCTAAGCTAATGATAGCACTTTCGATTCGTTCCTTTGAACATGGACAATTAAACGATACAGGCATTTTTTCAAGAATTTTAAGGTTATCCGCTCCAACAACTTCGGCCAAAACATCTTCAGGAGATAGTCCTTTTTCAATCATTTTGGAGATCGGTTCGATTTCTTGCAGTCTTTTTTCAATTTGTGTAATGGTTTCCTCATTCGTACCAGGCATAAGCTGGATTAGGAATCCGCCTGCAGCTAAAATGGAATTGTCTGGATTCACTAAAACTCCTACCCCAACAGATGATGGAGTCTGTTCAGAGGTTACTAAATAATAGGTAAAATCCTCTCCTAGTTCTCCTGATACAATCGGAACCTGCCCGGAGAAATGATCTCTCATACCGACATCCTTTACAACTGTTAAAGTTCCGTCAGTTCCAACAGCTCTTCTCACATCAAGCTTCCCATGTTCATTTAAATCAAAATGAGTTTGGGGGTTCGTTACATATCCTCTTACTTCCCCTTTTGCATTTGTATCAACTAGAATAAGCCCGATTGGACCGCCACCTTCAACTTTAATGGTCAGCTTAACATCGCCCTTTAGCGTTGCTCCAAGCATTACGCCTGCAGTCATTGTTCTTCCAAGCGCTGCGGACGCAGTAGGCCATGTATAATGGCGTCTTTGAGCCTCAGCGACTGTTTCTGTTGAATTAATTGCATATGCTCGAACCTGTCCATTATATGCTAACGCCTTAATTAAATAATCACTCATTTTAATTACTCCTTTTCATGTCATCAAACCTGATGTCATTTCATTTTGTTTCTTTATTACGCTGGTAAATAAGATGTAACCCTTTTAACGTTAAAAACGGATCAACTACATCAATTGAAGTCGATTCAGCCGCAATCAGCCCAGCAAGCCCCCCCGTTGCGATGACCTTTGGTTGCTCCACAGCTTGGGCTTTGATCCTGGCGACGATACCCTCAACCTGACCCACATAGCCAAATAATATACCTGCCTGCATTGCACTTACAGTGTTTCGCCCAATCACACCTTCTGGACGGGCAATTTCAATTCTTGGCAACTTTGCTGCCCTTGAATACAAAGCCTCGGTTGAAATCGCAATTCCAGGTGCAATCGCTCCACCCATGTATTGCTTTTTCTCATTTATGTAGCAAAATGTAGTAGCTGTACCAAAATCGACAATGATAAGTGAACTTCCATATAGATGGATTCCAGCGACTGCATTGACGATTCGGTCGGCACCTACTTCTTTTGGGTTGTCGTATTTAATGTTTAACCCTGTCTTAATGCCTGGCCCCACCACTAAGGGCTTAATTCCAAAATACTTTAAACACATTCGCTCCAACGCAAACATAATCGGCGGAACGACAGAGGACATAATAATCCCATTAATATCGTTAAAGGTTAACCCTTCATGTGCTAATAGTGATTTTATAACGAGACCATATTCATCCTCTGTTTTATTTCGGCTGGTTTCGATTCTCCAATGATGTTTTAACTCATCATTTTCATATACCCCTAAAACCATATTTGTATTCCCTACATCAAAAACAAAAATCATGTGGTACCCCCTACCCCTGACTTTTAAACCTGACTAATGCAAACATCATACCACATCTCGTTTTTATTATTCCACAAATTAAGAGTCTTAACGGCGCAAAAAAAGGTGCCTACATTTGGTTGTAGACACCTTTTTATTTCTCTTATTTATCCTTATTTTCGCTGTCTGTTACATCCTCTTCTTTTTTCGAGTTAATTGTAACCTTTACATCTTCTTTAGGTTGATTTTCGTCATCGAAGGCTACTGGACGATCCGGTAACTTACCTTCTTCGAACAAGCCCTTAATTTGGCCTGCATCTAAAGTTTCAATCTCAAGTAATGTTTCAGCAATAAGTTTAAGTTTATCTTGATTTTCTGTTAGAATTTGTCTTGCTTTCTCATAGCTTTCTTTAATAAAGCGTTGAATCTCAAGATCAATTTCGTGGGCAATTGCATCACTGTAGTTTTGCTCGTTATGGATGTCGCGTCCCAGGAACACTTGGCCACCCTGTGCTTGACCAAATTGAAGCGGACCTAATTTTTCACTCATCCCATATTCAGTAACCATTTTACGAGCAATACCCGTAGCACGTTGGAAGTCATTGTGAGCACCTGTGCTTACTTCTCCAAAAGTGATTTCCTCTGCTACACGACCACCTAAAAGGCCGGTGATTTTATCCAATAATTCAGGTTTTGTCATAAAGTAACGATCTTCCTTAGGAAGCATTACCGCATAACCTCCTGCTTGACCACGCGGGACAATTGTAACCTTATGAACCATATCTGCTTCATCAAGCACCATTCCAATAACGGTATGCCCCGCTTCGTGGAATGCCACGATATTGCGTTCTTTTTTCGAAATGACACGATTCTTTTTCGCCGGACCTGCAATTACACGGTCTGATGCTTCATCGAGATCAGTCATATCGATTTTCTTCTTATTACTTCGAGCTGCAACAAGGGCTGCTTCATTCAGTAAGTTTTCTAAGTCTGCACCAGAAAAACCTGGTGTTCTTGCTGCGATCGCTTTTAAATCAACCGATTCATCAAGAGGCTTGTTACGAGCGTGAACGCGTAATACCGCTTCTCTTCCTTTAACATCTGGGCGTTCAACTGTAATTTGACGGTCAAAACGTCCTGGACGTAAAAGCGCTGGGTCTAGAATGTCTGGGCGGTTTGTTGCAGCAATGATGATAATTCCTTCATTCGCACCGAATCCGTCCATCTCAACTAGCAATTGGTTTAGGGTCTGTTCGCGTTCATCATGACCGCCGCCAAGACCAGCACCCCGCTGGCGTCCAACTGCATCAATTTCATCGATAAAAATGATACATGGCGCATTTTTCTTTGCATTTTCAAATAGGTCCCGTACACGTGAAGCACCGACCCCGACGAACATTTCAACAAAATCCGAACCACTGATAGTGAAGAATGGAACACCTGCTTCACCAGCAGCTGCACGCGCAAGCAATGTTTTACCGGTACCAGGAGGTCCCACAAGGAGGATCCCTTTTGGAATTCTTGCCCCTAGTTCCGCATACTTACGGGGATCTTTCAGGAACTCAACGACTTCAACAAGTTCTTGTTTCTCTTCGTCTGCACCTGCAACATCTTTAAATCTAACCTTTTTCTTTTCTTCGCTATATAACTTTGCTTTACTCTTACCAAAGTTCATAACCCTACTACCGCCGCCTTGAGCTTGATTAAGTAGGAAGAAGAATAAAATAAAGATAATAACAAATGGGATAATCGATGTAAAGAAGGTTACCCAACCACTTGTTTCCTTTGCTTTAAGGACATCTACATCTGCGTTCTGCGCAGCTTGTGTAATCCGATCAACTTCGTTTTGGCTACCAATAATGTTAGTGACAAAGAATGTATCCTTATCATAGCTATTTAGCTGACCTCTAACCTCATAGACGCCTCTTTCAGGTTGGATCGTAATATTTTTTACATCTCCAGCTTCGAGATGTTGAACAAACTTGCCATATTTCATCACTTCAGGCTGGCCGCCTGCTCCTTGGAAGAAGCTAACCACACCGATAATGACTAAAAATATGAGTAAATAGAATATGACATTTCTAAAAATCCGATTCATCCCTTACCTCCTCCCGCGGTGAACAAACTATAGTAAATAGTATCATAGTTAATAATTGCTATTCAAATGATATACGTTTAATCTGCCAATTGGTTTCAAAAAAGTCCAAGTTTTTCTTTAACAAGGGACTATTCTGAATAAACTTCTGGCTTTAATACACCGATATACGGTAAATTGCGATATTTTTCAGCGAAGTCTAGACCGTAACCTACAACAAACTCATCCGGAACAATAAAACCAACATAATCTGCGTTAATATCAGCTTTTCTTCCTGTTGGCTTATCCAAAAGTGTCACAATTTTAATGGATTTTGCTTTCCGATAACGGAATAGTTCAACAATGTAGCTTAATGTAAGACCACTGTCGATAATATCCTCAATAACAAGAATATCCCTTCCTTCTACGGATGCATCTAAGTCCTTGATGATTTTTACTTCACCAGAGGATACCGTTGAGTTTCCGTAGCTTGATACATCCATAAAATCCATTTCTAAGTATGTATCTACTTTTTTTAACAGATCGCCCATGAAAGGCATAGCGCCTTTTAAAATTCCGATGGCTAAAGGAAATTTGTCCTTATAGTCCTCTGTTAAAGTATTACCTAATTCCTTGATTTTTTGCTGAATTTCTTCCTCGCTGATTAAAACCTTCTCGATATCCTGCTTCATTTCTTTTAAAGCCCCCTAAATCATTTGCGTGTATTGTAGTACTATGTAGTGCGATTTTGTTTTACTAGTTGCTTCATATGGTGATTTTTTTAATCCTGGAAGCCACAAAATCTTTCCTTGATCATCCTCGACAATTGGCCAAAGGTCTCGTCTGTGAAGAGGTATTTTTTTATCAATGAAAATATCCTTCACTTTTTTAGAACCATTCATTCCTTTTAGTCTCATTTTATCGCCGATTTTTCTAGTTCGGACACAAATTGGTAATTGGATGGTGTCTGGATCAATGACGAAACAGTCATTTCCAACCAACGCATGAGGATAGCCCTTCCACACTTGACTCTTTATTTCACTACCATCTTCAAGTTTATAAAGCCCAGGTGTTTCAATGTGAAATCGATAGGGGCTTAACTGTTCCTTACAATCCGTATAAGTATATGTACAACTCTCATAAGATTTCACAATTCGTAAACCTGCAGGAAAATGCAATTCTCCGGATGGATGATTATTCGCCAAGAAGGTTAACAAATTGTCAATATGTACGGCAGAAAGAGAAGGAGGAAGTTCTTTGTAAAGATAGTTTAATATTAGTTGAATCCCTCTCCTTTGTAAAGATTTTGGCATTGTTAAAAAGGGTGGAATTTCAATCTCTATTTCGCTATCTCCATTCCTCCTCATTACTTTATTCATTTTTTCAATGGTTAATTCATCTAAAACTTCATTGTCCTCTGTCATATACTGATTAAATTGCAAAAAACGTTCATGTACCGCCGGATTTTCTTGTTTTAAAAATGGAAGAACATGATGTCTAAATCGATTCCTTGTATAGTCATCTTGTTCATTTGACGGATCGCGCCTTGGTGAAAGTTTCCATTCCCCGCAATAGTCTTCGATTTCCGATCTTGTGACAGCTAAAAACGGTCGGATAATCAACCCGCATGAAAATGGACGGCTCACCTGCATGCCTGCATAGCCAATTCCTTTACTCCCTCGAACTAGACGCATTAATATCGTTTCGATTTGGTCATCCCCATGATGCCCGAGCGCTAAATAATCAGCATTGTGTTTTCGCATGATTTCATTAAAAAAATCATACCTCACTTCCCGTGCGGCTACTTGGGAGCTTATTCCGTGTTCCTTTTTATAGGATGTCACATCAAATTGGATTGATTCAAAAGGAATTTGATAGGTTTCACAAAATTCTTTTACATATTGTAAATCCTCTTCTGACTCTTTCCCGCGGAACATATGGTCAACATGGGCTGCAATTAGGGTTGATTCCTTTTGATGATGTAATAAATAATGAAGTAAGGCTAGGGAATCTGGGCCCCCGGATACCCCAACTACTATTGTTGAACCCTTATCTATTAATTCATTTGTTTCAATAAACTCTTTTACTTTTTCAATCATTGCCGGAACATCCCTTTTGGTAACTGATACTGCTATCGTATCACTTTCCGAATCTTTTTTACAGAATTTGTCCATATAGATAAAGCAAATATCCGAGAGATACAAACAGCAGTAATAATACTGTTTCAAGAACCCCGCCTTTTTGTTTTTTCGGCTTTAGTTGTCTATTTGCCCTTGATAAATTGGGCCTTGCCTGTGAATGACTAGTTGCCTTTGAATTGACTTGTGACTTTCTTGTTGCCCGTTTTTTTTGGATAGGATCCTGATCTACTTTGACCCGACTCGACTTAACCTGACTTAACATCATGACCAGATCTTTTCGCATGTCAGCTGCCCGTTGGTATTTCCCATCAATCGCATGATTAAGCACAGTATCGAATTTTCGAAGGGAATCTGTGTTTGCAATAATGGATTTTAATTGCTTCACCGGTTGGTCTGCCCGTGTAAATCGGTTTGGATAGGCGGTATTCATGATAATCATCGCAACGGCAAATAAATCATAGGAGGCTTCCGCCTTTCTTGAGCCTGCCCCCCAATAACCGCGATCAAAGAACTCGGTAAACTCTTTAATCGCCCTTCCTTGTACAGTTGTTCCTCCAACATCAATACAACGGATTTTTGGGGGATTTCCCGCAACAAGTAGATTATCAGGTTTTAAGTCCCCGAAAACCCAGCCTTCCTGATGGAGCCGGTCTAAATCAGATAGCAATTGCAAGCATAGGATGCCCGTCCACTCTTTTCCTCTTTTTTCAATAAACGATAAAAAGCTTTCGCCACGAATATATTCCATAACGTAAAAGGAGATTGGACTCGAAAATCCTGGACGAATCCAATCATCAACATCTATAAAAGAAGGTCCAAGGGCAGAGCCTTGGACCTTAGAGAAGTGTTTTAACACATTTACTTCCGACGTAATTGTCACTCCATTTTCACTAATTTTTAATGCCACAGGACCATCAATACTCTCAGCTAAGTAGACAATTCCATTAGCACCTTGTCCTAAAGGTCTCACAATGCGATATGATTTTTTATGCCATTTTCCAGTAATGACAGTACCAGGGGAAGCCTTACATACCTGACTCTTCGTAGTATTGTTCATCATCACGAGATAACAAGCTCCTTAATGATCGTTTTTTCTTAAAGTAGGTAAGTGCTTCTCGAATTGCCGGTCCTGTTGGTGTGATTCCACCAGTAGTCAGCTTTGGAAAAATACTAGACAAGGATTCTAGTCTTGGCGTCCAATCTAATACCCTTTCTACTTCAACCCGTTTCCCCGGAAATACGAAAACAGAAAATTGATTGTCTCCCATTCTTGCATTTAAGCTAATTGATAGGTCAAGCAAGGCTTCTTTTACAGTTGGTAATTTATGCTTCATACTCGCACTTGTATCCACTAGAACCAGAACCTCTAAATCAACTGTTTCACCAAGTTCATCGACGACCTCCATTACTTCTCCGCGTTTTTCCGGAGGAAGGTCTTCCATTGATGTCTTAGCTCCAAGGATTTGTTGAAGTTCCTTGTTAACCACCCCCTGAAGAGTTTGGGTCATTGCCTGTCTTGTCACCATTTGAACCGTTTGCGACAGCTGCGTAGAATAGACGATTTGGCTAACACCTCCACCAGCAGTTGCCATTCCTTCTATTTCCTGCATTCCTTGTTCATCAATTGTATCCTGCTCCACTACACCAATGACATTAATGGTTACTCCTTGCTCTCTGGCAAGTGCTGCCATTGCAATCGGATCTTCCCCTTGATTTGAACAACCGTCCGTAATTAATAGAATTTGCTTCAAAGTGCCTTTTTGCACGTTTCATCCCCTCCTGCTTAAGGTAGTAACAGGATGGACGAATAAAACATTTTTTAAACCTTTTACTAGAATCAAATTGCTTTGCTTTTCGTTTTCTGATGCCCATACGCGGGAATCGCTGCCCATTTTGGTGTATTATGCTTGATCTTTGTCACAACAACAGTCATGTCATCTTCAATTTGACCGGATCTTGTGCGGATTACCTCCTCCATAATTAGATCTGCAACTTCTTGAGGATCCTTTGTTTGAATTTCTTTGATTTTACGCTTCATCCACAAATCATAGTTTTCAACATGCTTTGGTCCTTCAAAAATTCCGTCACTCATCATAATTAACAGGTCTCCAGCCTTCAATTGTTCATCTACTACCTCCACTTCAAATTCCTCAATGATTCCCATTGGTAGATTACTTGCTTGTATTTTACTAATCTTATCTCCTCTCTTAATATAGCTTGGCGTAGAGCCGATTTTTAAAAACTTTGCACTTGCATCCTGCAAATCGATCACCGCTAAATCGAGGGTCGAGAATATCTCATCCGTTGTTCGTAACGAGAGAATGGAGTTAACCGATTTAATCGCGACCTTCTCTTCAATGCCAGATTGCAGAATCTTTTTTAATAACTCCAAGGTTTCGTTGCTTTCATAATGAGCCCGTTCACCATTGCCCATCCCATCACTGATGGCAACCGCATGCTTTCCAGCACCTAGTTCAATGGTTGAAAAGCTGTCTCCTGATACTAATCCGCCTCCTTTTGCAGCATGAGCGACACCTGTATCAATCACATAAGCTTTTGCTGAACCAAGTGTCACATGGCAAAACCCATTTGGGTATGCTGAGCATTCTTCATTTTTTACAAGGATTGTTTCTTCCAAAATATCCG
Source organism: Bacillus sp. REN16 (assembly GCF_020731355.1). Lineage (GTDB taxonomy): Bacteria > Bacillota > Bacilli > Bacillales > Bacillaceae_L > Ferdinandcohnia. Next base: position 37,465 of record NZ_JAJFZK010000018.1, on the reverse strand, counting down.
ATAGCATCGGTGCAATTAATTTTTCACACTCCCCACTTCCATTGCAATATGGAATACTCAATTCAATATCAACATTACCTTGTTCCACACTATAAATTTCAACATGCCCAATTTGAATTCCAAACGACTGCAACGCATCCAAGATTTGCTCTTCTAACAGATGGTGATTTTCACCCTCACGTTGTATTTCCTTGGCAAAATCACTCATTACCTGTGATACCCCTAATAATTGATCAGCTACTAGCTTTCTACTCTCCTTCACTTGTTTTTTAAGCTTTTGATTTGCTTGATAATACATCAGCTCCTGTTCAACTGCATCAATTACTTTTTTCGAGCGGTGACAATGCTTGTCCCAATCCCTCGTAAGTTTGTGATTGTACTGAAGTGAATTTGTTTCACATCCATGCATAATATCCTTCATATAGTCATATGTTTTATTAAAGTTCTTGGACCAGCACGCTTCCTTTTTAAAACAGGATTGACAGGTTTTTTCCGTTACATTGCTTAAAAACAGATCAACTTCACGTCCTTCATCCTCTTCATCATTGGGATACCCATATTCCGAGAAACTGTTGGACAAAGCCTCAAATACTGTTGAAAACTGCGAAACACGATTTGCAGTGACATCCCGAATTTTACGTAAATATTGCTGTTGTTCTGCATGATGTTCAGGAGTTCCTGGTATGTTTTTCGCTACCTTGCTTATTAGACTTTTTGGTGTTAATAAAAACAATAAAATCGCTACACCGGATTCATATAAGGTGGGAATAATTTGACTAGCCCCTTCACCGTAAAGACCAATTAATAGTGTTCCAACAATGAGACCAAATGCAACCCCTGCTTTTTTACCTTCTTTTAAGAGACCGCCCAGCAGACCAGAAAATGCAAGCAGACTCATTTGATACAAACTTGTTACATTTGCCAAACTTAGAATTAGTCCGGTTACAACCCCTACCGTTGAACCGATCGTTGCCCCTGCAACAAACGCAAACAAGAGGACAACATATCTTGAAAGTATATTTGAAATCGACATCTCATATACGAGCCATCCCATCGTTCCTGTTAACACAGAGGCAATTAAGATAATCAAACAAATAACTTCTTCTGTTTTAAAGGTTTGTCTCCTTCGTCTCTCTGTTAACAATGGTACACTTTGCAGGAATATCAAGGTTAAGATAAAGGCTAATCCGGATCCAACACCAATCATTACCCCATCATGGATGGTGATCGCTCCCTGAGTTACATAAAGGACTCCCGCCTTTACGATGGCAGAAGAAATTAACACAAGAGCCGGCAGCGCCTTGATCAAATCTACTTTAAATCTTTGAAGAATTTTATAGATTCCAAGAAAAAGCACAATTGATAGAAATGTAAAAATGGTCACCTCTGCCGATAGCGTAAAGGATCCCGCGATAACAGCTACCATCGCAAGTCCAGCTTTTCCTTTTTTCATCATAAAGACAGCCGCAAAAAACGGTAATGCAAAGGGGGTTAATTCATTTAGGATGAGGGCTCGTCCCAATAAAAAACCAACGACTCCAAGTAAAAGCCCGTTTAATAAAAATAGATTTTCAAGTTTGACTTGAAAACGATGAAACCATCTGGACACAGTATCCTGTGTTCTTTCAATGTCTACCTCAGTGATCGGCCCGCTCAGATTCCTCTCTATTCTTTCCATTTACAAACACTCCCCGTATTTAATAGTTGCTGTTATTATACAGTTGGAGGAATTCATAATTTGTCAAAACAACAGGATTGAAAGTGAAAATCATTCGACTGCTTGTCTAGTTTTCCTACAAAATAAATGGCATATGACGAATTTTAGCAGTCTTATTTGATAGGTTTAGGGAAAGTTTTATAGATTTGATGTGTATATTGTGTGAATTTTTGTATTATTTTCCTTTAACACAAAAGATATTGACGAACGAATAGACAGAAGGTATTATATTACTTGTGCTTACTTACTAGAGTTTGAGAAAATGATTGTCGAACACTAAGTAAATACAATCATGGCGGTGTAGCTCAGCTTGTCCCTACTTCTTCGAGTCATCCTCATTGAGGACATGCGACGAAGAACGGAGTTAAGAGAAGCAGGCGAAGCCAGAACGATAAACTAGTACAGTATGTATAACTTATCATTTTACTAAATCATGGCGGTGTAGCTCAGCTGGCTAGAGCGTACGGTTCATACCCGTGAGGTCGGGGGTTCGATCCCCTCCGCCGCTACCATAATTATGNGGCTAGAGCGTACGGTTCATACCCGTGAGGTCGGGGGTTCGATCCCCTCCGCCGCTACCATAATTATGATGGCCCGTTGGTCAAGCGGTTAAGACACCGCCCTTTCACGGCGGTAACACGGGTTCGAATCCCGTACGGGTCATACAAAGCTCCAAAAACTCGCCATATTAATTGGTGAGTTTTTTTAGTGGAAAAAAACCTTATTATTCATACCGTAATGCATTAAAAGGAGGTTCCCTTGGATAATTGAGATATAAGATGTCTTGCGCTTACCAGTAACCAGTAAAAGTAAAATAAGTGGAGATTTTCCGGTTAAATTTAGAATGAAGCATGTTTCGGAGTAAATAAGAGTAGATTTTCCGGTTATGTAATGAAAAATCCCCCATTTTGGCACTTTTTAAGCATATAGAAGGAATTTTTCCCTCTATTTATGACTTTTTTAGTAATAGTTACAAATTAAGCGGAGTTTTTCCCTCTATTCATCAGCTCTGGTACTTAATCTTATACAAAAAAGCACCCGGGATTGGGTGCTTAATATATATATATAAGCTACGGCAGCAGGTTATCCTCTTCTTGCTCCACGCCCACCACGTTTTGATTCAGTGTTGCGCTTTAAGGAAGATAGACGATCTTCACTGTCCTTCAGAAAGCGATTCATCTTTTGTTCAAAGTTTTCAGTTTTGTTTTGATTACGTTGGTCGTTTCTGTTATTACGCGGACCATTGTGACGCGGGCGTTGCGGTTGTGGTGTTTCTTTTGCCTTTTTAATGGATAAACCAATTTTTCCATCTTTCTCAACATTAATAACCTTGACCTCAACTTGGTCGCCGACTTTTAAATGCTCATTAATATCTTTTACATAATTGTCCGCAACCTCACTAATATGGACAAGACCAGTTGATCCTTCTGGAAGCTCCACAAACGCTCCGAAATTCGTAATTCCTGTTACCTTCCCTTGAACCTTGCTACCTACTTCGATTGACATAAAAAAAATGCTCCTCCTTAAATTCGAAAAAAAATCTATTTACTTCATTATACATAATATAAAAATCAAGTGTCAATAAGACTAAGACCCATCACCGACTTTAAAAATAATTTCTCCTTCCTTAGATAGAAAATAATCCCTGCGAATTATTTTTTCGATATACTCATCACTGTTGAGTTTTACGACCTCTTCTTCAAGAAGAACTTGCTCATCTTTAAGCGCGGTTAGCTGTTCTTGTAATTGTTCCTTTTCAGCAACCTTTTCATTCATTGTCTTATGTTGCGACACCACCATTGTAATAAGCCCATAAGATATGATTGCCACCAAAACGAAAAAGGCAATCAATCTTCTAATCAAGCCTTTTCGTTTCACTTGAATGGCTTGTTCTTGTTGTTTATACTTTTCCATATAGGTTGATTGTAACTGTGTTACATTTTTCTTTCTTACTGCACTCATTGTAAAGAATGCCTCCTATTGTTTCCTTATCTTCTTCCACCATTTTACCAATATAGGTTTGATATTCTCTACTTTTTTGAATAATCCTGCACACTTTCGAAAAATCTTTTCTACATTTTTCGTAAAAGCGGACGGTAACAGTCTCCAGATCATGATTCCAATCCACTTAATCGGAGCAAAACAAATTTTAAGGATCATCAAACAAATCTTGAGAAAGACTTTCCCAAACACGAGGAGGATATTGAGTATCCCCAACAGGATCACGATAATGAGCTTATAAAGCATTTTGATGGGCCGAACGATGAGTAATTCACCGGTTCGCAGTAAAAATTCGTATAACCGTATGATGGCTTGAATAATATGTTCTAATATTTTCACATATATTGATTTTAATAAACTTTGGTATGCGGCAAATCCACATAGGATCGCGATAAATACATAGAATCGCAGTTCACCCTCATTTACCAGCAAAAGCGTATAAAAGAACAACAGGCCTTGTACAACCCAAAAAAGAATATCATTGATAAATACGAAGAAATACTTTCGTCGCGGGCGCTTTAGGAAGCGCTGGTACGTATCTAGGGAGGCTCCTAGCCAGCCCCCCATGCAAATCATTGCAAGTAATGTGTAAAATTGGGTGGTAAGGGTCATCTAAATAACTTGCTAAAGAATCCTTTAGCCTTCTCCGTGGAATGTTCGTCTAAATAGCTTATATCATAGACCCTTCCTTTGATTGATACAATGCCTTTTTCCACATCAAGATTTTTCATTTGCAGGTTTTGGCCACGAATTGCTAGGAAGCCCATAACAGTTTCAAGTAAAAATTCCTCATTATCAAAGCTTTCTACTTGTTTTACACCTGTTATATCAAGAAGCTTGCGACTTCTCATGATCACATCATGCTCTTGTGCGGTTCCTTTATTGGATGGCGCTCCATCATAGTATTGGTTCATTTTTTAACCCCCACATTCATACTTAAGCAGTCAGAATGACCACTTGTTTAATAGTAAAATGTATGAGTTTATGGTGGGTTTTAGAACAAGCCTTGTGGTGAATATCGAATGTTTAAGCCTCTACTCTTTCTTCTTTCACTAAGGAGTAAAGGTTGTTTGCATCTTCTTTTTTTGTTGTTTCTTTAAGGTCTTCAATTTTCACCGTTACAATTTTCTGTCCAAAACGAATGGTTAACTCATCCCCAATTTTTACATTGCTGCTTGCCTTGGCTGCTAAGCCATTAATGAGGATTCTTCCTTGGTCAGCTACCTCTTTTGCCAGTGTACGTCTTTTAATTAAACGTGAAACCTTCAAAAATTTATCCAATCGCATGTGTTTCACCTCTTTTATATTTTTATAGTCCATTGTGTTTAGCTTTTTCCCAGATGGCATCAAGCTGCTCTAGGGTTTGCTCTTCAAATCTTAACCCTTGATTTCTGATTTCATTTTCTATAAATTGAAAACGTCTCGCGAACTTTTGGTTCGTCATCGCAAGTGCTTCTTCTGGGTCGAATTTATAAAATCTTGCGATGTTGGCTAGCGCAAATAGAATATCTCCAAACTCTTGAATGGCTTCTGCTTTTGCTTTTTTCGCTACTGCATCCTTGTATTCGTGTATTTCTTCAAAAACCTTGTCCCACATAGGTTCGACAGCATCCCAGTCAAATCCTACTTTGGCTGCTTTTTTTTGATATTGAACAGCCTTCATTAGCCCTGGTAAACCCTTTGTGACATCATCTAAAATCGAATTTTCCTCAGCAGCGCTGCCTTTTTCCAATTTTTTAATTTGCTCCCAATTGGTCACGACTTCCTCTGCTGTTTCTGCTGAAATATCCCCAAATACATGTGGGTGTCTTCGGATCATTTTTTCAGAAACCCCACGAATGACGTCATCAATGGTAAACATCCCCTCATCTTCCCCAATTTGGGCATGAAGGAGAATTTGCAGAAGCACATCCCCTAGTTCCTCTGTTAAATGATCATCATCTTTGCTGTCAATGGCATCAAGAACTTCGTAGGCTTCTTCTAACAGGTATTTTTTTAATGACTCATGGGTTTGTTTTTGATCCCACGGGCATCCGCCCGGTCCTCTTAACGCTGCAATAATTTTTCTAAAAGTACGAAAATCATGGTATAGCAGCTCTTCTTCCTTCACCGGCGGGACATAGACGCTTGTCAGATTGTTCACTTCTACTCCTCGATCTAATTCATAAAGAGGGGCTTTCGTGATTTTTTCATTGGCACTGCCCGCTGCTGTTACGATATACACTTCATGTTCATCAGGTAATTGCTCCATTAACGTTAACTTCACATTAGACGCAATGTATTGGTCATATACCTGACAGATGATGATATGCTGAGACAGCTGCAATTCATCCTTTGTAAATGCTAAAGCATCTAGGAATTGGAATCCTTCAATTGGATCAATTTTCAATGACGCTAATAACGGATCAATAAAGCTTTGACCACCCTCAATTTGAACCTTGAGGTTTTTATCCCCAAGTAATAGTTGAGTGGTCTTTTCTGCTACCATCGGATGTCCTGGCACAGCATAGACAATATCCTTTGTTTTTGCTTCATTTTTTAAAATAGTAACGATCTCATCATAAACTTCCTCAAATTGGTCATGCTTTTCATAAATTTCATCAAAGGATTGATAGGAAATTCCTTCGGCTTCTAATTCCTTAATCACGGGATGCTCCTTCGTCCGAAGAAACAAATATTCAGTTGTTAAAAGTTTTCGATAAATGCCAAGTGGGAGCTGTGATAAATCTCCCGCTCCTAACCCGATAACTGTTATCATGTGTTCTTACCCCCTCTAAATATCCTAACTAGCAAGGTTCCTTTTGATCCAAGCGGGATTTCCGAGAGTTCTTCTTCTGAAAACACTCTCCCTCTTAAAATAAAATAAAGATAGATTACTCCCCCCATACAAACAGAGGACAATGCTTCAAAGCTTGCAAATGTACGAGTTTCTGCTGCCCTCGGAAAAAAATGGTGCAAGGCCCATGAATAACAGAAAATCACGAACACCATCGCAAATGTGGCAAAAAGAACATGGTAAATAAATGTCCATTTTCTCATTACCCCTGGCAGCCTTCTTTCTAGGATAAAAATATGTATAACTGCTATCACCCCAAAGGCAACTAAGGTTGCAATCGCCGCACCCATGGTCCCGAAGTTAGGAATAAGTATCAGATTGAAAAGCCATTTTAAAAGCATTCCAACCATTACAACAATGGCAGGAATAAACGGATGACCAAGCCCTTGTAATATTGCAGTAATGGATTGTGACAATGTCGTAAATAAAATTGAAAAACCGATAATCATTAAAACCGTAGTTCCAAGATCATTTCGAAACAGCATAATATTTGTAGGCTCTAAGACACACGCAAGACCTACTGCCGCTCCAAGTCCGACGACAACACTTAGCCGGAATGTTAAATCGACCTTTTTTTGAATAAAAGCCATATCTTTTCTTGCCTTGGCACTTGCGATGAGTGGAACAAGTGATAATGCCAAAGAAGTGGCTACAACTGTTCCGAGCTGAAGCAAAGGTTGACCCCTGTCATAAACTCCCTTTACTTGTTTTGCTGCTTCTTCCTCCATTCCACCTGAAACTAACAAGGAATAGACAGTGAAAGAATCGACTAGCTGAAATAGTATGAGCAATAAAGCACTTATACAAATCGTCATTCCTTGGGTGAAAAGGATTTTGACTATCTCCATTGTTTTGATTGAAGCTTTTTGAAATAATCGTTTTTGACCAGTCTTCTTCCTCTTCAACAAATAAAACAATAAAACGGATATTGCTGCAAACCCGCCTGTAATCGAACCAAATATCGCTCCCGCCCCTGCCTCATATACTCCATATCCATATTCAAGTAGAATAAAGGACAACAATAGAATGGTCACAACGCGAATTGATTGTTCTGTTACTTGTGAAACAGCAGTAGGGACCATATTTTTATGACCTTGGAAATAACCGCGAAAGACAGAAATAAACGGCATGAGTAAAAAGGAAAATGAAATCACCTTAATCAGTGCTGAGAGCTCCTTGTCACCCATCCAGCCAGCAACAATTTCCGATCCCCAGTATAAAAGACTAAAAATCGCGATTCCCAGTCCTAGTAATGTAAGTAAGGTGATATAGAGGATTTTCATGGCAGAAGCTACGTCATGTTCCTCTAATTTCTCTGCAAGAAGCTTTGAAATAATCACTGGAAATCCGTATGTAGAAAGCACGAGAACAATTCCGTAAATTGGATATGCTTGTTGATATATGTAAAAGCCGATATCCCCCGCAATGTTCTGGTAAGGGATACGGTAACCGGCACTTAGTATCTTGGTGATCAAACCGGCAAAGGCAAGTACAAATGCACCCTCCCAAATTCGTTTTGACCGCTCCTCGGATTGGACGTTCATCGCCCATCTCCTTTCAAATCGAATAATTCGAGTGTATTATAACATACTTCCCTGTCTAAGACTGTCCTAGGTAGGACAATTTCCTCGTAACGGAAGAAAAGGCAGCTAAAATAGCTACCTTTTCACTTATCACATCTTCTATTATTGTTCCATCTGTCGCGCTAGGAAACCGGCTGCCGTTTCGACTGCCTTTTGTTCTACTTCACCAAGCGCCTTTTCTTTTGATAAAATCACAACTGCACCGATTGGATCTCCATTTGCAATGATCGGACCGATTGTATATGATGAGATTGTTTCATCGGCACCCTCTACGATGGACATTTGGCGTTCTTCTGTTTCTAAAATAGAGGATCGGTCCTCCATCGATTTTTCGATTAGCTCACTTATGTTTTTATTTAAGTATTCTTTTTTGGAGCCTCCTGTAACCGCAATAAATTGGTCGCGGTCACAAATAAGTACTTGATGCCCCAAGCTATCGAAGAGGGCCTCTGCATATTCCTTCGCAAAGTCACTTAATTCACTAATCGGGGAATATTTCTTTAAAATAACCTCTCCATCACGATCAACAAAAATCTCTAATGGATCTCCCTCTCTAATACGTAACGTTCTGCGGATCTCTTTCGGGATAACTACTCGACCTAAATCATCAATACGACGAACAATACCAGTTGCCTTCATTCATGATGCCTCACTTTCATCTGATGATCAAAGATTAGTGGTGATTGATAGGAATGTTCAAAACTCCGGTAAATATGACGCATCGATTTTCTGCGTTGGCTTGCTTCTCCGGTCCTCATGTATTAACTGCATACACTTCGGTCCTCAAAGCTGCGCCGCCTTGAAAATCTCGGTCCTCTTCATCCTCCTTTTGAACAAACACTTAATGAACATTTTGTATACTTTTGAATAAATCACCATTTGTTGTTGAGTTTAGTATCTTACACCAACAGAGTTCTATTCACGATGATTGTGATTTTTCATTATAGGAAAAAATAACCATACATCAGAACTAGAGGCCACTCATACTTTGGTTCTATTCGTCGTCGTTTAAATAGATCTTTGTGTACCGAAGGATCACTTACCCCAAGCTAAACCGCATTTACATTTTCTTTTTTTACACCTTGTAACCCTTTGACCATATCATGGATAATTCCTAACCATCGGTTCACATCTAATCCCTTTGTTTGGATAACTATTTTTAACTTGCTGCCTTCCATCCCAAGACTGATCATTCGACCAAATGTATTTCCTAATTTAAAAATCTTTTGGCCATCAACTTGGCTACTTGCTTGTTCAGATAAAAGAATTGTGATTTCCTGTTTAACCTGTTTAATGGAGATCACTTGCTCTGCTAAAGCATAGACCTTAATCTTGGCAATTTCAAAAAGATAATCCACTTCTGCTGGGTATTCACCAAAGCGGTCAACCATTTCTTCTTGGAGTTCTTCAACATCCTCCATTGAGGTGATGCCTCTAAATCGCTTATACATATCAATTTTTTGGCGGCCATCCGAAATGTACGCATCTGGAATATACGCGTCTACTTCTACATCAATTTCCACACTCGTTTGTTTAACTGCTGTTGCATCTCCTTTACGTTCCTCGATTGCCTCTTTTAGCATTTGTGAGTATAGATCAAATCCGACAGAATCAATAAATCCGTGTTGCTGGGCTCCTAAAATATTCCCCGCACCGCGAATCGACAAGTCGCGCATTGCAATTTTAAATCCTGAACCAAGCTCCGTGAATTCCTTGATCGCTTGGAGTCGTTTTTCCGCGACTTCATTCAATACCTTATCTTTTCGATACGTAAAATACGCATATGCCACACGATTTGAACGCCCTACACGACCTCTGAGCTGATAAAGCTGGGAAAGGCCCATTCGATCCGCATCCTGAACAATCAACGTGTTCACGTTTGGAATATCAACGCCTGTTTCAATAATAGTAGTCGTCACTAGGACATCATATTGACCATCAAGGAAGTTTAAAATCACTGCTTCAAGTTCATTCTCAGTCATTCTACCATGTGCATAAGCAATTCTTGCATCAGGAACAAGCATCGAGATTTCTTCCGCCTTACGTTCGATATCCTCAACCCGGTTATATAAGAAGTACACCTGTCCGTCTCTTGCCATCTCCCTTTCAATCGCTTCTCTGATAAGTTCACCATTGTATTCGACCACATAGGTTTGAACAGGGAATCGATTTTCAGGCGGTGTTTCAATAACGGACAAGTCACGAACACCTAGCATAGACATATGAAGTGTACGTGGGATTGGTGTAGCTGTTAAGGTAAGCACATCAATATTTGCTTTCAATTGTTTGATTTTTTCCTTATGTGTTACACCAAAACGTTGTTCCTCATCAATAATTAATAAACCTAAATCTTTATAGGTAATATCTTTAGACAGAAGGCGATGGGTACCAACGACGATATCAACCGTCCCTGCCTTTAGCCCTTTTGTAACCTCTGTTTGCTGTTTCTTTGAACGGAAACGACTTAGTTGTCCAATTGAAATCGGAAAATCCTGAAATCTTTCGCGAATCGTTTCATAATGCTGCTGCGCCAAAATTGTAGTCGGAACTAAGAGGGCTACTTGTTTTCCATCCATAATTGCCTTAAATGCAGCACGAATCGCAACCTCTGTCTTTCCATAGCCAACATCCCCACAAAGCAGACGATCCATTGGGCGCTCGCGTTCCATATCCTTTTTAATTTCCTGGATTGATCGCAGCTGATCCTCTGTTTCTTGATACTGGAAGGATGCCTCAAATTCTCTTTGCATTTCTGCATCTGGAGAGAAAGCAAATCCTTTACTTGCTTCCCGCTCAGCATATAGCTTAATTAAATCATCCGCAATATCCTGTACAGATGATTCAACCTTCTTCTTCACACGCTTCCAGTCGGTACCGCCTAGTTTATAAATCTTTGGTTCCTTGCCTTCAGAGCCAACATATTTTTGCACCTGCTCAATTTGTTCGACAGGAACATAAAGCTTGTCATTCCCTTGATAACGAATATGCAGATAATCCTTATGAATTCCGTTAATTTCTAATGTTTCAATTCCTAAGTACTTCCCAATCCCGTGGTTGACGTGAACAACGTGGTCTCCAACATGTAATTCGGAATAGCTCTTGATCCGCTCTGCGTTTGATAGCTTTTGCTTACGTTTCGTCTTTTGCATTTTTTTCTTAAAAAGCTCTTCTTCCGTAATAACGGCGATTCGTTGTAACGACAATTCAAAACCATCCTGAAGATCACCAAGCATGATTTGTGCATTTCCTAGCAAAACCTCTCCATCACTCTTACTAGTAACTGCATGAATCTCATAGTCAGACAGGACCTGTTCAAGCTTTTTCACCCGTTCTTCATTTGAACCGAGGAAAATTACAGAGTAATTCCCTTTCTGCCAACGTTCAAGTTCTGATTTTAGAAGATGCATTTGGCCGTGGAAACTTTGCATCTGTTTACAGGATATATTCAAGATGTTCTGTGGGCTTGTATGTGGTACATGCCTTAAAAATAGCGATAAATAAACCAATGGATTGGTTGATTGCTGAAGAAGCTTTGTGAACGAGTGTGACAATGTACTATTATGGATAATCTCACCTTGTGATAAAAGACTTGTCACCCACTCTGCCTCTTCTTTGTCCAAACTATCCGCCATTTCCTGGATTCTACTAATTTCATCTAATAAAACGAGCCCGTTTGCAGGTATATAGTCTAGTAAACTAGCAGGCTGGTCGTAGATGAGGGATAGATATTTGAACATTTGCTGAATCGTTTGCCCATTCTTTAATTGTTCGAGCTCGAATGAAATATTCTCTATTAATAGTTCCTTTGCCTTCTCATCCTTAACCTTCTTTAAGCTTTTGGCTAGCCCTTCTTCTAATTTATTTACGGCTTTTTCTAAATGGGTTGGTGTTAATAGAATTTCAGTTGCAGGTCCAAGTACGACCGAGTTAACTTTTCCTTGCGAACGTTGGTCCTCCAGTGAGAATGTGCGGATTGAATCAACCTCTGTGTCAAATAGCTCAATCCGAACCGGGTTTTCCTCTGTTAACGGGTACACATCGAGAATTCCACCTCTGACACTGTATTCACCCGGTGCAGACACCATTGATACCCGTTCATAGCCCATTTCAATGAACTTTTCTAATATATCTGATAGTTCAATATCCTGTCCGACAGTAAATGTCAACTGACTTTCATTCCATAGCTTTTTAGGTGGAAGCAGCCTTTTCAATCCTGCAATTGGAGCAACAATGACACCTTTGGATTGGTGACTCCAATAATTCAAAGCTTCAATTCGCTGCCCCTTTAGCTCAGGGCTTGCAATTCCAATTTCTGATGCGATTAATTCATTAACTGGATAAAGGAAAACCTCGTCTTCTTCTAAAAGCCCATTTAGATCCTCATAGATTTTCTGAGCCTGAAACAAATTATGTGTAACAACTAAAATAGGTCGTTCTGTTTGTCTATAAAGAGCTGCCGCAAACACAGTGCGGGCAGATCCGGATAAACCAGCAATTAACTGTTCCCGTAAGCCCCCATCTATTCCGTTAATAATCGATTTTAACTCATCATTGTTTCCAACATACTGTTGTAGTCCCTTAAGCAACTCGGTTACCCCCTCTCTAAGTTCGTCATATTTCCTTTGATTTCAATCGAACTTAGGAATCTCAAGTCTCTATCTTACATAAATAGAAAAACGCTTTGGTGTTGGCCAAAGCTTTTTTCTTATTTTATTGAATAAATGATTCAAATTGATGATAATCAGGGTTTCGTTGTAACGTTTCCTGACAATCTTCGCATATCGTCTTTACATGAATGTCGCCATTTGATTGGTATGAAATCATCTCTTGCCGTTCTTCGTCCGTTAATTGATGGAATCCGAGACTTTCACTATGTAGGGACAAGTTATCAATGCTACCAACCTTCACACCACAATGTCGACAATGGTAGTGTAGTGACATAAGAATCCTCCTCTAGAGAAAAGCGTAAGGCGACTGCTTATCGGCGACAAGCATAAGACGAGCGCTGACAGAAGGCGTTTTTTGCCTTCAGAAGCGATTGGCTTAGACCAAAGAGCCGATGGCGCCTGAAGCTAGACACTAAAACTTAGTGCATAGTTTACACCTTCTAGTATAAACCTCGAATCGATTCTTTATTCACTTACCTAATCATACTACACTACTTTGCGTTAAATTCGTTCATTACCTGTAAAAATGGTGTTGATACCCACTTTTCTGCAGCTTCTGCTGCTTTTTGGATCGCATCCTTAATATCCTGTGACTCTTCTGCTTGAAAACGCCCTAAGACATAATCGGCGATATTCATTCCGTTTGTTGGACGGTTGATTCCAATTCGAATGCGCTTAAACTCTTGGGTGCCTAAATGGTTGATAATGGACTTCATTCCATTATGGCCGCCAGCACTTCCTTTTTCACGAAGCCTGATTTTGCCTACTGGAAGGTCAAGCTCATCATAGATAATAAGTATATCATCTACTAGAATATCATAATAATCCATGAGCGGCCTGATACTTTCTCCCGATAAATTCATATATGTAAGTGGCTTTAAAAGTAGAACCTTCTCCCCATTTACTACACCTTGTCCGAACATCCCGTTGAATTTCGACTTGTCAAGAGAGATATGCAATTGATCGGATAACTCATCAATAACCTTAAAGCCGACATTATGTCTTGTTTCTTCATACTGCCTACCTGGATTTCCTAACCCAACAATTAGCTTCATGTTATTTCCCCCATTTATTTACGTAAAAAACTAGCGTGCCTGTGGCAAAAGGACGTAACCGTTTTGGTTACGTCCAAACCTTTTTAGTCCTTTTAGTTGCATTACTCGGACTCGTTTGTTTCTCTGCCTTCTGCGTTTTCTGGTTCACCAGGCTCTTGTTCCTCTCCTGTACTAATCTCTTCTTCCTGTCTTGGAGCCAGAACAGATGCTACAACCTGTGAAAGGTCCTGATTAATTGTGTACTTGCCTTTTGTATCTATATCTTCCAGCTTCATAACATCCCCAACCTCTACCTGTGAAACATCAACATCGATGGTTTGTGGAATATCAGCCGGAAGAGCAGAAATTGACACATGATGAATCGACTGCTGAAGCACTCCGCCATCCTTCACACCTGCAGCTTCCCCAACTAAATTGATATTGACATCAACAGTCACCTCTGATGACATATTCACAATTTGGAAATCTGCATGAATGATTTCACCTTTAATTGGTTCGGTTTGAAGGTCGTGCAGCATGACCGAATGCTGGTTATTGTTAATTAACAGCTTAATAATCCCATTTCGCCCAGTAGCGCGAATCGTTTTTAAAAAATCCACACTACTTACATAAATCGGCTGACTTTGATTGGGACCGTTCAAAATCGCGGGAAAGTTCCCAGCTTGTCTAATTTTTGTTAGTGTGGAATGTTTATCTATTGCTCGTTCTGTCGCTTCTAAAACTGCAGACATGTTATACACCATCCTTTGGAAGATTTAGTCATATTACTAAATTTCCCCTAAAGATGGTGAAGTAAACCTTCTTTTTGAAAAGAAAATCGAACCTTTACTCTAGACACTTAATCCTTTTCTCATTAATCAAATAGTGTGCTGACAGATTGTTGCTCGTGAACACGGATGATTGCTTCACCAATTAATGGAGCTACTGAAAGCTCTTTGATTTTATCGATCTTTTTCTCCTCAGATAAAAGAATTGTATTTGTGACAACCAATTCTTTTATCTTTGAATTTTGGATGCGTTCAATCGCTGGTCCTGAAAGAACCGGATGTGTACAGCATGCATACACTTCTGAAGCACCGTTTTCAACAAGCGCATTTGCGGCTAATGTGATTGTTCCTGCTGTATCAATAATATCATCGATTAAGATCGCTGTTTTTCCTTCTATATTACCAACAATATTCATAACCTCAGCTACATTTGGTCTTGGGCGACGTTTATCAATAATTGCAATTGGAGCTTTTAAACGATCTGCCATTTTACGAGCACGTGTAACCCCACCATGGTCAGGAGAGACAACGACAATGTCTTCCAAATCTTTGCTTTTAAAATAATCTGATAGGATTGGCACACCCATTAAGTGGTCAATTAAGATATCAAAAAAGCCTTGAATTTGCGGAGCATGAAGGTCTAATGTAATCACGCGGTCCGCCCCTGCCGTTTCTAAAAGATTGGCTATGAGCTTTGCAGTAATCGGCTCACGCGCACGTGCCTTTCGGTCTTGTCTTGCATATCCGTAATATGGCATTACAATATTAATCGTTTTTGCGGATGCACGTCTAAGTGCATCAATCATGATCAACACTTCCATGATATGCTCATTTACAGGTGCACTCGTTGATTGAATGACAAAAACATCACATCCACGAATACTTTCTTCAATGTTAATTTGAATTTCTCCATCGCTAAAGCGTGTGACAGAGCATTTTCCAAGTTCAACACCAATCGATTTAGCAATCTCCTCTGCTAAAGGTGCATTCGAATTCAACGAAAACACCTTTAAACTTGAGTCACGGTATTCTTTAGACATGATATCTCCCGACCTCCATTAGGAATTTTTCTTTTCGTTCAGACGTTCTACGTAATTCTCTTTATTGACTTGACGTGCTCTTGCAATGGAAAGAGCGTTGCTTGGCACTTCACTAGTAATCGTTGAGCCTGCGGCAACATATGCTCCCTTTCCGATCGTTACCGGAGCCACTAGATTTGAATTACAACCAATAAAGGCATCATCTTCAATTTTTGTTAAAAATTTATTCTTTCCGTCATAGTTTACAGTGATTGAGCCACAACCGATATTTACATTTTTACCAACCTCGGCATCCCCAATATAACTTAAATGAGAAGCCTTACTGCCTTCACCGAAAATAGCCTTTTTCAATTCCACAAAGTTTCCTACTTTAACTTTATCGCTAATTTGTGATGCAGGACGGATATGTGCAAACGGTCCAACCGCCACATCATTTCCAATATTACTATCATGTGCAACAGAATGACGGATTACTGTTCGATCACCAATTTTGCAATTTTTAATTTCTGAATTTGGACCGATTTCACATTCTGTCCCAATTTCAACATCACCAATAATCATTGTTCCAGGATGTAAAACAGTGTCTGAACCAATTTTAGCATCTGATGAAATGTACGTATTGTCAGGATCAATGATCGTAACACCATTCATCATGTGTTGCTTATTAATTCTTTGTTTCATAAGCTTTTCCGCTTGTGATAAAGCATAACGGTCATTTACCCCAAGCGTTTCCTCAAAGGAAGCTGTTTGGAAAGCAGTTACGATTTCACCATTGTTTTTTAAGATTTCAATCACATCAGGAAGGTAGTACTCTCCTTGCACATTATCATTTGAAACTTTTGAGAGTGCTTCAAATAGAGCTTCATTATCGAAACAATATGTACCGGTATTAATCTCGGTAATCGTACGTTCTTCATCTGTTGCATCTTTGTGTTCTACAACGCGTTCAACATGTCCTTCTGTATTGCGAACTATTCTTCCATAGCCAGTAGGGTCTGCTGCCACAGCTGTAAGAATTGTTGCTTTCGCATTAGCCTTTTCATGCTGCGCTAGTAGAGCTTCCATTGTTTCAGCTGGGATAAGTGGAGTATCACCACAAACAACCAATGTTACTCCCTTTTCGTTTGCTAAGTGGTTTTCTGCCTGCATAACTGCATGTGCAGTACCTAATTGCTCATCTTGAAGAGCATATTCACTTTTATCTCCAATTTGTGCTTTTACTTTTTCCGCTCCATGTCCAACGATTGTCACAAGCTTTTGTAGGGATAATGTTTCAAGCTGATCCACTACATGCTGTACCATTGGTTTTCCACATACAGGGTGCAGAACCTTATAAAGCTTAGATTTCATACGTGTTCCTTGCCCTGCGGCCAAAATTACGCCATATCTTTTTGTCATGTTTAGGCCTCCATATCAATTCGAACCTTATCAACGTTAATATCCATTCTGAATATATCTTAAAAAAAGACCATTTTCAAGAAAACTAACGAAAGTACATGATTTTTTTGATTGGAAAGTTTTTATTTATGGGTTATAGGGGCTTTTAGGGGATAAGAAAAAGAGCCTGTCTTTCATGTAGGCTCTTCGATGTAATAAACGTTTATTTTTAAGATGCTCCTGCTTCTTCAAACTCAACCTCAACTTCACCTAAACGGTGATACTCAGCTAATACTGCGTCTTGGATCTTTCCACGCGTACTTGAGTTAATTGGATGAGCAATATCACGAAACTCTCCATCTGGAGTACGTTTGCTAGGCATAGCAACAAATAAACCATTGTTGCCATCAATGACACGAATGTCATGAACAACAAATTCATGGTCTAACGTAATTGATGCAATCGCTCTCATTCTACCTTCAGTATTAACGCGGCGTAATCTAACGTCTGTCACTTCCATTCTGTTCACCACCTTTTTTACTATATTAAAACTTAATTATTCATATTCAACGGAAAATCTGAAACTCCTGCTAAATATTAAATAATTTTTTAAAAAGATTCATACTTTTTTGTGAATGAACAGAATATTTGTGAAAAAAGTCTTAATTAATAGATCAAAAAGTAGGATGAAAAGGACCGAGAAGTTCAAGGCGGCGCAGTTTTGAGTAGCGGAACGTATGTAGTTAATACGTGAGCAACGGAAAAACAAGCCAACGCAGAAATTCGATGTGTCATTTTCAACCGGATTTTTGACATCCCTTTTATTTTATAAGCGCAATTACTTCAATTTCGACCAATACATCCTTGGGAAGTCTTGCTACTTCAACCGTTGAACGGGCTGGTTTATGTCCAGCAAAAAACTCTCCGTAAATGTTATTTAGTTCTGCAAAGTCATCCATATTTTTAATAAAAACAGTAGCTTTTACGACCGAATCTAAAGACGCACCTGCTTCAGCCAAAACAGCTTGAAGGTTTTTAAAAACCTGTTCCGTCTGTTCTTTAATTCCACCACTCACTAATTCGCCAGCTGGAGTTAATGGAATTTGGCCTGAACTAAAAAACATATTATTAACAACAATTCCTTGTGAATATGGGCCAATTGCTGCCGGAGCTTGGTTTGTTTGAACTTGTCTCATTCTTCTTCCCCCATCTCGTCTTCGATTTCAACTTGCTGCAGGTAAGATAAATAATTACCCACCGCTACTTTTATTTGTTTTTCTTTCACGTCAACATCTGTTAGCTTTACTAAGGATATGTATTCATCCACAAGCCTCTCTTCTACTCCCTCAGACTCAACTAGAACACCAATCCCTTTAAGGTTCGCATTGAATTCCTCCAGAATACTGACCATCCCGTTAACAGTACCGCCGGCTTTCATAAAGTCATCAATGATTAAAACATTAGAACCTTCCTTCAGGCTTCTTTTTGCCAATACCATCGTCTGAATACGCTTTGTTGATCCGGAAACGTAATTGATACTCACGGTAGAGCCTTCCGTTACCCGATTGCCATGTCTTACAATCACTACCGGTACGTCCAAGTAAGAAGCAACTGCGTAGGCAAGGGGAATTCCCTTAGTCGCAACAGTCATGACAACATCAATCTCGTAATTTGAATAAACAGAGGCAAAGATTTTCCCGATTTTGTTTACAATTCTCGGATCACCAAGGATATCTGTTAAATATAAATATCCACCTGGAAGAAGTCGATCTGGATTTGCTATTACCTCACAAAGTTCCCTGACAACCTCACTTGCTTCTTCTTCTCCGACCAATGGGATGAATTTCACACCACCAGCTGCTCCCGCCACTGTAATTAATGTCCCAATTCCTTGTTGCTCAAAGGTCTGCTTGATAATCGTTAAATCTTCACTAATAGAGGATTTAGCAGAATCGTATTTGTCAGCAAAATAGGAAAGAGACACAAGATGCTGTGGATGTAAAAGCAAGTGATTTGTCATATCAACAAGTCTACTACTCCGTCTAAATTTCATGGCTTGCCTCCAAAATCCGAATATTTTACAGATAATATACCACTAATGTACGGTATCATTCAACTCTATTTCGTTCTCCAAGCAGTCTTACCGCATAAACTTGGTCACAAAAACCACGTAATCCATTATAAATACGTTGCATTCTCGATTCTCTTTGAACAAGACCAAAAACAGTTGGACCACTGCCGCTCATTAACACAGCATCTGCACCAAAACGCTTCATTTGATCTTTGATATGGGCCACTTCAGGATGAAGCTTTAAGGTTACGTCCTCTAAAACATTGCCGACTCGATCGCAAATCCCAGTAAAATCCTTCGTTTCGATTGAATGAATCATCCCGTCGACATCCGGATGGTTAATTTGATCAATGGAAAGATTTCTGTATACTTCAGCTGTTGAAACACCGATTGTTGGCTTCGCCAAAATAACCCAGCAATGTGGAGGTGCAGGCAACTCGGAAATAATTTCCCCTCTACCTGTCGCTAGTGCCGTCCCCCCATATACGCAAAAAGAAACATCTGAGCCAATTTCAGCACCAATTGAGGCTAGTTCATCCAAACTGAGTCCAAGGTCCCAAAATTTGTTCAATCCTCTTAACGTTGCGGCTGCATCACTGCTACCACCCGCTAGTCCAGCAGCCACTGGGATTGATTTTGTAATCGAAATGACAACGCCTTTTTTCACACCATAACGTTTCTTAAGTAAACTGGCGGCTTGGTATGCCAAGTTGCGGCTGTCATCTGGTACAAAACGATTATGAGAAATGACCTTAATTTCATTTCCCCCATAATCAGATAATTCAAGCCTATCCGATAGATCAATGGTTGTCATAATCATCCGCACCTCATGATAGCCATCCTGTCGTTTGTGTAAAACATCAAGCGCCAAATTGATCTTCGCTGGGGCCTTAACTAATAATTTCATGAAAACACCTGCTTTAAACGTAAAATTCAATATTGCCATTGTACCACAAAGTAAACCTCGTAAAACAGTGACACAATAGTGTCTTGCCTGTTTTTTATGTAATTTGTATAAGATGACCTTTTTCCTATATAAAGAAAGCCGAAGCAATTTAAGCTTCGGCGTCGTAGTTCAAAACACAACTTACTGGTTTTGTCCTTTATTGGCAAGCTGTTGTTGTCCAATTTCAATTGCACGCTTCACCATATTTCCAGCATCGCGTGATCGAATCGCACCCCAACCTTCACTTTTAACGGTATCGTAAAAACCAAGTTCCTTAGCTAATTCTTCTTTAAAGGCTTCTGACATGATACCTCGACGTCTTCCCAATAATTGCAACCCCCTTTATCAAATACGCCCCAGCGTATTTGCGCCCAGATTTTTTTAGGCCCACACGAGGTGGGTCACAAAGACGAAGACATCAGGCCGTGGCGTTCTTAGTCTTTGATCATACACTCGAAAAACTTCCGTTAAAAAATCTGTGGCATCCGCCGGAGGCTATAACTTTATTCAGTCCTAGCTGAATAAAGTTATCTACGACATACTTAGTGTTTGGATAAAAAGGGTTTGTTATATTAACAAATATTATCCTATTTGCTTTTTTTTAAACAGTGGAGACGCATAATTTCTCGTGGGGACGCAAATCCATAGAATACGACGCAATATTCTTAAACAAAAAAACGTGACACTTATGAAAAAGTACCACGTTTTTCGGACAAAATAAAAAAGCAGTAAACAATGAAGTCTACTGCCCACTTATCGCTACGTTCCCGGATGTCTCATCAAAGAAGGTTAATTGAACGGTTTCTGTAAGGATATCAGCATAGCTATAAGAAACCCGCTCAAATGAATTCTCATCCTGGTCTAGTTCTATCACAAATACGGATGGGTACGTTTCGGCGAGCACTCCTGAGCGCTCTATTGTCTTTCTACGGCCACCATTGGCCTTTAAGGTAAGTCGCTTACCTAAATTTGTATCTAAAGACCGTTTAATATCAAGCAAAGTTTTTCCCATTTCACTCCACCTCACTATTTATCAGTATACCAAAAAAATCACCGAACGTCAAACAAAACTAAAATTATAACAATGATACAAAATACTTGTCAATAAGTTTTTTCCAACAAGTTTCTCAACACACAACTGATAGTATGTTCAAAATCGCAGCCAATATGTATATAAATCAAGATTTTTTTGCATCGACAAAATTTTCACTATCCTTAATATGTATTAAAATACCAAAAGGATCTCTAGCGATTCACCGTTAGAGACCCCCGTTTTCCTCATTATCCATCAATCTTTGATAAGGCATACCGGTTCGTAATACACCCTTTGTTTCAACACCACCAAGACCTTTTTCTCCTGTTAATGTATTGCGAAGTACGTCCCACACATTAATTCTTTCATCAAATGGAGTAAAACTAATTTTAGCAACGATATATACAGGGTCTAGGGCGTGTATATTGACTCTAGAGGGTGAACTTGCGTAATTTGCTCCTGCACGTATTAATGACTCAAAATGAGACTGACAGGCACCAGCAAAGATGACAAGCTGATCTAAATGCGGAACTTTTTTTCTGGCTTGTCGAACGGTTTGAGCAAAATGACGGGAATGGCGGTATGCCTTGAGCTCCGTAACCTTACCCTTTGATTTTGAATAAGCATCATGACCCGTTATAACAAGAATATCAGGTCTATATTTATCAAGTAATTCATCAATCTTTTCAGGCATTTCCGTTTCATGGCAATGGACTCCATATACGGGAATGCCAATTTTCTCATATAACGCTAGGCACTTCTTTAAGTAGCTAGGGTCACCATCTATATGCAAAACTCTTCCGGGAATTTGAAAAAACTCTGCATCATTTGAATATCCGCCCGTTGCATGGTATTCATTTTTTTGTCTAATTAACTGATAATCCTGTCGAAACAATCGATAGGAATGATCCACTTTTTCTCGATCCGTTCGCTGCCTTTTTTGTCTTTCTCCCTCGTCTACTAGGACTAAGTCATCATACGGAGCATCTGCAATCAACCTTACATCCTCACCATATAAATTAACAGTTTGGTTATGTGTTATTTCTGTTACTTTGAACAATAAATCAAACTGATGTGATTTGCGTGCAACAATATCGCCAACTTTTATATCCATCCTCACCCACTCCAACTTTCTGAGGTTATTTCACAATTGAGATGCCTTCTTGTTAGCCTATGCAGCATAACCATAAGTGGTGAGGAGAAAGGAGACTGACATTTTGGGATAGAAAAAAGGACCTACTGAAACAGTAAGCCCTTAGTATAAAGTTTTATATAATTCATCACTTAAACGCCCGAATTCCTCAATCGATAATGTTTCACCACGGCGTCTTGGATCGATATTTGATGCGGCTAAACAGCCCTCTATTGCTTCCTTAGATGCCTTTCCGTTTGGCAGATTGGAAGTCAGGTTATTTAAGATTGTCTTTCTCCTTTGTCCAAAAGAAGCACGAACCACGTCGAAAAAGAACGATTCATTTTCTACCTTAACAGCTGGTTCCTTTCTTTTTAACAAACGGATGACTGCTGAATCGACATTTGGCTGCGGAACAAAAACAGTTTTAGGTACAATCATAACGGTTTCAGCAGTTGTGTAATATTGGATGGCAATCGAAAGGGATCCATAATCCTTTGTACCAGGAGAAGCTGAAATTCGGTCTGCCACTTCCTTTTGGAGCATCACAACGATTCCTCTCAATGGGAGCTTTTCCGTTAGCAATTTCATTATGATTGGCGTTGTTACATAGTAAGGGAGGTTGGCGACTACCATGATATCGTCGATCCCCTGCATTTTTTCATCTATGACAGACTGAACATCCGCCTTTAAAACATCCTCATGGATGATTTCAACATTTGGATATGGCGATAGGGTGTCGGCTAAAATCGGTAAAAGCCGCCCATCTATCTCAAATGCTACAACTTTTTTCGCACGCTTAGCAAGCTGCTCAGTTAACGCACCGATTCCTGGCCCAATTTCAATCGCAGCTGTTTCTTCTGTCACTTCTGCATGGTCAACAATGCGATGTAAAATATTCGTGTCAATTAAAAAGTTCTGTCCTAGGCTTTTCTTAAAAGAAAAACCGTGCTTTTCTAGAATCGCTCTCGTTCTTATAGGTGTGGCTATATCTTTAATCACGTTGCCTTTCCCCCTGTAACACTTTTTCCACGGCTTGGTCAAATGCCTCTTTTGTAATTTGGAACATTTGTAGACGTTTATAAAGCTGTTTTCCGTTAGTATAACCAATTTTCAAAAGAACGCCTAGGTTTTCCCTTCGTTCCTTCGCCATGCTTCCACCAATCAATCCTGCGTCCACTAGAGCGTCAAACTCAATCTCTGAGTGAAAGTCCTCTTGTTCCTGTTTTACATCTTCTAGGGCCTTACGAATGGCTGCTGGGGTGGCATGCTCAACGCCTACCTTTTTCCCCGACTTTGCAATGGCTTCACTTTTCGGTAAAAACGCATGCTTACAACCTGGCACAGCATTTGCGACTATCTTTCGAATTCGCTCTCCTGGGTAATCTGGATCTGTAAAGACAATAACACCTCTTACCTCATACGCATGTTTGATTCGTTCTAACACTTCTTTATTAACGGCTGAACCATTCGTTTCGATTGTATCGGCATCGACCGCTCTTTTAATTGCGACCGTATCGTCTTTTCCTTCTACAACAATTATTTCTTTTATTTTCATTATTATTGAAACCTTTCTCATTTTATTTCGTCTAACAATATAGATACAAATATTACATAATTATAACAAAAAAGACATAGACATAAAAAGAAATGCGGAAGCGCCTTGCCCAGCCCCGACAAGCATAAGAAAAGCCGGCGAGGAGGATGCAGTTTATCCTTCTTGACGGATTGGCTTATGACCTCGAGGGGCTAGGCGCTGAAGCTAGACATAAAAAAACAGAGGAAATCCCTCTGTTTTTAGCAAGTTAATTTAAGATTTGTATTTTAACCTTTCGTTGCCCCCAACGATAGGCTTGAGATTTCTCTGAGAAAAAGACGTCAATTTTATGACCTTTAATATTCGTGCCTTTATCGGCAGCGACAGCATAGCCATATCCTTCTACATACACTTTTGTACCTAGTGGGATAATGCTTGGGTCAACCGCAATAACCTTTACATTCGGATTTGCGCGAAGGTCAATTCCTGTAGCAGTTGTTCCTGAACACCCGCTACAATACGCCGTATAGGCTGTAGATGAAACATAGAATTCATTCGTTGCACTCGCTGTACCACGGGAAACCTGTTGCACGATTTCACGCGTACCAATTGCAACAACCTTATCTGTACTATCTTTTAGATTTTCTGTTTTGATTAGATCTCTTGAAACTTCTTTTCCATTCTCCAGAACAACTTCATAGTGCTTTGCAACTTTCCCTTCTTGACCGGGAGTTACAACCTTTTCTTTGCCTTTATCAATATTGTTGTCCTTTCTACGAACAACAGCAAAGGCAACTGATTCTTCCACTACATCGGTGACTTTTTCTACTCGTACAACATTAACGACACTATTTGCTGTAATCTGTTCTTCCATTCCTGGCTCTACTCGATCCAATTCATTTAGTGCAACATTTTGACCTTTTAAAAAGTCAGCGACAGTAGTCGAAGTGGACCAAACTTGATTTTCCGTACCGCCGTCATTTAGGGTTAGTTGAAATGCCTTCTCAACTTCTACTTTTATATCTTTTGTTAACTTTGTATCTAAACTCGGATTGACTTTATCATGCTCTGTAATCTCTACTTTTGCATCTTTGAAAAGATCACCCACAGTTTTGACTGTTGTCCAGACCTTTTGCGGTTGGTTATCAACTACAAGTTCAACCGGAATTGCCTCTTGCCACGTGACTTTTAAATTGTCCTTGATTGCCGTATCCATTGATGGTGAAAGCTCATCATGCTTTGAGACGTCTATCTCTAAATCCTGTAGAACTTCAGCAACCGTGTTTGCGTGCGTCCTTATAACTTGCTCTTTTCCATTTAATGATAGTGAAACTGTATCCTTGGTGGTTTCATATGCAGCATAACCTGTACCGGCACCTGCTAAGACTATAAAACTACTTATCGAGACTATCAATCTCTTTTTGTGCTTTGACTCGGAAAACAGTTTTTTCATGTTTTTAAGCAAATGAAAAACGCCTCCTTCTCTCAGTGGATTATATAAAGGATATATTAATCTGTCAACCCCACCTCTTTTTTACATCACCGTTGTAAAATATTATGCAAGAAGAGTTTTTAAAAAGAAAGAATTAGTTGTCGACAAAGATATATATGAGACAAAGGAGACATGTAGAACTTTTTCTAATCAACTTATTATTGGACAAGCTACCCGATTATTTGACAAAAATTGCTATCATTTTATGCCGAAAAATCGTTTCGCATTGTCGGATGTTTTTTGTGCAATTTCTTCAAAAGAGATGCCTTTTAGCTCTGCAATTTGCTCTGCTACATATTTCACATAGCTTGGTTCATTTCGTTTTCCTCGAAATGGATGTGGCGTTAAGTAAGGACAATCCGTTTCTATTAAGAGGCGATCAAGTGGAATTTCTGCTGCCACCTCTTTCGGTTTTTTCGCATTTTTGAAGGTAACTGGACCACCAAATGAGATGTAAAAATTCATATCGATGCATTGTTTGGCAACCTCGATACTGCCAGTGAAACAGTGCATAATTCCACCTACTTCACTCGCATTCTCTTCTTGCAGAATCTCAATAATGTCGGCTGTCGCCTCTCGATTGTGAATAATAATCGGTAGTTTTACTTTTTTCGCTAAAGCAATTTGCTTCCTGAAGACTTCTTTTTGGATATCCTTCGGGGACTTGTCCCAGTAGTAATCAAGACCCATTTCTCCCAACGCCACAACTTTTGGATGAGCACAAAGCTCTTCAATCCACTTTAAATCTTCATCCGTCATATCAATCGCATCTACTGGATGCCAGCCAACTGTTGCATAGATAAACTCATATTGATCCGCTAATTCAATCGCCCTTGTGATCGTTTCTCTGTCAAAACCAACGACAACAATTCTTTCAACATCTTCACTGAGTGCCCTTTCAATTACTTCTTCTAAATCTTCTTGATACTGGATCGCATTTAAATGTGCATGTGTATCAATTAACATAGTTAAGACTCCTTTGCTATTAATGTACTTGAATGTAAAAGGGACAGATCACTCTGTCCCTTTTTGTTATTTTACTTTAGCTCCGTTTGGCAGGCTTTGGTCAATTGTTGCAACTGATAGCTTTCCGTCAACAGATCCCGCTAAAATCATACCTTGTGATAGTTCGCTGCGAAGTTTTACAGGTTTTAGGTTCGTTACACAAATCACCTTTTTACCTACTAATTCTTCTGGAGTGTAGTACTGAGCAATACCAGAAACAACCTGACGTTTTTCAAAGCCTAAATCTAATTGCAGCTTTAAAAGCTTATCTGCTTTTTTCACTGGTTCTACCTGAAGCACCTCTGCGACACGAAGCTCAACCTTCATGAAATCTTCGATTGTGATTTCATCCGCTTGGTCCACTTCCTTTACAGGCTCTTCTTTTTTCGTACCACCCTGCATTTTTTCCTTAATATATTCAACTTCCTCTGCAATTTCTAAACGCGGGAAGATTGGCTCACCTTTTGTAACTTGAAGTCCTTCTTGCTTGATTCCAAATTCAGCTAGGCTATCCCATGTTTTCAATGCATCGTCATTCATTCCAAGCTGCACAAAAATTTCTACTGGAGTTTTAATTAAAAATGGTTTAAGCATGATAGCTGTAAAACGTAGAGATTCAGCTAGGTGACTCATAATAGAGCCTAATTCATCCTTTTTCGCTTCATCTTTTGCCACAACCCAGGCTCTAGTTTCATCAATGTATTTATTTGTACGACTAACAAACTGCCAAAGGGAAGTAAGTGCAACAGAAAACTCCATTTTCTCCATTGCTTCTTCATATTTTGCAATAGTTTCAATCGCGAAATTCGCAAGCTGAGTATCGTATTCTGATTGATTTCCATGATATGTTGGAATTGTACCATCAAAATATCGTCCGATCATGGCAACTGTTCGGTTAAGTAAGTTCCCTAGGTCATTTGCTAAATCAAAATTGATTCTTTCGACGAAGCCTTCTGGAGTGAAGACACCATCAGCACCAAAAGGAACCTCACGTAACAGGTAGTAACGTAGGGAATCGAGGCCATAACGGTCAATTAATGTGACAGGGTCAACGACATTCCCTTTTGATTTTGACATTTTGCCATCTTTCATTAATAACCATCCATGTGCAAACACTTTTTTCGGTAATGGTAAATCTAATGCCATTAGCATGATTGGCCAATAAATCGTATGGAATCTAACAATTTCTTTTCCTACTAAGTGAACATCCGCAGGCCAGTACTTTTGATAATTGGCATCATCATCAGTACCATATCCTAAAGTGGTAATATAGTTTGATAATGCATCAATCCATACATAAATAACATGCTTTGGATCACCTGGTACTTTTACTCCCCAATCGAAGGTCGTTCTTGATACAGCCAAATCCTCAAGTCCTGGCTTAATGAAGTTATTAATCATTTCATTTTTTCGGGATTCAGGTTGGATAAATTCAGGATTTTCTTCATAGTACTTTAATAAGCGATCTACATATTTGCTCATTTTGAAGAAATAAGACTCTTCCTTCACCTTTTCAACTGGACGACCGCAATCTGGGCAATTTCCATCCACTAATTGTCTCTCAGTAAAGAAGGACTCACATGGTGTACAGTACCACCCTTCATATTGGTCAAGGTAAATATCTCCTTGCTTTACAAGTTGATCAAAAATCTTTTCAACAGCCTTTTTATGGCGATCTTCTGTTGTTCGGATAAAATCATCGTAAGATATCTCCAGCTTCTTCCATAGATCTTGAATCCCAGACACAATCTCATCCACGTATTCTTGGGGCGTAACACCTTTTTCCGCTGCAGAACGTTGGATTTTTTGACCATGCTCATCGGTTCCTGTTAAAAACATTACATCATATCCACGTAGTCTTTTATATCGAGCCATAGCATCCGCTGCTACAGTTGTATATGCGTGTCCTATATGTAATTTCCCACTTGGATAATAAATGGGTGTAGTTAAGTAAAATGTTTTATTCTCTTGAGCCATCGGTAAACCTCCTCTTAATCAAATGCGCCACGGCGTATTTGCGCCCAGATTTTTTAGGCCCACATGATGTGGGTCACAAAGACGTTGCCACAGGACGTGGCGCTCTTAGTCTTTGATCCTAAGCTCGAAAAACTTCCTTTGAAAATCTGAGGCATCCGCCGGAGGCTTTAACTTTTTTCAATAGAGATTACCCCTACTGTATTGGATACATTTTTTTGAGTTCGTCCCTACCAAGATTTTTGCGGACTGAAAAAAGTTAAAGCTCGAATTCATCTATTCCTATTATATCTTCAAAATATACCTAAAGCACGAGAAAAGCGCAAGCGCTTGTAAGGCGAATCACGCAGCCAACGTTAAATCTGACACATCGTCTGCAAGTCAGATTTTATATATGGAAATTAAAGTGAAAAGAAAATTCGACAGCGATCAAAAAGCATCCATATTCATTATTCGACAAAATCCGACTTAAATTTATAGATTTTTGGCAAGTTTATTTTACAGTTTTTCCACTATTATGGTACAGTCTTTTTCCAAAAATAGTAGATTTATAATGTGGAAGAATCCATCAAACCCTTCTGTTATGAGACACCATGTACCATTTTTATACATATTTTATAAGAATTGTAGCTAAAAGTGATTGACGTTAAATGGAAATCTTGATATTATTATCTAGAAATCAATTTGTCGAAAATTGACGATATAGAGAGATAAATAGAAACAAATATTGAGAGGAGAAAAACAAATGAAATCTACAGGTATTGTTCGTAAAGTTGATGAATTAGGTCGTGTTGTTATCCCTATCGAGCTTCGTCGTACATTAGATATCGCTGAGAAAGATGCTCTTGAAATTTATGTTGACGATGACAAAATCATTTTAAAGAAATACAAGCCAAATATGACTTGCCAAATTACAGGTGAAATTTCTGATGACAATTTCACTCTTGCTAATGGTAAGATCGTTCTTAGCCGTGAAGGTGCTGAACAAATCCTTAAAGAACTTCAAGATAACCTAACAGCTGTAAAATAATAGATGATATAAAAGGAGCTTCTCGTGCAGAGAAGCTTTTTTTATTCGATAGGATGGGACCTATCGAATAAAAAAAAGCCTTCGGCGGATGCCACAGATTTTCAAAGGAAACTTTTCGATCAAGCTCGAAAAAATCTGGGCGGCTAAAACGCCAAGGCGTTTTTGATTTTTGTTTTACAAACCATGGTATTCCTGATAAATTTCTCTCTTTTGCTGTTTTCGGTCTTTTGCGACCTGCCTGATCGCTTCTTTTGAGGACATGGATTTGTTCTCAACATAGTGATTTACATGCTGTTCGATTGATAGATGTTCCCACCAAGCCTCGGAAATCTCTGCTTCACTATGCTGGGCCCCCTCCACAACAAGACAAAACTCACCGCGGATTGTATCCTCTTCAGTCCATGTAACAACCTCTTCCATGTCTCCACGAATAAACTCTTCAAACTTCTTCGTTAATTCTCTGGAAATGGTGATTTTCCGGTTTCCAAGTACCTCCTTCATGATCTTTAATGTTTCTTTTAAACGATGGGGCGCCTCATAAAAAAGCATCGTGGCTTGAATATGTAACAAGCCCTCTAGCTGCTTTCGTTTTTCCTTCTTATTTCGGTCTAAAAAACCGTAAAAATAAAAAGGCTGTGCACTTAGTCCAGAGGCTATCAGAGATGTTAACGCGGCATTCGCACCCGGTAGTGGAACGACGTACATTTTTTCCTTAACCGCTTCGACGACCAATTCATAGCCAGGATCGGAAATTGTCGGCATTCCTGCATCACTTACAAGCGCTACGTCTTTTCCTTCACGTAATAAAGACAGAATGTAATCCCCGCTCACCTTTTTATTGTGTTCATGATAACTAATCACCGGTGTTTCGATTTCGAAATAATTGCAAAGCTTTTTTGTTTGCCTTGTGTCCTCTGCTGCAATAAAAGCAGATTCCTTCATTATCTTAATCGCTCGGAAAGTCATATCCTCCAAATTCCCAATAGGAGTTGGAACGAGATATAAGGTTCCATATTCATAATTTGGTTGAAAGCTTTTTTGCTGCCACATACCGCTCCTCACCTTCCATCGCCAGCAGCTGTTCCTTTTCTGGCCGCTTTAATCGTTTAAATCTATATTCTGCACGCATCGCTTCTTCCTTTGTTTCAAATTCCTGGTCAAATAATAACGTAATCGGAGCTCTGCCTCTTGTATATTTTGCCCCTTTTCCTTCATTATGCTTTTTCAAACGTTCTTGAACATCTGTTGTATAACCTGCGTAATAGGTTCCATCCTTGCACTCCACCACATAAAAATAATGCTTATTCGTCTCCATACAAGATCGTCCTTATTTCCTTTGTGTACTCTTTATGTTCATCATATACATAGAGTGGAGGTAAAATCTTCAGGTCGGCATTTCCCTGTTTGATTCCTTCAATTAAAATGGTGTTTGCCTCTTTGCCGAATCTTGGATGTACGAATTGTAAACGCTTTGGCTCAATTCGATATTGTCTCATTAAGGTAAGGATGTCCATTAATCGCCCTGGACGATGAACAAATGCAACCTTCCCTCCCTGCCTAACCAATTGGCTGCTAACACGGACAACATCCTCCAATGTACAAAAAATTTCATGGCGGGCAATTGCAAGATGTTCATTTTTATTCATTTCATCTGCCTTTGGTGTTGGAAAATACGGTGGGTTACAGGTCACAACGTCATATTTTCCGTGGCCTAGCTTTTCAGGCATATCCTTAATATCCCCACGAATGAGTGAAAGTTGATTTGATAACTCATTATAGTCAATGCTCCGTTTTGCTATATCATAAATTCGTTCCTGAATTTCAATGCCTGTTATCTCTGCCTTTGATCGTTTACTTAATAATAATGGGATCACCCCATTGCCTGTACATAAGTCAATGATCTTTCCTTTTTGAATCGGTACATACACAAATTTGGCTAGAAGTACCGTATCCAATGAAAAAGCAAAGACTGATGGGCTTTGGATGATTCGTAAATTTTCTGCTAGTAAATGATCTAATCGTTCATCATCGTGTAATTGAACCATTGCATTATGTTTCCTTCCCTACATTTTATCTATGTATCATCATTATAAAGCTTTTCCTTGGAAATGAAAAAGCCCTCTCCAATTGGAAAGGACCTATTTCTTATTTAAAAAGGAGAGACAAAATAAGCAGTCGCCATCAGAACGGACACTTCCATAATGAACATTACAAATATGAAAGCCCTCCTGATATAGTCTAGCTAAATTATCATATCCTTCACCGATATCAACTAGCCTTGCTTCTTGTAAAGTCTTATCATTTTTTTCTTCTTTTTTCTTTGAAATGGATTGATCTAGTCGGCGACGCAAAAGGTCATTCTCCATTTTCAGATTGTGATTCTCTTCAAGTAATTGCCCAAGATGTTCTTTCAATTCTCCTAGTTGAGTATACAGATTTGCAATTTGGGTCTCCATACTACTAACAGATTCAAAAATATCTTTTTTGTCCACGCATTCCACCTCGTCATTCTGTGGCTTGAATCGAAACCGCTCCGTCTTTCAGTAATTCCTCCCACGTATATTCAACAACACGCTCTCGGCCTACTAATTCTAACTGAAGTACCCGTTCTAAAATATTGAGTCCAACAACTTTCCCAGTTCCACTTGTCGTTTCAATCACATCGCCAAGGTCTGGAAGCTGTTCTTTTGCACTTTCATACTCATCGTTCTCATATTTTAGACAGCACATTAACCGCCCGCATAAACCTGATATTTTAGTAGGGTTTAATGAAAGGTTTTGATCTTTTGCCATCTTAATTGAAACCGGCTCAAAATCACCCAGGAAGGTTGAGCAACAAAGCATTCTCCCACATGGACCAATTCCACCAAGCATCTTGGCCTCATCTCGTACCCCAATTTGTCTTAATTCAATTCTTGTACGGAAGATTGACGCTAAATCCTTAACTAATTCACGGAAATCAACACGGCCATCTGCTGTAAAATAGAAGATTACTTTATTTCTATCAAACGTATATTCTACATCAACAAGCTTCATATCCAGGCTGTGCTCTACTACTTTTTCCTGGCATACATCATAGGCCTGGGTAGCCGCAGCTTTATTTTCTTCAACAATTAATTTATCCTTTGAATCCGCAATGCGGATCACCTTTTTCAACGGAAGTACGATGTCGTTTTCATCGACTTGTTTTTTATTTATGACAACCTTGCCAAATTCAATTCCTCTAACCGTTTCGACAATGACATATTCGCCGTCAGGAATTGTAAATCCATTTGGATCAAAGTAATATATTTTACCCGCTTTTTTAAAGCGTACACCAACTACATCATACAAGCTTATATCCCTCCTGTAACTTTATTACCAATTGCTCCATTAATAAATGTGGGTTCATGTTGGTGTGCAGACGACGTTTCGCCTCTAATATTGCTGTTATTTGATCACTTACACGTCTTGTTGACGTTGTAAGTGCATATTGTTTAAAGCTAGTAACCTGGTCATGAAAAATAAGCTTTTTTTCATCACCAAGCTGTATATATAATAAATCTTTAAATATAAGCAATAATATATCTAAACCAAAGCTAAGCTGCTCTTTTTCTTTAAAATGCGGCAACCACTGGTCCTGCAGAAAAAAGAAAGCATGAGTTGGCCTTGTATGGATTACTTCATATAATTGTAACACTATTGACCGGGACTGTCCAAACCAAGCATCCACACTTAATTCACGTGCTTCTTCTAAATTATTGGTTGTATGAGCAACAAGTGAAGCAATCGTAGGGGTTATTCCTTCATCGATAAGTCGTTCCGAAATAACCTTTGGAACGAGTGGCTGAAAAGATAAAACCTGACATCGGGATAAAATCGTGTTTAGGATCCAATGAATTTGTTCAGTTAACAAAATGGCTACTGTTTGACTTGCCGGCTCTTCTAAAAATTTCAACAAACTATTTGCCGCGTTTGTTGTCATTTTGTCAGCATGATTAATCAAATACACCTTACGATTTGATTCCACACCTGTTTTTGAAAACTCCTCTTGTAGCGCTTGAATTTGCCATTTTTTAATCGATAGGCCATCAGGCTCAATGACATGGACATCGGGATGATTTCCTGATGTAATTCTGCGGCAATTTGTACATTCATTACATGGCTTATACCCATTTGGGTGCTGACAGAAAAGACTTTTCGCTAAGAGAAAGCCTACTTCCTTTTTGCCTGTCCCCCGGCTTCCCTCAAATAAGTAAGCATGGGCCACTCTGTTCTTCTTGAGACTATTTTCAACCATTTTTAATACAAGTGGCTGATATTCTTGAAGTTGTTCCCATGTTTTTTCCACCATATATCACTCTTTCAAATCACGTATATAAGTTGATTAATAACCCTTTTATTAATCCCACTTTTTCGAGTATATCAATTGACCCTTTTTCTTGGTCAACCATTTGTTCTGTTAAATCTATTAGTTCCTTGTCAACTTTCTCAACAAGTTGATGTGTTCTCCCTTGTCCATTAAAGTTCCAGCTGCGGGATTCTTTAACATCCATCCCATACTCTACAGCCTCATGGATAAAGCGTTTCACAAGGGATTTATATGAAGCCAAATCCTGAAAAGTTTGAGAGCGGGAGAGTCGTTCTCCCGCCATATCAATTTGTGAAAGCAACTTTGTCAATTGTTCCATATGAAGCTTATTTCCTTCTTGATTGACAATTTTGCCGAAGCTCAGATTTCCTGAAACTTTATTGGATGTGGCTGGCTGATTCTTGTCTAGATTAACACGAAAATCCTGATTTATTTTCATGAGACTTTAGTACACCTCAAATCAAATGCGCCTTGGCGTATTAGTGCCAATGAATAAAGTTAAAATTGATGAAACTCATCAATCGGCAATACAAACACCGTAGCGCCACCCACTTCAACCTTCACCGGGAATGGAACAAAGGAATCTGCATTTCCACCCATTGGTGATACAGGGGCAATCATTTGCTCCCGATGTTTGCAATTATCCTGGATGATATCTAATAATTTATTTACACGGATATCCTCCGTTCCAACAAGGAACGTCGTATTACCTGATTTTAGAAATCCACCTGTTGTAGCAAGCTTTGTAGCTCTAAAATTATGTTCAACTAATGCCTGTGACAAACGGTTGCTATCCTTATCCTGCACAACTGCAACGACTAGCTTCATCATTTTGCCTCCCTTTATTTTATCACTTTTACGTGTTTCTTCATATTACGAAATTTGGTAACTAAATGTGCGAATGTCCATAGTTGTCTTTATTCTATACCAATTATAGCCAGAACGAAAAGAAAAACCTCAAAAATCATCAGACTTTTGAGGGAATTTACATAATTAGCCTTTATTCAAATGTATTTCAATGATTTCAAGTGCTTCCTTTGTCACGGTTTCAAGTGAATTCTCCGCATTAATCGTATGGAATCGCTCCTTAAAGCGATCAGCAACCATTAAATATCCATCATATACCTTTTGATGAAATGAAAGTTTCTCAAGGTCAAGTCGATTTACTTCTCTTTCATCATTCTTTTTAATTCTAGTCAGACCCTTTTCCGGTTGAATGTCAAAGAAAAGTGTCAATGAAGGCATAAGCCCATTGATCGCAAACTCATTAATGGATAAAACCTCATCAATTCCGAGGCTGCGTGCATAGCCCTGATAAGCCAGGGAGCTATCAATGAAACGGTCGCACAAGACTATTTTTCCTTTTTCTAAAGCTGGAATGACTTTCTCAACTAAATGTTGACGGCGTGAAGCCGCATATAAAAGTGCCTCTGTTCGACCATCCATTTTCGTATTATTCTTATCTAAAATAACAGAACGAATTTGTTCTGCTATATCAATTCCACCTGGTTCTCTTGTAGAAATGACATCATATCCTTTTTTCGAAAGCTCTTCTTGGAGGACTCCTAATACGGTTGTTTTACCCGCACCCTCAGGACCTTCAAATGTAATAAAATAACCTGTCACTTTTCGTTCAAGCCCCTTACATATCTAATATCTTAATATTTTTTCCGTTCATATCCCCGCCTTGGAAATGTGCCCCCGTCTCAACATAGGAAGTTAGGATTTCAATGTGTCGTTTGGTCACACTTTCTCCTTCCATCAGGACAGGAATCCCTGGAGGATACGGTATAATCATTTCTCCGGAAATGTTTCCAATTGCACCTTCAAAGGAAACAACTTTTTTATTGTAACCTTTTATTTCATTATAGCAAAGTGCAAGCGTGGAAACTGCTTTTCCTTCATTATCTAAATCAATAAAAGTACGTTTATTCGGCGCATATTCCTTAACAGCACGACTTACCTTTTTAAAAATTTCATCAAGATCATGGCCTTCAGATAATGGTAACACAAACAGCACATTGTTCGGGTCTGCCATCTCTGAAAACAGACCTTCTTTTTCAAACGCATTTTGCAGCTCATATCCATTTAGCTCACATTGTGATTGGATTGTAAGTTTTAATAGGTCTGTCTGCACTTCTTGATTTTTCGAAATCACGACTTTTATTTGTGGTATTGCTTCGAGCCTTTTTGTGAAAGTGGAAATCGTATCAATGATTTCATTCGTGCCTTTTTCATTTACAGCAGCAAGATAATGCCTCGCAAGATCAAGTGAAGCCATAATTGGGTACGATGGACTGCTCGTTTGCAAAATTTGAAGATACGACTCGACCTCTTCATTTTTTACACGGCTGCTATTTATATGTAAAAAGGAACCCATCGTCATCGCTGGGAGAGTCTTATGTGCCGAATGCACCACAAGATCAGCACCTAAAGAAATAGCAGAAGAAGGAAAACCTTCTAGCATAAAATGTGCTCCATGTGCCTCATCGATTAAAACCACTGCACCCTTCTTATGTGCATATGAAATAATCTGGGTTAATTCATGATGATTCACCATTCCATAGTAGTTAGGACTCGTTAAGATAATTGCTTGTACAGGGTTGTATGTATCGAATGCCTCTTTAACCGTTTTAAAAGTAACATAGGAGGCCGCCTGTACTTCATTATCATATGTAGGATGAAGAAATACAGGTCTTGCTCCTGCCATCTTTAACCCGTTTAAAATCGATTTGTGGGAATTCCGTTGCACTAGAATCGTATCATTTCCTGAACACGACGCAAGAATCATTGCTAAATTTCCCACCGTCGAACCATTCACTAAAAAGTAACTTCTGTTCACTCCATATAAATCTGCTGCTAACCGTTCTGCTTCCAAAATAGCCCCTTCAGGCTGATGCAGATCATCGAGTCCAGTCAATTCTGTCGCATCAATTTCTAATACTTTATGAAAATAGGAATATCCCTTACTTGAAAATACTTGTCCAAATTTATGACCTGGCACATGCATCGATTGAGTTCTCAACTTCGCATGTTGATCAAGCACATCAAACAATGGGGTTTGTTGTTGGTTCATAATGATATATACCTTTCTACTATACTTTTTCTTATTATAAAACAAAAAAGGGACCTATACACTACTAGGTCCGATAACCACTTGAGATTACACCTAACGCGAAAGCAATAACAAGCGGTTTGAAACTATGAATATATTTCTGGGATTGAAACCTTTTTAAGCCGATCTAAATAATACTGATACTTCGGATCATTTGTTTCCGTACGGATAATATCTTGCTCACAATCCAAACAAATAAATCTTGTATAAAGGTGTATGCCTCTATTTTTTTCTTGCTCACATATAATACACGTTTCCCCATAATGGTTTCTATTTGCCAGTGAACTCACTGCCTCCACCTCCATACACATATTTTGTCCGGATTCACTGAAATGTATACACAATTATAAAAATAACGAACAGTTGTAATTTAGTTCATTTAGTAATCTATGAAGTTCGGGAGCTAGTTTGTGTATGTCTTAGTGTAAAAAAATATGTGAACCGTTAAAAAGGTCAAATATTACTTTTCTTTTGATTTTTTGCGGTGATGTAAGAGAGGGAGATAGGTAAAACACCTGAGCACCTGGATAGCTAGGACATAGACGGAAAAATATCGTTTATACCAGTTATTATTAGTAAAAAACATTAATTAGACGGAAGGGTTCCGACTATTAACTCAGGTAAGTCTCCGTTAATTTATAAACACAAAATAAAAAGACCAACCATAACGGCTGATCTTTTTGGGTGCCTAGCGACGTCCTACTCTCACAGGGACAAAGTCCCAACTACCATCGGC
>NZ_JAJFZK010000017.1 GCF_020731355.1 Bacillus sp. REN16 | reverse complement strand
AAGGAAACTACGGTAAGTGTGTTTGAGTTACCCTAAAACTTGAAAAAAGTATTTGACATTGTACGCTTAACAATAAAAAAGGACCCAAAATTGACAAAAAGAAGCCACTCAAAAAGCAATTCTTTTGAGTTGGCCTCCTGATCTTTACCCCATAATAAGCAAATAAATAAAGAATATAATCATCATTACTAAGCCAAATGGCACACCAAATTTTGCCCATTCTTTACTTGTAATTCCAAGTTTATTAGCCGAAATGATGTTTGGAATATTTCCTGGGATTAGCATCCCGCCACTAATAATTAGCCCAAGTAGCAAGAAGCGAATTGTTTCAGTGTTCATCGATGGACTAATTTCAGCAGCTGCTAGTGTCGCATTATCAAGAATGGCTGAAATCATATTGATCCAGTACAATGCTCCTGGTTGTAAATGAAGTAAATACTGATTTACTAATGGTTCATAACCTGCTCCTAGTAAGGTTAACCCCATTACGAATAGATAAATTTTAAAGGAACGAATAATAATTTCAGCGTAGCCTTCTGCCTGGTTGTCTCCATCCAAGCCGCTCCCGCTCTCAATTGGCTTTAATGCGAAGAAAGCGACAATACCTATCAAAACAACAGCGACAATAACTTCAGCACCAATTAATTGAAAGAGATAAAAGAAATCTTCTTTTAACTTATTTGTGGTAATAGTTGATAAAGGTTCCCCCACTGGTGTAAGGACAGCACCCAAACCAATTGAAAAACACGCTAAAATAACTGTTCGTATTTCAGTTTTGCGATCCAAGCTTAAGGTACTCACAATCGAGACTAGTACAATCGCAGCAATAATGGCCGTAATCACACTTGATAACAATCCTAAAACAACTATAATAATTGCTAAAAATAGACGAATGTCCATTTTGTGACTAACCTTTAATATGCCCCCTTCAATTGGTTTCTTCAACCATTTGAATAACAAGCCTGCGATTAGTACAGCAAGTGTAATAAAAATAGGGTCTTTTAAGGCGTGAACGAATAGTTCCAGATTAAAAACACCGCTTACTAGTGCTGCTAGAAATCCCATGACAAATAGAAAAGGCTCTAAGTTATGTTCAATTGGTTTTACAACGAAAGGTAAAAATAGAACCAGTAATAATATGATAATTAGTCCAGCAGTCATAATTAATTCCTCCAATCCCCTGTTTATCGCGACTACGGTAAAATAATATACTTGATGTATTGCTGGGTAAACTTTTGTCGTACTCAATGATGACTTAATCTCGACTCTATTTATTTTAACATACTTTTCAGAAGACATTTAATGAATTTTACGCTAGTTCCTTTTCGCCAACAAAACCCGAAAATACTTATATCTTGTTCTAAATCTATAAGTAAGATGTCGACATTTCGGTATTTATTTCGAAATTCAACAATTATTTTAGCTAAGGCTACAAAGGGTAAATATTACTTAAAGAAAGAAGCAACTGATATTAAAAAAGAAGAATACGTCGCTTAATCTTCTAAATCACTCTACTTATTGTGGAGAGATTTTTTTCTCTAATTTTTATAAAGCCTAAATTGACTGAAAAATATATTAAAATAAGATATAATCAAATCTAGGTATATCAGTTTTATGAAAATTGTGAAATGAGGGATTAAACTATGCAGCCGAATATTTTAAGACATCCTGGACCAACCCCAATTCCTAAAAAAGTGGAGCTGGCAATGGCTCATAATATGATTAGTCATCGTACACCAGAATTTGTGAAGCTATATGAAGAAGCCACTCAGCGCGTCCGAACTGTTTTCGGAACTAAACAAGACATTTTGCTTCTTCCTTCAGGCGGAACAGCAGCACTAGAAGCAGCAGTGGTAAATACGGTTTCTCCTGGGGATGAGGTTGTTGTCATCACGATAGGTGCTTTTGGGGATTATTTCGTTTCAATCTGTGAAAAGTATGGGTTAACCGTACATAAACTTACAAAAACTTGGGGTGAAGCTTGCACCAAAGAAGACCTTACTGATTTTATGAAACCGTTATCTAACATTAAGGCTGTATTCGCCACTTATAATGAAACTTCAACAGGAATCTTAAACCCGGTCAACGAATTGGCA
This sequence comes from Bacillus sp. REN16, assembly GCF_020731355.1. Taxonomy (GTDB): domain Bacteria; phylum Bacillota; class Bacilli; order Bacillales; family Bacillaceae_L; genus Ferdinandcohnia. Next base: position 54,607 of record NZ_JAJFZK010000017.1, on the reverse strand, counting down.
GAAGCGGTACGCAATCATTCAGATGCTCTCTTTATCGTCGATGGAGTTAGCTGTATTGGCGGTGCACCCGCTGAGATGGACGAATGGGGTATTGATATTTTGGTAACGGGTTCACAAAAAGCAATGATGCTTCCTCCGGGACTTGCCCTTTTAGCTGTAAGTGATAGAGCCTGGAAGGTAATTGAGGCTAATCCTACTACTGCTTATTATTTAAACCTATTAAGCTATCGTGAGTGGGCTGCAAAAGGAATGACACCTAATACACCAGCGGTTTCACTTATAATGGGTCTATCTGCTGTGTGCGATTTAATTGAAGATGAAGGCGGATTTTCGAAAACAGTGGAACGGCATGAAATCATGAAAAACATGGTTCGAGAATCTATGAAGGCTATGTCATTCGGATTGTTAACAAGTGATGAGCACGCATCACCAACGATTACAGCTGTAAAAGGTCCAGAGGGATTAGATCTGACTGCCTATTTAGGTCACTTAAAGAAAAAGTATCACCTTGATTTTGCTGGTGGTCTTGGCCATCTTCAAGGTAAAATTTTCAGATTTGGTCATATGGGCTATTGCTTCCCTAGCGATATTCTTCAAGCTGTTTCCCTAATGGAAGCTGGTTTGCAGGACTTTGGCTATCATTTTGAGCCCGGTGCTGGAGTGAATGCAGCACAAAAGGTTTTCTTGTCCTCATTAAGAAAGTAACATAGGTAATGACGACGAAAAACGGCAGAGTCCCCTGCCGTTTTTTATATTATGAATTCGAAACTACCCGAAAATGATTCTGCAAATTTTTATAAAGACGGTGAATGAGACCAATGAAGACAACAATCCAAGCCGTAAGAGCAACCCAGTTATAACTTCAAACTGGGTTGCCTTTGAACTCATTATTCATCTTTATTGGAATTCACCATTTCTTCCTCTATTCTACTCATGAATTCCTCTGCAGCATTGTATCCTTGCTGTTTTAAATACCAGTTATTTGCGGCTGCTTCAATGAGCCCTGCTACATCACGTCCCGGCTGCAGCTGAATTTCTATCGATGGAATCTTAACATCCATATATTCCATTGTGTTAATTTCCTGTTCTAAATCATTGTATAAGCCGTCCTTCTCCCATTTCGTTAAATGAATATCAAGGGAAATACGTGTTTCATCTTGAAAGGCTTTACGTCCGTACATGCGGACCACATTTAACAAACCGATACTGCGGAGGGCCAAAAATTCTTTTGTTTTTTCATCATGCGTTCCAAGAATCGTTTGTGGGCTTAGCTTTTTTAGAACGACGATGTCATCCGCCACGAGCCTATGCCCTCTGCGAATTAATGTATGGGCTGTTTCACTTTTTCCGACTCCTGAATTTCCGCGAATTAGAATTCCAATCCCAGACACATTCATACAAACTCCGTGAACGGCAATTTCCTCCGCTAATTCTTTTATCAAATACGCATCCAATTTCACAATAAAATCAGAGGTGATCTCAGTCTCTTTCGTCACCAACAACGGAATCCCTTGCTCCACACAATGCCTAGTTAAATAGGTAAGCCCCTCTTCCCCGCAAGTGACGATAAAACAAGGTGGATGATATTGAACGATATTCCCAATCCGTATTCTGCGCTCTTCTTTCGTAAGCTTATGTAAATATGTAACTTCCTTTTTTCCTAGAATTTGTACCCGCTCTGTCGGAAAAAAGTCAAAATGTCCAACGAACTCCAAGCCTGGGCGATGTACCCGGGATTGCGTGATCGTATTTTGCAGCTGGCTTTCACCGGCCAATACCTTTAACGAAAACTTGCATACCAAGTCTTCCACTGTTACTTTTTTCAACTACTATTCACCCTCCATTCAAATACGCCTTGGCGTATTTGCGCCAGATTTTTTTCGAGCTAGCTCGAAAAGTTACCTTTTAAAAATCTTGGCATCCGCCGGAGGCTTTAACTTTATTCAGATTATAACTGAATAAAGTTAATCTTTTTATAGAATTATACTTTATAAATGGTGGAAGCGTCATCAGAATGTTGTGTTTATTTATCAGGGATTTTGTGTTTGTCCGAAATATAGTGGTTTTAGTCCGATATATTTGAATTTTTGTCCGATATATTCCGATGATTGTCCGATATCTCGCCATCTCGGTCCGATATATTCGAAATTTAGTCCGATAACCCCAAAAATGCCTTCCCAAAATGGAAAGGCCCTAATCCTTTTATAAACTTTTCACCGTTTCCCAGACTTCTTCGTTAACTGGTATTCCCTCTTTAAGGTTTTCTTCACGTTCCTTCGCAGTTCTTTCACCTGGGTAAAGGATATCTGTAACACCGTCCGTTTTTACGGAGGTCTTAATATAATTCGCCATATTATCGATATACTCATTCGCATAATCTTTACCGGCATAGGAGATCGGGTTTATCGCGATGAATACCTGTGAAATCCCTTCATCCCTTGTATCCATTCTCATATCATAGGCGGACCTGCCAACCGAAAGTGCTGAAACCACCATATCAATGGCGATTGAGAGACCTGAACCTTTCCAAAAACCAGCAGGAAGAACCTCACCTCCGTTTAAAATAGCATTCGGATCGTTTGTTAAATTACCATCTAAATCATAACCCCCATCAAATGGCAACTTCTTTCCTGTTAACGAGTAGGTTTGCAGCTTCCCGTATGAAAATAAAGACTGGGCCACGTCTAATAAAACATGTTCTCCATTTTTCTGTGGGACCGATATAATTAAAGGATTATTTCCGATTCTCTTTTCTCTTCCACCCCATGGCGGCATATTTGGGAATGTATTCGTCATGCAAATTCCGATACAGCCTGCATTAGCGGCTTTCAAACCATATGTACCACCACGAAGCCAGTGGTTCGTGTGACTTAATGCAACACAGCCGATACCGGATTTTCCTCATAAGAAATCCAATCTAATAATTTCATCATCAATATCCATTTTACAATTAAAAATAGGATTCATTCAAAGAAAGGTTTGTTTTTTAATTTATTCTATGGGAAATATAAGGGAAATTGAGAGTGAAAGGAAGAGTTCAATGAAAGCAACAGATGTGCTCGTTCATTGCTTAGAAAATGAAGGAGTTGAGTTTGTGTTTGGCATTATGGGTAAGGAAACACTTGATATCATGGATTCATTGTCTAAATCACAACAAATTACATATATAAATGTGCGTCATGAACAAGGGGCAGCCTTTATGGCCGATGTTTACGGAAGATTATCAAAAAAAGTTGGCGTTTGCCTAGCAACACTAGGCCCGGGTGCTACAAATCTGTTAACTGGCATTTCAAGTGCAACTCTTGATCATTCTCCAGTGGTCGCCATTACTGGACAAGCTGGCTTTGAAAAGCAACACAAGGAGTCCCACCAATATTTAGATATAGTTAAAATATTTGAACCCGCCACAAAATGGAGCGTTCAAATTAAGGAATCAAAAACGATACCCAAATTAATCCGTAAGGGGTTTAGAGAAGCTCAGATGGAAAAGCCAGGTGCTGTCCTAATTGAGTTACCAGAGAATCTAGCAATAGAAAAGAATGCCTTTCAGCCATTACCGGTGACACCCATACCAAAAAGCAAACCTACTGCCGAAGCCATTGAAACTGCACGAACCATAATAGAGCAATGTCAAAAGCCGATTGTAATCGTAGGAAACGGGGTCATTAGGCAAGAAGCTGTGCCAGCGCTCCGCAAATTCGTGGAGCAATTAAAATCGCCTGTTATCCATAGTTTTATGGCAAAAGGCATTTTGCCAAAGGATCACCCACTCAATTATTTTACATTTGGGTTTATGAGTAAAGATGAAGCTTTTCCATTGATTGACGAATCAGATTTACTCATTGTGATTGGGTTTGATACCATTGAGAAACCACCTAAGGATTGGAATAATAATAAACGCCCTATTTTACATCTTAATCCACTTCCAGCTGAAGTCGATGAGTACTACCCTGTTAAGGGAGAACTAATTGGGGAATTAAATGAAACATTACAGGCACTCACCCAATTGGCGGACTCACCTAAACATTGGGCTCCAACTGGAAATCTAAAAGAACGAATTGAGATAGCGTATCACATTAACCGTGATTTAAAAGGAAAACAGGCACTCTCAATCGAAAATATTCTTACTGTTATCGAATTGTATTCAACCGAAAAAACGATTTTAATCTCTGATGTTGGGGCTCATAAGCTTGCCATCGCCCGGACATATCAACCTAAACAAGCTGGGCGACTCGTCATCTCAAATGGATTGGCTTCAATGGGGATTGCCATACCTGGATCGATTGGCGCCAAATTAGCTTGCCCAGATGCTCCTGTTATTTGCGTTACTGGAGATGGAGGGGCTTTAATGAATATTTCTGAATTAGAGACTGCCAAACGATTAGGATTATCGATAATTGTGATTGTGTTAAATAATTCAACGTTAAAATTAGAAAAACAAATGATGGAAGCAAAGTTTGGTAATAGCTTTGGAGACGGATTCGGAAATCCAGACTTTTTGAAACTGGCTGAAAGCTTCGGGGTAAAGGGGGTTAGGCCCGCTCAGTTGAACGAGTTTGATCTTGTTTTGAGTGAAGCGTTAACTAGTAACAATGAACTTACATTAATCGATATTCAAATGCCACAACAATGAAAAAGGGGATGGTTATTCGCTTCTAAGCAAAATAACCATCCTCCTTTTTTCTCTAGCCTTTTAGCTTTTTGACAAATACAACCTTAAGGTAGTTTCCTTCCTTAAACTGTTTAATTGTTTGAAAATCCTGTGGTAATGAAAATTCCTCTTCGATTATATATTTGCTGTTACTTTCTTTAAATGCCGCATCAATAAATCCTTTAAACTTTTTCATGTCAAATGATGCACTGTTTGTGGAAGCGACAATGATCCCATTCTTTTCTGTAATGGCAATTGCTTCCTTTAACAAATTCTTATAGTCTTTTTCGGCACTGAAGGTAAATTTCTTTGACCTTGCGAAACTTGGCGGATCAAGGATCACCATATCAAATTTCAAATTCTTTTTACCCGCATATTTAAAATAGCGAAAAACATCCATAACGATAATGTCCTGGGCTTCATAATCAATTCCATTTACACTAAATTGTTCAATCGTTTTCGGTAAACTGCGGTTAGCCAAATCAACACTTGTTGTCTTTGTGGCTCCACCCAATGCAGCAAATACTGAAAATGCACCGGTATAGGAAAACGTATTTAATACGGTTCTCCCTTCTGCATATTTATCGCGAATGGTCCTTCTCACATCCCGCTGATCGAGAAAAACTCCAACCATTGCTTCCTCGTTAAAATAGACAGCAAATTGAACCCCGTTTTCTTTTACAAGAATCGGAAATTGCCCTCTTTCGCCTGCAACAAATCCATCCTCCAGGGCAAAATCCCCAAACCTCTTTTTCTGGTAAATTGCTTTAAACTGGGTGAGATTTTTAAGTGAAGTAACCACTTGATCGTAATAGGTATAAATTCCTTCGCTGTACCAATTAATTAAGTAGTAACCATCAAAATAGTCAATGGTGAAGCCCCCAATTCCGTCTCCTTCACCATTAAATATGCGAAAGGCGGTTGTTTCCTTATCATTAAAAAAGGATTTTCTTTTATCTAAGGCAGCTTTAATCTTTCTTTCAAAAAAGGATTGATCAATCTTTTCATCCTTATTTCTGGTAAGCACCCAGCCGTACCCTTTGTTTTGCTTACCGTAATAGCCTTTTCCAATAAATGAGTTATTTTCATCAACAAGGCTAATAAGCGCTCCCTCTTCTAAAGAACCTGTGTGATCTATGACTTGCTTTGTGATAAGAGGGTATCCTCCCTTATACTTATTCGCCAGATTTGATTTTACCTGTATATTTAATTCTGTTCCCATTATCTCCATCCTTATCTCGTATCTATTTTTTACCTATGATACATTTCTCAGCAACAATTTAAAAGGGGCAGTCCCCCGCTACCTTATAGTAACGAGGAGCTGCCCCAACTTGTTTATTTATTCATTGCTGAAAGAAAGTCCCCTAATAGGCTGTCTAAATCGCCATTTCCCTCATCTTTTTCCTCTTCCAAGGGTTCTTCTTTCTTTGCGGTTTCCCAGTTAAAATGATCTAACTTATCCTCGAAGGTATCAATTGAGTTCGTTTTTTCAAGAGAACCTACCTCCTCAATTGAAGCTGCGATTTGCGGCTTGGCGGCAACTTCCTCCTGAAGATACAAAGCTTCATCCAAATCCAAGGAATTACTATTTAACGAAGCTAGCAGCGCCGTTGCGCGAACCGGATCCGTTAAAAGCTGGTAAAGAATACTGCCCAGCAAGGCCTCGGAATGCTCGTGCTTCAGCCAATTCCGCTGGGACTTACTTAAGGCATGGGGCAAGGGGACGGTAATAACCTCCCGCTCCCTTGAGTAGGATTGGCCGACGCCCTGCATGACATACTCGGCAATTTTACTGGAAAAATTCCTGCGCTCTGTTTCCTTTAACTTTTGCAGATGCTTTAATAAATGATCAGGTGTATCGGATGGTACACGAAATGATATCGCTTGGCCTCTTTTTACCTCAGTCGAGCTAGACTTATTCATAGGATCACCTTATCTTATTTTTTCACCGGTTCTTGTGGTATTTTTACCTTCTCATTCTTCCTTACGTAATCCATAATGAGCTTATAATATGCATTGGCCATCATCCAAATGCTCTCTTTTTCGTCCTCAAAAAATTCAATATTATAGCCATCCAGATTATTATTCAATGTTTTCATATATTCTTTTAGCACGATTGACCCGCCACCAACGAAATAGCAGATTTCCGTTTGTGAGTTTTTCAGCCAAACATTGCGCAGTAACCGGTATTGCTTTTTGGCTAATTCAAGCAGGATCCGGTCTGTGATATCATGAACACTTGTCCGGCTTCCTTTTACCATAATATGATTTCGGTTATTTTTTCTTGTAATAATTTCGACTACATCACGGCGACTATCTAATTCTACTCCGTGCTTGGAGCGGATTTCCTCTCTGATTGCCTCTAATGACTCAGACACACCAAGATTAAAGCCTTGTGCCTTATCATCATCAACTGTTCGGTTACGAATCACTGCAATATCTGTTGAAAGTCCGCCAATATCCTGGATTAAAATTCGTTTATCAATCAAATCCTTATTGATCACCTTTAGATTATGATCCATTACGAGATTAATATAAGCGGCAAAGCCTTCCGGATAAATCTTTACTTCTTCAAATTTAATATTTACCTTTAACCCTTGGTATCTGGGTGTTACAAGAAATTCAACCTGATGAACAGATCCTGTTAATCTTGAACGGTATCCCGCATCCTTGCCTTCTTTTACTTCTCGAAGGGGTAAACCTGTTCCAAGGGTGTAATTTGCATCTATCACATTTTTGGAACGAGGAAAGGCAGAAGTGTTTTCCTCTCTTACCGCATCCAATGCTAATGTAGCAAAAAGCATAATCAATGTTTGGTCTTCTTCTGATTTACTGCTTCCTGGGTCCAATTCCGACGCACTGCCGCTCTTGGTTGCCAAATGACCAATACGATAAATCACGTTATTCTCTTTTAGGGCAGGTGAATGAACCCTAATATGAATTCCCTCAAGCGGATCCTTACTATTTAATTCTTCTATTCCAATGACTGGGCGGTCCTCGGTATCTCTCGCGATAATATTTGGTATATTTAATTCGTAATCTAGCTCTCCGAAGATCGCTTTAATAGAATCATTTCCAACATCAACTGCTGCAATTCTGGACATAGACATTCAAACATCATCCCTTTTAGTAGATTTTTTATTGCTATGTATACTAAAAGGTTATAAGAGATTACTAGATTCCACAATGGTTCTGGCTGAAAAGAAACATAACTGTAAACCTGTAAACACCTTGTAAACATGTCGCAATTTGTAAACATTTCTGTAAACATTGTATACAAAATCGTGCGCATGTTGCTATTTCCGGATGTATACACATTTGTAAACATGTAAACGGAATTGTACACATCATGTTTACACTTTGTACACACGTAAACAAATTTGTAAACTTTCAAAAATAAAAAGAGGATGTCCCCACAATGACTTGGAAACATCCCTACCTTTTATATTTAATTACCTTATTTGCCCATTTCCACGAATTGTATATTTAGTAGACGTCAATGCTTGCAATCCCATTGGCCCGCGAGCATGGAGTTTTTGTGTGCTGATCCCGATTTCAGCACCAAACCCGAATTCAAATCCATCTGTAAATCTCGTAGATGCATTATGATAAACAGCTGCAGCATCCACTTCTGTGAAAAATTGCTCTACATTTGTAACAGTTTCGGAAATAATCGCTTCTGAATGCTTTGTTCCATATTGGTTAATATGGGCAATAGCCTCTCCTACATCCTCAACCACTTTTACCGCAACCTCTAACCCTAAAAACTCTGTTCCCCAGTCTTCCAGACGAGCAGGAATGATATCCTTTCCTGCATGTTGGACATCTTCATCACCATGAATCTGAACATCATGCCCTTGTAAAGCTGTTATTAACTCTTGTAAATGATTGGATGCCCAATCCTTCTGGACAAGAACATTTTCAATCGAATTACATACAGATGGACGCTGTGTTTTCGCATTAATCGCAATCTCAATCGCCATCTTTGGATTGGCTGTTTCATCAATATACACATGGCAATTACCGGCACCCGTTTCTAGGACAGGAACGGTTGAGTTCTGAACAACTGTCTGAATCAATTTTGCGCCGCCACGCGGGATTAATACATCAAGATATTCATTTAGTTTGAACATCTCTGATGCCGTTTCCCGGCTAGTGTCTTCTAACAACTGTACACTCTCAACTGGCAGGTTACATAACTCAAGTGCGTGTTGAATAACCTTTACTATCGCCTTATTCGAATGGATGGCTGTTGAGCTACCTCGAAGCACAACAGCATTTCCTGTTTTTAAACAAAGACTGGATGCATCCACTGTTACATTTGGTCTTGCCTCATAAATCATTCCAATGACCCCTAACGGAACTCGAACCTGAGCAATCTTAAGACCATTTGGACGCTCCCATTCCTCTATTAATTGTCCAACAGGGTCTTCTAGTTCTGTTAACTGAATAAGTGCATCTGCCATATCATGTATACGCTCTTCGTTTAGCTTTAAGCGATCAATTAGTGATTCACTCATCCCATTTTCTTTTCCAGTTTGTATATCCTTCTCATTTTCTTCTACTATAAATGCTTGTTCCTTCAATAATTGATCGGAAATTGCAGAAAGTGCCTTATTCTTTTGTTCAGTCGTCACTTTCGCCAAAATCGATGCAGCTTTTTTTGCCTTTTTCGCTTTTTCAATTAACTCACTCATACTTAACTCTCCTCTCTTTTTGACTTACCCAATTATCTCTATGAATGACAACACCTTGATCGCTATTTACCTTAACCATTGCTTTCGTACTGGATAATCCTTTAATTTTTATTAATTGATCGGAAGAAAAATTCACTTTTCCTTTTCCGATGATATCTCCCTTTACATTCACAACTTCAACAACATCATTGATTCTGAAATTGCCGATAATATTTGTCACCCCTGCTGGGAGAAGGCTTTTACCATGTCTTAAAATAGCAGTTTCTGCCCCCTGATCAATTTCAATTTTTCCGTTTGGTATTGAATGTAAGGCTAGCCACTGCTTTGATGTTTTCATGCCAGGTCGTGCGGAGTTACCTATATAGGTTCCGTCGCCTTTTCCCGCAAGAATATCAACAAATTTTTCTTCACCTGTACCTGAGCCAATAAACACTTTAACACCAAGCCCTAGTGCTGTACGTGCCGCCTCAATTTTCGACTTCATTCCGCCAGTTCCTACCTTTGAACCTGCTTCCGAAGCACCATTCAGCAATTCATCGTGAATCTCATCAAGGAAGTTATACCTTTTTGCCTCTGGATGTGTTCGCGGGTTTTGATCATAGATACCGTTAACATCTGTAATGATAATCAAAAAATTCGCATGAACAAGGCCACTTACGAGCGCTGATAACATGTCATTATCTCCGAAATTTAATTCCTCAAGTGACACGGAATCATTTTCATTAATAATCGGTACAACATTTCGTTTTAACAGTTCAGAAAGAGTTGCATAAGCATTGTTATATTGATCCTTGTAAAGGAAGTTCTGCCTTGTTAACAGCAATTGTGCTGCAACAATTCCATGTTTTTTGAATTCTTCTGTATAGCCTCTTAAAAGCAAACCCTGACCTACAGCCGCGGCAGCTTGCTTGCCCGCAACAGTTTTAGGACGGGATGAATACCCAAGGTCCATAAAGCCAGCTGCAACTGCACCAGATGAAATGAGAATAACATCATGCCCAAGTTCCTTTAATTGGGCAATTGCATCCACATGCTCACGCAGCTTCTCAATAGCCAGACCACCATTTTGATTTGTTAATGAACTGCTCCCTATTTTGACTACAATTCGTTTCTTCTTCACTTCATCACCACCCAATTAATATGAAAAAAGGTATAAAAAAAGGCCCTTCCATCCCTCTAAAAAGGACGAAAAGACCATTGTCTCTCGTGGTACCACCTTTATTGATACTAGAAGAGGAAGTTCAAAAAGTCCGGTGAAAATGACACTNTTATTGATACTAGAAGAGGAAGTTCAAAAAGTCCGGTGAAAATGACACTTCGAATTTCTGCGTTGGCTTGCTTCTCCGTTCCTCACGTATTAACTGCATACGCTCCGGTACTCAAAGCAGCGCCGCCTTGAAATTCTTGGTCCTTTTCATCCTCCTTTTTGAACACATATTAGAAATCCTTCTAGCACCCACTCAAAAACCTTTAACGCAGGCGACGGTTAGGTTTTGCCTAACAGTTCAAAGGACAGGTTCAATAGCATTGCAGGCGCGTAAAATCTTTCAGCCGACGAATTTTACTCTCTTTTACCCGAGGACTATTTACTAGTTCCCTATCATTACTTCTTTTATAATAAGTTGAGCGACAACTATCTTTTTTGTATAGATTAGGAATATTATGAATCATATTTGTTGCAATGTCAATGTCACTAATTGATAATTTGAGAAGAAGAATGGGAATAGAATGATTTTGTACAGAATGTGTAAAATACTATTTAGTTATAATTATTTATGTTTATTCGTTGACATAAATAATAATATCTATATAATAATTAGTATAAACAAGTAATAATTATAGACCTTTTAGTCCATACTACTAATAGTCTATTTTTAAATATAACCCTATTGGAGGAATTTATTATGTCACTTATCGGAAAAGAAATACTACCATTCACAGCACAAGCCTACAATGCCGGAAATGGCGATTTTGTTGAGGTTTCGGCGGAAAATCTTAAAGGACAATGGAGTATCATTTGCTTCTACCCAGCAGATTTTACATTCGTTTGCCCAACTGAGCTTGAAGATTTACAAAGCCAATATGCAACACTAAAAGAATTAGGTGTTGAAGTATATTCTGTTTCAACAGACACACATTTCACACATAAAGCATGGCATGATCATTCAGATGCAATTGGTAAAATTACGTATACAATGATCGGTGACCCTTCACAAACAATTTCACGTAACTTTGACGTACTAGATGAAGAAGCAGGTCTTGCACAACGCGGAACTTTCATCATTGATCCAGATGGTGTTGTACAAGCTATGGAAATTAATGCAGACGGTATCGGCCGCGATGCAAGTACACTTGTTAACAAAATTAAAGCTGCTCAATATGTTCGTAACAATCCAGGTGAAGTTTGCCCTGCAAAATGGGAAGAAGGAAGCGAAACACTTAAGCCAAGCCTAGACCTAGTAGGAAAAATCTAAGGGGTGCTATAAATGGTATTAGATAAAGATATTAAGCAGCAATTAGCCCAATATCTTCAGCTTTTAGAAAATGATATCTTACTTAAAGTTAGTGCAGGTTCTGATGATGTTTCAAAGGACATGCTGTCTCTCATTGATGAGTTGACAGCTATGTCAGCCAAAATTAAAGTTGAGAATTCTAAGTTAGAGAGAACCCCCAGCTTTAGTGTAAATCGAATCGGTGAAGATACTGGAATTACCTTTGCTGGTATCCCTCTTGGACATGAATTTACATCATTAGTACTAGCCCTTTTACAAGTAAGTGGAAGAGCTCCGAAAGTTGATCAAAAGCTAATTGACCAAATAAAGAATATTAAAGGTGAATATCACTTTGAATCTTATGTTAGTTTAAGCTGCCATAACTGTCCTGATGTAGTACAAGCATTAAACGTCATGAGCGTCCTTAACCCTGGTATTACTCATACTATGATTGAAGGGGCTGCTTATAAAGAAGAAGTTGAAAGTAAAGGGATCATGGCAGTACCGACAGTATTCTTAAATGGCGAGTCATTCAGCAGCGGTCGTTCGTCTCTTGAGGAAATCCTATCTAAAGTAGGAAGCACTCCTGACGCATCAGAATTTGCCGGAAAAGACCCATATGATGTTCTTGTTGTTGGAGGCGGACCTGCTGGTGCAAGTGCAGCAGTTTATGCAGCACGTAAAGGCATTCGTACAGGTCTTGTTGCTGAGCGCTTTGGCGGTCAAATCATGGATACTCTTGGCATTGAGAACTTTATCAGTGTTAAGCGTACTGAAGGACCTAAGCTTGCGGCAAGCCTTGAAGAACACGTAAAAGAGTATGACGTTGATATCATGAACCTTCAACGTGCGAAACGTATTGAAAAGAAAGACTTTGTTGAAATTGAACTTGAGAACGGTGCTATCCTAAAGAGTAAAACCGTTATTCTTTCAACTGGTGCCCGTTGGCGTAATGTCAATGTACCAGGTGAAGCAGAGTTCAAAAACAAAGGTGTAGCATACTGTCCACATTGTGATGGTCCATTGTTTGAAGGCAAGGACGTAGCTGTTATTGGCGGCGGAAACTCTGGTGTTGAAGCAGCAATTGACCTTGCAGGTATTGTGAAGCATGTTACAGTTCTTGAATTTAATTCAGAACTTAAAGCTGACACTGTACTACAAGATCGTCTATTCAGTCTTCCTAACGTAACAGTTATTACGAATGCTCAAACAACAGAAATTACGGGTACTGACAAAGTAAATGGAATTTCTTACGTTGACCGTTCGACTGAAAAAGAACATCATGTTGAGTTACAAGGTGTGTTCGTTCAAATTGGACTTGTTCCAAATACTGATTGGCTCGGTGACACAATCGAACGCAATCGTATGGGTGAGATTGTTGTTGATAACCGTGGTGCAACGTCTATCCCTGGTGTCTTTGCTGCAGGAGACTGCTCTAATAGTCCTTATAAGCAAATCATCATTTCAATGGGCTCAGGTGCAACTGCATCATTAAGTGCATTCGACTATATCATTCGAAATAATTGGGATACAAGTGCAGACAAACCTGATCAGAAAACACTGATTCATCAATAAAGATAAGAAAGTCCCTTTCCCTTTGGTGGAACGGGACTTTCTTTTAAGAAAAATTATTTTTAAAAATCATTATTACATTACATATATGTATATTCAAATAACATTATAAGCCGTGGGTACTGTCCGCAACCGCCCCTATAATAACCAATACCTGTAATTTTATTTCCAATAATTATTGGCAGCGGAGATTGTTTGAAAATGAATGGCAATTACCTGTGATGCCATGATGAGGCTATCCGCATTCTTTGAATACTTTGGCCTTAACTTTTTCTTAATTTCTTCCGAAGGTTGAGTATACCCAACACCCTTCCTTGCCAATGTAATGGCCAATTCAAATCCCTCTTGAGGTGTTTTCGTTCTTAAGCTTGTAAGCCATTCGTTCATAGAATTATCCCCCTTTCGCTTCTTACTTTAAATCTATAAGGGAAACACTGGGAAAATTCGTGAAGAATGACTTTTATTCCAAACAAAAGAAAACCCCCTTGATGGATCTTAAGTCCATTTTAGGGGGTTTCCGTCCTTTTAATGATGATCATGCTGTTCGTTTTCTTTTTTAGGCAATGTGGTTGGCACCTGGGATTCTGTACCTGGTTCAACCATTAAGAATTGGCCCATCATGCCATCGTCTTCATGACGTAATAAATGGCAGTGATACATATAAGGGACATGAGGATCTGAAAAGTTACCAAACTCTACAACGATTCTAACCTTTGATCCATTAGGAACAAATACGGTGTCCTTTCTTCCTCTTTCATACTCCGAAGGTTCCTTATCATTAATGTCCAAAATTCGGAAAGCGGCATTATGAATATGGAAATTATGAGACCAACCAAAATTATTAATCTCCCAAATTTCCGTTGTACCAGCCGGGACAACCTCGTCAATTCGATACATATCCATTACTTTGTCATTAATCTTGTTCTCCATTGTTAATGTAAATTGACGAACCAGTGCATTCTTTGGAACTTCGATTGGAGGAACGCTTGAAAGCTGTCCTTCGATTGGAGAGGCTTCAGTTAATTCAGGAGCCGCAATAATCTTTAACAAATCAAACTCCCCATTATCAATACCGTTATTTCCACTGAAACTGTGAAGAATTGTTTCTTCTCCCGGCTTAAATTCAACCACAATTTCTGCACGTTCACCCGGGCTTAACATGAAACGATCCATCGTAACTGGCTCTTGAAGGAGCCCTGCATCGTTAGCGACAAGCTTAAAAGATCGACCGTCGGTAAAACCAAAATGATAAGCTCTTGCATTTGAGCCATTTAGCAACCGAAACCGAACCTGGCTTGACGTCACTTCGAGATAAGGGTCATACGTGCCGTTGACAAGTATTTTATCACCAAGGGTTCCAAAGATGCCTTCCTTATCATCTTTTAATTGGCCATCATCTGTAAACAATTTGTCTTGAATAATGAGCGGAATATCATCTACACCATAATCGGAAGGAAGTTTTTTAGAATCTTCATCATCGATAATAAACATCCCCGCAAGTCCGCGATAGACATGCTTTTCTGTTTTTCCATGTAAGTGAGGGTGATACCAGGTAGTTGCAGATGGTTGGTCAATCGTCCAATGCGGTGTCCATGTATCCCCTGCTTCAATCATCTGGTGTGGACCTCCATCCATCGCAGCAGGTAATCTCATCCCATGCCAATGTAATGTAGACGTCTCACCTAGGTTATTTTGAACATTAAAAGAAACCTTGTCACCCCGCGAAACTCTTATGGTTGGACCTAAGTAGGTTCCATTAATTCCGAATGTGTCCGCCATTTTACCTGGCAACAATTCCGTTGTTCCTGTTTGCATGGATAATGTAAAGTTTTTTGTACCATCGGATTCAATTGCAGGTTCGACAAGCTCTGGAATTTTTAAGGCTTGCTTAAAGTCTAGCTCCCCTACATTTGTTACAACAATTTCTTCCTTACTACAACCTGCCAAACTTACTATAAATAATGTCATTAGTAGCGCAAAAAATCTATGATATGATTTCAATTTTTTCATTTACGTCCTCTCTTACCAATTGGTAGATATCAATCTAAACCTAGCCTCTAGTCTATTTTACTACGTTTTTCCCTTGTCCATTTTGTTTCACCGTTTTGTCATAAAATCGACACACAATTAGTAAATACACCCAGCCATCAGTCGGTTAAATATTTCCGATTTTAAACTTTCCAATTCTTACATTGTTTTATCTAAAAAAGACATGCTAAGAAAGGATAAAGTATTATGCCTTCCACTACATACAAAATCTCTAGTGATTCGCAACTTGATAAACCTATGGTTGAAGGGAGTTTTTTGAGTGAAATTGTTTCAGGTCAGAAAAGGACAATTTGTTTATTACAACAATGAATTACATAAGGTTTATGGGGTAAATCCTGTGTATAAGCAATCCGTCCATCTTATAAAGCTACGAGACCTCACACAGCATTTAACCAAAGCGGCAGAAGTAGAAAGGTATAAACCAAAGGAGCATGACAGCTTTATTTTCAACTTTAAAGCATACACCCTCAAACTCGATCAAAATGCTGAAGAAGGAGATTATATCCTCATTCACAATCCAAGACCTGATTCCTTAGACACTTATTCGCTAAATGAAATTGAAATGGTTGAGACGGTGGACAAAAAAGGAATTATTACAAGTAATTCTCACGGAGTCAAGCACAATGAGTATATGTTAATGGCACCTGGCCGTGACAAAGACAGCCACCCAATCGATTTTAAAGATATGGAATCAAGCGCAGTTGCTGACTTACAGGAGTCCCTGTCTGAAAATGCCAATAACAATGCATTGCTGCCATCATTAGGAGACATCTATCAAAAGAAAGATAGTACCGAAAATATAATAGCTATGGTGATAGCAATTAAAGGCGATACGGTCTATCTGGGTGGCGATCAAGAAGTATCTGCGTTTGAGTTGATGAACGCCGACAAGTGGGAGTTTCTTTATAGTGTATTGGACCAGGATTCGTAATTCTTTTTATAAGAACTCACAAGACAATGCTTTTATCATAAGAGGAGGTTCCCATGGCTAAAAAAGGTCAAAACGGATCAAGCGTTTTTATTATTTCATTAATACTTACCCTCATATTTATTGTATGGGGAGTCTTTTTTACAGATAATCTCGCTCATGTCACTGATATCATCTATAATGGTTCAATTGATTACCTTGGATGGGTATATCTCGGTGCAACCCTATTCTTTGTTATCTTCTCTGTCTATTTATTGTTTTCTAGATATGGTGATATACGACTAGGTAAAAAAACAGACAGGCCTGATTTCAATACTGCTTCCTGGCTTGCGATGTTGTTCGGTGCCGGGATGGGGATAGGAATTGTCTACTGGGGTGTTGCGGAACCGGTCACCCATTACACAAATCCTCCCTATGGTGAACCTTATACAGTCGACGCAGCTAATACCGCAATGAAATATACCTTTTTTCATTGGGGTCTGGACCCTTGGGCCATCTATACAATTATTGGTTTAGCCCTTGCCTTTTTTCAATATAATAAAAAGCTTCCTGCATCCATTAGTTCGGCATTCTACCCAATGCTGGGCGATCGAATTTATGGACCTATTGGTAAAACAATTGATATCCTGTCCATTTTTGCAACAGTATTCGGGATTGCAACATCATTAGGACTTGGTGCCATGCAGGTTACAGCCGGAATGCATGACCTATTCGGAGTTCCTAATGAATTGTTCGTTCAGATAATTGTGATTGCAGTCGCAACAGTCCTGTTTATTATCTCCATTAATACAGGTCTGGAAAGAGGAATTCAATACCTATCAAATGCAGCGATGATTTTATCTTTTGCGATTATGCTGATGATCTTAATCGTTGGTCCAACCTTAACTATCACAAAGGTCTTTTTTAATACGATGGGTCTTTATCTTGATGACTTTATTCATATGAGTTTAAGGCTAAAGCCCTTTGGTGAAGGAGAATGGATTGCATCATGGACCTTATTTTATTGGGCATGGTGGATTGCCTGGGCTCCTTTTGTCGGAATGTTCATAGCCAGGGTTTCGAAAGGTAGAACAGTACGCGAATTTGTGATCGGCGTATTGATTTTCCCTACCCTCGGAACATGCCTTTGGATGAGCATATTCGGCGGTTCGGCATTAGAACTTGTTCAAAACACAGGAAATCATGACTTGGCAACCCATATCACTGAAAACGTCTCATTGTCTATTTTTACATTCTTTGATTATCTGCCATTAAGTTCTTTGTTAAGTATTTTGGGTTTTGCTGTCGTGGCCATTTATTATATAACAGTAGCTGATACAGCCACCTTTGTATTAGGCATGTTAAGTGAAGGTGGTACCTTAAATCCTTCAAATAAAATAAAAGTAACCTGGGGTGTCATTCAATCGGCTTTAGCTGCTGTTCTGCTCTTAGCTGGAGGATTGGAAGTTTTGCAAACAGCCTCCATCGCGGCTGCACTCCCTTTTGCGATCATTTTGATCATCATGTGCTTCTCGTTACTGAAAGGGTTAAAAAGTGAAGTTGAAGTACAAAGAGGAAATAAAAACATCACGCGTACTATGAAGAATTGAACATATAGAAAATCTCCTTGATTAAGGAGATTTTTTTAATTGGGACATCTCCAGATTGAACCTCTCATTCAAACAGGTACTTGGAACAGCTAATCCCCTATTTATGCTATAATCGTCTAATAGTCTTTTTGCATCAGGAGGTATCATAGTGAAAATAAATAAGGGCATATTATTCGTTCTCTTAGGAGCTGGGTGTTTTGGTTTTACACCGGTATTTGCTAAATTAGGGTTTAGCTTTGGCTATTCACTTGGCCAAATTAATATCGTTCAAATGCTAATTTCCGCAATTTTATTATGGTCCATTACTCTAATAAAACGTCCAAGCTTTAAAGGGCTTACTAAGAAGAATATTCCACAAATCATGATAACCGGTTGTTTTATCGGATTAACAAGTATCTTTTATTATGGTGCGATGCAATACCTTCCAGCTTCACTGGCCATCATTTTAATGTTTCAATTTGTTTGGATCGGTATTATTTTGGAATGGATTTTTAGTAAAATAAAACCTTCCCCTGTCACGATTCTATCAATTGTCTTAATTTTAATCGGAGTCTTTTTTGCTTCCAATATCGTAAATGGTGACATCCAGGGTCTCCCTTATAAAGGTTTCCTATTTGGTATTCTTTCTGCATTTACGTATGCAGGATTTATTTTTTTCAGTGGAAAGGTTGCTGTTCATGTAGATCCATTAACTCGAACTTCTTTAATGGCAACTGGGTCCACCATCTTAATTCTAGTCGTATTCATGCGTGATATTCCATCTGTACTGCCATTGGAAGCAGACCTATTCACGGTTGCAATTGGGGTTTCGCTATTTGGAGCGGTACTTCCTCCACTCTTTTTCGCTGTGGGCTCGCCTTTAGTTCCAGGTGGAATCGCTAATATATTAACATCCATTGAGTTACCAATTGCCATCTTATCAGCCAGCCTTATTTTGTCAGAAACGGTAACTGGGCTGCAGTGGTTAGGCACAGCTATTATTTTAGCAGCGATTATGTTAAATGAGCTTGGTAGTAGAGTTTATAGTACTAAAAGGCATGTTGAGGGTAGCTTTTAGTACCGTTCAATACCTTTCATTATAAAAGCGTCAAAGACATTGCCCAGTCTTTGACGCTTTTTCACTTCAAAACTACTTTTATATTTTTTTTACAAATTCAGATTTTAATTTCATTGCTCCAAAACCATCAATTTTGCAATCGATATTATGGTCTCCTTCTACCAAACGAATACTTTTTACTTTGGTACCCTGCTTAAGAGTAGAAGAGCTCCCTTTTACTTTAAGGTCTTTAATGACGGTTACTGTATCCCCATCATTTAATACATTACCATTTGAATCCTTGATCTCTCTTTTATCCTCATTGTTCTCTACTAATCCCAAAGCCCACTCATGGCCGCACATTGGGCAAACCAATAGTGCTCCATCCTCATAGGCATATTCAGAATCACATTTCGGACAATTTGGCAGATTACTCATAAATTAATTTCCTCCGTTAATATATTGATATTATCCACTACATCTTAGCATACTTTATCCATTACTGTGGCTGGTGGTTTCCCAGTTTGGCTCCCTGCTAGAAATACTCTTGCAATATAATTGCCATAGATGTTACCAAATTAACACCCCCCTGTTCTTTTTCTGCGGAAAATCTATGTTACGATTATTGAAAATTAGCAACCATAGAACATGGAGGGTAAAAAGAATGCTTAAAAGAATAGTTACAATTTTGGCAGGTACTGTGCTCTCAGTATCAGTAAGTGCTAATGTACAAGCTTCAACAATTACAGTACAAAAGGGCGATACACTTTGGGATCTTTCGCAAGCAAATAATACTTCTGTTAAAAATATCAAAATGGTAAATCAACTAACAACAGACCTAATTCACCCTGGAGATGACCTTATCGTTGTGCCAGAAAAACAATATACAGTTACGCAGGGTGACACTTTGTGGGATATAGCAGAGGATCATCAGGTAACAGTTTCTCAACTTCAAGAGTGGAACCAAATACATAAAAACCCTGACCTCATCCATCCTGGATTAAATCTAGTAATCTTTGAGGGTGTAAAAGCTACCACCACTGCTAATGCTGAAACGCAGGCACAAACTGTTGTTAAAGTACCTAAGGAAACTGCAAGTGCTGCACCAGCTGTTGAAACACAAGAAGAAACAGAAGTTGCTGCACCGATAACTGAAACACAAAAGGAAATAGAAGCTGCTGCACCAGTAACTGAAACAAGTAATACTAGCCAAGCAGCAGTACCTCCTGCCCAAACGCAAGAGGAAAGCACATCTGCTTCTTCAACAAGTAATAAAAAGGAACTAGTTGTTGAAGCTACAGCCTATACTGCTACATGTGAAGGATGCTCAGGCATTACATCAACCGGTATTAATCTATTAGAAAACCAAGATGCAAAGGTTATCTCTGTTGACCCATCTGTTATTCCTCTTGGCAGTAAAGTCTATGTAGAAGGCTATGGAGAAGCAATTGCCGGAGACACTGGCGGAGCTATAAAAGGAAATAAAATCGATGTCTTTATTCCTTCGAAACAAGAAGCCATTAATTTCGGCAGAAAACAATTGAAGGTGACTATTTTAGATTGATTCAGATTTGTTTTTGATTATTCAACTTTGAACACTGCAAAATCATGAATGGCTTTGCAGTGTTTATCATATAAAAAAGCCACAAAACGTGGCTTCTTCAATGTCTTTTATTTCATTGCTTCTACGTTATCAAAACCATTCGATCGAACTTGGTTCAAAATAAGAGCTCCTATCATTTGAATGATCGTCTTAACAATGATTTGCCCTAAAATAGCAGCTGGTACTGCCTCCCAAGGCAGAATATTAGCTCCTAGTGGACTTAAACCAACAATTACGAAAATAACAGAGTCTAGAAATCCTCCTACAATTCCGCTGTAGAAGACGCGCCAAGCTAGCGGCAATTTCAATCTCGTATAAATCTCTGTATCAGCCGACTCAGAGACAACAAATGAAATGGCCGATGCCACTACAATTAATAACGTATCCCCAAGCATAAATGAAACCAATCCTGATAAGATTAATGCTATAAAAATAAATAAATAGGTTTTCGCCCTACCATATTTGTTTTGCACCAGGTCCCGAAGAATAAAGGTCGCTCCAACCAACAGCGTACCCATTGGAACGATAAAAATTCCAAACTGCAACGGCGCGAGTGCAGCTGTTACTACATTCGCTGCAACAATAGATAGTAAGTAAAATAGTATTCTCATCATCTTTCTCCTTGATTAGCTAGTTTTGATTTCCCTAAATAAAATTCATCAAGTCCTCTTTTTCGCAATTTGCAAGCCGGACATTCACCACAGCCATCTGCGATTATACCGTTATAGCAAGTTAATGTTCTTTCACGGACAAACTCCAATGCCCCAAGCTCATCGGCGAGCTCCCATGTCTGTGCCTTATTTAGCCACATCAATGGCGTTTCAATCACAAAAGTATCATCCATCGATAAATTTAATGTTACATTCAAAGACTTCATAAAAATATCCCGGCAATCAGGATACCCGCTGAAATCTGTTTCACTAACTCCAGTCACGATATGTCTTGCCCCCACTTGACGCGCTAATACGCCAGCAAATGAAAGAAAAAGCAGGTTGCGCCCCGGCACAAAAGTCGATGGCAATTCACCATTTTCTCCCTCTGCTATCTTTATATCTTGTCGTGTCAAGGCATTCGGAGCTAGTTGATTCAGGAGCGACATGTCAAGAATGTGATGGTTAACATCAAGTTCCTCTGCAATTTTCTTTGCGCATTCAATTTCAAGTCGATGCTTTTGCCCATAATCAAAAGTCACTGCTTCAACCTCTTCAAAACGTTCCTTAGCCCAGAATAGACATGTTGTGCTATCCTGACCCCCACTAAATACAACGATTGCTTTTTCCCGATTCAACGTCAAAACTCCTTTTTAACGAAAAAACGGCACTCTAAGAAAAAGTGCCGTTTCTTAGTTTTTTTAAGAGGGTAGCTAATAACCTCTTTCTTAAATCAAATGCGCCTTGGCGTTTTTGTGCCCAGATTTTTTAGGCTCACACGATGTGGGTCACAAAGACGTTGCCACAGGACGTGGCGTTCTTAGTCTTTGATCTTATGCCTTGAAAAATTTCCTTTGAAAATCTGTGGCATCCGCCGGAGGCTTTAACTTTATTCAGTCGGGGTTTGAACTCCGACTGAATAAAGTTAAATTTTTATCGATTATCGATTTTTTCCGGATTTAAATCATGATTCATTAAACGGAAATTTGCCATTTCTTCAAACTTCGTACCTGGCTTTCCATAATTACACCATGGGTCAATCGAGATTCCTCCACGCGGAGTAAATTTCCCCCAAACCTCGATATATCTTGGATCAAGTAATTTAATTAAATCGTTCATAATAATATTGACGCAATCCTCATGGAAATCACCATGATTTCTAAAACTAAATAAATATAACTTTAATGATTTACTTTCTACAAGCTTTTTATCAGGAATATATGAAATATATATTGTGGCAAAATCCGGCTGATGCGTAAGTGGGCATAGACTTGTGAATTCCGGGCAATTAAATTTCACAAAATAATCCCGGTTAGTATGAAGATTATCTACTGCCTCAAGTACCTCTGGTGCATATTCAAATGAATATTGAGTATTTTGATTCCCCAAAAGTGTTAAATCCTTTAAACCTTCTTCATGGCTTCTGCCAGACATAAAAAAACCTCCTTGTAAATGTTTCCCAACATTTTAACAAGAGAGGCTTAGCCAATCATCTATAAAATACATATGTAAAAACAGAAAAAACCACATCCGCTGATGGACATGGCATTTGTCATGTTTCCATAGTTTTTTATAGAGGGTATCAGCTATGAACCTCTCCCATATTTACCTGGGCATTCTTTACCTCAATACAATATATAATATCTAGGTGATATCGTCAAATGGAAATTTTTATATCCCTTTTATTATTGTATAGTTTAAAATTGGTGATTATACATAAATCGCGCATATTTGACTTCTATTTCCATATATCTAGCTCCTAAACGTTACATAGGCAACCCATTTTCCATTTGGATTTTCATTGGATTCGTCTCCTTACACCTATAAACTTTTGTTCCTTTACTTCAATTGTTTCATGGTCCGTATGGAAAATATAGTATTCACGTGAAGGATCATTTAAATGTAGTTTTTTATATTCTTTCCATGCAATAGTAGATTCGGGGAAATTTGAAATAACTGATAGTTCTTCAAAATAGCGCGTTGAATTTTTCGAAAATGCTGATATGGCCTCAACAAGTACCCATTGTTCTGGATATTGTTCGCGAATTTTCTCCCATTTCAATCTTAACACCTCCAATTGTTACTATAAGTATTATATCATTTAGATTATTGAACAAACATCGAAAAAGGACATTGCTACAATTCATTTTGAATTCAACTATTCTTCAATAGGTACTATCTCATCAAAAAATACAACTTCTTCATACTCAAAGCTATTATTTTTCAAACCTTTAAGGATCTTTGAATAATTGTATCCACATTTATTTCACCTTTATAATTATCATTTTTCCAAACCATTTAACAGAAGTAATAGGAAAACAAAGAAAATTTATAATAAAAAAGCAGAGAATCAATAGGATAACGGGTTCGGTTTCCTGTCGCAAAACCCGAAAATGTAGCCCATTTTGTACTGCTTCTTGTATCTGTTTTTGATTGCAAAAGAGGTTAGGGGGGGCAGCTTACGCACCGGATTTTAAAAAATAGAGGGAGAAATTCCTCTTAATTTGTAAATAAGCTAAAAAATAGCGTAAATAAGAGGAGAAATTTCCCCTATTGACTCAAGTAACGTAAAAATTGGGGATTTTTCTTTACATAAGCGGAAAATTTCCCCCTATAAACCCCGAAAAGAGCTCTAGTCTGCATTTAACGGAAATATCTCCGCTTATTTTAAATATCACTGGGTATTCAATTAAGGATAGGATTTCTTATGTTTCTAAGCACTTTTGTAAGATAAAATGTATGCGAAATTGTAGGGGTACAACAGCCATTGTACCCCTACAATTTGGGGGTCATTTTCTTATAAAAATTTTTATGTAATTTCGGGACAAATGGCTTTACTCCAATAAAAAATGAGCGTCAATTTCATATGTAAATTGGCACTCATTTTAACTTACATTTTTAATGTTTGTGATAGTTAACGGAACCCGTTGTCAATAGGACCTGTCCCTTTGTCCCTACCTTTGATCCTAGGTTGCTGAAGATGCTGCTGCCTCGTCAGCCTTCACACAGTCAATGGCGACAACGATTGCAATAATGATAGCTTCCATCTCTTCATTCAATACTTCAACCTTATAGCTATCGCCCCAAGTGAACCACTCTTTGTTTACTTTACCGACAACTTTACCATGCTGTAATACCTGAAAATCCATATCCCACCAATTGCCCTGTACTTCAATACCTGCCGCATCAATCGTATAACGTGCCTTTAAGAAGGAAAACTCCTTCTTAATCGTTAATACTTCTTGACCATTTACCTCAACAAAAAATTTCGGTAACCAGCTAAATACCTTTTTCGTTATAAGCGCAACTTCATCTCGTTTTGGATTCATAATGGAGAAGGTCTTAGGAACTTTCATAAAACTGCCTTCTACGTAATAAACGTCTTTTTCTTTTTGATCCTTTACTGTAAATTTACCGCTTAGACTAAATACCTTCTGCTTTATATAGAGTTGCTTCATGCAAATCCCCCCTTAAAAATTTTACTATCTGGCCTTCACTACTAGTTAGTATACAATCTTTATTACCGAACATTTAAATCATTCATTATTTATATAATAACCTTTTATAGACTAATGCATATGCTGAATGGAGAATAATCATGAAATGAGGGAAAAGATGTGAATTATGAATGGTACCAATCAAATCCAATGCCTTTTCCGTACCAACAGGATTATGGGCAGATGGCAATGATGAGAAAACATGGACATGGCGGCAGGCATCACGGTGGCCATGGTAAACCAGGACACGGCGGCGGGCATCATGGCGGCCACGGCAAACCATCACATGGTGGCTTTCAAGGCGGGTTGCCATTCCTGGGTGGATTAGCAGGAGGTCTACTCGCAGGGTCATTAATGAACCAGCCGGGCTATTATCCATATGGGCAAAACTCATATTATGGATACTATCCTCCATATCCTCCAGCCCCATACCCTACCTATCCATACTATTCGTACCCGCCATATGGAAATTACTATTAAATTGTACGACTGCAAAAGCCATCACAAGAATAAAATTGTGATGGCTTTTTGTTTGTGGTTGTCACACTGCATGAGCTTGCATTTTCATGACCAACTCCGAAAAAATATGCGTGCCCTACTTGCCTGTTTTTCGGTATTCTTAGTAGAAATGTTTTTATATTAAGTAAGGATTCTACTTATGAATAGTTTAATATAAAATGACAATATAGTCGTTTTATACTAGTTTGCTAAGTAGAAAGGAAAGATGACAGTTGTTATATTTAAAAACAATTACAAAAGAGAATTGGCTGAAAGCTATTTCACTAAAAGTCCGGGAAGACCAAGAGAAGTTTGTAGCTTCCAACGTGGTATCCTTGGCCCAGCTTAATTTCCTAGAAAATTTCCATGCAAAAGGAATCTATCACGGTGATGAAATGATAGGTTTTACACTTTATGGAATTGATGAAGATGACCATGAATACTGGATTTATCGCATGATGATTGATCAAAAGTATCAAGGTAAAGGATATGGAAAGCAGGCTATTAAACTGGTAATAGATGATATTAAGAATAGTAAAGAAAACCGCCACCAATCGATCACGCTTTCGTATGAACCAAGTAATGACATGGCAAAAAGCATCTATAAGAAAATGGGCTTTCATGAAATTGATGGGTTTTTGATCGACGGCGAACAGGTAGCCAGATTTACGTTTTAATATCGCACAAAAGCGTTATAACTTTGAGTTACCAAGGATGATAATGAGCTGTGGTGAAAAGAGTATATTTATAAGTTAAAGTTAAACCCAGGAATGAAGTAATACCAACATTCTTGGGTTTTGATTAGGACCCAGCACCAGGTTTTGGGGCTATATCTGTCAAAATGAAGCAACCATTTGGACTCTATCACTCTACTATCTCTAATTCTTGTCTAAATAACATCCGCATTCGAATAGCCTCTTTATCTCAAAAAAGGCTCCCGCTGGAACTCCTTTAACTCCTCCACAAGTATTAACAACATTTTCTCCGTGATTACCATATTTACTATGCATATAGATAAATGTAATTTTTTGTAAATAGTTCTTGCGATAGGAAATTCCTACTCATTACAATGAAGAGGCAACTATAAAAATGTAATGGAGGCATGACCTTGGATTATGTTAAACCAACTCAATTAATAGAGGATGTAGCAAATGCGGGCGCTTATAAATCTACCCTCAAGATACGTGATATCTTGATTAAAGGGATACTTTCAGGTGCCTTTCTTGGCTTTGCAACAACGCTCGCCTTTACAGCAACCATTGAAACAAACCTTAGCATTGTTGGTGCTCTTGTCTTTCCAGTTGGATTTGTCCTCATCTTATTATTAGGTCTTGAACTAGTGACTGGAAACTTTGCAATGCTCCCGCTTGCTAGAATAAGAGGACTAACCGCTAACAAAAATGTCGTCTACAACTTTTTTTGGGCTTTTCTTGGAAATCTGATTGGAAGCCTTTTATATGGTTTTTTATTTTATATTGTTGCAACAAAACTAGGACATGTCACTCAAGGAGCCATGATTGATAAGATTATTGCCGTGGCGGAGGGAAAAACAATCGCATATAAAAGCATTGGTGGAGACGGATTAATTGTTGCCTTTACAAAGGCCATTTTATGCAATTGGATGGTTACGTTAGGTGCGTTTATGGCTTTTATCTCAAGTTCAACTATCGGTAAGATTGCTGCCATGTGGCTTCCTGTATTTTTATTTTTCGCCCACGGATTTGAGCATGCTGTCGTAAATATGTTTGTTATTCCAACTGCCATTCTCATGGGTGCTGATATTACACTGGGTGATTGGTGGATATGGAACCAAATTCCGGTGACAATTGGCAACTTTATTGGCGGGTTTATTTTTACAGCATTAGCACTTCATGTGGTTAATAAGAAAACGGCAACACAAACTAAAAACGTTTTCGTTACCTACCCTCCTGCCCTAAAAGGTAAAGAAATGAATTAATAATAGAGCTCTGCCTAACGCCCCACCTTGTGAAAAGGAGGGGTTTTTTCATATGTTGCCAACTTAAACCAAACATCATCTGTTTATATTTACTCATCTTTCCGATACAATAATGATATAAAAATGAGGTGATTTATTGTCAACACTACTCGTTGAAAACAACAAAAATGGTACTCAACCAGATGTATTATTAATCGAAAGTTCATTAATTAGAATTTATTTACATCAACTTGGCATGGATGCTGAGGGGATCAAGAATAAATTTTTAATAAATTGCCTTAAAGAACGATGCCCGGAAACTGAAAAAGAGTTATTGCAAATAAGGAATACATGGGACTTAAAGGACATTGAGGATTACTTTTATTCCCTTTTTAATAAGGAAACAACCAACGCAAATGGAATAATCTTTACACCGAATTATATTGTTGACTACATTCTCTCTGAAACTGTTGACCATTATCAGAACCCGACAATTTGTGATTTCTCTTGCGGATGCGGAGCATTTTTAATTAGAGCAACCGAACGATTATTCCGTAAACAAAAGTCCAATAATATGATTGAAATTATTGAGAATAACATTTTTGGAATGGACTTGCTAGAGGAAAATGTAAGAAGGACGAAAATATTACTTACATTGCTTGCTTATAGGGAAAATATGGATAAGGAGCAAATAAAACTAAATATCGTTTGCTATGATAGTACCGAGAAAGATGCGCTTGAGAAATTTCAGAATGAAAAAGTGTTACATGGTTTTGATTGTGTTGTGGGAAATCCTCCCTATATTAAAATTCAGGATTTAGACATCGAGGTCAGAAACAAACTCAAGGCAAATTATAAAACAACAACCACCGGAAGCATTAATATCTATTTTGCATTCATTGAATTAGGAGTAACTCATTTACATCAGGAGGGTACACTAGGATATATCGTTCCTAACTATTTTCTTAAATTGCAGTCCGCAAAACCTCTTAGAGAGTTCTTAATTAAGCAAAGGTTGATTCGAAAAGTGATTGACTTTAAAGACTGTCGCTTATTTCCTAATGCACAAACGTATTCATCGATCATTACACTTGATAGAAGTAAGAAAGAAAAGCTATCTTATGAAATAGTTAATCAGCTCAAAAATGAAAATCTTTCAGAACTCAATCAATCATTAAAGGACCTGTATTACAGCGAAATAGATATAGAAACGATCAACCTGCTAAACGAAGTTGAAAAACAGAATATCAATAAAATAGAAAATGCTGGCTTACATTTAAAAATAAGTACCGGGATTGCGACTCAAAAAGATGGGGTCTATATGTTAGGACTTAACAAAAACGACTCAATCGATGATGGAAATGATTTCTATACGAAATATTATGATGGTAAGGAATACAAAATTGAAAAAGATATCACGGTTCCCCTAATTAAGGGTGGCACAAATATTGATCATGATACTGGAGATGTAAAGAAGAAGGTTCAGATCATTTATCCATATTTTAAAGATAAATATGGGAGTATCAAAGTTATTCCTGAGGATACTTTAAAAGAAAAGTATCCATATGCCTATCATTATTTGGATGCTGCTCGTGAAGAACTTAACACTAGAAATGGCGGGAATCCTAGTGTTTCTGTTTGGTACGAATATGGTAGAAGTCAAGCGCTAGATAGCTTTGGAACGAAAATAATATCACCGACTAATTCCGATCGGCCAAAATTTACGTTGTTTGAAGAATCGGCTCTTTTCAATAATGGATATGCCATATACGGTATTGCATCTGACAGTATTTTTCATGAGACCATCCCTAGCCTTAAGGTTTTGGTGAAAATACTAAATTCGACCATTATGGATTATTATATTAAATTAACCAGCTATATGATTAGTGGAGGTTATTACTGTTACCAGAAGAAATATATTAATAATTTTTCTATTCCTCCACTGAATGAACAAGAACTAGCTTTTGTTGAATCCTGTAACGATCCTAAAGAATTAGATCGCTTTTTAATAAAAAAATATGAACTTGAGCTTTAGAGGTGGGAGAAATGCTAAACAATAATAACCTTTTAGATTTGAATTCGACTTTGCTGAATATGAAAAATGATCTAGAAGCGTCCATTACAACCGCAACCGTAAAAGGCTCGCCTGTCAATTCAAAAGGAATTCCATACGGTAACGGACAAAAAGCTAAAGAAGCACTGATCCGATCACAAGGATTAATCAATCACTTACACGAATTAATTAAAGCCGAGCTGATTAGGACCAGTATCAATCCATCTAAAATTTTCCCGCCGCTAGGTCATGGTAAACCTGAATTAAAAATTACCGGGCTGCTAAAGCAAAAGGATCAAGATATTTGTGTGAAGCCTACAAATATTATACCCGTTAAAGAAAAAATTAGTTGGGGTCCTTTGCTTCATGAAAATATTACATGTTCGTTGGGTAAGGAACTTACAGAACAAATAGTCGTTATCAATATCAGAAGCCAAATGAGCAGCCTTGCAAAGAATGCAGATACATTATTTGAGAGGACTTTTGCCGAAGCACTAAATCTTCATAATTTACACCCAAATCTTTGCCTTGGTGAAGTATATATGATACCTGTTAGAGAATATGACGAAGTTGCCATGGTTAAAAATCAAGTAAAGTTTAAAAAGAATGTTACAAATATAGCAAAGTATATTAGCTTTTTTGACTTTATTAATGGTAGACAAGACCCTACTAAAGATCATCATAAATATGAAAGATGCGCGCTCTTAATTGTTGATTTTAGTACGGATATACCAAAGTTATACAATACAACAGATGAGTTAAAGAAAGATAAATTGGTACCTCCAAATTTCCCAATTGAACTTGAGAAAATCTCTATTAACACATTTGTTGATGATTTACTTGGAGTGTATAACCAGCGTTTTCATAACTCCGATATTTATTTATAATGGATTTAAAAAGCAACTACGTACCTATCTATTAAGCATAGGTATGCAGTTGCTTTTTTTATCAAATTTCAAGTACGTTCTATTATTTGCAATTACTCTAAAAAACGCCTCCTGAAAAAACAGTTATTGTGAGATAAATCACAATTTATTTTCGCTATTGATGCTATCATTATTTATGGAGTTAGATAATAATCACCAAAAATAGCAGGTTTTATCTCACTATTCTTCGCATAAAGGAGAGTTATCAATGTCTGAAAATAAATTATCTGAGTTAATTAGCCCTGAAGCCGTCATTAACTTTGAAACTGGCGCCATTAAAGCAAGCACTTTGGATTCAATTATTAATCTTTTACCATTTGAAATGGGTTTTTGCGATGCTAACGACATTTTCCGCTGGTATTCAAATAATCCAAATCGCGTTCATGGTCGTCGTAAAGAAGCAATTGGCCGTCATGTGCTGGAGCTTCACCCAAGAATGGCCCACCACGTTGAAAAACTGTTGAATGATTTCCGTTCTGGAGCACGCGACGATTGGGAATTTTGGTTCCCAAAACGCTCAGGCGAAGAAACCGGTCAAATCTACCAAAAATTTATGGCGGTACGTGATAAAAACGGAAAATATCTTGGCTGTATGGATGTGACCGTTAATATCGACCTTTTCCAAGGAAAAGAAGGTAAAAACACACCTGAAACAATAGATGAATTTATAGCTGTTAAGCCTAAATAAAAAGATAACCTGAGGCCGCTGAAAAACACATTGGATCCCGCCGGAATTCAATGTGTTTTTCTTTATATATACTTG
Source organism: Bacillus sp. REN16 (assembly GCF_020731355.1). Lineage (GTDB taxonomy): Bacteria > Bacillota > Bacilli > Bacillales > Bacillaceae_L > Ferdinandcohnia. The sequence continues at coordinate 23,667 of NZ_JAJFZK010000017.1, read as the reverse complement.
TGGTCAGACCTACAAAATACCCTTCCTGTGAAAAGAAGGGGCAAAGTTTGTTCTCCATCACGATGAAGAACATTAGTTGAAAGACAATCAACGTATCAATAAATATAATTTCTATCTAGCATAGGTTTCTTTAATGATTGAAACACTAAACGCCCCTACCGCAAGTAAAACTCCTGAAACTAAAATCATGACCGGCATCGATGAACCTAATGCAGGGAACAAGGCAAAACTTAAACATGAGGCAATAATTTGTGGCAAACAAATACTACCATTAAAGAGCCCTAAATACGTGCCCATATTTCCACCAGATAAGGCATTTGTTAGCATTGTGAATGGGAATGTCATCATAGCTGCCCACGCAATACCAATTAATGTAAATGATGCAAGTAACGCGAATTGGTTGTGTATGAAAAATACTGATCCAAAACCAATACTACCTAATAACAAACTGAGTGCATACCAGATTTTACGCTTATCATTTGGCACGCGCGCTAACACAAGGGACCAAAGTACCGCTGCAATTGATTGCACAGCGGAAAGGATTCCAAACCAGTTTCCAGCTGCTTGATATGCAGCACTTGATGGTTCAGCTGTTTGCCAAACATTTTCTGCAACTGCACCCGTACCATATGTCCATAAATACTGAAATCCCATCCAGCAAAACATTTGAACCAGGGATACAGTCCAAAATACTTTTGGGGCATTACGCAGTAATCTAATCACACTCACTTTTTCACTTTTTTCCTCATTCGTAATACCATGATAAGCAGCATATTCAGCTGGTGAGTACTCTTTAACTTTCAAAACGGTAAAAAGACTACAAATAATTAAGATAATAGCTCCTGCATAAAAAGAGATAATTACTGATTGTGGTACAACCCCTTCGGGCGCACTATTTGATACACCAAGTATTGTTAGAAGGAAAGGAAATATACAAGCTAACACAGCACCACTGTTTGAGAGAAAGCTTTGTATTGAATAAGCAAATCCCTTTTGCTCTTCATTAACCATGTCACCCACCATCATTTTAAATGGCTGCATTGCAACATTCGATGAAACATCCATAAACAAAATTGCTACTGCTCCAAAAGTAAGAGCTACAATTGGGCCAAACCCAAAACTACCTGCATTTGGCAACAAACACATTACTATGACTGCTACAACAGCCCCAACAAGTAAGTAAGGGATACGTCGTCCAAGTCTTGGCATCCAAGTTCTGTCTGAAAAGTATCCAACCAGGGGTTGAACAATTAAACCTGCCAGTGGCGGTAAAATAAAGAAGAATCCTAATGTATGAGGATCGGCACCAATCGTTTGAAAGATACGTCCCATATTTGAACTTTGTAAAGAAAAAGCCATCTGTACCCCTAAAAAGCCAAAGCTTATCATCCAAATCATATTAATTGGGAGAGTAGGCAACTGCTGTCTATTCACTTTCTTACTATTATTATCACGCTGTTCCGCTAACATAATAACCTCCTAAAATAACTTTATAGACTCTATAAACTCTTTTTCACTACCAAATTGCGCAACCGTTTGCATTAAAATTGAAGGTAAGGGTTTTCAATCACCTATATAAATTGTACTATGATAGAATCAAGTATTATTAACCATTCATATCAAAAAACAAGCAATTTGTACAATGAGAACATCTTATATGAAAACATTGTTTATTATATTATTAATTCATAAATTACGCAACCGTTTGCACTATAAAAATTAAACACTTGAAAAATTAGATGATAAGATATATTAAACGGTTTTTCCTTGGTAGAAAATGCAAATTCACAAGCAACACTCGAATATAGTCCAGATTTATAAGGCCATTTTAGATGGCTTAACAAATATAGCACCATTCAGATTATTATTGAATTGGTGCTATTCCTATTCCAAAACCTCATTTACTTATGATACGGTTCTCCCCTATTAATCCGAAAAGCCCGATACACCTGCTCTACCAATATCAACCTCATCAACTGATGCGGAAAGGTCATTTTTGAAAATGACAATGTATCATTTGCCCGCTTCATGACATCCTTGCTTAATCCGAGCGATCCTCCGATGACAAAGGCGATTTTGCTTTTCCCATAGGTTGCTAGGTTATCAATATCTGCTGCCAGTTGCTCTGAGGACTTCATTTTACCTTCAATCGCTAAGGCAATCACATGGGTGTCGTCCGATAACTTTGCAAGAATTCGCTCTCCCTCTTTTTGCTTCACCTGCTCCATTTCCGTTCCACTTAAATTTTCCGGTGCCTTTTCATCAGCAAGCTCCACGATTTCCACCTTCGCATAAGCCATTAATCGTTTTAAGTATTCATTGATCCCTTGAATCAAATACTTTTCTTTCAGTTTTCCAATTGTTACGATTGTGATGTTCAAACTTATCCCCACTTCGCTCACATTTTACAAACATATTATCCACAATAGTTATCCACATATCCACAAAGTCTATCCACATCTTGTATGGGAATATTAGTTCCCCACAACATATACTGCCTTATTTTGACAAAATTCGCAGGTTGTTGATAAGTTTTCATCTTCAATTTTCGTCATAATCGGCGCAATCTCATGTTCATCCACCATTATATCTAATGCTAATTCAATATGTTCTTCACAACATTTAATCATTTTTACTTCCTCCATCTATCTTACCCACAGCCCCTTGGGAATTATGGGTATAACTTTTTCTGTTTATTTTTTCTTATCCACATGTTTTTATCTTACCCATTTTAACATATTATTTTGTCCACAAAAAAACAGGAGAATTTTTTCTCTCTCCTGTAAATGATTTCACATCGATTCACTAGCCAATTGTATGGTTGCCTTTTGTTTTTCACCCGCTCGGTAGAATATAACCTCCATTTTGTCACCTACTGATTTTTTATATAAATGCTTTCGTAATTCAACCACTGATGCAATTTTTTCACCGTCTAGTTCGACAATCACATCTAACTCACGTAATCCCGCTTGAGAGGCAGGTGTATTTCGTATCACTTCTAAAACAGCTACTCCCTCAGTGATCTCATTCGGTAAATGTAAGGTTTGCACTCGATGATAGGAGGAAATTTCACTTAGTGACCTGAGTTGCCCCACACCCATAAATGGACGCTTCACCTCACCATATAGTTCAAGATCCTCAATAATGGGCTTTGCACTTGTTATAGGTATTGAAAGGCCAATACCTTCAACTGCTTCCTGTGCAATTTTCATTGAATTGATGCCGATTACTTCTCCCTTAATATTCACAAGGGCTCCTCCGCTATTTCCTGGATTAATCGCTGCATCTGTTTGCATGACATCGGCATTCCAATCAGGTACGCCATCCTGATTAATATCAACAGGAATTGTCCGATTTAAGCCGGAAATAATACCTTGTGTAACCGAACCAGAAAATTCAAGTCCCAACGGATTACCAATGGCAATGACCGGCTCACCCAGATTAATAGTATCGGAGTTGCCAAATTGAGCAATCTTTTCTACATGGCTAGCGTCAATTTCAATCACCGCTAAATCCGTCCAAATATCACTCCCAAGCAGTTTTCCCTTCACTCTTGACCCGTCACTTAAGCTGACTTCTATATCTGATGCTCCTTCAATAACATGGTGGTTTGTAACGATAAAAGCCTTGCCATTTCCTTTTTTATACACGACTCCAGAGCCTGTCCCGGCCGCCGTGGCTTCCTCCGACCAAAAGTTTGTTTGTTGAAGATTAACAACTCCCACGACTGCCTCACTTACACGGTTCACGGCATCCGTAATCTCTGACGTGACGTTTACATTAATGGTCTGCTGGACACCTTCACCAGATTCCGGTGCTTTTCTCTCTACATCATCTAGCCCATTTTGCTCATTAGTGGCGACATTCTCCTCGTATGGAAGTAAATGATACTTTGATAATGTCGGTACAAGAACGACAACAAGCAATGCCCCAATGATGGCTCCGATGAATGCTGTAAAAAACCAGCTGCCACGACCCCCTCTGCGTTTATATCTCTGATTTGCATAATCCTGATCATAATACCCCATTATCGCCATTTCTCCTTTTTAAAAAACATTCCATATTCAATTTTACCCATTTTTTATGTAAAACATGACCGAGCCCTACAACGAACAAAAGGCAGAAGCTGATAGCCCCTGCCTTTTTTCCATCCACGATTATGCGTTCTTCCGTTCCATTACATTAATCCCGATTCCGATTAACACGACTCCCATTAACGTTAGAATGCTAATCGGGTACAGTAATTCACTCATTGGTGCTCCGTAAATGGTCGCTGCTTTTAAGCCTTCCATTGCATGTTTAATTGGCACAAAGTCTGATACTTTTAACAAAAAGTCTGAGCTAACAATTTCAAGTGGCCAATAAGCCCCGCCAAGCATCGACAGGCAGACTGACACGAGCGATATAATCGCATTGAATTGCTGAGTGCTTCTAACAATACTGACTAGAAATAGTGCTAAGGCAACGATTGAGAACACATAAGGGATTAATACAATTAATGTTTTTCCAAATCCCCCGTAAAAGTCTACCCCAACTCCATACCGGAACACGAAAAAGATGAGAGCAACCTGAAAGTAACCCATGAGGAAGCTATACACTAAATTTCCTGCATACATCTCCCATTTTTTTAAAGGCGATAAAATCATTCGGTCCCAGACGCCCCATGTTCTCTCCTGTAAAATATTGTGGACATTATAAGAAATTGTGTAAATGACAAAGAATAATGTAAATCCAAAAATGGTTTGCATCTGATTATCGATAATCACAACATCGTCGCCGCGGAAGGAAGCTTCCTGAATCTTGAATAATGGATTCTCTTTCTTTTCCTTTAATTCACCTAAAATGGCATCTGGATCAATATGGCTACTTGCAGTCGCTGCCTCTTTGATGTTGTCTTCCATTAAAAGGTCGCCATAAAAGGTTTGAAGATAGCTTTCTAATAAATGGAGATTAGAAGACGTCTCTGTCACAACAACAATCGTGTAGGAGTCCTCCTTAATCTTCACCGCAGCCTCGGCGTCACCTTCACTGACTATTTTCTTCGCCTCATCCTCTGTCACTAGTGAAAATTCAAAGCCTTGCGTTTTGTTTATATCCTTCCAAAGCTCCGTTTCTTCAATATTTTCGATGTCTGTATAAACAGGTACATTAATCGTTGAATAATTTGCGGCGCCTAATAACAAGGCAAACACAATACTCATCACGGTCATGCCAATCATAAGCATTGGCTTTCTCAAAAACAATTTAAATTTTGCCTGTAAAATACTCATCATATGGCATCACCTCTTTTCGGAAAACTAATAACAGCTACCGTTAACATCACTAAACCAAAGCCAACTAAATAAAAAATATGATGAACAACAGATGATAGCTCTACCCCTTGCAGCAATTGCAATAATGCAGTCATGCCTGCACCATTGGGCGTAAAATTACCCAGCGTGCCAATGACAGACGAAGTTTCACCAATTGGCGTAAAGCTGCCACCTAAAAAGGCAAAAATTGAAACCATCACATTCCCAAAAAAGTTTGATACTCCTTCTGAATCAATTCGAAAATTTAATGCGGTCAATAAGGCTCCCACTCCACCAATGGCGAAGCATAATGATAGATTTACTAAGAAAAATCCGAGAAGATCCCTCCAAACGACATCAAATATTAAAGAGGTAACACCATATAAAATCGCCTGTTGAACAATTGAAATGACCATTACAGAGAAAAAGATACCACCCAAATATGACCATCTTGATGTATTGGATAAAATAATACGGTTGAACACCTGCAATTGCTTTTCACGGTACGCAAATGATCCGACATGAGAAGCAATAAACATAATAAACATCACACTCATCCCAACGGAATAATATTGCAAGGAGTTGATTGGATCCCGTTCAGTTACCGTTTCGATTTCTCCTAGCCTCGCACTGCCTACCTCCTCTAATTGAAGCCCCGCTTTCCCAATTACCGTCATCGAAGTCATCTGCTTTTGGAAACTCACCAGGATATCTTCTACTACTTTTGGAGCAATCTCTTTTCCTTCATTTTTATATAGCTTAATGGTTGCAGTTGAAGGCTCATCAAGTAGGGCAGAGGAAAGGATATCAAACGTGTAATTCTCAGGTATCTCAATGACAGCAGCATAACTGTCATCATTTTTAATTTCATCCAATTTATCTGGCTCAGTTTGCTTAAGCTCCACAATTTCTCTTAATTCCTTGCTGCCAAACACTTCATCTAGTAAAATCTGAATGGGACGAAGCTGATTTGCTCCTTCGATTAATGCTGTTTCTGCTTCCAGCGGCAGTCCTTCTGCTTTTACCTTCCCGATAAAAGCATCGATATCCTCTTGTTCCTCACCATGATTAATGAAGGCAACCTTCACTGAGATTGTTTCTGTATCACCGTTCATCACCCCGCCTAGGGCGAAGCCAAGTATTGCAATAAGGACAATTGGCATCAGAACTAAAACAAGCAGTTCCTGAGGATTCCTTAGTAACACCAATAGGTCTTTTTTAATAAATGGAATAATCATCACTTCACCCCCTAGTCTCTTAGCGCTCTGCCTGTCAGATGAAGGAAGACATCTTCAAGTGTCGGTGCTTTTACTTCCACTGAAATTAATGCTGTGCCTGTTTCATCAGCAAATTGGGAAATTTTTTGGAATAAATTATATTCCTTTGGAACAATAACCGTAATATCTCGGTCCTGTACCTTTACTTGACGAATGGTCGAATCTGCTTCAAGCAGCTGAATAAAATCTCCTTTTGCCCGCTCTACCTTGATTGAAATCGTATTTTCAGAGGATAAGATATTCTTCAACTCTTCCTTTGTACCGGACGCAATAATATGACCTTTATCCATAATATAAATTCGGTCACATAAAAACTCGACTTCCTCCATGTAGTGGCTCGTATATAAAACGGTCATTCCACGTTCTTTGTTAAGGCGCTTTACCGTCTCTAAAATATAGTTACGAGATTGTGGATCAATCCCAACAGTCGGTTCATCCATAATAATAATTTCCGGGTTATGCAGCAGTGCCACCCCAATATTCAGCCTTCTTTTCATACCACCTGAGAAAGTCTTTACGAGATCCTTTCTGCGGTCTGTTAAGCCAATTTGCCCCAGTACCTCTTCAATTCTCTGCTTCAATTCAGCACCCTTTAAACGATAAATCTCTCCAAAAAAACGTAAATTTTCTTCCGCCGATAAATCTGTATATAGGGCAATTTCCTGAGGTACTACACCTAAAATTTTACGGATATTCTGTGGATGTTTAGTTATGCTTTCATTCAGTAACCGCACGTCTCCAGATGTCGGAATGACTAATGATGAAAGCATCGAAATAGTTGTCGATTTCCCCGCTCCATTCGGACCTAATAGCCCTACAATTTCTCCTTTTTCCAAAAACATATTAATCCCTTGAGCTGCAAACTTTTGTTTATATTTCTTTGATAAATCAATAATCTCTAACATCCCGTCAGCCTCCTTATAGTCTTATCATAGACTTTCTCATCTCGTTACAGCACTATCTCGCGTCACTTGTTTATGTAAAAAACATGACCTGAGTCATAATGGCATTAAAAAAGGGCATCCACCCAATTTGGACAACCCTTATGCCTTATGTAATATCATTTTTCACTGCAAAAATGGCTAACTGAGTACGGTCGCGAAGCTCCAATTTATGCAAAATCTGTGTAATATGGTTTTTTACTGTACCAATCGATAAAAATAATTCATCTGCGATTTCTTTGTTTGTCTTTCCTTCGCCTACTAATTTTGTAATATCCAATTCCCTGCCGGATAAAGGCAATTCAAGCTTTTTCTCTATCCTTTGTAACAACCGCGGCATGACCTTTGCCGCAACCTCTTCATGAATCATCAGTCCCCCTTGAAAACAGCTATAAACAGCATGGATCAATGTTTGTTGATCAGATGTTTTTAGCAAAAAGGCATTCGCGCCATATTTTAGTGCCTGTATAGCATATTCATCATCATTAAAGGTCGTGAGGATTAATATCTTTACATTGGGCCAGCGCGTCTTAATCTTACGTGTCGCTTCTAGTCCATTCATAACTGGCATCCGGATGTCCATTAGCACCACATCAATCACATGTGCCTCCATCTTTTTGATTGCTTCTTCTCCGTTTTCTGCCTCAGCTACCACCTGTATTTGCTCGTCCTGTTGGAGCATAAGCTTCAGGCCCTGCCTTACAATTGATTGGTCTTCTACAATCAACACATTCCACATGTAATTCCCCTCCCTTACATTCTTCCTAACGGAATCATTCCTTTAATCACAAACTGTTCATCCGTTTGATAGACTGCTAGTGTGCCACCTAATTCTTCAACGCGCTTCCGCATATTTGAAAGCCCAAATCCTTCTTGATATGGTTCTTTCTTATGAATGCGGTTTTTAACGATAAGCTCCACGTTTCCGTCTGCCATTTTTCCAAGTGCCACCTGTACCTCACGTGATTGGGAATGGCGCATTGCATTTGTAAGTCCCTCTTGAATGACACGATAGAGCACAACACTTTGCTGATTTGTTAGTTGCTCTGAAAGGATACCTTGCTTTGTTGTGAACTGAACCATCATATGACTTTCAGCCTCAAGCTTTTTAATGAGCTGTAAAATCGTTGCTATTCCTTCATACTCTCGATCCTTTAGGGTTCGGACTGCAAAGCGGGTTTCTTCCAAGCTCTCTTTCGCTAATTCCTTTAATTCCCCATAATGTTCGGGTCCTTGCTTAATTGAAAGGATCTCCAACTGCATGAGCAGTGCCGTAAGCTTATGCCCAACCGAATCGTGAATGTCCCTTGCGATCTTAGTCCTCTCCTGATAGCGGGCTTCCTCCTCAGTAACAAGTGCCATCCTTTTTAGCTTTCGATATTCCCCAAGCAATTCTTCATATAAGTTACGCTGTTCCTCCCGCTTCGTCCATAGCTCATTCACCTGAAGGGCAAGAAGATAGAATAAGAGAAAATAAAGATACACGGAAAAATCAATTTCTATCATAAAAAACAAGCCCAATATACACATAGCCGATAAAGTCACGAGACCTTTAAATGGTTTACTTTCTAACTGGTTAGCTGCCAATAATGCAACATACATCAATAAAAGAGGTGTAAACGGGTTGCCTGCTTCAACAACAGAAAGCACCAAAAGCAGCCCGGTTATTCCCCCATACAAATAAATCGGCTTTGACGTGATTTTTAGAAAAAAATAAAGGGTCATGACTGCTGCACAAATCATGATGGAATATGCGGTTGGGATTGACCGTTCATAGACAAAAAATAAACTCCAGAGCACCATTAAACCTGCCGTTTGTAACACAAAAGCTCTCATACCATCCCCACTTTCATCCTAATCTCAAATTACTAGAAATTTATGGATACGGCAAGTATTTTCCAAAACAAAAAGCCCATCTGATAAAATCAAATGAGCTTCTCTCTTACACCGTTGCAAGCTTGGTTGGAATCTTTGGATCTGTATCATACAAATCAAATTGTTCTCCAACAAAATACCCCTTGCTTTCCAGGGTTTGCTTGACTGACATGCGCGCTAATTCTTTTAAATTATTATCTTTACTTAAATGTGCCAAATAGATCCGTTTCGTACGGTCTCCGATGACATCTGACATCGCAAGTGCAGCGTCTTCGTTCGAAACATGCCCGACATCACTTAAAATTCGTCGTTTAATGCTCCAGGGGTAATGACCCATTTGAAGCATGGACACATCGTGGTTACTTTCGAACACATAGGCATCCGCATTTTCAATCGTACCCTTCATTCGGTCACTGACATAGCCAGTATCTGTAATTAATACAACCTTTTTTCCCTCATGATGAAATGTATAAAACATCGGTTCAGCCGCATCATGAGAGACACCGAATGATTCAACATCCATATTTCCAAATGTCTTTACCGTTCCCATTTGAAAAACGAATTTCTGCTCTGTGGGAATCTCTCCAATATTGTGCTCCATTGCCTTCCATGTTTTTTCATTCGCATAGATCGGAAGCTTGTACTTTCTAGCAAGTACACCAAGCCCCTTGATGTGGTCACTATGCTCATGTGTCACAAGGATCCCGGAGAGATACTTGATCTCTTTGTTGATTTCTTTAAATAAAAGTTCTAGTTGTTTACCACTTAACCCGGCATCTACAAGCAAGGAATGCTTGTCTGTCCCAACATAGAACGCATTTCCTGTGCTCCCGCTGGCAAGCACACTAAAATGCAACCCCATAGTCCTTCACTCCGTCTTATTTAAAATTTGTCCTTCAATGGCATTTACGTAAATCTCTTTCTCATCATCAATGACAACATGCCAAGCTGGTGCCAACAGTTGTGATTCCGAGTATGGCAGGAGTGGGTAATACCCAATCTCCACTTTAGACACATGGCTTCCTGATTTTAAATGATTATTATCTAAAAGGTTTCCTAGGGTCGCGAGCGGGGTGATTAACTCCTCCGGCTCATGCTCTTTAAACTCTGGGATCAAAGTTTGCTCATACGAGATGGCTTCATGGTCATCATTCACATATAAATAAATGACTCCGCTAATGCCAAAAACCTTATAATTTTTATGCTGTTGGACTAGAACAATGATCCCTGCCTCTTCATCTATACTCCAAACCGAATATTTCTCACCTGAAAGCAAATGATCCTTCACAAATTGCTGAATTTTCAATTGGTCGGTTAGCGATACTTTAATAGGATCCTTAAATTCACCCTTTAACACACCAGCGGTTTCAATGGTAACCTCTTGGTTTTTAAGATTTTTAACATCGTCCTCTGTAAAAATCTGAACCTTCCCACTGATATAGCTTAGTTCCTTCGGTTCCTTCGGCAAGGCTTCATACTTAATTTCCTCATTCGCCAGCTCCTCATCGGTAGTCAATTCCGCTAAAGCATCAATTTGACTGCTATCCCTTTTTTGAGCAAGTTGATACCCTAAAAAGACGTTGAGAATCAGGAAGACAATAATAAATAAAGACTGAGTTTTACTCCAATCCATCTTCATGCCCCCCTAAATCCCCATCCTTTATCTCAACCTTTAACCAACTTCCATTATACCTGTATGACCAAATCGGTTGAAGTGAAACAAACTGGGAATTATCTTCTTTCTCCACCATCTCATATGCAACCGTTACACTATCAAGCAGTTCAGGATTAAAATCCCGCATAGAAGTGATGGACTCCATGACTTTTTCTCCTTTTGGAAGATAATTCACGACTGGCGGCAGACCAATTTGCAGGTTGATGGATGGATGGGCATATTCTACAATCTCATTGTTTTCCCATTGTTGTGTGATATCTGCCAGACCTTTGCGACTACTAAAGACAGGAATGTTTTTAATATACAATTTAAACACTGTTGCTTCGCTTTCCTTATTCCAGCTAAAAAAGCGGTAGTCATCTGTCCACCCAACATGTTCATTAACAAAATCAATGCTCGTTTGAATTAAGTCTGTTGTTGTATTCGCCTGTTTTCCATTCATTCTCGTCGGATTAATAAATTCAATATATTTCTCATTGTTATAGACTCTAAGAAGTCTCGTTCCATCCGTATGAACCTCACCTGTTGTGAGCCTGTCACTTTTTACAAGGTTTGGATTTGTAAATAAGCGTTTAACAAATATATTAATATCTAACGCATCAAGAAAATATTCGTAATGATTTACTTCGGTCGTATCCTTTGGCAAATAAATCGAATTTGTCTCTGAAAGTTTATATTCAATTTGTTCAGGATATCTCGTTGCCGTTGTATAGAAAGTTCTTCTAAAATCTTTCGTTAACCTGCTTTCTACTCGGCCTTCATACACTAAGTTATCACCTGTCGACACAAAATACACAATTCCTTCGCCACGGTCCTCTGAGTTGACATCAATGATAAATCGATCAAATGAAATGAGTGAGTGTTCTTTATCATTAATATTTAAAAATGATTTATATAGCTGCAAAGGGAATGGGTCTGGAAAGTCAATTTCAACATGTCCATTTTGACTTAAAAAGTCTGCTAAGCCGGCTTCTTGAACGGTATGAGTAATGTTTTGAATATCAGTGATCTCCCAAAGTCTGATCTCTTTCATCACACGATTCAGCTCTATTTCATTAAAGGTTCCGAAATGCCCACCCTCAATATGATAAAGAATTTTACTTGGTTTTATGATTTGAGACGTATCCCTTTTGATATTTTCCGTTACTTCCTCCACTAAATCATCATTTGCTTCTATGTCCTTGTATTCGGGCTGATAAGTCCACAATGTCCATGTCAGAACAATGCTTGAAAGCACTAAGAAGGTTAATATGGCCGTTTTTATTGATTCATACTTCATCCCAATCATCCTCTAGTCCCTCTTGATTTCCATCGGTTAGCAGGGTAAAGAAAACTGTTGTTCCAACCCCTTCTTCACTTTCAGCCCAAATCCGACCTCCATGTGCAACAACCATTTCTTTGGCAATTGCAAGTCCTAATCCCGTTCCCCCTAACTTACGGGTCCTGGCTTTATCCACACGGTAAAAACGGTCAAAAATACGGGTAATATTTTCCTTAGGAATCCCTACACCTTGGTCGCCCACACTAATTACAATTTCATCATTCACTTCTTCAACTTGGAAGGTGACTGTACCACCCTCTGGAGAATATTTCAAAGCATTTGAAATGATATTATCAAGCACCTGTGTTATCTTGTCTGGATCCAATTCAAGATAAATCGGTTTGTCTGGTAAATTACGAACGAATGAAACATGCTGATCCTTGGTCATTTCAAAGCGGTCAATGATTCTATTAAAGTATTTTGTAAAATCGATAAGTTCCTTTGAAAATTGGTAGTCCTTACTATCTAGTTTTGATAGCTTAAGTAAGTCATTCACTAGCCGAATCATTCGCTCAGTTTCAGTTTGTGTGACATTTAAAAATTGAGGAGCGATCGTTTCATCTTTCCAAGCGCCTTCCGCCAGTGCCTCGAGATAGCTCCTCATTGTCGTTAAGGGCGTTCTTAGTTCATGCGAAACATTCGCGACGAATTCTCTTCGTTCATTTTCAATCTTCTCTTGCTCAGTTACATCATATAAAACAGCAATCAACCCATTAATAATGCCTGACTCCTTCTTAATAACCGAGAAGCTAACCTTAATAATGTACTGCTTCTTATGTGTACTAAAATCAAGTATTTCCGTATCAATATCATGAACAAGCTGCTCAAACGTATATTGTTCGTCCAATCCCAATAGGGACACAACGGATTGATTAAGAACTGTTTCACGTGAAACATCAAGCATATTGACTGCTGGTGTATTAATTAAAATGACCCTGCCCTTTTTGTCAGTGGCGATAACCCCGTCGGTCATATGCGCCAGTACAGAAGAAAGCTTCCTTCGTTCCCCTTCTGTTGTCGCCTGTGCATCCTGTATCTTATTGGATAAATTATTAAAGGTCATGGCCAGTTGGCCAATCTCATCCTGGCCAAAGACCTTTACCTTCTTCGAATAATTCCCTCTTCCCAACTCCACTACATGTTTTCTCATTGCAGAGATGGGTCTAGTAATGGTTTGCGCAACAAAGATTCCCAGAATCGCGGTAATTGCCATCGCAATCCCCGTCCCTGTCACGAAAATATCATTTATTTCTTTAATATCATCATAGACATTTTCCATTTTTGCTTTTAAGTAAATGGCGCCTATGGTATCTCCGTTGGAACGAATTGGTGTGGATGATTCATATATGCGATCAGAATTCTTTCGGCGCACATCATCCTGGTTATCACCGAGTAATAACGTACGTTTGACCAAATTTACATTAGACTTTCGTCCAACATCGCTTTGATTGTAAGGATCTGAGCTTCCTATTACACGGCTTTTATTATCAATTACCTGGATTTCCTGAATATCCTCTGACTCATAGTCTTTTAAAATATTCCGGATATCCTTTTCTAAAGTAGAGGGGTCCTCCCTCTCCTTAATGATTTCCTGCTCCATGCTAAACGCAAGCATATTGACGCGTTCATTTAACGATACTTTAAAGTTTTCTACTAATTGCAGCTCCAATTTCCCGATAAAATAGACACCAATAATTTGCATCGCAATTAAAATGAGAAGCAAATATATGAGGGCAAATTTAATGTGAATGGACTGAAAGAATCCTAGTCTTCTCATTTTTGGATTTACTCCTGATCAGGGTTTCGCAAATAATAGCCCACTCCACGTCTTGTTACGATCCAAGTTGGATGACTTGGGCTGTCTTCAATTTTTTCACGTAAACGCCGAACGGTTACGTCTACTGTTCGGACATCCCCGAAATAGTCATAGCCCCAAACCGTTTGTAATAAATGCTCTCTAGTCATCACTTGACCTAAGTGCTTTGCCAAATAATGCAGAAGTTCAAATTCACGGTGCGTTAATTCAATCGTTTCACCACGTTTACTGACTACATAAGCATCAGGATGAATGACAAGTGAGCCCACGGTAATTTCATTAGAAGTATCCTGAGTAGCTGCCTCAGAAATTTGTTGGTGTCTACGCAGGTTTGCCTTAACACGCGCAAGTAGTTCTCTTGTGCTAAATGGCTTTGTTACATAGTCATCTGCGCCAAGCTCAAGTCCTAATACCTTATCAATTTCAGAATCCTTAGCAGTCAACATGACGATTGGCATATCGTGTTTTTTTCGTACTTCACGACAAACCTCCATCCCGTCTTTATGAGGTAGCATGATATCAAGAAGAATAAGATCTGGATCTATTTCTTCCACCTTTTCTAATGCCTCATTGCCATCATAAGCACAAACCACTTTATAACCTTCTTTTTCGAGATTAAATTGTAATATATCTGCAATTGGTTTCTCATCATCAACTACAAGTATCACTTTATCCATTCTTATTTGCTCCTTCACATTTAAATAAAAGCTCATATTATATAGTTCGAATTGTATCTTCTATTTTGCTCCCTTAATTCTAACTTTAGCAGAAAAAGGGAGCCATATCATCAGTATGTGCAAAAAAATCAGTGTTATGGGTCATTCGTATGTTCCATTTTCTCTTTTCATCATTCTTTATACTTATGAAAAAACCTTCAGCACCATGCTGAAGGTTTAGAGTGTGGTTTTTATAAATAATCCAATGGATTTTTAAGAGCCCCGTTTATATATAATTCAAAATGCAAGTGAGTTCCTGTCGAGTTACCAGTAGACCCCATTACACCTATTTGTTGTCCTTTGGAAACAGTTTGTCCAACACTTACACCAATTGAAGATAAATGTGCATAAATTGTTTTCATTCCATTATTATGGTTGATCACAATTTTATTACCGAAGCTTCCATCATACCCAGCTTCTACAACTGTTCCATTATCGGCTGCTTTAATTGCATGATTGCTTGGTCTTGCAATATCAAGGCCTTTATGAAGTCTTCCCCATCTATATCCTACGTGGCTTGAGATATAGCCGCCAACTGTTGGCCATGCAAGCTGGCCTGAGCCTCTAGATGGAACAACCTTTGTTCCCTTTTCAATGATCTCGGCTACTGGTTCTTTCGTAATCGTTTCATTCAGCTTATTCGTCTCAGCAGTTACGCCATTAATCATTTTATATTCATAGTGAACAGTCTTTTCACCATCTTGACCTTCTTGGGTTACTTTTCTGTCACCTTTAAACATATCCGAATTGTCATTTACTTTTGTCTCAAACTTAATTGTTTCCTTTTGGTTTTGCTCCTTTTTTACAACAACAGTTAAGAACGGCTTATAAGCTGTTACATTTAACTCTTGTCCAATTTGAAGCAATGATTCTGCCGTAATCCCTGGGTTTAACGCAACTAACTCAGCAGTTGTTAATTCATGGTCTGCCGCGATAGAACCTAGTACATCCCCTTCTGTAACCTGATACTTCTTCTCTTCTAAAGTTCCCTTTTGAAGCAATGTAACAGTATCAGCAGGACTATGAACCTGGTCTGGTAAAACTTTTTTATCTAAAATTGAAACCTTTTCCTCAAAAGAAACGTCTAATAAACGAGACTGTCCTTCAGCTAACGCTGGTAAAGGCTCTTCTGAGTTTGCTCTAGCTTCAAGCTCATTTAGTTCATCTTCATTTACATATTGTAATTTTAGTTGTTTAAGAGCTTCATTTGCTTCTTCCTCATTTTTGAGGTAAGCAACTGGCTCTCCTTCAACCGTAATCGCTTTTGCTTCGGCTGCTATTTTAAGCTCAGACGCCAATTTTTTGGAAGCTGTCTCATTATTAAAAGCCGGGAGAAAAGCTTGTTCTTCAACAACTGATATATTATCTGCTACTAAGGATAATCCTTGATACTGATCCTTTAAAGAGCTTACTTTCTGATCAATCACTTTTTCAACAATATCTTTAGAATCTACTGTTCCGATTCTTTGGCCATCTATGTATACGTGATACACAGTTTGGATTTTTGTATCGGCTGATACAGTTCCAAACACTAGTGTTGAAAGTGCTACTGAAGTAATAGCCACTCGTTTAAACAATTTCATGTATGATCTTGGTGCTTTATTATTTTTATTTTGGTTTGACACGGTCTTTCCTCCCTGAACAAAGGTTGCTTGTCCGAATACTCGTTCCTCTCACCCTGTGTGTTGAAAAGCGTTGTCTTACAAAATACGCCAAGACGTATTCGATAGTTCGACAAATCTCTCTATTTTATACTTTATTAATTTACCATAGAATTTCAAAAAAAGTATACTAGTTTCCAATATGTAATATAATTGTAGTATTACTGTCATTTTTTTACACGGAAATTGTAGGATTTTAGCAAATAATTGAGTCTTTCCTCTTATAAAACTACGCAGTTTTTAAGGACTCCTGTCGATTATCCACATCAAAAGGCATCTTTTTCTAATTATTACATAGCCAAATGGTCATAGAACGAAAAAAGACATATCACAAATGTGACACGTCTTTTTGTCTAGTTCCAGGAGTCATCGGGCTCCTTGCACTTTTCTACATTATGCACCTGGTGGAACACCGGCATCATCAAACCTTCGTTCGAGATTGACGAATTTATTGTATTCCTTTACGAATGCCAGCGAAACAGTTCCTACCGGGCCGTTACGTTGCTTTGCAATGATAATTTCAATGATATTCTTATTCTCTGATTCTTTGTCATAATAATCATCACGGTATAGGAATGCTACAATATCCGCATCCTGCTCAATACTTCCAGATTCACGAATATCTGACATCATCGGACGCTTGTCCTGTCTTTGTTCAACCCCACGGGATAGCTGCGATAAGGCTATTACTGGGACCTTTAATTCACGGGCTAACGCTTTTAAGGAACGCGAGATTTCCGAAACCTCTTGTTGGCGGTTTTCACCGCTTCTACCGTTACCTTGAATCAACTGAAGGTAATCAATTAGGATCATTCCTAATCCACTTTCCTGCTTAAGTCTGCGGCATTTTGAGCGAATTTCATTTACACGAATACCTGGGGTATCATCAATATAAATCCCTGAGTTCGATAAGCTTCCCATTGCCATCGTAAGCTTACCCCAATCCTCCGGGGTTAACGAGCCAGTACGCAGATTTTGAGCATTGATGTTTCCTTCAGCACAGAGCATCCTCATTACCAGCTGCTCTGCACCCATCTCTAGACTAAAGATCGCCACATTCTCATCTGTCTTTGTTGCTACGTTTTGTGCAATATTCAGAGCAAAGGCAGTCTTACCAACAGATGGACGTGCTGCTACGATAATTAAATCATTTCGTTGAAATCCAGCAGTCATCTTGTCAAGCTCAGAAAACCCTGTTGGGATTCCTGTAATATCACCTACACGATTATTAAGAGTTTCAATATTATCATAGGTTTGGACAAGAACATCCTTAATATTTTGGAATGCACCCGCATTTTTACGGTTTGCGACTTCCATAATATTTTTTTCTGCCTCACCTAAAAGCGCATCTACCTCGTCTTCGCGTGAATAACCATCTGTTGCAATTGTCGTTGCTGTGCGAATCAACCGACGTAAAATTGATTTCTCTTCAATAATCTTCGCGTAGTATTCAATATTGGCGGCTGTAGGTACTGAACCCGCCAATTCACTTAAGTAAGAAACTCCACCTATTTCGTCTAAAATTTTCACATCCGCTAACTCAGAAGTAACCGTTACTAGGTCGACTGGTTCACCTTTATCTGAGAGATTGAGCATCGCGTCAAAAATCTTTTGGTGGGCTGTCCGATAAAAGTCTTCTGGAATCAATACTTCTGAAGCAAGAGTAAGTGAGCTCGGTTCTAGAAAAATAGCCCCTAATACTGCTTGCTCTGCCTCTATATTTTGCGGAGGAATACGATCAGCAAAAATGTCACTCAACTATTCTCCACTCCCTTTATTTATTAGTTCATCATTAACTTTATTCAGCCTTCTTCTGAATAAAGTTATAACCTCCGGCGGATGCCACGATTTTTCAAAAGAAACTTTTCGAGCTTGCTCGAAAAAAATCGGGCGCAAAAACGCCAAGGCGCATTTGATTAGTCTTCTATCTATCTATTATACTTATTTCAGAATGAAAATGCTTGTTATACGAAAAAAATGTGATCTTGTCTGTAAACAAAACCACATTTTTCATTCTATCTGTTTTCCTTATTCATTTTCAATGGAAATTACTGTTCTTTGACATGAACCTTCACAGTAGCAGTCACTTCGGGATGTAATTTTACAGATACATTTGTATAGCCTAATGCTCTAATTCCATCCGGAAGATCAAATTTGCGCTTATCAATTTTGATTCCTTGCTTTTTCGCAAGCTCATCAGCAATTTGCTTACTTGTTACAGAACCAAATAAACGACCGCCTTCACCCGCTTTTGCTTGCAATTCAACAGTTAGAGTTTCAAGTTTTTCTTTCAATTGCTTGGACTGCGCTAATTCTTCGGCAGCTTCTTTTGATTCTTTATTTTTCTTTGCTTCTAATGTTTTCATGTTAGCTGGTGTTGCCTCAATCGCAAGATTTTGCTTGAATAGGAAGTTGTGTGCATATCCATCAGATACGTTCTTCACTTCTCCCTTTTTACCTTTTCCTTTTACATCTTTTAATAATATAACCTTCATTCCTTGGTACCTCCCTCTAAATACTCATCAATTACTAAAAGTAGCTGTTCTTCCGCTTCTTCTATCGTTGTATCAACTAACTGAGTTGCTGCATTTGTAAGATGGCCTCCGCCGCCTAGGCTTTCCATAATCAATTGTACATTGACGTCTCCCAATGAACGGGCACTGATCCCAATGCGTAAGTCGTGCCTGATTGATATCACGAATGAAGCAACTACATCATTCATTGTCAGTAATGTATCTGCTGCCTGTGCAATCATTACTTGGTCGAAAGTCTCATTTTGTTTCCCTTTTGCAATCGCAATCCCATTTTTATAAATAAACGCTGATTCAATAAGCCTTGAGCGCTTTTTAAAATGATCCATGTTTTCCTTAAGGAATTTCTGTACTAGAACGGTGTCTGCACCTTGAGCGCGTAAATAGGATGCCGCATCAAATGTTCTTGACCCCGTGCGGAGTGTAAAGCTCTTTGTGTCTACAATAATTCCCGCAAGTAAAGCCGTTGCCTCAAGCATGTCGATTTTCTTTCGCTTTGGCTGATATTCAAGAAGCTCAGTCACCAACTCCGCTGTTGACGAAGCATATGGTTCCATATAAACGAGTAATGGTGATTGAATGAACTCCTCCCCGCGACGATGATGATCGATGACAACCACTTTATCAATTTTTGATACGAGTTTTTCCTCAATGACGAGTGATGGCTTATGGGTATCAACAACCACGAGCAACGTTTCATTTGTAGCGATTTCAAGAGCTTGTTCCGGAGTAATAAAATAGGACCAAAGCTCCGTATTTTCCTTCACTTCTTCAAGTAGACGTCCTACACCTGAATCAATTTCATTAGGATTTAAAACAATGTATCCTTCTTTATGATTCATTTGCGCCACTTTTAAAATCCCAATGGCAGCCCCTACTGCATCCATATCAGGGTATTTATGGCCCATGATGATGACTTTGTCACTGTCTGAGACTATTTCCTTTAATGCATGTGAAATCACGCGTGCGCGGACCCTAGTCCGTTTTTCCATCGGGTTCGTTTTACCGCCGTAAAACTTAACCTTCCCATTCGGAAGCTTCATCGCAACCTGGTCTCCGCCACGTCCCAATGCCAGATCCAAACTCGATTGTGCGGCTGTACCTAACTCAGGAAGTGTTGGAACCCCAATTCCAATCCCAATACTTAATGTTAAGGCTACACTATCCTTCGCGGTATTTTCCCTCACATCATCCAAAATTGTGAACTTTGTTTTTTCAAGATTTGACAAAATTTCTTCATTTAACACTGCAATAAATCGCTCAGATGAAGTCCTTTTTAAAAACACACCATGTTCAGTTGCCCATTCGTTTAGGATTGATGTAACCTGACTATTTAACGAGCTTTTTCGTTGATCATCCATTCCTTGGGTTACTTCATCATAATTATCTAAAAAGATAATCCCTAATACGGTACGCTCTGCCTCATACAATTGCACGATTTCCATTTGTTCAGTTACATCAAAGAAATAAAGTAATCGTTCTTCTCTCTTGATGATGACCTTAAATTTCTGTTCATTTAATGTAATTGTCTCACTTTCAATCTCTTGTTGAATTAAAGGAACAATTAGCTCCTCAACATCATAAAGAGATCTCCCTACCAGCGTATCGGCATCAAGAAAGTTCGATAAATAGGAGTTAGCCCACTCAACCTGAAATTCATCATTATAAAGCAATATCCCGATTGGCATTTCCATTAACGCTTCTTCGCCAACCTTTTTTAAGCGATACGAAAGGGTCGAGATATAATGCTCCATCTCCTTTTTAAGAAGTGAGTTTGCTTTTAATAAAAAATACACAATCAATCCAAGGAGCAGAAAACATGCTATCCCAATCATCCATTGAAAATAAGTGAGAATTGCACTAAAAATACTTGTAATCACAAGCAATGCATATATAGGATAGCGAAATAACTTCCTTTTGTAAAAGTCTGGCATGTAATTCTCAGCTCCTAAAGCTTTGTTTTACTTCTTCTTTCCACTTATTCGATTTCGCAGTTGAAATCCTAAGTCAATTATACCTAAGATTCGAATAATATAAAGGAGAAATGGTGTTAATATTGTCAGTACAACTGGCACTGCCTTTGTAATCCCTTTTTGATGACAGAAATAATAAATGAAGGCCAAGCCTTGAACCACCATGAACATCTGCAAAACAAAAAAGAGATTTAAAAAGGCGGTATACCCAAATGTACCCTTTTCCATTTCAACAAAGCTAAAAAGTAAAATCAGTAAGTAATACCATAAAATACTTTTAGGAAATGTAATCTCACGAAACGGCGGGAATGGATTCATTTTCACTTGAAGCCGTACAAGCACTGGTTTCATTGCTACAACTGTTACAAAAGCTAAAAACATTGCAATTAGAACAAACATACTTGGAATCATGTATTGCATCATGTCAATCGACTCTTCCAGTTGTGCAATAGCCTCTTTATTTACTTCGCCCCCCGTTGCCCTCATTATACTCTCAGCCATTGCAAAAGATTCCCGTGAGCTTTCACGGATCATGTCAAAGACATCAATTTGC
This sequence comes from Bacillus sp. REN16, assembly GCF_020731355.1. Lineage (GTDB taxonomy): Bacteria > Bacillota > Bacilli > Bacillales > Bacillaceae_L > Ferdinandcohnia. The sequence continues at coordinate 2,037 of NZ_JAJFZK010000017.1, read as the reverse complement.
AGTACGAGTACCGCAATTACATACAGGATCACAATTGAGAACAAATACGACAAACAGGACCCTAAAAATAACTCAATTCCACTTCTTCCCCGGCTAATTAATTCGCCTAGCAAGATCCCTGAAATTCCAAACATAAGCGTATGTATAATCCCAAAGACAGAACCTAACAACCCCGATAATAAAAAGGCAATTAGAATAAATAGCAATGATTGCTTTACCCTATATTTCACCGTAAACAGGATAAATGGAATGGGTAAAATGAACGAAAGCACAAATCCAAGTATTGGGATATATAAAGTAAGGAGCAACAGTACACTATATACTGCTAACAGCATGGCCCCTTCTGTTAAAATTTTTGCGTTCTTCACCTTTTCACCTCAACTTATTAGAAAAGCAAAATGCGCCTGGATTATGACCTCAAGCCGATGGCGCCTGGAGCTAGACATAAAAATAACATACACCTATTTTAACAATCAATTTCTATTTTAAAGATTTACTAGAAAGTCTTCAACCTTTGGACCTCGACTTTAATACGGAAGTGGCCATTTTTAGTCGAAGTTCCTCTGCTCCGAAACTTTTTGTTTTACTTTTCCCTATTTTCTATTATGATAGTAATTATATATGTAAAACGTAACCACAAGGGGAGCAATTTTGCTGAGAGTGAACACTTAGAGTTCAGACCCTTCGAACCTGTTAGTTAATACTAGCGTAGGGATGTGGAGTTAGTTGAGGGAACGGATACTTTTATTAAAGTTGTTCTCCTTTGGGGTACGTTATTTTACAACTACTTCAAGGGGGATTTTTTTATGCAAAACACAAGATTACAGGCAATGATTGAAGCTGCTATTTTTGCAGCATTAGCTCTAGTTTTGGACCTGCTTCCATCGATTAATATTACGCCAGCCATATCCATCTCATTTGCGATGGTCCCTGTTTTTATTATTGCTTTAAGATGGGGAATAAAAACAGGAATGCTGTCTGGGTTGATTTGGGGATTACTCCAATTAGTATTTGACCCATGGATTGTCCACCCTGTTCAAGCCATTATAGAATATATTATTGCCTTTTCATTTATTGGTTTTGGTGGAATATTCAAATCGATTGTACAGGATAGTTTGAAAAACAATCAAAAACCCAAAGCCATTATCTCAATCACGTTTGCTATCTTTATTGGTAGTGTAGCACGCTATTTTTGGCATTTTCTTGCGGGCTTTATCTTTATTGAATACTTTGCACCAGAAATTGAAAACCCAGTATGGTATTCCTTTACTTTTAACGGAATCACCATGCTAGCAACGTTTGTTTTATGTACAATTGTCCTATCAATCCTAATTATTGCTTCACCTCGTTTCTTCGTACTAAAACAAAAATAGGAACCAAGGGGGAAGCTCCCCTGGTTCCTATCGTTCCTATCATATAAAATAAAAAGCGATGATCTAATTTTCGATCATCGCTTTTCTTTATTATTCACCAGATACATATGGTAGTAATGCCATTTGACGAGCACGTTTAATAGCAACTGTTAATTTACGTTGGTATTTTGCGCTTGTACCTGTTACACGACGAGGTAAAATTTTACCACGCTCAGAAACGAATTTTTTAAGTAAATCTACTTCTTTGTAATCGATGTGTGTAATACCATTTGCTGTGAAGTAACACACCTTACGACGCTTTGCACGTCCACCTTTACGTCCGCCTGCCATTTAATTTCCCTCCCTTTTCGATTTGGTTTTTATCGGTTGACTTACAAGTTAGAATGGAAGTTATGCCCACTCTAACGTGTGTAATCTTTGGTATTCCAAAGGGTAAGGTTATTATACCATAATTCGTGTGTAATCTATACCTTAAATTGTTCCCTGATTTCAGAGGTTTTAGACGTTACGAATTATTTTAGGTGATATTAAAACACACGCTTTTCGTATTAATTGTTTCAAGTAAAATAGTAGCCTTCATCAGTTTAAATATTTCGCACCGAAGGCAAAGTAAATTAATGCTGAAACAATAATAATACCTGAAAAGAATAATGTTTTATTGAGC
>NZ_JAJFZK010000016.1 GCF_020731355.1 Bacillus sp. REN16 | reverse complement strand
ACCGTGTTCAGGCGCTTCAAACCGTTCAATCATGTCAAGTTCATCCAATAGTCCCTGTAGCGTCCACTTTTCGAAAAGACCCGCCTCCTGCATTCTTTTTTTCACATAGGACAGATAAATAAGTGCAATAAATTCTACAAATAACTTCCCGTTAAGGGATAATTCGGAGGAAACTTGCAATCTTCTAAAATTTAATCGCTCCTTTAAGTTTCCAAAAGCCTTCTCCACAACATCCTTACTTCTATAAAGGGACAGCGCCTCAAAGGGATCCTTCACTTCATTTGAAAGCAATGCAAAATAGCCGTAGTTCTTTGCCGCCTTAAGCATAGCCTCTTCCTTTGGCCTTATTTTCCGACCCCTCTTTGGTGTTTCTGTGACCTCAAAATACCTTTCGTAGTCTTTTGTGCAATAATCCCGCCTTTTTCCATCCCGCAGATCATTGTATAGACTGGTAAGATAATCATTCATNNNTGTCTGCTTGATCCTTAGCGGCCTTTTCAGGGTTGTAAAATAATAAAAGATAGGCCCGTCTCTTTTCTTTTTGAATGTCTCCTTTGTAGGGGCGTTCCTGCTCATAATCCCATTCTATGGACCTGCAAACTCCGTATGTTCCAAACTGCGGATGCAGATTTGACCACATCTTCAAGTTTTCCTTTTCACCATCCAAAACATCCTTCACGTATTTAAGACCGAGTTTCACCCCGATTACAAATTTCTGATGGCTCTTGTATAACGCATTTATGTTGTCTTTGCTGTAAAATCCGCGGTCAAAGACGATTTTTATTTTCTTATAACCCATTACATTGAATTCTTTCACAAGCTGCTTTACCGTTTTCACATCGGAAACATTGCCGGGAAGTTTACGGTAGTAAAACGGCAGACCGGATTGTTCCCCGAATAAAAGGGCCAGATTGATTTGCGGAAGCCTGTCATGTTCCTTGTTATTTCCTTTTTTGACCTGTTTTAGGGCCTCAGAGTAACTAGAAATAGAGGTTGTATCAAAAGCCCAGTATTCCTGTTCAATTCGACGTTTCCCTTGCATCGTAAAAAAAGACATTCGGCCTTTTTCATCGATGGACTGAAACAGTTCGCTGCTTCTTTGGGAAGGTATGTCATCTCCAAAGGGATGAATATGCAGCTTTTGCCAATGAGAAAATCGGTTCAGTGAATTATTTTCCTCAAGAATAAGATAATAAGCGATAGAGAGTATTTGTTTATAGGTGTCGGGAAAACTAGTTTTAAGATCATCCGTAACACCCGTGACCTTACCAATTTGATCAAACAGATAAGTAGCGTAAAAACTGCGTCGCATTGCGGTAATAGGAAGGGGTCCAGGTTTTAATGGGCCATCTCCATNGGAAAACTAGTTTTAAGATCATCCGTAACACCCGTGACCTTACCAATTTGATCAAACAGATAAGTAGCACCGTAAAAACTGCGTCGCATTGCGGTAATAGGAAGGGGTCCAGGTTTTAATGGGCCTTCTCCAATGGACTGTTCCCGTTTTTTGTAAGCACGTGTAGGTACGATTTCACCGGTAACAGGATCCACTTTTCCAATCAGTTTTCGTTTTGATCGAGATTGTTTTTTCGCCTTATCCCAATAGGCTTTATTTTCATAAGCGTATGTAATTCCCGTTTTTTTGTTTGTATAAAAAATGATCCCCATGTAACTCCACCCCTCGTTATACATTATAATTTGTAACGATGAAAAAGACAAAAAAAAACTCCCAAAATCATTGTCACTACAATGTTTATGGGAGTTTTCCCTCGTTACACATGTCGGGAATCCAGGTTATAAAACTGAAGGATTGGATTATATAGAAAGTTTACCCAATTACTGGGATCCCATTAATACGATGTTTAATAAAGAACATGATATTGGGAGCGAATCGAATGAACGAAAACTTATAATAAATGGTAGAATAGATAGGAAATGAGTCGACTTTAGAGGTATCCACTATCAAGAGGATACTTTGAATAATAAAATGTACCTATTTCTCTATTATAAAAAAATAATCCCCAGCCAGGGCGTGGCTGGGAACTTCAAAAAGGATGTTTCTATACTATTANCTCCCAAAATCATTGTCACTACAATGTTTATGGGAGTTTTCCCTCGTTACACATGTCGGGAATCCAGGATTTAAATATTCTAGAAATTGGGCAATTTGTTGAGCGAATAGAAGAAGGGAAAGCAGTAACAGAAGTATAATGAAATAAGAAAAGAAGCTGACTCAAAATTTCGTCATTTGACGTAATTTAGAGTCAGCTTTATTAAACATAGGGAAGCGCGCAATTTTAATAAGCTAATTTAGATGTAAAACACTTTCATTTAAAGGTTTAAAACGAATCACTTAATCTTAGATCTTGGCACTCTCACGTATAAGCCTTTTTCTTAAAATTAAGACAAGACTCTAAAGACTGAATATGTACCATTGAAAAAAGAAGTATTTCCTAGAAGAAATAGGGAATTCGAAATATTATAACATTGGTTTCTAAAATAGTCAAAGGGTCCTTTCGACAAAACGTGGATATTATACAAAGGGTATAGTTTAATTTCCGGTTGACTTATATTACGAACGGGTGGCGTATCAGGAAGAAGCAGATACGATCTTTCATTATTGGGGCAACAACTTTCGTTTCCAATAAATTCTCTTTAGCGCATAATATCTGCGTTTTGTCGGCTGACCCCAGAAATGATTATGTTTAAAGTACTCGCTCTTTGGAGCTGATGCTGTATGGTTCGTTCCCTAGACTCTCCTTGTTTTCCGAAGAAAATAGCTCTTGCCAGTCCATTCATAGCTTCTCCTTTATTCAATCCTCTTTGTATTTTTCTTCTTAGAGATTCATCCGAAATGTAATTAAGAATAAAGATCGTTTTTTCTATTCGTACCATTTCGCGTAGCGCTTTAGCTAAGCTGTTATGTCTTGAATAAGAACCCAGTTTCCCCATAATAAGGGATGCTGAGACTGTTCCTCTCTTATTGAATGAGCTAATCGCAAAACATCCTCATAATTTTCTTCAATGACCTTTGTAATTATTTGTCTAAGAAAAATAGTTTCTAATTTTGGATACTTCCTTGCTTTATCTATTACAAATAATTTTGAGCCCGATAGATCTCTTATCCTTGAGCGAATTTAAACCCAATAAATAGGTCAATTCGAAGATTTGGTCTATGTAACCGGCCGTGTCTGTATAATATTCCTCTTTGTTTAGATCAGTCTCGTGGTATATAAACCATCCAAAACATGAATCGCATCCCTTGAATTAATATGAATAATCTTTGTGTAGTAAGAAGAGAACTGATCACTCATAAATCGACAGATGGTGGCCCCCTTTTCCAGTTCCGTAATGTGGGTTTGCATCTGCATGTAGTGATGAAGCACCTAACTGCATTCTCATTCCGTCTGACGAAGAAGTTGTACCGTCTCCTAAATTAGGAAGACAATTGTAATTTGTAATAAAATCTACCAATGCGGCTTAGGCTTTATTCATTGCATCTTCATACATGCGCCATTGAGACACATTGGTGTTATCTGGAAGTTAATGTTTTGAATTCGTTGTTGCTTTGCATTTTTTGACTGTCTTAGGGCGAATACCTTCTTCTTGCATAATCCGTGATACCGTTTTCTGTGATACAGGGATACATTTTCTGTTTAATACCTTTGTGCTTTTTTTGCTGCCATAAATACTTCTAGATTCCAAATGTGTCTTTTTTATTTCGGCAGTAAGCTTTTCTTTTTGAATTTTTTGCGTACTCTTTGTACGCTTCTTCCATGCGTAGAATCCACTTTTTGAAACACTTAGTACATCGCACATCTTCGCCACACGAAACTCATGTCGGTGTTCATCTATGAAGCTATAAATACTTCTGGTTTTTTGCGAAGATGCCCATAGCCTTTTTTAAGATGACATTTTCCTCTTCTAAATCACGTAATCTTTATTTGTAAATCCCGTACAGTTTTGTCTTCCGGCTTTAAATTACTACTTCCTACGAATGCATCATCTTTGTCTTCCTTAAATTTTTTGACCCAATTGTGTAAAGTTTGTTCGGCAAGGTTTAGCTCGCGCCCTACTTCTGCTATTCTTTTTCCGTCCTCCACTATTCTAACAGCATCTAGTTTAAATTCTTTGTCATATTTTCTTCTTGTCGTCATATTGGACACTTCGATCAATGATTTGTTAGATAATATTATACGATAGTTTCTCCCAATTTACTGTGTCCAATATTTAGACTAACATCACTTTACCCCCTACTCAAAAAGATTGCCATTTTCATTAAACTCAAATGGATATGGTTCTGAAGCAAGTGTGAATCCTTCTGTATTTTTCACATGTTCCAAATAGGCCACTGACACTTCGACTTCGTCTAGTTCAAGTGTGTTTTTAATGCGAATGATTTTTGCGTTCTTAGGATCCACTCTATTACACGTTTTTAAAGCAATCACAATTGCTTCCTTATCATTATTCATGAGAACCGGTAATTTTGCGGGATCTAAAATAGTCGCTGTAATTGAGTTAGTATACATCGTTCCAAGGTCAATCTTACTTACACATTTAGTCGTGGAAATGTCACTCATTCCAATTCCTGCACCGTTTCCATGGGACTGCTTTGTTACATCAAGTACAACAATTTTTTTAATATCTGGGGCATCGAAACCCTCTTTTAACATAGAACCAGGACGACCCGTGACGTTCGGATCCATTCCCTCACCGCTTATGTTTTTTCCAATTTCATCAACAATTAGGACATCGATGTCGTTGACATTAATACGAGCAATATTTTCCTTCGCAAGCTTCAATAAGTCTTTTTCTCTGTCTAAAATATGCTCCGGATGGATTGCTTCAATTCGCATAATATCATCATACGCATTTTCCACAATAGCCAATCCAAATATAACCGGTGCTCCTTTTAAAAATTGCTCTGCTGCACGAGGAAGGAGATAATGGAATGTATCAAAGCCTTGTTTATGAAGACTTGTCGCGCCAGCATGTTTTCCAAGACCAATAACCATCATTTTGACTAATCCACTTTCATAGTCACCCTTGAAATCTGCATGTGGCTTAACTTTGTTTATCAAGACTATTCCATCAGAGTTGTAGGCATTTTTATCACAATATACGGGAATCCCTTCATCAAGCATTCCTACCTTTACCGTATCCATGGATGAGATAATTGGTACATTCATACTTTCTTCCGTAATGTTGTAGTTTTCCAAAAAGTGCTTTTGACCTTCCGCCGTGGCTCCTCCGTGGCTCCCCATTGCTGGTACAATGAAGGGTTCAGCCCCAGCATCCTTTAACTCATCTAACACCTTCTTCGTAATTTTATCGATATCTTTGATTCCTCTACTTCCAGCTGTTATGGCAATTCTTTTTCCTTGTAAATTTGCTAGAACCATTTTCTCGGCTAGCTCATTCGAAATATGTGTTTCAACATCGGCAATTTTTTCATCATTAAATTTTTGATGAACCTTTATCATTTTCGGTAGTTCAATGTTGTCAAAACCACCTTCAATTGTTACATTTACTTTTCCAAAGTTCACTTTCGTTCACCTTCTTTGAGGAATTACTTTCATGTACGAAGAATGGTTTGGAAGGAAGCCCTCCAAACCATTGTTCTATAAACCGCGTCTTTTCGCAATACATATCGAACCAAAACCAGCAAGGTCTCTTTGGTCCTCACTAGATACAGCCTTTATTTCTGAAAAGTAGCCATCTTCCTTTACGATTGCTTCGAAAGAATCCTTCATGCTATCTTTTCCTGCAATGATGACTTTTGTATCCTGACTAACATTAAGAGATTCACTATTTTTTATGGCCTTGATATCACCTGATAAAACGACACCTAATAAAAAGTTCGCTTTTTCATTATCAGTTAAATAGGTAAACTGGCTTAGGATTCGTACCGAAAAGGCGGTACGTGTAACCCCCACACGTGTCCCATTTTCAAACCCTTTTAAAACCAATTCCTTTTGAAAATCAGTTGCAAATGATTTGTTAACGGCATCTGCAATGATTGTATTATGAGTGATAACGGATAATAATTCTCCTGCAATTGAGGTTAAACAACCTGTCATCTTGTTTTCTTCATTAAGTGAAACAAATTTTGAGTGTGAACCAGGTAAGACAAATACCGCCGGACCTTCTACTCGAAGTCTTTCGATGAGTCCGATTGTCTCTACCTCTTCGCCTCTCATAATATCCATTTGCTCACAATTATCTACTGAAACTACAGGAACATTATTTTTAATTCCTGGGATAAACCATATTTCTTTGTCTACGATATTTGGAAGCATTTTTGGCACCATCCCCGAAGCCAGCTCCTCCACTCCTGCAGGAGCTAGTAAATGAGGTACTTCAACTAACCCCACATTGGATGTAATCATTCCAGAACCAATAATGGTTGCAATATCCTTTACTGTTAGTTTCTTTTGGTTTAATACATCTTCAATCAATTCTTTAACTGAGTTCTGTAGCTGTTGATTATGGCCATCAATAGCTGTATTCCGCACCCCAACCTCACAAAAGGCTTTGGCAATGGCCATTTCGTCCTCCCAAAGGGTTACCCGTGAATTGGTTGTACCTGTATCAATCGTTATTCTATACATAAGAACACCTTAAATTTTTCCGAATTTCGCTAAAAGATCTTCAACTGTAGCACCATTTAGAATTTCTGCACGTGCTTTACTTTCATTTTCTGCAAGTTCAGCTGATTTCGTGTATACTTCTTCTAGATCCTCATAAGGAACAACCGCAACCCCGATTTCGTCAGCCACAACTAAGTCACCAGGCTTTACTATAATGCCGCCACAAGTGATCGGAACATTAATTTCAATTGGCTCTTTGCGACCTGATAATGCAGTATGGGCTTGACGAGGACCAGCCGCTTTTGCTGAAATTGGGAATCCTAGCATTTTCGCTTCATCTGTATCACGGCATGCTCCATCGATAACCGCACCTACAACACCTGTGTTACGAGCTAATCCAGACATTAGTCCGCCCCATATCGATGTTTCTGTTTCACCGAATGCATCAATGACAACCACATCACCAGGCTTAGCAACCTTAAACACATCTAAGCAGTCTACGATATCACCAGCTGTTAATTTTACAGTAACTGCAGGTCCGATGATTTTTTTATCAGCTGCTTTGGGCTTTATATCAGTCCGCATTACACCATTACGTTCCATACAATCACTAACAACACATGATAATGAATACACATCTTCCATTTCCCGGAAAGGTTTAATTAAATCTTCATTAATTTCTGCTCTAGGATTAATAATTTTTCTCATTTTAAAAAACAACCTCCAATTATTTATCTTGCGTTTTTTACAAATTCTTTTGCTACTTCAACTAGCTTCTCTGGATTCTTTGCAGTCTCTTTGTTTACAAGACCTCCTCCGATTCCAACCCCATTAATTCCTAAGTCTAAATAATCTTTGATAGTAGCTGGGGTTACGCCACCAACAGCTAAAATTGGAATATGCTTCAGTGGTGCAAGAAGTGATTTAATATAATTGATTCCAAGATCACCCGCAGGGAACAATTTAACAAAGTCCGCACCAACACGATGTGCAAATTCTGCTTCTGTTGGCGTTAAAGCACCCGGAATCGAAACCTTCTCTAATTCGACCGTTTTTCTTATTACCGCTTCGTTGACATTAGGAGAAATTATATAATCAGCACCGGCGTTTGCTGCTGCAACAACCTCTTCATCTGTTAGTACCGTTCCAGCACCTACATAAACTTGGTCGCCGAAATCTTCTCTAACTTTTCGGATTTTCCTTGTAGTTGCTTCAATAAAATCAGGCTGATCATGATCAAATGTAATTTCCACTAATGAAATACCGCCATCCTTTAACGCTCCAACAACATGTACAATTTGGTCTTCAGACACACCACGTATTATCGCAATGATTTTTTCTTCATTTACTTTTTCAATGATGTTATTTCTGTTCATTTAAAGTCCTCATATTCGCACTAGGCTTCACTAGGTTAGGAGGTGTTTCGCCAAGTAGGACAGCCTTTACATTTTCTGCTGCTGTTCTTCTTGCTTCATCCAATGCTGCTTGAGAAACATAGGCAGCATGTGGAGTGACGATGACATTATCTAATTTAAATAAAGGATTCATGTCTGCAGTCCAATTTTCCGCCTTTGCTGGTTCTTCTTCTGTATCATCTAAGCCTGCTGCTACAATCCATCCTTCGGTTAATGCGCGGTATAGAGCTGCGTTATCTACTACTTTTCCACGTGCACAGTTAATTAAAATCGCATCTTCACGCATCATTTTTAAAGTATTTTCATTGATTAAATGGTGCGTCTCAGGTGTGTAAGGACACATTATATCAACAAGATGAGATTTTTGTAAAAGAGTATTCAAATCTACCTTTGTGACACCAAATGTAGACATAAAGCTCTTTGAAACATATGGATCATACGCCACAATGTTAAAACCGAAAGCTGACAGCTTACGAGCCATGTTTTGTGCAATTCGTCCAAATCCTACTAATCCAAATGTCATTTCCCTCATTCGATGGATGGGTGCATTCCAGTCGCTCCAATGCCATCTTCCTTCATGAGTTGCTTTATTATAGGAAGGGATTGATCGAATCAATGTAAATGCCATTGAAATAGAATGGTCTGCCACTTCATCGATACAGTAATCCGACACGTTAGTTACAACCATTCCATGTTCATAGGCAGCATCGACATCTAGAATATCAACACCTATTCCATAGCGAGCTATTACTTTACATGTCGGAAGCTTTTCAATTGTAGAACGTGGAATTTTAGCATATTGTTGAATGATGGCATCAGCGTCCTTTGCTAATTCTGCTAAATTTTCTCCAGTGTTACATTGAAGACCAATCACTTCCGCTCCAATTGGTTCCAAGACACGTTTTTCAATATCTGTATCTGGATAATCATAGTCACTTATATACACTTTGAACTTTGCCATTTCATTTCTCCTCCGATGACTTTTCTTAATTTGTACCTATTATCTGGTTAGGTAAATATAATGAAATTGCTGGAACATACGTTACCAATAACAATAGAATAATCATTACGATAAAATATGGTAAAATTGCTTTTGAAATTTTTTCAATTGAAAGACCACTAATTCCACTCGCCACGAACAAGTTAACTCCCAGTGGTGGTGTACAGAAACCGATAGCAAGGTTTACAGTCATAATTACACCGAATAAAATCGGATCCACCCCTACTGCAGTAACAACCGGTAATAGGATAGGTGTTAAAATAATGATTGAAGCAATCGTTTCCATGAACATTCCAACAACTAACAACATCAGATTGATAATTAAAAGGATTACAATCGGGCTGTCGGAAATACCAGTTAAAAAGTTTGCTAGTTTAACAGGGACTTGCTCTAATGTTAAAAGTCTTCCAAAGATAGATGCGAATGCAACCAACGCTAAAACAGTTCCAGACGTTAAGCTAGACTGCATAAAAACCTTAGGAATATCTTTTATTTTTAAATCCCGGTAGATAAACACACCCACTATTAATGAGTAAAATACTCCAACTGCTGCAGCCTCTGTAGGTGAGAACAATCCACCGTAAATTCCACCTAAAATAATGACAGGAGCTAATATTGCCCAAATCGCCTTCACAAATGTTTTCCACACATTTAGTAGTACAAATTGACCTTGTCCTAATTGTTGGAACCCTAATTTTCTATACAAAATATACGCTGTAATCATAAATCCGAGTGAAAAAAGTAAACCTGGTATAATACCAGCAATGAATAATACTCCAACTGATTGTTCAGCTGATATACCATACATGATAAATGGAATACTTGGTGGAATTAATACCCCAATCATGCCTGATGCGGCTGTTAATGATGTACTATATTCCTTTGTATATTCACGCTTTTCCATTTCAGGAATCATGTTTGTTCCAATTGCAGCCACAGTCGCTGGTGAGGAACCTGAAATAGCCGCAAAGAATGTTGAAGCCAATACATTAACATATCCTAAGCCAGCTTTAAAATGTCCTACAATCGAATCAACAAATGCAATCAATCTTCTTGAAAGCCCACCCGAAAACATCAAATCGCCAGCTAAAATAAATAACGGAACAGCCAACAATGGATAGGAATCAAGAGCTGTTACAACTGAACGTGCCTGTAAATTTAAAGTAGAGGTTCCATACAAAAAGATCATTAGCATTGAAGAAAGTCCTAATGAAATGGCAATCGGAACCCCAATCGCAATTAGAAGAAAGAGTAATCCAAATAATACAAGTGCTTCCATGTATCTTCCTCCTTTCTAGACTGTAGTTTCTTTGTTAAAGTTTTTTAAATCTTCAATTGTATTCTGTAGTAATCGAATGATTGAAAGCGAAGCACCAAGTGGTGCAGAAAAGTAAAACAGCCACATTGGGTATTGTATTAATAAAGAACTTTTATTTAGGACAGACGGGTGAAGCAACAATTCAATACCTGCATATGCCAAGACTGCGAAAAATGCTATGACGATAAAATTAACGATAATCGACATCATCTTGCGCCCCTTCTCCGGAAACATATCCGTTAAAGCAGTAACACTAATATGTTTTCGTTCTTTAAAAGCATAGCTAATGGCCACCCAAACAAAGAAGACGAACAAAAGCATTACACCCTCAGATGCCCATGAGATTGCTTCATTTGAAATAAGGATCATCAACACATTAATAATCATTAAACCACTAAACGCCATAAATAGAATGGTTGTAAATACTTTCTCAAAGTTTTCGTTTAACCACTTGAAAATTACCATTTTCTCACCTCACATAAGGTATTACTACTACAAATGTTTCTACTATTAAACGGGGCTACACCAAAAGTGTAGACCCGGAATGAAATGCTACTTATTTTGCAGCTTTAGCTGCCTCGATGAATTCATCATAGGCTTCAGCACCAAGTTCATCGCGGTAATGTTCTAAAGTTGGTTGTGCAGCTTCCATAAATGCTTGCTTTTCATCATCTGTTAATTCAATAACTTCTGTTTTATATTGGTCATTATTCGCAATCTCTTCAAGCTGTTCAGCTTCTTCTTTTTTGATTAGCTCAAGTTGGTAATCATATCCAACCTTGAAAGCATCTTTAATTGCAGTTTGTTCCTCTTCAGATAGACCGTTCCAAAAATCATGGTTCATAACTGGAAGATATGCAGTGTACACGTGACCTGTTAACGTCATATATTTTTGGACTTCATAGAACTTTTGAGAGTAAATAATTCCAATTGGGTTCTCTTGACCATCAAAACGTCCTGAACTTAAATTGTTGTATACTTCCGCAAATGGTGCCCCCTCTGCAGTTGCACCTAAATCATTCCATAGATATACGTGTGCCGGAACCTGCATTGTACGTAATTTTAAACCTTCTATGTCTTCAGGAGTACGAACTGGTTTTTTATTGTTTGTAAAATGACGTAATCCATTTTCTAAATAACCTAAACCTACTAATCCATTATCCTCTAAATCTGCTAATTGTTTTTGTCCCCACTCACCTGCAAGGGTGTTGATCGCATTTTGTCGACTTTCAAATACATATGGCAACTCGATTAAAGCTATATTTGGTGCTTCTTCTGTTAAGAAAGAAGAAGGTGGTGTAGCCATTGTTAAGTCACCCGTTTTTACGCTTTCAATCATTTCTGCATCATTACCAAATTGTGAAGATGGATAAATCTCTACTTTGAAACTACCGTCTTTTTCAAGCTCTTCTTTAAACTTTAACCACGCCTGGTGCATGTGGAATGATTCAGCAGCCCCATGACCAATCTTAATTGTTTTTACATCACCTTCACCAGCACTTGCTCCGTTATTGGCACAAGCCGCAAGAGTAAGCGCTGTCAATAGGGATATAAATAATAGAGCCATTTTTTTCATAATTTGAGTCCCCCTCAATGGTTCAATAATTTTATAAAAAGTCAGGCTGCGAATGATTGGAAAAATCATTCTATGTAGCAGCCGGCTTATTACTGTATTTCACAAACCTTGTTATTCAGTTACTTTCAGCTTACGGATATTTTCCAAAGCTTCCTCTAGGTGTCTCCTCATTAACAATGATGCCAGAGCTGTGTCCCGTTTCTCAATTGCTTCAAGTATCGCTTTATGATAGTGAATCGCATTATCAGGACCCACTTCATGATACATTTGCTTGATATTGAATTTTAATATACTATGAAGTGTTTCATTGATACTTCTCGCAATTGGATTCTTCGTTCCCTCTGCTATTAGCTTATGAAAATAAAAATCATACAAATGGTATTGCTCTTGATCGTCATAGTTTTCAACCATTTTTTCATAGTATTCTTTTAACTTTACGACAGCCTTTTCATCGTAATTCTCCATGAACATATGGACATTTCCGTATTCAAAGAAAATCCGAAACTCCATAATTTCTTCTAAATCATTCTCACTTAATGCCATTAATGGAAAAAGATTTTTTAAGAAGATGGATGGCTTTATTTCGTTTACGATTGTTCCAGATCCTCTTTTTTTATCCAAAATCCCAAAGGCTACTAGTTTTTCAAGTGCTTCCCTTACAGAAATTCTGCTAACATTTAATTCCGTCGATAGTTGATTCTCTGACATAATCTTTGTCTTAGGTTGCCATTCTTTTGAAACGATTTTCTCCATGATGTAATTATAAACCTTCTCACTTGGGCTCAACTCAACAGTCATTTATTCACCACCTAATTTGTATGACAGGTTACACTCTGCAACTAAATATTATAAATCGAAATCCAACTTGTCATACAAGACTATTAATTTTATTGTGTTTATTTACAACTTGATTGTATAATATCATGTATGAAAGCGTTTGAAAAGACAATTTTGCAAAAAAACTCATTTTTTGCAAAAAAATTGTATAACAACTTGTAAAGAACAATAATTATTTTAGTTAAGTTGTATGACATATTTTAAAAAATATAAGCTTTTTTAAAGGATAGGATGGTAGTTGGATTTCTCAAATATATAAGTCTTTAAAAATAGATAATAGTTAGGATTATCCAATTGAAAAATGCTATATATATGTCATATTTGAGTGAGCACAGGTATAAGAGGGGGTTTCAAGGGTGAAACGATTTTTAGAACTTCATGAATTTCGTAGCTATTTATATATTGTTTATGGTCTATTATTTTTACTATTTACTTGTAATTTTTTTATTGATTCAAATGTCATTCATCTAGTTGTAAGTTGGAGCTCTATTTTGATTTTTATCATTTCATGGTTATTGGCTAGTAAATTATTTAAAATCATAAGTGCATTTTTTGTAATTTCAGGGATCTCCATGAGCCTTTCAGGAAATATACCTTGGTATGAAATTCCGAATCAAACTTCATCAACCCTTCCTATGCTCGTCTTTTTGAGCATATTACCATGGATGTCGAGCGTAGGGGAATATGATCAAAGTCTTGAAGGTATCATCCAACCAAAGTCAGATAATCTATCAGAGTTATATACTAGAGGATTTTTTACAATCTATAGCTTGGTCATCTTTATTAATGTATCCGCTATTTACATGTACCTACAAATTTTAATAAATAAAATGAAAAATATAGAGCCAAAAACACGGCATAGCTTTCTAATTCAAACTTCGTTACGCGCTCTTGCACTTGCAGTTATTTGGAGCCCAATGGAAATACTCGTTGGTATGACAGTAGATGGAACAAATATTAGTTATTTAACCTATCTTCCATGGCTGCTCCTTTGTTCCATTCTTACAGCCATTATTGATATTGTTATCAGTAAATGGAAATTTAAAGATAAGCAAACTCAATTTGAGTCGATTCAGATTGATAAAAAATTATTATGGATAGCTTTTATTAAATTAATTATAATATTATGTTTGTTCCTAGCAACCATTGTTACAGTGAATCATTTCTTTAATATGAATTTTATTTTATCGGTATCACTTGTAATTTTCCCCTTTGCATTCATTTGGTCAATATTTATGCGAAATACAGCGATTTTCTTAAAGGGAGGATGGCAAAGTTGGACAACTTATAATAACGAGATGCAGAATTTGGTCGCATTATTTCTTTCTCTCGCTTTTTTCTCAAATGGGTTTAACAACACCAACTTTCCAAATTTATTACAATCTATACTCAACCAAATTTCAGACTTTGCTATTTTAATTTTCATCTTTATAACAGCTGTGTATTTCATCTTCGCCATGATTGGTGTTCACCCGATAGCAACGATTGCAGTACTACTTGAAATTTTACGACCATTATTTGATGTAATAAATCCATTAAGTATCGGCATCGTCCTAATAGTATCATCATTATCGATATCTGCTTCTGCCCCATACGGCATAAGTGCGACCCTAACGGCTCAGCAACTCGGAGTTAGCCCATATCAAGTTACAAAACAAAACTTTTTTTTCTCCGTATTAATGAGTTTAATAGGTATTTTGATTGGTATATTTTTGCTATGAGTTTTGGACAAGTTATCATGAACGAAACTAGATCCTTACTCGTTAATCCGTAGGTTAACTTGGTTAAACTGTTTATTGAAGTGTGGGGGGATCATTCCAAAGTATCTAGATGCTGTTCTTCTCTTCCTCAAAAATGGCAACAGCACAACGTCTAAACCTATGTATTTTAATGGTATCCTTCATTGCTGTTGCACCAGGTGCATTTGATGCAATAACTGCTAGATTAATTGAAAAGGTTGGTTTTCCGGCTGTTTATATGAGAGGTTACAGAATTTCAGGAATCCTTAATCATGAAGCTGTTAACAAAAGTAAGAGCAGCGGTAAGAATCCGTAGTGATTCTAACACATTAATTATCAGTAGAACAGATGCCAGAGAAGTTACAGGCGTAGATGAGGCTCTTAGACGTTGTACTGCATTTGCAAAAGAAGGTGCGGATATTGTTTTTTTGAAGCTCCACAATCAGTAGAAGAACTTGAGCTAGTCGCTAGAGAATTAAAAGGTGTTACTTTAATGGCTAACATGGTGGAAACCGGCAAAACTCCATTACTGACTAAAGAGGAGTTAAATCAACTAGGTTACAATTTTATTATTTGACCTATCACAACATAAATATTGCCATTGAAATGAACCACCTATGCCATGAAATTGATCCACTTAGGACAAGGTTTTGAGCCACCTCTGTCAAGGAGAGGTCAGGTACAATTGTCCTACTATAACGGTTTGAAAACGGTCTTTACAATGAGAGGTGGTAATGGTAATGGTAGGCTTCCTTACCAGGCAAGCTTTCAGCTGCCGTTTATTGCCTAAACCCATTACCACAGAGTTATCTGATTATCAATAGAAAATAAAAAACTCCCTATCAAAAAGGGAGAAGGTAGTTAGTAGTTATTAGTCTGGTAATCTTTCTCTTATTTCATTCAATTTTTCCATAATTTCAGGATACTTTTCTAACCATAATCGTTCTGCCTCTTCTTTAGACATGAATTTTGAAAAAGTTTGAATAGCATCATCTTTTAAAAACCAATGAGGCAGTATTTCGGATCTTCTACTTTTAGGTTTTTTTTCGTTAATAAACTCTTGAAAGGCTTCTTCTGCTGGATTAAGGTGAACAAATTCTTTTTCATCTGGACCATTTTTTAATTTATATGAAATAAAACCAATTGGATTTTCAACCCTTTTATTCCCTCTGATTGAGTCCATTACTTTTATCACGTTATCTTTACCAAATTCCAACCAGTTCTTGATAATTTTCTTTGAAACTTTAAATCCTAATTCAAGTGCTTGCTTATGTATTTCTTTAATATCTTCTTCCTCTAACACCGCAAATAGATCAGCAGCTATTTCTTCCACATCTACAACATCTTCTTTATCTTTACCCTGTATTATTTCATCAGAATCAGGGAAAGGAAGGGGGTGGATAATAGAATCCTTTGGATTAATGATAAATTTAATCTTATTAACCGAACGACCTTTTTTAATTTCTTCAAACTCAAACGTAATATCGGATTTTTTGTTAATTTGTTTTTGCGCTGGAACGATTACCCTTTGTTTAAAATTCGCGTAAGCTGGATAGATGTTAACACAGCCAAGCTTTTCTCTTAAATCGTCGAGAAAGAAAGTTCTTTCCTTTTTTCTCATATTTAGATATTGTCGCAACAACTCATAAATACGTATGGAGTAATGACCTTTTAGCTTACTAACATTTTTTAATTGGTAAGAAGTAAATTCTTTTTTTAAATCCAATAAGTATGGTTCAAGAAATTCATTTAATGTAAGTGTGATAGTTCCTTGTTTATAATTGTATTTAGCCATTGTTAGCCATTGGACTTGTGTTAATCCATCTTCAAAACGAATTTGATGGACTTTTGACATTAAATTCGCTGTAATTTCTTCTAGTTCCTTATATCTTTTTTCGCTTTTAGTACCGATTAATTTAGTAAAATCTTTAATAGGAAAAGTGAAAGATCGGAATTTAGTATCACCAGGTTCAACCAAGCTAATCAGGGTAAGAATGATTTTTTGTTCAATTTCCGTTAATTTATAAGCAGCTTCTATTAATCTATTTGATTTGGTAACCAAATTATTTTCATTTATGCTTTTTTCTGTATTTAATAACGCCCCCATAAATATACCCCTTTTCAAACTTATGTTTTAAATATAACAAAAATAAAAAGAATTTGTCTATCAAAGAGTTATGTTTCTGAAACTTCAAATAACATAACATAGGTGAATTTTTGTTATATTTAGCGGTTAGAAATTGTTATAGTTTAAATCCAAGGTTGGAAATTGTTATCTTTAAGTCAGAAATTGTTATAACTCATAGTCAATTTTTGTTATGGTTCGGTTAGAAATCGTTAGATTATAGTTAGTTTTTGTTATAGTTAAGTTAGAAATTGTTATATTAATAGTCTATAAATCTAATAATATCAAAGGTTTGAAGCCTCCTAAAACAAAGAAAACATTTAAAACAAAGAAAACAATAATTATAGAAAACAATCAAAACAAAAAAAGATGCTGGTGAATTTTAAATAAAATTATCCTTTAATGTTCTTTTTTGTAAAAATCTAAACTAAAAATAAGAAATCAATCCAAATTTTAAAAATAATTGTAGTCAGAAATTGTTATAGTTAGGCTCTTGTTTTTTATTACATAAAAAATAGAATTACTAGTTAGTCGACTTTTGTTATAGTTAGCTTTAAAATAAAAAAACACCACTCACCTTAGCGCCTAACCCCCACTAAATCAATAGATTTTGAAGGGGAATACGGCGCTAATTTTTGTTCAATCCTTCCCATCTCCCTAAGTGCCCTAGCAACCTTGTTTTGTCGAGCATAAGAGCCTAGCTTACCCATAATAAATGCACCCGATACTTTCCCCTCTTGAATAGAACGTGCTAATCGTAAAACATCATCGTAATTTTCACGTATGACCTTCATATCAATTTGTCCGCGTAGGAAATCTTTGAATTTTGGAAAATTGCTTGATTTTCCAATTACTTAAAGTTTTGAGTCTGACAAATCCCGTAGTCGTGGAGCAAACTTAAATCCTAATAGATGGGTCAATCCAAAAATTTGATCTGTATAGCCAGCTGTATCTGTAGAATGCTCCTCGATTGATAAATCTGACTCATGATGCAAAAGGCCTTCGATAACATGAACTGCATTGCGAGCGTTCGTATTAATTACTTTTGAATAGAAAGATGAATATTGACCACTAACGAATCGATAAATAGTGGCTCCTTTGCCTGATCCATAATGTGGATTAGGATCGGTACTAAGGGAAGAAACCTCTACTCGCACGTGCATACCATCAGAGGAGGATATGCTTCTATTCCCCCAATAGGAGACTAATGAACGACGATGATTGTTTTCAATCACTGTCTATGACGCTAGATCTTAATAATTTCGTCAATGTATTTGTCAGTCTTGGAAGTAATTACATAACGAGAATAGCCTAATCCCATCTTTACAATGTCGGTGGATTAGGCTATTTTTATATAAAAATATAAAGGAAAAGCCCCCATCGATTGCAGTCGATTGGGGGCTAAAAAATAAACCATGTATAAAAATAGAATACTACCTTTTGGGAAAACACTCAAGTCCTATTTAAAAGATTATGGGGAAAAACGCCCCAATATTTCTTTGTGTTGCCCCGATAAAGACTGTAAAAAAAGAATATTATATAAACATGGCCGCTATTTTCGGTGGGTGACCACTAAGTACCAGTGCATTCTTATTCCTATCTACCGGTGGTATTGTCCGACTTGCGGAAAGACAGTTTCCCTTTTTCCAAATTTCCTTATTCCTTGGGCTCGTGTGGTTACGACCTCTCGCGAGGCGGTCTTCAAGCGGAGAAGGAAAGGAATCAGCTTTGAAAAGATTTCAAAAAGCATTGTCTCCCCGTCTATTGGTGGAATTTCAGCTACAACTATCAAACGTTGGTGGAATCGGTACCTGGCACAAATTGATCGTACTTCCATTTGGGTTGCGGGCAGACTTATTCATTTTGGGGAGGTGGAGGATTTACTTCGCCTTCATTCAAAAGGTGTAAATCCATCTCCTTTAGATACCATTAAATGGTTTTATTTTCTTCTTCAAAAATACGTTTACCGCTTCCAATTTAACCCATCACTGATGGGTTATTTGTCTTTCCTAAATACCCATCTTCCTGCCGAGTTGCGTCTCTGATCTAGATGATCAACCTACCGTCACCTTCTATGACGAATGCAATTTTTCAATCTGACACTCAATTTCACCTAAATTATTCCATTTATTAACTCATTGTCCAACAAAATATGCCGTCCTGTTTTAATGGGTCTTGTATGCCATAATTTTATGGAATATCTATAGAGGAGAGATTAGGATGGATGAAAAACAAAGACAAGAGATTGCCAACTTTCGTTATGGACTCATTGCCCCGTTGGTCACCCGTAAACTGGAACCGGGAGAACAAGCTCAGCAGTTAAAGGAAATTGCGAGGCATTCATATGACATTCCATTCAGCACTGCCAAAACGGTAAGTGTTCGTACACTGGAAAGATACATGAAAGTCTATAGAGAAGGTGGATGGGATGCGTTAAAGCCTTCCCCTCGGGCAGATCAGCTTAGTTCAAAGACCATCGAACCGGCGGTTCTATAAAAAGCTATCGCTTTAAAGAAAGAAAATCCAACAAGAAGTGTCCGGCAGATTATGGCTATTTTAGAGTTGGCTAAATTTGTGCAGCCAGGAGAATTGAAAGAAAGCACCCTTTCTAAACAACTCCGGCGCCGGGGAATGACCAAAAAGGCATTAGAAAAAGATAATAAGGATTCCTTTCGGAGGTTTGAGGCAGAACATCGTAACGCCTGTTGGCAGGGAGATGTCCAGCATACCCTTTATTTGCCTCATCCCGAGAAAAAGGGAAAGAGAAAAATGGCTTATCTGGTTGTATTCCTTGATGATTATAGCCGGTACGTCGTTCACGCGCAGTTTTATTTTGAAGAGCGTGTACCGCGATTAGAAGACTGTCTAAAAAAAGCTATAATGAAGCACGGGATTCCATCCATGATCTATGTCGATAATGGAGCTATCTATTCTTCCCATCATTTTGCCAGAATATGCGGAAGATTGGGGACACAGCTTAAACATACTAAACCCTATCGCCCCCAAGGCCGCGGAAAACAAGAAAAGTTCTTTCGTTTTGTGGATCAAAGCTTCGTTCCGGAAGCATACGACTTAATTGAACAAGAAAAAATCCAAACATTAGCTGATTTAAATCGATTTTTTATGGCATGGCTGGAAGTAGCCTATCACCAAAAAGTTCATAACAGCTTTAAACAACGACCGATAGATCGTTATCAGAAATGTGATCATCCAATCCGAACGATTATACAGGTTTGGAAAGAGGAAAGGCGACTGAAAGACGCCGTTGTAATGGTACAGCGTTCCATGAAATGGGATAAGCCTGAAGAAAGCCCAAAATCGGAATCTGAGGAAAGGATTCAGAAAACAGGGCTTAATTATATTGAACTAGTCTATGAGGAATATCAAGAACAACAAAAGCAAAATCATCAGAATGGCTTTGTGAACCTGATGGAGAAAGGTGAATCGGTATGATTAGTCATTTTTTCGGATGGGATTGTACCCCTTTTACAAAAGAAATTTCGACGGAAAACTTGTATCAATCAAGCTCTTTTCAACAATGCGTTGCCCGGCTCCAATACATGGTCAAAACACGTTCATTTGGGTTAGTGACCGGCGAGATTGGGGCTGGAAAGTCCTGTTCTAATTTCTTGATGTTATAAAATTCTGAGGCTACGGTTTTTATTCGCCCTTCTTTAAACCTTAATAAGTATTTCCATTTATACTTTTGGCAAAGTTTAAATACAGGTTCACATGCATAAAGGGAATCTCCTTGCATACAAATCGGCAGCCGTTTAAAGATCCCTTTTATTTTCTCTGCCAGCCTGTAGAATGCTTTGATTTCACAGTCTTGTTTCGATACATCTTCTGATTCATTTTCAATAAATTCTGACCCAATACTAAAGACCATTTCTCCCACGATCAGCTTTGCTTCAAGTACATGATGCATATAATAAGCGGTGGCTTCTCCTGTTTCTTCATTCTTTCTTTCCCGTTTTAAACAGTGTTCACAGTGACGTTCATTAAATTTAAATAACCCTGTACCATCAAATACGATAGCCCAATACTTTCCCTCTATCCGATAGTCTTCAAAACATCTCTTTTTCAGAAGTTCTTTGATCATATAGATTCTGATCTTTTCCAATTCCGTAATGTCTAATTTGGACAAAAAGTTATTGATTGTATCATAGTGAGGAAGTTCTTCCAGATTCTCAATATTGAGCACTTTTTTTATGTTTTCAATACATTCCTCTTTATTGAAACGATCCGTCATATTTCTCATGGATTTTAAACCAGTCGCATTTTTTAGGATTATCATAAATAATAGGACCTCTGGGTCATAGGTAATGTAGCTTTGTGATCGAGGATCATTTACTTTTTTAAACATTTTTGTTAGGTCTTTGAAGAAGTGCTTTTGAATTTTCATGAACTCGAAAAAATAATTTTTTCCTTTTGCTTGTTCTCGTTTCTCTTTTCTTGTCATCAAATTTAAATCCCTCCAAAAAACGCTATTTTACTGTGTTTGTCACAGTAAAATTATCCCATAATTCAGGAGTTTTTGGGGATTTAATTACTAAAATTAACTCGAAGAATTTTTACTCCTCAGAGCTGTATTTCTATACATTTATATGATTGTACTACTCTTTCCAATAGTCTGGCTTAGGAATAGATATCATGGAAATGTTTCCGTTAGAGAGTATTACATATTGACCATATCCATCTTCATCAACATACCAAGCCATTTTTGAGGCTAATGGAAGTGAAGCATTATGATTATGCCTTGGATAAGGTGACTTATAAACATTTTTTGCCCAACCTTGTATCAGTGTTCCTTCATTAACAGCCATAAATCTTTGTTTTGATTTATTGATAATCCAGCAACCCCATTCTTTTTTAGGATCTATATACCATATTGCATCATTCCGAGTGGCTGGATAATCCGGGATAGATGGATAGGTCGATTTAGTTTCATCAAACTTTACTCCCATTATTTCGAAGAATGTTGATTCATCATAATACTGCGATTCGAATTCATCTTCATGTAGACTAAGGTTGTTCAGATCGTTATTTGTAGGTAAGGGGTAATTTGCAATAAAATTATTTTGCTCTTTGTAAATCACATCTCCGCATCTAAAGATAAGCGCGGGATCATTAGCATTGATATTATTATGTATACCACACTGTTCGGACAATGGATCGAATAGTTCACAATTGTTCCTGCAGGTTGGACTGCTATTTTTATTTTTTGTATTATCAACTGCTAGTCTTAAAGCCATGTAATCTCACTAATCCTTTCTTCAACAATTAAATACTTGCATTCTCAGCATATTTTGAGCTTTGTTCCCAGATTTTTGACACAACGTCTTCATTTCTGATATTAAATGGCTTGATTTCGTTTACCAGTCTATCGAATTCTTCTTTTGTTTGAGCATTATTTATTTTATTCTTTAAATTTCTTTTTTGTATAAAGTACAAATCCAATTCCCATTCCACGTAATATTGAAAGTGTGCATATTGCAAATATGCTCTAAAATCCCTATCAAAACCACACCGAGCTGGATCAATAAATAATTCAAATTCTTCAAAGGGGATTTCGTTAAAAGTATGTCTGCAGTGGTCGAAATAATTGATTTTATCCATTTTTGGATACTCTCTATCCCTGTCAAAAGGTGAGTTGTCTAAATCAATATAAAACTCTCTTTCCTTCGATTGATAGTTAATTTCACCCTTAAGCAACCATTTCTCTCCTATAAATTTATCATTTTGATATGGAAGTTGTGGTCTTGGTACCAACAAATAAATATCTCTTTCATAAGTTACACCTAGCAAAAAGAAATAATCTCCCATTGTAGGTAATCGGTTTAAGCGATTTTTTGCATCCTCAAAAGAGATAATATTGTCTTCCTTTACTTCTAAAGGGGCATTCATGATTTCATCTGCTTTATCGTATTGGAATCTTTCCCACAATTCTTCACATTCTTTTTCACGCTGTCGAAGGATTTTGGTTTTCTCTTCTTCCACACCAGCCGTAATTAAATAATCTATAACCATTTTATTTTTCTCTAATCTTTTTCGTTCCGCATAAGCCACTGGGTCCTGTCTCTTCTCTTTTTTATCACCCATGAACACTAGAAGTCTCACAATCCCATAAAGAGCCACAAACGGGAAAAAAATAAGGAAGAGTGCTACGAGTAGTAACCCTTGGCCAATTTTACTTTGAGATACAGCCATAACAGCTGAAAATACTGCTAATAAGGCCAACCCCACAATGATAAGGCACATATATAATATGATAAATGCTACAAAAATACGAAATGCTGTCATGCCAGGAGATCCCTCATAGATCAAGCCCATTTTATCTAGTAAGGCAACGATTCCCAATGTTTCAAAAACAGGTAGAATATAGTCCCATGCTGCTACTATAACTAGTGCTAGTACTATTCCAATCAATCCCCATAAACCCGTTTGTCTTCCTCTAGAGTACTGCAAAGCTACATCTGCAAAATGTAAAAGTGTATTCATATAAGTCAACCCCCTTATTAACCTTTATTATCGGTTGTGCGTTAGTTTAAAAAATATGAAGTAAGCCCTGCTGCTATAGTGATAACAGCTATGATGACACATATTTTATCCAATATTTTTTTATGTTTCTCAGTAAGAAATTGAAGTAGCATACTAATTCTCCTCCTTCCTCGTTATATATTTTGAATACTCAGTATATTAATTCTAGCGCATTGAATAGCAATTGTCAATATTTTCCATTTGGTATATAATAGAGTTGTATAAATATTTTAGAAAGGGATGTGGATATTCAATATGTTTAACAAATTTCATATAGTTGAGCTAAAACAAAAAATATTAAATATAGTTATTTCAATACAAAAGGAGAATGATCATACGTATGGAAAGAATCAAATTGTAGATGATTTAAAAGGTATTATTCAAGAACTTGATAAATTAGAGATTAAACAGAATTACAAACTTTCTAACAGGGAGGAATTGGCTAAAACATTAGCACATTCAGATGAAAAAAGTAGACTAAAAGATGCAGAAGATGAAGGGATGCTGCAAATTATCATAAACTGTTTAGAAAGTGGTATACCGCTACATGAAATGGCTAAGCACACTCCCTATTCTCAAGAGGAATTACAACTAATGTTAATAAGAAGGGGATTTGTCTCTATAAAAGCAGGATATTATTCGTTAAAAGAAAGTCTTACTGAAAATGAGAGAACGAAATTTAATGAATTAAAACAAAATATGATTGAGGCCTTATCAGAAAATGAGGTAAAATTCTATGAAAGTCAAATTCATAATCTTTTAGATGAAGTTGAGAAACGGTCAAATAGTTAAATATATCTTTCGTTCCTTTAATGTTTTGAGATTGTACGAAAAGAGCACTTAGTTACTCAGAACGGAAAAGCTATACAAAGAAGAAATAAACCCTTCCTAGCAAAGAAGATTGAAAGAAAGCGTGTTTCATTTGATTTGCGGACGGAACTACATAAAGAATTAAAGTTGCAATCCTTATTACAAGAGAGAAATATATATATTTTGATTGAAGAGACCCTTGAAGATTACTTATTAAAACTAAAATAAGCCAGGTATTAACCTGGACTTTTTTCTCTATCTTGAAATTGGAAAGTTTTTCTGTATAATTACATTAAGGACAACATAAGTTAATAATACAAGGGTTTCTGAAGATGGAACAGGCAGCCATCGCCCATTGTTTGGAGATGCGGGAGTGCCACCCCACCTAAATCCTTGTTTGTTAAAAGTCATAGCTTAACGCTATGGCTTTTTATTTTTCCTCTGGATATTTAACTGCAGGAAAGTTCTACATTATTGGTAACTTTATTTGGAAGGATGGTAAATCCCCAAGTATAATTGCTGATGAAGGTAAATCTTGTGGACTTCAAAAGAGCTTTTATCCTGCTGATTTTATATACTTCGGTTAATGGGTCAAGTTTGATACGAGGGGGAAGAGTTTTGAAGATTATTAAAAGAATAGTAAAAGAATCAGATAAAGTTACTAAAAACATATTAGATAAATGTTTTACAATGCACTATCCAAACAAAGAAATTGAACTTCATGATGCAGCAATTCTAGGTCTACTTGAAGATATGATTGGAAAAACCACATCCTTAATTACTCTTGTTGAAAACAAAAACTATAATACATTAGATGCAATTGCAAGAATGATGTTCGAGAATTTTATATATCTGAAATTCATACTAGAAAAAGATACAAGTAATAGAGGTGCAGCTTACATTTACTCATTAAAGAGAAGAGAACTTAGAATTTTTGATTCTATAGCAGAACAGACTTTAGTGGGGAGTAAAGTAAGGAGTTTTTTGAATATAAAACGAGATAAGTTCATAACCGATTTCCCGAAATTTTCAGACCTAAACCACAGAGAAGAGATTGAAATCTTTAACCCATACGATAAAAAAATTAAGACACAAAAGTGGTACAATTTTAATGGAAGAATCAACAATTTGCGCAAGTTGAGTGCTTATCTAGGTATAGAAGATCAGTATATTTTACTTTATCAAATATTTTCAGGGGAAGTGCACGCACAGGAATCACTGAAATATTTTCACTTTGAAGAGAATTATGTAACTGTCTTAAGGAAAGAAGTTGACTCTAAGACTCATATTAGTATTGCTTCAAATTTTATGATTGAAACCATTAGATCTATTTATTCTTTTTACGGTTTAAAAGAAGAAATAAAAGTTTTCAATAACATTATAGCTGCTAATTATAGATATAAATAGTTTTACCAGCTATATGGAGGACACTGAACGAGCCCATATAGCTGGTTAAACGAGTACCTGCGAAAAATAAGCATAGTTTATATTATGTTTCGAGTTTAAAAATTAGCTGATAGATACTAAGCAAAGAGGTTCTGCTATACGATGGAACTTCTTTTAGTTTACATAATACAATTAAAAAATTATTTTTGAAAGTGGTTTGCTAAATTTAGATAAGGATTTGAAATAAATAATAGAGAGAACCGTTGCAATTGGATTGTATTTCTTTAGAAATGATTGTCAATATTTGTCTTGCTCAAGGTTATTCATGGGGTATAATATTTATAGCAACATACAACTAGATTCCTTTTTGGTGTCCCTTCCTTGAAGAAGGGGGGACGAAGGTTACGGAGATTTTAGAAGTGGTGTCTGCAATTACTAGTCTGGTAGATTTCGTTAAAAACTTTACTTCTGATTCGGATTTTTCGTTAGGTCTCATAATCGTTGGATTCGTTCCAAAAAAAAATAACCAAGTCTAATGTAGGAGTTAGAACAAGGTTAAAAGAAAGAAATTTAGTCTCAGTTTTACCAATAACGAGGTAAGGTAAACGCCAAAAAGCACATATTCTCTTTTTAAACCGAGTGGTAGGACACTTGGTTTTTTTGTTTTAAGTCAAAGTTTGAAAGTTATTCAAATTAGTTGCATTGCACTGTCTAGACAACGTCTATATAGTGTATATACAATGTATGGCAATATTATAGCACTTCTGAAGCTTAGAAACAAAACCAAATTATTATAATTTATTTAAATCAATTTTTTTGTGAGAAATGAAACATATTTAGCTTGCGAAAATTTTATTGAAATTCTTTTCTAGAAATTCTGCCATTTTTGTAGCTTGAAAGGTCCAAGTCTGCCCTTTTGATTTAGGGTAATATACAAACCCTCCATGATCTACATCTAATATTGTTCGGAAACGAGAAGGGAAAAGTATGTTTTCTTTAATCCATTCATGCTTTTTTCCTGTCCTCTGTTCGAGAGTTTTCATGTTCCAAAAGACTCCGGTTAATTCGTTTTTCTTTAATTCTTCAAGTTCGAATTTTGAAATAAGGATTTTATCAGATGAAACAGGAATAGTTAGCTCTACTTTGAGTTGCTGCATTTTGCTATCTCCTTTATTTTACTTATAATTTATTTTAATTTATTTTCACAGAGTGCCCATATTATACAGTAAACTGTTTTATGGGTCTTAGAACGTTCCTCAAAGAGGAATAACGTTACCCGAAAAATAACAAGGCTCTGTGTGCCAAACTTAACTGGCTTTTTCCATTTTTTGAATTAAAATCAAAATGTAGGTGATGGGAAACTTATAAATGCCACCTATTTGGCGGTAGGTGGCATCTTTACTTAGAACACCTATTTCAAATAAATAGAATTTGCTTCAATCCATTCGAAAACTAAGTCCCTTGGATATCGGCCTTTGATGCCTTGTAATCTTGGGAAAGATGGGTTGCTTGTTACTTTAATAACTGTTGGCTTTGCTATTTGTAGAATTTCAGACAAGTAGCTATTTCTTAGCACTGGAGGATATGAAAAACGCTTGATCACGTCCTCCACACCTTTTTCGTAAGCTGACTGGATTAATTTTCTAACCGTTCTTTGAAAAAATCAGCTTCTATTTGTTCAATGTCATTGTTAAATGCATTAACTATTACCTCCAATAGAATTTTTATGGATGGATCCCTCCTGTTCTCGTATCCATTGTTCAATTGTTTCCAGACTAGAGAAAATGCGACGACGAACTCGGAAATGTGGAATTTCCTTTTGTCGTACCATAGTGTAGATTATGTCTCTATGAACGCCAAGGTATTGAGCGACATCCTCAACTGTTAAAGTGTTTCGTTGCAAATGAATTACCTCAAGTCTCATAAATATTTATTAATTCCTATTTTTCTTTAGAGGAATATGCCATCCTATTGTATAAGTACCAAAGTCAGATGCCAAAGTAAATATATGTATTAATATTTACGCCCTATCTCTATAAAGGTAGGGCTTTATTCATTTGTAGTTACAACCGATATTAAAATTAGACAATATTCGACAATATTTTTAAAAGGAGCTTTTTACATGGATTTAAAACAAGTGATTAATGAAATAAACAACAGCGTAGATGCTCTTGATTTAGTCACGGCAAGGAAATACATTGAAGAAAATATTGATCTGCTAAATTCTAAAAGGAATTATCTAAATAGAAACGCGCGGGAACTATTGAAAGTCATAACCGACATGCATAATTCCGATTATAAGCCGTTACAAAGAAATGAGTTAGCAATAATAAATACAATTAATAGCTATGCAACAAGGTTTGATTTAAGGGGATTAAAATTGCTTGTAAAAGAAAACTCTCAGTTATTGCTTCGTGAGGATATAATTACTTACTTTAATAAAGACGCTAAAATTGTGCTGGAAGCTATGGGGGCAATTACAAAACAAAAATGTGACAAACTTCACTGAATTTTTTCCATTTTAGACCTACAATCAAGCAGAGGATTAAGAGGATCCGAAACGCTTTTGGCCACCTGTTTGATGGAGACAAATAGGTGGTTTTTTATTAAATGGGGGATGTAAAAAATGATCATGAATACCGAAATTAAGGAATTAACAGCAATTCAGGAATTTAAATCGATGGTGAATTTGACAATTGCAGAGATGGCAAATGGTGAATTCGACGTATTTGTGCTGCCGACGCAGTGGGGACATGGAGGAGTAAGAGTCACGAAGACAGGTAATAAAGACGAAATTGTAGCTGAAGCATTGAAGGAATTTGAAAATAAAAATAACTTAAAATTAGAATGAAGAACGTCCTATCTCTTAAGGAGGTAGGATTTTTTAATTTTTTTGAAGGATTTTTGTTTTGATTATTGAATCTATTTCTTGTACATACTTTTCCATTTAAAATGCAACACGTTTTTGTTGTATATTTTTTGGACAGACTATATGATTGAAACACAAAGTATTTTTGTAAGGAATTTAAAATGGATAAAACGATTCAAGGTTTACTTTACGAAAAGCTACTCGATTTAATCGGTAAAATTTATAAGTTGCATAGTGATTTTTCAACAGAATTTAGCATATTAGAAAATGTAGAGCTAATCAATTTGAAAAAAAAGCAAATTAGACATGTAACTTCTGTATCTGATGAAACAGAGTTATTTACGATTAATAAAAGTTTTTACCAACTGATTATGGGTTATACAGAACGTTTAAAAAAGTTAACATACGATATCGAGTTAGAATATGATTTTATAGAATTTGATTTAAGGTTACGTGTAAAGCAACCAGATTCTATAGTGAATAAGTTAAAATACTATAGAGTTGGAAAACCAGAACAAGGTAAAATTGACTTAAATAAATGCTTAAATGATTTATTAGGTTTTAGAATAATTTTTAAGCAATTTGACCATAATGATGAATATTTTAAGAAGATTGGCGAGAAAATATCTCAAATATATTCTAATCGGGTAATGATTAGAGATTCGTCAAAATTAAATTACAAAGCTACTCATGTATACTTTTATGGAGAAAGTAATAAATATTTTCCGTGGGAACTACAGATTTGGGATCCAGACAATCTAACCACAAATGATAAGTCGCATACGCTTCATAAACAAGAGTATACGAAATGGGCTGAGATTTATAAAAACTCAAGCGAAATTAGTTAAGGGAGGTGCTAGCATGGCGTTTCATTATATAATAATCGTTAGTGATTATGCTGGTGGTAGAAGGGTAGGATGGCATTATTCTAGCGATGCTCGATTGGATAAGGATTATATTGAAACTTCTTTGAAAAAAGTGAAAAAATATTGTGGACCTGTGCAATATGGCATCCATAAACTCTCAACTGATTCCACAGATTGGGATTCTGTAGTCGAAAAAGATTCCTTTTTTAAGGATATTTTCGTAACTCAAGATATAGATCGATTTATTGAGGTTATATTGAACGACCAAGAATTAACAGCTTATGACTTAGCGAAGTTTATTTTAACGGTAAGCTCTGTGTCCCACTTGAAACTTCAAAAATTGATTTATTATGTTTACGCAGAATTTTTATTAAGAACAGGCGAGAAACTTTTTAAAGATCCGATTGTTGCCTACAAACATGGGCCTGTTGTTGAGGATGTCTTCAAAAAATATAGAAGTTACGGTTCTTCTATTATTGATTTTGAAGAAGATGAAACTTTTAGTATTAATGCAGATAAAAATGCATATTCACCATCTTTAATGAAGATACTGTCTTCTGAATATGGTTATGTTGTTGCCGAGTGTGTAATTGATGTTATTGAAAAATATGAAGATACATTACCTTTTGATTTAGTTGAAAAAACTCATGCACCAGGTGGTCCGTGGGATAGAGTGTTTAAGGAAGGTTGGAATTGTGTAATTACAGACGATCTAATTACACAATATCATTATCTTACTGAATAAATTAAAAAGACTTACATCGAGTAAGTCTTTTTTTGATGGTATCAAAACGGCAAATTATCCTATGGCGGTACCCGTATCACCGAACGTCTTTAAGTATTTAAATAACCACTCTGCAACATGATTATTAAGTGCTGCATCCCAAAACCTCATTTCCCCCTTGTAACCATGAGCGGTATAAAGATACTGAATGATAATATCCTCTACATACTTTCCAGGAAACACTTTGATATCCAATCTCTTCATTTCCATCTTCATATCTTTAACATATAATCGGACTTTCCTCAAAATATCTTCAAGTAAATGAACATAGCTCCCTGTGATTTTTAATCTGGATTTATCGATTTTTAATAAATCAGATTCGAGAAGCTCAATTAATTTTGTATTGTAAACGTAGTCGTATATTAGTTGTTGTTCGTTATCAGATATATTAGGCTTCATGGGAAATAACCTCAATCGTTGATGTTTACTTTTACAATATCTTTAAATTTAACGTAGTGTAGCTCCTCGAATTTATCCACTATTCGTAGCTCATTCTTAAGTTGGTCAACATAATGCACTCTACCAAGTAATAGCACAAATTCACCACGGTCAAAAAGAGTAAATACTAAGTCCTGGTTAAACTCCATCGCCGTACATATAGCTTGGTTAATCTCTTCAAGTTGATTCTCATCAAGTGTGGGCCTTTCAACCTTTTTAGCATCCCAGTCGATACGACTTTGTACGGAAATCATTTCAGGCAACATAAACGCAGCACCCCATTTGATTTTCCCTCTATCTTTTATCATTGTACTACCCCCCATATTTTAAGCCTTATGGCCGCCTACAAGTCTACCTCTATGCTTTGACGTTCCAGCGCTGGTGTAAGATACTGCTCGCAAGATGGCATCAGATCCGTATTTAGTACGTATTTGGTCCATAACATAGCCAAGCTTGCTTTTCTTTTCTCTGTCCAAATAAAACAAATCGAGCTGCATATTGTCGTCATCCTCAATTTTTGAAAGGGAAATTGAAATCTGTCTTACTGTTTTTCGAGTATAAAACTGATTAAACAATTCAAGGCACACTTTATAAATTTCCATTGTTATATTCGTTGGGGTATCAATCGTCCTTGAACGATAAAAACCACCACCTAATTCGTCTTTGCTATAGCCAACCCCTAAACTAATAGTTCTTACAACCTTACGAGCATGCCTTGCACGCCTAGCTACTTCCTCGCACATTTCTAAAATGACGTGCTCTACCTCTTCCGGATCCGGATAATCTCGCATGAGTATTTGACTTTTACCAAAGCTGATTTGTTCACGCTTAATAGGTGCGCTAATATCTGATAAGTCCACGCCCCATGCATGATAATAAAGTTGATTTCCCATCACCCCGAATTTTTTTTCAAGTAGGTTAAGGGGATAGCGAGCAAGGCGGCCGACGTTTGTGATTCCCATACGATTAAGTGTTTTTTCAGTTCGTCTACCGATTCCCCACATTTCACTAAGAGGGGATACTTTCCACAATTTACTCTGCACATCATCGTATGTCCACTCTGCAATACCTTTTTTCTTTGCTTCAAGGTCTAAGCATAACTTAGCCATCAACATATTAGGACCAATACCAACAGTACACGTAAGGCCGAACTGTTCTTTGATATCACTTTTGATTTTATGAGCGATTGTGAGCGCATCTCCCCACAATCTTTGTACGCCATCGACTCTTATAAAACTTTCGTCAACGCTGTAGACGTGAACGTCTTCTTTAGGGACATACTGGTTAAATAGTTTTGTGATTTCTGTTGAGATGTGTAAAAAAGTCTTCATTTTTGGATTTACAACATGGATTTTAGGGTCCTTTGGAATCTCATACAAACGTGATCCCGTTTTGATACCAAATTCCTTTTTTAATTTTGGGGAAGCTGCAAGCACCACACTACCTTGGCGGTCTGTGTCTCCAACAACCGCCAAATAGCACTCGAGCGGATCAAGACCCATCATAACCGCGGCACAACTTGCATAAAAGCTTTTCATATCCACGCATAATATTTTTTGGACAGGTAGCTGACTGTAATCAACCATTAGATTCATCTCCACAAAAGAATGTATGTTCTTATTTTATTCATATTATACGGGAATATACGTTCGAATGGTACTGGAAATATAAACATCTGTTTGTGTGCAAACATAAAAAAATGCCCTATAATTTCTTGGGCGATTGAAATAGATTATTTCCAATAAATCCGATTCTAACTCCTAACAATGGGCTTATCTGATTATAAATATCTCTAATCATAAGTCCTCCCTCCTACATATCGAAAAAATCATCAACCCGAACAAGGCGATATCTGTTTACAAAGGAAAATCCTTTAAATTAATTAACTAAAAAAGGTGTCATGAATAATGACCCCTTTTAGTTGATTAATTTACCTTAGTATCAGTGAAACCCTTACAGTTAATATTCCAATATCTATAAACAATAAAGAATATTGGATATGACGTTAACGAAGTTATGAAAAACGGTCATTTATAAAAATGTATGTATAATATCTAGACAATCAGTCACTACATCTTGTGGGGCCTGTCCCTTAATATTGAAGCACCTTGCACGCCAATCCAAGCTTTTTACTTGATCCGTTAAAATTACCCCTTCAATAGCCAAACCACTAGGTAAGGCTATTTCAAAGGGATAACCTTTCTGCTGTCGAGTGATAGGACACACGACTGCAAAACCTGTTACTTTATTAAATGTTTGGGGCGATAAAACAATAGCTGGTCTTGTTCCAGCTTGTTCATGTCCTGCTTGTGGGTTGAAATTCACATAAACAAGATCACCACGTTCAGGTATTGACATTACAATAATTCATTCCCTTCTATAGTCCCAAAGGTAACTTCAGAATGACGGTTCTCCGAAGTTACCTTTGCCAAAAGCTCATCTAGAGTTGGTTTCCTTTTTTTTGGTTTTAAAGTAAGGATTTGATTCCCAACGCTTAACTCAATTTCAGACCCTTGTTCAATCGAAATTTTCTCAGCAACATTGCTAGGGATACGGACTGCAAGGCTGTTACCCCATTTTTGAACTTTCGTCATCATATATATCAGTCCCTCTTGGTTTTGTTTATTTGTATCCATTATATCACCTCCATCCATATTTGTATATACACAGTATATACGTTAAAGCTGGAAATGATACTTAAATGAAAAAGTAAATTATTATTTGAAACTTTTTATCTGAATTAATAATAATTTGAATAAATGGACAAACATCCAGTTTATTAGAGCGGAGATTGTCTTTTATTAAAGTAACAAGACTAATATAAACATTAACGTTAATATTAATACTTGAAGATAACCATTTTTCTGTTTCATTGTCTTTGCCTTTGCCTATATTATTAGAATGTATGGAAAATAAAACTAAAACTTATATTGTAAAATTATTATGAATATTTTATAATGTTACTAAATTGATTTAGTAAACCGGTTTATATATAAAGAATCTTAATACTACATAAATCTTTGGAATTTAAAATTGCAATTGAGATGCAAAGTATCTTAGCGGAATTATTTTTAGTCTAAAAAGGAGTATAGTTATATTACCAATCTAAATTTTTAGGTTAATGAGTTTTTATAACCCCCTCTGTTAGGATAGATGTCGTAGGGAACTTTAGTGTATAGTTTAAATCATACACGGAGGTTGATCGACTTAAAAAGTAATAACGGTAAACGATATACAAAGGAAGAGAAAGCATCAATTGTTAAGAGAATGATGCCCCCCAATAATGAATCGGTAGGCCAATTAAGTGATGAGTTTGGCATTACTGAACCTACGCTGTACAAGTGGAGAAAGGAAGCTAGACTAGCTGGAAACCCCACACCTGGTGATGGAAAAAGTTCCGAACAATGGAGCAGCGAAGATAAGTTTCTAATTGTTATGGAAACATATTCAATGAATGGTGCGGAGCTGGCGGAGTATTGTCGTAAAAAAGGACTTTATAAAGAACAAATCGAAGCATGGCGGGATTCATGCCTAAATGCAAATGGCCGCGAATCTAGTCAATCAAAGCAGTTAAATCAAGAATTGAAAGAGGAGAAAAAGCGAGCAAAAACATTAGAAAAAGATTTGCGTAAAAAAGAGAAAGCATTGGCAGAAGCCGCGGCCTTATTACTATTAAGAAAAAAGGCCCAAGCGATCTGGGGGGACCAAGAGGACGAATGATCAGCCCGTCAGATCGCGCACTAGCAGTCGAACTTATCCAAGAAGCAAAACAAAATGGTGCGCGATTAGCCCTGGCGTGCAAAGAATTGAATATTAGCGTACGCACGTATGAACGCTGGATTTCAGAAGGTAGGATCAAGGAAGATCAACGCCCTATTGCATCACGCCCAGAGCCAAAAAATAAATTAACGAAGGAGGAAAAGCAAGAAATACTGGAGGTCGTTAAAAAAGAGGAATTTGTAGACTTACCGCCCACTCAAATTGTACCAAAATTAGCGGATCGACGTATTTACATTGCCTCCGAATCTAGCTTTTATAGAGTTCTTCGTGAGCACAAAATGCAGAACCATCGGGGAAGAAGCAAAAAGCCGGAACGAAGGTTACCAGATAGTCATTTAGCAATAGCTCCAAACCAAGTGTGGACCTGGGATATTACGTGGTTGAAAGGGCCGGTGAAAGGCAAGTATTACCGACTCTATCTAATTATCGATATTTTCAGTAGAAAAATAGTAGGTTGGGAGATTTGGGAAACTGAGGAAGCAAAATACGCTGAAGATTTAATGAAGAAGACGATCATTAGTGAAAAAATCCAAGGTAAACCACTCGTTTTACATTCCGATAATGGTAGCCCAATGAAGGCCGCAACATTTCAAGTATTACTTGAAAAATTAGGGATCCAAAGCTCTTATTCAAGACCAAGAGTAAGTAACGATAATCCCTATTCTGAAGCAATGTTCCGGACTCTCAAATATCGACCTGAATTCCCTCACAGAGGATTTGAAACACTAGAGGCTACACGAGAATGGGCGTTGAGATTTGTGAGTTGGTACAACTGCGTCCATCTACACAGTGGCATAAACTTTGTAACACCGGAACAATGCCACACAGGTGCCCACATTAAGATACTGAAGGGGCGCAAAGAGGTTTATGAACTAGCGAAACAAAGGCATCCAGAACGTTGGACACACTCAACAAGAGACTGGAGTGCACATGATTCAGTGGCTTTAAATCCAATGAAGGACAAGATAGAAAAGGATGGCACAAAATAGCCCAACTGCGACCGAGCTTGAACTACCCTTTCCCTTCTCATCAAAGAACAGAATTCATTCTGTTCTTTGATGAGAAGGCTACCAAGCGAAGCGCGGTAGTTACTCTAAAACTATTACACTAGAAAATAAAGAAAATGCGACAACTATCTTGACAAACACCGATAAGGTAATAGTAAGATATTTTATCTGTTATTAATCAAAATTATTATCTAACTAATTCTTTACATGATACTTAATATGAAGATGCCTTGTTAAGTAAATGTTTCCGTGACTTGTACCACTTATGCGAAAGTTGAGAGTCGCTATTCCAGTAGGGTAATAAAAGATTCTGCAAATGGTTAGAGGTTTCAGAGTGTCAATTTATAAGGTACCTTTGCAGGCTTGGATTCTTAGCGAAATAACTATCATGACAACTTCCCCATGTAAAGTGCAAGTCTATTCCAAACGTATCTTATGGTAGCTCTCATGATTACAGAGCTGTCACTTTCTCATGGATGTATGAAAATATAAATAAAAAGGATGTTATTTATGAATGATATTATTTCAATAGGAGACGCAATGATCACTTTTAATCCAACAATTAATGGACCTATGAGATATGTATCCTCATTTGAAAGAAGTGCAGGTAGTTCGGAATTAAATGTTTTAATCGGTTGTTCACGATTGGGATTAAAGGCGGGGTGGATTAGCAGGTTAGGAAAAGATGAATTCGGTAGATATATATATAATTTTGCCCGCGGAGAGGGTATTGATGTTGCTGAAGTACATTTAGTTAAAGGATATAATACTTCAATAAACTTCAGAGAAATATTGGGAGACGGTAGTGGAAGGACTTTTTATTATCGAGGTAATTCACCAACTAATGAAATTAGTTTAGAAAATATAAATGAAAATTTTATTAAAAATTCAAAGGTGTTACATATATCTGGTGTCTTCATTTCTTTAAATAAAAATAACGTTACATGTTTAATAGATAAAGAACTTGAACTTATTAACATTCTTAGTTGAGGATAATATGGAGCAAGGCGAATCACTCTCTTTAAAATTGTATAACGATTGAGAGATAGATAGAATATCAAAGAATTATAAGAGCAGGGTTATACATATTAGATCTACTTACATGTATAGCCCTGCTCTTTCAGATTTGCCCATTTTCTAAACTGTTTTTAATATATTCTAAGTCGATTTTTCCGTGTTTCTTCTATTATATATATCAGATTAACAGAGTCTTCTTCTTATTTGAAAAAACAGTGTTTTATTAAGTAGAAACAAGAAAAGGATTAGGGGAATTTTTATTTTGTCTTTTCTAATCTTTTTTGGTCTAGTCTCTCCTCGATACGATCCATAGCCTTTTGATCTTTTAATAATTCTTTTTTGTTTTCTTTAACCAAATCGGCAAATGAAATCTTTATAATTTTTCTCAAACCATTCACCTTCCTTTAATACTATTGTAATAGTAAAAAAGGAAAAAGAGGTGTTTTAATTATTACAAATTTCGGAAAATTATATTAAGCCACCTTAACATTCAACAATTTTCCTTTGGTAATTTCATGTCGAAAAAACCTCCTTAGCAAAAATTATTTATCCTAATTCTTGCCAGGAGGATTGATTTCAAACTAATTTACACAACTTTTTCCGCACTGTCCTTTTTTTATTCAAAAAGATCCTTTCTTTTTTTCTTTAACTTCTCAAATCTATCCTTTATCTGTTCTGATTCTTTTTGAATCTTCTTTTTCCTATCTTCAAATTTAATAGGCTTTGTTTTTGAACTCAATCTAATTATATTTCCCATGTGTCATATCATCTCCTACTTAGGGTTTGTGACAATTGCCTTTGAAACTAATAACTGTACCGAAAACACCAGAGCTGGGGAGCCTGGAAAAGAGAATAATTTCATCGAAGTACGATATTACAGTTTTATTCCAAAAAGGTTCAAAAACCTTTTATAACAGGAAGGACATAAGAACCAACGCCTGTATTTATGACCAACCTCCTTAACTTTGCAAACCTCGCATTTTTCCATCTATCCGTACCTCTATGTTCGAAATGTGACATAACTTAAACTTGTTTAGCAACATCATTTACTGCTTCATCTGCACATTTATCACAAATCAAATTCATTTTTATAATATTTATTGTTTTATATGATTTTATTGCTAAACTGAGGAGTGCTTTAACAACAATACCCTCAGAGAATGATAATAGTTGTAAGAATATATCGGCGTTAGATATGAAGGTTAATATTTTCTTGCTCATTCCTACAATTAAACAATTTTTAATAAAATTGTTCTAACCAATAATCTAGAGTCCAATCCCACTTGCTGCATTATCATCGAATAAATTGGCCTTCTTAATATATCGCTGCAATGAATCACTTCGCTTATGCCTGGTTTGCTTCATAATCTGATGCTCTGCTTTCCCAGCTTTCGCAGCTGTACTACAAAAACCACTCCTCAAGCTATGAGCTCCATATCGATCTGGATCCAATCCCACCTTTTCACAACAATCCCTAACAATCAACCTCACTGATTGAGGAGTCAACCTTCCAAGGATGTTCCCGTGCCGATCCATTCGACGAAACAATGGACCTTCCGAAATGCCAGATACCGCCAACCAATCTTCTAAACTACGAACGGGACATGTTAATGGATTGCTTCCGTATGGGAGGGCAACATCCTGTCCTTCTCCCTTTTGGTCCGTTTTACTTCGGTTTAAATGTAGAATTAATCCGTCGCGAGTGATGGAGATATCTTCGACATTTAACTGGACCAATTCGCTTCTTCGTAAAGCCCCGGCCCAGCCAATCACTAACATGGCGCGATTCCGTACACCGATTACTTTATTCTGAGGAATAGCTTGGACGACTTGCCGAAGTTCTTCAAGCCAAAGTGCGTCTTTTCCTTCCTCTTTAATCCCGATCTTTCGCTGGATTCCGTCCCACACTCCTTTTACTAGGGCTGTTTTTGAAGGACTTGGATAGCCTGCTGTTTCATGGCGTTGCGAGATGGCCGTCATTTTTCGTTTGATGGAGGAAGCTTTCAATGTTTTTCCTAAAAACGTGATGTAATAGACGAGCGTTTCCGGGTCAGCTGGCAACTTTTGCAATCCGTTCTTTTCACACCACTCGGAAAATTGGGTCCAATCGTTTCGATAGGCTCGTTTTGTATTTTCAGCTTTTGAATTGGCTAAGTGATTTTTTGCTTCTTTCTGCAGCTCTAAAATTTCTGTGGAAAGGGTATGCCCTTCCTGTTTTTTAAGTTCTAAATTCATGAATTTTCATCCTTTCCTCACAAATTTTGGCAATGAAGTCATACAAAGCTTCTCGACCCGTTTTTTTAATTCTTCAGATACACCATCTTCTTTATTGCTCATGTAGTACATCACCTTTTTAGCTCACTCATTTTTTAAATAATATGAAGTCCGATTTACTATTTCAATAAAACTCATTTCATCGACGTTTAATCCCTCATATTCCTTTTCAACTAAACCATTTTTATGAAGCTCTTTGGATACAATTTTTATCCAACTCTCATATAAATCAACTTGGCTCTTAGGATCTAAACTACGGAAATATTGCTCCAAACCATAACGACCATAAATATCCTCTATGATAGCTCTAACAATAGAAACAGGAATATCTTTACTCATTCCACTTTTCCTCCAGCTCGTTTTTTGTTGTTTTTGACTTTATCTAATAGATTTTTTATTTCTAGACTCTTCCATTTTTCCTACTTACTAACTATTGATAACGTGGTTTATCGATAGTTAGATTGCTAGTTTCATTGTACCTGTTAAATTAAAATTCCGGTAGTCTCTTTTGAGAATTTTCATTTATATCCAAAAAATAGTTTTGGTTTGTTGATGAAATGAAACGACCAAATCTATATTATACAAAAGGACTAGTAAAATTTATTTTGAGGTTCTCGTTTATTATGGAAAAAATAACAAGCTCAGTTTAAGTTAAGTATTTTTAAGGATAACTACGATTGATCAGGGATTTGGAAATAAATATGAAGAACAAGACAAAGACTTGGTCAGATAAAACCAAGCCTTTTTTACATTCATTCATTATTTTCATCACCCTGTTGATTTGAATCTTTTTCGGGTCCTTGATTTGATGCAAGCTCTAGGATTAGACCTCCTAAAGCCAATACAGCAGGAGCTAATACAATTTGAAATGCTTTCCCCCAAAAACGCGGATTTTTTAACATTTTCTAAATCCCCCTCATAAGTTATAATAAAGTTACAATTTGTTTTAATAATTATATAATAACACATTGTTATAAAAAAACAACAACAAGTTTTAATTTTCTTAAAACATAAGGAGAAGTAAAATGAATAATCCATATTCTTTGTTGCTAAAGGAGTATATTTCTCAATCTGGATTAAGTTTAACCGAAATAGAATATGAAATGAGGAAGAGAGGGTTAAGCAAGAATAAAGCATATTTAAGCAGTCTTCAAAATGGGAAAATGCCACCACCACCTTTAAATGTAACCCATGCTTTATGCGATATTACAGGTGGAGATCCTTTACGGTTATCCCTGACAGGGGTTCTAATGGAAATTTCTGAACAGGATTTCTTTTTAATAAATAAAGAAACGAATAAAGTTTCTACTGTGGATACGATTAAAGAAATTATTGTAACAACAATTGCGACATTAACGGATATTAATAAATATAAATTAAGTCGCCTATTTAGTGATTCATTTATTAAGAATGGCATAGAGTTAACTGAAGAAGACGTGTTAGAAACGTTTTTAACATATAATGCTGCAAAAGAAGTCCTATACCAGATTATGGAGGGTATTACTCTTAGTGAGATAATAAAAGAAGGTACAAAGTCATTGGAGGAAGCAGCGGAAAAAGTACAGCACACATCCAGGAACGTAGAAATTAAATTTGAAGAAAAAGGTCAAATTGTATCTGAAATTTTATTAGAAGCAAATTATTTAGAAGGTAAAGTAAGTGATGAGGAATTTGAATATATGTTACATTGTCTAGTGGTTTATCGTAAACTTAACTTAAAACCCATTAAATAGTTAATAGGAGAGCGGCGTCTTTATAGCCTGCTCTCCTATTATATTGTTAAGAAACTAAAACTCACCTACGAAGCATTTGAATAAATAGAGAATGCATTTTTGGATAAGCTTATTTTAGCTATCCCGTCAGGGAATGTATTTCGCAATAATTTATTGAGCCAGTTAAAGTATGGATATTTTCACAAACTTTAGTTTAAGCATTTTTAACAGTGCGTGGCTTGACATGGAGCCTCTACGGGCATGACTTCCCTGCGAAAGCGTGCGATAGACAAGGATTTCGCACCCTGACAATGGTATCATGCCCGCCACTCCATATAAAGCCAATCGGGGTGTGTTAAAATAAAAATTCACAATCTTTTGGGTGGCTCAATTTTATGTTGTCATTTGGCTCACTTTTCATGTGCTATTAACAAGGGAATTCTTCTTCTTTTGAACATATTAAATAACTTCTTCGGGGTTCTATTAGTTAGTTTGCTGGTACCTGTTTATATAGGATCAATGAAATATAAAAAATTACATCATATAATGTTGTTTAAAGGTTGTAAAAAGGAGGCCAAACTATGTCCCCTTTTACATTTCTTTTAAAACATCCGCAAAATCATAAGAAATAAACTCTCTATCTTCAGTTTTTATATAGCCCTCTTCTTCATGAGAATAATTGGATATTTCTACAGCACTAAAGTCTTTAAAAAATTGAGTGACATCCTCTAATACCTCGAGTTCTTCAGTAGAGAATATTGACAGATCTAAGTCTGAAGTTGGCTCTAAATATTCCCCCTCATAGTTTTCAAAAGGTTTTAATGCAACAATTTTGTTTTCTGTAAGAGCATCTAACATTAACCAGTGGTGATAAGGTACAGGTCCATAAGGTAAATGTTGATATACAGTGCCACTAATGGATAATCCGTATTCTTTATAACTTTTAAAGTCAGAATAAAAAAGTAATTTCATTAATTTAGTTTTTGATACTCTTGGTATGTTTTGGCTAAAGTATAGGACTACTTGTGAGAGTTTATTGAAATCGAAATTACCAAAACCACTATTTATATGGTCTTTAAATTTTTTGTATTTATTAGTAAGTACAATTATAGTATCTTTTTCAGAAATTTCATCTTCTATTTGTTGTAATCTTTCCTCCATTCTTTTTTTATCTAGCCGACCAAGTTGATCATGTTTTTTTTTAAACAATTCTTTAATATATTCAATATTATTCCTTACCATTATTAAAATTGAATGATGCGAAGGAGAGGGGATTGCACCAGTTTCGTATCTAGCCACGGTTGAAGGGCTCCAATCAAGTAGTAATGCCAATCCTCTTTGAGACAACCCATATTTATTTCTAATTGATTCTATTTCAGTTGAAGATAAGTAATTGTTTAGCATTCTGTATTTTTCAAACGCTTTATCAATATTTTTAGTGTCTAGATCTTCATCGAAAAGTATTTGATCGCATTCCACACAATATCTAACAAAGGCTTCAATTTCTATTTCTTCTCCTTTAACTGGATAGACCTCTTTAATTTCTCTAATTTTTGAGTTTTTTTCTTCTTTACAATTTGAGCAGTATTTTCTTTTCTCACTATTGGCGGGCTTATTAAAAATCCCCTTTTCAAAATTACTCATCAATTGCCTCACCTCTTAATCAGTATTTTTTATTTAATTTTACTTTTCATTTATTAAATTAATTTACTCTTTTTTAATTACTCTTCTTATTAACTAGAGGGCTGAACATAATAGGAATATTAACTAGGTAAAAGTATGATATTTATGTATCACCAGTTTCTATAAGGTAATGTAAACGGTCCGGTAGACTTTTTAAATGACAGGCACTTA
Source organism: Bacillus sp. REN16 (assembly GCF_020731355.1). GTDB lineage: Bacteria > Bacillota > Bacilli > Bacillales > Bacillaceae_L > Ferdinandcohnia. Next base: position 14,864 of record NZ_JAJFZK010000016.1, on the reverse strand, counting down.
CATCCATGTAGGGGGTCAATCTTCAGTTTAATGTAGATTAATTCCCCCTCAAAAGGTTTTCCAAATTCCCATATGTCTGTGTCATCTCCATTATAATCAGGTGTTGGCCCTCGATCATAATGAATATACTTTAAATTTTTGATTTCCTGCTTTGCATGCGGAATGTTTAATCCAAGGTTAGTTATTCCATTAAACGTTCTTGGTTCAAAATGGAATTTATTTGGTTGAAACATTAGTTTTCGATATTCTTTTAGGAAAGCATTTATTTCTTTTGGTGTTGCATCGTGCAATGGATTCACCCCTCTTTATCTCTATCTGTACTTACAATATATTATATATCAACTCCTTATTTTTTGCTATCAATTGATATCATTTTTTCCGATTTTATTTATTTTATACATTGTTTAAAAAATGTTGCATAATTTGGTTCCTTTTTTTATGTTGTAGATAACACCAATGCCATTTTCCTATCTAAAATAATAATATATAAGTAGGATACAATTCATAAATAAGGGGAGAGTAAATATCCTATCAGTCAGAAGCTTAGCCTGAAAAACATATGATTTGAACAACTTGTTCGTCAAGGTTATGGTCAAGTGACCATTAAAGATGAGGATACACTTATACATAATTTTAGAAACCATTTAATTCGGTTTAACGAAAAGAAATTAGAATGTCGGCACTAACCAATGGAGAGTTTAGTCGTTTTTAAACGCAGATTACTGGGAAGAGTATTTTTGAAAAAGCAAAAATATTCCGTGACAAGAGGTTTTCCAGCATGATGATGGAAAGCAAATTTTTTTTAGAACTTTTTAACAACACGCGAATGGTGTAAAAATATCTTCCATGTACGAATCAAATAACAGTCGAAGAAAAACACAAAAACCGTTATGATGTGAGGATTTTAATTAACGGATTGCCTGTTGAGGTAGAATTAAAGCATCGCGGGTTGGATTTTAAGGAAGCTTTCAATCAGATTTATCGTTATCAGAAGCATTCTTTTCACGGTTTATATCGTTTCTTACAGTTCTTTATTGTCAGTCAGTAACGGGGTAGACACGAAATACTTTGCAAATTCTGATGGCAATATTTTATTTTGATATACATTTTATTGGTCAGATAAGGAAAGTAATCGGATTACGACATTAAGTGGGTTTAGGGGTAGATGAAAAATCAAGAATGATGGTTAGTACGAATTAGAATCGAAAGATACAGCCTATGAACAAATAAATATAAATCAACAAAAAATGACATGCAATAGCGTCATTTTTTATTGGTTTATATTTATTTTCAACATTTCTATTATTTGCAAAGACAAAATAACGGGAAATAAAATTTCCAAAATAATAAGGTAACATTTCGGGAGAATTTTGACGTGTTTTTTCTATATATTTACTTTACAGTTATGTTCCTTAATGGTATTTATCTCCAAAAATATTTATTCTACTTCTGGAATTTATTTTCGAATTTAAAGGCCGATCTGTATAACTGCATTATCACTAAATTGTTTGGTTGGTCTTACGTATTTTTGTAAAGTTGCCACATTTTTATGCCTTGTTTGTCGTTGAATCTGTCTTTCTGGAATCCCTTTTAGTGCACTGGTTGTCACAAAACCAGCCCTTGGGCTATGTCCAGAATATAAGTTAGGATCCAACCCAATCTCCCTGCAATATTTCTTCACAAAAGAAGCTATTGTTTTTTCATTGGGGTGCGCCAATTGACTACGAGGGTCAAAGGAAGGGAAGATGTACCCTTCCGTAATCTGCGCAACATTTAGCCATGATTCCAATGTTCGGATTGGACAGGTGTTTGGGTTACTTCCATAAGGTAAACTAACTTCTTGCCCTTCCGCAAGGGTATCCGTTTTACTTCTATTAATATGAATAATGATACCTTCGCGCGTTCGCTCTAAATCTTCAACTCGAATGGTAGCAAGTTCCGAGCGTCTGAGTGCTCCGACAAAACATCAAAAGAATAGTCCAATCCCTCAGGCCTGTTTTGGTGATTGGAACTACATCTGAGATCTTATACAGATCTTCTAATAGTAAAGGATTCTTTCGAGTCTGTTCCGTACCTAATTCCTTTTGGATTCCTCGAAACGATTTTCGAACGATCTCGTGTTCAAGAGGGCTAGGGAGTCCAACTGTTTTATATGCTTGTGAAATGGCCGTCAATTTCTTTTTGATTGTTGCTGACTGGTTGTATTCGGATAAAACGGTTATGTATCGAACCATGGTCTCTGGTGATGCCGGAGGTTCAGAAATCTGATGATCTTGACACCACGTTTCAAATTCATGCCACACCCGCTGGTAAACTTTGATCTTTTTTTCGGAAAGTGAGTTTTCCATAAACCTGTTTTGCTTTCTCATCAATTGTTTGAAGAAAAATTGGTAATTTAGATTCATCTTGTGTTTTGAGGGTTACAGACAATAAATAAACACTCCCTTCTACACTTCTTTTTTTACCCGGGAAGAATTGGTTCTCGGGTAAAAAATCAAATTGTGGATTTTCCCTATTAAACGTTTTGTGAAAATATGGATAAAGAATGGCTTCACAGGAACATCCTTGTCCTTTTTGGCTTTATAATAGATAAATTCAAAAAATAAAATATCCTGTTGTTGTGGATTTATGTGATTCACAATTAATTAGTTATTATCTTTCTATACATACAACTTATATCTTTCACCATTTATAATTTGACTACCCACATATACTATTTCATTATCTAGACCGTAAACAACACCTTGAACTAAAAGCAATGGGCTATTTCTTTTCACATTTAGGTGTGATGCTTCAAGCGCAGATGCTCTACAAATTTCGATAGTCCGTCTTGACCTTACTATTTGCGTTCCACATTTTTCTTTAAGTATATTAAATACTGAATTATTGTCTAAATCTTCTTCCAATAAAAAAGAATATTTTAATGGGAAATGGTTATTTTCAATAACCATTGGGACTTTATCTACTAAACGAAGTCGAGAAATGTATACAGTTTTAGAATCTAGTGAGAGTTCCATTTGATCTAATATATCTTTACTAGGAACTACTAATTCTGACATTAAAACCTTAGCTCCGGGAACTGCTCCAATCATTTTACAGGATTCAGAAAAACTTATTACTTGATTCAAATCTTTATAATATTTTCTAGATGCAACAAAAGTCCCTTTACCTTGTCTTTTCTCTAATAATCCTTTTATGCTTAATTCATCAGTAGCTTTACGAACAGTAATTACACTCACATTGTATTTTTTTGCCATTTCCACTTCGGGTAAAAGCTTCTCTCCTGGTTTATATTTCCCTTCTGCTATATCATTTTCTAATTTTTCCTTCAGTTGTTCATATAAAGGTTTTATTGCTTTTCCATCTAACATAATGAATGCCTCATTTCCTTTAAACAAACCTTTTTCATACTTTGTTTTCCTGGTTTTTTATGTTTTTGTTCTCGTATGAAGTTAGCTACCTAGGTACATTTTACCGTTAAATATATTTTTACATTCTTTATAAACTTTACCTTTCAATTATGGTACATAAATGTATTTCATTATTATATTACGATAATTGTATGAATAATAGATATAAAAAACACCTATTATTTTATTTACCTCCCAATCCACTAAGTGAGATTCCTTGGACAATATAACGTTGAGCCAAAATAAAAATTAATATACCTGGGATGGTTGTTATTGTCGCAGCCGCCATTAATAGATTCCATTCTGTACCAAATTGTCCTTTAAACATTTGTAAACCAAGTGGAAGAGTCCACATGTTTTGATCGTCTATGATAATCAATGGCCATAGTATATTATTCCAATAAGATAAAAACGTAAATACTGTAAGGGCTGCTATTGCTGGCTTAAGTAACGGCAAATGAATTCTCCAATAGACACTAAAATGACTACACCCATCAATAATAGCTGCCTCATCTAGTTCACGTGGTATTGTTCCATAAAACTGCTTAATTAAAAATGCGCCAAATGCTGTGAATGCCCATGGTAGTATTAAAGCCCAATATGAATTTGTCCATCCCAATTTATTCATTATTAAAAACATGGGTATTACTACCACTTGTTGAGGTATCATCAAAGTGCACAAATATAAAGCAAATAGTTTTTCTCGTCCCGGAAAACGTAGACGAGCAAAGGCGTAGGCAGCAAGAGTGGAAGTAATTAAGACTATAAAAGTCCCTGTTAACGAAACAAAAAAACTATTAAACATAAACCTCCCGAATGGAAAGAAGCTCCATGCTCGTGCATAATTACCCCACTCAATAGAAGACCCAAAAATTGATAATTCCATCACTTCTTGATCGGGTTTAAGAGATGTAAGAACCATCCATATAATGGGAATAATCATTAAGAATGTAAAAAAAGATAATAAAGTATAATTCAAAAGATTAAACCCAATTTTTGATTTATTCATAATGTACCCACCTTTTTTGGAATTTCAATTGCAAGATAGTAATAATAAGAATAAATATAAACATTACTACTGCAATAGATGACCCATAACCCATTTTGAACCACATAAATGCGTTATTATAGACATAAAGTCCTAATATTTCCGTTGATTGACCAGGACCGCCATTTGTCAAGGCGAAAACTAAATCAAAAGTTTGGAATGTATTTATTAGTGTCATTACACCTGCAAAAAATATTGCCGGAGTTAATAGAGGAAGTGTGACATGTTTAAATTTTGCAATAAAACCGGCTCCATCTAATGAAGCTGCTTCGTATAAAGATGGTGGAATCCCTTTAATAGCAGCCATAAATATCAACATATTATAACCTACATATTGCCATAACGTTGCAATTATAAGTGCTAGCATTGCAAATTTGATATCCCCTAGCCAGTTCGGTCCTTGGATACCAATCCATTCCAAAAATATATTAAATAATCCATTATTTTTGTCGTAAATCCACTGCCATATAAGGGCAATAGCTACAGGTGGAATCAAAACCGGGAAAAACATTAATGCTCGAAAGACAACTAATCCCTTAACCTGTTGAGTCAACCAAACTGCTAATCCGATTGCAAAAATAATATTTAAAATTAGATAAACTGAAACATAATAAAAAGTATTTATCACTACTTTTATGAAACTCGGGTCGTTAGTAAAAAGTTGAATAAAATTATCCAAGCCTACAAAACTAGGTTTATCCAATAATGACCAATTAAAAAAACTTAAAAGTAGTGTTGCTATTATGGGGATAAAGGTAAAAGCCATAAAACCCATAATACTAGGTAATAAGAAAGGGACTGCAGCTAGGATGTTATTTTTTTTTAGAACTCTGATAGTTTTGTCTATTATAGTATTACTTTTTGTTTCGTTAACTGTTGAATGGTATTCTTCTTTGAGCACGATACTCACCCCCTATTAAGTTAAAGAGGGAGGAAACCCTCCCTCTAAGTGTTTTATAAATTTTCTAGTTGTTGTTGTAAGTCTTTAAGACCTTCCTCAACAGATATTTGACCATTGAATATTGGTACTAGCCCTCTGAGAATTAAATCATATCCTTGTTGCCATGTTGGAGTAGTTAAGTATCCCTTTGCGTTGGAACTTGCATAGGTTAAAACATCTTTAAAACTTTCTGGAACAGTTTCATAATATATGTCATGTCCTGATTTTCTCGCTGGAAATGCCCTTCCTAATTCCGCTAATTCAATTAAGCTATCCTCACTAGTAAGAACAGTAAGAGCTTTAAAAGCCTCTTCAGGAAATTTAGTTCCTTTGGAAATACTGAACCCTGACCCAACAATAGCTGTAACTGATCCATCCTTACCTTCTGGTATTGGTACTATATCAAAATCAAAATTAGCGTTGTTACTCAGACCCCCCATGGCCCATGGTCCATTTACAAACATTCCTATATTTCCTCTTAACCACTGTTCTTGATCCCATAAAGGATTATCTGTAGCTACTAAAGGGGGGGCATATCCATCAACTACAATATCAGATAGTCTTTGAATAATTTCTACAAACTTCGGATTCGTTAAATCATAATTACCATTTTCATCCAAATGACTACCACCATTAGAGAAAATAAACGGTATAAAATGGTCAATATATGAAGATACTACAAAACCCTTATCTTGATTCTGACTCAATTTACGTGCTGTTTCTACAAACTCTTCCCATGACCATCCAGCTTCAGGATAGGGAATTTGATACTTGTCAAAAAGGTCTTTATTATAATAAACCACAAACGGTCCAAAATCATAAGGTAAACCTACTTGTTGTTCTTTATACTTAAAACTATTTAGAATGTGCTCATTGAAATCTTCAATTTTTATATTTGGATCATTTTTAATAAAATCATCTAATGGTAAAAACGAGGATGCGAATCCTTGAGCTCTTGAATAATGAACAGAAATTATATCAGCCTCCTTATTACTGGCAAAGTTTGTAGGTAATTTAGTCCAATAATCTGCCCACCCCACAGTTTGAACTTTAACTTCAATGTTTGGATATTCCTCCGTTACCTTATTCGCTAGATTTTCCCAAGCCTGTTTTTCTTCAGGAGTATTAGCCCACATTGACCAACTTAATTGTACCTTTTGTTTATCCTGTTCTGAATCATCTTTCTTAGGATTAGAAGTAGATTCAGTGGAACTACATCCAATCAGTAGCATTACTAAAGCAATGCATATTAATGAACAAATACGTTTCATTATATCACTCCTGTTTAATTTATATATAACAGTTTATAGGATCCTATAAATAGTCTCGTAACTGCACTTTTTATTTACTAATTGTTCATAGGTACCCCATTATTTTGTTAATGTTCTCCACATCTTCTAAACTAAGAACACCATTAATAACGCCTTCCATCCTCGACTCACTCCACCCAACAACACTGAGTAAACTCTTGAATCTTTTGATTTGCTCAGGATAAGGAATAGGATTATCTGGATCACCAAAAGCACTTGAAAGTTTTTTTGTAAAATGAGTCTGGTTGTTTAATGTTATATCCACTTCGCATGCGGAATACTTAGAAGTGTCTTCATCCCATTCTTTAACATGAATAATTTGAATTTTTTTAATTAGTTCTCGTACTCTTTCCATCTTCATATATTCCATTGCCTTAACTGGGTCGTACAGATCCCACATCCCTTCTTTTCCATATAATAATGCAACTGCAATATTATATTGAGCAGAAAATCGTGCACCCATAATACCTTTCTCACCAGACCAAGGGCAATTGTCATCAATGATATATGCCCCCGTTGCAAAAAGCCGTGAAGTGATTTTCTCAATTTTATCAACGTCGAATTTTTCTCTGAAGTCTAAAACTGCATCAATGCTAGAATGCATAACACGACATGCAGGATATAATTTTTGTCCGGTCTTCATAATATGCCATATATTCTTAAATCCCTTTGTTAGTTCTTCAGGATACGCACGCTCTCCATAGAGATGTAAAAAGCCACAAGGATTCTCTAATTCATCCGTAGACGCTGTAAAACCTTCTTCTGCTAACAAAGCCCCTAGGATGCCAGACTTTGAAGAAAATCCGGAGTTATAATCCTTTGTCATAACTCTTTCCGTTAGATGCGCTTTATTTCCAGCAACCATAACAGCCGCCATACCAAGTGCATGTGTTGTCTTGAGAGGGTCAAGTTTTAGAAGACGAGCAGCTACGGCTGCTGCCCCAAATGTCATAATTGTTCCACTTGGATTAAATCCACGAACATAATGGTCTGGCTGAACAGCTAATCCAATTCGTAAAGCAACTTCATACCCGGCTATTGCAGCAGTAAGCAATTCTTTACCACTTGCGTTTGTTTTTTCTGCCATAGCAAGAGCTGATGACCAGATACATACACCTGCATGAGTAACACTTCCCCAATGGATATCGTCCATATCAATTAAATGACCGACCGCCCCGTTATATAACGCTGCCCACTGTGCACCAACTTTTATATCCATCCCTATAAGGCTTGATTCGGCTGGACCTGTAACTTTATTAACAAATCTATAAAGTATCTTAGCCATCTCTTCCTGATTACCTGGTACCATAGCTCCAAGATAATCTAATAGTAAATATTTTGCTTTTGTTATAACTTCTTCTGGAATATCTTCATATTTTAATGTCGATGCAAATGTTGCTAATTCAAAAGTTGATGTGTTATTAAGTTTCGTTTCGGTTTCCATAAATCTACACCCCTCATTTTGATTTTAAAAGATAACAATTGAACTTACTTAGAACAAAAAAGTCCTTGCGAATTACCTATTTAAAGATATCCCTGATCTTCTTTGTTTTGCTTCCTCATCTTCTACATCGGATGATCAACAATCGTTTTAACAATAATTACACCACATTCCTCTTGCCCTTTCGGTTGATACATTTTCTTTTTGTGTAACCTTTAGTACCACTACCAATCAAACGGATAAATACTTATCAATTCAAATCTATTAAAGCTGACTCCAGATATTTTTTAAATTGTGTATTTGTATAAACTCACCAAAAGATTAATTTTATTTAATACTCCACTTTCCACATATATCTCCGCATATCCATTGAATGATTCCTTATTTCTGCCATACGAGAAACAATATTACGTTCTATTGGAATCATTATTACAGAATTAAAGAACTCTACTACCCTGTCATCAATAATGTTTACTCCAAGTTCTTTGGCATCAATAACAGTAACTCTGTCAGCATATTTGTTTAAGAATGTTAATGCCCTTTCATCTAATTGGCGTGTACTACCCTCACTTACAAATAGAATTATTGGAAGGTTTTTATCAGTAGTTTCGAATGGTCCGTGGAAGTATTCACCAGAATGCATTGGAATTGCATGCTTCCATTGCATTTCCATAAGGTGGCAATAACTCATAGTATATGCAGTGCTGTACATAGGTCCACTTGCCATTACATAGAAAGTCTCATCATCCTTGTATTCCTTTGCAAAATCATTTGCAATTCTTTCAATATATTTCTTTCCATTTGCAACAATTTGATCAATCTTTGTGAATGAATCAATTGCAGCCTCATATTTTGGGTAGTTTTCAAATTGGTGTAAAATTTCAAATCCAATTCTTAAGGCATTAGACTGGTTACTTTGGCTATAGATTTGTTCATCACCATTTGAATAAACAACTACATATTCCCCATTCTTAGCCATTTCAGTATCAGGAAAACCTGTCATTGCAATGGTGATAGCTCCTTTTTCCCTAGATAGCTTAACTGCTTCCACTGTCTCTGCAGTTGCATTAAGAGAGCAAAGTACAACAATACATCTTTTATCTAACATGGCCGGCGTAGCATTTAAAAACTCGCTACTGTTATAAATAGAAGAACCAAATGTTGTTGCTTCCTTATTTAGGAGATAGTGGCCACAAAATATGGCAGCTTGGGAACCTCCACATGCCACAAAATAAACGTGCTTCAAACCTCCAACATGATCAATTTTTCCTTTTGCGTCTCTTATAATGTCTTTAACTTGCATTTTTCTCCTCCACGTTCTTTTTCAATAAGATTTATTTTTGAATTACTATTTCACGATTTGGTAGTTCTCTTTGACTCTCTTAACATTCACACCATAAAGTTCTAATGCTTTACCTTCACTTACCTTATTTTCAATTACATCGACCAATACTTGATTTGGATTCCTTTTCCTAGGATCTCCATAACCACCCGCACCAGGTGTATGTATCTCTATAATATCTCCCGCTCGAAGATTAACTTCGGTACATTTTGACGAAAGGGTTTGCGTGCTACCATCCTTTCGATACAGATAGTACTGTCCACCCGCACCCTCTTTCCCCTCATTGAGACCCCATGGCTGGAACTTTTGTCTATCACCTAAACCTGTAAAAGATACATTATCAAAACGAGCTTCAAATGTTCTGCATATTCCTTGTCCACCCCTATGTTCACCCGCACCACCACTATCAGTAATAAGTGAGTACTCACGAACAAGAACAAGAGGAAATTCCATTTCTAGTGCTTCAATTGGCAAATTCGATGTATTTGTCAAATGAACTTGCACTCCATTAAGCCCATCACCATGCATACTTGCACCTGATCCACCTGCAATTGTTTCCAGGTATACATAAAAATCTTCCTTGTCAGTTGGACTATTTCCACTAAAAACTGCAGTTGTACAAGAGCTATTACACCCTGCAATCGCACGCTCAGGTACGACAGGTGCCATTGCACCAAATATAACATCTGCTACACGCATGCAAGTATCAATTCGTGCTCCAACAGGAGCAGGATTCTGCGAATTTACAATCAGTCCTGGTTCAGCAATGATGTTAAATACACGGTATATTCCAGCGTTAGACGGAATCTCTGGATCAACAAGTGCCTTTATCGCATAGAACACGGTTGCTAATAGACCATTATAGGTAACATTAATTGGACCCTCTACTTGTTGATGCGTTCCTGTGAAGTCAAGATCCATCTTTTTTCCCCGAATACTGATTTTTACTGAAATCTGAATTGGGTTAGGGCTCGCAACACCTGCATCATCCATGTAATCTGTAAATTCATAATCCCCGTCTGGAAGTTTGGCGATTCCCGCTCTTAATCTTCTTTCCGCATAATCTTGCAGCTCGTACATACTATCTACTAACAAATCTCCATATATCGCATACGCTTCTAGTAAACGCTTCATACCCACACGATTTGAGGCGATTTGTGCATTTAAATCTCCGTAACGCTCACCTGGAAGACGACTATTTGCTAAAACAAAATCGATAATTTCTTCATTTACTTTCCCACCTTGGCAAAGTCTTGTGAGTGGAATTTTAAGACCTTCTTGAAAAATACTTACTGCATCCCCGGAAGTCGACCCAGGCACTTTTCCGCCTACATCGCTATGGTGTGCCAGATTTGCAACCCATCCAATCAATTTCCCATGGGAGAAGACTGGTGCAACGATTGTAATATCTGGCAAATGAGTTCCCCCCCCATTATACGGATCGTTTCCTATAAACATATCTCCTTGTTTAATCGTGTCAACAGGGTACTTTCGATATACCTCTTTAATAATGCTTAACAATGATCCTAAATGCATAGGCACGTGTTCAGCTTGCGCTACCATATTGCCATCCGGGTCAAACACCGCTGTAGAAATATCTCTTCTTTCTTTGATGTTTGTAGAATATGCGCTTCTTATAAGTGCAACTCCCATCTCTTCTGCAATTGAAAGCAACAAGTTACCTACGATTTCTAATGTAACGGCATCTACATTACGACTCAAATATTTCCCCTCCTATATAACTAGCCCTTATATTTTTAAACCCGTCTGTATAAGCAACCCATTTCGGGGGAATAATTGTGGTCGAATCCATTTCTTCTATGATGGCTGGACCTTTAATTGTGCAGCCGGATTTAATTTCATTTCGATTAAATACGTAAGTTGATTTAAATATCTCATGGCCTTCAAACATGACTTCCCGTTTTTGAATAGGCATCGGGGCTGGTGCATCAGGGATAATTTCATCCTCTTTTAAATCAGGCTTTTCAATGATCCCAATAGCGCTTACCCGATAATTCACCATTTGAATCTTCATGTTATAGTTACTGTATCCATACAATTTATTGTGTTGTTCATGGAAATCATAAATTAATTGATTCATTTCAGCTTCTGTAAAATTTGTACCAATCTCTATAGGTATTTCGTAATTTTGTCTATCATATCTGCATTCAATTGTGCAAGTAAAGCGTCGGTCTGTTCGGTCTACCCCCTCCTTCTCAAGCATTGTATTTCCTTCTACTATCATTTTTCCAATGATGTCCCTAACTGTTTCAATGTTCTCCGAATTTGCAATTAGAACCCTTGAAAGGCTAACATCAAATTTCGTATCTGCCATAAGGAGCCCCAAGGAGCAAAGTGTCCCTGGTGAAGGAGGGACAAGTACATTTTTAATTCCCATCTTCTCAGCAACTTCACATGCGTGTAGAGGACCTGCTCCGCCAAATGCCATAAGTGTAAACTCTCTAGGGTCATATCCCTTTTCCACAGAAACAAGTCGAATCGCCCTAATCATATTCGAGTTAACAACGGAAATGATTCCAGCGGCAGCACTGGCAAGGTCTAAAGTTGACTGGTTACAAATATTCACTTCAATTGCCTTCTTGGCGAGACTAATATCTATTTCCATTCGTCCACCTAAGATTTTTTCTTGATTTAGTTTTCCTAAAACAACATTTGCATCCGTAACTGTAGGTAATGTCCCCCCACGCATATAACAAGCAGGTCCTGGTGTTGCACCAGCACTTTGGGGACCAACCTTCAGAACTCCACCTTCATCGATTCTTCCAATAGACCCGCCACCTGCACCTAAGGTAGCAATATCAATCATTGGAATTCTCGCAGGATATCCTTCTATCAATCTTTCATTTGAAATCTGAGTCTTTCCATCTTCTATTAGACTTACATCGATACTAGTACCACCCATATCGAAAGTAATAATCTTACTTATATCGCTTTGCTTAGCAATATAGCTTGCCCCTATTACACCCGCACTTGGCCCTGAGACGGCAGTTTTTATTGGAGACTCAATTGTTTCATGTATTGATATAATGGAACCATTGGATTGAGTAACATATGGTGCAGTTTCAATTCCAGAGTCTGCGATGGAATTCTCAAATTTATTAATATATTTTTTCATAACAGGACCTAAATATGTATTAAGGACAGTTGTACTCATTCGTGAATACTCTCTTATCTCCGGAACAAGTTCCGAGGAGGTTGTAATATAAACTTCGGGAAATTCTTCTAAGATGATGTCTTTGATGCGTTGTTCATGTGAAGGATTAATGAAAGAAAACAATGTACATACAGCAATTGCGTGTACATTCTGCTGCTGCAAGTATCTTACGGCACGTCGTACTTCTCCATCATTTAATGCGATATCGATTGAACCATCGTATAATATTCGTTCTTCTACTTCGCACTTTAAACCTGGAGGTATTAAGCTTTCTGGTTTTTCTTTAAGAAGATTATACAGGGATGGTCTCTTTTGCCAACCTATCTCCATTAAATCCTTAAAACCCTTTGTTGTGATTAGGCCAATTCTGGCTCCTTTTTTCTCAATTAGAGCATTCGTAGCGACGGTCGTACCATGCGCTAAATAACTAACTTTCTCTGGTTGAATTCTATTCACTTCTAACAAATATAAGATACCGCTTACAATTGCTTCGGATGGGTCATCCGGCGTTGAACTGTGCTTAAAGTGTTGTAGTTTTCCAACCTGTTTATCAAATATTGAAAAATCCGTAAACGTTCCACCAACGTCTACACCAATCATGTAACTCATTAATATCACCGTCTCATATATTAAATTTTTTTACCTTTGAACTACTATATTTTTAATTGGTTTCTTAATGGTTTTGGTACATCTACCCCAAATCCAAAGGCGCCTTCAACCAAGCAATTTTTTGCAGCGAATTTTGCAGCTTTATCCAAAGAATTTTGATAAATGGTTTCTCTCTTTACTTTATCATCTATCAAAACATCATTCGTCTTCTTATAATCGAAATAATTAACTAAGAAACTAGCTATAAAGGAATCTCCCGCACCAAGAGTATCTACAGCTTCCACTTTTCTTGCTTCTTGGAATATAGGGGATTCCCCATCAAAAAGCCATGCTCCTTTATCTCCCATAGTTGCAATGACAATTTTACAGCCTAAGTTATGTACTTTCTTACATACCTCTATAACAGCTTCATTCGTCATTGAGCTACATGAAAGAAAACCAAAATCTATAAAAGGACACAGTTGTTCAGTGATATGCCAGTTATCCCAGAAATTTGAAAAATCATATGAAAGGGGGATACCAAGCTCCTTGATAATAGGTAGTCTATCATTAAAATAACTATTATTACTTGTGTGAATCAAATCAAATCTTCTTAAATAATCATCATCGATTTTAGTTAGATTGATTGGAAATTCCTTTGCTACTCCCCCACGGTTACTTCTTACAAAAACCCGATCGCCATTTACGATTTTCACTAAGGCATACCCATTCTCGCCCTCATGCTGCTGGCAATAAGTATGGTCAACCGAAAGAGTTTTCAATGTATGTAAAATATGTGCTGCTATGCCATCATTACCAAATACACCGACATAACCAGAATCTACACCAAGCTGCTTTGCATACACTGCAACATTTAATGCTTGGCCACCCGGATACATTTGGTTAGAACTCATATAAATGTCACATACGTTGTCTCCCATTCCGAGCACTCTAATAATAAGAATCTCTCCAATCCTATTAAGTTATGAATGGTTATATATACTTATAAGCCATTATATATACTTATATCCTTTAATATATTCTAAAATATCAGAAATAAATAGTCAATACTAAATTATTTGAAACTTCTAATATATTAATATATTAGGTGTCACAATTCTCTTTATTAAGTAGGACCCTAAACATGTTATACAAGGGTAGTTGCCATGATTCGATTCAGATGGATATGACCTATCCAAGCGAACCAGTTTAATGGGTGAACGTTAAGTGTAGGGGGTCACGGAATTCTTCGTCGTTTAGAAATAGGTAGGCAATGGGAAACTGTTGTTGGTGCAATAATTGCTGGTGCATGAGCTACCGGTATATTAAAATCACTGAAAAAATCATTGAAAGCAGAATTGAAGTGGGACGAAGAAAAAGCGAAAAAGATAATAGAAAGTGCATGATAAGCTTATAGAAGATCAAAAAGGGTTGTGAGTTGCTTCCATTTAACCTGCATTCCCGGAATTTATAACGATGGAGGTTCAACCCCAAGGGCTTGGTAGATTTCAATCTGTTTCTTTGTCATCTCGCCAAGGATGCGACCGTGTTCAGGCGCTTCAAACCGTTCAATCATGTCAAGTTCATCCAATAGTCCCTGTAGCGTCCAC